>NZ_LQOM01000018.1 GCF_002101595.1 Mycobacterium celatum
CGTAAACCCCCTCCCGTCCCCACCAACGAGCCGCCGCCGCCACCGCCGCCACCGCAGACGATCACGATGTCGGTGCCACCCCCACCGCCCCAGACCATCACGATGGTTCCGCCGTCGCCGACGGAGGAGGCCCCGGCGCAACCGGGCTTGCCGTGGATGCCGGCACCGCCCAAGGCTCCGGCGAGCAACCACGGTCACGGAAAAGTGGTGACGCCCAACTATTCCGGCGGCGGCCAAGCTATCTCCGTAGACCGGCCCATCGCTCCGGCGCCGCCGGCCGACGCGTTCAGCGGCGTGGCACCCGACGTCGAGGTGATCTCGATTCGCCAGTCCAGCCAAGCTTTCACGCTCAAGGATGCGTTCACCGGCGACGAGGATCCGCAAACCCGGCAGAAGATGGACAGCATCCGGACCATGGCCCGGGCGATCGTGCACGCGGCAAACATGGGTGCCTCGGTGATCAACATCTCCCAGGTGTTGTGCATGAGTGCGCGCAGCGTCCTCGATCAGACCGACCTGGGGGCCGCGGTCCGTTACGCAGCGGTCGACAAGAACGCGGTCATCGTCGCCGCCGCCGGGGACACCAGCCAGAAAGACTGCAAGCAGAATCCGATCTTTGATCCGTTGCTGCCCAACGATCCTCGCGATTGGAACGGTGTGAACACGGTAGTGACTCCCTCGTGGTTCAGCGACTATGTGCTCTCCGTCGGCGCGGTTGACGCCGCGGGCGCGCCGATGGACAAATCAAGTGTGGCCGGGCCATGGGTGTCGATCGCGGCGCCCGGCACCGACGTCGTCGGGCTGTCACCGCGCGACGACAGCCTGATCAACGCGATCGACGGTCCGGACAACACGCTGCTGGTACCGAGCGGCACCAGCTTTGCCACCGCGATTGTCTCCGGCGTTGCGGCGCTGGTCCGCGCGAAATATCCCCAGTTGTCGTCACACCAGATCATCAATCGGCTGATTCACACCGCCCGCGCCCCGGCGCGGGGAGTGGATAACCAGGTCGGCTACGGCGTTATCGACCCGGTAGCGGCGCTTACCTGGGATGTGCCCGACGGTCCGGTGGTGGCCAAAGAATTGTCGTCGCCGCTGAAAATGCCCCCGCCGCCACCACCGCGCAATATGACGCCGGTGTGGGTTGGAGCCGGGGGGCTGGCCGCCGCGTTATTGATAGCTGGTGCGGTATTCGGCGGGGCGGTGCTGATGCGGCGAACGGAGCGAGACCGATGAAAGCGCAACGCAAATTCGGGCTGGCCCTGTCGTGGCCGCGAATCACCACGGTGTTTCTCATCGACGTCGCGGTGCTGGCGATCGCCAGTCATTGCCCCGACGCATGGCAGGCCCACCACATCGCGTGGTGGTCCGGCGTCGGCGTGGCGGCGGTGGTGGCGATCGTCGCTCTGGTGACTTTCCGCGGCATCCCGCTGGCCTCGGCTCCGGTTGCGCGAGTGCGCAATTGGTACGCCGACCCCGAGGCGCTGGTCGCCGGGTGCACACCGGCGATCGACCACCAGCGCCGATTCGGTCGCGAGGTGGTGGGAATCCGCGAGTACGGCGGTCGACTGGTGACGGTCATCTCCGTCGAAGGTCCCGCGGAACTGCCCTCGGGCCGGCATCGTCAGCAGAACGGGTCGTCGGGCGTGCTTCCGGTGGAAGCGGTGGCAACGGCGTTGCGCCAGTTCGACGTTCGTCTTGACGGTGTCGACATTGTCTCGGTGGGGACACGCAGTGGGTCCACCGGTGTCGAGTCGGCGGTACGAGACGATTTCGGGGCTGACAGCGATGGTGGACGCCCGCTCGATGAGCGCCGAACCTGGTTGGTGGTGCGGATGGATCCGCAGCACAACGTCGCTGCGGTGGCCGCCCGAGATTCGGTGGTCTCGACGCTTGCCGCCGCCACCGAGCGGCTCGCGCAAGAGCTCAACGGCCGGCGCTGCGTAGCCCGTACGCTCAGCGCCGCCGAGATCGCCGATGTGGACGACGCCGTGTTGGCGGGCCTCGACCCGAGCCAAATCCGGCCGTATTGGCGCTATCTCAAGCACCTCGACGGGTACGTGACGAGCTTCTGGGTCTCGCCGTCGGACATCAACGGCGAGACACTCGAGGAGCTGTGGCTGGCCGATACCGACGCCACCGTCGTCACCGTCCGGCTCATCCCGCACCGCCACGGCATCGACGTGTCGGCTCTGGTCCGCTACCACAGCGACAAGCGCTTGCGAAAAAGGGTGTGGGGTGGCCTGAATCGACTCACCGGACGCCAGTTGGCCGCGGTGCGTGCCAGCTTGCCGGCACCGCTGCCCGGTCCCGCGCTGGTGCTGCCGAGCCGGGCAGTGGCCGACGACGAAGCGCTGGCTGTACCGATTGATGCAGCGGCGGCGGCGCCGCCCGAGTACTCGGCGAGTGCCGCGGGGGCGCCTCGATGACCAGGCCGCCGACCGCCGCGACGGATGCCCGTAACGCGATGGTTGCGGGCCTGCTGGCCTCCGGCATTTCCGTCAACGGGCTACAGCCCAGCCACAATCCGCAGGTGGCGCTGCAGATGTTCACCACGGCGACCCGGCTGGATCCGGACATGTGCGACGCCTGGCTGGCCCGGGTGCTGGCCGGCGATGCGAGCATCGAGGTGCTCACCAACGCCTGGGAGTCGGTCAAGACGTTCGGCTGGGAGATTCGCCGGCTAGGCCTGTCGGACTTGGAGTTTCGGCCCGAGGTCTCCGACGGACTGTTCCTGCGCCTGGCGATCACCAGCGTGGAATCGCTGGCCGCGGCGTATGCGGCCGCGTTGGCCGAGGCGAAGCGATACGACGAAGCGGCAAAGATTCTCGAATCGGTCGAGCCGCGGCTGCCGTCCGACGCGGAGCTGATCGCCTATGTGCGCGGGGTGCTGTACTTCCGCACCGGCCGCTGGCCCGATGTGCTTGCTCAGTTCCCATCGGCGAAACCCTGGCGTCAGCCCGAGCTGAAGGCGGCCGGTGCGGCGATGGCAACCACGGCGCTGGCGTCGCTGGGTGTTTTCGAAGAAGCCACCCGCCGAGCCGAAGAGGCAATCGAGGGTGAGCGGGTGCCCGGCGCGGCCAACGTGGCGATGTACACCCAGGGCATGTGCCTGCGCCACTTGGGCCGCGAAGACGAGGCCGTCGAGCTGCTGCGCCGGGTCTATTCGCGAGACGCGAAATTCGCGCCCGCCCGGGAGGCGCTGGACAACCCCAACTACCGGCTGGTGCTGACCGACCCGGAAACCATTGAGGCGCGCACGGATCCGTGGGACCCCGACAGCGCACCAACCCGAGAAGAGGCCGAGGCCGCCCGGCACGCCGAGATGGCCAAGAAGTACCTGGCCGAAGGCGACGCCGAGCTCAACGCGATGCTTGGCATGGAGAAGGCCAAACGCGAAATCAAACTGATCAAGTCGACGACGAAGGTCAACCTGGCCCGCGCCAAGATGGGGTTGCCCGTCCCGGTGACGTCGCGGCACACCCTGCTGCTGGGCCCGCCCGGCACCGGAAAAACCTCGGTCGCCCGCGCCTTCACCAAACAACTGTGCGGCCTCGGGGTGCTACGCAAGCCGGCGGTGGTTGAGACCAGCCGCACCAAACTGCTGGGCCGCTACATGGCCGACGCGGAGAAGAACACCGAGGAGATGCTCGAGGAGGCGCTCGGCGGCGCAGTGTTCTTCGACGAGATGCACACCCTGCACGAGCGTGGCTACCACCAGGGCGACCCCTACGGCAACGCGATCATCAACACCGTCCTGCTGTACATGGAGAATCATCGCGACGAGCTGGTGGTGTTCGGCGCTGGCTACGCCAAAGCGATGGAGCGGATGCTGGAGGTGAATCAAGGTCTGCGGCGGCGGTTTTCGACGGTGATCGAGTTTTACAGCTATACGCCCGACGAGTTGATAGCACTGACCCAGTTGATGGGCCGGGAGAACGAGGACGTGATCACCGACGAGGCCGTCGAAGTGCTGCGCCCGTCGTACGAGAAGTTCTATACTGACGAGACCCTGTCCGAAGACGGAGATCTGATCCGGGGGATCGACACGCTGGGCAACGCGGGTTTCGTGCGCAACGTGGTGGAGAAGGCCCGCGATCATCGCAGCTTCCGCCTCGACGACGAGGACCTCGACGCGGTGCTGTCCAGCGATCTCGACGAGTTCACCGACGACCAGCTGCGCCGGTTCAAGGAATTGACCCGCGAAGACCTCGCCGAGGGACTCAGTGCGGCCGTGGCGGAAAAGAAATCGGACTAACCGCTGCAACCTCGCGCGCGCGAAATAGCCGATGTGACAGGCAGATTGACGGTCACGCCCGCTTAAGCGCTACTCACAGCAAGTAATCAGCAAACTCTGACGCAATTCGCAGGTGGTCCTTGTCTCGTGCCGGCCTTGGCCACGAGTAGCCTCAATTCTGACAATAGTGCCTGGTCAGAGCCACTTCTGCACGCGGTCGCGTCGGACTTCAGCACCGCGGTATGGCCGCTTGCAGCAATCTGACCCCACAGCGGCGCCGAGCTGTCCCCAGTGCCGGGTTCAAACGGGTTGACCACTATCACCGCCGGTGCGAGCATGACGCTGCATGCACCTCGCTAGGTGAGGCGTCTGCACGGATATAGGCCACTGACCCCGAACGTCGAAAGACGCCCAGGGTCAGGACAGCTCCTCCCGGCTTAAGGGTTGAGCCCAAGTGGCTTCCGGGACAACCGGATACGCCGTGTAGTGCCAAAGCTCTGACGAGAGAGGTGCCGTTCAGCCGTCCTCGGATGGCTCACCTCTCTGGGTGCAGGCACATGGCGGGAGGGGGTGAGCGCAAGATCCAAATCTGTTGGTAGTTCTAGCAATTGATGACCGTTTCGTTCCGATCCGGTCACGGCAGCTTTCCCGCAGACTGAATCGGCTTGCGCCAACACATATCTCCGCTTTCGGGACCTATGGGCAATGACGCACCCGCAAGCAGCACAGCGGCCGAGGCCCGTTTCCGGGTCGGACTGATTCGTAAGGAGAAAGTCCATGTCGTTCGTGACAACACAGCCGGAAATGCTGTCGGCGGCGGCCGGCAACCTGCAGGGGATTGGTGCGGGATTGACCGCGCAGAACCAGGCAGCGGCCGTCTCGACCACCACGGTGCTCCCCGCGGCGGCCGACGAGGTGTCGGCGTTGACCGCGGCGCAGTTCGCCGCGCATGCACAGCTGTACCAGGCGGTCAGTGCGCAAGCGTCGGCCACTCATCAGATGTTCGTGTCCACCCTGAGCGTCAGCGCTGGGTCGTACGCGGCGACCGAGGCGGCGAACGCCGTCGCTGCGAGCTGAAAAGGGATGTGGCGCAATGGATTACGGAGCATTTCCACCAGAGTTCAACTCCGCTCGCATGTATGCCGGCGCCGGCGCGGGATCGCTGCTGGCCGCTGCATCGGCCTGGGACGGGCTGGCCGCCGAACTGAGTTCTGCGGCGTCTGCCTATTCTTCGGTGATCTCCGGGCTGGTCGGCGGCTCGTGGCTGGGGCCGGGTTCGGCGTCGATGGCGGCGGCAGCAGCGCCCTACGCGGCGTGGATGAGCACGACCGCCGCGCAGGCCGAGCAGACGGCCAACCAGGCCAGAGCTGCGGCGGCCGCCTACGAAGCGGCGTTTGCGATGACCGTGCCGCCGCCGGTGATCGCGGCCAACCGCAGCCTGTTGGCGTCGCTGGTCGCGACCAACATCTTGGGGCAGAACACCCCGGCGATCGCGGCCACCGAGGCGCACTACGCCGAGATGTGGGCCCAGGACGCCGCGGCGATGTACGGGTACGCCGGCGCATCGGCAGCTGCTACGAAGGTGACACCGTTCACCGCCCCGCAGCAGAACACCGATCCGGCCGGGCTGGCCGCACAAAGCGCGGCCGTCGCCCAATCCACCGGCGCGTCAGCCGGCACCGGAGTACAAACAACGCTGTCACAGATGGTCTCCACGACACCGATGACGCTGCAGGCGCTGGCCGCACCCGCTGCAGCACCTGCGGCGTCGGGCACCGGTTTCTCGTCGAGTCTAGGTCCGGGAGATTTCATGAACGCAGGGTCAAACCTTCTCAGCAGCTCGATGACTCCGATGTCGTTGGCCGGTATCACGCAGGTGGGCGCGGACATCGCCGTGATGCATGCCGCGGCTGCCGGCGGACTGGGCATCGACGGTATGGGGGAGATCGCACCGAGCGTCATACCTGTGGTGCCGGGTGCGGGGGTGGCTGCGATCACACCCACCGGCTTGGGCGGGGCAGGAGCGGTGACCGCGGGGATCGGCCGCGGCACCCTGGTCGGCGCTTTGTCGGTGCCGCAAAGCTGGGCGTCGACAGCGCCGGCGACCACGCCGACGACGGCGTCGTTGGCCTCCAGCTGGACCGCGGCGCCGCAAGTTGCGGCAGAGGAGATGCCCGGCATGCCCGGGATGCCAGGGGTTCCGGTAGCGGGTTCGGGCAGCCGCGGTTTCGGTTTCGCCGCCCCGCGATACGGGTTCCGCCCCACCGTGATGGCACACCCGCCGGCCGCCGGATAGGAGATGGGTGCCGTGTAATAGCCAGCGGCCGTTCACCTCTCGGCGGCGTAGCGCTTGCGGTTGTTCAGCTCTTGCCGTTGGACAGCCGAGTGCCGTAGTTGCTTGCCGCCGAACGGCTTCTGCGCAACAACAGGTAATGCGCGGGAAGTTCACAGGAATTCACCAGCAATTTACGACATAACGCCCAGATAACCCAACTTCCACGGCCGGCATTGCGTCAATTCCCAGTGCCGGTCGCTCGCAGTGCATTTCGGCAGCTGCCCATATCGCGGTCATCTCCGAACATGAAAGCCATTTGTAGTTGACGTGGATCCATCTTGGTGCCAAGATTGCCACTGCAAGCACCTCGCTAGGTGAGGCGTCTGCTACGGACAAAGGCCACTGACCCCGAACGTCGAAAGACGCCCAGGGTCAGGACAGCTCTTCCCGGCTTAAGGGTTGAGCCCAAGTGGCTTCCGGGACAACCGGATACGCCGTGCAGTGCCAAAGCTCTGACGAGAGGGGTGCCGCGCCCGGTTGATTGCCGGGTCGCCTCACTCCTTTGTGCAACCCGTTGGCACCCCCGTGTGCCCTGGCCGTGAGGAGGTGAGAGCGACGTGAGTCCCGATGACAGTCCCTATCCGAGATCGATGACCGTTTCGCTCATATCCGGCCCCGGCATCGTTCCCTTCATCTGAATCGGCTTGCGCCGCTTCAGTTAACGTACGCGCGCCCTCGTTCACTGCGTGCGCGTGGTCTTGTCGTGCTCCGGCACGAGCACACCCGCAGATTCAGTCTGCCTTCCGTAAGGAGAAGTCCGATGAGCTTTGTGACCACACAGCCGGAACTGCTGGCAGCCGCGGCCGACCAATTGGACGGTATTGGGTCGGCACTGGCTACCCACAACGCGGCCGCAGCGCTTCCGACTACGGGAGTGGTTCCAGCCGCTGCTGATGAGGTATCTGCTTTGACAGCAACGCAATTCGGCGCGCATGCCACGGCGTACCAGGCGGTCAGCGCCCAGGCCGCGGCCGTTCACGACATGTTCGTGCGCATTTTGGGTGCCAGCGCCGGTTCGTATGCGGCCACCGAAGCCGCTAACACCATTGCTGCTGGGTAAGGAGTATTGCGATGACTGCGGTATTCGACTTCGGCGCGTTGCCGCCGGAAATCAACTCGGCCAAAATGTATGCGGGCCCTGGGGCTTCATCGATGCTGGCCGCCGCTTCGGCCTGGGAAGGGCTGGCCGCTGAATTGCGTACGCAGGCAACCTCGTACGCGTCGGTCATCTCGGGACTGACCACGGAAGGCTGGCGAGGTGCAGCGTCGACATCGATGGCCGCTGCCGCCGCACCCTATGTCGCGTGGATGAACACGACTGCGGCACAGGCTGAGCAGACCGCGAACCAGGCCAAGGCCGCCGCAGCAGCATATGGCACCGCGTTTGCGATGACGGTGCCGCCGCCGGTGATTGCGGCCAACCGCGCTCAGCTCGCGTCGCTGGTCGCAACCAACATCTTGGGGCAGAACACCCCGGCGATCGCGGCCACCGAGGCGCAGTACGGGGAAATGTGGGCCCAGGACGCCGCCGCAATGTACGGCTACGCTGGCGCATCGGCAGCGGCGGCCAGGGTGACGCCGTTCACCGCGCCGGCGCAGACGACCAACCCGGCCGGGCTGGCCGGCCAGGCGGCCGCCGTGACCCAGGCATCTGGCACGGCGGCGGGCACCAGCACGCAATCGACACTGTCGCAGTTGACCTCTGCTGTGCCCACCGCGCTGCAGAACCTCGCATCACCGACGTCGTCCGCGTCGTCGACGTCGTCGGGGCTCGGCGGGATCCTGGGTCTGCTGACCGGGCAAGGGTCGGGAAACACTGCGCTGGACAACTTTTGGAACCAGTGGGGGCCCAACGCGAACATCTGGAACACGATCTTCTCGTCCGGCTTCTACATGCCGAGCAACACGCTGGGTGCCTTCACCAGTTTGATGGGCAATGCGGCCGGACATGCGGTGGCCGACGAGGCGCTGGGACAGGCCGCGGCGAGCGGGCTCGGCGCCGCACTTGGCCAATCGCTGACGAATCCCCTGAGCGGTTTGGGCGGTTTGGGCGGTCTCGGCAGCGGAGTGTCTGCGGGTTTGGGCCAGGCGCCTTCGATCGGAGCGCTGTCGGTCCCGCCCAGCTGGACCGCGATGGCCCCACCCGTGACTCCGCTCGGCTCGGCGTTGGGGAACACCCCGCTGAGCGCACCGCCTGCCGTCGCGGCGGGTATGCCCGGCGTCGCACCGGCCGGGATGGCCGGACGCGGGGCAAGCGGCGCCGTCATTGCGGACAACCGGTTCTTGGTCCGCCCCCCGATGGTGCCGAGCTGGTCGGCTGTCGGATAGCCATAGTTAGCAATTGATTTCGAGAAAGGTAGAGGTTCACATGACCACGCGCTTTATGACCGACCCGCACGCGATGCGGGACATGGCGGGCCGTTTCGATGTACACGCTCAGACCGTCGAGGACGAGGCCCGCAAGATGTGGGCGTCCTCGCAGAACATCGCCGGTGCCGGCTGGAGTGGGACCGCCCAGGCCACCTCCTACGACACCATGGGCCAGATGAACACCGCCTTTCGCAACATCGTCAACATGCTGCACGGTGTGCGCGACGGGCTGATCCGCGACGCGGGCAACTACGAGGCCCAAGAGCAAGCGTCCCAGCAGATCCTGTCCAGCTAGAGGCGATCGCAAGCGCGGCGTAGCCGGGCGCAGCGGGTCGCCGACCCAGACAACCGAGAGGCGATCGCAAGCGCGGCGTAGCCGGGCGCAGCGGGTCGCCGACCCAGACAACCTAGGAGAATCCATCATGAGCATCAACTACCAGTTCGGCGACGTCGACGCCCACGGCGCTTTGATCCGCGCGCAGGCCGCGTCCCTGGAGGCCGAGCACCAGGCCATCATCCGCGATGTGCTTGCTGCCGGGGACTTTTGGGGTGGCGCTGGGTCGACGGCCTGCCAGGAATTCATCACCCAGTTGGGCCGCAACTTCCAGGTCATCTACGAACAAGCCAACGCCCACGGCCAAAAAGTCCAAACCGCCGGATCCAACATGGCCAGCACCGACTCCGCCGTCGGCTCCAGCTGGGCCTGATAGCCGGCCATGGGCAAGACAATCGGCGACGGGGGGTACGGGGCGTGACTGCGTTGGACCGCGTCGCGGTTGACGAGGAAATCGCCTCGCCACCGCTCACCGCGGTGCTCGACAGCGCCCATATCGGCGACATCGAGGGTGCCCTGGGCCGAATCAGCATCGGCGACACTGACCGTCCGCGCACGGCCAGGGTGCGGCTGGCAACCATGCTGGCGATCATCGGGCCCGGCTTGATCGTCATGGTCGGCGACAACGATGCCGGCGGCGTTGCAACCTACGTGCAGGCCGGACAGAACTACGGGTACAGCCTGCTGTGGGTACTGCTGCTGTTGATCCCGGTGCTGATTGTCAACCAGGAGATGGTGGTTCGGCTGGGCGCGGTCACCGGGGTCGGGCATGCTCGGTTGATCAACGAACGGTTCGGCCGCGGCTGGGGCTGGTTCTCCGTCGGCGACCTCTTCCTGCTGAACTTTTTGACCCTTGTCACCGAGTTCATCGGTGTCACAATGGCGGCCGATTACATCGGGCTGCCCAGACAGGTGGTCGTCCCGTTCGCCGCGGTTGCACTGATCGCTATCATGACCACCGGCAGCTTTCGGCGCTGGGAACGCGCGATGCTGGTGTTCGTCGCGATCACCCTGCTGCAAATTCCCATGCTGCTGATGTGCCATCCGGATCCGGCGCGCGCCGCGAAATCCTTGGTCATTCCGGGCGTTTCCGGGGGAGTCACGTCCGACGCAGTGCTGTTGGTCATCGCCATCGTCGGGACCACCGTCGCACCCTGGCAGCTGTTCTTCCAGCAGTCCAACGTCGTCGACAAGCGGATCACACCGCGTTTCATCGGTTATGAGCGAGCCGACACCACCCTGGGCGCATTCGTCGTGGTGGTCGGGGCGGCGGCGTTGATGATGACCGGGGACTGGGCCGCGCGCGCCACCAACAGCCGTGGACGCTTTGTCGACGCCGGCGCACTCGCTCACCTGCTCGGCCAATACAACACCACCCTCGGCTCGGTGTTCGCGATCGTATTGCTGGACGCCTCCATCGTCGGGGCGGCCGCCGTTACCCTGGCTACCAGCTACGCGTTCGGGGATGTATTCGGGCACAACCACTCGCTGCATCGCCGCTTCGCCGACGCCAAACCGTTCTACCTGTCCTACACCGCGATGGTCGTGGTCGCGGCCGCCATCGTGCTGATCCCGGGCGCGCCGCTGGGGGTGATCACCACCGGCGTACAGGCGTTGGCCGGACTGCTGCTGCCCAGCGCGACCGTCTTCTTGCTGCTGTTGTGCAACGATCGGGAGGTCCTGGGGCCGTGGGTCAATCGTCTGTGGCTCAATGTGGTGGCCGGGCTTATCGTCGCCGTGCTGTTGCTGCTGTCCGGGATCTTGATGACGACCACGGTGTTCCCCGACCTCGACATCATTTCCATCGCGGACGACCTCGCCGTTGCTCTAGCCTGTTGTGCCGCAGTGGTTTTCGTCGTGGTGCGGTGGTCGGGTCGCCGGTGGCCCAAACCACCAGTACAGTTCTCGCCGCTGTTGACGCGGGCCGACCGCGCCACCTGGCGGATGCCGCCGCTGACCCTGCTGGAGCCGGTCACGTGGTCGGCGGGCACCCGGTTGGGCATGTTGGCTTTGCGGGGCTATCTGGTCGTAGGGGCAATCCTGCTGGCGGTCAAAGCCGTCCAGCTCGGTAGCGCCTGACACCCGCGTGTCGACACGCTCAGCGATTTCACCGAATTCTGACAGCCAACTCGCAAACATTTCCCAGGCGATGCGTGAGGCGGATTGCCGCCGGTCCGCCGCCGGTGAATGCCGAGTTCAGAGAGTCCGGCCGGCGGCAGCATCGGGCCAAACCGAGGCCCCTACACAGCAACTTCGGCGGCCCTGGCGTGACCGCGGCATCGCGGGCGGTGCCACGCGGGTCGGGTTGACGAACGTGGACGCCGGTGTCACCATTGGCGACTGCATGCACCTCGCTAGGTGAGGCGTCTGCACGGACATAGGCCACTGACCTCGAACGTCGAAAGACGCCCAGGGTCAGGACAGCTCTTCCCGGCTTAAGGGTTGAGCCCAAGTGGCTTCCGGGGCAACCGGATACGCCGTGTGGTGCCAAAGCTCTGACGAGAGGGGTGCCGCGCCCGACTGTTGTCGGCTGCCTCATCCCCAATGTGCAAACGTGTTGGCACCCGCGTGTGCCCTGGCCGTGAGGAGGTGAGAGCGACATTGAGTCCGAGTGATAGTCCCTATCCGAGATCGACGACCGTTTCGCTCGAATCCGACCCCGGCACGGTTTTTACCATCTGATTCGGCTTGCGCCGAGTGAGCTGACAAGCGCATCTTGGCTTTTGCCGATCGTGCGTGGCTTCAGCATGCCTTGATGACGCCCTGCCGGCGCGGGTTCGGTCTGTTCCGTACGGAGGAGCCCGATGACTTTTGTGACCACCCAACCCGAGTTGTTGACGGCAGCGGCAGGCGACCTGCGGGCCATTGGCGCTGCGATGTCGGCCCACAATGCTGCCGCGGCCGCTGCGACCACCGCGGTGGTTCCGGCTGCCGCTGACGAGGTTTCGGCTCTGACGGCTACCCAGTTCGCCGGCCACGCCCAGCTCTACCAAGCCGTCAGCGCCCAGGCGGCGGCGATCCACCAGATGTTCGTGTCCACCCTCGGTGCAAGCGCCGGGTCATATGCGGCTACCGAGGCTGCCAACGCCGTCGCCGCAAGTTAAAGGAGGTTATCGCAATGGATTTCGGAGCACTGCCACCCGAGATCAACTCCGCTCGCATGTACGCCGGACCCGGTTCGGCGCCGATGCTGGCCGCCGCGTCTGCCTGGGACGGGCTGGCCGCCGAGCTGCGTTCGACAGCCGCGTCCTATCAGTCCGTGATCGCCGGGCTGACCAGCGAAGGATGGTTGGGGCCGTCGTCGGCGGCGATGGCGGCCGCCACCGCGCGGTACGCGACGTGGATGAGCACAACTGCCGAGCAGGCGGAGCAGACCGCCGCGCAGGCCACGGCAGCGGCCGCCGCCCACGCAGCGGCGTTCGCAATGACGGTGCCACCGCCGGTGATCGCGGCCAACCGCGCCCAGTTGGCCACGCTCGTCGCAACCAACGTGCTCGGGCAGAACACACCCGCAATCGCGGCCACCGAAGCCCAGTACGGCGAGATGTGGGCCCAGGACGCCGCCGCGATGTATGGCTACGCCGCGAACTCGGCCGCCGCGTCGAAAATGACCCCGTTCAGGGCACCGCCGAACACCATCAACCCGGGCGGCCTGCTCGCGCAGGAGGCGGCGCCCGCCCAGGCCGCCGGCACCAGCACGCAAAGCCAGCTGTCGCAACTTGTTTCGGCGATGCCGACGGCGTTGCAGCAGCTCGCCTCGCCCACTTCTTCCGCGTCGTCGGGATCGGGACTCTCGGGCATCCTGGATTCACCGGACACCGGAGGTCTGGGACCAAACGCCAACATCTGGAACACGATAACGTCGTCCGGCGCTACCAACCCGGCCGTGATCACGTCGATGATGGCGGATATGGCCATGGTCGGCAGCCTGCAGCAGGCTGGCGCACTTCCTCCGGGCGGCAGCAGCCTGATTCCGGGTCCGGGAATGGGTTCAGTGAGCGCAACGCGCCTTGTCGATGTGATCACCGGTGGAGCGGTCGGGTCGCCGGCCACCGCACCCATGTCGGCAGGGATAGGGCAGGCGAGATTGGTTGGTGCCCTCTCGGTTCCGCAGAGCTGGGCCGCCGCCGCACCGGTGTCGAACTCCACCGTGACACCGTTCCCGGGCGCCGGCTGGACCGCCGCTGCCCCGGACGTGGAGCCGGGCGGTATGCCAGGGATGCCCGGGATGCCGATGGCGGGTTTGGCGAACGGACGGGGATTCGGCTTCGCGGCTCCGCGGTACGGCTTCAAGCCGACCGTTATGGGCCGGCCGGTGATCGCCGGATGACACCGACAGCTTCGGCCTTCGAGCCAAAATGTTTGCGGAAAGCCGTCTCCTAAGCGTCAAGGAGGGGGTGTACTAAACGAGGCCGGAGTCTGCTCGCAGGCCAAGCGACGAGTACCGGAGATGAACGATGCAATCGACTGGCATCGCAGCCGCGGTAGCGCTGTCGACCATGGCTCTCGTGAGCGGCGTGCCGCCCGCACACGCCGATTCACAAGATGACGCCTACCTGAAGGCGCTGGCCGCGGTCGGTATCACCGATTATTCGTCGGACACGCTTGTCACTGCAGGTCATATGGTGTGTGCGTACAAAACCGCGGGCGCTGCGCCCTGGCAGACGCAGAACGGCCTGATGGGGTATGGAATCGCGCCGCAAGATCTTGATGCTGTCGCCAACGCCGCGGTCAGCGCCTACTGCCCGTGAGGGCCGTCATAACCTACGGCCGCGTCGTGGCTGGACTCTTGCTCCGCGGACTCCATTGATCTGCAACGCTTTCGGCCCATCACATCGCATCGGGCGCGGGCGTGATGCGTTCTTAACATGAGCTTTACGTTCCAGCGCAACGTATTTGGAAACCCTCTCAGCAGATCCTCAGTCGACGACCAGCGGGACGCCAGCAAGGGCTGCGATGCTTACCTCATCGTTAGGAGACGCGTATGACTACTAAAGCTGGGTCGCGTGCTGCCGACGTGGCCGGTGCTCTGGCCCGGACCGAGGCCGTCGCGTTGGACTTCGAGCATTCTGCGATGCCCCGTGTGAGTTTGGCGGGCGTGGTGCGCCGCTGCGACGTCGAGGCATATCTGCAACGCCGACGTAATCGGCAATGGCGCAACCGCGGATCGTAGGCGACTGACTACCCGAGGTATTTGACAGCGTTGTGCGACAAGCTGTTTGCATTGCGTTTGTGCAGTTTGGATTGACGCATACGCGTTGATCCGGGCCGACGCTAATTCGGGTTGAATGCTGCTCGAAGGCAACGTTGTTGGTCACAAAGCCGGCGCTGTCACCGTGATAGATATTTATCGCGCCGAAACTTCTCGGGAACGTAGCGCAAACAACAAGCGCGCAAAATTGTTGCAGTGGCGCAGTTTTCAAGGCATCACGGTTGCGGTGCTTGTGGTGAAGATCACTGTCGTAGAACTTGGGGCCGGCACTTGCTGGCCGCGGCCGCGATACAAAGGCGGCTTACGAGGCGAGTAGAGGTTAGGCAACATGGATTTTGGGGTGTTACCGCCCGAGATCAACTCGGGCAGAATGTATACGGGTCCGGGCCCGGGTCCGATGCTGGCTGCAGCAGCGGCTTGGGACGAGCTCGCCAGCGAGTTGGGTTCAACGGCGTCGTCCTATAAGTCGGTGATCGACGGTGTGATCGGCGGGCCGTGGCTGGGCCCGTCGTCGGCGTCGATGGCCGCTGCGGCGGCGCCATATGTCGCGTGGATGAGCGCGAGCGCGGCGCAGGCCGCGGAGACGGCGAATCAGGCCAGGGCCGCGGCTACTGCTTATGAAACTGCCTTCGCCGCAACGGTTCCCCCACCGGTTATCGCTGCCAACCGCGCCCTGCTGATGACCCTGATCGCGACCAATATCCTCGGCCAGAACACGCCTGCGATCGCGGCCACCGAGGCCCACTACATGGAGATGTGGGCCCAGGATGCCGCCGCAATGTATGCCTATGCAGGCTCATCGGCGAGCGCCTCGCAGCTGACTCCATTCACCGAGCCGCCCCAGACCACCAGCACCGCCGGGCCGGCTTTGCAGGCGGGTGCGGTTGCTCAAGCCGGCAGCACGGGTGGCTTGAATGTCGGTACGCAGCTGTCCCAGTTGATCAACTCGCTGCCCACTGCGCTGCAAGGCCTCGCCACGGGCATCACGTCGTCGCCGACGACGGGGTCGACAAACCTGTTGTCCGGGCTCTCGCTGCCGTCGTTGTTCAACTTGTCGCTGCCATCGGGGCTTTCGACCGACCTGACAAACTGGAACACGATCTGGTCGACTCTCACCGGGCCGTTCTCCCTTCAGAGTTGGAGCACCATACCCGGCGGGCCCTTCCTGTCGTTCGGGCAGGTGTACTCGTGGGCCCAAAACGGGCAGGGCGCCGCTGCGTACCTGGCCGGCCCCAAGCCCATCACCGGTGCGCTGGCCCCGCTTGCGGAGTCGGCGAAACCGGTACTGAGCTCCGCGGGATTCGGTGGGGCGCCCGCATCGGCAGCCATGGGTCGCGCGGCGATGGTGGGAAGTTTGTCGGTGCCCCAGGGCTGGACCGAAGCCGCCCCGGCGATCAGGACGCTGGCCGCAACCTTGCCGAGCAGCCTCGCGGCGGCTCCGACTGCCTCGCTCGCCGGCGAGGGCGGGGTGTTCGGTCAGATGGCGTTGTCGAGCCTGGCGGGACGCGCCGTCGCCGCCGCCGCGACCCGCTCCGGGGGCGGCGCTGTAGCGGCAGGCTCCCTCGGCGGCGTCGTCGCCGAGGCCGATCCGGCCGCAGCCACCATCATCGTGATCCCGGCGGTGGAGCAATGACAGGGCGCCCGGGCACCCACGACCAGGTGAGGGGATAGCCGTGTTCTATGCAGCGTTACCGCCGGAGATCAACTCGGGCCGCATGTACAGCGGTCCGGGCTCGGAGTCGATGCGGGCCGCGGCAGCCGCGTGGGAAGGGGTTGCCAGCGAACTGCAGTCCGCGGTGTCCTCGTATTCGTCGGTGATCGACGGCTTGGCGGGTAGCGCTTGGGCCGGCCCGTCATCGGTCAACATGGCGGCCGTGGTCACGCCGTATCTGGCGTGGATGCAGGCCACCGCAACGCAGGCGGCCGAAGCCGCGACCCAGGCGACCGCGGCCGCAACCGCTTATGAGACGGCCTTCGCCGCCCACGTGCCGCCCGCACAGATCGCCGCCAACCGCAGCCAACTCGCGTCGCTGGTGGCGACCAACGTCTTCGGGCAGAACACCGCCGCGATCGCGGCCATCGAGGCCCAATACGGCGAAATGTGGGCCCAAGACGCCCTGGCGATGGACACCTATGCCGGCTCGTCTGCGGCCGCCGCGAAGGTGACGCCGTTCACTGCGGCGCCGCAGATCACCAATGCCGTAGGCGTGAGCGGCCAGGCAGCCGCGGTGGCGCAGGCCGCGAGCACACCGGCCGGCGGCGTGCAGTCGCTTCTGTCCGCGGCCGACCCGCTTACCACGGGCAACCCCCTGTTGCAGTGGCTGGCAAACCTTTCCACCGACTACACGTCGACCATCAACGGCGCCCTCAACAGCCTCTTCGGGCCGAGCGGGGCATCGACGATCACGGCGATGTACAACGCCGTAAAAGTTCCCCTTGGTTTGACCACGCAGTTCAACGACGTTGGGCTGCTGATCAACTTTCCGATGTCGCAGTTCCTCAAGTTCGCCCCCGCCCCCGCCTATGGCGCGCTGCCGAAGGATGCGTTGGGCGGCGGCCTATTTGGGCCGTGGTGGGGCCGGGGCTCGCTCACCAGCTCGGTGTCGGCAAGCATGGGAAATGCCGGCTCGCTGGTCGGAAAGCTGTCGGTGCCGCCGACGTGGGCCACCGCAACCCCCGCCATCAGGACGGTTGCGGCCGCTTTGTCGGCGGCCGGCCCGGAGACTGTGCCCGCGGCCGCGCTCGCCGAGGGCGGGCTGCTCAGCTCGATGTCGACCGCGGGAATGTTGGGCAGCGCTTTCGGCGCGGGTGGCCCCACCGCCCTGGCACGTACCGGTGCCCGAAGCCGCCTGACCCGGCTCAAAGATCTCAAAGACAAACACTCGCCGGAGCAACTGAAACGGCTGGTTGCCCAGATATCGGAGAAGCCCGAAAGCGTGCAGCACCACGCTGTCGATCCCGACGGCCTTGACAGTCTGCTCGAGCAGCTGTCGAAGAAGCCCGGTATTCACGCAGTGCACCTCTCCGGAGGCACGGCCGACCAGCCCAAAGTGGTGCCTCCTGATGCGCAGTTTGGCTAGCGGACAACGCAATTGGAGTCCTACGACAACCAGCATGGAAGGATGAGTTATGCGCAAGCTTGTTGCGGTACTTGGCGTTACTACCGCGATCGGCCTGGCCGCGCCCGCATACGCCGATCCAGGCGACGGCGGTGACGACGCAGGTTTTCTCTCCGCACTGCAGCAAGTCGGTATCCGCTACCCGAGCCCGGAACGGGCCGTCGCCGCCGGCAAAGCGGTGTGCGGCTGCTTGAACAACGGCGAATCGGGCCTGGAGTTGGTTCACGACGTGAAAACCCGCAATCCGGGATTCAACATGGAAGATGCAAGCGATTTCGCCATGATCTCAGCGAGATTCTACTGCCCGCAACAACTCTCGAAGGGCTGACGTCGCGCATCTACAAGCAGGCATTCGCTGCTGAGGACGGCACCTGTCCGAACGATCCGGCTGTGGTGGTACCCGTGTGTGCGACTCGACTGATCGGTCAGGTCGGGCAGGTGGCCGCGGCGCCGTCGACACCCTGGCACCGATACCGAGGTGGCCACGGCCGACCATCCGATTCACAGGCTTTTCGCAGCATTCTTCTTGGGATTTTCCAGGACCCTCTGCTCGTCGACCCTTCATAATCACCCACAGGGGAGAGCCGCGTGCCCAACGTTGTCGCTAGGTATGCGGACAACGTGTCGGCCGGTATTGTGGCCGCGATCACGTCCAGGCCAGTGGAGGGACGCCGCGATGGATTTCGGAGCGTTGATGCCGGAGATCAACTCTGCGCGCATGTACGCCGGGCCCGGAGCGGGTCCGCTGGTGGCCGCCGCCGCTGCCTGGGATGCACTGGCGGCCGAATTGAGTACGACGGCGTCGGCCTACCAGTCGATCATCGAGGGCCTGGTCAGCGGTTCTTGGCACGGCCCGACGGCGGCGTCGATGGCTGCGGCGGTTGCGCCCTACGTGTCATGGATGAGCGCCAGCGCGGCGCAGGCCGAGCAAACCGCCAACCAGGCCAGGGCCGCGGTGGCCGCCTATGAGACGGCGTTCGCGGCCACCGTGCCGCCGCCGGTTATCGCCGCCAACCGCAGCCTGCTGGCGTCGCTGATCGCGACCAACATCCTCGGCCAGAACAGCGCAGCCATTGCCGCCACCGAATTCCACTACGCCGAGATGTGGGCGCAGGACGCCGCCGCAATGTACGGCTACGCCGGCTCGTCGGCGGCCGCCAGCCAGCTGTCCCCGTTCACCCAGCCGCCGCACACCACCAACCCGGCGGGCATGGCCACCCAGTCCGCAGCGGTCGCCAAAGCCGCCACATCCGCGGGCGCAAACACGCAATCGACACTCTCCCAGTTGATTTCGGCCACCCCGCAGGCGCTGCAAAACCTCACTTCGCCCATGGCCGCCGCGGCTGCTGACCCGCCCGCGTCTCCGATCACGTCGTTCCTGGACCTCGTCACCGGGCCCACGTCGCCGATCTCGTATTTCCCCATTGCGGGCGTGCCTTACCTGTTGGCGTTCCAAAGTGTCCTGCTACCCATGAACGGCCAGAACGTTGCCGCCGCTCTCGCCAAGTCCACGGCCGCGCCGGCCAGCAGCGCGCTGCTCGCGGGCGAACTCGGTTCGGGCACCCATGCAGTCGGCAGCACCGGCGTCGCGCCCGCGGTATCGGCGGGGATCGGGCGCGCCGGGCTGGTCGGCAAGTTGTCGGTGCCACCGGGTTGGGCCTCCGCCGCATCGGCGATCCGGCCGGCGGCATTCGTGCTGCCAAGCGCCAGCCTCACGGCGGGCCCCGCGGCCATGGCGGACGGCTCCGGAAGCTTGTTCAGCCAAATGGCCCTGTCGAGTTTGGCCGGTCGCGCGATGGCCGGTACCGGCGGCGGCGTCGCCCGCTCGGTGGGCGGCAGCGCCGCGGCATCGATGGGCGGTGCCGATACCGCGACGACGGCGACCATCATCGTGATACCGGAGCTGGACGAATGACCGCCGCGCTGGATTTCGGAGCACTTCCCCCTGAGGTCAACTCCACACGCATCTACGCCGGCCCGGGGGCGGGTTCGATGGTGGCTGCGGCGGCGGCCTGGGATGGGCTGGCCGCCGAATTGCGCTCGGCGGCAGCGGGTTACGGCTCGGCGATCGCCGCGCTGATCGGCCCGGCCTGGCAGGGGCCCTCGTCGGCGGCGATGGCGGCCGCGGCCGCGCCGTACGCCGCGTGGATGAACGCCACCGCGGCCCAGGCCGAGCAGACCGCCATGCAGGCGAGGGCGGCGGCGGCCGCGTACGAGACCGCGTTTGCCGCGATGGTGCCTCCGCCGGTGATCGCGGCCAACCGCAGCCAGCTCGCGTCGCTAGTCGCGACCAACCTTTTCGGGCAGAACACCGTGGCGATCGCGGCGACCGAGGCGCAGTACGGCGAAATGTGGGCCCAGGACGCCGCCGCGATGTACAGCTATGCCGGGCAGTCGGCGGCCGCCTCGAGGGTGACGCCGTTCCGCGCAGCGCCGCAGACCACCAACCCCGGCGGGTTGGCCGCCCAGGCCGCTGCCGCCGGCCAGACTGCCGGCTCGGCGGCCGGTACTCACGCCCAGACCGCGCTCTCCCATGTGGTCTCCGCTGTGCCGCAGGCGTTGCAAAGCATGGCGGCGCCCGCGGCCACCGACCCGCCAACGTTCTCGCAGCTCAGTGCGTATGTCGAGGCGATTCCCAAGTTGATTCTGCCGGCCAACGACGTGCTGATCACCGTCATATTCGGGCTGGCGGCCGGTGCGAGGGCTCTCACGTCGGCGCCGGCGGCAGCAGTGGGTTCGCTGGCGGCGGGACTCGGTTCGACGACGCACGTTGCCGGCGCTGCGGGCGTGGGCGCGGCAGCGTCGGCGGTCTCGGCCGGTGTGGGCGAGGCGGGGTTCGTCGGAGCGTTGTCGGTGCCGCCAAGCTGGGCTGCGGCCACCCCGACGATCCGGCTGGCCGCCAGCGTTTTGCAGGGCACCGGCCTGGGCGCCGCTCCGGCCGTGGTTGCCGAGGGTACGGGCGGCCTGTTCAGCCAACTGGCCCTGGCCGGCATGGCGGGCAGCGCCGTCGGGGCGGCCGCTCCGAAAGCGGTGAGCGGACCGGCCGCGAAAGTCGGACGCCCGACGTCGGACAAAGACGGCAAAACACCGGAGAAGCTCAAGCGCGTGCTTGCCGAGATGTCTCAGGCGCCCGAGTCGGTGCAACACTGGCACACCAACGAGGCTCAGCTGGAGAGCCTGCTCGCGCAATTGTCGACGAAGCCCGGCGTGCACGCCGTGCATGTGAAGAAGGGCAAGCCGCCCACATCACCGTCCATCTAGGCACGGCGACGTTCCCCAACGCGTACTTTCTGTCTGGCGCGGATAACTACCGCGATTTCGCGGACTCGCGCCGCGCCGTTCGCCGCAAGTCTATGCGCGCGCTCGAACGTTACCCGCGCGCCAAACTCATGTTGCATAATCGCAGAAACACTTTCACCGAACAGCGTTTCGACGTGACCATCGATGCAGCGGTAGATCATTGCCGCCAGATCCACGCGGCAGCGTGACGAACCCACCGTCGACGTTCCGCGGGAACAAATCACCGAAAAGCCAGCCAGTGCAAGCGAATTCCGATCCACCAGCCGCAGCTCCTGTACCGCATATCCGGTGCGGTGCAATTCGGCGGTCAACCCCATCCGTTCGGACGGCATATCCGCCGCCCCAAAAGTCGACGATGTAGTGGCCGGTGCGTAACCGCCGTGCCTTCTCGTTCAGCGTCGGCTCGTGACCATAGCGCCACAACCAGTATGCGAGGGTCGTTCCGGCGATGCCGGCACCGCTAATAGCGACCTGCATGGGCGCAACCTCTCCGGGCAGTGGAGCCATCACGGTTGCAGCGTAATGCAATAGTTGCCCTAGGAAGCTGACTGTGTGGTCAAGGGCGGCAATTCTTTCCAGAATTGCTGGACCGTCCCAGAGATCCGCCGGCAGTACCTTCTACGACGCACTTTCCGCTCTGCTCGCCATGTTTTTGACTACGATGGGGTCATTTTCGGTAATTCCGACTTTCGCCGCGCCGCCGGGGGAGCCGAGCTCTGCGAAGAAGTCGGCGTTAATCTGGCTGTATTGGCTCCACTGATCGGGTAGGTCGTCTTCGTAATAGATGGATTCGACAGGGCACACCGGCTCGCAGGCGCCGCAGTCGACGCATTCGTCGGGGTGGATGTAGAGCATGCGGGCGCCCTCATAGATGCAATCGACCGGGCATTCCTCGATGCAGGCCTTGTCCTTGATATCGATGCAGGATTCGGCGATAACGTACGTCACGAGACGTTTCCTTCCTTCTGGTTGCTGTTAATGGGCTGGGCGCAGCACGTCGGCTGCCCAGAATCACCATGTCCGATGTGCAGTAACTCGTTCACGCTGGGCAGCTTGACCCGCGGGCGGCCATGGGGCTCGCCCGCGGAACGTTCGTAGCTGTCGATTAGTTTCCAATGAGCGCAGGTGACCAGCTCAGGCTGCTGTGCGATGAGCCAGTCCGCGAGCTTGTCGGCATAGTCGGCGCCATAATCGGTCAGATTGGTCTCAGACAAATCCTCCAGCAACGTGTCGACAGTGTCCTGGGAATCTTTCTTGTTGGTGCCGATCACCCCGGACGGTCCGCGCTTGATCCAGCCGACCACATACTCGTTGCGGCTGCCGGCCACCCGGCCGTTCGTGTTCGGAATGGTTCCGGTGGCCTCGTCGAACGGCAGCCCCGGTGTCGCCACACCGCGGTAACCGACAGAGCGGACCACCAACTGCACGGCCAGCTCGTCACGTGCACCAGTGTCTTTGGCCACCATCCGTCCGCTGTCGCCGGTGACCAGCTCGTTGTGGCCCAGCACGATCTGTTCGACCTTCCCGTCGCCCTTGATTTCGATAGGAGATGTCAAGAACCGGAATACGATTCGCCGGTGTTCCGGGCGGGGCGCACGGCTGGCATAGTCGCGCAGCAGTTTGATGTTTTGTTTGGCGGTCTTGCCCACCGCGGCCGCGTCGTCGTCGCTGATGCCCTCCAGCTGCGCCGGATCGACCACCACGTCGACCCCTTCGAGCTCACCCAACTCACGCAACTCCAGTGTGGTGAACGCGGTCTGCAGCGGCCCGCGCCGGCCAACGATGACCACTTCGTGGATTTCGCAGTGACGCAGCGACTCCAACGCGTGGTCGGCGATGTCGGTGAGCGCCAGCACGTCGGGGTCCGTTACCAGGATGCGGGCGACGTCGAGGGCGACATTACCGTTGCCGACCACGACGGCGCGCCCCTCCGACAGATCAGGCGAAATGTGCTGAAAGTGCGGGTGCGCGTTATACCAGCCGACGAAATCTACCGCGGCAACGCTGCCGGCCAGGTCTTCGCCGGGGATGTTGAGCGGGCGATCCGACTGCGCCCCAGTGGCATAGATCACCGCATCGTAGCGTTGCGCGAGTTCGGCAGCCCCGACGTGTTCGCCCACGACAACGTTGCCGAAGAAGCGGAAACGAGGGTCTTCGGCGGTTTTCTCGAACTGCGCGCTGATCGACTTGATCTTGGGGTGATCAGGCGCAACGCCCGAACGCACCAGGCCCCATGGCGTCGGCAGCATTTCCAGCATGTCCACGGCGACGTCGACATGCTCCGACGCGTCCGCGGATTTCAGCAGGGACGCCGCCGCAAAGAACCCCGAGGGGCCCGAGCCCACGATCGCGACATGGTATGGACGCATACTCATGGCCTCCTGCGACGGTGAATTTCCTGGCGATCAGCTTGACCGACGCCGCGGTCATCGTGACGCACCTCGGGTGCCTGTGCTTCGCTGGTTGGACGGTTCACGCCCCGATGGTTCTCCTTTCAAGGAGCCATGAGGTAGAGGTCCCGACATTGTGGATCCACAAGAGATCGTTGTGACTATATTCCGTGCACTGCGCCATAAATTGGGGACGACGATTCGTAGCGAACCAACGGCTATAGTAGCTTCGCAAATGGTGGGAGTTTGATGTATGTCAGCTGTGAAAATGACGGTCTGCAAGGGCAATCCAGGTGTGGACTTTAGCCTTGGCGTGCCGGTTATTCCTGAAAAGTGTTATGTGCCAGCACTATTCGCTCGGCTCAGTTGTTGCGGAGTTGCCAGGGGATCAGGCGCTACCGGCTCTGTGCCGACCAGCGCATTACACGGGCCACGCTTATGATGGTGGACATGAGTCGCGAAATATAGCAAGGCCAATTTGTGATTTGATCGACCATGGTGCTGAGTTCTCGTATGCCCGAACTCGTTTCGTTCGAAATCTTTTTGGCGATCGCCAAGACAGGTAGTCTGGGCGGCGCCGCTCGCGAATTGGGGTTGACCCAACAGGCTGTATCGGCGCGGCTGGCATCGATGGAGGCCCAGATCGGTGTGGCGCTGGCCGTCCGGACAACGCGCGGCTCACAACTCACGCCGACTGGCGTCCTCGTAGCCGAGTGGGCAGCCCGTCTGCTGGAAGTAGCCCACGAGGTCGACGCGAGCCTGGGCTCGCTGCGCGCGAAAAGCCGCCAGCGACTCAAAGTTGTGGCCAGCCAGACCATCGCCGAGCAACTCATGCCCCATTGGCTGATTTCCCTGCAGGCTGCACGGCCTGCCGGCACCGCGCCCGAAGTGGTCCTGACGGCCACCAACAGCGTCAACGCGATCGCTGCAGTTCGCGACGGCAGCGCCGATCTTGGGTTCGTCGAAAGGCCCGGTCCACCTCGCGGATTAAGTAGCTGTGTCGTGGCGCACGACGAACTTGTCGTCGTTGTGCCGCCAAATCACAAGTGGGCTCGGCGGTCACGAGAGGTGACCGCCGCCGAACTCGCACAAACACCGCTGGTTACACGCGAGCTGGGCTCAGGTATACGTGACAACCTGACGATGGCCCTAGAGCGGGCGTTGGGTGACGGCGTAGAGCAAGCGCCCCCCGTGCTCGAGTTGTCTTCTGCGGCGGCTGTACGCGCCGCGGTCCTCGCGGGCGCGGGGCCGGCGGTGATGAGCCGGCTGGCAGTAGCCGATGACCTGGCCGTCGGTCGCCTGCGTGCCATCGCCATCCCCGAGTTGAGACTGGGGCGCCCGCTTCGAGCCATCTGGGTGGGGGGGCGAATCCCGCCTGCCGGCGCAATACGAGACCTGCTGAGCCACATCAGTTCCCGCTCGAAGTCACGCAAATAGCTTCGTTTCCATACGGATTGACGATCTCGGCCACAAACCAACCCTCAGACCGGCGGCGCGTGCCCGTGCAGCCTGCACCAAGGTCGTCCGATCATCGCGAAGCTATCGGCGGCAGCCTTTGGCGCCAGCCACTGGCTCGGTTCCCGTCTCACGGTGCGAGCCTGACAAAGCCCGGCGGTATCGGTGGCTCCGGCGACGGCTCGGCCGGAACCGGACCGCTACCGCCGTTGCCGTTACCGCCGCCACTGCCACCGCCGCCACTGCCGGCGGCGTCCCCGGGCTGTGGAGCGGCAGCGGGGGGCTCCACCTGTTGCGGTGGAGGCGGCTGCTGCTGCGGTTTATGCGCTGCCGGCGGCGGTGGTGTCGGAATCTGCGGCGGGTTCGGCGGGGTAATCTCCCCGGACGGAACCGCTGCGGTCAGCGAGGTGAGGACTGTGTCATCCGCGTAACCGTCTGACCGGTCGCTCCGGTAGCGGCCCGCGAGGAAAACGCCGCCGTCCGTCGGCTCCAGCGCATCGTTTCCCGAGTTGGCCGCGTTGCGCGTGTACGCGCCGAGCCGGTGCGTGGGCTCACCCGATCCCGGCTCGGGATTAGCCATGATGGAAGCTATCTTGCCTTGATCGTCCGGACAGTAGACCTCCACTGCCGCAGTGATGAATCGGGTCACGGTGGACGTGACGCGGGCGGGGGGGTATAGGCGCAAGAGCGGGTCTACGCCGTACGCATTGTCCGTCATCGTGTCCACTACGTCGTCCACCGGCACTCCGCCGTCGAGTTTGCGACAAACTTTATGGGCTGTGGCGATGATGCTCGGAACGTTCGCGAGGGCGGGGATTTCTTCCTTATCGAGCAGTGCCAGAAACTGGTCGTCCTGGTTTGGGTCCGCCCCTGCCACGTCAGCGTGTAGGACCGCGGCGCCGGTTAGCACCACGATGGTGGTAACCAAGGTGCCGGCACGACTAGTAATGCCGGTAAGCATGGCAGAGGCTTCCGTTCCCGTTAAGATCATACACCTGAAGAGCTTTGGGTGGTGATCCATTTCACGGTTACCTCAAGCTCGCCGTTCGTGCGGTGTAGCTCACCCAACTGACGGTTGTTGTCCCTGACATCTCGCCACTTCACCGGCGCCGATCTCGGCCTGGTACCAACCTGCGCAGCGTCCCGCGTTCATCCTGCAGTCGGCCCGCGATCGCCTGACCCAGGAAGAGCGCATAAAACCCCGAGCGTCCAATGGGATCCCAGGCGCGATTCGGTTTCTCGACCGATGCACCAAAGCTTGGCGAACCTTAGGCTGCGGCTTGCCCGGCGATCGCCTGGTCGTAGCGGTCCAGTAGGGTCTCGACCATCAGCCGGTGCGCGCCCAGTGGTGCGGCCATCGCGATGCCCGCCTGTCGCGCGTAGCCCTGCACGCGGTCGAGCAGCCGTCCAGGCGCCAAAAACCACGGGGCGATAACCAGCCGCCTGGCGCCGAGGCGTCCTAATCGATCGGCTGCCTCCGCCACCGACGGCTGCGGGCCGGTCGCGAAAGCCATTGTCGCACCGGCCCATCGAGTTCCCTTCGCAAACTTGGCCGCCACCGTTGCGGTACGCGCGTTCACTGCGCCATCCGACGAGCCAATCGCGACCACCAGCACACCCAGTCCGCGGTCGCGACCAGAAACACCTACTTCGGCGAGCCGCCACCGCAATATCGACACAAGTCGATCATCCTCGCCCAGGACGTCGGCCTGTCGGACGCCATATGCGCCGGCCTCTGCGATCTGTTTCGGGATGTCCAGGCGGGCGTGGTAAGCGCTCGCCAGAAGCAAGGGCGATACGACTGCCCGGCGGGCATCCGGCAAGCTGGCGAGCACGTCGACGAGATTTGGAGAATTTCGTTCCAAGAATGCAATCCGCACGTCGAGGTCCTGACGCATACGCACCAGTCGGCTGGCCACGGCGCGCGCATTGGCGGCCGATCGCGGATCCTTGCTGCCATGCGCGGTCAATACAAGTGTGTTCATGCGCTATGCAATCCGCATTCGGTCTTCGACGTCCCCTGCCAGCGCCCGCTACGCGGGTCGGCGCCCTCGATCGGTTTTGTAGTGCACGGGGCACAGCCGATCGACGGATAGCCCTCGTCGACAAGCGGATTGACCAACACATTGTTTTCGGCGATGTAGTCGGCGACGTCCTGGTCGGTCCACGCGGCAATCGGATTGACCTTCACCAACCCGAAGTGCTCGTCGAAGCTGACCAGCGGGGCGTTGGCGCGGGTGGGTGCCTCGACTCGGCGCAACCCGGTCACCCACGCCGAATACCTGCTCAGCGTTTTGGCCAGCGGCACCACCTTACGCAAGCGGCAACACTCGGTGGGATTACGGGCGAACAGATCCTTGCCGAGCAGTTCGTCCTGTTCGGCCACCGTGTGCTCAGGAGTGATATTGAGCACGTGGACGTCGTAGACGGATTCGACCGCGTCGCGGGTGCCTATCGTTTCCGCGAAGTGGTAGCCGGTGTCCAGAAAGAGCACCGGCACGCCCGGGCGCACGCTCGAGGCCAGCGACACCAGGACGGCGTCTTGCATATTGGAGGCCACCACGTAATCGCAGGTCGCCCACCCGCGGGGTCCATCATCACCACCGAAATGCTTTTCGGTCCAGCGCAATATGTCGGTGGCACTGGCGCCGTCCATCTCCGCCGCACCACGCGCAGCCAGCTCACGTAGATCGGTTTCGGTGTACTCGTTCGCCTTTCCGCTCATCGCAGTTCTGCTTCGTCGACCCGCATCGCCCACTGCGCGAACCGTTCGCCCTCACTCCGCTGTTTGACAAAATTGCGGACCACTCGGTCGACATAGTCGCCCAGTTCGTCGCTGGTGACCTTGTGCCGGCGCAGTTTGCGGCCAAACCCGCTGTCCAGGCCCAGACTCCCGCCCAGATGCACCTGAAAGCCCTCGACCGATCCGCCGTGGCCATCGTCGACCATTTGGCCTTTGAATCCGATGTCGGCCACCTGGATTCGGGCGCACGAGTTGGGGCAGCCATTGATGTGAACCGTGATCGGCACGTCGAGCTGGGCGTTGATGTCCTCCAGCCGCTTCTCAAGCTCGGGCACCAGAGTCTGTGCGCGCACCCGGGTTTCCGCGAATGACAGCTTGCAGAACTCGATCCCGGTGCAGGCCATCAGGTTCTTACGCCAGTGCGACGGCCGCGACGGCAGGCCGAGCGCATCCAGGCCAGCCACCATCTCGTCGACCTTGTCGTCGGGCACATCCAAAATAACCAGCTTTTGGTACGGGGTGAACCGTGCCCGCTCTGATCCGGCGCGCTCCATCAGGTCGGCGACGGCGCACAGGGTGGTGCCCGACACCCGTCCGGCGATCGGTGCCACACCGATCGCGTTGAGACCGTTCTTCAGTCGCTGGACGCCGACGTGGTCGATCGGGTGCTTGATCGGCTCCGGCGCTGGACCGTCGATGAGCTTGTATCCCAGATAATCAGTCTCGAGAAGCCCGCGGAACTTCTCGACGCCCCAGTCTTTGATCAGGAATTTCAGCCGGGCCTTCGAACGTAGCCGCCGATAGCCGTAATCGCGGAATATCTTGGTTACGCCCTCCCACACGTTGGGCACCTCGTCGAGTGGCACCCAGACGCCGACACGTTGGGCCATCATCGGATTGGTGGATAGGCCACCGCCCACCCATAGGTCCATGCCGGGTCCATGCTCGGGATGGTTCACGCCGATGAATGCGACGTCGTGGGTCTCATGCGAGACGTCCTGCAGACCCGATATCGCGGTCTTGTACTTGCGCGGCAAGTTCGCATAACCGGGATTGTTCATAAAGCGCCGCAGGATCTCGTCGATCGCCGGCGATGGATCGAGCACCTCGTCGACCGAGTCGCCGGCCAGGGGCGAACCATGGATGGCGCGGGGGCAGTCGCCGCAGGCCTCGGTGCTTGTCAAGCCCACCGAGGCCAGCCGGTCCCAGATCTCGGGGACGTCCTCGACCCGAATCCAATGAAATTGCACGTTCTCCCGGTCGCCGATATCGGCGGTGTCCCGGGCGAATTCCTTGGAGACCTGACCTAGCGTGCGCAGGGTGGCAGCCGACATCGGCTTGCCATCGGAGCGCACCCGCATCATGAAATACTTGGCCTCGATGGTGTCGATGTTCTCGTCGCCGGTCCAGGTCCCGTCGTAGCCCTGCTCCCGTTGCGTGTACAGACCCATCCAGCGGAACCGGCCGCGCAGATCGGTTTTCTCGATGCTGTCAAAACCCTGCTTGGCGTAGACGTTCAAGATGCGATCCCGCACATTGAGCGGTGCATCATCGTGCTTGATCTGCTCGGTTTCATTGAGCGGTTCGCGCTCACCGAGCGCCCACTGGCCCTCACTACGAGTCTTAGCGGGACGAGTGCTCATCGGCGATTTCTCCTTCAAAAGATTGCCGGCCTGCACCATGCGAATCACCGGTAATTCACTCCCGGCGACATGGATTCGACTGCGTGCCGGCCATATTCGGACACGTCCTACGACATCGCGATCACTGTCGATCAGCAGTGCAGCGTCGATATCTGACGCCGCTCTTAGTTGGTTGGTGGGACCATGTGCCCGATAATCCACCGCGTTTGATGCCGTCAGTAGAGGCTTAACTGTTGTGAGGCCACAACAGTTCGTTGTGTGTGCTCGTCGCCGTGGTGTGCGCGGTTGGACGTTGTCGGGCATCCACGCCGTGGTTCCGCGGCTGAAACCCTATCCTCCGACTGGGGGACGGGGCATTTTGAAACGGCGATCCCTCATGCGGAATACCTTGTTGCCGGTACGACGCCCTGTCACGTTCGTCATCGGCCCGACGGCCGGCGGCGGTGGCCCGCCCGGCGTGTTGACCGGCGGATTCCCCGCCCACGCTGGAAGCGCTCGGAAACCCGCTGCCGCCGAATGTGGGTGTTCACTGGCCGGACTAGCCGTCGGGACCGCTGCCGTCCAGCTCTGCGGAACGGACAACTTCCCCACCCGTTCAGCACTGTCAACACTCGCGGACACCTCACTGCGAATGCTGCCCGTCGTCTGCGTCGTGGTCGCAACAGTGACGGCCGGCGTGGCCGGTTTCGCAGCATTCTTTGCCGCCTGAAGCTGGGACAAGCGAAGCCCTGTCCCGAATTGTCCCGTCGAAAACACGGCGTAAGTCACCTGCCACAGCGGATTGATCGGCCCAGCCAGGGTATTGAATTCACTGACGGCTGTGAGTATCGGTGTTGACGACGCCCCCGCCGCGGATGTGTTCGTGGATGCCCCCGATGCCAGCATTTGCAGCTGTCGGGGGAGGGCCAACATCGCCTGCCACAGTGTCGTCTGGGAATGCGCTGAGGGCGAGCTGCCAACGGCCTGTGCGACCGCCGAGGCCTGTGCGGATTGCCCGGTGGGACTTGTGGTTTGGGGCGGTTGGGTGAACGGCGTCAGCGTGGACGCGGCCGACGCGGATGCGGCATAACAGTACATCGCGGCAGCGTCTTGCGCCCACATTTCGGCGTAGGCCGCCTCGATGGCGGCAATCGCCGGTGTGTTTTGTCCGAAGAAGTTGGTTGCGACCAGCGTCGCCAGCTGGATGCGGTTCGCCGCGACCGCCGCCGGAGGCACTGTTGCGGCGAACGCTGTCTCATAGGCTGCCGCGGCCGCCCGCGCCTGGCTGGCGGCCTGCTCGGCCTGCGCCGCCGTCGTGCTCGCCCACGCCACGAAGGGCGCAGCGGCGCTGGCCATTGCGTCTGAGGCCTCGCCCGACCAACTTTCGCCGTGCAGCCCGGAGATCACCGAGGAGTATCCGGCCACGAACAAGTCCAATTGGGCGGCCAGCGCGTCCCAGGCTGACGCGGCCGTCAGCATCGGGCCTGCACCGGGGCCGGCATACATCCTGGCCGAGTTGACTTCGGGCGGCAAGGCCGCGAACTCAAGCACCGGCGAGCCTTTCGCGCCCGCCGACAGCGATCGCGCTGCAGTCGGCGCCGAGAATGGTGCCCACCCGCTATCCGCCGAGGGTGGGGCGAGGCATCTTGAAACGGCGAGGCTCGACGCGCAAGACACTGCTGACCGAGGCACGCGCCACCATGCCTGCCATCGGACCCAGACCCGCAATCGGAGCCCCACTCAATCCGCTCGTCGGTGAGATTTCCTCGGACGGCGCAACAGCTCCAAGGTCCATTTCCGACAGCCACGACGGCTCTTCCGCGGCGCTGGCCACTGGAGTTGCCGACGTCCAATTCTGCGGAACAGACAAGCCGCCGATCGGTGCCGCTCGACCCACACTGGCGAGCACCCGGGCCCGAATACCTGCTGGAGCCAACGTCTTCGTCCCGACAGTACTGGCCTGACTAGCCGCCTCGGGCAGATGACCACCCCCTTGGACGTTGGCCCGGAAAAGACCAGTCCCAAAGCTTCCCGCCGACGTATAGGTGCGGCTCAGGCCGGAGGCCAGATTCACAGGCGAGGTAAGGGTATTGAAGTCACTGAAGCCGGTGAGTATCGACGACGACAATGAGGAAGACGACGATGCAGAAGAGCCCGAGGACCCCGCTGTCGAGAGGGTTTGCAGGTGTTGCGGCACCGCAGAAATCAGCCGGGACAGGGTGGCCTGCGACTGTGCGGAGGCTGAATTACCGACGGCGTTGGCCACCGCGGCGGCCTGTCCCGATTGCCCTGCGGCGCTTGTGGTCTGCGGCGGATTGTTGAATGGCGTCAGCATGGTCGCCGCCGACGAAGACGCGGCATAGCCGTACATCGCGTGCGCATCCTGCGCCCACATTTCGGAGTAGGCGGCCTCGATGGCCGCGATCTGCGTCGTGTTCTGCCCGAAGATGTTGGTGGCAACCAAATTTGCCAACTGGCTGCGGTTGGCCGTGACGAGCTCCGGCGCCACGGTCGCGGCTAATGCGGTCTCATACGCGGCTGCCGCGGCCCGAGCCCGGCTGGCCGTCTCCTCAGCGTTGGCCGCCGCCGCCGTCACCCACGCCACGTAGGGTGCGGCCGCGTCGCCCATCGCGATCGAGGCACCCCCCGACCATGCCTCGCCTTGCAGCCCCGAGATCGCTGAGGAGTAGGCCCGTGAGATCGATTCCAGTTGGCCCGCAAGGGCATCCCAGGCCGATGCGGCCGCCACCATCGGCCCTGAGCCAGGACCGGCATACATTCTGCCGGAATTGATTTCCGGGGGTAGAACTCCAAAATCCATTCTGGTTGCCTCTGTCGTTTGATTTCTGATGGCCGGCGTACGGCCAAACGCGTCCCTACCGGTCACCGGACAGGGTCCGCATAGTCTCCGTCCAGCCGTATAAGCCCGTGTCGGTTCGTAATCGGTTGGCTGTTGATTCAAAAGATCGGCTACCCGGCTGGTGATGCTCTTTGGCAGTCACTCGCGCGGCTGGCATCACTATGACCGAAGGAATTGCCAATGGGTTGTCGCGGTCACGTTGCAGCAGCGCGAGGCACGACGCGCGGCTATGCGTCGCCAAATACCGGGAGGCACGCTACGGGTACCGCGAAGGCAGGCCACATCGAGGCCGAGCAGGGCAAGACGGGCCAGGGCGTCTTGACAGGTATGTCGAAATGCCTACAGTCGAGTGCTTTTCACCCCGCAGGTTATGACTTTGGCAACGATCTGGCACGGATTCACTTCATGTGCTTATGAGCCTCGGCTGCGCCATTGTCGATGTCTCCGACGTTGCAGGCATGCATAGACGCGGAGATTGCGTCTGTTCGTGGGGAATTCGCGAGGGTGCCGCGAGTCGGGGGTAGGCAGCACGTCGCCGATGACCACCTGACGCTCGACACCGAGTGCTCGAGCGTCGCACCAGACGGTGGGTCCGTGCGTATCGGCACGTCCTAATTCGTTGCTGCTCATCGTCTCCGGTGTTCTCCTATGCGGTGAATAAAGCGTAAACAGCTGACGCTGTGAATCCAGTGGATTGGCGCTGCAGATGGGCTGAAAGTGCGATTCATCGTATCGGTATTTGCTGGCCGCATTACGCGCGATCGGGCTGGCGCCAGCGACGTCCCGGCGTCAAGAGTCTGCACCCGCGCCAAACGAATGGTGGTGCGGTGGCATTCATGAGCCTATGTGGGCCGTTGCCGGTAGGGGAATTACAGCGGTTACACGAATCGCATTGGCGCCAAACTGATCTCAATGCAAGAACTGCCTTCCATCAGAGGTCGACCTGCCCTGGTACCGAGGATCCGACCAATCCACCGTCGACGCGCGACGATACCGACGCGGCATGTGCGGCCAGCGCGGCCGACGCACGGGCGAAGGGTCGGCGCACGTACACCGACCATGTGACCAACGCCGCGGCGGCATAAATCACCAAGAAGACCCAGAACGCAGCTGTGTCAGTGTGGGTGCTCTGGTAGGACTGCCGCAGCACCAGGTTGACTCCGACGCCGCCGAAGGCACCTGCTGCAGCTGCGAATCCGATCAACGCTCCCGACATGTTGCGTGACCAGTGGTTGCGTTCGGATTCGGTGCTGAACCCCCGCGTGTGGCTGCGCGCTTCGATGACCGCCGGGATCAGCTTGAACACCGAGCCCTTGCCGAGACCTGCCAAGAAGAACAGGCAGAGGAGGGAGACGATATAGCCGACCATGGTAGTGCCGGTTGTCGGGCCGGCGGTGTGGTCGTCGTGGGTGCTGACACTGGCCAGCGCTCCCGTTGCGGCGACCATGCCGGCAAAGACGGCCAGCGTGACACGTCCGCCGCCGAATCGGTCGGCCAGCCGGCCGCCGTAGATTCGCGACAAAGCGCCCAGGAGCGGCCCGATGAAGGCGTACGCGGCGGCGTGTAGGGATGCGTGTTCGGCGCTTTCGCCGCTGGCCACGAAGTTAATCTGCAGCACCTGGCCGAACGCGAACGAGAACCCGATGAACGTCCCGAAGGTACCGACGTAAAGCAGCGCGAGTATCCAGGTGTCCGGCTCGATCATGACCGACCGCAGGGTGGCCGCCTCGATGCCGTGCTCCAGGTTGTCCATGAACAGTGCCGCCATCAACGCGACCACCACCAGCAACACCAGGTACACCGCGCATACGCAGTACGGCTGACGGTGGCCGGCGACGGCGAGCACCACCAGTCCCACTATCTGGACGCCCGCGACCCCGAGATTGCCGATGCCGGCGCTCAGCCCGAGTGCTGAGCCCTTGAGTCGCTGCGGGTAGAAGGCGTTGACATTGGCCAGCGATGCCGCGTAGTTGGCGCCGCCGCACCCGGTCAGTGCCGCGCACACTACATACGTCCACAATGGCAGGCCGGGGTTGGCGAGCAGCACGATAGTTCCGGCCGTGGGGACCAGCAGTATGAGCGCCGCAAACGTCGTCCAGTTGCGGCCGCCGAACCTCGCGATGCCCAACGTGTAGGGAATACGCAGGCTTGCGCCGGACAGCGTGGCGGTGGCGCCCAGCAGCAATTTGTCGGCCGCCGAAAAGCCGTACACCGACTCCGGCATGAACAGCACCATCACCGACCAGAGGGCCCAGATCGAGAAGGCGACGTGGTCGGCCGCCATCATGCAGAGCAGGTTGCGTCGCGCGGCTTTCTTGTTGCCGGATTCCCACGCCACAACGTCGTCGGGATTCCAGTCGACGATCCGGTGCGCGCGGCCCATTTAGCCTCCTCGTGATCAAAATGGCCAGAAAAGTACGCTACCGAGGGAATCCCCTATGGCGCGCAGTAAACCCTGTGAGTTACCAGTGAATTTCGACTTCCCAAGCTGGCACCAGAGGGATAGCCCCTGCCGGGCCTAGGCGGCATACCGGGAGTCGACAAACCTGCATAACTGACGAAATCCGTAGTTGCCCTGGAACATTAGATTTGGGCTATCCAGCGTCATTAATCAACGCTTCTCCTTCACCTGCTGACCCGCATTACAGCATCATCGCTAATTATCGCTCATCCACACAGATTTGACCGCTTTTCAGCACGCGCGCCAACACCAACAACCTCTGTACATTGAGGTTGTCGTCACTCACCTATTGCATAATTCGATGGCGTGCGTCATTTAGTCCGATGGGTCATACCGACGATGGTTCACTGCCCACGAAGCGGTCAGTAGTGACTTTGTCGTTGTGACCTCACAAGTTTCCGTTGTGCGCCGTTCGGGTGGCCTGTCATTGCGGAATCAGCGTTGCCCGCCGCTTGACATGGGCTTCGGCGCGAAGTCGTTCCACCATGTGCGGGTGGTGCAACTCGAAGGCAGGCCGCTCGGAGCGGATGCGGGGCAGCTCGGTGAAGTTGTGTCGCGGTGGCGGGCAGCTGGTGGCCCACTCCAGCGAGTTGCCGTAGCCCCATGGGTCGTCGACGGTGACGACTTCGCCGTAGCGCCAGCTCTTGAACACGTTCCAGATGAACGGGATCATTGACACCCCCAGGATGAATGATCCGATCGTGGATACGATGTTGAGCGACTGGAAGCCGTCGGTGGGCAGGTAGTCGGCGTAGCGGCGCGGCATGCCCATGTTGCCCAGCCAGTGTTGGACCAGGAACGTGGTGTGAAACCCGATGAAGGTCAACCAGAAATGCAACTTGCCGAGCCGTTCGTCGAGCAGCCGACCCGTCATCTTCGGAAACCAGAAGTACACCCCGCCGAACGAGGCGAACACGATGGTGCCGAACAGCACGTAGTGAAAGTGCGCAACCACGAAATAGCTGTCGGTGACGTGGAAGTCCAGCGGCGGGCTGGCCAGCAGCACACCGGATAGCCCGCCCAACAAGAAGGTGACGAGGAAACCGAATGCCCACAGCATCGGGGTCTCGAACGTCAATTGCCCCTTCCACATGGTGCCGATCCAGTTGAAGAACTTGATCCCCGTCGGCACTGCAATCAGATACGACATGAGGCTGAAGAACGGCAACAGCACTGCGCCGGTGGCGAACATGTGGTGCGCCCACACCGCCATCGACAGTGCCGCGATGGCGAGCGTGGCGTAGACCAGCGTGGTGTAGCCGAAGACCGGTTTGCGCGAAAACACGGGGATGATTTCGGTGATGATGCCGAAGAACGGTAGCGCGACGATGTAGACCTCGGGGTGGCCGAAGAACCAGAACAGGTGCTGCCACAACAGGACTCCGCCGTTGGCGACGTCGTAGATATGGGCGCCCAGGTGGCGGTCATAGGCCAGCCCGAACAGCGCGGCGGTGAGCAGCGGGAAGGCCAGCAGCACCAGGATCGACGTCACCAGGATGTTCCAGGTGAAGATCGGCATCCGAAACATCGTCATGCCCGGCGCGCGCATGCACACGACCGTGGTGATCATGTTGACCGCGCCCAGGATGGTGCCCAGACCGGCGACGATCAATCCCATGATCCACAGGTCGGGCCCGGCACCGGGTGAGTGGATGGCATTCGACAGCGGAGTGTAGGCAGTCCAGCCGAAATCCGCTGCCCCGCCGGGGGTGACGAAACCGGCGATCGTGATCAGCGCGCCGAACAAGAACAACCAATAAGAGAAGGCGTTGAGCCGCGGAAATGCCACATCGGGTGCACCGATTTGCAACGGCAGCACCAGGTTGGCGAACCCGAACACGATCGGGGTGGCATACAACAGCAACATGATGGTGCCGTGCATGGTGAACAGCTGGTTGTACTGCTCGTTGGACAAAAACTGCAGACCAGGCGACGCCAATTCGGTCCGCATCAACAGCGCCATCAGACCACCGAGAAAAAACAGCGCGTAGCAGGTGACGACATACATGAGGCCGATCAGCTTGTGATCAGTGGTCGTCACCAGTTTGTAGAGCAGCGTGCCCTTCACGCCCAATCGTTCAGGAAACGGACGGCGGGCTTGCAACAGCGGTTGAGACGGCGCTACGGCTATCATCGCGTGTCCTTATCTCCAAACGCCACAGTCGTGGTGCCTGATACTTCGCTGCTCGATCGGCCATCGGTAGCGGTCGTTATGTTGTGGCGTCACAACATAATTTTGTGTGAGCTTTCCCTTAGAATGACCCCTGATTGGCAATGACTTTCGCTACAGGCCCTAACCTTGTAGTCGCAAAGTTCATCGATGCCGCTCAGTTAATCTTTGCTCTGCCGTCGTCTAATCTTTGTCTGCCGTCGTCGAGCAGACCCGAGCCGAAAGGCTTGTATGACTGCCAGTAGCCTTGTTCGCGATGTGATTGTGATCGGCTCCGGGCCGGCCGGATACACCGCCGCGCTCTACGCGGCGCGCGCGCAGTTGGCGCCGCTGGTGTTCGAGGGCACGTCGTTCGGCGGCGCACTGATGACGACGACCGAGGTGGAGAACTACCCAGGTTTCCGCGACGGCATCACCGGCCCGGAGTTGATGGACCAGATGCGTGAGCAGGC
>NZ_LQOM01000019.1 GCF_002101595.1 Mycobacterium celatum
GCCTCAACCTGTTTGGTCTGCCGTAGCTGACTTAGTTGTTTGCTGGTGGGGGTTGGGGCTGGAAGGGGTCGTACCACCACCAGTCGGCGCGCTCGCCGAGGGGCCCGGGCCACGGCGGCACAGCGGGCGGGGGACGCTTGGGTGGGCGCGCCAGCGATCCGGCGCGAAGGCGTTGACCGTCACTGTCGGTGACGAGCAGATCCTCGGCGGTTCCGGTGATGGTGATGTCGCCGCGGTGGTGCAGCCGATGGTGATACGGGCAGACCAGCACCAGGTTGGCCAACTCGGTGGGGCCGCCGTCTTCCCAATGCCGGATGTGATGGGCGTGCAAACCTCGGGTGGCCCCACAGCCGGGCACCACACACATGCGGTCGCGATGCTCCAGCGCGCGGCGCAGCCGCCGGCCGATCACCCGGGTAGTACGCCCGGCGCCGATGGGCTGCCCGTGGCGTTCGAACCACACCTCACAGGTGGCATCACAGGACAGGTATTGCCGCTCAGCGTCGGATAGCAGCGGACCCAGATGCAGCGCCGCGGCGCGCTGCTCGACATCGAAATGCATCACCACCGTGGTGTGCTGCCCGTGCGGGCGCCGCGCCGCCTCGGCATCCCAGCCGGCCTCGACCAGCCGCATAAACGCCTCCACCGTGGAAGGCAACGGCGGACAATTCTCAGCTGGCGTGCCGCCGCCGTGATCGCGCTTCCACTCGGCGATCAGCGCATCCAGGTGCGACCCGAGCGCGGCGTCGAACTTGGCCGCCTCATCGTGCGGCAATTTGATCCGCCAACAACTGAACTGCTCATCGGCGGTCTTGGTGATCGAACGCTGCGGCTCAGGCCGGGCATCATCGGGTTCGGGTCGCGGTTCGAGCTTGACCGCGGTACGCAGCTGATTGACCGTGGCCACCGCCGCCAACGCCGCGTAATGCTCATCCGAACCCTGCCCGGCCCGCGCGGCGATCACCCCGAGCTGATCCAGCGACAACCGACCCTCGGCCATGCCCGCCGCACACCGCGGAAACTCCTCAAGTCGGCGCGCCACCGTGGCGATCGTGTGCGCAGTCGTCGACGACAAGCCCAGCTTCCAAGCCACCAACGCCGCCAACGAGCGCACACCGGTCATCCCCCACAGCCCGTCGCCATCCAGCTCGGCGGCGATCGCCACAATGCGCGAATCAATCGCATTACGCTGACCCGCCAACTCCGCCAACTCCTCAAACAACACCTCCACACGCTCGGCAGGACTCAGCGCCGC
>NZ_LQOM01000020.1 GCF_002101595.1 Mycobacterium celatum
ACCCACCCCGGGTGGAAAAGTAGGACACCGCCGAACACCCACAAAAAAGGGCACCCACAAGGTGCCCTTTTTTAATTCCTAGTCGAAAAGTGTGAGGGTGGCGGATTTATAGCGTTTCTCTAATTCGAGAAGCGATCGCTTGCGGTCCAATCCGCCACCATAACCGGTCAGGTTCCCGCCTGCGCCGATAACCCGATGGCAGGGCACGATAATGGCGATCGGATTCCGTCCGTTGGCCAATCCGACCGCGCGCGCGGCTCCGACAGCGCCAATTTGTGCTGCGATTTCGCCGTAGGAGCGAGTTTCGCCGTACGGGATTGTCGTCAGCGCCCGCCAAACCCGGCGCTGGAATTCTGTACCGGCCATGCTGAGTTCCAGGTCGAATTCGGTGCGGTTGCCGGCGAAATAGGCCTCGAGTTGATCGACGGCATCCGGAAACGCCCGATCGTCGAGCGTCCAGCCGGCACGATCGGGCTCATAGGTCTGATCGACCATGCGGAGGTTCGTCAATACGTCGCCGCACCCGGCCAGCGTCAACGGGCCGATCGGGCTGTCGATGGTGCGGTAGCGGATCACGCGATCTCCTTTGATGTCCAATGGTTCACCGGATGCTCGAGCGTCGTCCACAGATGCTGGGTGGCATAGGACCGCCAGGGACGCCATGGCAGGCTGCGGACGATGAGCGACCGCTGGTCCGTCGGCAAGCCCAGATGTTCGGCGGCCAGTCGCAGTCCGAGGTCGCTTGCCGGAAACGCGTCCGGGTCGCCCAGTGCGCGCATGGCAATCACTTCGGCGGTCCATGGGCCCACACCGGGCAGCGTCAGCAGTTGCCGGCGTGCGGCGTCCCAGTCGCAACCCGCATCCAGCACCACGCTGCCGTCGGCGAGCCCTTCGATCAACGCTGTCACCGTCCGCCGGCGTGCCTTGGGCACCGCCAGATGGGTCGGATCGATCTCGGCGAGCTGCTCGACTGAGGGGAAGGTGTGCGTCAGCGTGCCACCGGCTTCGGGTACCGGCTGCCCGTAAGCGGCGACCAGCCTGCCCGCGTGGGTGCTCGCGGCCTTCGTCGAGACCTGCTGAGCCAACACCGCACGGATGGCCAGTTCGCTTTCGTCGACGGTGCGGGGAATGCGTTGCCCCGGCGCCTTGGCCACCACCGCGGCCAGGTCAGGATCGGCCCCCAACACGTCAATCACCGCCTCGGGGTCGGCGTCAAGGTCTAACAGCCGTCGGCACCGGGCGATCGCCGTGGTCAGGTCGCGGAAATCGTCGAGGACCAGCTGGCAGCGGACATGATCTGGGGCCGGCGCCAGGCTGACGACGCCGTTGCCCGACGGGAGCCGCAGTGTACGGCGGTACATGCCATCGCGTACTTCCTCGCAGCCGGGTACCGCGCCCGCGGCCAGGTGACCGAACACACCTTCGTAGGCGAACGGCATCCGTACCGGCAGCCGTAATGTCACCGTCCCGGCTGACGTACGGTTGCAGCCGAAGTTGGCCATCGCTCGTTTGCGTAGCTCCGTGGGAGTGCTGTCGCACACCGCGCGCAGCGTCTCGTTGAACTGCCGGATGCTGGAAAATCCGGCGGCGAACGCGACGTCGCTGAACGGCAGGTCAGTCGTCTCGATCAGTACCCGGGCGGTCTGCGCGCGCTGAGCACGGGCCAGCGCAAGCGGACCGGCGCCGAGTTCTGCTTGCAGCAATCGCTCCAGCTGACGGGCGGTATAGCCGAGGCGGGCGGCCAGGCCGCTGACGCCTTCGCGGTCCACAGTGCCGTCGGCGATCAGTCGCATCGCCCGCGCGACGACGTCGCCGCGCACGTTCCATTCCGGCGACCCCGGCGACGCGTCCGGCCGGCACCGCTTACACGCCCGAAACCCGGCCCGCTGAGCCGCCGCCGCGGTCGGGTAGAACCGCACGTTGCGCGCGAACGGTGGCCGCACGGGACAGCTGGGCCGGCAATAGATGCCGGTGGTCAGCACGGCGGTGACGAACCAGCCGTCGAACCGGGCGTCCTTGGACTGCACGGCCCGATAGCAGCGGTCGAAGTCTTCATGCACGATTCGACCATTACACCTGGGCACCGACAGTACTAGCGGAAAAGCGACATCTAGGTGGCGGCGCTAGACCAGGGTCGCCAGCCTGGTGGGCTCGTCGTGGCCGCGCAGTGTGACCGTGTCACCCAGCGACCAATGGGCACGCTCCTCGTCGCTGGCGCTTTCGACCGCTTCCGACGACGCCAACAACCGCGTCGGATGCTCCTTGGCGAGTTCGCTGAGCCGCGATGCCTCGTTGACCGGCTCCCCGATCACCGTGTACTCGAATCGTTCTTTGGCGCCGACGTTTCCGGCGACCACCTGCCCGGCCGCTACCCCGATGCCTGCCTGGCACTCCGACACCTCGCGCTCCAGCCGCTCGGCGATGGCGCGAGCGGCGGCCAGTGCCTGGTCCTCGGGATGCTCGAGGCGATTCGGGGCGCCGAAGATCGCCAGCGTCGCATCGCCCTCGAATTTGTTGACCAGTCCGCGATGGCGGTCCACTTCGTCGACGATCACCGCGAAGAACCGGTTGAGCAGTTGCACGATCTCCGTGGCCGGCCGCTTCGTCACCAACTGCGTCGACGCGATGATGTCGACAAACAGCACTGCCACGTGGCGTTCTTCGCCGCCGAGCTTGGGTCGCTCCCGTTCGGCGGCCGCGGCCACTTCCCGTCCGACATGGCGGCCGAACAGGTCGCGCACCCGTTCGCGCTCTCGCAGCCCGGCGACCATCGCGTTGAAACCGCGCTGCAATTCGCCGAGCTCCGTCCCGTCGAACACCACCAGATCTCCGCGTAGATCGCCCTGCTCGACGCGCTCGAGCGCGGCGCGCACCACCCGGACCGGCGTGGCAATGAGCCAGGACAGCAACCACATGAGGAAGAAGCCGAAGATCAGCGTTGCGGTCGCCAGGATCAGGACCGCCACCCCGAGCTGCGTCATGGTCAGGTTGCGCAGTACCAGCGCGAAGAACGCCGTCAAAGCGACGCCGAGGACGGGCACACCCGAACCGAGCAGCCAGACCATCATGATCCGGCCCATGATCCCCGGCGCGAAACGTCGTGGCGGCGGTCCCGCGGCAAGTGCCTGGGCGGCGATCGGACGCAGCGCGAATTCGGTGAACAGATAGCACGCGGTTGCCACCAGAACGCCGCAAAAGCTGGTCGAGAACAGCATTTTCGGAATGAATACCGTGTTGGCCAACCCGTACAGGATGGTCAGCAACGCCGTCGCGAGTCCCCATAAGACCAGGGTGAGCGTCGCGATGCGCCACGGGGCCGCGAAGGTGTCGTGCTGGTCGATCTTGCTGGGTGTGCGTTCTTCGATTGCCCAGCGCAGCGATGTCACCGTCCGGCGGGTAATCCAGTAGGTGCCGATCACCAGCGCCATCACGATGTAGGCCGGGACAACCCCGAAGGTGAGCCACAGGGGTGCGTCGCTGAAGACGCTCGGTGTCGGCAAAGCGACGGTCTCGAGCATCAGAGCGACACCGATACCGATCAGGTTCGCCGCCACGATAAAGATGGTCAGGATGATCTGAATCCGGATCCGCCGTCGGCGCTGGCTTTCGGAAACCCGCCCGAGCAACCACGAACCGTACGCCGGGGTGTCCGATAGCCGTCCGCTCTGTCGGGTCAGTCGCTCCAGCAGCCGGCCCAGGCGCTGCGCCACCGTTTTCCTGGCCATCATGGTGGCGTCAGCCTAATTTGTCCGCTCGACGGCCCTTAAGGTGAGTCGCGTGCGTCTCGTGATCGCCCGGTGCACCGTCGACTATCTGGGCCGGCTTACCGCGCATCTGCCCTCCGCGCGCCGGCTGTTGTTGATCAAAGCCGACGGCTCGGTGAGCGTGCACGCCGACGACCGTGCGTATAAGCCGCTGAACTGGATGAGCCCGCCGTGCCGACTCACCGAAGAGCGCGACGGGCCTCTGCCGGTCTGGGTGGTCGAGAACAAGGCCGGCGAGCAGTTGCGTATCACCGTCGAGGAGATCGAGCACGACTCCAGTCACGAGCTGGGCGTGGACCCCGGGCTGGTCAAAGACGGCGTCGAAGCTCATCTGCAGGCGCTGCTCGCCGAACACGTTGAGCTGCTCGGCGCCGGATACACCCTGGTGCGCCGGGAATACATGACCCCGATCGGTCCGGTCGACCTGCTGTGCCGCGACGAGCACGGACGCTCCGTCGCCGTCGAGATCAAGCGGCGCGGCGAGATTGACGGCGTCGAGCAGCTGACCCGTTACCTCGAATTGCTCAATCGCGACAGTTTGCTGGCGCCGGTGAGCGGGGTGTTCGCCGCACAGCAGATCAAGCCACAGGCCCGGACCTTGGCTATCGACCGTGGAATCCGTTGTCTGACACTGGATTACGATCGAATGCGCGGCATGGATAGCGACGAATACCGGCTATTCTGATCACATGGCCCGGCGTCGCACATCACCACGTCGGCAGCAGCCGCCAAGCTCGCTGCCAGCTATGCGCCGGGTGGAAACCGGGCCCGACGGCTACGAATACGAAGTGCGACCGGTCGCTGCGGCCCGAGCCGTCAAGACGTACCGATGCCCGGGCTGTGACCACGAAATCCGTTCCGGGACAGCACATGTAGTGGTATGGCCGGCTGTTGCGGGAGAGGCCGCCGTGGAAGACCGCCGGCACTGGCACACGCCGTGCTGGGCTAACCGCGCAACTCGGGGGCCGACGCGCAAGTGGTCTTAGCGGCGATCGCAAGCGCGGCGGAGCCGGGCGCAGCGGGTCGCCGCCGTGGACTTAGTGGGCCGAATCGGCTGCCGACTCGACCAACTCGATCAACACGCCGCCGGCGTCCTTGGGATGGATGAAGTTGATCCGTGAATTCGCCGTGCCTCGCCGCGGCGCGTCGTAGAGCAGGCGAATGCCCTGGCTGCGCAGCCGCTCGGTCAGCGCCTCCAGGTCACTGACCCGGTAGGCCAGCTGCTGGATGCCCGGCCCGCGCTTGTCGAGGAATTTCGCGATCGCCGACGACTCGTCGATCGGGGCCATCAGCTGGACCTGCGCGCTGCCGACCGGAGCGCCGCGCACCGAAAGCATCGCCTCGCGGATGCCCTGCTCGTCGTTGACTTCCTCGTGCAGCACGATCATGCCGAGGTGGTCGTGGTACCAGGCGATCGCCGCGTCGAGGTCGGGCACCGCGATGCCGACGTGATCGACCGCCGTCACCAACGCGCTGGCCAGCGTACGACGGACGTCAACGTGTTCGGTGGTCATAACGTCACGGTAACCTGACGGGAAAGATTGCGCTTCATCGGCCACCAAATCGGCCGTTTTCGTCCTATTCGGAGGTTCTCATGACGACGTCGGTGATAGTTGCTGGAGCACGGACGCCCATCGGCAAGTTGATGGGCTCGCTGAAGGATTTCTCGGCCAGTGACCTGGGCGCCATTGCGATCGCCGGCGCGCTGGAGAAGGCCAAGGTGCCGACGTCGGCGGTCGAATACGTGATCATGGGCCAGGTGCTGACGGCAGGAGCCGGGCAGATGCCCGCCCGTCAGGCCGCGGTCGCCGCCGGCATCGGTTGGGATGTGCCGGCGCTGACCATCAACAAGATGTGCCTGTCCGGCATCGACGCGATCGCCCTGGCCGACCAGCTCATCCGGGCGGGCGAGTTCGACGTCGTGGTCGCCGGCGGCCAGGAGTCCATGACCAAGGCCCCGCATCTGCTGATCGACAGCCGGGCCGGCTACAAGTACGGCGATGTGACCGTGTTGGACCACATGGCCTACGACGGGCTGCACGACGTGTTCACCGACCAACCGATGGGTGCGCTGACCGAGCAGCGCAACGATACCGACAGGTTCACCCGCCGCGAACAGGACGAGTTCGCCGCGCGCTCACACCAGAAGGCGGCCGTTGCCTGGAAGGACGGCGTCTTCGCAGACGAGGTCGTGCCGGTGAATATCCCGCAGCGCAAAGGCGATCCGCTGCAGTTCAACGAGGACGAGGGCATTCGCGCCAACACCACGGCGGAATCGCTGGCCGGCCTCAAGCCGGCGTTCCGCAAGGACGGCACCATCACGGCGGGGTCGTCGTCACAGATCTCCGACGGTGCGGCCGCGGTCGTCGTGATGAACAAGGCCAAGGCCGAAGAACTCGGGTTGTCGTGGTTGGTGGAGATCGGCGCGCACGGCGTGGTGGCCGGTCCGGACTCGACGCTGCAGTCGCAGCCCGCCAACGCAATCAAGAAAGCGCTTGGCCGCGAGGGCATCTCGGTCGACCAACTTGACGTGGTGGAGATCAACGAGGCGTTCGCAGCGGTGGCGCTCGCGTCGACCAGGGAACTGGGTGTCGACCCCGAAATCGTCAACGTCAACGGCGGCGCGATCGCGGTCGGGCATCCGATCGGCATGTCGGGCGCCCGCATCACGCTGCATGCTGCTCTCGAGTTGGCGCGCCGCGGCTCCGGCTACGGCGTTGCGGCGCTGTGTGGCGCCGGTGGTCAGGGCGACGCGCTGATCCTGCGCGCCGGCTGAGGTTGATGCCCGCCAAAATGGTTGCTGGCGTCTGGTTGCTGGCGTCGTGAACTGTGATTTTGGTCACCGAAGCCCTGCGACCGGGTGGCAGGACACCGGTAGCGTCGTGCCAGACTTGACGACGTGAGCCGTCCCCGACCCCCGATTGGGCCCGCCCTGGCGGGAGCGGTCGACCTGTCCGCACTCAAGCAGCGGGCCCAGCAGAGTTCCCCCGCCGGAGCCGATGCCCAAGCCGGCTCGGCGAAACTGGCCGGCGTCGAGATCACCACGGCCAACTTCGAAGACGAGGTGCTGATCCGGTCCAACCAGGTGCCGGTCGTGGTGTTGCTGTGGTCGCCGCGCAGCGATGTGTGCCTACAACTGGCCGAGATCCTGTCCCGCCTGGCCAGCGACGACGGCGGCAAGTGGTCGCTGGCGACCGTCAACGTCGACACCGTTCCCGAGGTGGCCCAGATCTTCGGCATCCAAGTGGTCCCCACTGTGGTGGCATTGGCCGCCGGCCAGCCGCTGTCGAGCTTTCAGGGCATGCAGCCGGCCGACCAGTTACGCCGCTGGGTCGACTCGCTGCTGTCGGCGACCGCCGGAAAGCTCAGCGGCGCAGCCGATTCCGAGGGCGCGGAAGAAGTCGACCCCGCACTGGCGCAAGCGCGCCAACAGCTTCAGGACGGCGACTTCGCCGCGGCGCTGGACTCGTACCAGGCGATCCTGGACGCCAACCCCAACCATGCCGAGGCCAAGGGCGCGGTCCGTCAGATCGCCTTCCTGATGCGCGCGACGGAGCAGCCCCCGGATGCGGTGGCGGCCGCCGACGCCGCGCCCGACGACATCGACGCGGCGTTCGCCGCCGCCGATGTGCAGATCCTCAACCAGGATGTGACCGGCGCGTTCGACCGGTTGATCGCGTTGGTGCGACGGACATCCGGCGACGAGCGCACGAAGGTCCGCACCCGGCTGATCGAATTGTTCGAGCTGTTCGATCCGGCCGACCCCGAGGTCATTGCCGGCCGGCGCAACTTGGCCAACGCGCTGTACTGACCGCGTCTGCTCGCGCCGGGACTCTACTCGGGTTCCAGCCAGAGCGCCGAGCTCGGCGGCAACACCAGCACCGCCGACGCCGGGCGGCCGTGCCACGGCTCGTCGGTCGCATCGACGCCGCCGAGGTTTCCGATACCGCTGCCGTGATAGTCGGCCGCATCGGTGTTGAGCACCTCGCGCCAGCGGCCGGCGGTGGGCAGGCCGAGCCGGTAGTTGCCGTGCTCGGTGCCGGCAAAGTTGAACACGCACGCCATCACGGAGCCGTCGCTGCCATAGCGCAAGAAGCTCAACACGTTGTTGGCCGAGTCGTTGGCGTCGATCCAGGAGTAACCCTCGGGCGTCGTGTCTTGGCTCCACAGTGCGGGGTGGCTGCGGTAGATCGCGTTGATGTCACGCACCAGATGCAGGATGCCGGTGGAGAAGCTGTTCTCGTCGAGCTGGAACCAATCCAGGCCGCGTTCCTCGGACCACTCGGCACGCTGCCCGAATTCCTGTCCCATGAACAGCAGCTGCTTGCCGGGGTGGGCCCACTGGTAGGCCAGCAGGCTGCGTAGCCCGGCCGCCTTGAGGTGGTCGTTGCCGGGCATGCGTCCCCACAGCGTGCCCTTGCCGTGCACCACCTCGTCGTGGCTGAGCGGCAGCACGAAGTTCTCGCTGAACGCGTACAGCATCGAAAAGGTGATCTCGTGGTGGTGGTAGCTGCGATGCACCGGATCGTGGCTGAGGTAGTCGAGTGTGTCGTGCATCCAGCCCATGTTCCACTTCATCGAAAAGCCCAGGCCGCCAACGTTGGTCGGCCGCGATACGCCGGGCCACGACGTCGACTCCTCGGCGACGGTGACAATGCCCGGCGCCACCCGGTGTGCGGTGGCGTTCATCTCCTGCAGAAATTGCACCGCTTCGAGGTTTTCCCGGCCGCCGTAGATGTTCGGCGTCCAGCCGCCGGCGGGCCGCGAGTAGTCCAGGTAGAGCATCGAGGCGACGGCGTCCACCCGCAGGCCGTCGACGTGGAACTCTTGCAGCCAGTACAGCGCGTTGGCCACCAGGAAGTTGCGGACCTCAGGCCGGCCGAAGTCGAACACGTAAGTGCCCCAGTCGAGTTGCTCGCCGCGTTTGGGGTCGGAATGCTCGTAGAGCGGCGTACCGTCGAACCGGCCGAGCGCCCAGGCGTCCTTGGGGAAGTGCGCGGGGACCCAGTCGACGATGACACCGATACCGGCCTGGTGCAGTGTGTCGACCAGGTAGCGGTAGTCGTCGGGTGTGCCGAACCGGGACGTCGGTGCGTAGTAGGACGTGACCTGGTATCCCCACGACCCGGCGAACGGGTGCTCGGCGACCGGCAGCATCTCGACATGGGTAAAACCTTGCGCCACAACATAATCGGTCAGCTCACGAGCAAGGTCGCGGTAGCTCAGCCCGGGCCGCCACGATCCCAGGTGTACCTCGTAGGTGCTCATCGGCTCGAAAACCGGGTTGCGCTGGGTGCGCCGGGCCATCCAGTCGGCGTCGCTCCACGTGTAGTCACTGGCATAGACCCGCGACGCGGTGTGCGGGGGCACCTCTGTGGCGAAGGCGAACGGGTCGGCGCGGTCGGTGACGCTGCCGTCGGCGCCATGCACGCGGAACTTGTACAGGCCGTCGGGCGGGAAGCCGGGCCAGAACAGCTCCCATACACCCGAGGAACCCAGCACCCGCATCGGCGCGTCGTTGCCGCCCCAGTGATTGAACTCCCCGATCAGGCTGACGCCCTTGGCATTAGGTGCCCACACGGCGAACGACACACCTTCGACCACGCCGTCGGCGGTGGTGAACGAGCGAGGGTGCGCGCCCAGCACCTCCCACAGCCGCTCGTGGCGGCCCTCGGCGAACAGGTGCAGGTCCATTTCACCCAGCGTGGGCAGGAAGCGGTACGCGTCGGCGACGGTGTGCGGCTGCGAGCCGTCGTAGCCGACCTCGAGCCGGTAGTCGATGAGGTTGGTGAACGGCAGCGCGACAGCGAACAGGCCCGAGTCGATGTGCTGCAACGGATAGCGGTCCGCGCCGACCAGCGCCACGACTTCAGTCGCGTGCGGGCGAAACGCCCGGATGACGGTGTGGTTGCCGTATTCGTGGGCGCCCAGGATGCCGTGCGGATTGTGGTGTACGCCGGCCAGTAGGCGATCCAGATCGCTGGGTTCGGGCGTCAGGTGTGTCCTGGCGAGTTGGTCGGTCGGCGTCATTGCGGCGTCACCTCCGGCGCAGCAGCGGGTATCGGGATTCGGACGGGATCAGCGGCATGTTGATGATGTGGGCGACTGCCCGGGCAGGATCGATGCGCACGTAATTGGCTTGGCCCCACTGGTATTCCTCACCTGTTATCTCGTCGCGCACCCAGAATCGTTCGTAAGGCTCCATACCCAGTGCGGCCATGTCCAACCACAAGGTCGCCTCTTCGGGCCCGAACGCGTTGAGCGTCACCACCACCAGCACACAGTCGCCGGTGGTCGGGTCGAACTTGCTGTAGGCCAGCAGCGCGTCGTTGTCGATGCTGTGGAACCGGATGGTGCGCAGCTCCCGCAGCGCCGGATGCAAGCGACGAATGTTGTTGAGCCGCGCGATGAACGGCTCCAGCGACTTGCCCTCGGCCAGGGCGCCCGCGAAGTCGCGGGGTCGCAATTCGTATTTCTCCGAGTCCAGGTATTCCTCGCTGCCTTCGCGCACCGCGCGGTGCTCGAAAAGCTCGTAACCCGAATACATTCCCCAGGCCGGGCCCATCGTCGCGGCTAGCACCGCCCGGATCGCGAACATGCCGGGCCCGTTGTGTTGCAGCACGGCATGCAGGATGTCGGGGGTGTTGACGAACAGGTTGGGCCGACGGAAATCGGCGAGTTCGGCGATCTCCTGGCCGAATTCGGTGAGCTCCCACTTGGCGGTGCGCCAGGTGAAATACGTGTAGGACTGGGTGAAGCCCAGTTTGGCGAGACCGTACTGGCGGGCCGGTGGCGTGAACGCCTCCGACAAGAACAGCACGTCGGGATCGGCCGCTTTCACCTGAGCAATCAGCCACGCCCAGAAATTCGGCGGCTTGGTGTGCGGATTGTCGACCCGAAAGATCTTGACGCCGTGGTCGATCCAATGCCGCACCACGCGCAGCACTTCGTCGTAGAGGCCCGCCGGGTCGTTGTCAAAGTTGAGCGGATAGATGTCCTGGTACTTCTTCGGCGGGTTCTCCGCGTAAGCGATGGTGCCGTCGGGCAGTTCGGTGAACCACTCGCGGTGTTCGTGCGCCCATGGGTGATCGGGCGCGCATTGCAGCGCCAGATCCAGTGCGACCTCCATCCCCAGCTCGCGGGCCGCCGCGACGAAGTCGTCGAAGTCGTCGATGGTGCCCAGCGCCGGATGCACCGCGTCGTGGCCGCCCTCGTCGCTGCCGATCGCCCACGGCGATCCGACGTCACCAGGCACGGCGGTGGCGGTGTTGTTGCGGCCCTTGCGGTGGATCTTGCCGATGGGGTGGATCGGCGGCAGGTACACGACGTCGAAGCCCATTTCCGCGATGCGGGGCAGCGCCGCCGCGGCGGTGGCGAAGGTGCCGTGCACCGGGTTGCCGTCGGCGTCCCAGCCGCCGGTCGAACGCGGGAACATCTCGTACCACGCGCCGAAGCGGGCCTCCGGCCGGTCCACCCAGACGCCGTACTGGTCACCGCGGGTGAGCAGGTCGCGCAGCGGATACTGCGTGAGCAGTTCTTCGACTCTGGGGCTCAGCGCGGCGGCCGCGCGGGTCAGCGGATCGCCGGGTTTGCGCAGTGCTGCTGCGGCCGTCAGCAGGGGTTCGCGCTGGCTGCGCGGCACGCCGGTCGCGGCGCGTTCCAGCAACCGGGCGCCGACCAGCAGGTCGTTGGACAGCTCCGTCTCGCCCTGGCCGGCGTCCAACTTGGCCACGACCGCGTGCCGCCAACTGTGAATCGGATCACCCCATCCGTCCACCCGGAAGGTCCACAGCCCGACGCTGTCGGGGATGAACTGTCCGTGGAACACGTAGGGCTCTTCACCCATTGTCATCGGCAGCAGCAGCGGCTTGACCCGCGGCGGCGTCTCGAGCGCGTCCTTTTCGGCCACCTGCACGGCCTTGACCCGCCGTGTCTCGCTTACCTGCGGGTAATGGGGTCCCAGGTAGCGAACCACCAGCGTGGCCGCCACGGCCTCATGTCCTTCGCGCCAGACCGATGCCCGGACCGGAACCACCTCGCCGACCACGGCCTTAGCCGGGTATGCGCCGCAGGACACGACGGGTGCGACGTCATCGATCTCGACACGACCTGGCACCGCGACTTCCTCCAATCGGCCGGCTCCTCCCCGGGCCGCCGCGCGGCCCGCATCGTCGCCGGGCGGTCATCTTCGGGAACACCCCTTGCGCCCAATACCCACCGTAGTGTCGGGCCACACCCGGGGCCCGAGAAGCGGGCGCTGTCGCACGTCGGCGTGTGCTCGTCGTCAGTAAGGTATGGACGCGTGAAAGCCCTCCGCCGGTTCACCGTCCGCGCGCATCTTCCCGAACGTCTGGCGGCACTGGAGAAGCTGTCGACCAACTTGCGGTGGTCGTGGGACAAGCCAACGCAGGATCTATTCGCGGCCATCGACCCGGAGCTTTGGACGCACTGCGGGCAGGACCCGGTGGCGTTGCTGGGAGCGGTGCGTCCGGCACGGCTCGACGAATTGGCGGTCGACGGCGACTTTCTGGACCGGCTCGACGGGCTGGCGGCCGATCTGGACAATTACCTGACCAGGCCGCTGTGGTATCAGCATCAGCAAAACGACGGCGTCGCGATGCCTTCCGGGATCGCCTACTTCTCGATGGAATTCGGGGTCGCCGAGGTGTTGCCCAACTACTCGGGCGGCCTGGGAATCTTGGCCGGCGACCATCTCAAGTCGGCGTCGGATTTAGGTCTGCCGTTGATCGCCGTCGGCTTGTACTACCGGTCGGGGTATTTCCGTCAGTCGCTGACCGTGGACGGCTGGCAGCAGGAGACGTATCCGTCGCTGGACCCGCAGGGGCTGCCGTTGCGGCTGCTCACCGACGCCGACCGCCACCCGGTGTCGATCGAGCTGGCGCTGCCCGACGCCGGCCGGCTGCGGGCCCGGATCTGGGTCGCGCAGGTCGGCCGCGTCCCGTTGCTGCTGCTGGACTCCGACATCCCGGAAAACGAGCACGACCTGCGCAGCGTCACCGACCGCTTGTACGGCGGCGACCAGGAGCACCGCATCAAGCAGGAGATCCTCGCCGGGATCGGCGGCGTGCGGGCGATCCGCGCCTTCGTCGACATCGAGGGTCTGGCCTCGCCGGACGTCTTCCACATGAACGAGGGCCACGCCGGTTTTCTCGGCGCGGAACGCATCCGTGAGCTGGTCACCGACGCCGGACTGGATTTCGATACCGCGCTGACCGTCGTGCGCTCCAGCACCGTGTTCACCACCCATACCCCGGTGCCGGCCGGCATCGACCGGTTCCCGATGGAGATGGTGCGGCGCTACTTCGACGACACCCGCGACGGCTCCATGCTGCTGCCCGGGGTGGCGACCGAGCGGATCCTCGAACTCGGCGCCGAGGAGGATCCGGAACTGTTCAACATGGCCCACATGGGTCTGCGGCTGGCGCAACGGGCCAACGGCGTCTCGCTGCTGCACGGCCGGGTGAGCCGGGTGATGTTCAACGGGCTCTGGCGTGGCTTCGATCCCGACGAGGTGCCGATCGGGTCGATCACCAACGGCGTGCATGCGCCCACCTGGGCCGCGCCGCAGTGGCTGGAACTGGGCCGCGAACTGGCCGGCTCGGACTCGTTCAGCGAACCCGAAGTGTGGCAACGGCTCCAAGGCGTCGACGCCGGGCATCTGTGGTGGATCCGCTCGCAGCTGCGGGCGTTGCTGATCGACGACGTCCGGGCGCGGCTGCGCCGGTCTTGTCTGGAGCGTGGGGCGTCGCAGGCCGAATTAGGCTGGATCGCAACGGCTTTCGATCCCGAGGTGCTCACCGTCGGGTTCGCCCGGCGGGTGCCGACGTATAAGCGGCTGACGTTGATGCTGCGCGACCCGGACCGTCTCGAGCGCCTGCTGCTCGACAACGACAACCCGATCCAGCTGATCGTCGCAGGCAAGTCGCATCCCGCCGACGACGGCGGCAAGGCGCTGATCCAGCAGGTGGTGCGGTTCGCCGACCGGCCCGCAGTGCGTCATCGCATCGCCTTCCTGCCCGACTACGACATGTCGATGGCACGACGGCTGTACTGGGGCTGCGACGTGTGGCTGAACAATCCACTGCGGCCGTTGGAGGCCTGCGGCACGTCGGGGATGAAGAGTGCGCTCAACGGCGGGTTGAACCTGTCGATCCGGGACGGCTGGTGGGACGAGTGGTATGACGGCCAAAACGGCTGGGAGATACCGTCCGCGTCGCGGATGGCGGACGAGGACCGTCGCGACGATCTGGAGGCCGCCGCCCTCTACGAGCTGCTGGAGCACTCGGTGGCGCCGACGTTCTACGAGCGCGACGAGCGCGGCGTGCCGCCGCGATGGATCGAAATGGTGCGGCACACCTTGCAGACGCTCGGGCCGAAGGTGCTGGCGTCGCGGATGGTGCGCGACTACGTCGAGCAGTACTACCGGCCGGCGGCCCAGTCGCTGCGCCGCACGGTCGCGGTCGACGCCGACGGGATGGTGAGGTTCGACGCCGCCCGCGAGCTGGCCGCCTACCGGCAACGCGCCGCTGCGGCCTGGCCGAAGATCCGCATCAACGACGTCGACAGCACCGGACTGCCCGACAGCCCGGTGCTCGGGTCGGAGCTGACCTTGACCGCGACCGTGCAGCTGGCCGGTCTGCAGCCCGACGAAGTGGCCGTGCAGGCGGTGGTCGGCAGGGTCGACGCCGGCGACGCCCTGCTGGACCCGGTCACCGTCGAGATGTCGCACACCGGGACCGCGTTCGGCGGCGACGAGGTCTTCTCGACGACGATGCCGCTGCCGGTGGCCGGATCGGTCGGCTACACCGTGCGGGTGCTGCCGCGCCACCCGATGCTCGCCGGCGACACCGAGCTGGGTCTGGTCACGCTGGCTGAACGCTCGGCGACGGAGTAACCGGGCGGTCCTCCAGTGAGGTCCGTAGCCGCGCCAGCGCCGCGCGGACCGTGGCGCCGTCGGTGGTCGGCCAGAACGGCGGCAGCGATGCGCGCAGGTAGCCGCCGTAGCGCGCGGTGGCCATCCGGGAGTCGAGCACCGCGACCACGCCGCGGTCGTCGACGCGGCGCAGCAGCCGGCCCGCGCCCTGCGCCAGCAGCAGCGCCGCGTGGCTGGCGGCGACGGCCATGAAGCCGTTGCCGCCGTGCGCGGTCACCGCGCGTTGCCGCGCGGAGAGCAGCGGATCGTCGGGCCGCGGAAACGGGATCCGGTCGATGATCACCAACGACAGCGACGGGCCGGGCACGTCGACGCCCTGCCACAGCGACAGCGTGCCGAACAGCGACGTGGCGTCGTCGGCGGCGAACTGCTCGACCAGCGCGCCGGTGCTGTCGTCGCCCTGGCAGAGCACCGGGGTGGACAGCCGGTCGGCCATGGCGTCGGCGGCCGCGCGGGCTGCCCGCATCGACGAGAACAGGCCCAGCGTGCGTCCGCCCGCGGCCGTGACGAGCTCGGCGATCTCGTTCAGCTGCTCGGCCGAGCCGGTGCCGTCGCGGCCCGGCGGCGGCAAGTGGGCGGCCACATAGAGGATCCCGGCCTTGGCGTGGTGAAACGGCGATCCGACATCGAGCCCACGCCAGCCGTCGTCGCCGGCCAGGCCCCAGGCAGCGGCCATCGTGTCGAAGCTGCCGCCGACCGTCAGCGTCGCCGAGGTGAGCACCGTCGTCGATCGCTCAAACACCCTGCCGCGCAACAACTCTGCTATCGATAGCGGCGCCACCTTCAGCACCACGCGGTTGTCGTCGTGCTCCAACCAGACCACGTCGGTGCGGTCGGGGATCGCCGGCGCTAATGACGTCAGGACCCGGGCCGCGGTGTCGGCGATCTCCGCGAGCCCGGCCACCGCCTCGGCGCGCGCGGACGCCGCCTTCGGGTCGCTGGGCGCGGTGTCGATGGCCGAGCGGGCCTTGCCCGCCGCGTCCCGCAGTGCCGCCAGATAGCTGGCCAGTTGGTCGTCGAGCCGGTCGATGCGCCCGGGTGGCGCGTCGTGGATCGCCGACGAGAACGTCGCCGTCGCGGCCTCGAGCCGTTCGGACAGTTCCGGGTCGATCAGCCGCGCCGCCCGCCGATGGGCAACACCGAGCGCGGTGGCCGACAACTCGCCGGTGGCCACCGCGGTCACCCGATCGGCAAGCTCGTGCGCCTCGTCGACGACCAGCAGCTCGTGTTCGGGCAGCACCGCCGACTCGGAGACGGCGTCGATCGCCAGCAGCGCGTGGTTGGTGACGACGACATCGGCCTGGCCGGCCTTGGCGCGGGCCCGTTCGGCGAAGCATTCGCCGCCGAACGGACAGCGCGCCACACCGAGGCATTCGCGGGCGGACACGCTGACTTGGGCCCACGACCGGTCGGCTACGCCGGGCTTCAGGTCGTCTCGGTCGCCGGATTCCGTCGTCGACGCCCACGCGGTGAGCCGCTGCACGTCGCGGCCCAGCGCGGTTGCCGCCACAGGCTCGAACAGCTCGTCCTGCGGGCCGTCTGTGGCGGCGCCGTTGTGAATCTTGTTGAGGCACAGGTAGTTCCGCCGCCCCTTCAGCAGTGCGAACCGTGGCCGGCGGGGCAGTTCGTCGGCGAGCGAGTCGACCAACTGGGGCAGATCGCGGTCGACGAGTTGGCGTTGCAGCGCGATGGTCGCCGTCGACACCACGACCGGCGCGTCGTCGGATACCGCACGCACGATCGCGGGCACCAGGTACGCCAACGATTTTCCGGTGCCGGTGCCCGCCTGCACCGCGAGATGCTCGCCGGTTTCGAAGGCGTGCCAAACCGCGGTGGCCATCTGCAGCTGACCGCTGCGCTCGCTGCCACCGAGCGCCGCCACCGCAGTGGCCAGCAGAGCGGGCACCTCGGGCGTGGCTACTCCTGGTTATCGGTGTGAGGCCGGGATTTGCGTGGTGGGGATCGCGGGATCGCCGTGCGACAACATCAGACCCTCCCAGGGCAAGCTTCGCAAGCCCGACGCCACCAGCTTGCGCGCCACGCCGAGATCCGTGTCGGCCACAGGTTCGCCGTCGCGCACCAGAGGAACCGTCAGCACCCGGCACGGCTCGGCGGTGTCGGGTGGTTGACCCGCGGGATACACGATCTCCTGGGTGATCGTGCCGGTCGGGCGGCTCGTCCGCACAGCTTGTTTGCGCCCGCCGTGTGACTCCTTGTGGGTGCTGCGCTTCTGCACCGGGATGCCGTCGACCTCGACCAACTTGTAGATCATGTTGGCGGTCGGTGCGCCGGACCCGGTGACCAGCGAGGTACCCACCCCGTAGCTGTCCACCGGTTCGGCCCGCAGCGCGGCGATGGCGAACTCGTCGAGGTCGCCGGAGACCACGATCCGGGTCTGCGTCGCGCTCAACCGGTCCAGTTGTTCGCGAACCTGGCGGGCCAGCACGCCCAGCTCGCCGGAGTCGATCCGCACCGCGCCGAGCCGGGTTCCGGCGGCCGCCACCGCGTTGGCGACGCCGGTCGTCACGTCGTAGGTGTCCACCAGCAGTGTGGTGTCGGCGCCCAGCGCCTCCACCTGGGCGCGGAAGGCGGCCGGTTCGTCGGGCCCGTCCGGGCCGGTGTGCAGCAAGGTGAACGAATGCGCGGCGGTGCCCTCGGCGGGCACGCCGTAGCGCCGCTGCGCTTCGAGGTTCGACGACGCGGCGAAGCCGGCGATGTAGGCGGCGCGGGCCGCCGCGACGGCGGCGTGCTCGTGGGTGCGCCGGGAGCCCATCTCGATCAGCGGCCGGCCCGCCGCGGCGCTGACCATCCGTGCGGCCGCCGATGCGATCGCGCTGTCGTGGTTGAAAATCGACAGCGCGAGTGTTTCCAGCACGATGCATTCGGCGAAACTGCCGTGCACCGAAAGCACCGGCGATCCGGGGAAGTACAGCTCGCCCTCGGCGTAGCCGTCGACGTCGCCGCGGAACTGGAAATCGCGAAGGTAGTCCAGTGTGTGCGAGTCGAGAAATTCCGCCAGCGACGTCAGCGCCGCGTCGTCGAACCTGAAGTGCGGCAACGCTTCCAGGAAGCGGCCGGTGCCGGCGACGACGCCGTAGCGCCGCCCGTCGGGCAGCCGGCGGGCGAACAACTCGAAGGTACTCCGCCGCGCCGCGGTGCCGTCGCGCAGCGCGGCCGCCAGCATCGTCAGCTCGTATTTGTCGGTCAGCAACCCCAGGGTCACCACGCAACGGTATCGGTATCCTGGAAGCCATGGTTGCGTCAGCACCGACCAAGCCGGGAACCAGTGGTTCGCAGCAGGTCGCCCCGGTCATCGACCGGGAGGAAGTCACGGCCAGTCCGTGGGTCACGATCGTGTGGGACGACCCGGTCAACCTGATGAACTACGTGACGTACGTCTTCCAGAAGTTGTTCGGCTACAGCGAACCGCATGCCACCAAGCTGATGCTGCAGGTGCACAACGAGGGCAAGGCGGTGGTGTCGTCGGGCAGTCGAGAAGAGATGGAAGTCGACGTGACCAAACTGCACGCCGCCGGCCTCTGGGCCACCATGCAGCAGGACCGGTGAGATCGAGGCGTGCGCAAGTGGAAGCGGGTTGAGACCGCCGACGGTCCCCGTTTTCGGTCCGCATTGGCGCCGCACGAAGCGACGTTGCTCAAGAGCCTGGTCGGCTCGATGATGGGCCTGCTCGACGAACGCGAATCCTCTTCGCCGCGAGACGAACTCGAACAGATCACCGGGATGAAGACCGGCAACGCCGAACCCCCCAACAACGAGACGCTGCGGCGGCTGTTGCCCGATTTCCACAAGCCCGACGACGAGGCGGAGGACTCCGCGGAGAGCCTGAACGCCGCATTGCGCAGCCTGCACGAGCCGGAGATCATCGATGCCAAACGTGTTGCGGCACAGCAACTATTGGATACAGTTCCCGACGACGGCGGCCGGTTCGAGTTGACCGAGGACGCCGCCAACGCCTGGATCGCGGCGGTCAACGACGTCCGACTGGCCCTGGGCACCATGCTCGACATCCGTCCCGACGGGCCGGATCAGCTGCCCGACGACCATCCGCTGGCCCCGCATCTGGACGTCTATCAGTGGCTGACCTTTCTGCAGGAATACCTGGTGCTGGCGCTGATGGGGTCCCGGTGAGCTCCATCACCGACGTCGGGGGCATCCGCGTCGGACAACACCACCGACTGGACCCCGACGCGACCCTCGGCGCCGGATGGGCGAGCGGCGTCACCGTCGTGCTGACCCCGCCGGGCACGGTCGGCGCCGTCGACTCCCGCGGCGGCGCACCCGGCACCCGTGAGACGGACCTGCTCGATCCGGCCAACACCGTGCGCTATGTGGACGCAGTGTTGCTCGCCGGCGGTAGCGCCTATGGGCTGGCGGCAGCCGACGGCGTGATGCGCTGGCTGGAGGAACACGATCGCGGCGTGGCGATGGACGGCGGTGTGGTGCCGATCGTGCCGGGCGCGGTCATCTTCGACCTGCCGGTCGGTGGCTGGGATTGCCGGCCGACGGCCGAATTCGGCTACGCCGCCTGCGAAGCTGCCGGCGCCGATTTCGCCCTGGGCAGCGTCGGCGCCGGAACCGGCGCCCGGGTGGGGGTCCTCAAGGGCGGCGTGGGCACGGCCTCGGTGACGCTGCCGCCGGGTGTCACCGTCGGGGCGGTTGCGGTCGTCAACGCCGCGGGGGAGGCGGTCGACACGAAGACCGGGCTGCCATGGCTGGCGTACCTGATCGACGAGTTCGGGCTGACGCCGCCGCCGGCCGAGCAGATCGCGGCGTTCGCGCAGCTGAACGCGGAGCGAAGCCCGCTGAACACCACGATCGCGGTGGTCGCCACCGATGCCGCGCTCAGCCCGGCCGCGTGCCGCCGGGTCGCGATCGCCGCCCACGACGGCCTGGCCCGCACCATCCGGCCGTCGCACACCCCACTGGACGGCGATACGGTATTCGCGCTGGCCACCGGCGCCGTCGAGGTGGCGCCGGCCGAAACACCGGCCGCGCTCTCCCCGGAGACCGCGCTGGTTACGCAGGTCGGCGCGGCGGCGGCCGATTGTTTGGCCCGCGCGGTGCTGGACGGTGTGCTGGCCGCCGAGTCGGTGGCCGGAATACCCACCTACCGGGACCTGTTGCCCGGAGCGTTCGAGACAAAAGGAGCCTGACGTGCTGGTGATTCGTGCCGACCTGGTCGACGCGATGGTCGCCCACGCCCGGGCCGACCACCCCGACGAAGCCTGTGGCGTGCTGGCCGGCCCTGAGGGTTCGGATCGCCCCGAGCGGCACATCGCGATGGTCAACGCCGAACGCTCGCCGACGTTCTACCGGTTCGACTCGGCCGAGCAACTCAAAGTGTGGCGCGCGATGGACGAGGCTGACGAGGTGCCGGTGGTGATCTATCACTCGCACACCGCGACCGAGGCCTATCCCAGCCGCACCGACATCAGCCTGGCCGCCGAACCCGACGCCCACTACGTGCTGGTGTCCACCCGCGACCCCGAGCAGCACGAGCTGCGCAGCTACCGCATCATCGACGGCGTCGTCACCGAAGAGCCCGTCACCATCGTCAAGGAGTATTGATGAGCGTCACCGTGTCCATTCCGACCATCCTGCGCACGCACACCGGCGGGGAGAAACGCGTCGAAGCCAGCGGCGACACGCTACAGGCGGTGATCAGCGACCTGGAGGCCAACTACTCGGGCATCTCCGAGCGTCTGGTCGATAACGGCAAGCTGCACCGCTTCGTCAACATCTACGTCAACGACGAGGACGTGCGGTTCTCCGGCGGGCTGGACACCACGATCGCCGACGGCGACTCGGTGACCATCCTGCCCGCCGTCGCCGGCGGCACATGAGATACGACTCGTTGCTGGGGGCGCTCGGCAACACCCCGCTGGTCGGTTTGCCGCACTTGTCACCCCGCTGGCTTGATGGACCAGCCGAGCCGCACGTGCGGCTGTGGGCCAAGCTCGAAGACCGCAACCCGACGGGGTCGATCAAGGACCGGCCCGCGCTGCGGATGATCGAGCAGGCCGAGACCGACGGGCTGATCAAGCCGGGCGCGACGATCCTGGAACCCACCAGCGGAAACACCGGCATTTCGTTGGCGATGGCGGCCCGGCTGAAGGGCTATCGGCTGATCTGCGTGATGCCGGAGAACACGTCGATGGAACGACGCCAGCTGCTCGAGCTCTACGGCGCGCAGATCATCTACTCGCCGGCCGAGGGCGGCTCGAACACCGCGGTCGCCAAGGCCAAGGAGCTGGCGGCGGCCAACCCGTCGTGGGTGATGCTCTACCAGTACGGCAACCCGGCCAACACCGACTCCCACTATCTCGGCACTGGCCCCGAGCTGCTGGCCGACCTGCCGGAGATCACCCACTTCGTCGCCGGACTGGGCACGACCGGCACCTTGATGGGCACCGGACGGTTCCTGCGCGAGCGGGTGCCCGACGTGCAGATCGTGGCCGCCGAACCCCGTTACGGCGAGGGTGTTTACGCACTGCGCAACATCGACGAGGGCTTCGTGCCGGAACTGTACGACCCTGACGTGCTGACCACCCGCTACTCGGTCGGCAGCGTCGACGCGATGCGGCGCACCCGGGAACTGATCGAGATCGAAGGCATCTTCGCCGGCATCTCCACCGGCGCCGTGCTGCACGCCGCACTGGGGGTGGCCGCGAAGTCAGTCAAGGCGGGCGAGCGTGCCGACATCGCGTTCGTCGTCGCCGACGCCGGATGGAAGTACCTGTCCACCGGCGCTTACGCCGGTACCTTGGACGAAGCCGAGGACGCGTTGGAAGGGCAGCTATGGGCGTGAGTCGACCGGTGGTGCCGCCCGCCCAGCAGCCCAAGAAACGTTCGACGGTGGTGGTCGGCGGGGCCACGATCATCAGCTTCGTGGTGCTGCTCTACGTCGTCGAGCTGTTCGACCAGCTGGGCGGACATCAGTTGGACCGCAACGGAATTCGCCCGCAAAAGACCGACGGGCTGTGGGGCATCGTCTTCGCGCCGCTGCTGCACGCGAATTGGGCGCACCTGGCCGCCAACACCGGCCCCGCATTGGTGCTCGGTTTTCTGGTGACGCTGGCCGGGCTGTCGCGGTTTCTGTGGGCGACCGCGATCGTGTGGATCGTCGGCGGTTTTGGCACCTGGCTGATCGGCAACGTGGGCTCGCCGTGCGGGGAGACCGACCACATCGGCGCGTCCGGGCTGATCTTCGGGTGGCTGACCTTCCTGTTGGTCTTCGGGTTCTTCACCCGCTCGGGCTGGCAGATCGTGATCGGGATCGTGGTGCTGTTCCTCTACGGCGGGGTGCTGTGGGGCGCGGTGCCGGTGCTCAACGTGTGCGGCGGCGTGTCGTGGCAGGGCCATCTGTGCGGCGGCATCGCCGGCGTGTTGGCGGCTTACCTGTTGTCCAGCCCGGAACGTAAGGCCCGCGAACGCCGACGGGCGCTACCGACGTGATGGCACCCGTCGGGATCTTCGACTCCGGCGTCGGGGGATTGACGGTCGCCCGCGCGATCATCGACCAGCTGCCCGACGAGGACATCATCTACGTCGGCGACACCGGCAACGGCCCGTACGGTCCACTCACCATTCCCGAGATTCGCGCGCACGCGTTGGCCATCGGCGACGACCTGGTCGAGCGCGGCGTGAAAGCCCTTGTCATTGCGTGCAATTCGGCGTCCTCGGCCTGCCTGCGCGACGCCCGCGAACGCTACGACGTGCCCGTCGTCGAGGTGATCCTGCCGGCCGTGCGCCGCGCCGTCGTCGCCACCCGCAACGGCCGCATCGGGGTCATCGGCACCCAGGCCACCATCACCTCGCACGCGTACCAGGACGCGTTCGCCGCCGCCCGCGACACCGAGATCACCGCGGTGGCCTGCCCGCGTTTCGTCGACTTCGTCGAACGCGGCATCACCAGCGGGCGCCAGGTGCTCGGCCTGGCGGAGGGCTACCTCGAGCCGCTGCAGCGCGCCGGCGTCGACACCCTGGTGCTCGGTTGCACCCATTACCCGCTGTTGTCCGGGCTCATCCAATTGGCGATGGGTGACACGGTCACGTTGGTTTCCAGCGCCGAGGAGACCGCCAAGGAATTGCTGCGGGTGCTCACCGAACGCGACCTGTTGCGCCCGCATGATGCGCCGCCGGCCACCCGAGTCTTCGAGGCCACCGGCGACCCGGAGGCGTTCACCAAGCTGGCCGCGCGGTTCCTCGGACCCGCCGTCACCGGGGTCCAACCCGTTCATCGTCACGTCGGTATATCGAGATAGTCGCCGTCGCGTAGTAAAGCCGTGATGTTTTCGCCAACACGGTGCCGAACATGGCACAGTAGGCAACGTGCGAATGACCGTCCTCGGCTGCTCCGGCAGCGTGGTGGGTCCTGATTCGCCGGCATCGGGATATCTGCTGCGGGCGCCGGACACTCCACCGCTGGTCATCGACTTCGGGGGAGGCGTCCTGGGGGCGCTGCAACACCAAACCGATCCGAGTGCGGTGCACGTACTGTTGTCGCATCTGCACGCCGACCACTGCCTTGATCTGCCCGGGCTGTTCGTGTGGCGTCGCTACCACCCGACACCGCCGACGGGCAAGGCGTTGATGTATGGCCCGAGCGACACGTGGTCGCGGCTGGGCGCGGCGTCGTCGCCGTACGGCGGGGAGATCGACGACTTCTCCGACATCTTCGACATCCACCATTGGGTCGACAACGAGCCGGTGACGCTGGGCACGCTGACGGTTCTGCCCCGCGTCGTGGCCCACCCGACCGAGTCGTACGGCCTGCGGTTCACCGATCCCGACGGAGTGTCGTTCGTCTACAGCGGCGACACCGGCTACTGCGATGCGCTCATCGACTTGGCTCGCGACGCCGACGTCTTTCTGTGCGAGGCGTCCTGGACGCATTCACCGCATCGTCCGGGCGGTTTGCATCTGTCGGGCACCGAGGCCGGCCGGGTCGCGGCGGAAGCCGGGGTGCACGAGTTGCTGCTCACCCACATTCCGCCGTGGACGTCGCGCGAGGACGTGATCAGCGAGGCCAAGGCGGAGTTCGACGGGCCGGTGCATGCGGTGGTGTGCGGCGAGACGTTCGAGATCATGCACTCGGGCAGCCCCGCGAGCTGACCGATTAGGGTAGGCGGCGTGTCCAGACGAGAAGACGGCCGCCTCGACGACGAGCTTCGCCCCGTGGTCATCACCCGCGGCTTCACCTCACATCCGGCGGGTTCGGTATTGGTGGAGTTCGGCCACACCAAGGTCATGTGCACGGCAAGCGTCATCGAGGGCGTGCCGCGCTGGCGCAAAGGGTCCGGCTTGGGTTGGCTCACCGCCGAATACGCGATGCTGCCGGCGGCCACTCATACTCGCGGCGACCGGGAATCGGTGAAGGGCCGGCTGTCCGGGCGTACTCAGGAGATCAGCCGGCTGGTCGGACGCTCGCTGCGGGCCTGTATCGACCTTGCGGCGTTGGGGGAGAACACAATTGCGATCGACTGCGACGTCCTGCAGGCTGACGGCGGCACCCGCACCGCCGCGATCACCGGTGCCTACGTGGCGTTGGCGGACGCGGTGACCTATCTGTCGGCGGCCGGCAAGCTGTCCGATCCGCGGCCGGTGTCGTGTGCGATCGCCGCGGTCAGTGTCGGCGTGGTCGACGGCCGGATCAGGGTGGACCTGCCCTACGAGGAAGACGCGCGCGCCGAGGTCGACATGAACGTCGTCGCCACCGACACCGGGACGCTGGTCGAGGTGCAAGGGACGGGCGAGGGTGCGACGTTCCCGCGCTCGACGCTGGACAAGCTGCTCGACGCTGCGCTGGCCGCGTGCGACAAGCTGTTCGCCGCGCAGCGCGAAGCGTTGGCGCTGCCCTATCCGGGTGTGCTGCCCGAAGGTCCGCCGCCGCAAAAGGCGTTCGGAAGCTGACCCGCTTGCTGGTGGCCAGCCGCAACCCGAAGAAGCTGGCCGAGCTGCGGCGGGTGCTGGACGCGGCCGGGTTGACAATGGAGTTGGTGTCACTCGACGACGTCGCGCCGTTCGAGGAATCGCCGGAAACCGGTGCCACATTTGAAGACAACGCGCTGGCCAAGGCGCGTGACGGGTTTGCCGCCAGTGGGTTGCCTTGTGTCGCAGACGATTCAGGCCTGGAAGTGGAGGCGTTGAACGGCATGCCCGGGGTGTTGTCGGCCCGGTGGGCCGGTGTGCATGGCGACGACGCCGCCAACACCGTGCTGCTGTTGGCGCAGTTACGCGATGTGCCCGACGAGCGTCGCGGCGCGGCGTTCGTGTCGGCGTGTGCGCTGGTGTCGGGGTCGGGCGAAGTCGTGGTGCGCGGCGAGTGGCCGGGCAGCATCGCGTACGAGCCGCGCGGCGACGGCGGCTTCGGCTACGACCCGGTCTTTGTTCCCGACGGCTCGGATCGCACCGCGGCGCAGCTCAGCCCCGACGAGAAGGACGCGGTGTCGCACCGCGGCCGTGCGCTGAGGCAGTTGGTGCCGGCGTTACGTGAGCTGTCCTAGCCGCGCCGTCGCGACTGTGCGGTTTCATACGCGACACGCCGGTGTGGCCGTATCAAACCGCACAGTCGACGGGCTATAAGCCAAAGCGCGCCTTGACGTTTCGGGTCTGGAAGTGCTCGACGATGATGCCAAGCAGCGGAATGGTGCCGGCCAGCAGCACGCCGATCGTTTTGCCAATCGGCCAGCGGACCTTGATTGCGAGGTTGAACGCGGCCAACACGTAGATGAAGTACACCCAGCCGTGCACGACTTCGATCCACCGGATCTCGTGATGGAAGACCAGGTGCGAGACGATCTCGTAGCACAGCGCGATCAGCCAGATACCCGTCGTCCACGCCATGACGCGGTAGCCCAACAGCGCGGTGCGGATCTTTGCAACCGGCACGGTCCCCGGTGTGGTCATGTGGTGGTCCTCTTCTGTCTCTGGTGGTCGGACTTCGCCAGCTCGGCCAGGTAAGCGTTGTACTCCCGCAGTGCGGGATCGTCGTCCGCTTGGGCTACCGGTTTCGGTCGCTCCGGCAGCAGTCCGTCGGGTATCTCCGTCATGGTGTGGTCGTGCGGCGGCTCGGGGGGTGCTTCTTCGTAGCGGACGAATTTGCGATAGGCGTACACACAGAACCCGGCGAACAGCGGCCACTGCAACGCGTAGCCCAGGTTCTGGAAGGTGCCCGACGCCGACTGAAACCTGGTCCACTGCCACCAGCCCAGCGCCAGACAACCGCAGGCAGCGACGATCACAAGCGCGACGAGCGCCCATCTCCGACGCCGTGTAGTGGACACGATTAGACGGTACCGCTCACCCCTTCGGTCGGACGAACTCGTCGAGTCGCGCGACCGCCGCCTTGCGGTAGATCGCAACCTGGTATTTGCTCGGCAGCGTCCACGGAATGCCGAGGTCGTCGAGCGCGGCACAGAACAGCCCGCGGATATCGTCGGAGCGGTTCGAGAAGTGATAGCGGACGCTTCGGACGCCGCGGTCATTGGCCACCACGCGGCAGCCGTCGCTGTCGATCAGGCCGCGGATGAAGTCCTCGGTGGCTTCCTTAACGAGTACTTCCTGCCAGGGCTCCAATCGGATCGGTCTCAAGTGTTTGCGGCCGGGACCATGCTGTGGAAGCAGGCATGGCCAGTGCTTGGAGTACAGCGAGACCTCGACGCATCGACTCTTACGACGTAGCGTTGCCGCCCGCTGTCCTGCCATCAGGACGTCCATCGCCTCGCGGCAACGGTCGACGATCGCAGGGTATTTGGCGTCGAGAATGATTCTCAGTCGCCAGGCGCGGGGGTGCCGCGAGATGCAGCCATCGCCGAGGTAGAGGCCGAGCAAGTAGCAGTACGCAGCTGCCGGTAGCGCCGCGAAATCATGATCGATACCGCAGGCTGACGACCCACTCCTAGCCCTCGCTCGAGTTGGTGGCCGGCGCCGCCAGCCCCACACCGTGGGTCGCGGAATCCCGGTCTGTCGTGCGATCGCGCAGTCGTTTAGGCCGGACATGACGAGGCGCTGCACAGCTTCGAATTCCTCCGCGGATCGCATGGCCCCTCCTGGCGTTGGAGCTCAACGTCGGCCGCGGCACCGACAGATTGGTCGCTCGATTGCAGCGATAGGATCGTTGGCCTGCGGGCGTGGCGAAACTGGCAACCGCTCGGGTTTTAGGTGCCCGTGCTCGAAAGAGCTTGAGGGTTCGAGTCCCTCCGCCCGCACAACGTGTGGACTGCCGCGCATGCAAACTGTCTTGTAGCGCAAGCACATTCGTCTCCTGGGCGGATACCTCGACGGGCCTTCCTGCGTCGGGCTGCACGGCCCGCTCGTCGTTGAGCTAGCTCGCCTAAGCAGTCAAAAACCACCCGACTTGTAAAGACATCTTGCCCAGAAGCGAGTGGTTATCCCGCCGTCGCGAGGGCTGTGGCAGTACGCTACAGCCGGTATCTCCTCGAAGGAGAGGGATCATGCAGTGGTTGCGGTGGTCTCCGAGAAAATAGGGGGCCGGGTCGGCATCCGCGGGCGGCGAGGGCGTCCGCGGGGTCCGTTATTACCGCGGTGCGGTTCTAGGACGCGGCCATGATGAGCTGGCCAGACAGCGCGGCTGTGGCTTTTGCGGTGCCACTGACGATCGGGCTGGCCGGCCTGGCCCTAGGCGTGGTGGATTTCTTCAACGGCCCGAAAAAGGCGGTTGCGCGACCGGCACACGTTACGCCGGCCCCGCCGAAACGCAGCCGCCAACCGCGCGACAGCCACACGAGGCCACCGACCCCGCGAAAGCTGCCGCGAGTCAAGTTGAGAGCCGAGGATCGGGCGCAGGCACGAGCCGGCGCAGCAGAAGCTCTGGCCGATGAAGCGCGGGCGCGGTCAGGGGCGGCAGAAGCCGAAGCGCTGGCCGCCGAGGCCGGAGTTCTGGCCGCTGAAGCGGAAGCGTTGGCTGCGGAGGCGCGAGCGCGGGCAGAAGCCGGCGAAGCGGAAGCCTTGGCCGCCGACGCGCGAGTGCGGGCAGACGCCGCCGAAGCCGAAGCTGTGGCCGCCGAGGCGCGGGCGCGGTCAGGGGCGGCAGAAGCCGAAGCGCTAGCCGCTGAGGCCCAGGTGCGGAGGCGGGCGCGGGCCGAAGCCGCTGACGCCGCGGCTGTAGCCGCCCAGGTGAGGAAGCGGGCAGAAGCTGCCGAAGCTGAAGCCGCTTCCGCCCAGGCGCGGGCGAGGGCGGAAGCGGCTGAGGCCCAAGCGGTGTCGACCCAGGCGCGGGCGAGAGCGGAAGCAGCTGAGGCTCAAGCCGTGTCGGCGCAGGCGCGGGCGCGCGCCGAAGCCCGCGAAGCCGAAGCGCTGGCAACCCAGGCCCGGGCGCGACGACGGGAGCGGGCGGAAGCCGCCGCCGCTGAAGCTGTGGCCGCGCAAGCACGGAAGCGTGCAGAAGTTGCAGAAGCCGAAGCCGTGGCCGCCGAGGCGCGAGCGCGGACAGCGGCGGGCGAAGCCGAAGCGCTGGCCGCCCAGGCCCGGGAGCGGGCAGAAGCCGCTGCGGCCCAGGCAGTGTCGGCGCAGGCGCGGGCCCTCGCCGAGGCTCGCGAAGCCGAAGCGCTGGCCGCCGAGGCTCGGGCGCGCGCACGGACGCGGGCGCAAGCCAGCGAAGCGGAAGCGCTGGCGGCCGAGGGGCGGGCGCGGGCAGAAGCCGCCGAAGCGGAGGCCGTCGCCGCCCAGGCGCGGGCGCGGGCAGCGGCCGGCGAAGCGGAAGCTTTGGCCGCTGAGGCGCGGGCGCGGGCGATCAGGCTGCGACTTGAGGCGGACGCGATTGCCAAAGGGGCTCCCCCGCCCGATTAAGCACGGCGACCCTCAGCGATTGCGACCGCCCCGCTGGACGAGCCAAAGGCTTAACAGAACGGAGGCGATCACCGCGACGCTGAGCAGGATGGTGCTTGTCATTGCAGTAAATCTATCCGGTGACGATCAACAACTCACTTCGATCTTGAAGTCGGCCGTGGCTGGCGTGTTGACATTGTTCGGGTCAGTGCCCTGGGCAGTGCCCGTGATGGTGTAGGTGTCCCCGGCAAAAGCTGCCTTGGCCTTGCCAACTCCAGCGTCGGCAACGCCGGTGAAGCCGTCGAAGTTGTCGATATGCACCGACTCAGGTTTGGGCTTCTCCGCATCGAGACGCACGACCGCCTGGACGTGTGCAGGCGCCGCGCCGATGTCGGCGGTCAGCAACCACTGCACCTGACTACAGGAAACTGCATGCGATGTCCGAGTGGTGTTGTTGACCGTGACCCGTGCCGTTTTCTGCGGCACCCTCTCCGAGTGCAGGAAGCAACCCGAAGTCCCTAGCGCCAACACCGAAGCCGTCACCGCGACCGCGACGAACCGGACCCCCACCGGCCACCTCCATTCCCACGGGGTACGTCGCACGTCTTTCTACCAGTGCGCCGTCATTTTTGGGCGGCTGTTGGTCGAATTGGGGAAGCGGCTGCCGCCATCGTGTTAGAACAAAGATTAGGTGGCATCGGCCCGCGGCGTCGAAGACAGACATCTACCCCGTCGCGCAGCGGAGCTGTGACCAAGCGACGGCCGGCCATGTATTGTGATTTACCGCGCAGGCAGATCCCCTGGGGCTCAACGAGTTTCCCATGGAATCTGTCGATGTACGAGGGCGCCGCTCACGTTGCCCCGTCACGCGCTCTAGGCAAGCGAAACGCGGCCCATGATCAGATCCATGATGGGCTTTCCGGGCGGGAACGCTCCGGTGAGCGAGGACATCACGTGCCCGTTGTCGACGAGCAGGGTCACACCGCTGATGCCGCTGGCCGCCTGGCTGTTGAGGAAGCACATCGTGTTGGCCATCTGCTCAGGCGTGTGGACTTGGCAGCCGGTGGCGTCGCGGTAGTCCTGGGCGAAGGTCAGCCACAGGTCGGCGTTGGCGCGGGCCAGTGGCGTGTCGGTCGGTCCGGGACAGATGGCGTTGATGCGCACCCCCTCTTTCAGCAAGGGGAAAGCCTGGGTCGCCACGTAGGCGTTGATGGCCTTCTTGCTGAAGCCGTAGTGGATGAGGCCTTCCGGCTCGTGGGCCGTGACCCAGGCGTCGGCCGATTCGTAGTCAGGCGTGGCCAAGAATTCCTGCAGCAGCGGCAAGTCGTTCTCCCAGCCCATCCCGGCGACCGAGGAGATGAAGCAGATCGCCGAACCGCGCGAAAGCTTGCCGTCGGCCCGAACCCGGTCGATGAGATGGCGATGACCGATGAAGTTGACTCTCATCAGCTTTGGCCCGTCGGCAACGCCGGCGGCCGAGAAGATGGCGTCGATGGGTCCCTCGACCTGGTCGACCGCAGAGTCGATCGAGGATCGGTCGGATAGATCGACTCTCACCTCGCGGGCGGCCTCATAGGAGATGGGCGCGTAGTCCATCACAATCACCTCGGCACCGAGGGCTGCTGCCGTCTGGGCGGCGGCTGCCCCCATGCCGGTGGCGCCACCCACGACGAGCACTCGCTTGCCGTCGTACCGGAATTGCTCGATGCCGGTCATTGCTCTCCCTCTTCTCGTGGCCCGCCACTCTGCGGGCACGCAAAAACTCTACGGGGAACATATTTTTGGTTCAATACCCCATTTCGGGCTGGGCCTAACGACCGGTGTTGCGCTGTGCGACGCCGCGCACGACGGTGTCGCGGGCATGCACCAGTGCCGCGCTCTTTCCCTGGTCCCGCACGATGTTTTCGGGCATCCAGATGACATCCATCACGCATCGAGCCAGCATCTCGACGGAGGGAGTCTCGACACGGATATTGCCTGACCGAATCCCTTCGGACAGCAGTGTTTTGAGTTGCCGCAGGCGTGTGGTGAACAGCAGGCCGGGATTCGGGGTATCGGGTGGGGACTGCCGCATCCAGGCCAGCTGGATCTTCCACTCATCCGGAAACTGATCCAGCGCGTTGATGTTGACCCAGGCCAGCGCATCCAGCTTCTCGATGGGCGTCGCATCCGCGCGAAGGACGCTGACGAAGCCACCCCCGGCTTTCTTACCGAACGACTCCATGATCGAGGCAAGTAGCTCGTCCTTGGACCCGATCAGCCGATAGACGGTCCCGGTGCCCAGACCTGCCGCCGAAGCGATGTCGCGGACTGTGGTGACTTCATATCCTTTGCGGCCGAACTCGGCTCGGGCAACCGCGCGAACGTGGGCGGCTTTGTCGTTGCCCTCGGAATCCGTCTCCGGCCATGTCTTGATCGCCGCTTCCGCGGCCGCAAATGCGTTGGAGCGATCCAACTCTTGGTCGCTGTGCTCGCGACTGGCCAGCCCCTGCAACATGATGCGGCACAGCAGTGCGGAGGCCTGATCGGCGGCGGCGGTGTGGCGGATGACGTCGAGACCGACGTGCATCATCGACTGGCACATCCGGTCCGCCAGCGTCGGAAGATCGATGTCCGCCCGGATATAGCCGCTCCACCTGCCCGCGCGCAGGGTTTGCAGCATCGCCTGCTGGACTGCGGTCGGGGGATGGCGCAGCAGTTCCACCAGCTCGCGATTTGCGCTCGGCGCCTCGTAGAACGACATCTGCAGGGCCGCGCGGTGTGCCACGGCGCAGCGCGCGATGGCCGAGCCCAGTTCGGTGATCGTTTCGGAGACGGGCCGCGAGCCCGGGTCGTCTAATTTCTGATATGCGATGTCTCCAATGCGTTCCAGATCGGCGTAATACCGCCGGACCAGCTCGACCAGGATCGCTTCCTTCGACTCGAAATGGTGATACAAGCTTCCCGGCAGAATGCCTGCGGCGTCGGCGATTTCCTGCAGCGAGGTGCGTAACCCAGAGGAGGCGATCAGCGACGCGGCGGTTTGAAGGATCTCGGTCCGGCGCGTGCTGTCGTCGTAGGCGCCGCCGGCAAGGCCGGCAGAGGTTGCCGCCTCGGCTGGTTGCTGGCGCCCCACGTCACCTCCACAGCTCCCGCTAGAGGACCTACTGACCGAATGTTTGGTTAAACGCTACCAGACAGTAGCTACTTTGCCGGGAGGCTGGCGTCACTGCGAGAATACGTCGATCCCGAGCCGGTCGCAGACGCCGAACACTTCGTCGAAGATCGAGGCGGGCACCGTGAACGGTTCTGTCGCAGTCACTTCGGGCAGGTGTGCGGCAATGTCGTCGGCAGTCGGGTTACTGCCAGGTTCGGCGAGCCAGCCTTCGCCGAGGCCGACAAAAACCCGCGCGAACCGGCCGGCACAGGCCGAGTAGTTTTGATGGGTGAAGCCGCAGGCCCGGCTGGCGAGGTAGACGACGATCGGCACGACGAGTTCGGGCTGGATCACTTTCAGAAAACCGGTCTCCTCGAGCCCCTTGGGGTCGCCAACGGTTTCGGTCACCATCCGGGAAAACCCGAACGGCAATACGGTATTAGCGCGGATCCCGTGTGGTTCACCCTCGATAGCGATCACGTTCGCCAGTCCAACCAGTCCGGCTTTGGCGGCGGCGTAGTGGGCTTCCAGCGGTTGCCCGAACATTCCGCCGGACGACGAGATGAACACGAAGCGGCCGTAGCCTGCCGACTTCATCACTCGATATGCCGGGTGACTCAAATAGAAGCCGCCGTCGAGGTGTACGCGTAACATGCGCCGCCAGTCGTCGGCCGACAATTCTTCGAACGGGATCGTGGTGAAAATGCCGGCGTTGCTGACCACTGCGTCCAGGCGGCCGAATCGCTCGACCGCCGATGCGACAATGGCCTCGCCGCCCTCGGGTGTATCCACCGAGTCGTGCGACGCTACCGCTGTACCGCCGGCGGCCTCGATCTCGGCGACAACCGTGTCGGCCACCGCGGTGTCGGCGCCGTCGCCGTGCATGGAGCCGCCGAGGTCGTTGACCACTACTGACGCACCGCGCCGGGCCAATTCGAGCGCGTAGAGGCGACCGAGTCCACGGCCCGCGCCGGTGACGATCACGACTTGGTCGGTGAAATCGATCATTCGTTGCACCATCGGAGTTGATTGACTGCGGACAGCACGGACTCTAGGGTGGAACAGATATTTGGTCAACAATTGGTGGTGAGAGTCGTTGGCGAACCACACTGCAACCGATGCCTTGCCGCGATGGAGCATGCTGGCGTCTGCGATCGCCGGCCGCAGCGTCGAGGTGGCGGCTGCCGGTCCGGGTGAGCCGGCGTGGACGGACGGTAAGACGATATTTCTCGACTCCGGCGCCGGCCCGCGCCACCAGTTGCAGGCAGTGGCCGTCCAAGCCTGCCTCCTGGCCGCGGGAAGCCTGGAGCCGGCCGTCGCACGCCGTCTTGGCCGGCGGCGTGGCCTGACTGCGCGATACCTTGCGATAGAGGGACATCGGGCGCTTGCGGCCAACGAGGAGTTGCTGCCGGCAGCGGTGTCTTTGCTCGTGGACCGCGATATGGCGGGCCGCAGCGACTCGCCGACAGGCTCGCTGGCTCTGGCGAGCAGCCGCGCGGTCGGCAGCGAGCCGCCGACGGTATTCGGTACCATCTATCCGCGAAAGATGTTGGCTGCCAGCAAGAGTCGAGCGACAAGCCAATCTGGTACACACGCTGCTCAACGGGGCAAGCCCTTGCCAGAACTTGAGGTCCCCGACTCGAATGATACCGCGGATTTCTTCTCGAGCCCGGTCGGCGCCGGAGGTGCTCTCGGCCGGTGGCTCAAGAACATGCTGGATTCGGTGCGCCGGCTCAACGGAAATGGACCGCCGGGCGCCGATGGACCGACGCACCGATCGGGCATCCGCGGCGGCGGATCTGCCGTCGTATCGACCGTGGCGCTCGCCGTCGACGAGTACGACCTCGCCGGCGCGGCCGCGGGAATTAACTACCCCGAGTGGGACTTTCGTCGTGGGCAGTATCGGCCGAACTGGTGCACCGTGCAGGAAGTTGCGCCCAGACCCGGCGACGCCGCGTCGATCAGCCTGTCCGGCGGGTACCGGTTGCGTCGAGCACTCGCCCGACTCGCGGTGGGTCTCGACCGATATCACCGCCAGGTCCAGGGCGACGACGTCGACATCGATGCGGCCGTCGAGGCGCGTGTGGAGACCATCGCCGGGTCAGCGCCCGGCGAAGCGGTCTACGTCGACAGTCTGCGCCGCCGCCGCGACCTTTCCGTGCTGATCCTTCTTGACATCTCGGGTTCGTCGGCCGAATCGGGAACGATCGGCCATACCGTGCACGAGCAGCAGCGCGCGGCGGCCGCCGCGTTGATCGCGGCGTTGCACGATCTGGGAGATCGCTTGGCGTTGTACGGTTTTCGTTCTCACGGTCGATCCGCGGTGCATCTGCTACCGGTGAAACGGTTCGACGACGTTCTCGACGCCCTGGCGATGCGGCGTCTGTGGGGTCTAACACCTGGCGGCTACTCCAGATTGGGTGCCGCGATCCGGCACGGCACCGCCGTATTGGAACGCCGGGGAGGCACGGCGCGGCGGTTGTTGGTCGTGTTGTCCGACGGATTGGCGTACGACCACGGTTACGAACGTGACTACGGCGCGGCCGATGCGCGTCGGGCGCTGGCCGAAGCCCGTCGGCGTGGCATCGGCTGCCTTTGCCTGACCATCGGTGCCGCCACGGACGTCGCCGAGCTGCAGCGGGTATTTGGCAGCGCTGCGCATGCAACCATTCCGCGGCTTGACCAAGTGAACAAACTGATCGGTCCGTTGTTCCGATCAGCCTTGGCCTCGGCAGACCTTCGACGACGGATGGTGGCATGACTAGCCAAAGACAGGGACCGCGGCCCTACTACGTGCCGGTCGCAAACGAGGAGCATGTGTTCAAAGCGGCGTTCCGGCAAGGGTTGTCGGTGGTGCTCAAAGGCCCCACTGGTTGCGGGAAGACGCGCTTTGTCGAGGCCATGGCCCACGACCTGGATCGACCGCTCATCACGGTGGCCTGCCACGACGACTTGACGACTGCGGATCTTGTGGGCCGATTTCTGCTGCGCGGCGGCGAAACCGAGTGGGTCGACGGGCCGTTGACGCGGGCCGTGCGCGACGGTGCCATCTGCTACCTCGACGAGGTGGTGGAGGCCCGCCAGGACACCACCGTCGTGCTGCACCCACTGGCCGACCACCGTCGCCAGCTTCCCATCGAGCGGTTGGGGGTGACGCTGGATGCGGCGCCAGGTTTCTGCCTGGTGGTTTCCTTCAACCCGGGATACCAAAGCGTTTTGAAAGACCTCAAGGACTCCACGCGTCAACGTATGGTGGCCATCGAATTCGGCTTTCCCACTCCCGACGCCGAGGAGAAGATCGTTGCTTGTGAGGCAGGTGTCGATCACGAGACCGCGGTTGACCTGGTGCGGTTCGGGCAGGCGATTCGGCGCCTGGACACCGCGGGACTGCGCGAGGTGGCCTCGACGCGGGTGCTGATCGCCGCCGGGCGGCTGATCGCCGAGGGACTGACCCCCCGCGAAGCCGCCCGGGCCGCGATCGCCGGGCCACTCACCGACGACGCCGCAGTGACCAGCGGCCTGGACAAGATGATCGACGTGTATCTGCCCGGGCAAGGAGGACACGATGATTGACGATCCGAGGGCAGCCGCGCTAGGGTGTGAACAAATTTTAGGTTCAGTAGTGGGACGGCGGCCGTAAGCGCTGCGCCAATGGAGGTGAGATGTCCTACGAGAGCACCGCAGAGCCGATCAAGATCGGCTATCTGATGGACTTCCGTCTGCCAGAGGGCTTTCCGAAGACATATTTCGAAGACCTGACCCAGCCGTTCGATCTGGTTTTCAGGCAAGCGGGCGAACAAGGCCTGCTCGATCGACCCATCGAAATCATCTACCGCGAGGTGGAAGGTCTGCCTAAGGGATCGGTTAAAGCGGTCATCGACGCCTATGGCGACCTGTGCGACGAGGGATGCCTGGCCGTTTTCGGCCCGAACATCACCGACAATGTGGTTCCCACCCGTGAAGCCATCGAAGAGCGCTTCAAGGTGCCGGCGATCAGCGTCACCGGATCCGATGCGGCCCTGGGGGAGTGGGTCTTCTCCTTCCCGATGGGATCACTGACCGACGAGCCGATCTTCTGGTCGGACATGTTGACCAAGGGTGGGCACACCGAAGTCGGCGTTCTCGTCGAGCAGTCGTTGGTGGGCACGACCTATCTGGAGAACTTCCGTAAAGCCTGCCAGCGCAGAGGTATTCGCATTGTTGCGGAGGCCGCCATCGCGCAGACGGCCCAGGATGTCAGCGAGGCGGTCCGAACCGTTCACGACGCCAGGCCCAGCGCATTGGTGCACTGCGGCTTCGGGTTCGGGATTGTCTTCATCAATCCGGCGCTCGAGACGCTGGACTGGAATCCGCCCCGGTTCACCAGCACCGCGTTCCAGAACGCCTGGCTCAACCCGATCATGTGGAACGGGTTCATGGGCTGGACCGGCGTCGACCAGTACGACGAGGGCAACATGGTCGGCCAAAAGTTCCTCGACGAATACCACGAGGCCTATGGCCGGCGCCCGGAATGGTGTGTGCCCGTCGTCAACCGCGATGTTGCGATGACGTTGGTGCGCGCCTTGAGCGACGCGCATCCGTTGAGCCCGCGCGGGGTCAAGGAAGCCCTCGAGCGCGTGAAGATGATGCCTGCCGCCTCCGGCGCACCCGGCACCCGAGTGTCGTTCGGGAACTGGACCCGCCGTGCGTGGATGGGCGCCGGGTACCTGGTGGCCCGCAAGCTCGATCCCGACGGCGTCAACTCCCACCTCGTCGACCGCTTCGGTGAGGAGTAGCCCGTGACCGCCGAGCAGACAACACCTGCTACCGCCCCGCCCGCCGAACTGCGGCAGCGCTCATGGGCCGGACCCGTGTGGGTCGCGGTCGCGCTGGTGCTACTGGCGCTCGTTGCCGCCAACGCTCGCAAGGGTGCGGTGTCGCCGCGCATCCGCAATCCCGAGGTCCATGGCGCGCCAAGGCCGGTGGAGCCGTTGTTCGGCTATCACCATTGGCTGGATCTGTTCCAGATCTTCACGATCGTCTCGATGCTCACCATTATCGCGGTCTACGTGGTGGTGTGGCGGCGTCATCCCAAACACCCTGTGCTGCTGATGGGAATCGTCACGACGCTCATCGTCTGGCAGGACCCCATCATGAACTGGTCACCGTATGCGGTGTACAACCCGGAACTGTGGCACTGGCCGGAGGACTGGCCGCTGGTGTCACTGTCGCCGACGGTGGAACCGTTCCTGGTGATCGGGTACATCATGTTCTACCTGGGCCCGTACTTTCCGGCGATCTGGATTCTGCGCAGGATTCAGGCCCGCAGGCCCGTCGACTCGTTTGTCTGGCGTCACCCGCTGATCAGTATGGCGTTGATCATTTTGCCGGTCGGGATCGTCGTCGACGCGATGCTCGAGATGACGTTGGTGCGCACCGGCTTTTACATCTACTCGCAAGTCGTTCCGTTCGGCTCGGCGTTCGCCGGAGAGACGTACCAATTCCCCTTCGTCTGGGAAACGGTGATGGTGACGTTCGTGATGATCCCGGCCGGTGTACTGCTCTACCGCGACGACACCGGCCGCACCGTGGCCGAGAAGTTGGCCCAGCGGGCGCGGATGTTCGCCGGCCGGCCCGCACTCGGCATGTTCGTGGTGATGTTCGTGCTGGTCAACCTCGCCTACTTCGGCTACGGCACCGGCTTCGCGATCATCAAGTGGACCAGGACCGCCACCTCGGTCGCCTGTCCGTGGCCGTATCCGGAAGCCAAAGTGTATGACCCGCAAGGCTTCTACGAAAAGAACGGACAACCCGGACCATACTCGGTCGGTATCTGGTCAACCTGGATGAGCGCACAGCCGAACGGACGTCCGCATGTCGAGCCGCCTCCGGACGGCGGGCGATGTGGGCCCGGCCATGGGTGACCCGCGCACCGTCGTCATCACCGGCGCCTCGCGCGGACTCGGCCTGGCCTCGGCCGTGGTCCTGCACAAGCGGGGATGGCGAGTGGTGGCAGCGATGCGCTCGCCCGAAACTGGGCTGGAAGCACTGCAATCGAATATTGGTGCCGCAGTTGACGGTTCCCGACTGATCGCCGTCCCGCTGGACCTCACCGACTCCGCATCGGTGACGGCCGCCGCCAAGGCCATCGTCGAAGTCGTCGGAGCTCCCCATGCGCTGGTGCACAATGCGGGGATCTCGGCCGCCGGGATGCTCGAAGAGACGCCAATGGACCTGTGGGAGCGGATGTTTGCCACCCACATCTTCGGGCCGGTATTGCTCACCAAGACGCTGTTGCCGTCGATGCGGACCGCGGGCCGGGGGCGCATCGTGGTGATCTCCAGCCAGGGCGGGGTACGGGGCATGCCCGAGACGTCGGCGTACTCCGCGGCCAAGGGCGCACTCGAACGCTGGGCCGAATCGCTGGCCGGCGAGGTAGCACCGTTCGGACTGGGCGTCACCATCTTGGTGACGGGAACCTTCGACACCGACATCATCACCGACGAGGGGACCTCGGACCTCCGTGACTTCAGCGGGCCGTACGCGGCGTTGCACAACAAGATCGACCGGCGGGGCCGCGCCGCGATGACGTTGCTGGCGCGGCCGCCGGATCGTTTCGCCCTGCATCTCGCCGAGGCGCTGGACGACCGTGCGCCGTTCGCGCGGCATGCCGTCGGCGTCGACGCCCGCATGTTGATGGTTGCCAACCGGCTGCTTTCCAGTAAGGCTCTCCATAGGATGACCCGTCTGGCGATGGGCATCCCGCGTTCCGGCGCGCTGCGCAGCACCCCAACCACAGAGAGCGATAACCATGACTGAGGCTGTAAAGGTCCGTTTCGAGTCGAAAATGATGATCGACGGCAAACTCGTCGACGGCCAGGCCGGCACCTTCACCAACATCAACCCGGCTACCGAGGAGGCGATCGGCGAAGTCGCCGACGCGTCGAGGGAGGACATGCACCGGGCCATCGACGCGGCCCGGCGGGCCTTCGACGAGACCGACTGGTCGACCAACCACAAGCTGCGTCAGCGCTGCCTGTTGCAACTGCACGACGCGATCGACGCCGAGCGCGAAGAGCTGCGCGAGGAACTCATCCTCGAAGCCGGCGCGCCGCGGGCCATCACGTTCGGACCCCACCTGGACGCCCCGCTGGAAGACGGGCTTCGCTATCCCGCCAAGCTGATCGACGAGTACCCGTGGGAAACTGACCTGGGCGACAAGACGATCAGCATCACCGGCACGCTCACCACGCGCAAGGTGTGGCGGGAACCGGCCGGGGTGGTCGGTGCGATCGTGCCGTGGAACTTCCCGTTCGAGGTCACGATCAACAAGATCGGCCAAGCGCTGGCCACCGGCAACACCGTGGTGCTCAAACCGGCGCCGGACACCCCGTTCAATGCGACCCGCCTGGGCCGGCTGATCGCCGAGAAGACCGACATCCCCGCCGGTGTCGTCAACGTCGTCACCGCATCGGATCACCTGGTGGGTGAGGAACTCACGCTGTCGCCGAAAGTGGACCTGATCTCGTTCACCGGCTCGACCGCGGTCGGCAAGCGAATCATGGAAAAGGGCGCGGCGACCATGAAGCGGCTGTTCCTCGAGCTCGGCGGCAAATCGGCCACGATCGTGCTGGAAGACGCCGACTTCGGGATGGCCTGCGCGATCGGCATCGCGCCATGTATGCACGCCGGGCAGGGCTGTGCCAACCCGACCCGAATGCTGCTGCCGCGGTCCCGCTACGACGAGGGCGTGGCGATCCTCAAGAGCATCTACGAGAACGTCGTGCCCGGAGACCCGCAGGATCCCGGAACCTTGTGCGGCCCGGTCATTTCGGACAGACAACGCAAGCGGGTGCTGGGCTACATCCAAAAGGGCGTCGACGAGGGCGCGACGGCGCTGGTCGGCGGTCCGGACGCGCCGACCGGGTTCGACAAGGGGTTCTTCGTGCGGCCAACGCTTTTCGTCGACGTCGACAACTCGATGACGATCGCCCAGGAGGAGATCTTCGGGCCTGTGCTGGCTGTGATCCCATTCGACGACGAGGAAGATGCGATCCGGATCGCCAACGACAGCCCTTACGGGTTGGCCGGCAATGTCATGTCGGGGTCTTTGGAGCGTTCATTGGCGGTGGCGCGCCGTATTCGGGCCGGCTTCATCGGCGTCAACGGCGGCGCTCCGTACGGCGCCGACACCCCGTTCGGCGGATACAAGTACAGCGGCGTGGGGCGGCAGAACGGTGTGGCCGGGTTCGACCAGTACACCGAAATCAAATCCGTGGGCTATCCAGCGGGATAACGACATCGGGAAAGGGCACTAGTGCAGCTGTTTGACGATCTCGAGGATTTCGGGGCATTCGACGACGCGGTCTCCGGAGATGTCCGGGACCCGTATACCGAGCTGGCGCGGTTGCGCCGCGAGCAGCCGGTGCAACGCCTCGACTTCTCAGACATGCCGCACGACGAGTCCAAGCCGGTGTTCATCGTCTACCGCTTCGAAGAGGTGCAGCAGATGCTGCGCGACAACGAGACGTTCTCGTCGGCGATCATCATCGACGCGTTCGGCGACGTGCTGGGCCGCCACGTCATGCTCGGGATGGACGAGCCGGAGCACGGCCGTCACCGGTCCCTGGTCGCAAAAGCCTTCTCGCAGAAGGCGATGGCGAGGTGGGAGGACGAGCTGGTCGGGAAGGTCGGCAACGAGCTGATCGACCAGTTCGCCACCCGCGGCCGCGCCGATCTGGTGAAGGAATTCACTTTTCCCTATCCGACCCAGATCATCGCCGGCCTGCTCGGTTTGCCGCGCGAGGACTATCCGCAGTTCCAGCGCTGGTCGATCTCACTGCTGTCCTTCACCGTCAACCCCGAACGCGGCCGCGCCGCATCGGCTGCATTGACCGAGTACTTCACGCCGATTCTCGCAGCGCGGCGCGAGGAGCCGCGGGACGATCTGATCAGCGGTCTCGCCCAAGCCGAGATCGACGGCGAGAAGCTGTCCGACGAGGAGATCTTCTCGTTCTTGCGCTTACTACTTCCGGCCGGCGTCGAAACCACCTACCGCTCATTGGGAAACATGCTGTTCGGATTGCTGTCCAACAGCGATCAGCTCGACGCGGTGCGCGCCGACCGCTCGCTGCTGCCGCAGGCGATCGAGGAAGCGGTGCGGTGGGAACCGCCGCTGCTGACGATCACCCGGATAGCGACCCGTGACACCGAGTTGGCCGGGGTGCCGATACCCGCGGGCTCCTCGGTGATGCCGATGCTGGGCGCGGCCAACCGGCAAGACGACCGCTATCCCGACCCGGACCGCTTCGACATCTTCCGTTCGCCCAGGGCGCATATCGGCTTCGGTCACGGTGTGCATGTGTGCCTGGGAATGCACCTGGCCCGCATGGAAATGCGGGTGGCGATCAATTTGCTGTTCGACCGGCTGTCGAACCTGCGGCTCGACCCCGACGGCGACGATCCGCACATCCGCGGTCAGGTGTTCCGCTCGCCGACGTCGCTGCCGGTGCTGTTCGATGCGCAGTGCGGGTAATGGGCTTGTGGCGAGCAGGCGCCAAGACCTTCATTTCCAACGGAAATGGGAACTATTTGCGTCTGCTCGCCAAGGTAGAGCTAACGGAACGATGTGGCAGCGAGGGGGGCAATCCCTGCTATGACGTCAAAGTCCGCGTCGCGGTGCACAATGCCGACTCCATGACGAATGGCCACCGCTGCAATCAAGCAGTCGTTGATGCTGCGCACGGTTTGGCCCGACCGACGCGCTGACCGGTAAATTGAAGCGGCTGTACGGAAGTCGACGGCTTGGTCGACGGTCAGCGAGGGCAAGCCGTTCACCAACTGCTCGAGTCTTGCTTGCGCGCGGTCATCTGTTGCCCCGGACAAGATCTCCATTGCAATGGGTTCGCACATCGTGATCTGGTCCGCCTCCTCCGAGAGCAATCGACGGACTTCGACCGCAGCGGAAGAACCGGTCGCCCGGAAGTATTCGACCCAAGCCGAGGTATCCACCAGGATCATGAGAATTCGTCGGGCCGCTCACTGCGCAACTCCGCGAGGTCGCCGTTCCAGCCGACACCTTCGAGCCCAAGCAGGAACTCTCTTTTCAGCGGAACACCAACCAGCCGCCGCAGAGCCAACTCAACGGCTTCCTTCTTCGACTTCACGCCGAACCTGCGCATCACTTCGGCGACAAGCTCGTCGTCAATATCGATGTTGGTGCGAGACATACACCAATAATACACCTGGTATACACCACCAAGCTTTCCGGCACTCAGATGCCACCGATGCCGTATGGCTTACAGTTGTCGAATCGGTCGGACAGGGGTGTCCGACGAATGCTGCTGCTGGGAGGCACATTGTCGACGACGAGCGCTGACCGCCGGAACCGGCCGATACCGCGATGCCCGACCGACGTCACTTGCGAGTGGCTGTCGGCGGTACTCAGCACTGACCGAACGCCGGTCGAGGTGTCCGCGGTCGACGTCGTGCCCATCGGCACCGGGCAGACCGGGGCGACCTATCGGGTGTCGGCCAGGTATGCGAAGAACCCGGACGGCTTGCCGGACACCTTCGTGATCAAGCTGCCGGCCCAGGACGACACCGTCCGCGACCGCGTCACAATCGGCTACCGCAGCGAATGTGCGTTCTACACGGGCGTGGCAGACCGCGTCCGGGTCCCGACGCCGCAGTGCTTCTACAGCGAAATCACCGACGACGCGATGGAATATGCGCTGTTGCTGGCAGATCAGGCGCCCGCGGTGCAGGGCGACCAACTCGCGGGCTGCGGTGAGCAGGAGGCGCGGCTGGCCGTCACCGCACTGGCCGGTCTGCACGGGCCGAGCTGGTGTGATCCGGTCTGGCTGGACTTTCCCGGCATTGCCTTCGCACGCCCCGACCAGGCTTCGGCGAAGGGGCTGGGTGAGGTAGCGCAAATGAGCGCGGACATCACACTGGACAAGCTCGGCGACCGGATGAGCGCCGCCGACCGCGAGACCTTCACCACCGCAATGGGGTTGGTGACACCCTGGGTGCTGGCCGAGCGGGACCGGTTCGCCTTGCTGCACGGCGACTACCGCCTCGACAACATGCTGTTCGACCGCGACGCCAACACCGTCTCGGTGGTCGACTGGCAGACACTCGGTGTCGGCTTGCCTGCGCGTGATCTCGCCTACTTTACCGCCACCAGCCTCGTCCCGGACCTGCGCGCAGCCATCGAAGCGGACCTTGTCGACGAGTATCACCGGACACTTCTCGGCTACGGCGTCACCGACTACGACCGCGAAACCTGTTGGCGTGATTACCGACTCGGCATGCTTCAGGCGCTGCTGATCTCCGCCTTGGGGTTCGCGTTCGCCACGGCCACCGACCGCGGCGACGACATGGTGCTGACGATGTTGAGCCGCGGCTGCCGGGCCATCCGCGACCTCGGCACGCTGGACCTGATCGGGGGCTAGCCCCGGCCCAAATTACCTGGCCACTAGCCCGCGGGACCGTTGGGAAACTTCAACAAAGCTCCGGCGTCGACGCGGATCTGCTGGCCGGTGATGTATCGCGACTCGTCACTGGCGAGAAACGCAGCCAAGTTGGCGATGTCTTCTGGCTCGACGTAGGGGATCGGCATCGCCTGAAAGTGCGTGAACGCCAGTTCGGCGTCCTCCCGCGTCGGCTTGGTCCCGCGCATGTCCGGGCGGAAGACCGCGTAGAGGCCGTCGTTGTGGAGCAGGTGTGTGTTGCAGTTGGTGGGGTGGATGGCGTTTACCCGAATCATGCGGGGAGCCAAGTGCAGAGCCATCTGCTCGACGTAACCAATCAGGGTGTTTTTTGCCCAGGCGTACCCCGAACCTCCGGGACCCATCAACGAATTGCTGGTAGTGCCCGGCATCAGCCCTGCGGTCGACCCTGTGATGATCATCGATCCGCCGTCGGTGATCAGGGGCAAGGTCACCGCGACGGCGTTCATCACGCCAAGCAGGTCGACGTCCGTAGCGTCGACGAAATCCGATGGCTTCGGATTGCCCAGGGCCATAGGCAGAATTCCCGCATTGGCAACGAGGATGTCGAGGTGGCCGAGTTCGGTGACACCGGTTTGAACCGCATCACGCAGCTGATCGCGTTCACGCACGTCTGCCTTGACAGCGATACAGCGCCTCCCGAGGTTTTCGACCAGCTTGGATGTCGTTTCCAGATCCTCGATGGTCGACAGCGGATACTTGTTCGACTCGATCTGCTCGCAGATGTCGATGCAGATGATGTCTGCGCCGTCGTGTGCCATTCGGACCGCGTGGGCGCGGCCCTGGCCGCGTCCGGCCCCCGTGATGAAGGCAACCTTGCCGGTGAGACGACCATTCATTTGTATTCCTCATCCAATCCTGATGTGTTCGGGCGTATTCGGGTCGATGCGGTCCGCTGACCCGGATCAGGTCATGCCGAAGTCGATCACTCCACGGATATTGCGACCGTCGCGCAGATCGGCGAAGGCGTCATTGATGTCGTCGAGTTTGTAACGACGGGTGATCAATTCGTCGAGTTTGAGTGTGCCCGCCTCATACATCGACAGCAGCATCGGCATGCCGGCGCGTGGATTCATTTCGCCGTACAGCGAACCCTTGAGTGTCTTGCACGAGTTCACGACGTCGGTGAGGATGAGCGGCACCATCGTCTCCGATATCGGTGTCATACCGATCAGCACACAGGTTCCGCCCTTGCGAGTGAGCATCATCGCGGTGGTGACAAGATCGGGAGGCACTACTCCCGCGGCGACGACCACGGCGTCAGCCATCACGCCCCAGGTGATGGATTTGACCAGCGAGATCGCCGATTTCGCGTCGGCGACGGTGTGGGTGGCGCCGAAGGAGGGCGCAAGCTCTCGCTTGAACTCGATCGGGTCAACGGCCACCACGTATTTGGCGCCCGCCGAACGAGCACCCTGTACGGCGTTGATACCCACCCCGCCGACGCCAATGACGACGACGGTGTCACCCGGTTTGGTACGCGCACTAACGCTGGCGGCCCCGAAACCCGTCGGGACTCCGCAAGAGACGAGTGAGGCCGCTTCCAACGGAATCCAGTCGTGGACCTTGATCAATGAGCGTTCAGAGGCCACGACGTACTCGGAGAACGTGCCCACCTGCATCATGGCCATGAGTGGCTGACCGTCCAGGTGACGGCGCGACGTGCCGTCGGAAATCATTGTCTTGCTGTAGATGTCGGCGCCGACGTCGCACAAGAAGCTCGATCCAGAAGCACACCAGCGGCAGTTGCCGCACGCCGGGATGAACGACATCGCGACGTGGTCGCCCGGTGCGACGGTGGTGACGCCCGGCCCGACGTCCTCGACGACACCGGCGCCCTCGTGGCCGCCGATCATGGGGAACCACTCGGGAACGGGGATGTCGGCAGCGCGCATCATGGCGACCATCTCGTCGCCGGGCACGCTATCGCCGGTGACGAAGTGGTCGTCGGAGTGGCAGATCCCCGCGATCGCCATTCTCACCAGAACCTCGCCGGCTTTGGGTGGGTCCAGGTCGATCTCGGTGACGTCCCAGTCGCTGCCCACACCGTGCAGGATCCCGGCCCTGGACTTCATGATGTCTCCTCTGCAATCTCGCGCTAGGCGGAGCTAGGTGGGCACTTGCCACCCGCAGTCCTGTTGGCCCATGCATCAAAGCCTCCGAAATATCTATAGGTATATCATCCGAGGATCGAGAGGTTTCACCGCGTTATCTGTTCGCGCGGGACTGGGCGGCCTATGATCAGGTTGGTGACAAAACCGGGGAAGCTGGTATGCGTCATTAGTAGGCGTCTACCAGGTGTTTTAGGGGAAACAACGGCGGTGCGGCGGTTGCTGCTCGACGCGGTGCGTCGCCCCGCGGTAGAGTCCGGAGGCTGCGGGGGCCGGCCGGTCCATGCCCGGGGCCACATATCGGATGGGCGGTGAGGATGACGGAAAGATCAGACATTGCGTCAGCTGACGTGCTCGGGACCGACGAGCCCGAGCAGATCGCTGCACAGCTACGTGAACTGATGACCGGCGGCCACTATGCCGAAGGCGACCTGCTGGGCACAGAGGCTGAACTGATGGAGAAGTTCGACGTTTCGCGTCCGTCGTTGCGAGAAGCCCTGCGCATCCTGGAGCGCCGCGGCCTCGTATCGGTCATTCGGGGTGCGCGCGGCGGCGTGGTGGTTCACGAACCGGATCGCCAAATGGCGACATGCACGGCGGCGCTGCTGCTCCAATCACGCAACGTTGCGCTGACCGACCTCTTTGAAGCCAGCGCGATCCTGGAGCCGCCGGCTGCTCGCATGGTTGCCGAATCCGGGAGCAACAAGCGCGCGGCCAAAGAGCTGCGGGAGCTAGTTGTGGAACAGAAGCAGACGATCAGCGATCCCGACCGGTTCACCAACGCCGTTCAGCGCTTCCACGAACAGATAATTACCCTGGCCGGTAACCAGACGCTGCTGATGATCAAGGAGATGCTTCACGAGGTGATTGCGCGCGCTGTGGCCGATGTTGTGGAGCGCAGTCGCCACGACAGCCTCGCCGAGCGTCACCGGGTGATCCGCTCGCATGAGTTGCTGGTGACCCTGATCGAGGAAGGCAATGGTGAAGTGGCCCAGGCGCACTGGAACTCGCACATGGGCTATGCGCGTCGCCAACTGCTCGGGACGCAAGCAACCAACGTCATCAGGCTGTCGGATCACCGCTGATAGGCACGGATGCGGCCTTATGGGCCGATATCAGAAGACGTAGTAGGGGCTGAGCTGTTGGGCGCGTTGCAGATTGGTCCGCAGGCAGTCAGGCCCGTCCGGTGAATAGATCGGGGAGTAGAACAGCGACTGTTGAAGGACGCCGTAGCTGGTCTTAAACGCGATCATGCAGGTGATCCACCAACGGTTGTCCCAGTCGGTCGGTTTCATGATCCAGTACTGGGCCGAGCGGTGGCCGTTGATGTCGAATTCGACGGCATCGGCTGGCAGGGTGGCCTCGTATGTGCGCCAGATGACGGCCTCGACTGCCATCTGATAGTTGCCGGCGTCGTAATGGCAGCGCAGCCCCTCCTCGGGTTCCGGCGGGGTATAGGCGAGGCCGATCCGCTGGATGGCCTCGAGCGGAATGTCCTCGCAGGGGTCGAAGGGCCGCGGATTGACGGTCGCGATGACCGGCGACTTCGCCGATGTGGACGGAGTCGGCAACGGGGCCGCTGTCGAGCGCAGGTCCACCGTGGCCGGCGCAGGCGGTTGCGCCGGGGCGGAATGGAATACCAGGGCTAACGCCGACAGCAGCGCTCCGAGCACTGAAGTCAGGCTTCCCCTCCGACCGTGGAGCGGGCTGACTGCGTAATTCGTTCGCTGCTTGGACATGTCGGCTATTTCGGTTTGGGGTAGGTCATCAGGTCGACCCAATTCTCGGCCGGCCTGAACTGTGCGGCGCCGGCGGCGAACGTGGCGATATGACCGTCTTGGTCGAGGAACGCCCCCGATGTGGAGTCGTACGTCGTCATCGCTTCGCCTTGAGCCTGAGGTTGTTCGGCCGGCGGTGGCGGTGATTGCCCGTAAGGCGGCGCGATCTGGTCGGGTGGCGGGTGGTAGGGATACGGCGGCGGTGGGGGCCCGTCGGGCGGTGGGACGGGCAGCGGGTAGGGCGGAGTGTGCGCGGGTCCGGGTCCCGGCGCCACGCCGGGCGGAAGCCGAACAACCGGTGGGCCCGGGTCATAATCGGCATCGGGAGGCAACAGCGGATACTTGTTGGGTGGCAGGATGTTTCGTGGGTCGGTGACAGGGGTGTCGACCGGCACCGGCGGGCCACGCCAGGCGTTGCGTCCCAGGGGAACGTAGCCGACGGGATCACGGCACAGTTGAACAGTCGGGGCGCGCCGCCCGGGGAATTCCTGGCATGGGTAGTTGCGCGCGCCGCGCACGACGGTGGGGTCGTTTTGCGGAACCATGCAGTACATCGGGGGAAGGTCGCGCAGTGTCTCGTCGGCCGGGGAGCGAATCTGGTTGGGTGGGATGAAACCGACGTTGCACGGGGGCGGATCGTTCATGCTGATTTTGAAGTCGGCGCGTGCGCCTTCGTCGGGCGGAACCTGCTGGGCGATGGTCAGCAAGGACGCCGTCAGGGCGGGAAAGATCACCAGCACTTGTTCGAGTGACTTGTGATAGATCACTCCGATGCGGCCGAGATTCGCCAGATTTGCCGCCAGCATGGGAAACGTCGGTCGTATCCCGCGCATGGTTGCAGCCGCCTGGTCGGCGGTATCGGGAGTGTTTTGCAGGAGCGTGCGCACTTGCCCGTCGGCGCGGCGGACGTCGCCCGTGAAGCGTGCCAGCCCGTCGGCCAAGGATCTGATCGCGTCTCCGCTGCGGATCTGGGCGTCGAGGAATGGACCGCTCTCATCGATGAGGCCGGTGATGTCCTCGGCGTGGGTGTTGGCCTCGTCGATGAGTAGACGCGCCGATTCGATCAGTCGTGCCAACTCGGGCCCGGAGCCGTCAAATGCCGCAAACGTTTCCCGCAGCAGGTCACGCAGGCGACTTTGATTGATCGAATCGACGAGGATCTGGGCCCGGTGCAGCAGGCCGGCGACATCTTGGTTGAGCCGTGTGTGATCGCGGGTGATGCATGACCCGTCGCGCAATCTGGCCGATGAGGGGGCCGGCGGGGGGATGAGATCGACGTACTGTTCACCGATCGCAGACACGCTTTTGACAGTTGCGATGACATCGGCGGGCACTGGTGTAGAGGAATTGAGCCGCAGCGCCGCATCCACACCGTTGCGCATGGCAAGCGACACATCGGTGACACGGCCGATGGTGGTTCCCCGGTAGGTTACGTTGGCGTTCTTGTACAGCCCGCCGCTGGCAGCGAAATTCGCTGTCACCGTGTATGTTCCGATCCCGAGGGCGGCCGGCAGGCGGAGATAGAACACAGCTGTCACACCGACGGTGACCACGGTGACGACCGCGAAGATCGCCAATTGTCCCCGAACCAGACGGGTCAGCATCAGTGCGCTCCGGTGGCGGCAGCAGGCGGAATCTTGAACGGGTCGGCCGCTTGACCCGACAGGTTGGCGAGCGAGCCGACCAGATAGTCGGGCGGAGTGATCATTTCGTTGAGGTGCTTCATGTTCGGGTCCAGCGGCGAGGTGGTGAAGAGCGTCTCGCCCAGCTTGCGCACAGTGAGGTCGAAGGTTGCGTAAATGTTCAGGTAATCGCCGCGCACTGCCTGCCTGAGGCCGGGCTGTGGCAAGGGATAGGTCACCATCACCGGCAGTGCGGTAATGAGTTGATCGGCGTTGTCCGCCAACGCCTTCACCACTGGGTAGAGATCTTTGATGTCCTTGGCGAAATCCGTCTTGGTTTCGGCCAGCATGCGTGCCGCGACTGTGGCGAAGCGGCGCAACGCGGCAAAGGTGGCGACGATCTGGTCCCCGCTGGTGTTGAGGATCTGCAACGCGTGGGGCACTGTCCGCAGTGCTGCGTCGAGCTTGTCGTTGCCGCTGGCCAGCACTGAGGTGAATCGGTCGAGCTTTTCCATCGCGTGGACGATGTCGTTGCTTTGCTGGTCTGCAGCGGCGGCCAGCTCGGCGAGCCGCGGAAGGAAGTCGGCGAACTGTCCGGCCCGTGCTGCGGTGGCGTTGTAGAGCTCGTCGGTGACGTCTTGCAGCGCACCGAGATTGCCCTTGTTGACCACTACACCGAGCGACGACAGCACCTCTTCGGTCGTGGGATAGCGTCCGGCGTTGGCCATCGGGATGGTCTGGCCATTACCCAGCCGTGGCGCTGAGCGCTCGGAGTGTCGCGCCGCGAGTTCGATGTGCTGAGATCCCAATAGCGAGGTCTGAGCCACCTTGACCGTGACGTCGGTCGGAAGGTCGACGTGGGAATCCAGCGACAACTTGACCGCCGCGTAGAAGCTGCCGTCCGGGCGCTGCCGGGCTTCCATCCCCGAGACGCTGCCGACGGTAACGTCGTCGACCATCACCGGTGAGTTCTGCGCCAACGTTGCCACGTCGGGTAACTCGACGGTGACCGTGAACGAGCCTGGTCCATGTCCGGCTGTGCCGGGCATATCCAGGGAGTTGAGCCCGCCGAACTGGCAACCGGAAACCAGTAGAACCGTCGCGGCGCCGGCCAATCCGCACCGGACGGCCCGCGTTGCAAGGCGTTGGGCTACAGCCATTCTGGATCAGCCTCCCCGTACTGCGTGGTCGGACGTCGGCGCTGGCGGCGGAACCATCAATGAGCTCAGGTCGGTCCCCGGGGGAATGCTCGGCGGATTTACACCTGGCTGCGGAAGCCATTGCAGCTGTGAGAGCGGCGTTCGCGCCTTGGCTTCTGTCTCGGGTGTGTCGTAGATGATCTGCCCCTTGTAGGCGTTGATGCTCGTGATCGGGTGAAACAGGATGGGCGGGTAGTTCATCGAGAGACGTCTGAGCACCGGCGCCATGCGCTGCCGGCAGATCTCGGCCCGTTTGAAGTATTCCGGCGTGCCTCCGGTGTCGAAGGTTCCGCAGATGAATTGCACCGGGTTGGCCAGGTTGGGCAGGGTCAGCAGTCCCGACAACGATCCCTGCGCCGGGTCGTAGAGGTTGTAGAAGTTCGCCAGGCCGTTGGGGGCTACGTGGAGTACCTGTTCAAGGTCTTCGTCGTGGTCGTTGAGAAGTTTGGTGAAACTGGTCAGCCGGTCGATTTGGCCGACGAGCACGTCGTTGTTGTCGTTGAGGAAACCACGCACGTCGTCGAGTGCTTGGTTGAGTGCCCCCAGCGCGTTATCCAAGTCGGCAGAGCTGTCGGCCAGGACCTGGCTGACAGCGGCGACGTGGTTAGAGAACTGCACGATCTGCTCGTTGCTGTTCGAGAGGGCGTCGATGAGAGTGTGCAGGTTCTTGACCGTGCCCAACAGGTCGCTGCGGGAATCGCCGAGTCGCCCAGCAGCCTGCGATAATTCGCGGACGGCTTGGCGAAACGACGTCCCTTTTCCCTCAAAGGTGTCGGCGGCCTGATTGATGAAGGTAGTCAGCGGGCCCTGCAATGAGCCGGCCTGCGGGCCGAGTTGCGCGCTGAGTTTGGTGAGTTCGTTTTTGACCTCGTCCCATTCCACCGGAACCGCGGTGCGCGTGTCGGGAATCACCGCGTGATCGGCGAGCCGGTCGCCGTGGGTATAGACAGGGGCGAATTCGATGAAGCGGGCCGAGACCAGATTGGGTGCGACGATGATCGCCTGCGCGTCGGCGGGTATCTCGACATCGCCGCGGACGCTCATGATGATCTTGGAGGCTTGTGCCTGCGGCTGAATCGAGGTGATTTTCCCGACGGGCACGCCGGCCACTTTGACCGCATCACCGGGGTAGAGCCCGACGGCCGACGAAAAGTAGCCGGTGACGGTGATGTCCTTCGTGTGCGGCCAGACTTGGATGACGCCGCCGCACAGCGCGAGTGTCAGCGCAGCCGTGGTGGCCCACTTCAGGGTCCGTCGTGGTCGCGTGAATCGCTGTGTGCTCATGGCGATTGCGGTTTGACGGTGGCGCGGTCGACGATGAACCCTCGGAGAAAGTCAGCGAGGCTTTCCGGTAGCTTGCCGGGCTGGAACACCGCATCGAGCAAGACTCCGGCGATCGACATGGGAGGCAGACCGTAGGTGTTCACGCTGAATCCGGGTCCCGAGCCGACCACCTCGCCAAGCTGTGTGGCGTATTGGGGGAGTCGTTTGAGTGCCTCGCCGATCCTGTCCTGCCGGGCGTTGAGGTTGTCGAGCACCAGGTTGAGTTTCTGTAGGGCCGGGCCGAACTCGCGGCGGTTATCGGCGACCAAGCCCGATAACTGGCGCGCTACGTCCCGGATGCCCGAGATCAAGGTCGCCAACTGTTGGCGCCGCTGCGAGAGCGCTGCGAAGAGCGTGTTGCCGTCGACGATGAGTTGGTCGATCTGTTCGGCCCGCTTGGCCAGCAGCGCCGAGACCGACTGCGCGTGGCCGAGCAGATCGCTCAACTGACCGTCGCGGGTATTGACGCTGCGTGACAAGGCAGCCACGCCGTCGAGGGCAGCCCGCAGTTTCGGAGTGGCGTCGCGCAAAGCGTCGGTAAGTACTTGCAATGCTTGAGTGAATCGGCCGTTATTGATGCCGCCGGCGTTGCGGCCGAGGTCCTGCACCGCGTTGTTGAGCGTGTAGGGAGTTGTGGTGCGGCCCAGCGGAATCGACGTCACCGATCCGTCCCCCGCCGGGGTGACTGCCAGTGAGCGTTGACCAAGTACGGTGTCGGCTTTGATGGCCACAAGCGATTGAGAGCCGATCCGTATTTTCCGGTCGACGGTAAAGCCGATCCGGGCGGCGTGGTTGACCAAGTCAACCGACGTCACTTTGCCGACCCGGTAGCCGTAGACCTCGACGTCGTTGCCGGCGACCACGCCGGCCGCATTGGCGAAGTAGGCTTCATAGGCTCGGCCCTGCGGCCAGAATGGCAACTGGGTGTAACCGGCCGACACCAGCATCAGGCACACGACCAGCACGATCCCGAAGAGACCGGTCCGCAATGGGTCACGCTTCGTGGGAAAGTCACTTGGCAAAGGAGCACCTGCCCTTGGTGGGGTCGGGCGGTCCGCCGGCGGGAATGAGGATGTCGCTGCCAGCGGGACCGTTGATCTTGAGCTTGACCGAGCAGTAGTAGAAGTTGAAAAACGCGCCGTAGGCACCCAAAGCGCTCAACCGTAGGTAGTCCTCACCGAGCGGGTCGATCGACTTGTTGATCTCGTCTTTGCGGGCATCGAGCGCGGTCGCCAGCGGGCGGATGTTCTCCAACACGCCCTGAATGGGTCGGCGAGAAGCGGCGAGCATCTGGGTCAGGTCGGTCTCCGCCGAGGCCAATGGCGCGACCGCACCGGCGATCGGGTCGCGGCCGGCCGCCAGCTTGGACACGAGCTGCTGAAGCTGGTTCACACTGGTGTCGAGCTGGGCCGACTTGTCGTCGACGGTGCTCAGTACCTGATTGAGATGGCCAATCACGTTGCCGATCAATTGGTCTCGGGCCGCGAGGGTCTGGGTGAAGGACGCGGTGGACGACAGCACGTCCGATAGCGGTCCGCCGTTGCCTTGCAACAATTCGATGATGGCATTGCTGACCTCGTTCACCTTGGTGGAATCGAGTCCTTTCAGCACGGGTCGCAGTCCGCCGAGCAGCGTGTCCAAGTCGAGGGCGGGCTGGGTGTTTGCCCGGGGAATGGTGGCGCCAGGCGACATTTTGTGCAATTCCCCTGGCCCGGCGGTGATCTCGAGATACCGGTTACCGATGAGATCCTGATAACGGATCACCGCGCGGGTAGACGTATACAGTGTGTAGCGCTTGTTCACGTCGAATGTGACGCTGGCGTGGCCGTCACGGATAGCGATATCTTCGACGCTGCCGACGACGATGCCCGCAATGCGGACGTCTTGCCCCGGCTTAAGCCGCGACACCGAGGCAAAGTCGGCGTGGTACGTCACCGTCGAGGCAAACCTGAACTGGCCGAAGGTGATGACCAGAGCGGCGAGCACCAGCAGCATCACCAACGTGAAGACGCCGACCTTCAAACCCGTGCGCTGGCGCTGCATCAGTAGTCGTCCCGTTCGGCGTAGGCGCCGTTGAAGAGGAACTGCAACGTACTCGGCGCGTCGAACTGCAATTCGGTGTTCGGCTTATAGGGAACGTACGCATTGTCGGTGACCAGAAACGGTGGGCGGTACCAACTTCCGGTGCTCTGCTTGGTGGGTAAGTTGGGCAAACCCCGGCAGTTCGGCCCGCCCGAAGCGTTAACGATCGGTAGGCTCTCCGGATAGGTGTAGCTCGGCGCACCGGGCAGAATGCCGGCGCTGACGAACAATCCGGGTTTGATTTGGCCGAAGAATGGCGCGAACCGCGTCAACGCGTCGGCCAGCGCGGTGATCACGCAGCCGTATTCCGGCGAGTAGTCGGCGAGGACTTTCAGCGGCGCGCGTGAGCGGGCGATAGCGGCAATGTAGTTGTCAGCGGCCGGCGACAGCGTCTGGTCGGCATCTTCGGCTATTCCCGCTGCGGCGAGCAAGGTGGCATCGAGGTTGCGTCGTTGGGAGACAACGGTCTCACTGATCGTCGGCGCGTTGTCCAGGACCGAAACAACGTCGGGTGCGGCGTCACCGTACGCGTCGAGGACGTCGCCGGCACGCTGTATGTCGCTGTGTACGGTGGGCAGCCGGGGGTTGATCTGAGCCATCAGCGATTTCAGCTCTGTGATAGCAGCCCCGGCGTTGCCACCGTTGTCGCGTAACCCGTCACTGACAGCCGACAATGTGGCGTTCAGTTCGGCCGGGTCGATCTTGTGCAGAGTGTCCACCAAGGTCTGAAACAGGGTGTTGACCTCAGTGGCGACGGCAGCAGCTGTGAAGTGGGCGTTAGGCGCGACCGAGGCCGGCGATGGATGGGCAGGTTCCAGAAATTCCACAGACTTGGATCCGAATACTGTCGTGCTCGCGATCCGCACGGTGGCATTCGACGGTATGTAAGCCAACTGATCGCGCCGTATCGCCAGCGTGAGCCGGGCCTTATCGGCGATGTAGTCAATGGCCCTGACGTTGCCGATCTGAACGCCAAGGTATTTCACCTTCGCATCGCGATCCATGACGAGTCCTGCGCGCTGCGCCGTCACGATGACTGTTGCGACAGGGGTGAACGCACCGCTATAGGCGAGGTAGGTCACCGACGCATACGCGCCGGCCAGAACAGCCGCCACAAGGGCAGCGATGCGTGCGCGACGCCGACGGGGGGCGCCATACATCTCGGCCGGCCCTCCCTTCGCACCCGAATGACATGCGGCGGACACCGACCGCGGTGGCAGGTTTTCGGCACCCCCCCGGCGGTGTCGCTGGCGACCACTGTTGAGGCGCCCTCCTGACGGGCGGCCGCCACATGGGCCCAGCTTGACGAAACTATACGGTAAGCCCCACAGTTAGCACCACAGTTTATGGAGGTTTCCTTTAGATGTTTTGGTCGGGAGCCACCAGCCCGTCCGACGGTCACCGGCGCGATCGGTGAGCGGATTGGGCCACCCGGTCCGGCCAGGCGACAGATGGTCGCCGGGATAGTCCTAATGCAGGACCAACAGTTGCATTTACAGTTTACTATTCAGTAGTGCCTACGAATCAGATCTACGCAGGTGTCCGACGTCCGAGGAGCGCGAGGCTGACCAACCAGCTGGCGGTACCGGCGCGGGCGGTGGGTGGCTTCGTCGACGTGTCCCTGGATACCTGCGCCAAGGTCTTCTCCCGCCCTTTCCAATTTCGCGAATTCCTCGACCAGACCTGGATGATCGCGCGGGTCTCACTGATCCCGACGCTACTTGTCGCGATCCCGTTCACGGTCTTGGTGGCGTTCACCCTCAATATCCTGCTTCGCGAGATCGGCGCAGCCGACCTGTCGGGCGCCGGGACCGCCTTCGGCACCATCACGCAGCTCGGCCCGGTCGTGACCGTGCTCGTCGTGGCCGGCGCCGGTGCCACCGCCGTCTGCGCCGACCTCGGCGCCCGGACCATTCGTGAGGAGATCGACGCGATGCGGGTGCTGGGCATCGACCCCATCCAGCGCCTGGTGGTGCCCCGCGTCCTGGCCTCGACCTTTGTCGCGCTGCTCCTGAACGGCCTCGTCTGCCTCATCGGCCTGTCCGGCGGCTACGCCTTCTCCGTGTTCCTTCAAGGGGTCAACCCCGGCGCGTTCATCAACGGGCTGACGGTACTGACCGGTCTGGGTGAGTTGATGCTCGCTGAAATCAAGGCCTTGCTGTTCGGGGTGGTCGCCGGGCTGGTCGGTTGCTATCGCGGGCTGACCGTACGGGGCGGTCCCAAGGGCGTCGGGACGGCAGTCAACGAAACCGTGGTGTACGCGTTCATCTGCCTGTTCGTGATCAACGTGATCATGACCGCCATCGGCGTTCGGGTGTTGGCGCGATGAGCTACGACCTCACCGTCCGTATTCGCTGGGCGTTCCGTCGCGTCCCCAACGTCATCGACACTGTCGGTACGCAGACGTTGTTCTACGGCGAGACCATGCGGTATGTCCCCAATGCGCTGACGCGGTATCGAAGGGAGACGATCCGTCTCATCGCGGAGATGACGATGGGCACGGGCGCGTTGGTGATGATCGGCGGGACTGTTGGTGTCGCCGCTTTCCTCACCTTGGCCTCGGGCGGAGTCATTGCGGTGCAGGGGTATTCGTCGCTGGGCAACATCGGTATCGAGGCGCTGACAGGCTTCTTGTCGGCGTTTCTGAATGTCCGCATTGTCGCCCCAGTGATCGCGGGCATCGCGCTGGCGGCGACGATCGGCGCCGGTACAACCGCGCAGTTGGGCGCGATGCGAGTGGCCGAGGAGATCGATGCGGTCGAAGCGATGGCGGTGCATTCCGTGTCGTATCTGGTGTCCACTCGGCTCATCGCCGGTTTGATCGCGATCGTGCCGTTGTATTCGCTGTCGGTATTGGCGGCGTTCTTCGCGGCGCGATTCACGACGGTGTTGATCAACCATCAATCCGCGGGCTTGTATGACCACTACTTCAATACGTTCCTGATAGCGACGGACCTGCTGTGGTCGTTCTTGCAAGCCATCGTAATGTCGATAGCGGTGATGCTGGTGCATACGTATTACGGCTACAACGCATCTGGTGGCCCGGTCGGCGTCGGTTTGGCGGTCGGTCAAGCGGTGCGCATGTCGCTGATCGTCGTCGTCACCGTCACCTTGTTCATCTCACTGGCGGTCTACGGAGCGTCCGGAAACTTCAACCTCGCCGGTTAGTGGCCTGCAGCGCCGGGTCGATCAAACCCTCGATGGTCGCGTGCAGGACGCTACGGCTGCCATCCTCGAGAACCCTTCGAGCCACCAAGAATTCGCTACCCATCCAGCCATGTCGGATGTACTTGCCGAATCGCAGCCGCGTGCCGGGTGCACCTGTCGCCGCCGGCATCATCTTGATCTTCTCCAGTGCTTCCTTGACGCCCGGCCCACACAGCGGCCGTGCGCCGGCCAGCGCCGACATCATCAGCCGGCCGACGTCGTAGCAGTACACGGGGAAGAAGTAGTCGGGTCGACGGCCGTGGCGAGCCTCGAACTGATCGAGAAATGCCTGACCGGTTTGATTGCGTTCATCGTACTGGTCCAAGCCGATCCACCCGGCCAGATGCTGACGCCACCACTTGTTGGTCGCCGCGAACTCGAAGGCGGTGGTGGTGTAGCGGGGAGGCATCCAGCCGAGCTCGGTTAGAGCGTCGTTGATTCCGGGGATGCCCAGGCCGAAACCCACGTGCAGGATTGCGTCTGGTTGAGCGGTGGCCAGCGAGGCCATCGCGTCGCGTTTGTCGCTCTGAACCTGTGGGATGGCAACTTCAGTGGTGATGTGCAGTCCCGCAGCCGAACACCCGACGCGGGCCGTGCGCAAGTATTCTGCGCCGATCAGCGAGTCTTCGTAGGCAATTCCCACCCGGCGGTGGCCGTCGAGCGCCGCGACGGTAGCCATGATCAAGGGCTCCTCCTCCATGGATCCCGCAGGAAGCCCGAACACCCACTCGCCCAGCATGCTTTCCGAGGCGGCCATGGTGATGATCGGAACAGTAGCCAGGTCCTCGACGTATCGGCGCAAAGCGACACCGTTCTCGGACACCCATGGTCCGAATATGACCAGAACATCTTCGGCGATCAATTCATAGAACGCGTCGCGAACGGCGGCGAACGACCCGTTGGGCAGCCCTTGTACCGCTCGCACAACGAATTCCACTGGTCTGTCCAGGAGTCCGCGTGCGACATAGTCGTCGACGACCAGTTGCAGCGAGGGCAACACGTTCTCGTCGTATCCGCCGTCGCCGTCGATGTAGTCGATCAGCAGTCCGACGCGCGCCGGGTCGACTGTGGGCATCACACATCACTCCTACGGACGTCGGTACAGCGGACAAGCCGAGGAAACCCGGCGCATTCCGTCGGGTCGCGCACTGTGAGGGCCCATAATACATCTAGAGCTTTCGTGGTTCGATTCGGCGCAATCCGCGACAGTGGGTTGTCGTCACCGCGGGGGTTGCAGGGAGCCATACTGTTGTATATACCGTATGACTTATCTTTAGATGTTTGACAGCCCGGCTGCACGCTTGACGAGGCTTTGATCGCGAGCGAAAGGCAGCGTGACACACAGATGAGGTGATCTTGTCCTCCGCCAGCACTGAGGCAACCGCGAATACCGCACCCTGCCCGGACGAAGCCGTCCGTTACGAGATTCGCGACAGCGGCGTGGCGGTGCTGACCTTGAACCGCCCCGAGCGGATGAATGCCTGGGGAGGTGGCCTGGCATCAGCGCTCTATGCACATATGGATGCGGCCGAGGCCGACCCCGCGGTCCGCGTCATGGTGCTCACGGGCAGCGGTCGGGCGTTTTGCGCCGGCGCGGACATGGGTGACCTTGATGCGATCGGCGGTGCCCAGACTTCTGGTGACGTCGACGTCACAAAGTTGGTCGGGGAACGCTATCCGGCGTTCGTCACCGAGCTGCGCAAGCCGCTGATCGCGGCGATCAATGGCGCCTGCGCCGGCATCGGCCTCACCCAGGCCCTCATGTGCGACGTGCGATTCGCCGCCGCAGGCGCAAAGTTCACCACCGCGTTCTCGCGGCGCGGGCTGACCGCCGAATACGGCGTCTCCTGGATCCTGCCCAGGGTGGTCGGATGGGGCCCGGCACTGGATTTGCTGCTGTCCGGGCGGGTGTTCTACGCCGAGGAGGCCGCCGAACTCGGCATGGTCAAGGAAGTGGTCCCGCCCGAACAGCTGATGACGCGGACCCTGGAGTACGCCGACGACATGGCCCTCAACTGCGCCCCCAGTTCCATGGCGGTGATCAAGCAGCAGCTGTGGGGCGACGCCCTGCGCGGCATCCAGGAGACGAGCGCACGTGCCGAGAAGCTGATGCACGCCTCCATGTTGCGGCCCGACTTCATCGAGGGCATCAGCGCATTCTTCGAGAATCGCAGACCCAATTTCCCGCCGCTCGGCGACTTGACTGAACTTCAACAATCCTGAAGGGACAAGACGATGTTGGACTATCGCGCGATCGACGTCGACAACCACTATTACGAGACGCTTGACGCGTGCACTCGCCATCTGCCCAAGGAGTTCAAGCGTCGCGGGGTGCAGATGCTCAGCGACGGAAAGCGCGTCACCGCAGTGATCGGTGAGCGCGTCAATCGCTTCATCGCGAACCCGACATTCGATCCGATCATCGTCCCGGGCTGTTTGGACCTGCTGTTTCGCGGGGAGGTTCCCGAGGGGGTGGACCCGGCGACGTTGATGAAGGTTGAGCCGCTGCCGGAACATCCCGAATACCAGGACCGCGACGCGCGCATCAAAGTGATGGACGCTCAAGGCATCGAGACCGTATTCATGTTGCCGACGTTCGCGTGCGGGGTCGAAGAAGCGCTCAAACACGACATCGACGCGACCATGGCCACGGTGCACGCGTTCAACCTCTGGCTGGACGAGGATTGGGGTTTCGATCGGCCCGACCACCGGATCATCGCCGCGCCGATCATCTCGCTGGCCGATCCTGAAAAGGCAGTCGAGGAAGTTGAATTCGTGCTGGCGCGTGGCGCGAAGCTGGTGCTTGTGCGGCCGGCACCGGTCCCCGGTGTCATCAAGCCACGCTCGCTCGGTGACGTCAGCCACGATCCGGTGTGGGCGCGGCTGGCGGAGGCAGGAGTGCCGGTGAGCTTTCACCTCAGTGACAGCGGCTATCTGCAATTGGCGGCGCTGTGGGGCGGTAAGTCGAAGTTCGAACCCTTTGGGTCCACGCCGAATTCGCTGGATCAAATCCTGGTCGACGACCGGGCGATACACGACACTATGGCGTCGATGATCGCCCATGGCGTATTCACCCGGCACCCTGAATTGAAAGCGGTCAGCATCGAAAACGGGTCGTATTTCGTCTACCGGCTGATCAAACGATTGAAGAAGGCAGCCAACAACCACCCGCGTCTGTTCCCCGTTGACCCGGTCGAGCAACTCAAAACCAACGTGTGGATCGCCCCCTACTATGAGGACGATCTGTCTGCGCTGGCTGAGGTCATCGGTACCGACAAGATCTTGTTCGGCTCCGACTGGCCGCACGGTGAAGGCCTCGAGTCACCGGTTTCGTTTGTCGACGAACTCTCGGGGTTCAGCGACGGAGATATCCGAAAAGTGATGCGCGACAACGCACTCGACCTACTCGGCGTGCGATCAGCGACGCCGGTCTAAGCCGCCGCTCGACAAGCAACGAACGTAGGAACTGATCGATGGATTTCTCCCGTGTCGAGCTTTCCGCCGATGACCGGGCCTTCCTCGACGAGGTGCGGCAGTTCCTGCGCACCCACGTCACCGAGGACGTGCGTCGCCGCAATCGCGAAACCGGCGACAATTTCGACGAGGCGGTCCACCTTGCGATGGGCGCTGCCGGTTACCTGGAAAAAGAGTGGCGCCGCGAATCCGACGGTGGTTTCAGCCGCGTGCGCCGGCGGATATGGGAACTGGAGAAACGCCGCTTTCATGTCCCCTGGGTCACCTGGGGGACGACGGCGCTGGTGGCTCGTTCTGTCGATACGTTCGCAACACCCGAGGTTCGCGACGAGGTGCTGGCCGGGGTTTTCGACGGCAGCGTGCGGCTCTGCCTGGGCTACACCGAGCCCGAAGGCGGCTCGGACGTTGCGACCTGTAAGACTCGCGCGGTACGCGACGGTGACGACTGGATCATCAACGGCTCCAAGATGTTCACCACCGGCGCGCACAATTGCCAGTATGTGTTTTTGATAACCAACACCGATCCGCAAGCCCCGAAACATCAGAGCCTGACCACATTTCTCGTTCCTCTCGATTCACCGGGCATCGAAATTCAAGGCATCCGCACCGTCGATGGCGAGCGGACCAACATCGTGTACTACAGCGATGTCCGCGTACAGGACAAATATCGGCTCGGTGAGGTCAACGGCGGCTGGGCAGTGTTGCGGGAACCGCTGAACACCGAACACGGTGCTGTCGCAGCCGCTGCGGACGGCCTGTCCGACGTATCGATCCTCGATCACCAAAGCGGTTTCTTTGCTCAGGCCATCGACGCCGCGGCCGCTGCGACCGCAGCGGCAGACTTTAACGGACGGCGATTGATCGAAGACGGTTCGGTGGCATACCGGTTGGGTCGTGCGTACGCGCGGTTTGAGGCCGCGGTGTCCGCGCCGGGCATTTTCGGTCGCGTGGCGGTGGCGCAGGCGATGCGTGATTGCTCTCCCGACGTCATGGACCTCTTGGGGGCTGCCTCAGCGCTGCCCCTCGGCGCGCCGGCTGCAATCGATAACGGCGCAACGGAATACGTGTACCGCTTCGCACCCCTTGTCGGTATATACGGCGGCACGCTGGAAGTGTTTCGCAACATGATCGCCCAGCACGTCCTGGGTCTGGGGCGGCCGAATTACTCACCGCCTCAGGCGAAGACGTCTACATAACGCTGCCATCTACAGGACGCGCACCGGGACGTTGGCCCAGCCGACTACGTTGGTCATGTTGACCCGGCGCAGCCCCGTCTGGTCCACCGCATATCGCGGGATCAGGTCCAAGAGCGCATCCAGTGCGATTCTGCCCTCCATCCGGGCCAGCGCCGCGCCGAGGCAGCTGTGGATGCCATAGCCGAACCCGAGGTTGTAACCCACCTTGCGTTCCCGGTCGATGTCGAATCGGTCGGGGTCGGGGAAGGCCCGCTCGTCGCGGTTGGCCGAGCCGTTGATCAGCATGACGGCGCTCCCCGCCGGGATCGTCGTGCCGTGCAACGTCACTTCACGCAAGCTGTAACGCACGTTGTATTGGGACGGGCCTTCGTAGCGGAGTAACTCCTCGAACGCCGCCGGTATCTTGTGGCGGTTCTCGCGCAAGTGCCGCCACTGGTCGGGATTTTCGGCGAACACCACGACGGCGTTGCCGATGAGCTTGGTCACCGTCTCGGCGCCGGCGCCGCCGAGCATATTTGCGAATCCGGCGATTTCGACGTCGTCGAGCCGTCTGGTTTCGCCGTTTTCGATCACCTCGGTTTCGATCAACCGGCTGATCATGTCGTCTCGGGGGTTCTTGCGCCGCTGCTGGACCAGGTCGAAGTAGTAGGCGCCCGAGGCCAGCATCGCATCGATGCTTTCCCTGGAAGGCAGCGCCTTGCCGGGCTCGCGTTCGAGGCCCTTGTCCAACAACCTCCGCAGTTCTTGGCGGTCAGAGGGCGGAACGCCGAGCATCTCGGTGATGATCTCGACGGGGAACAGCGCCGAGAAATCGGCGACCGCGTCGAAGGATTTGGGGTCAAGGGTCTCCACGACGTTGTAGATCTTTTCCCGGACCATCGACTCAAGCCCGGCGACCGCCCGTGGCGTGAATACCCGATTGACCAGCTTGCGCATCAGGTCGTGTTCGGGCGGATCCATCATGATCAGGACTTTGCCGCGGGGCATCTTGAGCTTGGAAGCATTGACCATGTCAACGCTCACGCCACGCGCCGACGAGTACGTCTGGAAATCCTTGTACGCCGGCGCGACGTCGTCGTAACGGGTGAGCGCATAGAAGTCGAGCTTCTCGTTGTAGTACACGGGCGCCTCGTTGCGCATGCGGCGGTAGGTGTCGTAGGGGGAGTTGAAGAAATCCTCCGAGTACGGATCGAACTCAAGTGGTTCGGACACGGTCGAACTCGGTGCACTGTTCATCGCGGAGCTTCCGCGCCGGCCGCCGCCTGCTCGCTGTTCTTCTTGTGGGAGAGAGGTCGGATGGACACGTCGTGTCCCTGAGCGGCGTGTCGTAGCGCACCGACGGTGGCTTGCTCCTTGGGTATGCGGGAGAAGGGGTCGAAATGGTACCAGCGCATCGCATTCTGGTAGGTCATTTTGTTGATCTCGTCGTCGGGCACGGCGTTTTCGGTGAGGACGCTGTGGAGTTGCTCGGGGGCGCCTGGCCACATCGAGTCGGAGTGCGGGTAGTCGGCTTCCCAGCAGATGTTGTCGATGCCGATGTCGTTGCGGAGCTTGACGCCGACGGGGTCGGAGATGAAGCAGGTCAGGAAGTGCTCCCGGAACACCTCCGAGGGAAGTTTGCCGCCGAAGTCCTGACCGGTCCAGGTGGAGTGCATTTCATATGTGCGGTCGACGCGCTCCAGGAAGTAGGGGATCCAGCCCGTACCGCCTTCGGACAGCGCGATTTTGAGGCCCGGATACTTCTTGATCGGCGCCGACCACAGGAGGTCGGCGGCGGCTTGGACGATGTTCATCGGTTGCAAAGTGATGGTCACATCCATCGGCGCGTCGGGGGCAGTCCGGGCCAGCTTGCCGGAGGAGCCGATGTGCACATTCATCACCGTGTCGGTGTCGACCAGCGCTTCCCACAGCGGCGTCCAATAGTCGTTGTGGAAGGACGGGTAGCCCATGGCCGCAGGGTTTTCGGTAAAAGTCAGTGCATGCACGCCGCGAGCGGCGTTTCGGCGCACCTCTTTGGCGCAGGCTTCGGCGTCCCAGATCACCGGCAGGCACATCGGGATGAACCGCGCCGGGTAGGCCCCGCACCACTCCTCGACGTGCCAATCGTTGTAGGCCTGCAGCAGCGCCAGAGAAAAGTCTGGATCCTCGGTAGCGAACAGCCGGCCGGCGAACCCGGGAAACGACGGGAAACAAATCGATCCCAAAATCCCGCCGGCGTTCATGTCCTTGATGCGGTCATCAACTCGCCAGCAGCCCGGCCGGATCTCGTCGAGGCCCTGCGGTTCGAACCCGTACTCCTCTTTGGGGCGGCCCGCCACGGCGTTGAGCGCTACATTCGGGATCACGACATCGCGGAACTGCCAGGTATCACTGCCATCTGGGTTGTGCACCAGCCGCGGCGCCTCATCCAAGTACTTTTTGGGCAGGTGATTTCGGAACATGTCCGGCGGCTCCACGATGTGATCGTCAACGCTGATCAGGATCATCTCGTCCTTGTGCACGCCAACCCCTCCGTCACTGACAATTGTCGGTCTTACTGTTGTAACAACAGTATTGCATATGAGTCACTGGTGTCTTGGTATCAATAGCGCGGGACTACCGAGCGGTTCTCACACACTGACTGGCGATTGTTCCGCCGGTGGGACCTCGTAGAACTGCGTCGCCCACTTGCGCAGGGCCATATACGGTTTGGCATCGACTTTCGATAGTGGGGGACGGTCGACGTACTCTTGGTACCGCCAGATGTCCAGGTCTTCCCATACGGTGCGCAGGAATTGACGCTCAACCTGCTCGCGCACGTTGTCCGGAGGCACGTCGGAAGTGTCGCCCGGAATGCGGGGCCACCAGATTGAATAGAACATGTCGGAGTGGCCGTCCTCGACGGGCGTGCAGGCAAAGATCAGCCGGTGGTTTGACGATCCCTCAAACGCGCTGATCGCGAAACCCAGCCCGGAGAAGTGGCTGTGAATGTAGAGCGCCATCTTGTCGGGATCGTCGCTGCCCACGTCTGGCCAGCCGGTAAGGAACCGCCATTCCTCGTCCACGGCTTCCCAGTTCAGGCATACCGGCGTCACGCTGGCGCCGTGTACGTAGCGGAAGTGCGCGCTGTCCGGCCCATTCTCGGCGACGATCTGTGGATGCACGGGTTCACGCTCGGCGCGGCGTGAGAACTCCGGGTAGGGCCGGTAATACGCGTCCGGGTCGGTTTCGAGCTGGGGGAACTTACAGAACAGGTCCGGCATGTCCCACCGCGGCTCTTTGCCTTCGGGTTGGTGCCAGACGAACACGCAGCCGTACTGTTCGCGCACGGGGTAGACCCGCAACCGCAGTGCCTTGTTGGGCCGATCCGGCTGATAGGGGATGTAACGGTTGGTCCCATCGGGTCCCCACCGCCATCCGTGGAACGGGCACTCTACGCAGTCTCCGACGACCTTGCCGCCGTGACCGATATGGGCGCCGAGATGCCGGCAGTGCGCCGAGAGGACGTGCAGTTCGCCGGATTCGTCGCGGTAGGCGACCAGATCCTCGCCGAAGTACCGAAGCGGCCGGACGTCGCCAGTTGGGAATTCCGCCGACCAGCCGACCATGAACCAGCCGGTGACCTTCCAGGTGAACGGCACCTTCACAAGACATCCCTTCCGTCGCCGTAGGCGGTTTACTGTATAGCTTACAGTATGACCATCGCTTACAGTAATTACAACCGCAAAGTCCGCTGGGGTCTGCTGCCCCGACCACCTGCACAGCAGTGACACATTGAGCACGCCCCACCGAGGACTATGCCGTCAAGCTTCTCGCCGATCCCGCGGCAAATGTCGACGAGCCCAGAGTCCATGCGGCGCTCACTCATCTACGCGCATGCGCCGGTGTCCTGGGTCGATGTGCCCGGTGGTATCGGACACTGACACCGTGTCCCACTACATCCTCATCGCCATGGCAGGCCATGACCGCTAAGCGGACCGCGGATTGCATGAAAGTTGTGCTTACGCCAGAAGCGCTTCCTTGACGCCGATAGTCAGACTACCGCCGAGCGCGGCGCACAGTGTTGAGCCGTCTGTCGGAGTGAGAGTGAAATTGGCTCCGGCGCTTGCAAATACGGCGCTGACCGGGTGCTCAGCGGCCGCGGGCGAGCCTGAAGGGCTGCATCATGGCGTCGAGGATCTCCGGCGTTAGCATCCCGCCGGCGTACTCGACCCAACACCAGCTCCGGGCGGGCAACCGACCCGACGAGCTGTTCGTCAGGCGGCCGAAGAAGTGGATGTAGCTACCTGCAGTGTCGAAGGTGAACCAGTAGGAATCGGAACCGATCGATACGCCCAGTGCGCTCAACTTGCCCTGGTCGTCGAACCTCGGTGTGGCGACGATGTCGTCATAGGCAGTGGTAATCCCGTCTTTGAGTTGGTAGCCCGGTCCGAAGTCATGCCCGTCGCGGCCTTGCCAGAAGCAGCCGCCACCGAGTTCCCCGTCCTCATACTGGTGTAACCACGACACCCACATGCCCTGCAATTGACGGGCGATCGGCAGTTCGGGGTAGACCATGCCGGGCGGACCGTAGGCGTAATCCTGATGGAGGTAGCCCGAAACGTCCACACCGTTGACTTTTCCTGTGGCCCAAAGCAGTTCGTGACGATAGTAGACGTCGGCGTCGATCCCGTCTTGTCTCGGTACGTGGACGACGAAGATGTCGGTAGCGTTCTTGCCGTGGATCTCCCACCGGTGGCTCGCGTCGTACCAATGAATGCCGTCAGCGTCGCGCTCGATGCGGCCACTGCTGTAGCTCAGTGCTACTCGAGCACCGCTGTCGACGTAGTCGAGGGGTTCGAACCAGTCGATTGATGAGTACTCCGCAAACAGCTGGGGCGGATCCCCGTCGAGGGTCTTTTGCAGCGCCTTGAATCCGCCAACAGGCGAAACCACGTGGGTCATCCCGGTGAGAAAGTCATCGGCACCTCGCAATCCCCAATAGTTCTGTCCGGATGCGTCAGCGACCACGGCGCCGATCCACATGCCGGCTAGGCCCACCCCCGGGGCGGGCGCCCATTCGCGTCGATAGTGCTCCGGCGATGGCGACTCAACCAGCACTTCGAAATCGACACGGTCTGGCATACAACCTTCCTTTCGCTGACGGGACTCTCATATGTGCAGGGGTTTTTTCGGCGATCGCCGCACACTCCTCACAACCCGCCAACCCTGTAGAGCGGCTGGGCGACCGCAATCCGATGACGGCATTGCGCTCGCGCTGAACTATTTAAACCTCTAAAGGTATGTTCTGTAAAGGCTCCGACGCCAGTTAGGTCCTCCGCCGGGCAGGCTGGCATTGCGGCCCATGGAGTGGTGGGCAACCTCGGCCGGCAGCGGATCTAGAAACACGTGTCCCGCCGCAACTGGGCAAGCGGCGGCAAATATCAGATAATTGTGCTCGCGGGCTGGTCCATCGAGCACCGCTGACTAATCGGATAGTGGGAGAGAAGTGGCTAAGCGGGCGAAGCGCACAACGGCGACGGGCACCGTGTCGGGCGAGGGCCCGCCATCGGGCAAGCCGAAGAAGATCGCAGACGAGTTACGCGGCCTGATCATCAGGCGCGGAATGGACGAGGGAGATTTGCTTGGCACCGAGGCCGATCTGCTCGCGCAGTTCGACGTGTCGCGGCCCTCCCTGCGGGAAGCCTTACGCATTTTGGAGGCCGATGGCCTGATCTCCGTAGCGCGCGGCGTTCTCGGCGGTGTGGTAGTTCATCGGCCCGACGAGCGCATGACGGCACGCGCGGCAGCCATTGTCATGCAGTCACGCAGCATCTCACTGGCCGACGTGTTCGAGGCAAGCGCAGTTATCGAGCCGGCTGCCGCACGTATGGTGGCAATCTCGCGTGGTCATCAGCGCGCCGCAAACCAACTGCGCGAGGTCATCATCGAGCAGAAGCGCACCATCAACGACCCGCTGGCATCCAACACCGCCATGATCCGGTTCCACAAGGAGATAGTGGATCTCGCGGGAAACCAAACATTGATACTAATGCTCGAAACCCTCAATGAGGTCATCTCCCGCGCGATCGCGGACGTGCTCATGCGCACCCGGGTGCAACCCGTTTCGGCGCGTCGGCGCACGATTCGCTCGCACGAGCAACTCGTGGAACTCATCGCGGCCGGCGACGGCGATGCGGCCCAAGCGCACTGGAACACTCACATGGCGTGGCTGCGCCGATCGCTGCTGGGTGAGCACGCGGATACGATCGTTGATATCAACAGCCATCTCTGAGTGGCGCTCACACCCCGGCACTCGAGCCCCGCACCGCTACATCGCTTGATACAACGCCGCCACCTCGCCCGGCCTGACCTTCATCGCCGCGTTACGCGGTAATTCGTCGACGACGGCGATTGCGACCGGAACGTGGTGGCTGGGCAGGGACTCGCGCACCCAATCCTTGAGCTCGGTTTCCGACGGCGGCGAGACGCCCTGCTGCACTTCGACTGCGGCGAACGGTACTTCGCCGACACGGGCATCGGGCACACCGACGACGCAGGCATCCCGAACCGCATGATGCGAGACGAGCACGGCGCGCACCGTCTCCGGAAGGATCTTGAATCCGCCGCGGTTGATGGCTTCGTCGGCGCGGCCGTGCAGTGTGACGAACCCGTCGGCGTCCATCGACGCCACGTCGGTGGTCCGGATCCATTCCGGTCCGATCACCGCGACCCGGGCCTCCAGCAGCCCTGCCTCGCCGGGTCTCACCTCGGCACGAGATTCGGGGTCGACGATGCGCACCTCGACACCAGGCAGCGGACGTCCGACGCTGTCGCGTTTGGCCTTCCCGTATCGGCGGTAGAGCTCCGGGGTCCAGGCACACACCGAGCCGGCGAATTCCGTTGCGCCATATGCCCACAGCAACGGAATTCCGTAACGCTGCTCGAACGCGTCGCGCAGGGCCGGTTCCAGCGGTCCCGAGCCGCCCGGCAGATACTCCAGTGAGGCAAGGTCTTCGGCGGCAACGTCGGCGTCGAGCAGCATGCGCACGATGGCCGGCTGCACGCCGGCTCGTCTCACTCGATAGGTCTTGACCGCCCGCACCCACTCCTCAAGACGGTGTGGTGCAGAACACCACCGGTCGCCGGGCGGCGATAAAACCCAGCACCGCCGCCGCATGCGACAGCCGGTTTCGGACCACCATGCCGACCGGCTCGGCCGGGGACACGCCGGCGCTGGTCAAAGCATCGGTAATCTGCTCGATGTAGTCGGTGATCTCGTTGCCCGAGTACCACTTTCGCTCGAACTCGATGAACGGCTGATCACGGTAGCCGACCAACCGCGCCGCCAGTGTGTCGGCGAAATCTGCACCGGTGTCTGGAGACATTGGCGCTGATTAGTATTGCGTGGAGCCTTGGCCCCGCGCGGCTCCGGTGATGAACGCCACCTTGGCCTCGAGACGACCGGTCATACTCGTTGTCCTTTCGAGGCCGCCTTCACCAGATTCGACCCGACGATCAGGCGCTGAATCTCGCTGGTTCCCTCGTAGAGTCGCAACAGCCGAACGTCGCGGTAGATCCGCTCCACCGGCACCTCCCGCATGTAGCCGCTGCCCCCGTGAATCTGCACAGCGAGATCCGCTACCTTGCCGGCCATTTCGGTGCAATACAGCTTCGCGACCGACGGCGCGATCCGGCGGTCCTGTTCGGTGATCCACAGTCGGGCGGCGTCACGAACCAGCGCGCGCCCGGCCATCACGCCGGTCTGCTGGTCGGCCAGCATCGCCTGCACCAACTGAAAATTGCCGATCGGCGTGCCTCCCTGCGTCGCGGTGGCCGCATACGTCACCGACTCGTCGAGTGCCCGCTGCGCCGTACCCACTGCGAGCGCGGCGATATGGATCCGGCCGCGCGCCAACGACGTCATCGCCGCCCCGTAACCGAGGTCTTCGCTGCCGCCGACCAGCGCGGCTGCGGGCACGCGGACCTCGGTGAGACTGACGTCGGCCGTCCACGCGCCTTCCTGGCCCATCTTGGCGTCCTTGGCGCCGACCTGAACCCCGGGTGTGTCCGCGGGAACCAGGAATACCGCGATGCCCGGGCCTTGATCATCGGCCGGGCGGGTGCGGGCGAACACCACGAACAGATCGGCAACCGGCGCGTTGGTGATGAAGCGCTTCTCACCGGAGATCACCCAATCGCCGTTGTCGCGAACGGCTTTGGTGCGCAGTCCGGCCGGGTTGGATCCGGCGCCGGCCTCCGTCAACGCGAACGAGGCGACGACGTCGCCGGAGGACATTGCCGCCAGCCAGCGTGACTTCTGCTCGTCGGTGCCGAACCCGACCAAGACCTGACCGGCGATGCCGTTGTTGGTGCCGAACATCGAGCGCAACGCCAGCGACGTGTAGCCCAGCTCCATCGCTAGCTCGACATCCTGGGCGAGGTTCAAGCCGAGACCACCCCATTCCTGCGGGATGGCGTAGCCGAACAAGCCCATCTGCTTGGCCTGGTCGCGCAGATCGTCGGGCACCCGGTCGTTGGCCAGGATTTCCTGCTCGCGTGGGACGACGGCGGTGCGGACGAACTCGCGGGTCTGCGCGAGGATCTGCGCGAAATCGTCGTCGTCGACGGCAGTGGCCATGGATAGCGCTCCTTCCGGGCCGTTGTCCGCGGCGATCATATATGAAATAGGATGTCTGAGATTATGGAGGTCGACAGGAGGACGGTGATCAGGTGTCGTTGCTGACCGGTCAGACGGCGGTCGTCACAGGCGGCGCGCAGGGATTGGGGTTCGCCATAGCCGAACGGTTTATCGCCGAGGGAGCGCGGGTGGTGCTCGGCGACGTGAATCTCGAGGCGACCGAAGCCGCGGCGAAGCGCCTCGGCGGTGACGACGTGGCGCTGGCGGTGCGCTGCGACGTCACCGTGGCGAGTGACGTTGACGCGTTGGTTGCCACCGCCGTCGAGCGGTTCGGCGGCTTGGACATCATGGTGAACAACGCCGGGATCACCCGTGACGCGACGATGCGCAAGATGACCGAGGAACAGTTCGACGAAGTGATCGCGGTGCATTTGAAGGGCACCTGGAACGGCACCCGCAAGGCCGCGGCGATCATGCGGGAGAACAAGCGCGGCGCGATCGTGAACATGTCGTCGTTGTCGGGCAAGGTCGGGCTGGTCGGTCAGACCAACTACTCGGCGGCCAAGGCCGGGATCGTGGGCATGACCAAGGCGGCCGCCAAGGAGCTGGCCCACCTCGGCGTTCGGGTCAACGCCATTGCGCCCGGGTTGATCCGCTCCGCGATGACCGAGGCGATGCCGCAACGCATTTGGGATGAAAAGGTGGCCGAGGTGCCGATGGGTCGCGCCGGCGAGCCGGCCGAGGTGGCCAACGTCGCGCTGTTCCTGGCGTCGGATATGTCGTCGTACATGACCGGAACCGTGCTCGAAGTCACCGGCGGGAGGTTCATGTAGCCATGCGCCACGCCGTGATCTGCGAACCGGTGCGCACCCCGATCGGCCGCTACGGCGGAATGTTCAAGTCGCTGACCGCCGTCGACCTCGGGGTGGCCGCGCTGAAGGGGCTACTGGGCCGAACCGGCCTGCCGCCCGAATCGGTGCAGGACGTCATCCTCGGGCACTGCTATCCGAGTAGCGAGGCGCCGGCAATCGGTCGCGTGGTGGCGCTCGACGCCGGGCTGCCGGTCACGGTTCCCGGCATGCAGATCGACCGCCGCTGCGGCTCGGGTCTGCAGGCGGTCATCCAGGCTTGCCTGCAAATCGTCAGCGGCGACAGTGATCTCGTCATCGCCGGCGGCGCGGAAAGCATGAGCAACGCCGTGTTCTATTCCACCGACATGCGCTGGGGTGGGGCACGGACCGGTATCCGAGTGCACGACGGGCTGGCCCGCGGACGCACCACCGCAGGCGGCCGTCACTACCCGGTGCCGGGTGGAATGTTGGAAACGGCCGAGAACCTGCGCCGCGAGTATGGCATTTCGCGGCAGGAGCAAGACGAGCTCGCGGTGACATCGCATCAGAGGGCGGTAGCTGCGCAAAAGAACGGGATTCTTGCCGAGGAGATCATCCCGGTGACCGTGCGGACTCGCCACGGCGAGGAGCTGATCGACACCGATGAACACCCGCGCGCCGACACGTCGGTGGAATCGCTGAGCAAGCTCAAACCCGTTCTGCTGGAACAGGATCCCGACGCCACCGTGACCGCCGGCAATGCCAGCGGACAAAACGACGCTGCCTCGATGTGTGTGGTAACGACACCCGAGAGGGCCGGCGAGCTGGGCCTGACGCCGCTGGTGCGGTTGGTCTCGTGGGGCGTCGCGGCGGTACCGCCCAACGTCATGGGCATCGGCCCGGTGCCCGCCACCGATGTCGCGCTCGCGAAGGCGGGGCTCCAACTGAGCGATATCGATCTGATCGAGCTCAACGAGGCCTTCGCTGCGCAAGCACTTGCGGTGATGCGTGAGTGGGGGTTCACGGAGGCCGACCGGGAGCGGACCAACGTACACGGGTCCGGGATTTCGCTGGGGCATCCGGTCGGCGCGACGGGCGGCCGGATGCTGGCCACACTGGCGCGCGAGCTCAACCGGCGCGGGGCCCGCTACGGCCTGGAGACCATGTGCATCGGCGGCGGCCAGGGTCTGGCCGCCGTGTTCGAACGGGTTACGTCGCAATGACTATGCCGTTGACCGACCTCACCGTCGTCGAAGTGTCCAGCTTCGTGGCCGCACCGCTATGCGGAATGACGCTCAGCCAGCTGGGTGCCGAGGTGATCCGGGTCGACCCCATCGGCGGTGCCTCCGACGTGCACCGGTGGCCGCTGGCCGCAAGCGGTACGTCGATCTACTGGACGGGGCTGAACAAGGGAAAGCGTTCGGCCACAATCGATTTGCGTTCCGGCGAGGGCCAGCAGTTGGTCCAGCGGTTGATCGTCGAGGGCGACGGCGTCGTAGTCACCAACGCCGCGGGCCTGTCCTGGCTGTCGCATCAGACCCTCGCTGCGCTGCGCTCCGACGTGATCCACGTGCAGTTGCTCGGCCGCGGCGACGGGTCCACCGGCGTGGACTACACGGTCAATGCGGCGACGGGATACCCCTTGGTGACCGGCCCACCCAACCACGCCGGACCGATCAACCATGTGCTGCCGGCCTGGGACGTGTGCTGCGGGCTGTACGCTGCCCTGGCGGTGACAGCCGCCGTACGCCGTCGCGACCAAACCGGCGCGGGCGCGCAGATCAGCATTGCGCTCGAAGACGTCGCACTGGCCACCGCCGGCAATCTGGGCCTGCTGACCGAACCTCAAGTCAACGGCACGCAACGGCAGCGGTTGGGCAACGCGATCTACGGCCAGTATGGTCAGGATTTCACCAGCCGCGACGGCGTCGCTTTCATGGTCGTCACACTGACCGGGCGGCACTTTCGCGATCTCGTCGAGGTCACCGAAACCGGTGCAGCGGTGTCGGCGATCGCCGAAGCCCTGGGTGCCGACTTCACCGCCGAGGGGGAGCGCTATCGGTACCGAGATGTGTTGAGCGGGTTGTTCGCAACCTGGTTCGCCGACCACACCGCGGCGGAGATCACCGATGCTCTGTCGGCGACCACCGTGCTCTTCGAGCGCTACCGCACGTTCGCCGAGGTCGCCGAAGACGAGAAGGTGACGGCGAATCCGCTGTTTTCCCGTGTGCACCAAGACGGGCTCGGAGACTATCTCGTACCCGGCATGCCAGCTGCTTTCGACGGCACCCATCCGGCGAGCAAGCCCGCACCCACACTGGGTCACGACACCGCTGACGTGCTGACCGAGCGACTGGGGTTGAGTGCCGCCGACATCGAGCGGCTGACAAGCGCGAAGACGATCGCCGCTAAGAGAGGTATGCCATGACCAAGCTCGCCCAGACGGTTGGTCTCACCGAGTTGCAGACCGAGATCGTCGCGACCGTCCGGCAATTCGTGGAGAAGGAAGTCATTCCCAACGCGCCGGAACTGGAACGCACCGACAGCTATCCGCAGGCCATCGTCGACCAAATGCGGGAAATGGGCCTGTTCGGCCTGATGATCCCGGCCGAGTACGGCGGGCTGGGCGAGTCGCTGCTGACCTACGCGCTGTGCGTCGAAGAGTTGGCGCGCGGCTGGATGAGCATCTCCGGGGTGCTCAACACGCACTTCATCGTCGCCTACATGGTGCGCCAGCACGGCACCGACGCACAGAAGCAGCGGCTGCTGCCGCGGATGGCGACAGGCGAAGTGCGCGGGGCGTTTTCGATGTCCGAGCCGGAGCTGGGCTCCGACGTGGCGGCCATCCGCACAAGGGCGGAACGCAACTCCGACGGCACCTACACCATCAACGGCCAGAAGATGTGGCTGACCAACGGCGGCAGTTCGACACTGGTGGCAACGTTGGTGCGCACCGACGAAGGCGCAGACACGCCGCATCGCAACCTGACGGCGTTCCTCATCGAAAAGCCCGTCGGATTCGGCGAAGTCGCACCGGGGCTGGTGATACCCGGCAAGATCGACAAGCTGGGCTATAAGGGCATCGACACCACCGAGTTCATCTTCGACGGATATGTGGCCAGCGCCGACGACATCCTAGGCGGCGTCCCCGGGCAGGGTTTCTACCAGATGATGGACGGCATCGAGGTCGGCCGGGTCAATGTGTCGGCGCGGGCCTGTGGGGTGGCGCTGCGGGCGTTCGAACTCGGAGTGCGCTACGCGCAGCAGCGCCACACCTTCGGCAAGCCGATCGCAGAGCACCAGGCCATCGCGTTCCAAATCGCCGAGATGGCAACCAAAGTTGAGGCCGCGCACCTGATGATGGTCAACGCGGCCCGGCTGAAAGACTCCGGCGAGCGCAACGACGTCGCCGCCGGCATGGCGAAGTATATGGCCAGCGAATTCTGCTCGGAGGTCACCCAGCAGAGCTTCCGCATCCACGGCGGCTACGGGTACTCGAAGGAGTACGAGATCGAGCGGCTGATGCGCGACGCCCCCTTCCTGCTCATCGGCGAGGGAACCAGTGAGATACAGAAGCAGATCATCAGCAAGCGACTGCTGGCCGAGTACCGAGTATGAGCGTTCCGGAATTCGCCGCGCGGCCACAGCTGTCCGAAGACGTTGCGCGCTATGTGCGTAAGCGGATTTTCGACGGCACCTACACGGCGGGGGAGTACGTGCGGCTCGACCAGTTGGCCGCGGAGTTGGGCATCAGCGTCACGCCGGTGCGTGAGGCACTGTTCGAACTGCGCGCCGAGGGGCTACTGGCGCAACAGCCCCGGCGCGGTTTTGTGGTCCTGCCGGTGACGGGACGTGATCTCGCTGATGTCGCCAACGTCCAGGCACACGTCGGCGGTGAACTCGCCGCACGTGCAGCGGTCAACATCGACGAGGTTCAGCTGCGCGAGCTCAAGGAAATCCAGGCGCAGCTGGAAGACGCCTACGCCGGCGGCGACGACGAGCTCACCGTGCGTCTCAATCACGACTTCCACCGCGCCATCAACGTGGCCGCCGACTCGCCGAAACTCGCCCAACTGATGTCCCAGATCACCCGCTACGCACCGGAATCGGTGTTTCCGACCATCCCCGGCTGGCCGGATCAGTCGATCAAAGACCACCGCCGGGTGCTGGCGGCGTTGGCGAAACATGACGCAGAGTTGGCCCGCAAAGCCATGTCCGAGCACCTCGCCGCTGGTGCGGCGCCCTTGATTGAGCACCTCGTCGCGCACGGGGTAGTCGATGAAACCAATAGCCCGAACTCATGAGCTCCCTATGGCGTCGCCTCCTGGTTGGTGTCGTAGGTTGCCATGCCGACCTCCAACCATGCGTTCAGCAGCTGTTGGTCTCCCGACGCGGCGACGACATCCTCGTCATCGAGTTGCTCCGCCGATGCGCAGTGCACAGCGTCGTAGCCGCGCAGCGAAAGCCGGTGCGCCAGTTCAACCGCCCGAGTCACGAGCTGCTCGTCCACCTCGACGACATCCATCTCTGACCACATCTGGTCCAGACGTCGGCGCGCTCGAACGTGCGTGCCCTGACTAAGACGTCTCATCCTTCGCGCTTGCGCCAGCGCGGCCGTGCCTTCCACGTAAAGCAGCCTCGACGTATATGCCGCCGGCTACCCCGACGACCAAGACCTTTACCTACCGTCGTCGTCTTCGACCGCTGTTGTCACTCGTTGACCCCGTACAGCGATGTTGGTCAATGATCGATTGAGCGCCGCGCTGTTCGACCACCTCGATTAGGACTTCTCGCTCAACAACTCGCGCAGTCGCCGAGCGTCGACCTTGCCGGTGGCACCCCGCGGAACCGCGTCATCCGAATCCACCAAGAGCCACACCGTCGGCACCTTGAAGGAACTCAGCAGTGCCCGCGCCGATGCGCGGAGCTGTTCGACGGTCACGACGGCAGTGTCACACACGACCACCGCGCCAACCCGGTTGCCTTGTGCGCCAGGCACGTTCGTGACAAATGCATTGTCGACAGCGTCGATTTCCCGCAATGCCCGTTCGACCTCGCCGGGATAGACAGTGGCCCCGCTGACTTTGAACATGTCGTCGGACCTGCCGTGGTAGAACAGAAACCCGTCGTCGTCGAGTCGGCCGAGATCGCCGGTGGGGTAGAAGCCGTCGATTGTGAAAACATCTTCCCGGCTGCGTCGACAGATGCCGCGCAGCGTATGCGGCCCCCGGATCTGGATCATCCCTACGCTTCCCGTCGCAACGGGGCGTCCGGTGTCGGGGTCGGTGATCCGGACCTCCATCCCGGCGAACGGCATTCCGCAACTGCCCCAGGCGGATCGGGGCATATCGGTGTCGGCGGGGTAACCGCAGTAGGGCCCGAACGCCTCCGTCATGCCGAACAGCGTCGCCCGCGCCCCGGGCTCCGATCGTTGCTCGGGCGGCAGCAACGCCTCGAGGCTACCCGGCCGCAGCGCCGACAAATCAGCCGTACTGGCATGGCGCGCCAGTGCCTCGGCCTGATCGGGCCAGCCACGAAACAGCGTGACCCGTTCACGCTCCAGCAGCCGCAACGTGGTTTCCGGCCGCGGGATTTCCTCGGTCACCAGCGTGGCGCCACCCAGCAGCGCGGAGAGGACACCGCCGCCGAATCCGCCGACCCAGAAGAACGGCATCGGCAGATACAGTCGGGTATCCGCGTCGATGCAGCGGCTGGCCAGACCGGATTTCACGGCGCCCAGCGCGCTGCCATGCGAATGCACGACTCCCTTCGGCGGCCCGCTGCTGCCGGACGTGAACATGATGACCATCGGGTCGCTGGGTGTCACCGTCTCGGTCAGTGCGTCGAAGATCCGGGCGGCACGTTCGGTGGGGCGCATCGTTGCCACCTGGTCGGCGGTCCACACTTGTCGCAGCGCAGGAAGCTGGTCGCGCTGCAGGTCGTCGAGATAGCGGTGTCCGCGGAATTCTTCAACGCTGACCAGAAACTGCACCGACGCGACCCGCAGCTGGTCCGTCAACTCCCGTGATTGCAAGAGGGTGCTCAACGGCACCAGTACCGCGCCGATGCGGGTCAGCGCGATCGCGATCTGCACCCAGCGCGTACCGTTGGGCATGATCAGACCGACTCGACTCCCTTTCACAACGCCGGCCTCGACGAACGTCGCGGCCAAATCGCGTGTGCTCGTGTCGAGTTCGCCGTAGTTCAGTCGGTCGACCGGCTCGATCACCATCGGTTTGGCGCCGTGCTCAGCGGCGCGGGCCCGTACCACCCGGTCGATGGTGTCAGGCATCGAACACCTTCTGTAGCCGGCGCAGGTCGACCTTGCCGCTGGACAGCAGCGGAATGTCGGCCGGCTGCAGCACCGCAAAGCGTTTGGGAATCTTGTATGCCGACAGTTCGGCCCTCAGCTGATCACGAAGTGCCGCTTCGTCGAACGGCGTGCCGTTCTCCACGGCCAGCACCGCCGCAACCACCTGTCCGCGTTCGGGATCGGGGATGCCCAGCACATGCGCGACGGCGCCGCCGGTGACTTTGGTGATCGCCTTCTCCACCTCTGCCGGTGACACGTTGGCACCCGCCGTCTTGATCATCGAGCCGCGGCGGCGGATGAAATATACGAACCCATCCCGGTCGACGGCCACCAGGTCACCGGTGTGGAACCAGCCGTCGGCGTCGAAAGACTCCTCGCGGCTGCGTTTGTAGTACCGCTGCATCAGATAGGGCCCGCGGAGGCACAATTCGCCGAGTTCGCCGTCTTGGACCGGCCTGCCGGTCGACGGTTCGATGACCTTGATGTCGAAGCCGGGCGCGGGCTTACCGAACGACCCGCGCCGGTGTTCGGGCTGGTCGGTTTCGTCGCCGCTTAGCAGCACGACGCTGCCGGCCTCGGTGAGGCCGAGCATGTTGTGCCGCAGCTCGGGGTCGGCCGGCCGCACCTCGGGCGCCATGATCGGATACAGGTTGCCGCGCCGCATCGACGACAGGTCGCGATCCGCGAAACTCGGGTGCCGCGCCAGGTGGGCGACCCCGGCGACGAAACCGTTGGTGATCGTGGGCTTCTCAGCCTCCAACAGGTCGAGCGTTGCGGCGGCGTCGGTGGCGTTGGAGCACACCAAGGTGCATCCGGCGACCAGCGTGGCGAGCACCGCGAACCCGAGGCCGCCAATCCAAAAGAACGGCGAATTGCAGAACAGCTTGTCATCGGCGGTCAATCCGCGAATCTCGTTGAGATTCTTCTGGTGGCCAAGGAGTGGGGCATGGGTATGCAGGACCCCTTTGGGTGCGCTGGTGGTGCCCGACGTGTAAATGATTGACAGCGAGTCTGATCCGTCGACGTCGTCCTCCATTGCCGTCACCAGCCGATCGTCGGCAGACCGGCACACCCGGTCGATATCGAATATCGCATGACGCAGCTGCGGCACCCGGGTGCTGAACAACCGGTCGGCAGAGTCGAGTTCAACGTCGCAGAGCACTTCCGCCAGCCGTCGCCGGTAGTCGTGCGAGCGGTAAGACGGAGCCGCCAGGAGGATCTCGACATCGCTGTCCACCAACTGCTCGCGTAACTCCGGCGCGGTGACGAACGTGGAGAACGGGACGACGACGGCACCGATCCGCGCCGCCGCCAGCATCGCCACGACGAAGGCAACGCCGTTGGGGTACAACAGGCCCACGTGGGTGCCCTTGCCGGCGCCGAGAGCGACGAGACCACGGGCCAGCACCGCCGAGCGCCGCTCGGCCTCGCCGTAGCTGATGCGCTCCGAGTCGCAGACCAGCAGCGGATGATTCGCGCGTGCACTCGCCTGCCGCCGAAGGACATGCCCTACGGTCGAGTCAGCCGGCATGAGCCGACTCGTTGAAGTAGGCCCGCACCGCAGTCAGGTCCGGCTTGCCCGACGGCGTCCGGGGAATCTCGTCGACGATCGCGATGTCGGTGGGAATCTCGTAACGCGCCAACCGCGTCCGAAGGTGGTCCGTCAAAGCGGCAACGTCCGCACTGCCTGCCTCGCGCAGCTCCACCATGGCGACCGGCGTCTCCCCAAGACGGTTGTCGCGCCGGCCGACCACAGCGGCGCCGGCCACTGCCGGGTGATTCTCCAAAGCGCGCCGCACGTCGTCGGGCATCACCTTGAAGCCCCCACGGATGATCGCCTGGTCGGCCCGTCCGACGATCCACAGAAAGCCGTCGGCATCGATGCGTGCGATGTCGGTGGTGCGCATCCAATCCGCCGACTGTCCCAGCTGTCCGGGCTTGACCTCGAGCAGCCCGACTTCGTCGGGGCCGAGCGGTGTGCCGTCGTCGCCGACCACCCGCAACTGCGCGCCGAGGCTGGCGCGTCCCACGCTGCCGCGTTTGGCTGTCCAGTACTTCCGGTAGTCGGCCAACGTCCAGCCGGCGACACCGCCGCCGAATTCCGTTGCCGCATAGGAGGTCAACACCGGAATGCCGAATTTGTCATAAAAGGCATCCGCGTCATCCGCGGAGAGCGGCGCAGTCCCCGACGTCACGGCGCGGATGCTCTGCAGGTCCTCGCGTGTCAAGTCGGAGTGCAGCACCATGCGCAGCGCCGCCGGTACCAGCGACACTGCCCGCGGCTTGTGTCTGCGCACCGCGTCGGCCCACCGCTCGAGCTGGAATCGCTCCAGCAGCACGAACGGCCTTGCCTCCGCGACACATTGTAGGACCCGGAACACGCCGCCGATGTGTACCAGCGGCGAGTTGACGATCGCCACGCCGCGGCGCAGCTCCGTGGGCGCCGGTGACCGGTTGCTGTCTGGGCCCATCACGCTGTGCGCCAGCATGTCGTAGGTGAGGTCAATTCGTTTGGGGGGTCCGGTTGTTCCGCTGGTCAACATCCGCACCGCAACCCCGGGCCGCTCGGCGGCTCCACCGCCGCCGGAGCTGACCACCGCCAGCTCGCCGATCGCATTCGCCGGACGGGAAAGGTCATTGGGCTCGCCGATTATCAGCGGGAGACCGAGCTCTTCGATGTCGGCTTTGGTGCGGTCGTCGCCGCGCGACGGGTTGATCGTGACGACGGTCGCGCCGCTCAGCAGCGCACCCAGCAGTGCGGCCACATGAGCCGGCTTGTTGCGCAACAGGATGCCGATCTGTCCGGTTCCGGCGAGGGTCCGGATCTTGGCGGTCGCATCGTCGAGCTGACCCCACGACAACCATTGGCCCTCATACTCGATCGCCGGTGCGTCGGGCTGCAGAGCGAGGACGTCGGCGATGCGCTGACTGAGCGGATGCATCAGCGGATCCTCGGCTGCGCCGCGGCGCGCCGATGCGCGGCGAGTTCGGCGGTGCCGATCGGATTGCCCAGCCGGGTGTAGATGAGGTTCTGCTCCATGGCCGCCCGATAGGGCTTGTCGAGCGATTCCCAGATCGCCTTCACGGTGCCTTGAGTTGCGGACGGCGGTTTGGCAGCGATCGTTGCGGCGATCTCGTGCGCGCGGGCCCAGAGCCGCTCGGGGGAGACCACCTCGGAGACCAATCCGATCTGCAGCGCGGTGTCCGCGCCGATGCGTTCGTCGTTGCCCATCAACGCTATTCGCAGGGTTTCGCCCAGGCCGACGCGGCGCATCAAGCCGATGGGCTCCAGCGCGCAGACCAATCCCGCCGAGACGTGGGAGTCGAAAAACGTGGCGTCCGTGGAGCAGATCACCACGTCGGACTCGTTGACGAAGTAGAACGCGCCGGCGGTGCACATGCCCTGCACGGCGCACACGACTGGTTTCCACATCTTCTGCCACTTAGGGCTGAGCGGTTCGCCGGGATCCTCGTGGTTCCAGATGTTTTCCGGCTGGCCGTATGGCACCTTGATATCAAGGCCGGCGCTGAATGCGCGGTCGCCGGCCGCGCGCAGCACCACGGCATGGACCGTGTCGTCGAACTTGACGGTGCGCCACGCCTCGGCCATCTCCTCGCACATTGTGCGGTTGAATGCATTGAGTTGTTCGGGCCGGTTGAGCGTGATCGTGGCGACCCGGTCGTCGTGATCCAACTCAAGCAGGATGGTTTCGAAGTTCATCGGCACTGCCATTCCGGTGCCCGCTTTTCGGCGAAGGCTTTGGGACCTTCCAGTGAATCCTCGGTGTGCAGATTGCGTTCGCGGAAGGATTCGGCAAGCATCTCGGCTTCGTGCAGCGGCAGGTCCAGGCCCTTCAGGATCGCCAGGCGGGTGCCGCGCACGGCAAGCGGCGCGTTGGAGTTGACAATGTCGGCGATCTCATGGGCGCGCTCCAATAGCCGTTCGTGTTCCACGATTTCGCTGATCATCCCGAGTTCGTATGCCCGCTGTGCGCTCATCCGCTCATGTTTGCCCATCAGCGCCATCCGCAGCGCGATCGAGCGCGGCAACACCCGGGCCACCCGGACCACTTCACGCCCGGCCACCAGCCCGATGCTGACGTGCGGGTCGAAGAATGTCGCCTTGTCGGAGGCGATGACGATGTCACCGGTGGTGACCCAGTCGAGTCCGGCGCCGCAACAGATTCCGTTGATGGCAGCCAGCACCGGCTTGGCCATCGTCCGAAACGGCGGCGTGCCCTCCTGCGGCGCCTCCCACTGTTCGTAGGTCGACAGATACGGCCGTTCGTTGATCACCTTGCCATCGCCGGGGATGGCCTTGACGTCTGCGCCGGTGCAGAATGCGCGGCCGGTGCCGGTCACGATGAGAAGCCAGATGTTGTCGTCGTTTTCGGCTTCGTGGTAGGCGGCGCGCAACTCGGTGATCATGTGCGGGCTGAGCGCGTTGAGGGCATCGGGACGATTCAAGGTGATCGTCGCTTTGTGCCCGTCGACCTCATACTTGATTGTGTCGAACGACATGGTCTTCCCTTCGTCAGCGCCCACGGAATTCGGGCGCTCGGCGTTCCCGAAATGCAGCCAGGCCTTCTTTGAAATCGCCGGTGCGGCAAGACAGCTCGAGGTTGAAAAGTTCCTGCGTCATCGACTGGCTCAGCGTCGCGTGCTGGCCGTAATGGATGGCCTGCTTGGCCAGCCCGATCGCCACGGTGGGCCCGGATGCCAGCCGGCCCACCAACTCTTCGGCCGTTTCGTCGAGGTCTGCCGGGCTGACAGCGCGATAAATCAAGCCCCAATCGGCGGCCTCCGATGCGCCGACTTGCTCGCCGAGCAACAGCATCTGTTTGGCTCGGGTCAGCCCGATCAGCCGCGGCAGCAGCCAGCTAGAGCCCGAATCCAGGCTGAAACCGCGGGCCAGAAACGGTTCCCAGAACAGCGCATCCGACGCGGCCACCGTGAAGTCGGCGGCCAACGCCAGATTGCAGCCCAGGCCAACCGCCCATCCCCGCACGGCGCATACCACCGGCAGCTGGATGCTGTGGAGGAGTTCGATGACCCGGTGGGCGGCATGCGGGATACGACGGACCAGATCGCCGGTGCGCGGTCGTTGGCTGGCTTCGTTGGTGGCGACCCAATCAGCCCCTGCGCAGAAGTGGTCGCCCACGCCGCGAATGAGGATGGCGCGCAACGAGTCATCGGTAGCCGCCTCGGTCAGCGTCTCGACGAATGCGTCGATCATCGGATGACTCAGCGCGTTGCGCCGGGACGGCCGGTCAAGCGTGAGCCGCAAGATCGGGCCGTCCCGACGCACCGTGAGCGAGCCGTCGTCGGCCGTGGGATGGAGCTCCTGACTCACCGTTGAATCCGCCCTTCCACGCCGCTACGGTTAGCCCTACAGTAGGCAATACAATTTCTGCATTGTATAACTTAGCAAGGAAAGCCGGTCGGCGAAACAGCCGCGTCGGGAAAGAGGACAGCATGGCGCAGACCAGCGGCCCCGCGGGCGCCCGGTTCGGCGAACAGCCGCTGGCCCAGACCATGGCTGCCGCGGGCGCCATCCGGCGGCTCAGCTCGCTGCTGCTGGCGCTCGAACATCCGCATCCCGCCGTGGACGCGATGCTCGCCCGGTGCGCCGAGTGGGAACGGGAGCTTGCCGCGGCGGTGCCGCCTGACAGCACACCCCGGATCGGTGACGACGGCGGCAGCCGGCGGGTGTATCTCGATCACGCCACCGACATCGGCGCATTCAACCCGTGCTTTCCGGAATACCGCTTCGATCACCTCGACGGCCAGACCGCGGCGGGGCGGGTCACCTTCCCACTTGTGTACGAAGGCCCGCCGGGTTTGGTGCACGGCGGGTTTCTGGGTGTCTTCTTCGACTGTGTCATCCAGCACCAGAACTGCGTGATAGGGCTGTCCGGCAAGACGCGGTCGCTCAACGTCACCTTCCGCCGGCCGACACCCATACTCACCGAACTACGTTTCGACATCACCCGCTCTGAGGTCGAACGAGGCATCACGTCGACGGCCCGGCTGTCCCTCGACGAGGAGGTGCTGTGCGCCGGCGAGGTCAACACGCTGGCGATGCCGCCGGACAAGTTGACCGGATACCGTTTCGGCAAGCGACGAGCCGAGAAGGCCTGACATGGCACGCATTCGCCAACCCCGCGTCGCCGAAATCGTGGCATCGCGATTGCGTGACGACATCCTGTCGGGGCGCCTGAAAGAAGGCGACATGCTGCCGTCCCAGGAGAGCATGTTCGGCCAATTCGGGGTGAGCCCGCCGGCGCTGCGTGAGGCGATCCACATTTTGGAGGCCGACGGCCTGATCTCGGTGCGCCGCGGCAATGTCGGTGGGGCGGTCGTGCACCAGCCGACGGCCGAACGGACCGCGCAGATGATCAGCATGGTGTTGCAGGCGCGGGCCGCGACGCCGGCCGACGTCAGCGAGGCACTGCTGCATTTGGAACCGATCTGCGCGGGTATGTGTGCGGCCCGCGACGACCGCATGTCCGAAGTGGTGCCCTATCTGCAGGCCGAAATGAACGCGCAGATAGAGCAATTCGACGACGCCGCCCAATATGTTCCCAACGCCCGGCGATTCCATGAGGCGCTGGTCTCCCGATGCGGTAACGAACCGATGATCCTGCTGATCGGTTCCCTGGAGCTGATCTGGTCTGCGCACGAGTCATCGGTGTGGAGCGACCACGGCAATCCCGCGCCCATGGCGCAAGAAACCAGGCGCGCGGCGTTACGTGATCATCAGCGTCTGCTCGACGCGATCCGCGACGGCAACGCCGCGCGAGCGGTCCGGCTGGCGCAGGATCACCTGGCCGCTGCGCGCCGCAACACACTTGCCTTCGGTACCGACAAAACCATTGAGGCCAAGCGGATGTCGAATGGCGTGTGCAGAAAGGAGTCGCTCAGATGACAGCGGCAGATGATCGTGTCCTGTTCGACGTCGATACAGAAAAGCGAATCGCCACGATCACGCTGAACAATCCCCGGCAGCGCAACTCCTACGACGCGTCGATGCGCGACGCCCTCGCGCGCTACCTCGATCGGGTTGCCGACGACGACGACCTCACCGTGGTACTGCTGCGAGGTGCCGATGGGGTTTTCAGCACCGGCGCCGACATGAACAACGCCTACGGCTGGTACGGTGAGCGCGGCAAGCCGGACGCCAAGAACCGTCCCAGTCAACGCCGCCGGTTGGCGGTGGATCGCAAATCGTTCGGCTTCTATCACAACCTGATGGGTTTTCCGAAGGTCACCGTCGGTGAGATCAGCGGCTATGCGCTCGGCGGGGGCTTCGAGATGGCGCTGATGACCGACATTTCGGTGATTGCGCGCGATACGAAAATCGGCATGCCGGCCACCCGCTTTCTGGGCCCGGCGCTGGGCAGCCTGCATATGTTCTTCCACCGGTTGGGGCCGGTGCTGGCGCGGCGGCTGCTGTTGACTGGCGACATCATCGAGGCCAGCGCCGTCGAGCATCTTGGAATCTTTACCGAAACTTGTGATCCCGGCATGGTCACCAAGCGGGCCCGGTATTGGGCGGAGAAGGCGGCGAAAATGCCCGCTGATGGTGTGGTTATCGCCAAGGAGGCGTTCCGGCTCGTCGAACAGAGTCAGGCGTACCAAGGGGAGGAGGTAGCCAGCTATCTGTTCCACGCATTCGGAACGAACTTGCAATTCGCGCCCGGGGAGTTCAACTTCGTCAAGACGCGCGCGCAGCACGGCACCAAAGAAGCATTCCGGTTACGCGACGAGCACTTCGACGTCCCGGAGCCCGACGCGCCGTAGACGCCGAGCGCCGAACGTGTAATCAGGGCGAGAAAATGGCCGAAATTTCACCCTCAGTGCACGTTGGGTGCGTGCGTCAGCGTGCCGACTTAGTTCGTCTCGGCTTAACTGGTTTGCGTTGGCGGGCAGCCGGTTTCGATCTCTGTTCGATCAGCCGGCTGGCGTGGTCGAGGATGCACTCCAGCCCGTATTCGAAGTTGTTGTCGTCGGGAGCCCCGATGTGGTAGCCCTTTGCCGTCATCTTGGCCAGCAGTGGCGTAGTTTCGGCGTCGATGACCATGGCATCTTCGATGGTCCGCCCGCCGTTCTCGGTCGCCTGATTCTTCTGGTGCAGCCGATGCAGAACCACCGATCCGCGGACATGGACCGACACCGCGGAGTAGGTGTCGAAAGCCTCTTCCGGGGACAAACCCGCGTCGACCAGACCCGCGATCGCCTTCTCGATTTCCTGAACTCCCAGTCTCGCCGCTTTGGGGCTCAGTGCGGATCGAATCAGAATCAGGTCGCACAGGATCGGGTTACCGAGGAATGTCTTGCGCATGGAGCGGGCGTGATTGCGCAACGTTTCGCGCCAGTCGCTGGCCTCGACGTACGGCGTGGCGAACACGTACTTGCTCAGCGCGCGATCGGTCATCGCGTTGAGCAGGTCGTCCTTCTTGCGGAAGTACCAGTAGATGCTGGTGACGCCCACACCGAGGTGCTTGCCCAGCAGTGGCATGCTCAGGTTGTCGATCGACACCTGCTCGGCGAGTTCGAACGCACCGCTGATGATGTCGTCGGGGTTGATGGATCCGCGTTCGCGTCGCTGACGCTTTTCGGCGGTCGCTTGCTTGGCCACGAGGGGCACCTCCATCGACTTCAATGCTGTGCGGGCCGGTGAATCGAATCTACCGGCAGTTTGCTCACCGAACTGCGCCGTTGCAGCCGTGTCGCCGCTACCATCAACTACTGTAATACCTATCGTAGGGGTTTTGATAACGACATGGATCTAGGATTGGCGAACGCCGCCGCGGCTGTCGTCGGTGGCGGACGCGGCATGGGTCTGGCCACGGCGCGCTGTCTGGCCGACGACGGCGCCCGGGTAGCGATTATCGCGCGCTCTCGAAACGATCTCGACCGCGCGGCGGCGGACTTGGCCAGTCGCGGTAGTCCCGACGCGTTCGGGCTAGTGGCCGATATCACCGACGCCGGCGAGGTCGACAACGCGTTCGCCGAGTTGGGTGAACGGTGGGACGGCGAACTCAACATCCTCATCAACGCGGTCGGTCCGACGGTTCGGGGCGACTTCGAATCGCTCACCGACGATCAATGGCGCCAAGCGGTCGACGAGGGCGCGATGGGAATGGTGCATTGCGTCCGCTCGGCGCTTCCCCTGCTGCGCAAGGCGCCGTGGGCACGGATCGTCAACTTCTCCGCACATTCGACGCAGCGGCAAAGCGTCGTGCTGCCCGCCTACACGGCCGCCAAGGCGATGCTGACGAGCATTTCCAAAAACCTGTCGTTGCTGCTCGCCAAGGACGAGATCCTGGTCAACGTGGTGTCACCGGGCAGCATCGCATCCGAGTCGCTGGTCGGCTGGGCCAAGTCGGTCGGCGTCGACGGCGACAACCCGTATCGGTTGATGGACGCGATTGCCAAGCACTTCGGGCATCCGGCGCATCTGCCTCGCGCCGGGCTGCCCGACGAAATCGGGCCCGTCGTCGCCTTTTTGGCGTCGCAGCGCAACTCCTACATGACCGGAGCGAACATCAACGTCGACGGCGGCTCGGACTTCACGTAAGGAGCGGATGGTGGCGACGGCTTCTGAGGCACGCGGGTGGGCGCGTATTGCTTTGCGGGGTATCGGCGACTCGTTGTACACGCCGTTTTGTGGGGCCGACGGCGACGACATCGACTGGGACGCGTATCGGACGCTGGTGCGTTACTGCGTCGGCGACCTAGGTCACCCAATGTTGTGGTGTACCAGCGGTATCGCCGAGTTCTGGTCGTTGACGCTCGACGAACGTAAGCGGTTGCTGGAGGTGGCGATTGAGGAGGGCCGCGCCGCCAACCCCGACGTCGTCATACAGGCGTGCACGGCGGCCATGTCGGCCAAGGACTGCCTGGATTTGACGTTGCATGCCCAGCGGGCCGGCGCCGACATCGCCTACATCCAGACACCGATGATGGAGGCGCACGGCGGCGAGGGCGTGCTGCGCTTCTTCAAATACATTGGCAGCCATACGGATATCGCGCTAGGAATGTTCAATTCGCCGTCGTCGGGCTATGTGCTGACCCCGGCCGAAAGCGCGCGCATCTTCGACGACGTTCCCGCCGTCTGCGCCACCAAGGAGGGCGCCTTCCGCCCGGCCGCCAGCCGTATGCTGCACGAACTCGCGCCGGGGCTGGTGCTCTGGGAATGCGACAAGACGGTCTACCGGGCCGGATGGCTGCGTGACGGGATCGTCTGCCCGGCGCAGCTGGGCACCGCCGGATACCTGTTCGAGACGCCTGAGCGGCGGCTGCTCTCCGAATATTGGGACTTGATCGTCAACGACAAACTCGTCGAGGCGATGGACTACGCCCGCGATTCGGGTCTGGACCAGTTCGACATGGACCTCGGATCGTGGTTCACCTGCTACCCGGGACGGCCCGACTACTTCACCCACTGGGGTGGTGCGTTTAAGTACGCCGCATCGCTGCTGGGCCTGCCGATCGGGGACTATCCGCATTCCCGGCCGCCGCAAGCCAAGCTGCCGCGGGAAGCCAAGGTTCAGATCGAAAACGCCTATCGCCGACTCGGATTGGCCGGGGAGTAAGCCGACTCAATCCTGATCGGCGATCAGCCGTTCGCGAATCTCGACGATGTGTTGCTGGCCGGCGGCCGCAACGTCGAGCTTGCCGTGGATCTCACCGACATGCCCCCGCAGGACGGTGATGTCTTCGCGTACGGCATTGAAGCTGGCGGTGGTGGCTCGACGGAAGTCACGCAGTTCGTCACGAAATTCGGTGACATCGCGGTCGGCCGCGCCGGCAAGGACACGTGCCGCCGCGGCGTCTTGTTCGCTTGCTCGAACCCGCTCGCTGAGCTGGTGCACCTGCGACTCCAACTTGGTCACGCGGGCTTCCAGGCTGTCGGGCGACATGGTCGTGAGCTTACCGAGTTCCAGTCGCGCTGCCAGTCACTCTGCCACCGCCATCAAATCTGACTTCTGACCAGCGACTGGCGACGCAGCGGGAGGCAAGCGCAACTTGCGGGATCCCGCTATCGAAAGGTATACAGTATGAGTAATCAGATTGATCGGACAGCCGCCAGGAGCGTCATGTGAGCACCGCCGACGATGTCGTCACAGACGCGGTGCTGTACGAAAAGACACCAACCGGTGTCGCCGTCCTGACTCTCAACCGCCCGGACCGCCTGAACACCTGGGGCGGCGACATTGCCACGGCGTTCTACGCCGGCCTGGACCGCGCCGAGGCCGACCCGGAAATCCGGGTGATCGTGGTGACCGGTCGCGGCAAGGCGTTCTGCGCCGGCGCCAACCTGGGGTCGACGGCAACGGTGGGCGAGTCGCTGGGGAACGGCGAGCAGCGTGATCTGTCGGAGTTGGTGGGAGACCGGCAACCGTACTTCCTGACCACGCTGAGTAAGCCGGTGATTGCCGCCGTCAACGGCTCCTGCGTCGGTATCGGGCTCACCCAGGCGCTGATGTGCGACGTCCGATTCGCCGCTGCCGGAGCCAAATTCGCCGCGTCGTTCGCACGGCGTGGGCTGATCGCCGAGTACGGCATTTCGTGGATACTGCCGCGGCTGGCCGGCTGGGCGGCTGCCCTCGACCTGTTGTTGAGCGGCCGGACGTTCCTGGCGGAGGAGGCGGCCGAGTTGGGCCTGGTCAAGCAAGTCGTCGCCCCGGAGAACCTGATGCGGCGCACCATGGACTACGCCGAGGACGTCGCCCGCAACTGCTCGCCGGCATCGATGGCCGTCATCAAGCGCCAGGCCTACGGTGATGCCATGCGCGACGTCGTCGAGGCCAGCGCCCGGGCCGAAACCCTTCTGCAGGAATCGCTGCAGCGTCCGGATGTCATCGAAGGAATCACAAGCTTCTTGGAAAAACGGAGCCCCAATTTTCCCGGGCTGAAAGGATCATCATGACGAACTTGGGCTTTCAGGCGATCGACGTCGACAACCATTACTACGAGCCGCTGGACGCGTTCACCCGCCACCTGGACAAGAAGTTCAAGCGCCGCGGCGTGCAGATGCTCAGCGACGGCAAGCGCACCTGGGCGGTGATCGGGGACCGCGTCAACCACTTCATCCCCAACCCCACCTTCGACCCGATCATCGTGCCGGGCTGTCTGGATTTGTTGTTCCGCGGCGAAATTCCCGAAGGCGTCGACCCGGCGTCACTGATGAAGGTCGAGCGGCTGGCGGATCACCCCGAGTACCAGAACCGCGACGCACGCATCCGGGTGATGGACACCCAGGGCATCGAAACCGTGTTCATGCTGCCGACATTCGCATGCGGCGTCGAGGAGGCGCTCAAACACGACATCGACGCGACGATGGCGTCGGTGCACGCGTTCAACCTGTGGCTCGACGAGGACTGGGGTTTCGACCGGCCCGACCACCGAATCATTGCGGCGCCGATCATCTCACTCGCCGACCCCGCCAAGGCGCTCGACGAGGTCGAGTTCGTGCTGTCGCGCGGCGCCAAACTGGTGCTGGTCCGGCCGGCGCCGGTGCCCGGCGAGGTCAAACCGCGATCGCTGGGTGACCGCAGCCACGACCCGGTGTGGGCCCGGCTGGCTGAGGCGGGCGTTCCGGTGGGATTCCATTTGAGCGACAGCGGTTATCTGCACATCGCGGCGATGTGGGGCGGCAAGTCGACGTTCGAGGGGTTCGGCGAGAAGGATCCGCTGGACACCGTGCTCCTCGACGACCGCGCCATCCACGACACGATGGCCTCGATGATCGTGCACGGTGTGTTCACCCGGCATCCCAAACTGCGGGTGGTCAGCATCGAAAACGGCTCGTACTTCGTCTATCGACTGGTCAAGCGACTGAAGAAGGCGGCCAACAACTATCCGCGGCTATTCCCCGAAGACCCGGTGGAGCAGCTGAAGAACAACGTCTGGATCGCGCCCTATTACGAGGACGATTTACCGGCGCTGGCCGAGATCATCGGTGTCGACAAGATCCTGTTCGGGTCGGACTGGCCGCACGGCGAAGGCCTGGAGAACCCGGTGGCGTTCACCGAGGAACTCGCCGGCTTCAGCGAGGCCGATATCCGAAAGATCATGCGCGACAACGCATTGGATCTGCTTGGGCTCAAGGTGGGATCGGCGGCCTAAGCGGTGCCCGAGTGGACCATAGGCGCGGTTCTCGACGCAATCGCCGACGTCATTCCCGAGCGCACGATGACGGTGTGCGGCCACCGTCGCAGCACTTTCGGACAGGCCGCCGACCGAACCCGTCGGCTGGCAAACTTTCTGGCGGGCAACGGCTTCGGGGCGCATCGCGAGCGGTACAGCCTCGAGCGCTGGGAGTGCGGTCAGGATCGGGTAGCACTGGTCATGCACAACGACCTATACCCCGACATGGTGGTCGGTTGCCTGAAGGCACGCACTGTTCCGGTGAACGTCAACTACAACTACACGCCGCGTGAAGTCCTCGAACTGTTCGACTACATCCGACCGAGGGCAGTCATCTACCACCGGTCGTTGGGCACGAAGTTCGCCGAGGTGTTCGGTGATACCGACCTGTTGGTGTCCGTCGACGATGGCAGCGCGGCGCCCGAGTTGCCCGGCGCTGTCCGGCTGGATGACGCACTGGCGCAAGGGGTTACCGACCAGCCCGTGACGCCGTCGCCGGACGACGTGGTGATGATCTGCACGGGAGGCACCACGGGCCGCCCCAAGGGTGTGCTGTGGCGGCAGTCTGATATCTACGTGTCGTCGATGGTGGGCGCCGACCACGAGTCGGTCGCCGAGATCCAGGACAAGGTACGCGGGCCGGCCGGGCCTCCGTGGTTTGCGGTGTCCCCCTTGATGCATGCGGCCGGAATGTGGACGGCGTTCTCGGCGATCATGCATGGCATCCCGGTCGTGCTGTACGACACCAGCAAGCAGCTCGACCCGCGGCTGGTGTGGCAGACCGCCGAACGCGAGAAGGTCGGCATGATGACGATGGTCGGCGACGCCTACGCCGCGCCACTGGTCGAGGAACTTCAGCGGGGCAGCTACGACCTGCCGTCGCTGTCTGCGATCGGCACCGGCGGCGCCGCGACCAACCCCAAATACCAACGGGTGCTGCTGGAATCACTGCCGCAGATCACGCTGATCAACGGCTACGGGTCGTCGGAAACCGGAAACATGGGGTTCGGGCACAGTCAGCGCGGCACGCGGACCGAGACCTTCACACTTCGCGAGGGTGGGTTGATCCTGTCCGAGGACTGCACGCGGTTCCTACGGCCCGGTGACCGGGAGGTCGGCTGGGTGGCCAGGACGGGCCGGATTCCGCTCGGCTACTTCGATGATCCGGACGCCACCCGCAGGACCTTTCCGGTGGTCGACGGCCGGCGAGTGGTGATCTCCGGGGATCGGGCCCGCTTTGAGGACGACGGCACGCTGCGGTTGTTCGGCCGTGATTCGTTGGTGGTCAATACCGGCGGCGAGAAGGTGTTCGTCGAAGAGGTCGAAGAAGTTCTGCGGGCGCACCCGGCCGTCGCCGACGCATTGGTGGTGGGGCGGCCGAGCGAGCGCTGGGGCGAAGAACTCGTCGCGCTCGTCGCAGTGCGGAATGGCGCCGACCCGGAGCGTGACCCGCTGCACGCGCATTGCACGACGCAGCTGGCGCGGTTCAAGGCTCCCAAGGAGTTCATCTTCGTTGAGCAGGTTCGTCGCCTGGGCAACGGCAAACCCGATTACCGGTGGGCGAAACGTCAAGTGACAGAAAAGGCGCCGATGTCGACATGAAAGCGATCGATTGTCTGGTCAATGTGCATTTCGGCGAAAGCGAGAAGCAGCCCAGCTGGATGCTCAAGGTCCGCGACGACTACTTCAAGGGCCCGAAGTCGATGTTCGAACCGGTCGATCTGGCCGAGCTGCTCGACGAGATGGACGAACAGGGCGTGCAGAAGGCCATCCTGATGGATTCACTGGCTAATCCGTCGGTGACTGCACGCAAATTCGTTGCGGCCCAGCCGGATCGTTTCGCCTTGGCCATGGGCGGTGTCAACCTGCTGCGGCCGATCCCGTCGTTGCGGGAGTTGAGCGCCATCGTGAACGACCTGCCGGTTGCGTATGCCGCTGTGGGGCCGAGCTTTTGGGGCGACGGTCAGTACCCGCCCAGCGACGCTGTCTACTATCCGCTCTATACCAAATGCGCCGAACTCGGCCTACCGCTGTGCATCAACACCGGGATCCCCGGTCCGCCGATCCCCGGTGAAGTGCAGCATCCCATGCACCTCGACCGGGTGTGCGTGCGCTTTCCCGAACTCAAGCTGTGCATGATCCACGGCGCCGACCCCTGGTGGGACGTCGCGATCCGGCTGCTGATCAAGTACCGCAACCTGCGACTGATGACGTCGGCGTGGTCGCCCAAGCGGCTACCGGAAAGCCTGCTGCACTACATGCGCACCCGCGGCCAGAACAAGGTGATCTTCGCCTCGGACTGGCCGGTGCTGCCGATGCGCCGCGTCGTGCCCGAAGCGCGTGCACTGGATCTGCCGGCCGAGGTGCTCGACAACTATCTGTACAACAACGCCCAGGAGTTCTTCTTCGGCGACCGGGAACAGGAGCAGTGACGATGGACCGCTTCGAGGTGCGCAGGCTGGACTACAGTCTCACCGAAGATCACGAGGCCTTGCAGGCCGCATATCGGGATTTCTTCAAGACCCACTGCCCGATCGAGACCGTCCGTGCCGCAGAGGAATCCGGCTTCGACAAGAACCTGTGGGAACGGCTGTGCGCGATGGGGGCCACGACGATGGCCCTGCCGGAATCCGCCGGCGGCGATGGGGCGACGCTGGTCGACCTCACGCTGGTGGCCGAGGAAATCGGCCGGTCGCTGGCGCCGGTCCCGTGGATCGACCATGTTTGCGCCGCCCGGTTGCTCGCGCGGCTGGGAGCGGTGGATGCCGACGTCGTCAACGGCACACAGCTGGCCGCGCTGGACCCGCAAGTCGACAGTGCCGTGGGACCCAGGTTGATCCCGACCGGGTCGATCGCCGACCAGGTGATCCTGCGCGACGGCCAGGACATCGTGCGTTTGACGTTCGCCACCCGACCGGCGAAGGTCGACAACATCGGCCGGCTTCCGATGGCCTGGGTCGATCCGGCCACCGCGGACACCCGCACTGTGCTGGCCACCGGTACCGATGCGACGGCGAATTACCGTCGCGCACTTGACGAGTGGCGGCTGTTGACCGCCGCGGCGTTGGCCGGACTGGTCGAAGAGACCATGAACATCGCCGCGGAATTCTCCAAATCCCGTTACACGCTGGGCGTGCCGATCTCGACCCTGCAGGCCATTTCGCATCCGCTGGCGAACATGGCGATCACCGTGCAGGGCGGTCGCAACCTCGCGCGCCGCGCGGCGTGGTTCCTGGACAACGAACCCGACGAGCGGCCCGAGTTGGCGCCGTCGGCGTTCGTGTTCATGGCAGAGGAGGCCGCCAAAGCGGCGACGATGGCGGTGCACATCCAGGGCGGCCTGGGAGTTTCGGCCGAGGCGGCCGCGACGGCGTATCTGGTGCGAGCCAGGGGATGGCCGCTGGCCGGGGGCGACCCAGGCGCCAGCGCATGCCAGATCGCCGAAATCGTAGCGGCGCGGGAAAGCTAGGAGGCTATCGATGGATTTCTCCAAGGTCGACTTGTCCGACGAGGACAAAGCCTTCCTCGACGAAGCGCGCGAGTTTCTGGCCACCCACGTCACCGAGGATGTCAAACGCCGTGACCGCGAGACCGGCGACAACTTCGACGAGGGAGTGCATTTGGCGCTGGGCGCCGCGGGCTATCTGGAAGCTGAGTGGAAGCCGGAATCCGAGGGCGGTTTTTCTCGAGTACGCCGTCGCATCTGGGAGCTGGAGAAGCGCCGCGCACATGTGCCCTGGGTGACTTGGGGCACGACCGCGATGGTGGCGCGATCGGTGGCGAAGTTCGGCTCGAAGGAGTTGCAGGACGAGGTGCTGCCCGGCGTCTTCAGCGGGCACGTCCGACTGTGCCTGGGCTACACCGAACCGGAGGGCGGCTCCGACGTGGCGACCTGCAAGACGCGCGCGGTGCGGGAGGCGGATGGATCTAGCTGGGTCATTAATGGCTCCAAGATGTTCACCACCGGCGCACACAACTGCCAATACGTTTTCCTGATCACCAACACCGACCCCGATGCGCCCAAGCACCAGAGCCTGACGATGTTTCTGGTTCCGCTTAATTCGCCCGGCATCGAAATCCAGGGCATCCGCACGATCGACGGCGACCGCACCAACATCGTCTACTACAGCGACGTCCGCGTCGACGACAAGTACCGGCTCGGCGAGGTCAACCAGGGCTGGACGGTGTTGCGTGAGCCCCTCAACGTCGAGCACGGTGCCGTCGCCGCCGCGCCCGATGGGCTGCAGGACACCTCGATCATGATGCACCAGGCCGGGTTCATGGCCGAGGCGGTCGATAAGGCGGCGGCGCGGGTGGGGCAGCCGGATGCCAGTGGCCGCCGGTTGATCGACGACGGCTCCGTGGCATATCGGTTGGGCCGCAGCGTAGCCCGGATGGAAGCGGCGCTGTCCACCCCTAGCATCTTCGGCCGCGTCGCGCTCGCTCAGACCATGCGCGACATCTCGCCGGACCTGATGGACATCCAGGGCGCCGCGTCGGCGCTACCGCTCGGCACGGACGGGGCCAGCGACGACGGCGCATCCGAATACGTCTACCGGTTTGCGCCGCTGGTTGGCATCTACGGCGGAACGCTTGAGGTGTTCCGCAACATGATCGCCCAGTATGTGCTGGGCCTGGGCAAGCCAGCCTACTCCAAGCCCAAGTAGCGCGAGCGTGCGTGTTCCCGGCCGACACTCCGTGTCGAAGGCCGGGAACACGCACGTTCGCGCCACAAGTTGCTCGCGCTAAGTGGTCAGCACCGTCGCGGCGGCGGTGCCGGGCGCGCCGTAGAGCTGCGCGAACCCGACGCTCGGCTTGCCGGCCACCTGCCGATCGCCCGCCTCGCCGCGCAGTTGCCGCACCAGCTCGTGGATTTGGCGCAGACCTGATGCTCCGATCGGTTCGCCATTGGCAATCAGCCCGCCGTCGGTATTGACCGGCATGGCGCCCGTGATCTCGGTGGCGCCGTCGGCCAATAGCTTTTCCTGATCGCCGTCGGCGCAAAAGCCGCATTCGGCCATGTGGATGATCTCCGCGCCCGCATCGGTGTCCTGGAGCTGGATGACGTCAACGTCTTCCGGTGCGACGCCGGCCTTTTCGAACGCAGCCTTGGCGGCGTAGACGGTCGGCGATACGTCCTCGTCGACCGGCGCGAACGTGGTGTTCACTTCGTAGGCGCCGTAGCTGCGGGTGCGCACCTCGACGGCCCGCAGAAAGACCGGCTTGGACGTGTAGCGGTGCGCGATGTCCGCGCGGCACATGACCACGGCGGCAGCGCCCTCGTCGGGCGCGCAGAACATGTACTGGGTCAGCGGATAGTTCAACACCGCCGAACCCAGGATCTCCTCCTCGGAGAGCGGCTTACGGCGGAATGCATTCGGGTTGCGTGCGCCGTTACGGAAATTCTTGGCTGCCACCTTGGCCAGGGTCTGCTGCGAGATGTTGTGGTCGTGCAGGTAGCGGTTGGCCTTCATGCCGAAGAACTTGGTGGTGAGGTACTGCCCGTTCTCCGCATACCAGCGCGGCATGCCCACCAGAGCGGGATCCTCGGTGAAGGCGCCGCGCGGATGCTTGTCCAGCCCGACCGCGATCCCGATGTCGTAGTCGCCTAGCCGGATTCCGTCGGCGCAGGCCTTGGCGGCGCTAGCGGCCGTCGCGCACGCATTGAACACGTTGGTGAACGGGATGCCCGACAACCCGACCATGCTCACGATCGCGTCGGGATTGGCCACCGTCCAGCTGCCGCCGGTAGCGGCCTGGATGTCCTTCCACTGCACACCAGCATCGGCGACCGCAGCGAAAATCGCGTCCACGCCCATCTGCATCGCCGACTTGCCCTCGAAGCGGCCGAACGGGTGCAAACCCACCCCGATAATCGCAACTTGATTCACGCTATGGCTCCCGATTCCTTCAGCTCCGCGATGCGGTCCCAGTCCATCCCGAGTTCCATCAGCACGATCTCGGTGTGCTCCGAAGCCTGGGGGGCGCGGGTGGTGGCCAGCGGTTCGTGGTTGAACTGGACCGGCCCGCGCACGACATTGAACGGCGGCCCCCCGTCGGTGGCTTCGACTTCGACGATCATGTCGTTGGCAATGGCCTGTTCGTCCTCGGCGAGGTCGATCAGGCTCTGGCACGGCGCCCACTGACCCTTCATCGTCTTCAGGTGCTCACGCCAATATGCAAAAGGCTTGGCCCCGAAGGCTTTTGCAATCAACTCGCCGGCCACGTCGGCGTTCTGCATCAACGGCAGCACATCGGCGAAGCGGGGATCGTCGGCCGCCTCGGGAATGCCGAGGTGTTCGAAGGTGTCCCGGATGTAGCCGGTCGGGCTGACGATGCACAAGTTGATGGTTCCGCCGTCGGAGGTTTGGTAGTTGCCCAGGAACGGGTTCACCGGTGAGCCACCGGACAGCGGCATGGAAGCGCGCATGGTCTCGCCGGTATCCATGCCCTGGGTCACGCTGGCACCGGCAGCCCACCACGCGGTACTCAACAGCGACACGTCGACATCGAGGGCTTTTCCCGTGCGTTCGCGGTGCAGCAGCGCGGCGGCGATGCCGCCGGCGATGTTCATGCCGCCGATCGAATCGCCGAAGGCCGGAATCCCTTGTGCCAGCGGTGCGCCGAGCTCAGGCGGCGTCAACGCGTGGCCGATGCCGCTGCGGGTCCAAAACGCGGTGCCGTCGTAACCGCCGACGTCGCGCTGGGGACCCTTGTCGCCGTAGGCCGTGCCACGCGCGTAGATGATGTCCGGGTTGACCGCACGGATGTGTTCGACGTCGAACTGGTTCTTCTGCCGCGCTGCGGGCAGGTAGTTGGTCAGGAACACATCGGAGGTGCGGGCAAGCTCATGCAACACTTCCTGCCCGCCCGGGGTGGACAGGTCGATGCCGACGCTGCGCTTTCCCCGGTTGGGATGTTCGATTAGGGGATGCCGGTCGGGGTTGAGCTGGACGCCGCCCATGTTGAGGAAGCCGCGCTGGGTGTCGCCACGCACCGGATGCTCGACCTTGATGACGTCGGCGCCCCAGTCGGCGAGGATCGCACCGGCGGCGGGGACGAACGTGAACTGCGCGACTTCCAGGACCCGGAAGCCCTCCATTACCTTGACCATTTCCGAAACCTACTTGGCGTCGAACGTCACCGGAAGCGCGGTGGGGGAGCGGAATGGCTGGCCGAAGATGTGCGGGTCGTCGTCCATCCGAAGCTGGATGTTGGTCAGCCGATTGAGCAGGCATTCCAACGCCACTCGGGTCTCCATGCGCGCCAGATGCAGGCCCAGACAGGTGTGTTCGCCGGCGGCGAAGGAGATGTGCGGCATGTGCGGACGGAAGATGTCGAATTCCGCCGGCCGTTCCCAGCGTTGCTCGTCGCGGTTCGCCGAGCCGATGCACACGTCGATCACGGATCGGGCCGGAATCTTGACTCCTTCCAGTTCGGTGTCTTCGGTGGTGAACCGCTGCACCGTCGTCAACGGCGTCTCGAAGCGCAGCCCCTCTTCGATCGCCCTGGGCATCAGCTCAGGATCGGCTTGTATCGCGGCGAATTGCTCCGGATGGGTGAGCAACAGGTAGATCAGGTTGCCGGAGGACCGGTAGGTGGTTTCCAGCCCGGCGGGCAGCAGAAGGCGCAGGAACGAGTAGATGGCTTCGTCGCTGAGCTTCTCGCCGTCGATCTCCGCGGTGACCAAATCGCCAATGATGTCCTCGGTCGGTGTGAGTTTGCGCGCCTCGATCTGCTCGAGGAAGTAGTCCTTCAACGCCGCCGAGGCCTCGAAGGCGCGTTCGTAATTGACTGTGTAGCTGATCAATTCCACTGCGCGCCGGTGGAACATCGGCAGGTCTGCCTCCGGCAGGCCCAAGAGCTTTGCGATGACTCGGGTGGGGAACTCGAACGTGAACTGCCGGACCAGATCCGCCTCGCCCGCATCGATGAATTCGTCGATGAGCGCGTTGCAGATTGGCCGCACAATCGTGGGCTCCCAGCGTGCGAGGGCCTTCGACTTGAACGCCGCGCTTACGAGGTTGCGGTGGTCGCGGTGTTTCTTGCCCTCCATCGCCAGGATTGTCGGACCCATGAACAGGCCGATCGTGGTGTCGTACATTGCCGAACTGAACACTCGGCCGTCGCGGAAGGCTTTGTTGACGGCGTCGAACGACATGGCGGCGAAGGACCGCTTGGGTCGCAGCGACTCGGGGGTTTTGGAGTAGTCCATCACCGTGCCGTCGTACACCCCGGTCTCTCGGCGTTTCTGTGCGAAGTACGGGTAGGGGTCGCGGAGGTAGCCGACGGGTTTGTCGTCGGTGGCGGCGTCTTGAACTTGACTTTCCACGGCGGCGGCTCCCCGGCTCAGGTAGGCAGTCGTACTGTAAATATTACAGTAGACTACATCGGGTGGAGTCATCTGAGCATCAGGGCATCCAGGCGATGCTTGAGCGCCAGCGGCATGCATTCGCGACGGAGGGGCCGCCCAGCGCCGCGGTCCGGCGCAACCGCATCGATCGGCTGATGGCGCTGCTGCTGGACAACAGCGATGCGTTCATCGAGGCGATGGCCGCCGATTACGGCACCCGGTCGAAGGCGGCGTCGCTGTTCACCGAGATCGTCGGCATCATCGCGGTTGTCGAGCACACCAGAAGCCATGTGGCGCAATGGATGCGCCCGACCAAGCTGATGCGTGTCGCGCGGCTGTGCGGTCTGCGCGCAGAGGTGCAGCCGACACCGCTGGGCGTCGTGGGCATCATCGGCCCGTGGAACTTCCCGGTCAACCTCGTGGTCCTGCCCGCATCGGCGGCGTTCGCGGCCGGTAACCGAGTGATGATCAAGATGTCGGAGATCACCGCACACACCGCGGAGCTGATGAAGGCGACCGCGCCGAAATACTTCGACCCGACCGAGCTCGACGTCGTGGCCGGCGGCCCGGACGTCGCGGCCGCGTTCGCGGCGCTGCCGTTCGACCACCTGTTCTTCACCGGCTCGCCGTCCGTCGGTGCGCTGGTGCAGCGGGCGGCCGCCCAGAACCTGGTGCCGGTCACATTGGAGCTCGGCGGCAAGAATCCGGTGGTCGTTGCGCCGGGTGCCGACATCCGGCGGTCGGCGGCCCGCATCGCCCGTGCCCGAATGGTCAACGGCGGACAGGTCTGCGTCTGCCCCGACTACGTCATGGTGCCCGACGAACACGTCGACGCCTTCGTCGACACCGCACGCGAAACGTTGCGCGAGATGTTCCCGACCATCGTCGGCAACGACGACTACTGCTCGGCCGTCAACCACGCCAACTTCGACCGGATCGTCGGGCTGATCGAGGACGCAGCGGCCAAGGGTGCCTCGGTCGAAACCATTGCCCCCGAAGGCGAGTCATTGCCCGACCGAGCCAGCCGCAAGATTGCGCCGACGATCGTGCGAGGCTTCGACGACCGGATGCGGATCGCCGACGAGGAGATCTTCGGTCCCGTGCTGGCCGTCACCGGATATTCCCGGCTGAGCCAGGCCATCGACTATGTTAACGAGCGACCGGCGCCGCTGGTGGCCTACTGGTTCGGACCGGACGACGACGACTTCCGCACGTTCGTGCGCTACACGCGCAGCGGCGGCGTCGCACGCAACGACTTTGCCGCACAAATGATTCCGTCCGCCGCACCGTTCGGCGGAGTGGGCCGCAGCGGAATGGGCGCCTACCACGGCAAGGCCGGCTTCGACACGTTCAGCCACCACCGCACCGTGGTGGGAAACGATCTGCCGTTTTCCATCACCGGAACCGCAGCGCCGCCGTTCCGGCGTCCTACCCGGCGCTACGCGGAGGCGATGCTGTGGTTGGCGCGCCGTCGAACCCGCCGTCGGCTCGAGAGGCGGCGGTGAGCGTATTACAATCTGCAATATGGGAACGCTTACAATCCGCACTGACCCTGAGGTAGAGCGTGCCTTGGAGGCGCTGACCAGCGAAGGACAGTCGCGTTCTGAGGCGGCTCGTGCGGCGATCCTAGAGGCCGAACGCGCTCGCCGTCGGGCACGGCTGCGGGCTGAGGCCGAGGAACTACGTAATGATCCAGACGACGTCGCTGCCGCACGGAAGCTCGCAGCGGAGATGGACGCCATTCGTGCGTGGTGATCTGTATCGCCTGAAGCCACCCAAGGGTGTCCGTGGTCATGAGCAAGCCGGAGCTCGTTACGCCGTTGTGGTGCAGTCCGACGATCTTCCGCTGTCCACATGGATCATCGCGCCAACCTCGACCGGCCGACGCGCAGCTTCTTTTCGACCTGAGATCGAGATCGGTGGTGCGAGAACGCGTGTGATGGTCGAACAGCTCACCGTGATTGACCCGCAGCATCGCCTCGGAGATTTCGTTGGTCGACTCAACGCCGTTGAGATGCGAGCGGTCGACGACGCTCTTCGAGCTGTTCTTGCCCTCGATTGAGACAATGCCGGCTCAGGCGCCGCTGATCGCCTGCTCGCGAGCCCAGCGGTAGTCCGCCTTGCCCGACGGGCTCCGCTCGATGACCGGCCGGAACACCACCGCCTTGGGAAGCTTGTAGCGCGCCAACGACTTTGCGGCGTGCGCAATCAACTCCTCGGCGTCGGCGTCGGCCTCCTCGGCAAGTGCGACGACGGCGACGACCTCCTGGCCCCAGCGTTCGCTCGGCCGCCCGGCGACCACCACGTCGGCCACCGCGGGGTGCGATGCGATCGCGGTCTCGACCTCCTCGACAAAGATCTTCTCGCCGCCGGAGTTGATGCACACCGAGTCGCGGCCCAGCAGCTCGACGGAGCCGTCTTCGCGGTGGCGGGCCCGATCGCCCGGAACGGCGTAGCGCACGCCGTCGATGACCGGGAAGGTCTTGGCGGTCTTGGCGGCGTCGCCCTTGTAGCCCAGCGGCACGTAACCGCGCTGCGCGAGCCAGCCCATCCCGTCGTGGCCGGGCGCCAGCACCGAGTCGAGGTCTTCGGCGACGACGGAGGTGTCCGGGCCGGGGTTGAACGTGCCGGTCGACACCGCGCCTGTCGTCGACAGGTGGCTCATCTGGGCACCCGTCTCCGACGATCCCACACCGTCGACGACCATGGCGTTGGGCAGCGCCTCGATCAGCCGCTGCTTGACGTACGGGGTCAACAGCGCACCGCCGTTGGCGATCACCGCCAGCGAAGACACGTCGGCAATGCCCTTTTCGATGGCGGCGAGCAGCGGCCGCGCCACCGCGTCCCCGACCACCGTCACCACCGACACCTTTTCGCGTTCGATGGTGCGAACGACGTCGTCGCCGTCCAAATGGTCCACAACCGAGGGGAATACGACCGTCTGCCCCGTGGTCATCGCCGTCATCACCGTCCACTGCGCGGCGCCGTGGATCAGCGGCGGCAACACCATCAGCTTGGTGCCAGGCCCGGCGGTGACCCCCGCGACGATCTCGTCGAGGGAGGCAAACGGCTCACCGGTCACCAGGTTTCGCCCGCCGAATGACGTCATGAAGATGTCATGCTGGCGCCACAGCACGCCTTTCGGCATCCCGGTGGTGCCGCCGGTGTACAGCACGTACAGGTCGTCGGCGGAGTGCTGCACCGGTGGTGGAGCCGGTGAGCTGGATCCGACGATCTTCTCGTAATCGACTGCGCCATAGATCAGTTCGTTGCCGGAGTCGTCGGCGATCTGGATGAGAACACGCAGCTGCGGAAGTTCGGGCAGGACCTCGGCCACCCGCGGCGCGAATGCGGCGTGGTAGATCAGTGCCGTGGCGCCGGAGTCGGCGAGCAGGTATTGCAGCTCGCTCTTGACATACCGGAAGTTGACGTTGAACGGGGCCACCCGCGCCGCGAAGGCGCCGAGCAACCCTTCGACGAATTCGTTTCCGTTGTACGCGTAGAGCCCGAGAAGATCCTGGCCCACCTCGTGCCCGGCGAGCGCCGAGCGTTCGGTGTGGCAGCCCAGCCCACGCGAATGCAGGTAGGTCGCGAGCCGGTTGGACCGCTCGAGGATTTGCGCATACGTGTAGCGCTTGTCGCCCTGAACGACGAACTCGCGGTCCGGGATCGCCGCGGCGACGGCCGCCGCCACCGCGGGTACCGTGAACTGCGTTGTAGTGTCGGACATCGTGCCTCTCACGATTGGTGCGGGAGCAGGCGGACCATCAGGCCGTGGGCCTCGCTGGGCAGCGTGCCGTCGGCTGTCGTCATTGTCGCGCTGACGAATGCCTTGCGGCCTTCGATGCCGGCGATACGGCCGCATGCGGTCAACGGCTGCTCGATCGGGGTGACGTTGCGGTAGTCGACGTGCAGGTAGGCGGTGCGGCTGATCGGTCGGCCCGCCGCAGAGACCACCATCCCCAATAACCAGTCATAGAGAAGTGGTATCACGCCGCCGTGCACCGCGTTGTTGCCACCCACGTGGTAGCGGGTGAAGTGTCCCGCCATCGCGACGCCGTCGGGCCCGGAGTCGGTGATGGTCCACGGCGGTAGCAGCGGATGGCCCAGCCCGGGCAGATTGATGTCGCGGCCAGCCGGTGCCAGTCCTTCCGGGACCTGGTGGTCCTCGAGCAGGGTGCAGAGGTTTTCGACGTGCTCGGCCGCGCGGGCCCACAGCGCGGCGTCTGGGTTGGTGGAGACGGTGAGATCCTGCAGTCGGCGCATCGCCGCCACAAACCGGCCCAATTCCGGTGGCGCGTCGACGGGCTTGAGTTCCGGGAATCCGCCGCGGATTTCGGGCACGGTGCCGGTCATGACGTGTTCCACGCGCCGAGCAGTTGGTCGGTGGTGGTGACGGTGGCGAGCAGCGAGAGCGTGTTGTCGATGACGGCAGCCCCGTACTCGGCGGGGATGCCGGCAACGGCGTCACGCGGCACCACGACGCGGTAGGCGGCGTTGACCGCGTCCATCACCACGTTGGGAATGGCGATGTTGAGCGACACTCCGACCACGACGACGGTGGATACGCCGAGGTTGCGCAGGATCGCGTCGAGGTCGGTGCCGCCCATCGGCCCGACGCCGTGCCAGCGGCTGAGCACCAGATCGGTTGGCTCCGGACCTAATTCGGGCAGCAGGGATGCTCCGGGCGTGCCCGGCGTGATGTCGACGTCGCCGCGGCCTATCGCGAAGATCTTGGCGTTGTGGTTGGAGCCGAGCCCGTCTGGCCGTCGCTGCACCAGGCAGTGCACGACGCGCACGCCGGCCGCCCGGGCCGCCGGCAGCAGCCGCACGATGTTGGGCAGCGCAATGCGGCGGGCCTCTTTCGCCAGGGCGCCCAGCCCGGCGTCAGGCCCGACGACGGCACCCTGGCACTCCTGGGTGATGACCGCGGTGTGGGCAGGTGCCGCGATCTCCTCGAGGGCTGTCACGCCGTCGCCTCCCGCATCCGTGCGCTGATACTAAGGACATTACAGTAGAGATTTCAGGCCGGGCCGGCCCGGCGGCTCGTCCGCACAACCGCTTCGCCGAAGAAGGTGATGAAATCCAGCGCGGCCCGCGGGCTGGAGCCGTCGACGTGCACGACGGCCCAGGTGGCGCCGTAGCTGGCCAACTCGTCGAGCACATCGAGGGCATGCCGCAGCGATGCCTCGTCATCGATGTCGGTGTGCGGACAGACCACCTGGACGTCGACCGACATCGGGTCGCGGCCGGCGTCGGCCAGCCGTGCGCGCAGTTCGTCGAGCGCCGCACCGAATTGCTCCGCGTCCTGGATGGCCGCGGTGCGAATCACCGACGCCATTCCCGCCGGGGCGATCAGCGGCATCCAGCCGCTGCCGTAGTCGACGACGCGCCGCAACGCAACCTTGCTGTTGCCGCCGATCCAGATCGGCGGGTGCGGGCGTTGCGCCGGCGGCTGTAGCCACACCGGCCCGACCGCTTCGAAACCACGGCCGCGGACCGGGGTTTCGGGATCGGTCCAGATCGACCGCAGCGCGCCGAGCGCTTCGTCGAGCAGCTCAGCGCGCCGGTCGAAGTCGACGCCCAGCGCGGAGAACTCCGAGCGCAGGTAGCCGGCACCGACGCCGGCGATCAACCGGCCGCCGGAGACCACGTCGTCGACAGCGTCGGGAAGTTCGCTGGGGTATTCCAGCGTGTACTTCATCGACGCGGCTCCTGCAGGCGGATTATCCGAAGCTGACCCCGGGTCAAATACTGTAACCGCTACAGTAACATCCGAGAGACAGTCGGTCCTGGGAGCAGTGGATGGAAAACCATACCCGGCGGCGCGCGCTGGTGGTGGGCGCGAGCGCGATCGTGATCGCCGCCGGATTCAGGCTGGCCTAGATGTCGAACCGCGCACTCGACGTCACCCGCGAGCTCGCCCTGGTACTGCCGCGCGCGGTGTCGGGCATCACCGAATCGACCGGCTGGTCCCCGGCCTCGCCCCGCGGTGTGCGCCAGCTTGGCGAGGTGGTGATGGACGAGCTTGTGCTGGCGGGCTTTTCGCTGCTGCCGGTCGATCTGGCGGTCAGGCCGCTCGATGGCTGCACCGCGGCGGCCGAGCAGCTGACCGCACTGGGAACCGACGGAGTACACGCCGACCCGCCACGGTTGCGGGTGCGGTCGCTCCGGCGTCGCCGCCTCGGGACGCTGGCGTACGAACAACTGACCTACGAACACGACCCCGCACTGCCGAGCACGCTGGAGACGGCGGGCCTGGGTGGCCCCGCAACCGCGGTGGTGCACCTGTGCCGGCATTGCGACGGGCCGCGGCCGTGGCTGGTGTGGGTGCACGGCGCCGGTCAGGGCAGACCCGACGATTTGTTGGTGTCGCGGGCAGGGCGGCTACAGCGACGGCTCGGCTTCAACGTCGCGGTACCCGTGCAGCCCGGCCACGGCAGCCGGCGCGGCGAGTGGCCGCCCTATCCGGACATGGATCCACTGACCAACGTTGCCGGCATGATGCGCGCCGTATCGGAGGTTCGCGCCGTCGTGCAATGGGTGCAGTCGCAGTCGAGTGCGGTTGTGGTGTCCGGGGTTTCGATGGGCAGCGCGGTGGCGGCGCTGGTGTCGCATTTCGAGAAGGGCGTCGATGCCGTCGCGCTGTACACGCCAATCCTGGGTCTCAACGCGATGATCGCGCAGCACCTGGCGCGCCGGGGCTCGTCGCGGGACGGGATCCGGAAGTTGTTGCAGTCCGAGGTGGTGGCGGCGCTGACGTCGGTGATCGACCCGCTGACTGCCGAACCGGCACCGCCGCCGCAGCGCCGGCTCATCGTCGGAGCCTGGCATGACAGGATGGCGATGCGCGAGCCCGCCCTTGCGCTGCAGCAGCGGTGGCGCGGCCAGTTCCACTGGTACGACGGCAGTCACGTCGGGCACATCTTCTCCCGTCGCGTGCAGGCGGTCTCGGAGCGTTTCCTGCGCGGGGTAGTAAAGGAGTTGGGTATTGACCGAGCGGGTATTTAACGAGTTGGGCTACTACCTGCTTGCCGGGGCCGGCGGTGAAGGGCCCGCGACATTGATGGACGAGGCCCGTCGCGGCGAGGAGCTGGGCTTGGGCACCGCGTTCATCTCGGAACGCTGGAACGTCAAGGAAGCGTCGTCTCTGGTCGGCGCCGCGTGCGCGGTGACCAGCCGCATGCAGATCGCCACGGCCGCAACCAATCACAACACCCGCCATCCGCTGATCACCGCGTCGTGGGCGACCACGATGCACCGGCTCTCCGGCGGGCGGTTCACGCTGGGCATCGGCCGCGGGATCGGCGCTATCTACAGCGCGTTCGGCATTCCGGCGGTGACCACCGCGCAGATGGAGGACTGGGCGCAGGTCATGCGCCGGCTCTGGCACGGCGAGGTGATCTTCAACCACGACGGCCCGATGGGCAAGTACCAGGTGCTGTTTCTCGACCCGGACTTCGACGAGGACATCCGGCTGGCGCTGGTGGCGTTCGGGCCCAAATCGCTCGCGTTGGGCGGCCGCGTCTTCGATGACGTCATCCTGCACACCTATTTCACCCCGGAAACGTTGCAGCGCTGCGTCAGAACCGTCAAAGACGCCGCGGAAAAGGCGGGCCGCGACCCGTCCAGCGTGCGGGTATGGTCGTGCTTCGCCACCGTGGGTGACCATCTTCCCGAAGAGGTGCGGCTCAAGAAGACGGTCGCGCGGCTGGCCACCTACCTTCAGGGCTATGGCGATCTGATGGTGCGCACCAACGGCTGGGATCCCGCTGTGCTGCAACGCTTCCGGGAAGAACCGGTGGTAACGTCGATCGCGGGCGGCATCGACCACAAGGCCACGCCCGAGCAGATCGAGCACATCGCGACGTTGATTCCCGACGAGTGGTTGGAGCCCTCGGCCACCGGCTCGACGCAGCAATGTGTCAACCGCATCCGCAAGGAATTCGACTATGGGGCCGATGCGGTGATCCTGCACGGCGCCACACCCGACGAGCTCGAGCCGATCGTGGCCGCATACCGCGCCGTGCAACCATAAGCGGCCGGGCCACGCCGCGAGCGTGCGCAAACCCGGCGACACGCTCGGCGTGTCGCCCGGGAACACGCACGCTCGCGGCAAAAGGGGGTTACGGGAGGATGACCGTGCGGATCGCCGGCTCGGGGGCGGCTTGGCGGCTGTAGATGCCCCGCTGCAGCGCGGCTAGCAGCGCGTCGCGCGTCTCGCGGGGATCGATGAGCTCGTCGAATCCCATGTGCTCGGCGGACCGGTACGACGCCTGCAACTCCGCGTTGCGCAACCTCGCCGAGAGGTCTTCGCCGGCGTGCGACGCCCGGCTCAACGCGGCGGCGCTCATCGCTCCCATCGTGGCGCCCGGATAGGCGAATGTGGCTACCTGCGAGTCGAATCCGAGCAGCGACATCACCATCGACCCGAACCCGTAGGCCTTGCGCAGCGTCAGGTGCAGCTTGATCGTGGTGGCCGCGGTCTGCGCGGCGAACATCCGTGCGCCGGCCCGCAGCACTCCGGAGCGCTCGGAGCGGCTGCCCGGCAGCATGCCGGGATTGTCGGCCAAGAACACGATCGGTAAATGGAACGAGTCGGCCACCATGATGAAATGTGCTGCCTTGTCGGCGGCGTCGGCGTCGATCGAGCCGGCCAGCACCTGAGGCTGGTTGGCCACCACCGCCACCGGATGGCCACCCAGATGCGCCAAAGCGCAGATGATCGCCCGGCCGAACTGCGGCTGCACCTCGAACCAGTCGGGCCGGTCGAACACCACGTCGAGCACCGCGCGCATGTCGTAGACGCGCCGGTTGTCGCGCGAGACGATGTCGAGCAGCTCCGGCGTGGGCCGCGGTCCTGTGGTGTCGTCGGCGGGCAGCGACGGCGGGTACGACCACGCACTGGGCGGGAAATACGACAGGTAGCGACGAACACTGTCGAGCACCCCTTCGTCGTCCTCGGCGACGTTGTGGATCACCCCGCTGGGCAACGCGACATCGGGTCCGCCGAGGTCTTCCTTCGAAATGTCTTCGCCCGTCGACTCTTTCACGACGGGTGGGCCGGCTGTGAAGATGGCGCCCTGGTTGCTCATGATCCGGAAGTCGCACACCGGCGCCACCAGGGCGCCGTGTCCGGCCGACGGGCCGAGTACTGCGGCGACGGTGGGGACCCGCCCCGAGCACTGCGTCTGGGCGAGCAGGTCGGTTGGGCTGCGCCCGTAATGGCCGCCGGTCGGGCGGAAGCCGGCGCCCTCCAGCAGCATCACCAACGGAATCTTGTCGCGCAGTGCCAGTTCGGCGATGCGGTACCGCTTGGAATTACCGCCCGGCCCGATGCTGCCCGCCAGCGTGGTGAAGTCCTCGGCGCCGACCATGACGGGAGATCCGTTGATGCAGCCCGACCCCACCACGATCGCGTCCGCGGCCGCCTCGCCGCCGACCAACGTGCCCACTTCGCGAAACGTGCCGGCGTCCAGCAGGTACTCCAACCGTGCCCGCGCGTCGAGCTTGCCTTTGCCGCGGTGCTTGGCCAGTCGCTCCGGCCCGCCCATGCCCCGCGCATACTGACGACGGCGCTCGAGATCGTCGAGCGTTTCCTCCCAGTCCGGGGGCTTGGTCATCGCATGTCCTCACTCGTCTACGGGTTGCCTAGAGCCTAACCTCCGTTGACCATACTGAATCGCTTACTGTAGCGTCGGCGACATGGGTATCGCGGCGTCGCAGACGCGATGAGGGTCGACGGCGGCCTATTCGGCGACCTCGCCCGGGTGCCGGAGCGGGCCCGCGATTTGGAGCAGCGGGGCTACGACGGCTGCTGGACGGGCGAAATCAACCACGACCCGTTCCTGCCGCTGCTGCTGGCCGCCGAACACACGTCGCGACTCGAATTGGGCACCAGCATTGCGGTGGCATTCGCGCGCAACCCGATGATCGTCGCCAACCTCGGCTGGGATCTGCAGAGCTATTCGCAGGGCCGCTTCATCCTCGGGCTCGGTACACAGGTCAAGCCGCACATCGAAAAGCGCTTCAGCATGCCGTGGAGTCACCCGGCGCGGCGGATGCGCGAATTCGTGCTGGCGCTGCACGCGATCTGGTCGACGTGGAAGGACGGCGCCCCGCTGCGATTCGAGGGCGAGTTCTACACCCACAAACTGATGACACCGATGTTCACCCCCGAGCCGCAGCCGTATCCGGCGCCGAAGGTCTTCATTGCCGCAGTCGGCGAGGCGATAACCGAGATGTGCGGCGAAGTCGCCGACGGCCTACTGGCCCATGCCTTTACGACGACGCGCTACCTGCACGAGGTGACCATACCGGCCCTGCAGCGCGGAATGCGGCGTGCCGGCCGGGACCGGGTCGCGTTTGAGGTGGCGTGCCCGGTGTTCGTCGTGACCGGCGACGACGATGCGGAATTGACGGCGAGCGCGGGCAGGGTCCGCAAGCAAATCGCCTTCTACGGCTCGACGCCCGCGTACCGCAAGGTTCTCGAGCTGCACGGGTGGGGCGATGCGGCAACCGAGCTGCATCAGCTTTCCCTGCAAGGCAAATGGGATGCGATGGGCTCGCTGATCGACGACGAAATGCTCGAGGCGTTCGCCGTCGTCGCGCCGGTCGAAAAGCTGGCAGCCGCACTGCGCGACCGATGTGACGGCGTGATCGACCGGGTGATGCCGGCCCTTCCGCACACGCTTTCCCACACCACTGTCACCGCTGTATTGCACGAGTTGCGCCAGTAAGGAGCCGCCATGAGCACACCGACGATCGACGACGCCGCCAAGCTGCTGGCCGACCCGATGGCCTACACTGACGAGCCGAAACTGCATGCAGCACTTGCGCATTTGCGTGCCAACGCTCCCGTGTCCTGGGTCGACGTGCCCAACTACGCACCGTTCTGGGCGATCACCAAGCACGTCGACATCATGGACATCGAGCGCGACAACGAGGTGTTCACCAACTGGCCCCGGCCGGTTTTGGTGACCGCCGAAGCCGACGAGGTGCAGGCCAACATCGGGGTGCGCACGCTGATCCACATGGACGACCCGCAGCACCGGGTGGTGCGGGCGATCGGCGCGGATTGGTTCCGGCCCAAGGCGATGAGGGCGCTGAAGGTTCGAGTCGACGAGCTGGCCAAGATCTACGTCGACAAGATGATGGCCGCCGGACCCGAGTGCGACTTCGTGCAGGAGGTCGCGGTCAACTACCCGCTCTATGTGATCATGTCGCTGCTGGGCATCCCGGAAGCGGACTTCCCGCGGATGCTCAAACTCACCCAGGAGTTGTTCGGCGGCGACGACGCCGAGTTCAAGCGCGGCACCACCCTCGAGGACCAGATGCCCGCGCTGCTCGACATGTTCGAGTACTTCAACGCCGTCACCGCCTCTCGTCGCGAACACCCGACCGAGGACCTGTCCTCGGCGATCGCCAACGCCCGCGTCGACGGCGAGCCGTTGTCGGATATCGACACGGTGTCCTACTACCTGATCGTCGCCACCGCCGGCCACGACACCACCAGCGCGACGATCTCCGGTGGTCTGCACGCGTTGATCGAGAACCCGGATCAGCACCGGCGACTGCGCGACGACCTCGGATTGATGCCGCTGGCCACCGAGGAGATGATCCGTTGGGTCACCCCGGTCAAGGAGTTCATGCGCACCGCCGCCGAGGACACCACCGTGCGCGGGGTGCCGATCGCCGCGGGGGAGTCGGTGCTACTGTCCTACGCGTCGGCCAACCGCGACGAGGACGTGTTCGACGACCCGTTCCGCTTCGACGTCGGCCGCGACCCCAACAAGCACCTGTCCTTCGGCTACGGCGTGCACTTCTGTCTGGGTGCGGCCCTGGCCCGTATGGAGGTCAACAGCTTCTTCACCGAACTGCTGCCCAGGCTGAAATCCATAGAGCTCACCGGTGATCCACAATTCATCGCCACCACTTTCGTCGGCGGCCTCAAACACCTGCCGGTGCGGTACTCATTCTGATAACCGTCCCGGACCACACCATTGTTCTTTCGGTGCGCGTCATCATTTGATGACGCATTTCGAGGAAGTACCTGCTCGTGCAAGATGGACGTTGTGAAGGATCGCGACGTCGACGTGGGCTACGACGAGCACGCGGTGGTGGCGACGCCGCCCAAGCGCGAGGCCGCCGGGGTGAAGGCGGTGCTGGTGTCGCTGCAGCGCGGGCTGGCCTCGATGGGCGCGGTGCGCACGGCGGCGGCGCTGGCGCGGGTGAATCAGCGACACGGGTTCGACTGCCCGGGCTGTGCCTGGCCGGAGGAGCATGGCGGCCGCAAGCTCGCCGAGTTCTGCGAGAACGGGGCCAAGGCGGTCGCGGAGGAGGCCACCAAGCGTGTCGTCACCGCCGACTTCTTCGCCCGGCATTCGATCGCAGACCTACAGGCACGCCCGGAGCACTGGCTCTCCCAGCAGGGCCGGCTCGCCCAGCCGATGGTGCTGCGCCCCGGCGACACCCACTACCGGCCCATTGACTGGGACGACGCCTACCGGCTGATCGCCGACGAACTGCACGCGCTGGACAGCCCTGACCAGGCGGTGTTCTACACGTCGGGGCGCACCAGCAACGAGGCGGCGTTTCTCTACCAGTTGATGGTGCGCAGCTTCGGCACCAACAACCTGCCCGACTGCTCGAACATGTGCCACGAGTCCTCCGGCGCGGCGCTCGTCGACGCGATCGGCGTCGGCAAGGGATCGGTGACCGTCGAGGACGTCACGCTGGCCGACCTGATCGTGATCGCCGGCCAGAACCCGGGCACCAACCACCCCCGGATGCTGTCGGTGCTGGAGAAGGCAAAAGCCAACGGCGCCAAGATCATTGCGGTCAACCCGCTGCCCGAGGCCGGGCTGATCCGGTTCAAGGACCCGCAGAAGCTGCACGGCATGATCGGGCACGGGGTACCGATCGCCGACGAGTTCGTCCAGATCCGTCTCGGCGGCGACATGGCGTTGTTCGCGGGGCTGGGGCGGCTGCTGCTCGAGGCTGACGACCGGGCACCGGGCAGCGTGGTGGACCGCGACTTCATCGCCGCCCATTGCTCGAATTTCGCCGAGTACGAGGCGCATACCCGCGCGGTCGACCTCGACACCGTGCTGGACGCCACTGGGATCTCGCGGGAACAGCTGCACCGCGTCGCAGACATGATGGCGCAGTCGCAGCGCACGGTTGCGTGCTGGGCGATGGGATTGACCCAGCATCGGCATGCCGTGCCGATGATCTCCGAAATCACCAATGTGCTGTTGATGCGAGGCATGATCGGCAAGCCGGGTGCCGGGCTGTGTCCGGTGCGTGGGCATTCCAACGTGCAGGGCGATCGGACGATGGGCATCTGGGAGAAGATGCCGGAGACGTTTCTGTCCGCGCTCGACGCACGATTCGGCATCGTCAGCCCGCGCAAGCACGGGTTGGACACCGTCGACGCCATCCGCGCCATGCGCGACGGCCGCGCCAAGGTCTTCATGGGCATGGGTGGCAACTTCGCATCCGCGACGCCGGATACCGCGGTCACCGAGGCCGCGCTGCGCCGCTGCTCTTTGACTGTGCAGGTGTCGACCAAGCTCAACCGCAGCCATGTGGTACACGGGTCGACGGCGCTGATCCTGCCGTCGCTGGGCCGCACCGACCGCGACCTCCAGGGAGGCGTCAAACAGCTGGTGTCGGTTGAGGATTCGATGTCGATGGTGCACCTGTCGCGGGGCAGCCTGCACCCGCCCAGCGACCAGGTGCGCAGCGAGGTCGCGATCGTCTGCCAGCTGGCGCGCACCCTGCTGGGCCCTGACCACCCGGTGCCGTGGGAGCGGTTCAACAACGACTACGACACCGTCCGTGACGCGATCGCCGCCGTCGTGCCCGGCTGCGAGGACTACAACACCAGAGTTCGTCAACCCGACGGTTTCCAGCTCCCGCATGCGCCGCGCGATGCCCGCGAATTCCCCACCAGCACAGGCAAAGCCAACTTCGCGGTCAACCCGCTGCAGTGGGTTCCGGTGCCGGACGGCCGCCTGGTGCTGCAAACCCTGCGCAGCCACGACCAGTACAACACCACGATCTACGGCCTCGACGACCGATACCGCGGCGTCAAGGGCGGCCGGCGGGTGGTGTTCGTCAACCCGGCCGACATCGCAAAGTTCGGTCTGAAAGCGGGTGACCGGGTCGATTTGGTATCGGAATTCACCGACGGCGACGGCGTGGTGCAGGAGCGGCGGGCCAAGGATTTCATGGTGGTGGAGTACTGCACCCCGGTCGGCAACGCCGCCGCCTACTATCCGGAGACCAATGCGCTGGTGGCGTTGGATCACGTTGCCGCCAAATCGAATACACCGGTGTCGAAGGCGATCGTGGTCAGACTAGAGCCGGCGTGACTGGGCTAGCCCCCGGTCGATGACGTTGGCGCTACGAGCGGAGGAAACGCCATGTCCAGCAACCGGTTCCATCCGAACAGCACACTATGACTCCGGTGGACACCGCCACCGGTATGGCCTTCGACGCGTTCCACGCGCGTTGGAGCGGGCTGCGCCGCCGCGGCAAGAATGCGCCATCCAGAGGTGCCGCGTCGTCTGCGCCAGCTGATCGAAGCCGGTGTGGTCGCCACAACTGCATCGCTGATGCCGAAGCGCTCTACAGTGCCCGCGGGCCGGCCGAATACGAACAGCTCTGGGCGGACCGCCGCGTCGCGTACGAGTATCTCCCGACCGACGACCAGTATTGGCAGACCGCACTCGGCGCACAGCGAGCCCTGGCACGAACCGGCCAACATCGAGCCGTCGGCATGGTCGAGCTGCTCACTGCCACCCTCGCCGCCGCGCACCAACCCGCCGTTGTCCACTACGACGCTGACTTCGACACGGCCGCAACGGTATTAAGGTTCCAGCACCGGTGGGTGCTGCCACGGCGGACCGTTTAGAGGCATCGCCTCGGAGCGGGCTTTTTCCGGATGGTGGCAATTATCTGCGACTCGATCACGGCTTCGGTTGCCGCTGAATGAAGTCCGCCATGCCGGGAACTGTGAAGGCGACGATGCCGTGCTCGGGGGCGAATATGAGGCCCTTGGATATTAGATTTGCGCGCACAGGGCCGAAACTGTTGACGCTGCGTCCCAGCCGTGCGGCCACGTCACCAGATAAGCTGCCTGCATCTCCGTCGGCAGCCATCGCGCGTAGGTAGCGCTGCTCGGATCGGGTTGCTCGGTCCCAGCGCGCACGGAAGAAGCCATCATCCAGAGCGGCTCGTCCTCGGGCCGCGCCGACGCGGGCGTCAGCAAGGGTAATCGCGGGGCCAGGTGCCTCGTTCCACGTGTCCTGGCCGAACTGCTGAAGGAAGTACGGGTAACCCGATGTTTCTTGAACTACGTAGGCGATTGCGCCTTCATTCCACCCGATGTCTTCAAGCATGGCCGGCTCGACGAGAGCCTTGCGCGCCAGGTCGCGGCTGAGGTGCTCGATTCGTTCGAAGGCGAATAATCGCTCCGCGTAGGACTTCGCCTCGGCCAGCACGCGCGGCAGACTCGGCAGGCCGGCCAGGGCAAAGAGGCACGCCCATCCGCGTTGTCCCGCTACGTGGGCCGCGGAACAAACCGCTGTCAGTTCGGCGGGCGTTAGGTCCTGCGCCTCATCAATGAGGATCGCCAGACCGACTTCTTCCTCCTCGGCTGCCTCAGATAAGTCCTGAACCAGCTTGTTCAGGTCGGTCTCAAGCATTCCGGTGTTTGCTCCGCCGCCCGTGGTTTCCGTGAGATCGAGGCCGAAATTCCAAGTGCCGGCAGTGTCATAAGAGGCCTTGAAGCTTACTGCCGTCTTGAATGCCTTCATTAGCCGCTTACCCGCTGATGGTCGCGCCAAGTCTGCCAGCGGTGCATGTAGCGCCTCCCCGAGCGCTTCGCGCAGCGACTTCCCCGCCCCAGCTTCAACCTGTGCGACGATCCAGTTTCGATCCCGGGCGGTGCTAAAGAACCGAGTGAGCAGGACTGTCTTACCTACGCCGCGCAACCCGTACAGCACCAGCGGTTGCGCGGTCCGGCCGGCCTCAATGCGATCCAGGGCGATCCGCCAACGATCGAGCTGACTGTCGCGTCCGACGAGCGCGGCCGGTGGTCGACCCGCTCCGGGTGCATACGGATTACGTACGGCGTCCACAGCGACTCCATCTGTAGCAATTTCTATCACCGTATAGCAATTTCCTATACTATCGCATAAAATGCTATAGATCCGCCTCTAGTTGGTTGGCGGCGTCCGCGGTGGGACTGAACAACGGAGGGTGGCCGGCGGTCGGAGCCCAATTAGGGCCTCGTTTAGCGGGGAGGCCTAGTGGAGAGCACGATCGGGTCCGTTCTCAGCCGATCCCGAAATCGATGACGCCGCGGATGATCTCGCCGCCCCGCAGGTCGGTGTAGGCGTCGTTGATGTCGTCGAGGCGGTAACGTTTGGTGATCATCTCGTCGAGCAGCAGCTGGCCGGTCTGGTACAGCCTGGCCAGCCGGACGACGTCGGCCCTCGGGTTGCAGGACCCGAACACCGTGCCAGCCAACGTCTTGTTCATCAGGATGAAGTCCTGCAGGTCGAACTTGATCGACCTCGTCAGTTGCGACGTCATACCAGTAAGCACACAGGTCCCGCCCTTGCGGGTGAGCTTCAACGCGTGGCGCACGTCGTCGGGCGTGATCAGCGACGGCGAGACCACCACCGCGTCGGCCATCACCCCAAAGGTCAAGTCGCGCACCAGATCCAGCGCCTCGATGGCGGTCGCCGCGCTGTGGGTGGCGCCGAACCGCAGCGCTGACTTCTGCTTGAATTCCACCGGGTCGACGGCGACGATCTGCGCGGCGCCGTTGATGCGGGCGCCCTGGATGGCGCCGGTGCCGATGCCGCCGGCCCCGACCACCACGACGGTGTCGCCGCCGCGGACCCCGCCGCGGTTGACCGCCGACCCGTAACCGGTGGGAATCGCGCATGCCAACAGCGCGGCGGACACAAGCGGCAGCTCGGGATCGATTTTGACCAGCGAATCCGCCGCAACCACGGTGTGTTCGGCGAACGCGCCGATCTTGGAGATATGCCCCAGCGACTTGCCGTCCGCGGTGTGGTGGCGAAATGTCCCGTCGGTCGGCATCCCAGGGGTCAGCGTGCCGATGCCGGCGTCGCACAGATATTCCATGCCCGTTGCGCACCAACGGCATTGCCCGCACACGGCGACGAACGAGGTCACCACATGATCGCCGGGCGCGAATTCGCTGACGCCTTTGCCGACTTCGCGGACGATGCCCGAACCCTCGTGGCCCCCGATCGTCGGGAACATGGTCGGCAGCCCGAGCGAGCGCAGCACCTCGTTGGGTGCGGACATGTCGCCCTTGAGGATGTGGTCGTCGGAGTGGCAGAGCCCGGCGGCGGCCATCTCGACGAGAACCTCGCCGGCGCGGGGCGGGTCGAGCTCGAATTCCTCGACAGACCACGGGCCTCCGACGTCGTGCAGGATCGCCGCGCGGCTTTTCATGACACCGGCGTGAACGTGACCGGCAGTTTGTTGGGGGAGCGGAACGTGAGGCCGACGATCCCGGTGTCGTCGTCGGGCGTCAGCTCCAGATTGGTGACCCGGTCGAACAAGCTGTTCAACATGATCCGGGTTTCCAGCCGGGCCAGGTGCATGCCGAGGCACATGTGGATTCCGCCGGCAAATGCCAGATGCGCCTGCCGGGGCCGGTGGATATCGAAGGTGTTGGGATCGGTCCAGCGGCTTTCGTCGCGGTTGGCCGACCCCATGCACAAATCGACCTGCGCACCGGAAGGGATTATCTGCCCGCCGATTTCGACGTCTTCGGTGGTGGTGCGCGGAACATTGGTCAGCGGCGTTTCGTACCGCAGTCCCTCTTCGATCGCCACAGGGATCAGGCTGCGGTCCCGGTACACCTCCGCCAACTGCTCCGGATGAGTGAGCAAGAGATACAGCAGATTGCCCGACGAGCGGTAGGTGGTCTCCAGGCCGGCGGGCAACAACAGCCGCAGGAACGAGATGATGGCCTCGTCGGCCAGTTTCTCGCCGTCGATTTCGGCGCTGACCAGGTCGCCGATGATGTCGTCGGTGAGTTTGCGCCGTCGTTGTTCGACCTGGTCGAGGAAGTAGTCGTAGAGGTCGATCGACGCCTTGAGCCCCGCCTCGATGTCAACGGGGATCGAGATGAGGTCGAACGACAACCGGCGGAACAAGTCGAGATCCTCGCGCGGCAGCCCGAGCAGCGTGGCCGCCACGCGGGTGGGGAATTCGAACGTCACGGCCTGGACCAAATCGGCTGCGCCGTCGTGCTTGATCTCGTCGACCAGCTGATCGCAGACCGGCCCGATCACCGCCGGTTCCCAGCGCTCCAGCGCGGTGGCGCGAAATGCCTTGGCCACCAGGTTGCGGTGATCGTGATGCTCTTTGCCGCCCATCGCCAGAATGGTGTGCCCGATGACCAGGCCGATGGTCTGGTCGTAGCCGTGCGAGCTGAACACCCGGTCGTCGCGGAAGGAGTGGAAGACGTCGTCGTAGCCGAACAACACCCATTCATCGCTGGGTTTGAGTTCGTCCGGTAGTTGCGACTGGTCGGTGAGCGAACCATGCCAGACCGGTTCGGTGCGCCGCTTGTATTCGAAGAACGGATACGGGCTGGTTTGCCCGGTGAAGTCGAGCGTGACGGTGCTGATTGCCATCAGCATCCTTCCTGAGCAGCCGGGGCCGGGAACTGAATATAGCAATCATAGTATAAATAGCAACGCAGCCCAACGACGGCTGTGCTGCCTGCAGCACAAGAAAGCCCCAGCCGCCGAAGTCCTTGCCGCGCCAGGGGATTCAGAGTTGGCTTATTAGACTGGTTCGAATTTCGTGATCAGCCACGTGTTGTCGACTTTGGTCATCGACACCAGCACGCTGCTGGCCGCCATGGCCGGGTCGGGCCGGTCCTTGCTGACCGTGCTCTGGTTGACGAAGACCAGCACGACCGCCGAGTTCGGGTGCATTTCCGTCACCGCGGCCTGTACCACCTGGGCGGTGGTGGTCACCGCCTTCTCCTTGGCCGCGGGAGTCACGATCTGCCGGGTGAACTCGTCGTAGTAGTTCAGGAAGTCGCCGGTGAGGTGTGACTTGGCGGCCGCGAAATCCTGGTCGAGCGTTTCGGGTTTGTAGGTCAGCAGCGCGACGGTGCCGTCCTTTGCGGCGTTGACCGCCGCCTGCGCGGCGGCGTGGTCGGTCTGCTGGTCGGGCCGGTACTGCTTGAAATACACCCATGCCGCCAACCCGGCGGAGGCCAGCAGTAACAGCACCAACACGACCGGAACGACCTTGAGCCGCAGCGTGATCTTCCCGCGAGTGGTCTTCGGCGGTGCTTGCTCCACGTCGGTGGCTTTGTCGATCTCCACGCCTTCGGTGGCCTCGACGTCACGCGTCTCGTCGGCGTTTTCCGTCTCCGCCTTGTCGTCCACGTTCACAACACGAACTCGACTTTCGACATCTTGATCTGATCGCCGTCCCGGGACACGGTGACGCGTAACCGGAACGACCGCGGTTCTTCTTTGGCGCCAGCGGCATTGGTGACGCGTTCGTTGGCCAGCACCAGGACGACGGCGGAATCCTTGCCCGTCGATTCGATCCCGGTTGTCTTCGCCGAACCTTCGGTGACGACCTTGGACTGCTCGACGACCGAGGTGAAATCGGCTGCGCGCTTTTGAAAGTCGTCGCGGAATTCGCCGGTGGAGCTGTCGATGACCCGCTGGACGTCCTCCTTGGCCTTGTGGAAGTCGAGCGACATCATGTTGACCACGCCCTGCCGGGCCGCCGCCACAAACGCCGCATCGCGCTGCCGTTGCTGATCAACGGTGTGGTGGTGCCACAGCATGTATCCGCTGGCGCCGAGCAGAGCGCAGATCGCGAGGATCGCTGCGACAGCCAGCGTCCTGGCTGCGATGCGCGCCCACCGTCGGGGCGGCGCTGTGGCGGTGGGCGACTCGGCTGGTTCGGTCGGCTCAGGGCTAACCTCGTCGGTCTCGGTGGTCTCGTTCTCGGTGTCCTCGGCTGGTGCTTTGGCTTCAGCTTCGGCCTCTCGGCGCAGTCGAATGGCCCGCGCCCGGGCGCGGGCCGCGGCGGCCAGCGCTTCGGCCTCGGCGGCTTCGGCCTCGGCCTGCTCGGCCAGCGCGAGGGCGTCCTCTTTCGTCTTGGCGTCGTCGGGCCGGTCTGCGGTGTCAGCCACGGCCGGCCCACCTTGTCAACGTCATTATCGACTGAACTCCGGTATCTCTTACGGTATTGCTCATTGCTACCATCGGGGGACCAGCGAACCCCCGACTGGGACCGATCGGCGAAGGAAGGCCGTAGCCAGGACCATGACTGCCGTCGACTCCCCCGAAAAGATACTCTTTGCCTCCACCACCCAAGCATTTCTCCAAAAAGAGGTGCCGCTGAGCCGGGTGCGTGAGCTGCATGCCGCGGGTATCTCGTTCGACCGAGACTGGTGGCGGCGCGCCGCCGAGCTGGGCTGGACGGGCCTGCTGGTTCCCGAGGAACTGGGCGGGGGCAGCGTCTCCGGCGACGGCGTCGCGGATCTGGCCATGGTCGCCGAGCTGCTCGGCAAGACCGTCGCTCCGGGCCCTCTCTATCCGGTCAGCGTCGTGCTGGCCGGGCTGGTGGATTGCGCCGAGCCGGAAACCCATGCGGCGACGATCGAATCGCTGATTGCCGGACAGACTGTGGCGTCCTGGGCCGTCTATGAGCCGGGTCAGGGCTGGGCGCCGCACCAGCCGTCGGTGACCGCCACCGCGACCGGCTGGGGTTACCGCATCGACGGTGTCAAGGACCGCGTGGAGGCGGGCGCCCAGAGCGACCTGTTGTTGGTGGTGGCGCGCGGCGACGACGGTGTACGTCAGTTCCTGGTGCCGACCGATGCGCCCGGGGTGAGCGTCGAGCCGCAGCAGTCGATCGATTTGGTCAAGCAGTACGCCCGGGTGCGATTCGACGGGGTGCAGGTTGAGGCCGCGGTCGGCAGCGCTGCCGAGACCGCCGCGCTGATCGAGCGGCAAAGCCAGATCGCGCAGGTGCTGCAGTGCGCCGAAGTGGTGGGGATCCTGCAGACGGTGTTCGACTTCACCGTGCAGTGGGCGCTGGACCGGCACACCTTCGGCCGTCCGCTGGCGTCGTATCAAGCGCTCAAACATCGCTTCGCCGATATGAAGATGTGGTTGGAGGCGTGCCGGGCGACGACGGGTGCGGCGGTCGCCGACATCGCAGCTCGCTCACCCGAAGCCGGGTTGTCGGCCAGCATCGCCAAGTCCTACGTGGGGGAGATGTCGCCACAGATTGTGCAGGGTTGTGTGCAGATGCACGGCGGGATCGGCGTGACCTGGGAGCACGACCTGCACCTGTATCTGCGTCGAGTTGCGTTGTACCGCTCCATGTTCGGCACACCCGAAGAGCACAACCTGGCGGTGTACGCCTGGAAGGAAGCCGCGAGGTCGGCGTGATGGCCGAGTCCGTCGAGCAGTTCCGCGCCCGGGCCCGGGTTTGGCTGGCCGAGAACATGCCGCGCATCGACCCGGCCGCCCCGCCGGCCGCGCATCGCGACGACGAGCGCTCGTGGCAGCGAGCCCGGGAACTGCAAAAGCGGCTCTACGACGGCGGTTTCGCCGGTATCTGCTTTCCCCGCGAATACGGTGGGCTGGGTCTGGATTACGAGTATCAGAAGGCGTTCGACGAGGAAAGCGCTAATTACGAGATGCCGCTGATCCTCAACACGCCGACGTTCACGATCTGTTGCGCGACGCTGCTCGACACCGGCAGCGAGGAGCAGAAGAAGCAACACATCGCGGCGGCGCTGCGCGGCGACGAGGTGCTGGTGCAGCTGTTGAGTGAACCCAGCGGGGGATCGGACTTGGCCGGTGTGCTCACCCGCGCCGACCGCAAGGGCGATCGCTGGGTGATCAACGGCGCAAAGACGTGGAGCACCAGTGCCTTTGCCGCCGACTACGGGTTGTGTCTGGCCCGCACTGACTGGGATGTGCCCAAGCACGACGGGCTGACGATGTTCTTGGTCCCGATCGTTCATCCCGGAATCACGTTGCGGCGCATCACTCAACTCAACGGCTCGACGGAGTTCTGCGAAGAGTTCCTCGACAACGTGGACGTCGGCGACGACGCGGTGGTCGGCGAGGTCAACAAGGGGTGGGCGGTGGCGTCGCGCCAGCTCTACCATGAGCGCCGCGCGGTGGGGCAGAGCTCCGAATTCGCCAGCGGCACAGGCAGTGAGGGGGGCCGCTCGACGCCGGTGGACTATGTCGCGCTGGTCGAGAAGACCGGGCAGGCCGACAACGAGAGGGTGCGGGAGATGGCCGGCCGGGTGCTGGTGCACCGCGCGGTCAGCGACCAGCTGTCCGACCACGTCTACCGCAGTGTGCGTGACGGCGCCCTTCCGCCGGCGGGCGGCACGCTGATTCGGCTTTTCCACGCCGAAACCGTGACGTTGGATATGGACACCGGCTTGGCGATCACCGGATCGACCGGGGTGGTCGGCGAGCCGGGGGAGGGCCTGGAGACCGGGTTGCGCTATCTGGCACGGCAGACGGTCTGCCTGGGCGGCGGCACAACGGAGATGGCGCGCAACGTGATTGGCGAGCGGGTGCTGAACTTCCCGCGCGAGTACGCCGCCGAACGCGGCGTGCCGTTCAAAGACGTCCACCGCTGAGCAGACGCACAGCCCCAATTTCGTGAACTGGCGATTTTGCGCTGCTGGTGCAGGTAGCTAGCCGCTTTTGCGGTGGAATTCACCCGCAACCTTAGCGCGCTGGCCAAAACTGTTTTGCGGTGACCCGCGGCAGGTAGGGTCAGCGTCGATGAGCCTCGCCAAGCTAACCCCTAGCCTGACCGGTGTTTCCGAGACCGCGCTTCTGACGCTGCATGCGCGCGCCGGGGAGGCTCGCCGCGCCGACGCCGTCATCGACGACCCACTCGCCATCTCGCTGGCAGACTCGATCGACTTCGATTTCGCAAAGTTCGGCCGGCCCCACCAGGGCATGGCGCTGCGCGCATTGGCCTTCGACATCCACACCCGCAGCTACCTCGAGCAGCATCCTTCGGCCACGGTGGTGGCGCTGGCCGAGGGCTTGCAAACCAGTTTCTGGCGTTTAGACACCGCCGTCCCCGATGGGCAATTCCGTTGGCTGACAGTCGATTTGCCACCGGTGGTCGACCTTCGCGCGCGGCTGCTGCCGCAATCATCTCGGATATCGGTGTGCGCCCAGTCGGCGTTGGACTACAGCTGGGCAGACCGCGTCGACGCGTCCAGCGGAGTGTTCATCACCGCCGAGGGCCTGCTGATGTACCTGCAACCCGATGACGCGCTGGCACTGATCGGGGAGTGCGCCAAGAGGTTTCCCGGCGGCCAGATGATGTTCGACCTGACTCCGGCGGCGTTCTCATGGTTTAGCCGGCGCGGGCATTGGAGCTCGTTGCGCTACAAGATGCCGCCGATGCCGTTCAGCATGTCGGTCAGAGAGGCCGCGGACCTGGTCAACACGGTGCCGGGAGTCCGTGCGGTGCGCGATGTGCATTCGCCGCCGGGCCGCGGGCGCGTGTTCAACTCACTGGCGTCAATGTCATATCGGATTCGTGCCCTGGCCGCACTGCGTCCAACGCTGACGTTACTGGAGTTCGGCTAAGCGTCATGCCGGTTGAAGCGTCGTTTGACGGGCTCCGCCGGTACGGCAATCCTTAGGCGCTGACTGGTTTGGCGACCTTCATCAACTCCATCATGTTGCCGCCCATGATCTTTTCCACGTCGTCCTGATCGAGGTCGGTGAGCTCGTCGACGAAGGTGAGCGGGTCGGCCAGGCCTTCGGGGTGCGGCCAGTCCGAACCGAACACCACCCGATCGGAGCCCACCATGTTGACGATCTCGGCGAACCGGTCCTCCCAGAACGGGCTGATGTAGATGCACCGCTTGAACGCCTCGATGGGATCCTCGCTGAACGCGTTGGGCATCTTCTTGTAGACACCCTTGAGTGCCTTGAACAGGTGCGGCACCCACTCGGCGCCGTTCTCGATGGACAGGATCCGCAGCTCCGGATTGCGGGACAGCGCGCCGTGACAGATCAACGCGCCCAGCGCGTCCTCGATGGGGCGGTGGCCGATCACCAGCATCCGGAACGCGGTCGGCCTGAACGGCAGGAACTCGTCGCCGGGTTCCCATGCGTTGGCGAATTCGGCGTACCCGCTGTCGGATGCGTGCATCGACACAGGGATGCCGGCCTTGATGCAGGCCTGCCAGAACGGATCGAACTCCTCCAATCCGAACGAGCGGGTGCCCTTGTAGCCTGGCACCGGCGCGGGACGGACCAGCACCGTGCGCGCGCCGCGCTCCAGACACCACTCGAGTTCTTCCAGGGCCCGCTCGACGATGGGCAGTGTGATCACCGGGGTGGCGAAGATGCGGTCCTTGTAGTTGAACGACCACGTCTCGTACATCCATTGGTTGAGCGCGTGGATGACGTCGTGGGTCATCTCCGGGTCGTCCTTCATGCGTTCTTCGACCAGGCTGGCCAGCGTCGGGAACATCAGCGCGTAGTCGACGCCGAGTTCGTCCATGACCTCCAGCCGCGGACCGGGCTCGCGGAAGGCGGGAATCGCCTTCATCGGCTCGCCCATGATCTCGCGGAAGCTCTTGCCGCCGCTCCCGTGCCGGAAGTACTCCTCCTGGGCGCCGGGACGGGCCACCACTTCGAAGGTGGGGTTGGGGATGTAGTCGCTGATGTGGCCGCGGACCACGATCTTGGTGCGACCGCGGACCTGCACGTAGTCGATGACGTGCTTGCGGTTGTCCGGCAAGAACTTGGTCAGCGCCTCCTGCGGCTCGTACATGTGGTTGTCAGCGTCGAACACCGGAAAGGACAGTTCGCGAGACGGCATGGCGACTCCTTGCAGTGGTGGTCCAGGGTAGTGGTAATGACATTACCACCGTGATCCGTAATGCGTAATAGGCGGCGGCGCATTTAGGACTGCGCGGCTTCTCGGCGGTTGACGACCGCGAAATTCACTGTGGCGGTGGCGGCGAGTTCGTCGTCGCCGTTGCCGAAAATGTCCACCTGGGTGACGATGGCGCGCCGGCTGGCCCGCAGCACCCGGGCCACCGCCCGGGCCGAGCCGGCGGTGATCGGCCGCAGGTAGCGGATGAACAGGTCGGCGGTGGTCAGCCCCGCGCCGGCGGGCAGGTAATTCAGCCCAAGCTGTCCGCCGGCGACGTCGGCGAGGGTGGCCAGCAGGCCGCCCTGCACGGCACCGGAGGTGTTGACCACCTGCGGGCTGACCGGCAATTCCATCGCGTAGCCGTCGTCGGCGGCGGCATCCCGCAACCCGATCTGGTCGAACAATTCGCCGAGCGTCGGTGCCGCCACCTCGCGCTCGTCGTCGGCGCCGAGCGCCCGGATGCAGAACTCGTACAACTGTGCCGCGTCGATCGGCGCGCCACTCAATTCCGCGCCCAGCCAGTGCAATCGCTGGGCGCCCAACACGGTCTGCATCACGATCGCGGCCGCGGCACCGACATCGATGCCCGGCCGGAAAATCCCTTCGGTGATGCCGCGCTGCACAATGTCGCGGATCAGCTGGTGCAACGGCGAGAGCACCCGGGCGTAGTCACGGGGGCGGGTTTCGGCTAGATGCTGGTTGTACAGGCTCAGCGCCCGGTTGAGGCTGTCTTGCTTGCTTGATTCCGGCTGGGCGCTGATCCGGTCGATCACCAGTTTCATGGCCGCGGTGCTATCAAGCCCGGTGGTTTCGGCGCGCCAGGACTGCGCCGAGTGGGCCATGGTCCGGTCGAACAGGGCGAGCAGCAGTTCGTCCTTGCTGGCGAAATGCTGGTAGAACGCCCGCAGTGACGTCTTGGAGCGGGCCACCACTTCTTGGACGGTGAAATCGGTGCGCCCGGTTTCGCCGAGGATCTCCACCGCGGTCTTGATGAAGCGCTCGCCGCGCGTTACTTCGACTTCGTCGTCCGTGCCGGCCATCGCGCTCTCCTATTCTGCCGCGCAACAAAGGCGCTTCGAGAATGAGATTACCGCAGCTGACGACGGCCCGGCAGGCGTCGGCCGTCGCGGGCATCGTCGCGGACGCCGTTAGTTACGGATCAGAAATCCTCGCGGTGCGAACGTCCAGCCGAATTTGTCTTCTCGCGCCGCGTCGTGCGCGTAGTCCTGTGGAAACTCACGCTCGTACGCCTCGATGGCTTCGTATGGCCCTTGTCCCCATCCGGGGAGGACCGGGTGACCGTTGATGTTGGAGTCCTCGACGACCAAGTAGTCGCCGGTGCCAAGCAGCGGACGAAGTAGTTTCATCTCCGACAGCACGTTCTTCATGGAATGGTCGCTGTCCAGGATCGCGAAGGTCTTGCCGGGCAATTCGGCTTTGAGGCACTGGATCTGCTCGGCAACCGTCGGTGCCGTCGATGGTGATTTGACGAATACGACGTCGGGATCGCGCCGAGCCGCGGGATCGACATGCTTATCGGTGACATCCACCGTGAGCACCTTGAACGGTTGACCGATTTGCCTCATGACGCTGGCGAAAAACAGCGCCGAACCGCCGAAAGCGGTACCGAATTCGACAACCACCGAAGGCTTTAGATCGGACAGGATCTCCTGGTAGTTCCACATGTCGCTGACCGACTTCAGGCAAGCGACGCCCATCCATTTCGTTTTCAAGTGCACCGCAGTCCCGTAGTACCACTTGTGATACTCCGCAGCCACCTCGTCGGTAGGGCGATAGATCACCGCCGCCATCTGGCTAATCAGCTGGCTGGCCAGTCCCATACACGTTGACGTTACACAGCCTGCAGGAGTCGGATCGGTGATCCGGCAGAAGTTCTGGTAGACGAATGGGCCGCGACCCGTTCGTATTTCGTCCGCACCTATGACGAGGTTCGAGTAGGGTAGCCGGCTATGGCGGCTCGCGACGACGCAGAGCAAGTAGCACCTCACGGCGCGACGGAATGCACGGAACGAGAAACCCCGATGCAGATCGAAGCGCCGACTCGGCTGCTGTCGCGACGATTCGTCGACGTGGTCATCGCCATCGGCGGCATGCAGCTGATGGTGACCATGGACGGCTCGATTGCGGTTATCGCGCTTCCTAAAATCCAGCACGAGCTCGGTCTGTCCGATGCCGGGCGGAGCTGGGTGATTACCGCCTATGTGCTGACCTTCGGCGGCCTGATGCTGCTCGGCGGTCGCCTCGGCGACACCATCGGACGCAAGCGCACCTTCATCGTCGGCGTCGCCGTGTTCACGGTCGCCTCGGCGCTGTGCGGCATCGCGTGGGACGAGGCCAGCCTCGTCTTGGCCCGGTTGCTGCAAGGTGTGGCCGCGGGGATCTGCGCGCCTATTTGTTTGGCGCTGGTCGCCACCATGTTCCCGAAGGGCCCGGTGCGCAACGCCGCTACGGCGGTATTCGGCGCGACGGCCGGTTTCGGTTTGGTGGGAGGTTTGGTGGTGGGTGGAGCGCTCACCGAGTTGTCCTGGCGGCTGGCGTTTTTGATGAACCTGCCGATAGGGCTGCTGGTAATCTACCGCGCCCGCGCAACGCTGGAGGAAACCCAGAGCACACGGATGAAGCTCGACGTCAGTGGGGCGGTACTGGCCACGTTGGTCTGTGGCGCTGCGGTTTTCGGCTTTTCGGTAGGGCCGGAGAAGGGATGGCTGTCGCCAATGACGATCGGTTCCGGTGTGGTGGCGCTGGGCGCATTCACGGCATTCGTCGTAGTGGAGCGCACGGCCGAGAACCCGATCGTCCCGTTCAGCCTGTTCTTCGATCGCAACCGGCTAGCCACGTTCGCAGCCATCTTCCTGGCCGGCGGGGTGCTGTTCACCGTGACCGTGCTGGTTGCGGTGTACGTGCAAGAGATCATGGGCTACAGCGCGCTGCGCGCGGGGTTCGCATTCATCCCATTCGCCGTTGCGGTGAGCGCCGGAGCGGGCATGTCGTCGCGGCTGGTGTCGTGGTTCCCGCCCCGGATGGTGGTGATAGCCGGCAGCATCGTGGTGCTTGTCGCCATGTTGTACGGCTCGACGCTCAACCGCGGCGTCCCGTACTTCCCGAACCTGGTGGTGCCCCTCGCCGTCGGCGCCTTCGGCATCGGGATGATCGATGTCCCCCTTGCGTTGTCGGTGATTGCCAGCGTCGGCGTCGACCGGATCGGGCCCACGTCCGCGATCTCGCTGACGCTGCGGTCCCTCGGCGGACCGGTGGTGCTGGCCGTCGTCCAGGCCGCCATCACATTGCGCACACTGCACCTCGGCGGCATCAACCGGCCGGTGAAAGACATGAACACCGCCCAGTTGAATGCCCTGGACCACGGCTTCACCTATGGGCTGCTGTGGTTGGCCGGCGCGGCCGTCCTCGTCAGCGGGGTGGCGCTGCTCATCGGCTATACCGCGCAGCAAATTGCCCACGCGCAGGAAGTCAAGAAAGCGATCGACGCCGGCGAAATGTAGCGCGACGGCGCCTACTGCTTCCTCAAGATATGTGGCGGTGACTCAGTAGTTGTTGCAGGTGGCAGCAATCTGCTGGATAACGCCAAAGTACGGCGAGCCCTGAATCTGCTGGGCCATCACCGCACGCCGACTCGGCGGCGCGGCGAGGAACTGACGCAACGCGGACTGCGCCGGCGGCGATGCGTTGAATTGCGCTGCAGCTTCCGGGTTCTCCGCGTTCAACGCCGCCACCGCCTGCGGGTACGTGCAGGTTGTGTTGACGATCGGGTCCAGAGCGGGGTCTGCGGACGCGATTCCGGCTCCGGCGGTCAACGACAATCCCAAACCGGCAATCGCAATCGCCAGTCTGGTCAACGACAGTTTCATCATGGATAGACTCCTCCCACTGATGGCACCGACTCTAACCGCTCGACGCCAACCTTGCCCGGGATTTTCGTAACCGGCCATCTGCCAATCACTTTGACACGACGGAGTGGCGTTAAACCAGCTGGCGCAAAGTGTTTGCAAACTGTTTCGAATAGGTCAGCCGCGCCGATCCATGGCTAGCTTCAACCCCGGGGGACCGGTCTCGGGATTGGGGCTGTGATCGCGTCATCGTCCTCATCCGTCAGCAGCAAGGATCGAACCAACGGACGCGGCCCGTACGGCCGGAGCAGGGCACTGGCCGGCCGTGGGCGCACTATCTGCGGCCACCAGAACCAACGCCCGAGCAGCGCGGCAATGGACGGCGTCATGAACGAGCGCACGACCAACGTGTCGAACAACAGACCCAGACCGATGGTCGTACCCACTTGAGCGATAATGGTCAGGTCACTGACCGCCATGGACATCATCGTGAACGCGAACACCAGGCCGGCGTTCGTCACGACCTTCCCCGTACCGCCCATTGCGCGGATGATGCCCGTGTTTATCCCAGCGGCGATTTCCTCTTTCATCCGTGATACCAGCAGCAGGTTGTAGTCAGACCCCACCGCCAACAGGATGATCACCGACATCGGGAGCACCATCCAGTGCAATTTCATACCGAGGATGTACTGCCAAATCAGCACCGAGAGCCCGAACGACGCGCCCAACGAAAGTGCCACCGTGCCCACAATGGCGAGCGCGGCGATAAAGCTCCGCGTGATGATGAGCATGATGATGAAAATAAGGCAGAGCGAGCCAACTCCCGCGATCAAGAGATCATATTTGGAGCCGTCGCCCCAGTCCTTGTAGGTCGCCGCCGTGCCGGCAAGGTAGATCTTGGCGTTGGACAAAGGCGTCCCTTTGAGCGCCTCCTCGGCGGCCGTCTTTACTTTGTTGATACGCGCGGTGCCCTCGACCGACGCGGGATCGCCACGCTGCGAAATTATGAACCGCGCAGCCCTACCGTCCGGGGACAGGAAGGAACTCATCGCCCGCTTGAAGTCCTTGTTTTCGAAAACTTCCGGGGGTAGGTAGAAGGAATCGTCGTTCTTGGCGGCGTCGAACGCCTGGCCCAATGCCATGGCGTTATCGCTCATTTCGTCCATCTCATTGAAGATCCCGGACATGGTGCTATGCATCGTCAGCATCATGGTCCGCATGCTCTGCATGGTTGCGATCATGGCCGGGAAATTCTCGATCATCTGAGGCATCAGCACATCGATTTGATCGAGGTCTTTGATGAGGTCACCCATTTTATCGGTCAGCTCGTCAACGCCGTCGATTCCGTCGAAAATGGATCTCAGCGACCAGCAGATCGGGATGTCATAGCAATGCTTTTCCCAATAGAAGTAGCTGCGGATCGGCCGGTAGAAATCTTCGAAATCCGCGACGTGATCCCGCAACTCATCGGTGATGAGCTTCATTTCTTTTGTTTGGGTAATTGTGGAATGCGTGATGCTATACATATTTTGCATCAGGCCGTACATGTGCTGCATGATGCCGATCATTTTCGCCATGTCGTCTGCCTGCTTGAGCATGTCGCCTGTGCGCGCCTTCACATATTGCATAACCTCTAGTTGCGTCGCATTTTGCAGGCTGATCAGAAACGGTATCGACGTGTGGCCAATCGGTGTTCCCTCGGGCCGCGTTATGCCCTGCACCCGGGAGATTCCTGGCACCCGAAATACGCCCTTGGCCAGTTTGTTCAGTACCAGAAAGTCTGCCGGGTTACGCATATCGTGATCGGACTCGATCATCAGAATATCCGGCATCATTCGCGATTGAGAGAAATGACGGTCAGCCGCCGCGTATCCCATATTGGCCGGGAGGTCTTGAGGGATATAGAGCCGGTCGTTGTAGCTCGTCTTGTAGCCCGGCAGAGTCACCAGACCAACCAGCGCAATCGCGCAAGTGGCCGTCAGAATGGGCACAGGCCAGCGGACGATCGCCGTGCCCACCCGGCGCCAGCGACGGACCCCGATCATGCGCTTGGGGTCGAACAAACCAAACTGGCTGCCGAGGCCGATGACTGCCGGAACCAGTGTGAGCGCAACCGCGACGGCAACGAACATCCCGATAGCGCAGGGGACGCCCATGGTCTGGAAGTAGGGCATCCGGGTAAAGCTCAGACAGAACAGTGCCCCCGCGATGGTCAGCCCGGAGGCCAAGACCACCTTGGCGACACTGCGATATGTGGTGTAGTAGGCGGTTTCCGGATCCTCGCCAGCCTGCCGCGCCTCTTGATATCGACCGAAGAAGAAGATCGCGTAATCGGTTCCGGCCGCGATGCCGAGGGACACCAGCAGGTTAATCGCGAACGTCGACAGGACGAGAATATTGTTATGGCCGAGAAACGCCACGATTCCCCGGGCCGCACCTAATTCGATCCCGACGGTGACCAATAGCAGGACCACGGTGATGACCGAACGGTAGACCAGGAGCAGCATTGTGAAGATCATCGCGACGGTTACCGCGGTAATCTTCAGGATGGATTTGTTGCCGCTGTGCTGCATATCGGTAATTAGCGGCGCAGCGCCGGTGACATAGGCTTTCACCTCGGGAGGCGGCGGGGTGTGTCGGACCAGATCCCGTACGGCCGCGACGGATTCTTCTCCCAGGGGCGTGCCCTGGTTTCCGGCCAGGTTCAATTGCACATAGGCGGCCTTGCCATCTGGACTCTGGGCGCCAGCCTCCGTGAGACGATCTCCCCACAAATCCTGTACATGCTGAACATGCTTCGTGTCGTCGCGTAACTTGCGAACCAACTCGGCGTAATACTTGTGAGCGTCTTCGCCGAGCGGCTGCTGCCCCTCCAGGACGATCATCGCGAAACTGTCCGAATCGGACTCCTGGAAGTCCTTACCCATGCGCACCATGGCCTGCACGGACGGCGCGTCCGGCGGACTCATCGAGACGGAATGCTGTTGCCCGACCCGCTCGAGCGACGGAACCGCAAAAGTCACAAGCAGTGTCAGTGCTACCCAACCCAGGATGACCAACACCGAAAACCGGTGGATTGTCCGGGCTATCACGGGTGGCCGGGCGTGTTCGGTGCTCATGCGGTGTTCACCAAGCACCCGCTTAGTCCTTCAGCAGCAGGGAACGGACCAATGGACGGGGTCCGGCTGGCCGAAGTAGCGCGCTGGCGGGGCGGGGGCGCACTTGTTGCGGCCACCAGAACCAGCGCCCCAACAGCGCGGCAATCGATGGCGTCATGAACGCGCGCACAACCAGCGTGTCGAAAAGCAGACCGAGGCCGATGGTGGTACCGAGTTGACCGACGATGCGGAGGTCACTGACCACCATGGACATCATCGTGAACGCGAACACCAGGCCCGCGTTCGTCACGACCTTGCCGGTACCGGCCATGGCCCGGATGATGCCCGTATTTATCCCGGCCGCTATTTCCTCTTTCATGCGGGACACCAGCAGCAGGTTGTAGTCAGAACCCACCGCCAAAAGGACGATCACCGACATCGCCAGCACGACCCAGTGTATTTGAATGCCGAGAAGATATTGCCAGACGAGCACCGACAGCCCGAATGATGCTCCAAGCGAGAGCGCTACGGTACCGACGATCACCAGGGCGGCAATGAAACTTCGCGTCATGATCAGCATGATGATGAAAATCAGGCAGAGCGCTGCGACTGCCGCGATCAACAGATCGTATTTGGAGCCGTCGATGATGTCTTTCACCATCGCTGCTGTGCCGGTGAGGTAAATCTTGGCGTCTTCCAGCGGGGTTCCCTTGAGTGCCTCTTCGGCCGCGGTTTTTATTGCATCAACCCGCGAAACGCCCTCAACCGTCGCCGGGTCGCCGCGTTGGGAAATGAGCATACGGGTCGCCTTCCCGTCCGGCGACACGAAGACTTTCAAGATTCGTTGGACGTCTTTGTTTTTCAAGACTTCCGGCGGCAAGTAGAAGGAGTCGTCGTTTTTGGCGGCGTCGAAAGCCTTCCCCATTGCTGTCGCGTTGTCGCTGGAGTCCTCCATTTGGTTGAAGATCCCGGACATGGTGCTGTGCATGGTCAGCATCATGGTCCGTGTGCTCTGCATGGTCGCGATCATCGGCGGGAACTGGGTGAGCAGCTGTGGCATGAGCAGATCCAGCTGATCGAGGTCTTTGACAAGGTCCTCGAGCTTGTCGCTCACCTCGTCAACCCCGTCGATGGAATCGAAGATGGATCTGAACGACCAGCAGATGGGGATGTCGTAGCAGTGCTTTTCCCAGTAGAAGTAGCTTCGGATGGGCCGCCAGAAGTCCTCGAAATCCGCAATGTGATCCCGCAGTTCTTCCGTGATGGCGACCATTTCGTGTGTTTCGCCGACCATGTGATGAGTGGTCGCGGTGAGTTGCTGCATCAACGCATACATGCGCTGCATCAGGCTGATTGTTGTCGCCAGATCATCGGCCTGTTTGAGCATGTCATTCATGCGGGCTTTCTGGAACTGCATGTTCTGCAGCTGGCTCGCCTGCCCCATGCTCATCATGAACGGTATCGACGTGTGCTGGATCGGTTCACCAGTGGGCCGAGTTATGGCCTGCACACTGGAAATGCCCGGCACGGCGAAGACGTTTTTAGCCAGTTTATTCAGCACCAGCATATCCGCCGGAGTGCGCATATCGTGGTCAGCCTCGATCAGCAGGATCTCGGGCGCCATCATCCGCGCCTGAGGGAAATGCCGTTGGGCGGCCGCGTATCCCAAATTGCCGGGGATGTCTTTCGGGATGTACTGCTGGTCATCGTAGTTGGGTTTGTATCCCGGCAGCGCCAGCAGCCCGACAAGCGCGACTGCCATTGTCGCAGCGAAAATGGGTGCGGGCCAGCGGACGATCGCCGTGCCTATTCGTCGCCATCCATGGCCCCTGACGGTGCGTTTGGGTTCGAACAGCCGGAACCGGCTGCCTAAAGCGATAACTGCGGGAACCAGGGTGAGCGCAACCGCGACCGCAACGACCATACCGACGGCGCAGGGAACGCCAATCGCTTGGAAAGCGGACAGGCGCGTAAAGCTCAGACAGAAAAGGGCTCCGGCGATTGTCAATCCGGAGGCCAGGACAACGCGGGCGACCCCATGGTATGTGGTGTAGAACGCAGTTATCCGGTCTTCGCCGGCCTGGCGCGCCTCTTGATAGCGCCCGAAGAAGAATATCCCGTAATCGGTTCCAGCCGCGATCGCAAGGGATGTCAGCAGGTTGACGACGTAAGTAGTAAGGCCACCGATTACCTGATGATGGCCGAGGAATGCCACCGCGCCCCGGGCTACCTGCAGTTCTATCCCGACCATCACCAACAGAACAATGACGGTGACAACCGACCGGTAGACCAGGAGCAACGTAGTGAAAATCACCGCGAGGCTCACCACGGTGATTGTGAGGACGGTCCGGTCCCCGCTGTGGCCCATATCCGCGGCGATCGCCGCCGGACCGGTGACATACACCTTGAGTCCGGCCGGCGGCGGCGTGCGCGCCACGATGTTTCGGACGGCTTCGGTGGATTCGTTGCCTAAGGTCTGGCCAAGCTCGCCGGCCAGGTCCAATTGGACATATACGGCCTTGCCGTCGGCGCTTTCCGCGGCGCCGGCCGTGAGTGGGTCTCCCCAGAAATCTTGAATGTGCTGCACATGCTGGGGGTCTTCTTTCAGCTGACGAATCAAATGTTCGTAATAGCGGTGCGCATCGTCGCCCAGGGGCTGCTGACTCTCCAGGACGATCATTGCCACACTGCCGGAAGTAGCTTCCTTGAAGTCCTCCACGACGCGGTTCGCGGCCTTGAACGCCGGTGCGTCCGGAGGGCTGAGCGATACTGTGTGTTCTTTTTCGACTTGCTCCAATGAGGGAACGGTGGCGCCCAAGAGGAGGATCAGCAGCACCCACCCCAGGATGATCGGCACCGAAAATCGATGGATCGTCCGCGCCGCGAATGGCGGCGCAGTGTGCTGGTTACCCACGTGTATGTCGCTCATGCGGCCTTCAATAGGCAGAAGGTAAAGGCGTTGACTTCGTGCGATATTCGTTCGGCCTTGACTTCACCGTCCACCATGATGCGGCAGCCGATGCTGTTGCTGTCTCCCTGCGCCACAATACTTCCCACGGCTGTGGCCTCAGTTGTCGCCATGTCCAGCGACCACGGCAAGTGCGCTCCCTCGATACGCTGCGGGTCGGCATTGACGTCGAAATAGCTGATGTCGGCCGTGGTTCCCGGCGGCCCGAAAATTTCGTACTTCAGGTGCTTGGGGTTGAACGGTTTGGTGTCGTTGACTTTGGTGTCGGCATACGATGGGCGCTTCTCATTGCCGAATATATTGTGGAGTCGTGTCACGGTGAATCCTCCGCCGGCGATGACCACCAGTATGACCAGCGGAATCCACACCCGTCTCAAAACGCTGAAAATCGCGAATCCTCTCCACCCGTTTCCGTACCCGACGTCATGTCACCCGGCCAGCCATGCAACTACACATCGGCCACGACACGCCAGACGGCATCTCGAGTGGGGTGAGCGTCGCCGGCTAGCCGTGCGGCGATCACTTCAAACGAGCGGCCCCCACGGGAGCGCGACCAGATCTTGACGAGTAAACCATGCCGGCGGCCTCCATAACGGCTTGTTTCCCACGCGATATGGGATCGTAATGCATGGCGCGTGCGTAACGGGGCGGTACGGTGCTACGCGTCCGTATCTGGACTTGGCCCGCAGCACGTTTCTAGTGTTCGACCAGCGCCTGGAGGCCAGGCGATGGCATCCCATCCTCGGCGTGTGCGGGGGTTGTAGGTGCCGTCGCCGCTAGGCCCACCGTGAACGGTGAGGAGAACGATCCCGACCGATCAGTGATTCGGGGGCGGCGGGCTCCTTCGGTTGGGGGATATCGCTACGACGCCTACCCGTTGCTCATGCGACGCGCGCAAGCGGCGCCAGCTACGGCGCGAAGCTTGCGATATGTCTCCAATTGGGTAATGTCAGCCAAATCACCGGTCAAGGCAGTGCCGTACGGGCGCTTACCCGAAAACTTCTGGGTTTCACGACAATAGCGCGGATATCGGGCTATGCTGCCGGGCGGCTGAACCGGGCGACACAACATTCCACCTTCATTTCGCAGCATGGGCACGGGAAGTGAAAGGCCAGGATTTCCGCGAATGAAACTTGTGCTGGCAAGTTATGGAACGCGCGGCGATATCGAGCCCAGCGTTGCTCTTGGCCGTGAACTGCTCCGCAGGGGCCATGACGTGCGCATGGCTGTTCCGCCCGACCTGGTGGGCTTCGCCGAGTCGGCGGGACTTGCGGCGGTCAGCTACGGGGTGGACACTCAGGCGCCGCTGGGCGTGTACCGGGACTTTTGGACAGGTTTTTTCCGAAAGCCGTGGAGGATCCCAGATCTGATCAGGCTGTGGCGCAAAGCGAGGGAGCTCGCGACCCGGTGCTGGGAGGAGGCGAGCATCACGCTGACAGCGCTGGCCGACGGAGCCGACCTGCTCTTCACCGGCCTGGTTTTCGAGCAACCCGCTGCCAATGTCGCGGAGTACTACGACATGCCGTTGGCCACGTTGCATTACTACCCGAAGCGGGTCAACGGTCAGCTCCTTCCGTTTTTGCCGGCACCACTGAACCGCGCGGTGGCGAGGGCGAGCGAGTGGCTGATTTGGCGCGCCAGCAAAAGGCTTGAAGACGCGCAACGCCGGGAATTGGACCTGCCGAAAGCAACAGGTCCAGCCGCGCGACGGATTAGCCAACGCCGATCGCTGGAAATCCAGGCCTACGATGAGCTTTGCTTTCCCGGGCTGGCAGCCGAATGGGCGGGTTGGAATGGCCGACGGCCGTTTGTGGGTGCGCTGACGGTGGAGTTGCCGACGGATGCCGATGAGGAGGTTTTGTCGTGGATTGCCGCGGGAACACCGCCGATTTTCTTCGGGTTCGGCAGCATACCGTTTGAATATCCGGCGGACATGATCGTGATGATCAGCGCGGTCTGCGAGGAGTTGGGCGAGCGAGCCTTGGTGTGTGCGGCCGGGGCCGACTTGGGCGACGTCCCGCGCACGGAGCATGTCAAGGTGGTGGACGCGGTGAATTACGCCGCAGTCTTTCCGGCCTGCCGCGCGATCGTGCACCACGGTGGCGCAGGGACTACGGCCGCGGCCCTGCGCGCCGGAGTCCCCCAGTTGATCCGCTGGATGGCAGCGGATCAGCCGTACTGGGCCGCTGCGGTCAAACGATTGAAAGTGGGGAGGGCCCGGCGGTTTTCCAGTACTACCCGGCGATCGCTGATCGCAGACCTCCGCCGGATCCTCGCCCCCCAGTACAGCGCTCGGGCGCGGGAGATCGCCGGCCAGCTGAGCAAACCTGCCGAAAGCGTCGCGACCGCCGCCGATCTCGTGGAAAACTTCGTCCGCCTCAAGCAAGTTCGCTGACCGGCAAGAAGCGGACCCCTCGCTAGTCGATCTCGCCGGTGAGCCCGAACTCGGCCAGCGTCCGCGCAGCCAGCTCACGCAGAGCGGACTTTGTGTTCTCAGCGCCCGGTTGATAAGCGACGACGGTGATGAAGACCTTGCCACTGAGGCGCCCGGACAACACGGTCAATTGACCGCCTATTCGCTCAAGCCACTGTCGCGTTATGCGTTGCCCGGTCACGCGCGCGGCGGCGTATTCGGCGTCGGTGCCATCGAGGCGTGACAGCACCGAGCCGAGATCACCGAGAGTAGAACAAAAGACCGGGCGATCGGGGTCAGTGAACCCGGCATCGACCATCCGTTTCATTGCCCGGTTTGGTGTGAAGGGTGTCAGCCAAAGCACTTGCGACGACTCATCTGTTGTCTCCCGCACAGATCCCAGCGCCTGTTTGATGGCGGCACGGGCGTCACCCAAATCAGTTGTTAGGTGGGTAGGGTCGACGCTGACGCGCGCATACGACAATGCAAACGCGCGCGTGTCGCCCTCGACGCGCTCGCTTATGGGCAGTTGCAACGTAATAGCGCCGTCGCTGGCACGTCGACGCCCCACGCGCTCTCCGAGCTTCGCGGCCAATCCCGCGGCCAGCGTATTACTCGTCCCACCAAGCGCTTTCGCGCGCGAATCCCAGTCATCCAGGTCGATGTAGATGGTGATGGTGGGCACGACGACCACGTCGTCGCCGTCGCTTCCATGGAGTGCGGCGGGTCGCGGCGCCGGCGATCGCGCAACCTCAAGCCGGCCCCGGCGGGCCAGTTTCGCCGCGGTGGCAACCGCGCGGACAACCTCAGGAATGTCCTGCGCTGTTTGGCGAGCGTCCTGGACGACCGCGCGCAGTCGACTGCGCGAATGCGGCGGCGGGTAGCCGAGGTCGTGGGTGTTACCCAAGATCGCATCGGCAAGCACGTTGGCAAGCCCAAGACCGTCGATCAAGTAATGGGCGAGCACCAGGCTGACGGCGGTCGAACCGTCCGCAAGTGGAAGCACGGCGAGATGCCAACCAGGGCCTCGCTCTGGATCAACCGGTAGCTGCGAGCGTTCATCAGCCCAGTCGCTGAGTTCCGCCCGCGGCCGGGCGCGCTGAGCGACATCGATGTCAGACGGCCCCCGATCTATAACCCACCGATGGCGGCCGAACGGGAGCGGCGAACGCTCGATGCGCCGTCCCAACAACCCGTAACCGAGATTGTGGTGAAAACGCCTTAGCCCGTCGAGGTCGATGCCGTGCTCATAAACCCAGACGACTTCGATGACTACCCTTTGGCCGGCTGCACTGTGCCCCGCAAACAAGGCTTGGTCCACCAACGCAAGCCGATTGTCCGGTCGCGCAGTGTCATTGGATACCACGCTGTGAAGCAACTCACGGGCAGGACGTAATCGGATCGGCACTGATCAGCCTCCGAGTACACGGGATTGGCACATGGCGCCGTGTGAGATGCAGACGTAACGAAGGGCGACTCTGCGCGAGACGGCGTGGCCCTTTCTGGGGTCCAACCGATTCATGAGCTGAGAGTATCTGATTCGCTGTACCGGCATGGCGAGCGTCGATCGCCGTCGGCCAGCCCTCGCGAGGGCTTTAGATAATCGAGTCCGGCACCCCGGCAGGGGTCTACATTCCGGTTGACGGGTAGTTGACGCATGGCGTCGTTAGAGGCAAGGGGGAGCGTTGATGGCCACCACCATCGCACGCGCGTTACGTGACGGCGTGCTTGAGCCCGCCACGAGGGCAGTCATCTATTCCGCGCAGAGACGGTTATACCGCTACCTGACTCGCCGGGTTGCTGACGATGCGGTGTTCCTCAACTACGGCTACGAGCAAGACCCGCCGATGGGCCTGCCGCTGGATGCGGCCGACGAACCCGAGCGCTACCCGATCCAGCTGTATCACGCCACTGCCACCCAAGCCGGGGGACTCGTCGGCCAGCGGGTGCTGGAGGTGGGCTGCGGCCATGGCGGTGGCGCCTCCTATCTGACGCGCGCACTGGCGCCGGCATCCTATGTCGCGATGGATGTCAACGCCGCCGGTATCGAGTTCTGCCGGCGCCGCCACCAGGTGCCCGGACTCGATTTCGTGCACGGCGACGCGGAAGACCTTCCCTTTCCCGCCGAATCGTTTGACGCGGTCATCAATGTCGAATCATCGCACTGCTACCCGCATTTCGACCGATTCCTCGCCGAGGTTTCCCGCGTGTTGCGCCCCGGCGGGACGTTTCTTTACACCGATCTACGTCAGCGACTTGTGTGCGCCCAATGGGAGGCGGACCTGAATAGTGCGCCCGGCCTGCACGTGGTGTTGTCGCGAAACATCGACGCCGAGGTGCTGCGAGGGATGACGCTGAATTCGGAGCGAATGCAGGCGTCGATGGAAAACGTGGCACCGCGCTTCTTGCGGCGTTGGGTGCGCGACATGCTGCCGGTGCACGGATCGGCAATTTATCGGAACATCCGGAGCGGACGAGACTCGTATTGGATGTACTGTCTGGCCAAGGCCGACGAATCGCCCAGGTGAGTGACTTCAATTGCATGGGTTGAGATGCACAAATTTAACTGAGAGACAACCATCAACAATCAGAGAAAAGCGCGAGGAACATGACAGGACTGACAACCACGACCAAGATTCGTTGGTCCATCCGATACGTCGCTTTTCTATTGCGTATCGGGACCAGACACCCTTCTGTTCTGTGGCATTTCCTCGCCTGCAACTTGCGCTATATTCTAGTTAAACTTGGCGTTCTCCCCAGTGCGGCAAGACACGTTGCGGAGGTGCGTGCTGCATTCGAGGAGCATGCGGCGCAGGGACAATTCAAGGAACGATGGTTTGATATGAGTGACGTTATTGTCATTCAATGGTGTGCTGTTTTTTCCGGAATCTTTGATCGCGCAGCCCCCGTGAGCATCCTTGAAATCGGGTCCTGGGAAGGCCGCTCAAGCCTGTTTCTTTTGACCTACTTTACCCGAGGCCGCTTAACCGCGGTAGACACGTGGGCCGGTATCGACTATTACTTATACAACGCAACCCCGGACGGACGGGACCTCGAAGCTCGATTCGATGGCAATCTTGCCCCATGCGCCACCCGCCTTATAAAGCGCAAGGGGTCGTCGCTACACGTGTTGCCGCAACTGCTGGATGAACAGCAAGAATTTGATCTGATATATGTAGACGGATCCCACTTTGCAGACGATGTCTTAATGGATGGGATCACCGCATGGCGCCTGTTGAAGCAGGGCGGAGTAATGATCTTTGACGACTTTTTGTGGCCGTGCTACCCCCGGGCGCGGGCTAACCCCTGGTGGGCAATCGATCAGTTTTTGACATACCATGCCGGCGAATACAAGGTTCTAGCTGCGTACGACCAAATTATCTTGCAGAAAAAAACAAGGTTCACCGATCGTGTGACTGCTGACCTCACCGCAGTTCAGTGGCAATGATTGCACGCGTGCAAGAGGCAACCGTGCCTCGAGAGAACAGGCGCAACGGCGAGGTCCGCAAACTAACCGATCGCTGCCCACGTGACGACAGATCCGCGGCCGACGTGCGCGGTTAATGATGCCACCCTGCGATACAGACAGCGGGATCGCGCAGCGGCACCGTGATCTACAGCGGGGCTGTGGCGCGCGGTTCGCAGCCGGTGACGTCGTTGGACGGATGCTGAGGACCAGGCTGGAGGCCCGTCGGGGTTAAGCTTCGCCAGCGCCGCTAGTCTGCATATTCGCCGCGTGTATAAAAGGCTCGACGAGCTGCGTCTTTATTGCACCGAGTTCAATAAGAGCTATCGAGAAAAAAATTTGCTGAAGTTTGGTCATCATGCGCGAATCTTCGACCAACGTGGCGTACCTTCTGCGGAAAGCCCCCGCCCGGGGGCTTCGAGTTCCATCGCAAAGGGGGGCGCGGGTTGGAGCGGCTGATGGCCAGCGTTGACGAGTTTCGGCCCGCGTCGACGGCTTGCGATGATCACACGGTCCTCGACCGTAGGACGCTGAGGGGCGATCGCGGAGTCGGCAAATCGACACCTTATAGCAGGGTCTGCGCGAGTATCACCGCGTCGCTCGGCGAAATTTGGGACCGGTGGCTCGATGCCCGCTGAGATCCCCTTTATCCGTCCAAGCTTCCCTAAGCCGGCCGAACTCGCCGAAGAGTTCGACGAAATTGTCAACGCCAACTGGTACACAAACTTCGGCCCGAAGGAACGACGGTTCGCCTTGGCGCTCGGTGAGTATCTCGGGCCCGACCTGCACGTCGCCACCTTCGCAAACGGCACTCTGGCGCTCATCGCAGCGCTTCATGCCACCGTCGGCCCGGGAACACGTGACCGCTACCTGCTGATGCCGTCCTTCACTTTCGTCGCCGTGGCGCAAGCCGCTCTATGGGCCGGATACCGGCCGTGGTTCATCGACATCGACGCCGACACCTGGCAGCCGAGTGCCCCTTCGGCGCGGGCCGTCCTGGAGTGCTCCCGCGATCTGATCGCCGGCATCGTGCTCCCCAACGTATTCGGCGTTGGCAACCCCGACGTTGATGTCTGGGAGGCTTTCGCCGCCGAGTGGGACCTGCCGATCGTGCTCGACTCGGCCGCTGGCTTCGGCTCCGCCTACACCGACGGGCAGCGCCTCGGCGCGCGTGGCGCCTGCGAGATCTTCTCCTTCCATGCCACGAAGCCGTTCGCGATTGGCGAGGGCGGCGCGCTGGTCTCTCGTGACCCCGGGCTAGTTGAGCAAGCGCGCATGTTCGCAGACTTCGGCTTCACCGGCCGGCAAACCACGCAGCTCGGACTGAACGGGAAGCTGCCGGAGCTCAGCGCAGCCATCGGCCTGCGCCAACTCGACGCGCTCGACGATCGCCTGGCCAGCCGCCGCAAAGTCTTCGACCGCTATCGCGCCGAACTCAGTCCTGTGGGTCTACGGTTCCAGCCCAACGCGATTGCCTCCTCCGTCTGCTTCGCCAGCGCGTGCTGCGAGTCCGCGGACCACAAGACCGCGGTGCTCGCCGAACTGCGGCGCTACGCGATCCGGGCCCACGACTACTACAACCCACCGCAACACCTGCAGCCATACTTCATGGCCAACCCCCAGATGGTGAGATCAGCAGATCTCACCGTCACAGCCGACGTCTGCTCACGGATCGTCTCGCTGCCGGTTCACCACTACATGCCTTCCGAAGACGTCGCACGCGTCGTTGCCGCAGTACAGCGAAGCTCGCAGCTCGTCCACCCGTCTGTGCGAAGCGACCGAAGTAGCAGAAGCAATGACCGATACCCCGGGGCTTGTCTAAGCGCCCAGGAAGTAGAGGGCTCAGAGCCGCGATGAAATTTGTACTGGCAGCCTGGGGAAGTCGCGGCGAAATCGAGCCCTGCGCCGCTGTCGGTCGTGAGCTGCTGCGAAGAGGCCATGACGTGTGCATGGCGGTCCCGCCTGACCTGGCCGGCATCGCCGAGGTGGCCGGGATTGTGGCGGTGCCGTACGGGCTTGAGGTGCAGGCGGTGCTTGACGCATACCGCGACTTCTGGACGAGGTTGTTTCACAACTTCTGGAATATTCGGGATCTCATCAGGTTGGGACACGAAGTTGTGGAACCCGGGAAGCGGTGCTGGGAGGAGATGAGCAGGACTCTGACGTCGCTAGCGGACGGGGCCGACCTCCTGTTCACCACTTTGTCTTTCGAGGATGCCGCGACCAATGTCGCGGAGTACCACGACATTCCGTTGGCCACCCTGCACTGGTTTCCCCTGCGACCCAATGGCCAGCTCTTACCATTCCTACCGAAAGGGTTGGGCCGCTCCGCGATGAGGATCTACGAGTGGCTGACGTGGCGCATGACCACCAGGAAGCTCGAGGACGCGCAGCGCCGTGAACTCGGTTTGCCAAAGGCGACAACCCCTGCGCCGCGACGGATGATCGAACGTAAAGTACTGGAAATCCAAGCCTACGACGAGGTTTGCTTTCCGGGGCTGGCCGCCGAATGGGCGAAATTCGACGGCCAGCGGCCCTTTGTCGGCACATTGACGCTGGAGTCGCCCACGGATGCCGATGACGAGGCCTTGTCGTGGATAGCGGCGGGAAGGCCGCCGATTTTCTTTGGGTTCGGCAGCATACCGGTTGCGTCTGCTGCCGAGACGCTGGCCATGATCAGCGGGGCTTGCGAGGAATTGGGCGAGCGGGCATTGGTTGGCGCCGGCTGGAGTGACTTCAGCGACGTCCCTCGTTGGGAGCATGTCAAGGTGGTGGGCGAGCTGAATTACGCAGCGATCTTTCCGGCCTGCCGCGCCGTCGTCCACCGCGGTAGCTCGGGCATCACCGATGCGGGCCTGCGTGCTGGGGTGCCCACGTTGGTCCTATCGACGGATCTCAACCAGACGCTCACAGGCGCAATGGTCAAACGGCTTAAAGTGGGCGCGGCGCGCCGCTTTTCAAGCGCTACTCGCGAATCGTTGGTTGCTGACCTGCGAACCATCCTCGGCCCGGACTACGTTGCCCGGTCCCGCGAATTCGCCAGACGGATGACCAAATCGACTGACAGCGCGGTCGCCGCCGCCGATCATCTGGAAAACTTCGCCCGCTTGCGGCGTATCGGCTGATCGCGAAGCTGTTAACCGGCCAACCGGTGCGCCGCGGCCGCGAAAATGTTTTGGCGAAGCTCGCTACCACACGGGCTTTGGATCAGCGAAGGCCTGCCGGCTCAGCGCGGGCAACCGACGGCGGCGAGATTGCCTCGCCGTAAACGCTAGAACAGGGGAGTAAGCCAGCAGTATTTTGGGTACCGGAAAACCCGCGGCGAGCACGCAGCTTGAACAAATAGGAATCCGATGAAGCGAGCGCTCATAACTGGGATCACCGGGCAGGACGGCTCCTACCTTGCCGAGTTGCTGCTAACCAAAGGATATGAAGTCCACGGACTCATCCGGCGAGCTTCGACATTCAACACCTCGCGGATCGACCATCTCTACGTCGATCCGCACGAGCCGGGCGCACGACTGTTCCTGCATTACGGAGACCTCAGCGACGGCACCCGCTTGGTGACGTTGCTCAGCACGATCGAGCCCGACGAGGTGTATAACCTTGCGGCGCAGTCGCATGTGCGCGTTAGTTTTGATGAACCCGTACAAACCGGCGACACTACCGGCATAGGATCTATGCGACTGCTGGAAGCCGTGCGCCTGTCCAAGGTGCAATGCCGGTTTTATCAGGCCTCGTCGTCTGAGATGTTCGGCGCATCTCCACCACCACAAAGCGAGCAGACTCCCTTCTACCCGCGATCACCGTATGGCGCCGCAAAGGTCTACTCGTACTGGGCAACACGCAACTATCGAGAGGCGTACGGATTGTTCGCCGTGAACGGCATCTTGTTCAATCACGAGTCACCCCGCCGCGGCGAGACATTCGTGACGCGCAAGATCACGCGAGCTGTGGCTCGTATCAAAGCCGGCGTCGAGTCGCACGTCTACCTGGGCAATCTCGATGCCGTTCGCGACTGGGGGTACGCACCTGAATACGTGGAAGGGATGTGGCGGATGCTGCAAGCCCCCGAGCCGGACGACTTCGTGCTCGCTACGGGACGTGGCTACAGCGTGCGCGAGTTCGCCCAGGCCGCATTTGAGCATGCTGGGCTGGACTGGCACGAGCATGTGAAGTTCGACGAGCGCTATCTACGGCCCGCGGAAGTCCACTCTTTGATCGGTGACGCCACCAAGGCGGCCCAATCGCTCGGGTGGAAGGCGAGTGTGCACACCGCCGAACTGGCGCGGATCATGGTGGATGCGGACATCGCGGCACTGAAGTCGGACCGCAAGCCACGGATTGACGAGCCGTCGCTTCCGGGTTGGAGCTAATGCGAGATGAACAGGGCATTCGGCTTCCTCGACCGGGCATCTCCCGTGTATATCGCCGGACACCGCGGGCTGGTCGGGTCAGCGCTCGTACGGCTGTTTCAGGCCGAGGGCTTCACCAATCTGGTTGTGCGGTCACATCGTGAGCTCGATCTGACGGATCGCCACGCGACGTTTGACTTTGTCCTCCAGTCAAGGCCCCAGGTCATCATCGATGCTGCGGCCAAGGTCGGCGGCATCCTGGCCAACAACACCTACCCAGTCGATTTCCTGTCCGAAAACCTGCAGATCCAGCTCAACCTGCTCGATGCTGCCGTAGCCGCGCGCGTACCGAGGCTACTTTTCCTCGGATCCTCTTGCATCTACCCGAAGTTCGCTCCGCAGCCGATCAAGGAGACCGCGCTGCTTACCGGGCCGCTGGAAGCGACGAACGACGCATATGCGATTGCCAAGATTGCCGGAGTACTCCAGGTACAGGCGGTCAGACGGCAATACGGGCTTGCGTGGATCTCGGCGATGCCAACCAACCTGTATGGACCTGGCGACAACTTTTCCGCATCCACGTCGCATCTCTTACCGGCGTTTATTCGCAGGTATGAAGAAGCCAAAGCCAGCGGCGCGCCTGAGGTGACCAACTGGGGCACTGGGACCCCGCGGCGAGAGCTGCTGCACGTCGACGATCTGGCCAGTGCCTGTCTGCATCTTCTCGAACACTTCGATGGACCGACCCCAGTCAATGTCGGTACCGGCATCGACCACACCATCAGCGAGATCGCCGATATGGTGGCCAACGCGGTCGGCTACAGCGGCGAAACCCGATGGGATCCAACCAAACCGGACGGTACTCCACGCAAACTGCTGGACGTTTCAGTGTTGCGGGAAGCGGGATGGCAACCCAGAATCCCGCTGCGCGCCGGCATCGAGGCTACGGTGGCGTGGTATCGCGCGAACATCGGTGCGGCGAGGCAATAACCTTGCGGCTCGTACCGATAGGCGCGTGTCCTCGATCGTCTGCCCTACCATCAACCGTTATGTCGAGGATGAGGCAAAAACTCATCGGTATCGCACTGAAGTTGGTCCGCAGTAGGAACTCACTAGAACCCAACCGCCTCGCCGCTGCACATGGCTGGTTCCGCGGCATGCACCTGGTTTCACCGCCCGCAATCGCTAAGCGACGTCACCTGCTCAACACGCTGAGGGCGCGAGGGCACCGGATCTTCGTCGAGGCCGGCACCTACAAAGGTGAAACCACCGCATTTTTCATACCGCATACGGATCACGTGTTTTCGGTCGAACTACATGACGGGCTCTACGCCGCGGCCCGACAGCGGTTCGCCGATTACCCCAATGTCACCGTCGTCCACGGTGATTCACTCGCCGAGATCCCGAAGATCGTCGCGAATTGCTCGACCCCGCCGCTGGTGTACCTAGACGGGCACTTCTCCGGTCCTGGGACGGCCGAAGGTCAGGAGATGGAGCCAGCGGAGTCGACGCTGCGGCGGCTCGCCGACGTAACGCCGGCAGGCACCACCATCGTGATTGATGACCTACGACTTTTTGGCTCTGGGCTCGCCGGCTTCCCCCAGCTCGACGCGATCACGGCAGCCGCGCGCTCGGCATTCCCCACCGCAGTGATCCGGGCCGGCCTGGACTCGATCGTCGTCGAGATTCCTGGAGAAAGCAGGGAAATTTAGGGCGACTCGAGTTCCACGGTCAGCCGGACACCGTGCGGCGCGAGAGCACTTGGGGCCAGGATCCGATTCCGGGGGCCGGAACTATCTCGCAGGCGCGGTATTCAAATGTTAGTGTGACGCGATGCGTTTGTTGGACCGTGCCCGATTGATCGGCCGCAGCGCTGCCTTCGAAGTATCGCGGCGCTATTCTGAGCGGAACTGGAAGCATCAGTTTGTGAAGCAATTGGAATCGCACCAAGTAGATGTCGTTTTGGATGTAGGCGCCAATTCGGGACAATACGCCGCCGATCTCCGCAAGGCGGCGTACAAAGGCCGTATCATTTCGTTCGAACCTCTTTCAGGCCCGTTTTCGATTTTGAACAGGAGGGCATCGGCAGATTCGCTTTGGGACTGCCGACGCTACGCGCTGGGCGACTTTGATGGAACAATCCCGATAAATGTTGCAGGCAACGCCGGTCAAAGCAGTTCCGCCCTGCCGATGCTGAAAAGCCACCAAGATGTCTATCCGCCAGCAAATTATATCGGGGTCGAAGATGTTCCAATACATCGACTTGATTCCGTTGTGCCAGAAATTCTCCGGCCCGACGATGCAACCTTTCTCAAGGTTGACGTTCAAGGATTTGAAAAGCAGGTGCTCGCCGGAGGCAAATCAACGGTGGGCGACCGCTGTGTCGGCCTGCAACTCGAACTGTCGTTTCTGCCTTTGTACGAAGGCGGCATGCTCGCTCGTGAGGCGCTCGAACTCGTGCACTCCTTGGGCTTCACGCTCACCGGATTACTGCCCTGTTTTACCGATTTCCGCAATGGTCGCATGTTGCAGGCCGATGGGATCTTCTTCCGTGAGGACGATTGACCGGAAATGCGGGGGCCCATTCCAAAAGCAAACGGCAGACGGAGCACTCGACTCTAGACCGCGTCCTTAAGCCGAAAATTTTTGTAGACGAAGCGGTACGCCGTAGCGACCGCTGCTAACGTGAGTAGCGGTATGACCGCACCAATGTTTTCGATCATCGTGCCCACATTGAACGCGTCGGCAACCCTGCATACCTGCCTCGACAGCGTCATATGCCAAACCTGCAGCGACTTCGAACTCGTCCTGGTCGACGGTGGCTCGACCGACGAAACCATCGACATCGCGAACGGCTTCGCCACCCATCTCGGTACCCGCCTGGTCATCCATTCCGGCCCGGACCAGGGTGTCTACGACGCCATGAACCGCGGGGTCGGCATGGCCACCGGGGCATGGTTGCTCTTCCTGGGCGCCGACGACGCCCTGCACGAGGCGGACACGCTCGCGCGCGTGGCCGGCTTCATCGATGAACACCAGCCCAGCGACCTGGTCTACGGCGACGTGATCATTCGCTCAACTTGGTCCCGCTGGGGTGGCGCATTCGACCTCGACCGTCTGCTATTCGAGACGAACATCTGCCATCAGTCGATCTTCTACCGCCGCAACCTTTTCGACGGCATCGGGCCCTACAACCTGCGCTACCCCGTCTGGGCCGACTGGGACTTCAACATCCGCTGCTTCTCCAACCCGGCGCTCGTCACCAGGTACATGGACATCGTGATTGCTCACTACAACGACATGACCGGGGTCTGTGCGAGCAAGGGCGCGGACAAGGAGTTCAGAAAGCGGCTGCCGGTGTTCTTCTGGTGGTCAGCCTTGGAGACCTGCCGCCGGCAGTTGGCGCTGTTGAGGCGGAAAGACGCCTGGCGGCAGGCGCCGCTGGCAATGCGTCAGCAGCTGATCAGGACCAGGGCCGCACGCGAGGCCAGATCGAGCTCCTCGACGCACTGATCACACGGTGTCGCACGCGGCCCGGACCTCAGCTACCAGCTGCGCCGCCCATGCCGGTGCCGATTAGGGCGAGCCCGCCGACTGCGCACATAGCGATGAGGATTTTCCGACGGTGAGTCCGCGCCCAATCGTGCAGCCGTTGCACTATCGCCTGGGTTTTCGCTGGCGCGGCCAGATAGCTGGCGAGCGTGAACTCGATAACGGCAAGCATCCCGATGACGAACGCGACGGCGGCGACGGCCTGTGTACCGGTGGCAGCTCCCGATGCGACGATGAACGCCAGTAGGAACAGAACTCCGTCGAGTGGTGGCCCCGTTCCGAGGCCGAGTGCACCCGCGACCCACAAGGATCCGTTTTCCCACGCATTGTGGGCCCGGTTGAGTAACCCGCGAAATCCAGATGCGCCCTCCGGCGGCACATCCTGCGGGCGGCCCAACAGTCGCGAGATTGCACTTGGTTTTTGCGACTCCAGCACCTGGGTCGACGCAGGGCCGCTTGCTGCCGTCGAGTGCGCGCGCTGACGCCAGCGAGCCAGCGAGTGCACCAAAAGCAGCGCACCAATCGACAGCGCCACCACGCCCATTGCGAGTTGAATGTGTTTGACCGTCGGACTTGTCGCCAAATTGTCCGCAAAGGATTTGAGCATTGGTGTGTTGTGCAGCATCGTCAGCGGAAACACCACGGTGAAAACGCATGCGATCAGGTTTCCGACCCCGTAGGCGAGCAGGTTCTGTACAGGCCGGGGCCGGGAGATCACGAGAAGGGCGAGGCCCAGACGCATCGGATCGAACCCCGTCAGAAGCCCGGAACTCAACCCCACCAGCACCAGTGAGCTCCACATGGCCGGAACACTACCTTGGTAGCTGTACTCCGTTGGTTCTTCTAAAGCTCCCTGCGTTGTAGGTCGCTGGCGCACATGGTGTAGCCAAGTGACGGACTGCCGTGCGGTGTAAAGACGTCTCGCAGGCGGCCAGAGAGCGATTCGCGTGGCTCCCGGTGCATGGCGCAGACGCCCAACGAGACATCAGGTGATGGCAACGGTCCAAAAGGTAAGTGGGACACGGCGTTCGCCAATGACCAGTCGACCGTCCTCGGGCCGCAGGATTGCTCCGTCCCTAGTGACCGGGAAAGGGCCAGCCGTGAATTCCGCACGGCTGCTGAAGACATGCTGCTGACGCCAGGTTGATCAGATCGGTCTGCTGGGGCCCAATCTGGTCCCGGTCGTTTGTTGGACGCCGCCCCCAGTTGGAGCCAACGCATCCCAAGCGACGCGGGGTAGTTTGCTCGTTACTGAAGGTGAAACTGCATCTACGGCCGATAGTGAGAAAGTACGGTACGCAAATGGACAACCTGCTCGACCCGCTCGACCAAGCCATGTTTGAGTTCGGGCGAGCGACGGGAGTTACCGTCGTCATCCAAGCCGTCTGGGTCTACAACCGTGCCATCGACATCGAGGGTCTGCGGAAGTTCCATGACCATCTTCAGCGGGGCCGGTTGTCCCGCCGTATCGAACGCTCACCCTTGCCGTTCGGCCGCCATCGCTGGGTAGCGCCCAACGGCTCACCCAAGCTCGAGATCGTTGCATCCGCGCGACCGCGCGAAGAATTCGACAATTGGCTCAACGAGCAGGCCAGGGTCCCACTGGATTGCGAGCGGGGGCCGGGATGGCACCTCGCGGTGCTGCCGTTCACCGATGGCGGCGCCGGGGTCAGCCTTCTCGTCCCGCACTCCATCACCGACGGTCTGGGGCTGTTCGAGGCACTGGCCGATGCCGCGCTTGGTCGTGATGACCCGATCAGTTGGCCGGTTTCCGCATCGCGCACGCGGTGGCAGGCCGTGCGCGAAGATGCTCGCCAAACCGCGCGCGATGCACGCGCCATCGGCCGCGGAGTCGCCGCCGCAGTGCGCGTTGCCCGCCGCGGCCGCAGCAAAGCTGGACCTGCCGCCCCGCTTCCTGCGCTCCCCGCCGGCGCGGCCGACCGATCCATCACGGTCCCAATTGCGACGATGTTCGTCGGCGCCGACGAGTGGGAGGGCCGCGCACAATCACTCGGCGGCAGCAGCGCGACGCTGCTTGCCGGATTGGCGGCACGTCTCGCCGAACGACGGGGACGAGTAACCGCCGACGGCCTGGTCGACTTGAGGATCCCGTTCAACGAGCGCACGGTCGACGACACCCGCGCCAACGCGGTCAGCAATGTCGACATCATGGTCGACCCGTCTCCCGCGGCGACCGACCTGCGCCCGATGCGCGCCGCAATCCGCGAAGCGCTGATGCGCCACAGGCAGGTCCCCGACGACGAGCGGGCAATGTTCTCTGCCGTTCCTCTGGTGCCCAAGCGGCTCATCAGGAAGATCAGCGGGAACGGGATCGGCGTCGTCTCAACCAACCTCGGTGCGATCAACCCGGCGGCCACGCGGCCGGATGGCACGGACGCCGATTATCTCGGCATGCGGATGCATTACCCAGCCGTGACCGAGGCGATGGTGCACCGATTCGGTGGACTGCAGATTATGGGGGCGGGGAGGGCGCATGAACAGGTCTTTGTCTCAGCCCTTGCTTATCAGCCGGGCCGCCTCAACTCGAATGATGCCTTGCGGCATGACCTTGCGAGCGTCTTGAAAGACTTCTCGCTTACCGGCACGCATCTCTGAGCGTTCGCGCGGGATGCTTTGCCGTTCAGCCCAACCCGCCGAGCACCAGTTAGATAGTCCCACCGCAGTCGCACAGTCTTCGCACCCAAAAATCGGAGAAAAACCCAGCCGACAATCCAAGAATTCGGAATAATTACCGACGGCCTGACGCCGACCACGCCCAAGCGAAGTGAAAGGTCAGGACCGCGCAATGAAGTTTGTGCTGGCAAGCTGGGGAAGTCGCGGCGATGTCGAGCCCTTCGCCGCTGTCGGTCGTGAACTGCTGCGACGCGGACACGAAGTGCGTATGGCTGTCCCGCCGGATTTGGTTGGTTTCGTCGAGGCGGCTGGTATTGCGGCGGTCGGATATGGACCGGATTTGCGTGGCATCGCGGACGCGCACCGCGACTACTGGACGTGTTTCTTCCGGAACTTTTGGAAGATCGGGGAGTTGAACAGGCTGCGGAGCGCAGTTTGGGAGCCAGTTGCGGCGCGCTGGGAGGAGATGAGCGCCACGCTGACATCGCTGGCAGACGGCGCCGACCTGCTATTCAGCGGGCTGAATTTCGAGAACGCCGCTGCCAACGTCGCCGAGTACCACGACATTCCACTGGCCACACTGCATTTCTTCCCCTTGCGGGCGAACGGCCAACTCCTCCCATTCCTGCCAGCGCCGCTGGGCCGCTGCGCAATAACAGTGTTCTGGTGGATGTCGTGGCTCGGGACGAAGAAACTCGAGGACGCGCAGCGCAGCAAATTGGGCCTGCCGAAGACAAAGGGGTCGGCGCCTAGGCGGATCACCGAGCGCGGATCGCTGGAAATTCAGGCTTACGACGAGGTTTGCTTTCCTGGGCTGGCGGCCGAATGGGCGAGATGGAATGGCCAACGGCCATTCGTCGGTGCGCTGACGATTGAGTTGCCAACAGATGTCGACGATGAGGTTGCGTCGTGGATCAAGGCGGGAACTCCACCGATCTTCTTTGGCTTCGGCAGCATCCCGGTGGTGTCTCCGGCCGAGAAGGTGGCCATGATCAGCGCGGCGTGTGCACAGTTGGGCGAGCGGGCACTGGTGTGCGCCGGTTCGAGCGACTTCAGCCGCGTCCCCCATTTCGAGCACGTCAAGGTGGTGGACACAGTGAATTACGCGTCCGTCTTTCCGGCATGCCGCGCTGTCGTGCATCACGGCGCCCCGGGTACGACGGCCGCGGGGCTGCGCGCCGGCCTCCCCACCTTAAGCCTTCCGACCGACCTCGATCAGACGCTGTGGGGGGCTGCGATCAAACGATTAGAGGTGGGCACCGCTCGGCACTTTTCGACTGCCACGCTGGAAACGCTGATCGACGATCTGCGGACCATCCTGGCCCCGCAGTACGCCGCCCGCGCGCGCGACATTGGCTCCCGGATGACCAAACCGGCCGAAAGCGTTCTGACCACAGCCGATCTCGTGGAAAAGTTCGCCCGCGTGGGCCGTGTTGGCTGACCGGTTTTGCCGGCGCGGACCTAGGGTAGGCGTTGCCGCACCGCCGAAGGATCTATGCGCGTTGCGCAAGCAGTAGGCGGAACGGAAACACGAAGGGGTTTGGCGTGCGGGGCGTACCCCCTGCCAGGTAGCTCCGATGGAGGGTGGTTGTGTGAACCGGATCAAGGCCGTGCAGGAGGCGCTCGACGGGCGGGTGAAGCCCGTTTACCTCGAGATCGGCGTTTCGTACGGGATGGCGTTTCGGCGCATTGCCGCCGACGAGAAGATCGCGGTCGATCCGACGTTGAAGCTCTCGGCGCGCTCCCGCAGGCTCGCCGAGGCGAAAGCGCGCGCCACCCACTACTTCGAGGCGACCAGCGACGCCTTTTTCGCGAGCGAGACGGCCTTCCTGGAGCAACACGGCGTCGACGTCGCCCTGATCGACGGGCTTCACACCTATCAGCAGGCACTGCGCGACGTGGAGAACACCCTGCGCTATCTGCGAGACGACGGTGTCATCGTCCTGCACGACTGCAACCCCGCAAACGCTGCGATCGGCTACCCTGCCGCGTCATACGCCGACTATCGTGCGCATCACCGCTGGCGAAACCTGCTCTGGCACATGCTCATCACGACGCCGCCCTGGAGCGGTGATGTCTGGAAGGCGATCGTCCACCTGCGCAGCACCCGGCCCGACCTGCTCGTTGCAGTCCTGGACTGCGATAGTGGGATAGGCCTGGTGCGGAAGGGGCCGCCGGAGTCGCAACTGCCCTATACGGCGGCACAGGTCGAGGCGTTGGATTACGAGGACCTCGCCGCCGACCGCGAGCGCTTGCTCAACCTGAAGCCACCCGCTTACCTCGGCGAATTTGTCGCGTCGTAGCTGCTGGCGGCGGCTCAGCGGGGATGGCAGGCCCGGCGATTCGTTTCGCTGAACCCGCACGACAAGCGAGGGGCTAGGATCTCCGCAATGAAATTTGTGCTGGCATGCTACGGATCTCGTGGCGATGTCGAGCCTTGCGTCGCAGTCGGCCGTGAGTTGCTGCGGAGAGGGCACGAGGCGCGCATGGTGGTGCCGCCTGACCTGGTCGGATTCGCCGAGTCGGCTGGGCTTTCCGCGGTTGCGTGCGGACCTGATATGCGGGCCGTTCTCGAGGCGCACCGCAAGTTCTGGACATGTCTATTTCGCACCCCATGGAGGGTGCGGGATCTGATCGCTTTCCGGCGCGACGTCGGGGAGCCCATCATCCAGTGCTGGGAAGAGATGGCCACCACGCTGAGGTCGCTGGCGGACGGGGTGGACCTGCTCTTCACCGGCCTGAATTTCGAGGACGCGGCCGCCAACGTCGCGGAGTATTACGACATCCCACTAGCCACGCTGCATTACTTCCCGCTGCGACCCAACGGCGAACTGCTGTCATTCCTGCCGGCGCCGCTAGGCCGCTCCGCAATGAGGGCATTTTGGTGGCTGTCGTGGCGCGGCACGAAGAAGGTCGAGGATGCGCAGCGACGCGAACTTGGCCTGCCGAAGGTAACGGGCCCGTCGCCGCGGCGAATCAGCGAACGTGGATCGCTGGAAATCCAGGCCTACGATGAGGTTTGCTTTCCCGGGCTGGCAGCCGAATGGGCGAAATTGGGTGACCAGCGGCCCTTTGTCGGCGCGCTGACGATGGAGTTGCCGACGGATGCCGACGACGAGGCCGCGTCGTGGATTGCCGGGGGAACACCGCCGGTACTCTTCGGCTTTGGCAGCATCGCGGTCGAATCTCCGGCCGCCACACTCGGCATGATCAGCGAGGCCTGCGCGCAGTTGGGTGAACGGGCGCTAGTGTGCTCCGGCGGAACTGATTTCAGCGGCGTCCCCCATTCGGATCATGTCAAGGTGGTGGACGCGGTCAATTATGCGGGTGTTTTCCCGGCCTGCCGCGCGGTGGTGCATCACGGTGGCGCCGGCACCACGGCCGCCGGGCTGCGCGCCGGAGTCCCAACGTTGATTCTCTCGACGGACCTCGATCAGACGCTGTGGGGAGCTCGGGTCAAACGATTGAAGGTTGGTACCGCCCGGCGCTTTTCGACCACTAACCAGCAAACGCTACGTGATGACCTGCGCACTATCCTTGCTCAGGAGTGCGTCGCCCGAGCCCGTGAGATCGCAACTCGGATGACCAAACCCGCTGAAAGCGTGGCGGCGGCGGCCGATCTCGTGGAAAATCTTGCGCGCGGGAAGTGAAGGGCTTGGAGCTGCGATGAAATTTGTGCTGGCGGCCTATGGGACTCGTGGCGATGTCGAGCCGTTCATCGTTGTCGGCCGGGAGCTGCTGCGCAGAGGGCACGAAGTGCGCGTGGCAGTCGCGCCCAACCTGGTTGGCGACGTCGAGGCGGCTGGGCTTTCGGCGGTCGCCTATGGGATGGATTCGCAGGCCGTGATCGACATGCACCGCGACTTTTGGACGAGTCTTTTCCGCAACTTCTGGAAGATCCCGGAAGTGATCCGGCTGTGGCGTGAGATTTGGGAGCCGGGTATCCAGTCCTGGCAGGAGATGAGCGCGGCGCTTACATCGCTGGCGGACGGGGCCGACCTGCTACTCACCGGCATCAGTTTTCAGGAGGGCGCGGCAAACGTCGCCGAGTACTACAACATTCCGTTGGCCACCCTGCACACGTTCCCGATGCGGGCGCACGGCCAGTTCATTCCGATGTTGCCGTCGCGGCTGGGCCGCTCCGCGATGACGGCGCTCGAATGGGTGCATTGGCGCATGACTAGAAAGGTTGAGAACGCGCAGCGTCATGAACTTGGCCTATCGAAGGCAACACGGCCCTCGCCGCGACGGATCGCCGAACGTGAATCGCTGGAAATCCAGGCGTACGACGAGGTTTGCTTTCCCGGGCTGGCAGCCGAATGGGCGGAATTCGGTGACCAGCGGCCGTTTGTCGGCGCGCTGACGATGGAGACGCCGACCGAGGCGGACGACGAGGTCGCCTCATGGATCGCGGAGGGAAACCCGCCAATTCTCTTCGGCTTCGGCAGTATTCCGGTCGGTTCGCCCGCTGAGACTCTCGCAATGATCAGTGCGGCTTGCGCGGAGCTTGGCGAGCGGGCATTGGTGTGTGCCGGCTGGAGTGACTTCAGCGACGTCGCGGAGTTCGACCACATCAAGATGGTGGGCGCGGTGAACTACGTGGCGGTATTTCCAGCCTGCCGCGCGGTGGTACACCATGGTGGCGCCGCCACCACGGCCGTCGGCCTGGGCGCCGGAATACCCACGTTGATCCTCTGGACGTGGCCCGACCAGTCGCTGCGGGGAACGGCGGTCAAAAGATTGAAGGTGGGTACTGCCCGGCGCTTTTCGACAACCACACAGGAATCGCTGATTGCGGATCTGCGTACCATCCTTGCTCCGCAATGCGCCACGCTGGCCCGCGAGATCGCGAGCCGGATAGCCAAACCCGCCGAAAGCGTGGTTGCCGCGACCGATCTCGTCGAAAACTTCGCCCGGCAGGGGCGCGTCGGCTGCCGTCAGACTTAACGAAGATCCCCGCGCGCGGCGGCCAGATGCGCCGACTTAGGTTGCATGATCGCTTGGAACGGAGGGCAATTCGGGTTGCCTGCCGATCCATTCGAGCAGCGTGCGCAGGCCCTCCTCGAGTGCCCATTTCGGGCGGTAGTCGAGTTCGTTCTGGGCCGGCTCGACGATGCAGCTCGCGGCACGTACGTCACCGTCGCGAAATTTCGGTACGACGACGGGCTCGGGAGCGTCGCACATCGCGGCTATCTCGCGGGCCAGCTCGTGGATGGTGGTCGCGCTGCCTGACCCGATGTCAAGACAGCGCGACTCAACTGCAGGCCTTTGCAGCGTCGAGAACAACGCGTCGACGACATCATCGATAAACACGAAATCGCGCACGATGCGACCGTCTTCGTAAACCTCCAAAGGGCGTTGCTCACGCGCCAACCGTGCGAAGAGAGCCACGATCCCGGTGTACGAATTGGTCAACGACTGGCCCGGCCCGTAAACATTCTGCAGCCGCAGCACACTCAGGCTGGCGTCGTGTGCTGTCGTCCACGCCGTCAACATGTGTTCCTGTGCGAGTTTGGTCGCGGCGTAGATGTTGGTAGGTCGCGGCTCGGTTCGGCATGCGCAACTCGGAAGCGGCACTGCCGCTTCGCCGGTGGGCCCTTGCGGATCCCAGATGCCGGCGAGCAGCTGGGCGTGACTGCGAGGCGGCGGATAGAACACTTCGTCACCGGATTGCCAAGCGCCCTCGCCGTACACCGCCCGTGACGACGCCAGCACGAACTGGTCGGGCACGTGCCCGGCGCGGCTCAGGGCATCAAGCAGCTGGGCCGTTCCTACGACGTTCACCGAGGCATGACGTGTCGCCTCGGTAAGCGACTGCGCGGTTCCGGTCTCGGCCGCCAAATGCACGACCTGCGCCGGACGAAATAGCCGAAGCACCGCATCCCAGTCGGGCGCATGGGTGACATCGCCGGTGAACAACTGCACCGATCGTGGCAGGTCGATCGCGTCGCGTCCGGCGTGCACTTGCGGATGCAAGACGTCCATCACGGCGACGTCGTAGCCGGCTTTGACGAGACGGCGTGAGAGCGCGGATCCTATGAATCCTGCCCCACCAGTGACGAGCACGGACGTTGACAAGAGGGGAAGCCTCCGGTTCGTCTGCGGAGTGGTCTTGTGACCGGCACGCGTTGTCGAGAGCGCAGTCCTGGCCGATCATATCCTCGACCTCTCGGCAATTATGCTCACCTGCGCCAACCGCGGGAAAAACTCTGCGCGCGCGAGCTGAGAGAGTCGAACTTCATTCTGGCACTGCACTTTTCGTTCTACACGACCACAGTCGGGCCCCTGTATCGGCTTGCCGCCGGTGCGCAATCTCTCAACCGCGCGCGAGCGCGCCGTCGGCCAGTGCACCGATTACCGGCGCCACCAGCCGGCAGTAGTCGGCCGCCACATGATTCCTGTCGAAGTACACCAGGGTGTTGCCGACGATTACCGGGCAGCGCTCGGTGGTGCAGAACAGCCCGGTCAGGTCGGCGTAGTGTCCGCCGCCGGCTGTGGTGGCAGCAGACTCAGCCGTGATGCCGGTTGCGTTGACCGCCGTCGACCGTGGCGGCGAGCAGGCCGTTACGTTGTCGAGATGCGCCGACAGGCAAAGCGGCACTGTCGACTGGGGATCAGGGATCGGTCCGAGCACCAGCACCCTTGCACCGGTGTCGCGCAGTTGCTGCACCAGCCGGGCCAGGCCGTCGATCCAGGCTGGGTCATATGACGTCAATCCCGACGGAAAGCCATGGGCGGCACCGTAGCGTCGCCACAAGCTGAGCACAACCAGACGTGGGTGCTCGGCACGTAGCCGGTCGATGACCTGAGTGCGCCACTGCCCGCACTCGGTGTACTCCCGGTGAAGCAATGGGTTGATGAGGGGCACGTCCATCAATGGACAGCCGCCCTTGCTCAGCGTCTCTAGCCGCCAGTGCCGCTGCGTGGCGAGTTGCTGGAACGCCGGGCTCCACATCGCGGCATTCGAGTCACCGACCAAAGCCACCGTGGTCGGCGAGGCGGTGTCGCCCGTCGCGCAATCCGGCTGGGCGACTTGGTAGAACTGACGCATACAGCTTTTGATGAACGTGGCCATTTTTGTCGCCGCCACGTCGGCAAGCGGCGGATTCAGGTTGGACGGTACGGCTTTCAGGTCGATAGATGCCGCGACCGCGGCCTGCACCTGCGCGAACGCCTGCTGTACCGCCGCGTCGTAGGGGCTCATGTTGGGGCCCCCCGGCGCGGGCGCCGCAGTGACGGCCACCGTCGGGGCCGGCGCGCCACGGCCGACGGGGGCGGGTACGACCACCAGCAATGCCACGCCGACGCAGACCGCCATCGCGGTGGCGACACCACCAACTGCCAGGCTGCGTGCAGGAGAGCGGCGTACAGGAGCGGCGAATCGCAACGGATTCTCGATCAGATGCAGTGTGAGAACAGCCAACCCGCAGGAGATGAGTGCAGCTGCCAGCCTGCCGGCCAGTCCGAGCGGGTGGCCCAGCAATGGCGGTGCGAGTAGGAGCACGGGCCAGTGCCACAGATACCACGAGTACGACACTCGGCCGATCGCCCGCATCGGCGACAACGACAGGACGCGCCCGCACCCACGGGAGGCTGAGGCACAGCCGGCGCCAATCACCAGCGCGGTGCCCACAACGGGTAACAGCGCGGCGGTGCCCGGGTAGAGCGTGCTCGTGCTCAACACGGTGCAGGCCAGCAGAATCAGGCCCAGCCCTGCCCAACCCGCGATGGCGGCGGCTAGTGCCGGTAATCGGCGCCAGTGGCCGGCCGTCAGCGCCACCAGCCCGCCAGCACCCAACTGCCAGGCCCTGGTGGGAAGCGAATAAAACGCCACAAACGGCATCCAGTGAGTGCTCGCGAGCGACAACGCGAACGACACCGCCCCGACCACCGCCAGGATTGTCAGATACGGAGTTTCTGACGACGTGCCGTGCGTCGCGCTACGTCGACGCGTGCGTCGGATAAACCAAGCCGTACCGATAATCAAGGGCGGCCACACGAGGTAGAACTGCTCTTCTACGCCCAAAGACCAGTAATGTAAAAACGGCGACGGCGGCATCTCACTGAAGAAGTAGTCGGCGCCTTGTGCGAGAAACCGGTAGTTGCCGACATATAACGCGCTGGCGATGCCGTCACCGAAGACGGTACGAGCCTGCAACGGGGGCAACAGAATAGCCGCGCCGATCGCGGTAACGACCCCTACCGTCGCCGATGCCGGCAGCAATCGGCGGGCCCGCGCTCCGTAAAACCGGCGCAGTCGGACGGTGCCGGCGGTGCGCACCTCGCGGAAGAGCAGCCCGGTGATGAGGAAGCCAGAGATAACGAAGAAAACGTCCACGCCGATGTACCCACCACCGACGCCAGGCACCTCGGCGTGAAACAGGACGACGGCCAACACCGCGACCGCGCGCAGGCCCTCGATGTCTCCGCGAAAATCCTTCTGGGGCGAGCGCCCAGCCCGCACTCCCTCGACGGGGCTTACGGTGTCATCGAGGCGCAAGGTTCACCAACTTGGTAAGGAGAAGTGTTCTTCTGATGGCGTCATTGTTGCATTTTCGGCAGCCCCGAAGGGGTGGATTCGAATCCGTTAAATTGCGGACCGCGCTGGTGACGGTCTCCGGCGGGCTGTCCCGGCAAGCTGCAGAAGATGATCGATGCGACGGTGGACTGCGCAAACCGTTACCGGAGAAGACAACGACCGAGCGTGGCGTTTCAAGTATGAAGTCGCCCAAACGATTTCGAACTCGTAGGCGGCCGAGTGGCTCGACGGGGCTTTTCGGACCACCAGCAGCTGCCAGGCAACCGTGCAGCAAGCACGCGACGACACTCGAATCCCGAGACTGTTACAGTGACCGTGGTGTAAAGTCCGCGCTATCAAGAGCTTTGCAGACTGCGCCGCATGCCTCGGTATGGACGTGTCCTTGCGAGAGCGAATGTGGAAATTGCAGTCGGCCGCGTCGCGCGGCGAACGATACGCCACCCACCAAACAAGAGGGCACGCTCCATCGATGGTCCACAGCCGCGCGGTCCAGGCGATGCGCATCCAGTACTCCCTGGCCCATAACCCGGAGGCGAACCGATGGGTGTAGTCGATAGGCGGACAGTGGATCGGACGAACCTCCACCGCGTATGGAAAGCCATCCTTGTTGGTGGTGCGCTCATCGTGGCCGCCGCATGTTACTTCGTACCGGCCCTCGCCGTAGCCATCGGCGTGGTTCTGCTGGTCGTCCTCTGCGCACGCTTTTTCTACCGGGATCGCGACCGCTACATTCCCAACTTATATGCCCGGGACACCAAGGCCTATGACGACGCATACCGTGCGTTTATCGCGCGCACGATTTCGGACCTGCGGCGGTGCAGGATTCGAGGCCACACACTATTGTGGGAAGCATCTCGCCTGCCGGAACCAATCGGCAACAATTCCGACGAGCTTCTGCTCGATCTAGGTGTCTGGATTGGCTGGTCCACGCGCCTCATATCTGATGCCTGCGACCGCTTGGTGTATGGTTTCGATACTTTTACCGGTCTTGTCGAAGACTGGCAACTCGAAAACCAGGTCCTAAAACGCGGCACCTTTTCACTGTCGGATCCATTAGCAGTACGTGCCATGGCAGAAACCGGCGTCAGCTTGCACGACGGCATACCAGCCGCGCTCGGTCGTAACGTTCAATTCATCAAGGGAAGCACCTACGACACGTTGGCGCCATTCCTGGCTGCCCGACCCGGCGCGTCGATTCGCCTGTTCCACATGGATTTGGACACCTACGAAAGTTGCCTCCACGCATTAGAAACCTGCAAAGATCGCTTTATCGAAGGCTCCATACTTGTCTTTGATGAGTATCTTGTCACCAGTGGCGAAATGCGTGCTTTCTATGAGTTCCAGGACCGCTACCAGTTGGAATGGCGGTACCGAGCCTGGGGCCTTGAGATCATGGAGATGAATGTCGAGATGATCCGTGCGCGTTGGAAGCGCGCGTTGTATTACCTGCTCTGGATCGCATCGTATTGGTTGGCAGGGGAGGGCCGCTATATATGGACTTGCTTTGGCCGGCCGTTTTGGCGATTCTGGTTGGGCGCACCGGCAGGTGACATCTTTTTCATGCTGGGTGCGGCCGGCCAACGCAAGTCGATAAGCCTTGAGATCACCGGCCTGGGCAAGCTTCACAGCGGGTAATGTCACTAGGCAGGTTCCGCTTCGCCGTAAAGGCATGAGAAAGATAACTGGATCGTGCCGACGGAATATGGCGGCTCTGCAATTGGACTTTGACCAAATTGGTGTGCCGAGTCGACGCCCGCGCGCCCTGGAGATTTGCGCGCCATGGTAATAATCCAGCTCGTCGATGATCCGACGCGAGCGTCAGGAAAACGAACCGCGAGGTTCGCCGCTGGATCAGCGGCAGCACCACGCTGGTAGTACGGGTGCCCGCTACGGGCGCAGAATCCGCCCCCTTCCGAGTAATCGACTACTCCACTTTGCGCCGGCGGACCGGATGGTGCTCTCGCGGCCCGTCGATGCCCAGTGGCGAACTGCGAGGCCAAGTCCGTCGCTGCTGGTCACAAGGCCAGCAGTCACCATCGCAGCGACCCCATGCCGGGAGCGAATCACTGAGGCCCACCAGGCACCTTGGGATGATCTGAGGAACTTTGCCGAAAACTGGACCCACTCTGTTGGCTCCAGTAGAGTTTGGACCTGTTGTGCTCGTGTCGATTAGACAGCAGGGGGACCTCGTGAGCGTCAATCCCTTTGACGATGAAAATGGAAGCTTTTTTGTGTTGGTCAATGATGAGGAGCAACACAGCTTGTGGCCGACCTTCGCCGATGTTCCCGCCGGTTGGCGGGTCGTTTACGGCGAAGCCGACCGCGCCGCGTGCCTGGAATACATCGAACAAAACTGGCCCGACATCAGGCCGAAAAGCCTACGCGAAAGGCTAGCGAAGAGTCAGGGATCTGATAGCTAGACCGTCCGGGTTCGGTGAGTCCGATGGAAATTGATGACGAGGCACTGCCGCTCTCGCGCGGGCAGCTCGACATCTGGCTTGCTCAGGAGACGGGCAGCTTTGATGAAGAATGGCATATAGTCGCACATGCCATAATCGAGGGTGCCGTTGAACGGAATGTGCTTGAACAAGCAATCCGTCGCGTGGTGGCAGAGGCCGAGCCGATCAGGGCCGGCTTTTTCGAGGTGGATGGCCAGGTTTTTCAAAAACCAATTGACAACCCCGAGGTCGAGCTCCCATTCTACGATCTCACGCACCTTTCGGATCCGCTGCAGGAATTCCGTCGGATAACCGAGTCGATCCGGCGCACTCCAATGCCGCCGTCTGGACCGCTATTCAAATTTGCGCTGTTTCAAACGCGGACGAACGAATCCTATTGGTTTTTGTGCTTCCACCATCTGGTGACCGATGGATTCGGCACCGTGCTTTTCGCCAACCGGGTGGCCGCGGTCTATTCCGCCCTGATTGCCGAGGCGCCCGAGCCTCCTGCCTTTTTCGGCTCGCTGCAGGATCTGGTCGCGTGGGAGGCCGAATACCAGGAATCTGAGCAGTACGCCGAGGACTTAGCGTATTGGAGCGAGAACCTCCCGCCGGAAAGCGCGCCATATTCTGGCCTGTCACAATCGCCGGACGACCGCGACCCATCGTCGGTATCTGATTCTGTTCGACTGGATCCTGGGGTTGTCAGCCGCGTCCACCAGTTGTCCGACGTTTTGGGAATGCGGCGGTCATCGGTGATCACAGCCGCCTGCGCGCTGCTGGTGCGAGGGTGGTCTGCCGAGGGCTCACAGGTGGTGCTCGACTTTCCAGTGAGCAGGCGGACAAGCCCGGAGTCGGGAACGTTTCCCGGGATGGTTTCCGGGGTCGTCCCGCTGGTGTTAACGGTTTCGCCGCGATCGACGGTTGCCGATTTTTGCGAGCATGTCGACGCGCGGATACGCGAGGCGCTGGCGCATCAGCGGTTCCCGGTGCCCGCCCTTGAACGCAAAGCCCGTCACCGGGGTCCAGGGCGGCCACGCAATAGGGTCGGCGTGAATTTCGTGCCGTCGATAAACGTTCTGCCCTTCGCTGATTCGCCGGCAACAGGGGCCGTTACACGCTTCGGCCGTGTGGACCACTTCGAATTGTTTTTCTTGAGCGCCGACGGCCAGCTCTCCCTGAGTACCGCGGGCGCCGCGCAGCCATGGTCGAGCTTCGCCGTGCCCGAGTTGGCACGGCGGTTGGAGCGGGTGTTGGTGGGGATGGCGGCTGCTTCGGGTGGGTTGTTGTCGTCGTTGGGTGTGGTGGATGAGGT
>NZ_LQOM01000021.1 GCF_002101595.1 Mycobacterium celatum
GGCTGGGGGGCCGGCGCCGGCTCGGGGGCGGCGGAAGCCGGGGTGGCCGGTTGCCCGTCACCGGTGGTCGGGGTGTCGACCGTCGGCTCGGGGTTGTAGTCGACCAAGAACTCATGCCAGCTCGGGTCGACCGAGGAGGGGTCGTCGCGGAATTTGCGGTACATCTCCTCGACCAGCCATTCGTTCTGCCCGAATGGTGAACTCGTACTGCTCACGGCAGCTGCTCGCCTCGATTCCTCTGTCCGGCAAGCGCGCTACTCACGACGCTTGCCCCCTCACTGCGCCTGATGTGCCGGCGCAACTCCCACCTGCGGCGGACTGACGCTGGCCGCCCCATAAAGGCTATCTCTTTGCCATCTTTGCCGCTCTGATGGCGGCGACCCGCTGCGCCCGGCTTCGCCGCGCTTGCGATCGCCTGGCCTGATGGCGGCGACCCGCTGCGCCCGGCTTCGCCGCGCTTGCGATCGCCGCTTACCCGGCGTCGCGAATCGTCGGCAGCAGGTGCAGGGTAACCGGCCAGCGAGCCGGGGGCGCGCCGAATGCCTTGCGGGCGTTGCGGACGATCTTCTTGCCGACCATCCGATTGCCGACCGCGCCGATCAGGGCACCGATCCCGACCGGCAGCAGCTTGCCGAACAGCAGGGCTCCGCGCCGCAGCGTGTAGCGCTTGACGGCGTATTTGAGCAACCGCGAGTTGAGCTGCGACACCGCGGGCATCGGCAGCGTTGCCACCCCGTCGGACAGCCACGCGCCGTTGGTGCGCCCCGGCCCGATCAGTTCGGCGAGTGCGTGCTTGCTGTCGTCGCCGACCAGCACGGTCAGTACCAGGGCGCGGCGGCGTTCCCGGTCCTCGATGGGGACACCGTGCACGGCGGCGACGGCCAGCGCGAAGAACGCGGTGGCTTCGAGGAACACCGCGGTCTCCCCGGCGGCGGCCGAGAGCGCCGACAACGTGCCGACTCCCGGCAGCGCCGCCGCCGAGCCCACCGCGGCGCCGCTGGCCGTCACCGCGGCGAGGTAACGCTTTTCCAGCTTCGTGACGATGGTGGCCGGCCCGGCGCCCGCGTTGGCGCGCCGCAGCCGTTCGACGTATGCGGTGGCCAGCGGTCCTTGCGACCGCGAAGCGCGCTCGATGACATGCGCCAACGCGCGCGCGGACGCTTTGGGCTTGCCGTTACTGGTTGTCTGCGGGTCCGCCGTCGACCCGCTCCGTCGGGCGCTCATAGTGCCTCCGTTAGCTGGAATGGCGTCACTTCAGGCTAACGCTGCCGCAGCCGAAGGCGGGGCAGCTGTCGCATTCGATTACTCCACCCGGAATAATCCGTGCGGTCGATCCGGGACGCGGCGAGCCGAACAGGACGGATGGTCGATGGCCTACCAATTGACGGCATTGGGTATCTCGGTGCTGGCGCTGCTACGGCAGCGGCCGATGCATGGCTACGAGATGTTGCAGACGCTGGTGCGGCGGCAGGCGGATCGCATCGTGAAGCTTCGGCCGGGATCGCTGTATCACGTGGTGGACCGGCTGACCGAGGAGAAATTGGTTCGGCGCGCAGCAACCACCCGGGCAGGCAACCGGCCCGAGCGCGCCGTCTACGAGATCACCGACGCCGGCGCCGAGGCGCTCGGTGAGCGGGTGCGCGAGCTGGTGGCGACGCCGGGCGACGAGTTCCCGCAGTTCGTTGCGGCGCTCGCCGCGATCGATACTCTCGATCTGGATGCCGCGGCGAATGCGGTCGACGACCGGGTCGGGGCCTTGGAGGCGCGCGCCGCGGAGGTCATGGCGCTGCGGGACGCGGGTGTCACGCCGTCGGTCGGTTATCAGGTCGCATTCGACTACTTGCTGGCGGCAACGCGGGCCGAGCTCTCGTGGCTGCGCGGCTTTGCCGATTCGCTGCGTTCGGGTCGGCAGACCGCGGTACTCGACACCGCCAGGCGAGACGAGGTGGGCAGATGACCACGGCGACGATGCGGGCGCGTTCCGGGGGAAGCTCCCGACGCACCCCTGCCGTGACGCCGAGAAGGCGCGGGAGCGCCCCGAATCCGTGGCACGCGCTCTGGGCCATGATGGTCGGCTTCTTCATGATCCTGCTCGACTCGACGATCGTCGCTGTCGCCAATCCCAGCATCATGGCCAAGCTGGAAACCGGATACGACACGGTGATCTGGGTGACCAGCGCCTATCTGCTCGCCTACGCGGTGCCGCTGCTGGTGGCCGGCCGGCTCGGCGATCGTTTCGGTCCGAAGAACCTCTATCTGGCCGGTCTGGCCGTGTTCACCGTCGCCTCGTTGTGGTGCGGCCTGTCCGGCAGTGTCGCCATGCTGATCGCGGCGCGGGTGCTTCAGGGCATCGGCGCCGCGTTGCTGACCCCGCAAACACTGTCGACGATCACCCGCATCTTCCCGCCCGAGCGTCGCGGCGTGGCGATGAGCGTGTGGGGCGCCACCGCCGGTGTCGCCACCCTGGTCGGCCCGCTGGCCGGTGGTGTCCTGGTCGACGCGCTGGGCTGGGAGTGGATCTTTTTTGTCAACGTCCCGATCGGCGTCGTCGGGTTGGGTTTGGCAGCGTGGTTGGTTCCGGTCCTGCCCACCCAGATGCACCGCTTCGATCTGGCCGGTGTCGCCTTGTCCGGCGCGGGAATGTTCCTCATCGTCTTCGCCCTGCAGGAGGGCCAGTCCGCGTGCTGGGCGCCGTGGATCTGGGCGGTGCTCGTCGCCGGTATCGGGTTCATGGTCGCGTTCGTCTACTGGCAGGCGATCAACACACGCGAGCCACTGATCCCGTTGGACATCTTCCGCGACCGCGACTTCAGCCTGTCCAACCTCGGGGTAGCGGTCATCGGCTTCGCCACGACGGCGATGATCCTGCCGCTGATGTTCTACGCGCAGGCGGTGTGCGGTCTGTCGCCGACGCGCTCGGCGCTGCTGACCGCGCCGATGGCGATCACCAGCGGTCTTTTGGCCCCGGTTGTCGGCAGAATCGTCGACCGAACCCATCCGCGGCCGGTGGTCGGCTTCGGGTTCTCCGTGTTGGCCATCGCGTTGACCTGGCTTTCCATCGAGATGGCGCCGGGTACGCCGATTTGGCGGCTCGTGCTGGTGTTCGTCGCGATGGGTGTCGCGATGGCGTTCGTCTGGCAGCCGCTGGCCGCCACGGCGACCCGCAACCTGCCGGCGCACCTGGCCGGCGCGGGTTCTGGGGTGTACAACGCGACCCGGCAGGTCGGCGCCGTACTCGGCAGCTCCAGCATCGCCGCGTTCATGACGTTGCGGATCACTGCCGAGTTGCCGCCGATGCCGGGCGGGCTGCATCCGGAGGCCACCGAGGACCGCAGCGCCCTGCAATTACCGGAGTTCCTGCGGGAGCCGTTCGCCGCCGCGATGTCGCAGTCGATGCTGTTGCCGGCGTTCATCGCGCTGTTCGGGGTGGGCGCGGCGCTGTTCATGGTCGGCTTCACCGTGTCGCCAGCCGGTCGTAGATCGCAGCCCGTCGGGGGCTACGCCGGGACCGAGCGGATCCGCGCGATGCCGAATGTTTCCGACGATTTCGACGACTACGTCGAGTACGTGGTGCCTCGTGCGCCCGAGCCGCGCGTCGACGAGCACGATACTGAGCCGTTGACTCCCCTCAAACCTGCCCCGCCGCCAGCATCGAAGGCGGAGCCGATCGGGTTCGCGCACAACGGTTTCCATGTCGACGACGAGAAGCGCGTCCGGCCCGTCGCGCAGTTCCCGCCGCCGCGGCGCAATAGGCACTACCGGGCCGACCCCGATGAGGGGCCCGGCTACGAGCGAAACTCGTACGACTAACCGCCGGCAGACGTCAAAGCCAGGAACGCGCCCAGCTCGACCAGCCCCGCCGGCGTGGTGGGCAAGTACTCGGTGAGGCTCTCCGCCCGTACGATCAGCGCCGCGTACTGCGCCCGGCTGACTGCCACGTTCAACCGATTCCGGTTGAGCAGGAACGGGATTCCGCGCGGAATGTCCTCGACGGACGACGCCGTCATCGAGATGATGGCGACCGGAGCCTGCGCGCCCTGGAATTTGTCGACCGTCCCCACCCGGACGTCGCCGAGACCGGCGGCCGCCAGTCGTTGCCGCAGAAGCACCACCTGGGCGTTGTAGGGTGCCAGCACCAATACGTCGGCGGCCTGCAACGGCCGGGTGCCGTGCTCGTCGGTCCACGACGAGCCGAGCAGCCGCGAGATCTCGGCGGCAATCGCCTCGGCCTCTTCCGGACTCTCGGTCGAATTGCCTTCATGGTGCACCGTAATTGCCTGAACCCCAGGTAAATAGCCGTCGAGGCGACGCGCGGCGGTGCGTTCTACATGGGAATGCAGCCGGCCATCGTAGGCGAGCCTTGACACCGGCTCACAGACCGCGGGATGCATCCGATAGGAGCGGTCGAGGAAGTAGCCGCGTTCGGCCGGTAACGTGCGCCGATTCTCGACCAGCCACCCGAGTGCGGACGTGTCGACCGGTTCGGGATGGGTGCCCTGGCTGACTTGCGGCAGTTGCTGCGGATCTCCCAGCAGCAGCAGGTTCTTCGCCGCGGGTGCGACGGCGATGGTGTTGGCCAGGCAGAATTGGCCGGCCTCGTCGATCACCAGCATCTCCAAACTGCCCGGTGGTACCCGAGTGCTGTTGGCGAAGTCCCAGGCCGTGCCGCCGATCACGCATCCCGGGGTTGCGGCGACGAAGTCGACGTACTCGTCTTCGTCGATGTGCTGCCAGGCCTGATTGTGGCGGTCGTGTCGCTTCTTGGCCACCCGCTGGGGGTCGATCCCGACCGAGACCGCGCAGTCGAACAGGTTCTCCACCACGGCGTGTGATTGTGCGACCACGCCGATCCGCCAGCCGTGTTCGGCGACCAGCTGGGTGATGGCGCGCGCCGCGGTGTATGTCTTGCCCGTCCCGGGCGGCCCGTGCACCGCCACATACGACGAGTCCAGGTCCAGCAGCGCCGCAACGATGTCCGCGGCGGTATCGGCGCTGCGCGGCAGCGACGCGCCGCTGCGGAGGCGGGGGGCGCGCCGCAGCAGAATGTCGACGGCGGCGGTGTGGGGGAGTTGCGGCAACGCGGTGGCGACCTGTGCCGCGGTGGCCTCGATCGACTCCCGCAACCTCGTCGTCGGGATCGGTGGGCCGGGTGCGAGCGCGAACGGCAATTGATGAAACATGTTGCCGTTCTTGGGTGTTCTTTCCAGAACCACCACCTCGGTGGGCACCGCCGGGTCGTCGGCCTCGACGACATGCGCGTGGCCGGCGGCGCGACGGTCGGGATCGTCGGTCATGCCTTCGGGCGCCGGGGGCTCATAGAGCGCGAACACCGTCGAGCTGAGTTCGCCGCGGGCCAGCTCACCGGTCAGCCGCAGCCTGCGCTGTGGCTTGCGGGCGCGTGGCGGCTGATGCCAGTCCACCGCCACCGAGGCGTCGTCGACGACGAAAACGTCGGTGTTATCGGCCCATTCCTCGAGCGGGTAGTTGAGCCGGTCGAAATGCGCCCACCAGAACGGCTTGTCCTCGCGCCGGTGATAGCTGCGCGCCGCAGCTATCAGCGCGACCGCCGTCTGCTCGGGAGTGCGGTCGCCGAAAGACGCGAAGTCCGCCAGCGTTGCCGCCAGCGCGTCGTGTTGCTCGACGCTGCCACCATCTGGAACTGGTTGGGCGCCAAGCGGTGTGATGCCACATTCGAACGCCCGCATCAGCAGCCAGTCACGCAACGCCCGAGTCGACCGGCAGTCGTAGTGGTTGTAGTCCTCGATCTCTTTGAGCACTGTCGTGGCCTCGTCGACGCGACCGTCGGCGCGCAGCTCGCAAAACCGGGCGTACTGGGTGATCGAATCGGCGGCGGTGGTCACGTCCCCGGAGCGCCGCTGCCGTCCCATGAACAGCGGTTCCAGCGCCTTGAGGCTGAACGAGTCGGCCCCGACCCGGAAGCTTTTGCGCACCAACGGGTACAGGTCCACCAGGACGCCGCTGCGCAGCAGATCGTCGACGTCGTCCTCACCGACTCCGTGCCGGCCGGCGAGCCGCAGCAGCGCGGTCTTCTCGTACGGGGCGTAGTGGTAGATGTGCATGTTCGGGTAGCGCTTGCGGCGCTTGGCCACCATCGCCAGAAAGTCGGTCAACGCCTGCCGCTCGTCGGCGCGGTTGTGCGCCCACAGCGGGCGGAAAGCGCCGCCGGCTTCCAAGACGCCGAACAGATACTCCAGGCCCCACTGCTTGCCGTCGGCGGTCCACAGCGGATCACCCTCGAAGTCGAAGAACAGGTCGCCGTCGTCGGGGTTGGGCAACAACGCCAGCGGCTGCGGATCGGCGATCTCGAACTGAGGCTCACCGGTCTCGCGTTCGACCACCTGCAGCCTGGCTTGGGCGGTGAGCTTGCCAAGCGTGCGGGGCGCGAGGTCGGGCACCGGCCCGGTGTGGCCGGCCAATTCGGCGACGGTGGTGACGCCGGCGTCGAGCAGCTTGGCCCGCTGGCTCACCCGCATGCCGGCGACCAGCAGCAGGTCGTCGCTGAGCCGAACCTGCTCCTCGCACTCGGGGCAGCGGAAACACGCCCGCACCCGCTCGTCGTCCCAGCGCACCGGTTCGGTTGCGGCGTAGTGCTCGTCGAGCAGCCGCTGCACCCGCGCGCGCTGAGAGCGATAGACCGGGATCAGCTCGTCGACCGCGTAGCGCAGGACCGTGCCGTCGCCGAGGATCAGTTCGGTCTCCGGCGCCACCGGCACACCCGAGCAGCTCAGCGTGTCGGCGTAGGCGGCCAGTTGCAGCAGTGCGGTGACTTTGGCGGAGCGAGCCAGTTTGGTGTCGGCGACGCGGTAGCGGCCGTCGTCACGCACCAGGAAGTCGGCAAACCCGACGAAGCGGCCGTCGAACATCGCCGCCTGATACACCACCGGCGCGCCGCCGGCGATCGCGCGTCGAGTTGCCTCGGCGGCGGCGGTCAGCCCGGCGGTCGTGTAGGCCGGACGACCGATGACGGCAACCGCGTCGCCGAATTCGGCGCGGAACCGGCCGAGTTGGCGTCGCTCGTGCTCGCGGCCGAGATCGGCAGTGCGCGCCAGCAACTCGTCCTCGACGGCCACCGCGGGCCCGCGGCCCAGCTTTGCGTCGAAGGCCCGCAGCAGCGCGTATTCGCAGCGGGAGGCGGCCGCAAGATCCGACGCGCTGTAGATCACGCCGTCGTCGGTGACGAACACAGGGCAACCCTAAGTGAGGGCACCGACAATGCCGGCGACCATTTTCCGGTCAGCGTGCGCAAATCCGGGAATTGCGTCGGCGTGTCGCCCGGCGACACGCACGCTCGGCGCAAAAAAGTCGGTCAGCCGGCGGTGTTGCCGATGAGCTCGACGCCGTTGCCGTTCCACCGGAACTTCACCACGCTGGCCAACCCGCCGATACCCGTGGAAGCCGTCAGCGCCACCGTGTCGCCGGTGGACTGCGACGTGTCCAGGCCGTTGAACCCGTAGGTGTCGGGCACTCCTTGCGGAATGTATTTGCCGAGATGAAACATCACCGCCCTGGTGTTGGCGTTCGCGGCGTTGGTGTTGGCCTTGACGATGACGGCCGACAGCTGGGCGCACTCGTTGTAGTTGCCCGCCAGCGGCTCGGGGTTCCACGGCTGCTGGCTGCGCGGATCACGCGGCAGCTCGGAGACCGCCCTGGCGATGGCCGGGTCGGCGAGATCGATGGCGCACGGGTCGGCGGGCCCCACGGCGGTGGTCGTCGGGGGTGCCGCGCGCGGCGCGCCCGGTCTGCCCGGTGTGCTGGTCGGATGCGGTGTGCTGGCCTGGGGCGTCTTGGCGACGGTCGAGTCGCCCGATCCGCAGCCGGTCAGCATCGCGGTGGTCAGCACGGCAGCAACGGTCAACCGCTTCCACACAACGCTGCACCGTACCGGCATCGGAGTCGCGGGTGCGGCAGGCGCGGCCACTAGACTCCTTGTGAAATGGCTTCCCCGGACGACGCGCCTGTCACATTCGCCGACCTGCAGATTCACCCCGCGGTGCTGCAGGCCGTCGTCGACGTCGGCTACGAGTCGCCGTCGGCCATTCAGGCGGCGACCATTCCGGCGCTGATGGCGGGCTCCGACGTGGTGGGCCTGGCGCAGACCGGCACCGGCAAGACGGCCGCGTTCGCCATTCCGATCCTGTCGAAGATCGACACCGCCAGCAAAGCGACTCAGGCGCTGGTGCTGGCACCCACGCGTGAGCTCGCGCTGCAGGTGGCCGAGGCGTTCAGCCGCTACGGCGCACACTTGCCGCAGATCCACGTGCTGCCGATCTACGGCGGCTCGTCGTATGCCGTGCAACTGGCCGGGCTCAAGCGCGGCGCGCAGGTGGTGGTCGGCACCCCGGGCCGCGTCATCGATCACCTCGAACGCGGGACACTGGACCTGTCCCGGGTGGACTATCTGGTGCTCGACGAGGCCGACGAAATGCTGCAGATGGGTTTCGCCGAGGACGTCGAGCGCATTCTGTCCGACACCCCGGAATACAAGCAGGTCGCGCTGTTCTCGGCCACCATGCCGCCGGCTATCCGCAAGCTCACCGCCAAATACCTGCACGAGCCGCTCGAAGTCACGGTCGAAACCAAAACCGCTACGGCGGAGAACATCTCGCAGCGTTACATCCAGGTCGCCGGCCCCCGCAAGATGGACGCGCTCACCAGGGTGCTCGAGGTCGAGCCGTTCGAGGCGATGATCGTCTTCGTGCGCACCAAGCAGGCCACCGAAGAGGTGGCCGAAAGACTGGGTGCCAGAGGGTTTTCCGCGGCTGCCATCAACGGTGACATCGCGCAGGCGCAGCGGGAGCGGACCATCGCCGCGCTCAAGGAAGGCAGTATCGACATCCTGGTCGCCACCGATGTGGCTGCCCGCGGACTGGACGTGGACCGGATCTCGCACGTGCTCAACTACGACATCCCGCATGACACCGAGTCCTACGTGCACCGGATCGGGCGCACCGGGCGGGCCGGTCGGTCGGGCACCGCGCTGTTGTTCGTCTCGCCGCGGGAGCGCCACTTGCTCAAGGCAATCGAGAAGGCAACGCGCCAGAAACTCGCCGAAGCCGAACTCCCCAGCGTCGAGGACGTCAACGCGCAGCGGGTGGCCAAGTTCGCCGACTCGATCACCGACACGCTCGGCTCTCCGGGAATCGAGCTGTTCCGCAGTCTGGTCGAGGATTACGAACGCGAGCACGATGTCCCCATGGCCGACATCGCAGCGGCGCTGGCGCTGCAATCCCGCGACGGCGATGCGTTCCTGATGAAACCGGAGCCGCCGCCCGAGCGGCGTCCCAAAGAGCGCCGCGACAAGCCGGCCAAGCCGAGACCGAAGGACGGGTTCGCCACCTATCGCATCGCCGTGGGCAAGCGGCACAAGGTCGGTCCGGGAGCAATCGTTGGGGCCATCGCCAACGAGGGCGGTCTGCACCGCAGCGACTTCGGCCACATCACGATCGGGCCGGACTTCTCATTGGTGGAGTTGCCGGCCAAGTTGCCGCGTTCGACGCTCAAAGCGCTTGAGCGCACCCGTATTTCGGGGGTACTGATCAATCTGCGACCGGATCAGCGTCGCGACGGCGCCAAGCCCCGCCGGAAACACGTGGGATGACCGTCTTCGACGCCACCACCGACCAGGGCGGACTCGAGCAGGTCTCCGGCCCGGACCGGGTTGCGTCGCTGACCGGTATCCGCGCGGTCGCGGCCCTGCTCGTGGTCGGCACGCACGCCGCCTACACCACCGGCAAGTACACCCACGGCTATTTCGGGTTGGTCTGTGCGCGCATGGAGATCGGGGTGCCGATCTTTTTTGTGCTGTCCGGATTTCTGCTGTTTCGCCCGTGGGTGCGCTCGGTCGCCACCGACGGCCCGTCGCCGTCGGTGAGTCGCTACGCGTGGCATCGGGTTCGGCGCATCATGCCGGCCTACGTCGTCACGGTGCTGGTCGCCTACGTCATCTATCAATTCCGCACCGCGGGACCCAATCCCGGCCACACCTGGATCGGCTTGTTCCGCAACCTGACGCTGACGCAGATCTACGCGGGCAACTACCTGGACTCGTACCTGCATCAGGGGCTCACCCAGATGTGGAGCCTGGCGGTGGAAGCCGCGTTCTACGTGGTGTTGCCGCTGCTGGCCTACCTGTTGCTGGTGGTGCTGTGTAAGCGTCGGTGGCAGCCGGTGCGGCTGCTTGTTGCCCTGGGCGCGTTGATGTTGGTCACCCCGGCGTGGATTGCCTTCGTACATGCCACCACGTCGGTGCCGAACGGGGCGCGGTTGTGGCTGCCCACCTACCTGGCCTGGTTTCTCGCCGGCATGATGCTGGCGGTGCTGCAGGCGATGGGGGTGCGCTGCTACACGATCGTCGCGCTGCCGCTGGCGATCGTCAGCTACCTGATCGTCTCCACCCCGATTGCAGGCGCCCCGACGACGTCGCCGCAGGGGCTGCCCGAAGCGCTGGTGAAGTCGGCGTTCTACGCGGCCATCGCCGCGCTGGCGGTCGCGCCGCTGGCACTCGGTGACCAGGGCTGGTACGGCAGGGTGCTGGCGAGCCGTCCGATGGTGTGGCTCGGCGAGATCTCTTACGAGATCTTCCTGATCCATCTGGTGACGATGGAGATCGCGATGGTCGAGGTGGTGCGGAAACCGGTCTACACCGGCTCGATGTTCAACCTGTTCGTGGCGACGCTGGCGATCACCATCCCGTTGGCCTGGTTGTTGCACCGGTTCACCCGAGTGCCGCCGGGCTAAATGTGTTAGGTTAACCTTCCCTAAGTACGAGGGAAGGGTAGCTTGACGCAGATGGCTGATCACAAGGGGTCCCGCGGCTTCGCCGGCGCGGTGCTGAAGCTCTTGCGAGCCGGCGACTACCGGCTGACCGTGACCGGCAAGCGCGAAATAAGCCCGCACTATCTGCGACTGAGCTTCGACGCGGGCGGCATGCTCGCCGAGCATCCGGTGCACCCGACCATGTGGATCCGGATGTGGTTCGCCGACGGCGACAAACAGCATCAGCGCGGTTACACCTTGGTCGACCCCGACCCGGTCGCCGGCACCTTCGACATCGAATTCGCATTGCATGGCGGGATCGCGTCGCGGTGGGCGCAGGACGCGCGGCCCGGCGACACCATCGAGGCGACGGTGTTGGGCAGCAAGTTCGCCGTCCCCGAGCCGCCGCCGGCGGGTTACGTCATCGTCGGGGACACCGCGTCGCTGCCGGCGATCAACTCGCTGCTCGGCGCCATCGGGGACGCCCCGGCTCAGGTGTTTCTCGAGGCCGGCTACGACGATGACAAGGACCTGCCGGTGGCCCGCGACGCGGACATCACCTGGGTGGACCGCAAGAACGCCGGCGAGGCGTTGGTCCAAGCGGTCCGGTCGGCGGCCTTCGACGCGGGGGACCACTTCGGTTGGGTGGCGTGTGACCATCGCACCACCCGCTCGGTGGTCAAGGTGTTGCGCGACGAGTTCGGCATCCCACGGAATTCGATTGCGTCGCGGGCATATTGGATGGCTACCCGGGGAGCCTAGCAGGCGCCAGAACCGGCACCACGAACTCCTCGACCATCGCCCGCTCGTCGGACTCGTCGCGGCCCGGGAAGATCAGCAGCGACGTGATGACCCGCACCAGCCATCGGGCCCGACGATCGACCGCCGCTGGATCGCCGACACCCAAAGAGGTGACGAACGCGCCGACCAGCGCGTTGATCACTTCCGAATGTTCGGCCATCTCGCCGCCGATCGGCGGCTGTGTGGTGGCGAACCATGATGCCAGCGCCGGATTCTCCCGCACCATGGCTATCGACCTGGTGATGCCCGCGACGAGCCGCTCGCGCGGGTCCTCGATACCGGCGAGGCTCTCGGTCATCCGGCCGTACACCGTGCGCGCCTCGCGGTGTACGTATGCGGTCCGCAGCGCCTCACGGCTCTCGAAGTAGCGGTACAGCGTCGCGCGCGAACACCCTGCCGCCCTAGCGATCTCGTTCATGCCCACCGAAGCGGGATCGTGGCGGGTGAAGAGCTCCCCGGCCGCGTCGAGAATCCGGTCCGCGGCCACCTCGGTGCGCCGCTCCGTCAGCCAGTCGTTGCGGGGCATCAGGACCTGACCCGCATCGGCACTGACAGCGGACGCCGCACGTAGCTGCCCCCGGACCACACGATGCCGGCCTCGTCGACTTCGAATTCCGGGCAGCGAGACAGCAATTCGGCCAACGCGACCCGCGACTGCATTCGGGCCGCCGCCGCGCCCAGGCAGTGGTGCGCGCCGTGGCTGAAAGTCAGGATGTTGCGCGGGCACCGGCGCACGTCGAGCTCACCGGCATCCGGTCCGTACTGGCGTTCGTCGCGGTTGCCCGAGCCGTAGAGCAGCAGCACCTTGCGGCCGGCGGGCACGGTCTCCTCGCCGATCGTCACGTCCCCGGTGGTGGTGCGGGCCAGGCCCTGCACCGGGGAGGTCAGCCGCAGCAGTTCGTCGACCGCGTCCGGAATCAGGTCGGGGTTGTCGGCCAACAGCCGCCGCTGGTCGGGACGCTGGTGCAGCAGCTGCACCGAGCCGCCCAGCATGCCGGTAGTGGTGTCGTTGCCGCCGGTGACCATCGTGAAGGTGAACGCCAGCACCGACAGCGTCCCGGCGATGTCGCCGTCGGCGCCCACGCCGGCCGCCACCAGGTGCGAGATCGTGTCGTCTTCGGGTTCGCGGCGGCGCCGCTCGATCAGCCCGGTGAAGTAGGCCATCATCTCGCCGACCGCGTCGCCGGCGGACGCAACGCCCGCCCCGGCGGCGTTGGCCGCGACGATGGCCTGGGTCCAGCCGTCGAACTGCGCCCGGTCTTCTTCCGGGACGCCCAGGTAGTGCGCCACAACCATCGACGGCAGCGGCTTGAACAGCTCGGCGACGATGTCGCCACCGCCCGCGGCGCGTAGCCGCTCGATGCGCTGCACGACGAACTCGCGGACCTTCGGCTCCACCGCCTCGACCTGGCGCGGGGTGAAGCCGCGCGATACCAGCTTGCGGAACTCGGTATGCACCGGCGGGTCCTGCATCACCATCGGCGGGTTGTCTTGTAGCCCAATGAGTTCCAGCTCGCCGTAGTTGACCGTCAGGCCCTGCCCCGACGAGAACGTCTCGTGGTCGCGCGCGGCCGCCCAGATGTCGGCGTGCCTGGACAACACGTAGTAGTCGTCGTCGGGTCTGCCCTCGGGCACCACGTGGTGCACCGGGTCGTGGTCGCGCAGCGCTTTGTACATGGGCCACGGGTTCGGCCAGGTCTCGGCCGTGCACAGCTCGAAGCGGGCCTCATGAGACAAAGCTGCTGTCATGTCTTATTCGTACGACGGATGATGAATTCTGTCAAGCGGGGATCAGCACCCCGGGGTTGAGGATCCCGGCAGGATCCAACGTGGCCTTGGCTGCGGCCAGCGCGCTCGCGAATGGGTCCGGGCGTTGCCGGTCGTACCAGGGTCGGTGGTCGCGGCCGACGGCGTGGTGATGGGTGATGGTGCCGCCGCTGTCGATAATGGCTTGCGAGACTGCGGCTTTGATGTCGTCCCACTGGCTGACGGTGCTGCCCCAGCGGCCGGCGGCGTAGATGCCGTAGTAGGGCGCCGGCCCGTCGGGGTAGACGTGGGTGAACCGGCAGGTCACGACGCCGGCGCCGCATATCTCGGCGATGGCGGCATTGGCGGCGGCGGTCACCGTTTGGTGCAGCGATTCGAAACGGTCCCAGGTGCAGGCGGTTTCGAAGGTTTCCACGATCATCGAGCGACGGGCCAGGGCGTCACGTTGGTAGGGCATCCGCAAGAAGGCCGACCGCCACGTCGCCGCCGAGTCGTCGGGTCGCTCGGCGTCCTTGCTCCGCCTGGCAGCGACGGCGCCACGGTGGTCGGCGGCGATTTGCAGCGCCCGGTCTAACCAGGCGTCGACGGGATGGTCGGCCGATTCGAACGCGACCAGCAACAGACCTCCGCTGGGGGTGACACCGGCATTGATGACTGCCTCGGCGGCGTCGAGTAACCGGCAGTTCGACGGGTACAGCCCGGCTTGGGCGATCGCCCGGGTCGCCGCGACGGCCTGCTGGTAGTCCTCGAAGGTGACCGATGCGGTGACCTGCCAGCGTGGCCGGTGCTGCAGCCGCATGGAGGCTTCGGTGATGACGCCGAGAATCCCTTCAGAGCCAAGGAACATCCGGTCCGGCGACGGCCCGGCGCCGGAGCCGGGCAGTCGTCGCGACTCGACGACGCCCGAGGGGGTGACGATCCGCATCGACTGGGTGAGGTCATCGATGTGGGTGTAAAGGGTGGCAAAGTGCCCGCCGGCGCGGGTGGCCAGCCAGCCGCCGAGGGTGGAATAGGCAAACGATTGCGGGTAGTGCCGCAGGGTCAGTCCGTGCGGGCGAAGCGCGTTCTCCAGGGCGGGCCCGTAGCTGCCGGCCTGGATCCGCGCGGTGCGACTGATCGGGTCAACCTCGAGCACCCGGTCGAGATGGCCGAGGTCGAGTGAGATTGCGGGCCCGTCGAACCGGGGCTCGATACCGCCGACGACCGAGCTGCCGCCGCCATAAGCGATCACGGGTATCGCGGTGGCCGAGCACCAGTCCAGCAGGTCGATGACGTCTTGCTCGGTGCGAGGCCGCGCGACGAGGTCCGGCACGTAATCAAGCCGGCCGAGCAGGTTGCGCACCACGTCCCGGAAGGCCTTGCCCCTGGCGTGCGACAGCCGGTCGACGGGGTCGTCGCTGCACAAACCCGCCAGCGCCGCCGGTGGGTGGACCCGCGCCGTGGCGATGTCGAGCGTCGTCGGGTCCGGTGGGGCATGGTCGGTGAAGTCGTGCCCGGGCAGCAGGGCCGCGCTCCGGGTGACCAGATCGGCGCACTCGGTCGGCGACAGCTCGTCTGCGGGGGCTCCCCATCCCCACCAGGATCGAGCCGTCGACATCACCGAGTTCCCGTGATCGCGGCCACGATGCGCTGGGTGCGGCGGGTCATTTCCTCGGCACTTTGGTCGGGGTGTTGCAGCCACCAGTTGACGGCGGCGGTGACGGTGCTGGTCCAGATGTCGGTGAGCATCGATAGGTCGTCGGCATCGTCGAGCACCTTGAGGTCGGCGAGCATCGCGACGCCGCGGTTGGCCTGGTCGGCAATCGTGCTGCGGACTCGTCGTGCGGCCTCGTCGGCGGCGCTGCCGGCCGGTACAGTGCGGTCGTTGATGACGTTCCAGTCGTGCGGGCGGGGTTGCAGCGCAGCGAAGATCGCAGCGAGGGTGTCTTGCGCCATTTGCCCGGCGTGTTGTGGATCGGCGAGGACCTGCTCGATTCGCTCGATCAGGTTAGCGCCCGCGCGCTGCACACAGGCGTCGTAGAGTCCCTCTTTGGACCCAAAATAGTTGAGCACCAACGGCTTTGACACACCCGCGTTGGACGCGATCGTCGACAGCGCGGCGCCAGCGTAGCCGTAACGGCCGAACTCTTCGGTCGCGGCATCGAGGATCAGCTGTTCGCGCTGCGCGCGTGGCACTCCCTTGGTGCCGACCGGTCGTGCCACCGCCGTATCTGTCACAGCAGGACCATAGCGGGCTGCCAGCCGGGCGGGCCGAAGATGAAGCCGAGCCTGTCCCGCCAGCGGCGGGCAGCCCGAATGTCGGTGATGATGTTGCCGTACTCGCCGTACTGCAACCTCAACACGTTGTAGGTGTCGACTGGCTTGGTCAACCCGTATGTCGGGGTGTGCAACTCGCGCTGGAACGTGCCGAACATCCGGTCCCAGACGATGAGGATGCCGCCGTAGTTGCGGTCCAGGTATTCCCGGTCACTGGCGTGATGCACCCGATGATGCGACGGGGTGTTGAACACGAACTCGATCGGGCGCGGCAGCCGGCCGATGGTCTCGGTGTGGCTGAAGAACTGGTAGATCAGATTGAACGCGAATGCGACATAGATTGCCCACGGCGCAAACCCCAACAACGGCAGCGGCAGCCAAAAGAGCGGTTCTATCCAAGGGTTCCACTTCTGCCGCAGTGCGGTGCCGAGGTTGAAGTACTCACTCGAATGGTGAGCCTGGTGGGCTGCCCATCCGATGCGCACCCGGTGCGAGAACCGGTGATACCAGTACCACGCGAAATCGATCACCACCATCAGCAGCGCCCAGCTCCACCAGGTATCGGTCGGGATGTGCCACGGTGCGACGCAGGTCCACAGCACCCCCAAGACCACCAGCACGGCGAACTTGAACACGCCGGCAATCACCAGGGCGCCCATGCCCATCGACAGGCTCGTGCGGGTGTCGATCTTCGAGTAGCCGGTCCGGGTCTCGTGATGTCCGGCGACCCGCAGCAGCACTACCTCGATAGCGATGAAGCCGAAGAAAAACGGCATTGCGTAGAGCACGGGGTTTTCGATTTGATGCCAGAACGCTTCCATCAGGCACACCTTCCTGTTGACCAATTGGTAAGTTACCGATCGGTCAATCAGGAACTCAAGCCGCCAGGGCTGTGAATCGCGTCACGCACCCGTCGTTGAAGGTCATACCCCCGCGCCGGGATTCAGGATGCCCAGCGGGTCGAGCGCGTCTTTGATGCGGCGGTTGAGCGCCATCGCGTCCGGACCGAGCTGGTCGGCCAGCCAGGGTCGCTTCAGCCTGCCGACGCCGTGTTCGCCGGTGATCGTGCCGCCGAGGTGCAAGGCCAAGTCCATGATCTCGCCGTAGGCCAGCTGCGCACGTTCGGTCATGGCCGGGTCGTCGTGGTCGTAGACGATCAGCGGGTGGGTGTTGCCGTCGCCTGCGTGCGCGATCACCGAGATCATCAGCTTGTGTTCGGCGGCGATCCGGTTGATCCCCGTGACCAGGTCGGCCAGCGCGGGCACCGGAACGCCAACGTCCTCCAGCAATAAAGGCCCTTTGGCTTCCACCGCGGGGATCGCGAACCGGCGCGCGGCGACGAATGCCTCGCCCTCCTCCGGGTCGTCAGTCGAAAACACTTCGGTCGCACCGTATTTGGTGAACACCTCGGCCATGAATTCGGTGTCCTCGCTGCCGGCGCGGCCCCGTTCGTCGGAGCAGGCCAGCAGCATCGCGGCCGCGCCGCGGTCCAGGCCCATCCGCAGCTTGTCCTCGACGGCGTTGATGGCGACCGTGTCCATGAACTCGAGCATCGCCGGACGGATCCGGGAGCTGACCTCCAGCACCGCCTCGGCAGCGGCTTGCACCGACGCGAAATTGGCGACCACCGTGCAGGACCGGGGTTGCGGCGGCACCAGCCGCAGTATCACCTCGGTGATCACGCCGAGGGTGCCTTCGCTGCCGACGAACAACTTGGTCAGCGACAGCCCGGCAACGTCCTTGAGCCGCGGTCCGCCCAGCCGCACCGCGGTCCCGTCGGCCAACACCACCTGCACGCCGAGCACGTAGTCGGTGGTGACGCCGTACTTGACGCAGCACAGCCCGCCGGCGTTGGTGGCGATGTTGCCGCCGATGCTGCAGATCTCGTACGACGACGGGTCGGGCGGGTACCAGAGCCCGTATTCGGCGACGGTCTTTTTCACCTCGGCGTTGAGCAACCCGGGCTGACACACCGCGGTGCGGGTGACCGGGTCGACGACGATGTCGCGCATCTTCTCCGTCGACAGCACGATCCCGTCGTCGACGGCGGTGGCCCCGCCGGAGAGGCCCGTGCCGGCGCCGCGCGTCACCACCGGCACCCGATTCGCGCTGGCCCACCGCATGACGATCTGCACGTCCTCGGTGCGGCGTGGCCGCACCACGGCCAGCGGCTTTCCGGCTGAGGGGTCGAACGCGCGGTCCTGCCGATAGCCCTCGGTCACCGCCGGGTCGGTGACCACCATGCCTTCCGGCAGTTCGGCGGTTAGCTGGGCCAAGGCATCCACAACGCGATCCTACGAGGTAGCCGCCCTCCCCATTGCATACACAGATCCATGCATGTATACATGCATCATGGCGACCAAGACGATCTCGATCGATCTCGAGGCGTACGAGCGCCTTCGGGAGGCCCGGCGTTCGCCGAACGAATCGTTCTCCCAAGTCATCAAACGTGCGCACTGGCGTAACGAAGTCCCCACCGCCGCAGCGCTGCTCCGTGCCCTCGCTGAGCTACCGACCGTTGGTGACGACGTACTCGAGCGCCTCGATCAAGCGCAGCACACGGACACGCCACCCGAGGACCAGTGGCGCTCCGGCTGAGCATCGACACGACGTTCCTCATCGACCTGCAACGAGAGCGATCCGCGGGTGATACCGACGGCCCGGCGCATCGGCTCCTGAAACGCTCCCCGGATGCCGAGCTGTTTTTGTCGACGATCGCATTGGGCGAGTTCGCTGAAGGGTTCGACCAAGCCGACAACCCGGTCGTCACGGCAGTACGCGAAGGACACACCCTGGTCCCGGTCGACGATCAAACGTCGTTCGTTTACGCGAAAGTCGTTCGCGGGCTACGCAGTCGCGGCGAGCTGATAGGCAGCAACGACCTCTGGATCGGTTGCACCAGCCTGCGTTTGGGCGTTCCGATCGTCACCGCGAACGTCGCGGATTTTCGGCGTATCGACGGCCTGGGCATCGTGCAGTACCGGTGACGTCCTGGTGCAGAGTAGACCGGTGATCCTTGCCCACCCGCGCACCGGAGCGATGTTCGAGTCGCCGGTGCCGCCTGGCACAGGTTGGCCGGGTGATCCCGCCACCCCGGATACGCCGATCGCGTCGACGCCGGCGCAGGTCGTCGCGATGGCCGAGGCTGCCGAGACGCCCGGGCAGCTCGACGCGGAGGTGTCGGTATGCCGGGCGTGCCCGCGGCTGGTCGAGTGGCGCGAGCAGGCAGCACTGACCAAGCGGCGATCGTTCGTCGATCAGCCGTACTGGGGCAGGCCGGTGCCCGGTTGGGGCGCCGAGCGCCCCCGGGTGCTCATCGTCGGGTTGGCGCCAGCCGCCCAGGGCGGCAACCGGACCGGCCGGGTTTTCACCGGTGACCGGTCCGGCGACGTGCTCTATGCGGCGATGTACCGGGCCGGGCTGGCCAATTCGCCGATCAGCGTGGACGCCGCCGACGGCCTGAGGCTCATCGGCACCCGGGTGGCCGCGGCCGTGCGCTGCGCGCCGCCGGACAACGCGCCGACACCGGTCGAGCGAGCGACCTGCGCGCCGTGGCTGGCCGCCGAGTGGCGACTCACCGGCGGCGAGGTGCGAGTCATCGTGGCGTTGGGGGGCTTCGGCTGGCGGTCGGCGCTGGAGATGGTCCGCTCCGGCGGCGGTCAGGTGCCGCGGCCGCAGCCGAAGTTCGGCCACGGCGCCACCGCCGCACTGCAGGCCGCTCACGGCGAGGTCACGCTGCTCGGCTGCTATCACCCCAGCCAGCAGAACACCTTCACCGGCAAACTGACCACCGCGATGCTCGACGATGTCTTCGGCCGGGCCGCGGCACTGGCAGGACTATCCGAATGACCGAAGGCGTTGATGCCGACATGCGGCTATCCGTCCTCGACCTCGTCCCGGTCCGCACAGACCAGACCACCGCCGACGCGCTGGCGGCCACGGTGGCACTGGCGCAGACCGCCGACCGGCTGGGCTACACCCGGTACTGGGCCGCCGAACACCACAACATGCCGTCGGTCGGCGCCACCAGCCCGCCGGTGCTGATCGCCTACCTCGCCGCCCAGACCACACAGCTGCGGCTGGGCTCCGGTGGCGTGATGCTGCCCAATCACGCGCCGCTGGCCGTGGCCGAGCAGTTCGCGCTCCTGGAAGCCGCCGCGCCCGGCCGCATCGACCTCGGCATCGGCCGTGCCCTTGGCTCGGACCCGGTGACCTCGTACATGCTGCGGGGCGCGGCCGGCCGCGACGATCGTGACATCGACCAGTTCCCGGAGTACCTGGACCACGTGCGGGCGATGATGAGCCGAAGCGGTGTGCGGGTGCAACTGCGCGACGGGGACTACGTCCTCAAAGCCACCCCAGCCGCGGCCACCGAGCCGCGGCTGTGGCTGCTCGGCTCGTCGCTGTATTCGGCCCGGCTGGCGGCTGCCAAGGGACTGCCGTATGTGTTCGCGCATCACTTCTCCGGCAAGGGCACCGAGGAGGCGCTTGAACTGTACCGTTCGCAGTTCGTGCCCAGCGAGTTGGCCGCCGAGCCGACCACCTTTCTGACGGTCAACGCCGTCGTTGCCGAAACACGCAACGAGGCAACGGCTTTGATCCTGCCGAACCTGCAGATGATGGCGCGGCTGCGCACCGGCCAGCCGCTCGGGCCGCTGCACCTTGTCGAAGACGCGCAACACGTCGAGCTCACGCCGCCACAGCAGCACATCGTCGAAAGCGGCCTGAAGCGTGCCGTTCTCGGCACACCCGCGGAGGCCGCCGAGCAATTGCGTGCGCTGGCCGAAAGATTCGAGGTCGACGAGGTGATGGTGCACCCGGTCGCGTCGGCCCACCGCGGCACTGACCCGGCTACCTCGCCGGGCCGGGAGAAGACGCTCGAACTGCTGGCGAAAGAACTGTTCTAAGCAGAAGGCGTCAGCACGATCACCGGGATCGGCCGCGACGTCCGCCGTTGGTAGGCCTTGTACCGGTTGGCGTTGGGCTTGTTGACGATTTCCCACAGCCGGTCATAATCGGGGTCGCCGGGCATGACCCGTCGTGCGGTGACAGCGAAACGTTTTGGGCCCACGTTGATTTCGACGTCAGAGCGCTTGCGCAGGTTGTGGTACCAGCCGGGATAGGTGTCGGCGCCGCCGTTGGAGGCGACGATCAGATACGAATCGCCGTCGCGAGCGTACGTGAGTGAGGTGGTGCGCGGCCGGCCGGTTTTCGCGCCTGTCGTGTGCAACAGCAAGCTCGGCGGCGCCCCCGGTATCCGATGACCGACCCAGCCGTTGGTCTTCTGGTAGATCATGTCGTGGATCCGCAGCAGCCGGATGCCCACCTGCTCGATCGGCGTGAGGTTACTCATCAGCTCAGTCTGACTGCCGGGCATCGATCCGCGCCAGCGCGTCGCGCAGGATCTTGCCGGTCGCCTCGCGGTCGGGGTCGCGGCGCAGCAGCATTCCCTTGGCGACCGACAGCTTGTCGCCATTGCGCCGCGGCAGCACATGCAGGTGGATATGGAACACAGTCTGGAAGGCGTCGCGCCCGTCGTTGATCGCGATATGCGTGGCGTCGGCCAGCTCGGTGGTGCGGGCGGCTTTGGCGATGCGCTGCCCGATCGTCACCATGTCGGCCAGTGTCTCCGGCGGGGTGTCGGTGAGATCGACGGTGTGGCGCTTGGGCAGCACCAGGGTGTGGCCTCGGGTGAACGGGCGGATGTCGAGGATGGCCAGGTAGTTGTCGTCTTCGCAGATGCGGATGGCGGGGGCCTCGCCGGCGACGATCGCGCAGAACACACAAGACATAGGGCCACCGTAGTCAGGCCGACAGCGCCGCGGCCATCGCCTCGATCGCGCGGTCCAGGATCCGCCGGGTGGTCGCGAAGTTCAGCCGCGCAAAACCGGAGCCGACGCTCGCGCCGAACGGAATGCCGGGGGACAGCGCCACCTTGGCCTTGGCGAGCAGGTAGTCGGCCGGCTCGGCCGGCAGGTCCAGCGCCCGGAAGTCCACCCACGACATATAGGTGGCCTCCGGGGTGTTGATCTTCAACCCCGGAACCGCTTCCGGCAGGGCCCGGGCGAGATGGTCCCGGTTGGCCCGCAGATACGCCAGCAACTCGTCGAGCCAGTCGGTGTCACCCTCGTACGCCGCGATGTTGGCCCGAATACCGACCGTGGCCGCGCCCATCTTGTGCAGCATGTTGATCCGGTCCCACTCGTCGATGTCGCGCGGATTGGACAACACCACCTGAGCGCACATCAGCCCCGGCAGATTCCAGCCCTTGGACGCCGAGAGCAGCGTGACCACCGTGTCGGCGGCCGTGTCGGACACCGACGCGGCGGCAACGTGCGGCCGGTCGTAAACCAGCGGCGCATGGATCTCGTCGGCGATCACCCGGGCGTTGTGCCGGGCCGCGATATCGACGATCTCCCGTAGCTCGTCGGCATTGAACGCGGTGCCCAGCGGATTGTTCGGATTGCACAGAATCAACGATCCGGCCCCGCCAGCAAACGCGGCGTCGAGCGCATCCAAATCGAGCACATACCGTCCCGAATCCTGTTGCGGCGACGGGATTTCCACGCGTTGGCGGCCAGTGACCCGCAGCACGTCAAAAAACGGCATGTAGGCGGGGACGGGCAGCACCACGGGGCTTTCCGGGCGGGTGAGGAAGTTGACGACAGTCTGCATGCCCTTGAGCACGTCCGGAACGACGCGAACCCACTCGGGTTCGACGTGCCAGCCGTAGCGGCGCCGGCACCAGTCGGCGGTGGCCCGCGGCAGGGTGTCCTCGCCGACCGGCGGGTAGCCGAACTCCTCGTTGGCAACACACGCGCGCACCGCGTCGCGCACCGCCGGCGCGGTCGGGAAGTCCATTTCCGCGATCCACAACGGCAACACGTCGGGCGCAAACAGGTTCCACTTGATCGTGTTGCGCGCGCGGAGCTGATCTTCGGTCAACAGATCGAACATGTCAGTAGTCTGCCTGCACATGGACCCCCGTGAATTGGCGTTCGCCGGCGCGGCCGAGCAGGCGTGGATGTTGGCGGACGGCGCGACCACCGCACCCGAGCTGCTCGAGGTGTATCTGGACCGCATCGCGCAACTCGACCCGCAGCTGCGCTCCTATCGCGTCGTGCTGGCCGACACCGCGCGCCGGGAGGCGCAGGACGCGCAGCGCCGCATCGACGCCGGTGAACGCCTGCCCCTGCTGGGCGTGCCCATCGCGATAAAGGATGACGTCGACATCGCCGGGCAGACAACAACTTTCGGCACCAGCGCGCACGGGCCGGCGGGCGCGGAGGACGCAGCCGTGGTGCGCGCGCTGCGCGAGGCCGGCGCGGTGATCCTCGGCAAGACCGCGGTGCCGGAGTTGATGATGCTGCCGTTCACCGAGTCGGTCAGCTTCGGCGCCACCCGTAACCCCTGGGACGTTTCCCGCACGCCGGGCGGCAGCAGCGGCGGCAGCGGCGCCGCGGTGGCCGCCGGGCTGGCCCCGATGGCGCTGGGTTCCGACGGCGGCGGCTCCATCCGCATCCCGTCGACCTGGTGTGGGGTCTACGGCCTCAAACCGCACCGCGATCGGGTCTCGGTCTCACCGCACGACGACGCCTGGTGCGGCCTGAGCGTCAACGGCCCGATCGCGCGCTCGGTGCGCGATGCGGCGCTGTTCCTGGACGCGACGACGACATTGCCGGCCCCTGACGGCGGATTCGTCGCGGCGGTGTCGCGGCCGCCCGGTCGGCTGCGAATTGCGTTGAGCGCCAAGGCGCCACCGCCCTTGGTGATCCGGGGCGGAAAGCAGCAGCGGGCGGCGGTCGAGCAGGCGGGCCGGTTGCTCTCGGACCTGGACCACCACGTCGTCGCCCGCGATCCGGAATACCCGCCGGCGGCCATCTACCGCAACTACCTGCCCCGCTATTTCCGCGGCATCTACAACGACTTTCGCTTGTTGCCCCACCCGGAGCGGTTAGAGGCCCGCACCCGCAACATGGCCCGCATCGGCGCGTTGTTCTCCGACCGGCGGATGGCCGCGGTGCGTGCGGAAGAGGCTGCGCTGGCAGCCAGAATCCAGACGATCTTCGACGACGTCGACGTGCTCGTCACGCCCGCCAATGCCACCGGGCCACCCCGCGTCGGCGCCTACCAGCGGCGCGGTGCGATCTCGAGCTTGCTGCTGGTGTCGGCTCGGGTGCCGTTCTTCGAGATCTGGAATTTGACCGGCCAGCCGGCCGCCGTGGTGCCGTGGGGACTCGACGCCGACGGCTTGCCGATGTCGGTGCAGCTCGTCGGCCAGCCCTACGACGAGGCCACGCTGCTGGCGTTGTCCGCCCAGATCGAAGCGGTTCGGCCGTGGGCGCATAGGCGTCCGCCGGTGTCATGACTGCACAATCACTCGCCAGGCGGCGAGTTTGTCGCCGGCTCGCATCGCACGAGCCGGACTGCTTGACGGCAGGAGATGGCAGGTCATCGGCCGGTCGACAGGGGCCAGCCGGCGAAACAGCGTGGCCGCCCTCTGCCCGTTGAAGCACACCGTGGTGATTCCGCGGTAACGGTCGAACAGCCAATTAAAGTCGTTGACTACCAATCCCTTCTGGGCTATCCGCGCGTCGGCGCTGCCGGCTCGGCGGCACTTGTTCACCACATCCCACAGCGCGATCCCGTGGGATTGCAGTGCGGCCAGCCGACTTTCGTAGGCCAAGCCTTCGTCAAAGCCGAACAGCCCAGCCATCATCGGCCAGAACGCATTTCGCGGATTGGCGTAGTACTGGCGCGCCGCCAGCGACTGGACGCTGGGAAACGATCCGAGGATCAGCAACCGGGCAGCGTCGTCGACCACCGGCGGGAATCCCTGCAGAAGCGGTGTGGTCATCGACCCACATGATGCCTCGCCGCGTTATACGTTGACGGCGTGGACGTGCCCGAAGATCTGCTCGCCGGTCTGGAGGGCTCTGCACGCGACGAGCGGGCCGAGCTGATCGAGTGGCTGCTCGACCGGAGTTTCACCGCCGAGGAGATCCGGACCGGGGATCCGCCCATGTTGCTGGCGTCGCGCCGAATTCTCGGTGACGACGGCGTCTACGTGTCGGCGCGGGAGATCAGCGAGCGCTACGGCATAGACCTCGACCTGCTGCAGCGCGTGCAACGTGCCATCGGGCTGGCCCGGGTGGACGATCCGGACGCGGCCGTGCACATGCAGGCCGACGGTGCGGCCGCCGCCCACGCGCAACGCTTCCTCGAGGTCGGCCTGGATCCCGAGCACCTCGTGCTCGTCGTTCGAGTGCTGGCCGAGGGGCTTTCGCATGCCGCGCAGGTCATGCGCTACACGGCACTGGCCGCCATTCTGCAGCCGGGGGTGACCGAATTGGAAGTCGCGAAGCGCTCCGAATCGCTGGTCAGCCGAATCGCGCCGCTGCTCGGTCCGTGGATCGAGGACATGCTGTTCATGCACCTGCGCCACCAGATGGAGACCGAAGCCGTCAATGCCAGCGAACGTGCTGCGGGCAGGGCGCTTCCGGGTGCCCGGGAGGTCACCGTGGCCTTCGCCGACCTTGTCGGTTTCACCCGGCTGGGGGAGGCTGTGCCGCCCGAGGATCTGGTGCAACTCGCCAACCGCCTGGCCGATCTTGCCCGGGACGTGGCGGTCCCGCCGGTGCGCTTCGTCAAGACCATCGGCGACGCAGTCATGCTCGTCTGCGCCGAACCGGGGCCGCTGCTGGACGCCGTACTGAAGCTGGTCGAGGTGACCGACACCGACAACGAGCTGTTGCGGCTGCGGGCCGGCATCGCCACCGGGCTCGCGGTGAGCCGGGCCGGCGATTGGTTCGGCAGCCCGGTGAACATGGCCAGCCGGGTGACCGGCGTGGCCCGGCCCGGCACTGTGCTCGCGGCCGAATCGACGCGGGAGACCCTAGGCGATTCCGCGGGATTCGGCTGGTCGTTCGCCGGTGCGCGCCACCTCAAGGGCATCAAGGGTGAGGTGAAACTCTTCCGCGCGCGACGCGGTGACAGCACTGACGGCTCGTAGCCCAGACATGAGGGCAGGCCCGGAGGGCACTGGGGCTGCGTCTCATACATCCTGCGCGGCCGGCTCTCTTACCCCTTACACCGGCTCTTTGGATCAGCCACTCTCGGGCCTGCTTCGCTGTCAAAGCTACAACGTTCGACGCGTCATATCAATGGTTTTCGCGCATCCGGCAGGGTATCCGGCAAGGCATTGCCACCGGCCACGAGCACTCCTCGCCGAGCGGTGTTTCGCTCGCGGTGAAACACTCTTTCGGCCCGGGTGTAATGATGTAATGATGTAAGCATGAGACACCATCACACGCACCGGCGGCCCGGCGGCTGGCAGCAGGCCCAGCAACCCGACGCCAGCGACGCCGCCGAGTGGTTCGCCGGACGCCTGCCCGACACCTGGTTCGACGGCGATCCCACCGTCATCGTCGACCGTGAGGAGATCACGGTGATCGGCAAACTGCCCGACAGTTCCGAGAAGGACGAGAGCGAGGCACGCACGTCAGGCCGCGTCTCCCGGTTCCGGGAAGAAACCCGCCCGGAGCGGATGAACATCGCCGACGAGGCGCAGGAACGCTACGGCCGCAAGGTTTCCTGGGGCGTGGAGGTCGGCGGCGAGCGAATCTTGTTCACCCACATCGCGGTACCGGTCATGACGCGCCTCAAGCAGCCCGAGCGGCAGGTGCTCGACACCCTGGTCGACGCGGGAGTGGCCCGATCCCGATCCGATGCGTTGGCCTGGACGGTCAAGCTGGTAGGCGAGCACACCGAAGAGTGGCTGGCCAAGCTGCGCGACGCCATGTCGGCCGTCGACGACCTGCGGGCGCAGGGCCCCGACCTGTAAACCGCGGTCAAGACACGGGCTTACCGCAGCGCGTGCAGAAGCGGTCCAGCTGCCGGCGCGGCGCGCCGCACGCCGCACAGACTTTGATCTCGGTGGTCACCGAGTCGCTGCCGGGCACTGGGTTGCTCGGCCTCGGAATCGGTTGGGGCGGAACCGGACCGGCGGGGCCGCGTGGCGGCGGCGGAGGGGGGATAGGCGCGGCCCAGCCCTGCACCGGCGACGGCGGCGGAATCGGGTAGCCGGGCATTGGGGGGCCGCCTACGCCCGCAAATTGCGGTCTGCGCCGGCGTCGTCGCACCAGCAGCATGAGCAACAGCAGTGCTCCGACGCCAACCAGCGCCACCCCGCCGACGATATACCACAGGTTGCCCAGCCCGGTGTCGGGCGGAGCCGGGGGCTTGACAAGAGTTACGTTGTGCGACAACGCAAATGATCGAAGGTCGGGTGTGTTGGTGATGAAGTTGAAGCCGGCTGCCGTGGTCAGGCCCCGGCTGTTCACGCCAACTACCTGGCCGTCCTTGTTGACGGTCGGCCCGCCCGACATGCCGGGCGCGAGTTCGGTGCTGACCTCAATTTGCACCACCCCCGACGGCGTCACTTGATTGCTGGAGATGGTGCCGGATTTGAACGACGCCCGCGCGATCTGGCTTTGGTCGGCGATGTCTTGGATATCACCGGGGAACCCGATCGACGTCACCGGATCACCGACTTGCGGTGCGTTCTGCGCGATGACGAGCCCGGGGGTGGACTTGGTCATATTGGGGACGTGCAGCAACGCGACATCGCCGGCGTCGGGCGCCTTGAAGTCGACGACCTCGACGGTGGTGGGACTGGTGATCGTGGCACCGTCGACCCCGTTCGGCTGGATAGCACGCACGGTGCGCTCGACGGGCGAACCGCCCATTGCGCCTTCGACACGCCAGTTGGCGTACGCCTGGTCTTTGAACTTGGTCGCCTTCTGATCGTGCAGAAAACCATCGAGGATGACCAGCCGGCCCTGCCCGGGATCCACGCAATGGCCGGCCGTAACGATCTGCGCCGATGTGCTGACGTACCAGCCGGTGCAGGTCACCGAATACTTCAGCGGTTTGGTCCAAAAGCCCTCACCGTCTGCATCGGCACTGGGTGGCACCTGGACCGCGCCGACCCATTGCGTCACGAGAAAAACGATGGATTTCTCTAAGCTGCTCAGGGCTTCTTTGTTGTCCGATGACGCAGTGGGGGCTCCGACCAGCCCGACAGCGGCAGCCAACAAAGAGGCCGTGAACAGGCGCAACCCGCGGCTGATAAACGTCGCCACCATGCCGTTTACCTTAATCCACCCGCAATCGGTGAGTTTGCAGAATTCTGCTCTCCGGGTGGCAGATTGCCCAGACTCCTCAGGCCTGCGTCATCGCGTAGTACGCCCCGCGGCGCGCCATCAGCTCGGTGTGGTTGCCGTGCTCGACGATCTTGCCCGCTTGCATCACCAGAATGACGTCGGCGTCTCGGATCGTCGAAAGCCGGTGGGCGACAAGGAAGCTCGTCCGGCCACGACGAAGCTCGCGCATTGCGTGCTGGACGAGCAGTTCGGTGCGGGTGTCCACCGAGCTGGTCGCCTCGTCGAGGATCAGCAGTTGCGGCCGGGACAGGAATGCCCGGGCGATGGTGATCAGCTGCTTTTCGCCGGCGCTGATGTTGCCGCCGTCGTCGCTGACCCGGGTGTGGTAACCGTGCGGCAGCGTGTGCACGAACCGGTCGACGTAGGCCGCCCTGGCGGCTTCGATCACCTCGTCCTCGGTGGCGTCGGGCCGTCCGTAGGCGATGTTCTCCGCGATCGTCCCGCCGAACAGCCAGGTGTCCTGCAGCACCATGCCGATGCGCGACCGCAACGAATGCCTGCTCACCGACGCGATGTCGACGCCGTCGATCAGGATCCGGCCAGAATCCACATCGTAGAAGCGCATCAGCAGGTTCACCAGGGTGGTTTTGCCCACCCCGGTCGGCCCGACGATCGCGACGGTGCTGCCGGGTTCGGCCACCAGCGACAGGTCGTCGATCACCGCCGTGCCCGGACGGTAGGCGAAGCTGACATGCTCGAATTCGACACGGCCGGTTGGGCTTTGACCGTTGAGCGACGGCAACGCCGCTGAGCGATCGGGTGATTCTTCAGGCTCATCGAGCAGCTCGAAGACCCGTTCGGCGCTGGCCACTCCGGACTGCAGCGTGTTGTACATGGCGGCCACTTGGCCCAGCGGCCAATTGAATTGGCGGACGTACTGGATGAACGCCTGGATATTGCCGACGGTGATCTGTCCGGTCGCCACCTGCAGTCCGCCGACCACCGCCACCGCGACATAGCTGAGATTCCCGATGAACGTCGTCGCAGGTGACACTAGCCCCGAGAAGAACTGTGCGCCGAAACTCGCTTGGTACACATCGCCGTTGAGCTGGCGGAACTGCTCTTCGGCCCGCGCTCGATGGCCGAAGGTCTTGACCAGCGTGAAACCGCTGTAGGTTTCCTCGATGTGGGCGTTGAGCCGTCCGGTGTTGGCCCACTGCGCGACGAACAGCCGCTGCGAACGCCGAGTGATCGCCCGGATCGCCAGCAACGACAAAGGCACGGTCAGCACGGTGAGCGCAGTCAGCAGCGGCGAGATGGTCAGCATCATCACCAGCACGGTCGTCACGGTCAGGATCGCGGTCAGCAGTTGGCTGATCGTCATCGACAGCGACGTCGCGACGTTGTCGATGTCGTTGGTGACCCGGCTGAGTACTTCGCCGCGCTGTCGGCCGTCGAAGTAGGCCAGCGGCAGCCGGTGCAGTTTGTCTTCGACATCGGAGCGCAGTGCCCGCAGGGTTCGCTGGACCGTCAGGTTGAGCAGCCGCGCCTGTACCCAAACCATCGCTGCGGCAATCAGATACAGGGCCAACGCCACAGCCAGCGTCCGGGCCACCGCGGCGAAGTTGACTCCCTGGCCCGGAACGACGTTTATCCCGGACAGCAAATCGGCGAAGGTGTTGTTGCCACGTGCCCGGGCGGCGGCGACGGCTTGCGCCTTGGTCATCCCGGCCGGCAGCTGGCGGCCGATCACGCCGTTGAACAACAGGTCGGTGGCGTGGCCGAGGATGCGCGGGACCACCACGCCGATTCCGGTGCCGACGACACTGAGCGCAATCACCGCGGCGACCAGCCCGCGTTGCGGCGCCAGGCGTTTCACCAGCCGCACGGCCGAGCCGGTGAAGTCGCGGGACCGTTCCGTCGGTGCCTGCACCACGCCGCGGATCGGCCGGTCCATCGCCGCGGTCACCGCTGGCCTCCCACTCCGCTGCCCACCGACTGCGATTCGGCGAACTCCCGGTAGGCGGCGCAGTCGCCCAGCAGTGATTCGTGCGTACCCGCACCGACTACCTGCCCGTCGTCCACTACGATCACCTGATCGGCCTGGGCAACCGTCGAAATGCGTTGCGCGACAATGATGACCGTCGCCTCCGCGGCGACCTCGCGCAGCGACGCGCGGACTTGGGCGTCGGTGTGCACGTCGAGAGCCGAGAACGCGTCGTCGAACAAGTAGATGGCCGGGCGGCGGATCACCGCCCTGGCGATCGCCAGCCGCTGGCGCTGCCCGCCGGAGAAGTTGATACCGCCCTGCGCCACCCGCATCGCCAGGCCGTCGTCGTGTGCCCGCACGAACCCGTCGGCGGCCGCCACCCGAAGCGCTTCCCACATCTGGTCATCGGTGGCGTCCGCTTTGCCGTAGCGCAAGTTGTCGGCGACGGTGCCGGAGAACAGGTAGCCGCGCTGCGGTACCAGCCCGATGCCCGCCCACAGCCGCTCGATGTCGTGGTCGCGCACATCGACGCCGTCGACCAGGACGGCGCCGGCGGTCACGTCGTAAAGCCGGCAGATCAGCGAGATCAGTGTCGACTTTCCCGAACCGGTGCTGCCCACGATGGCGGTGGTGGTACCCGGCCGCGCGGTCAGCGAGACGTCCTGCAGCACAGGGCGATCCGCGCCGGGGTAGCAAAACGTCGCGTTCTCGAGCCTTACCGTGCCCCGGGTCTCGGCCGCGGGCGGCAGCGGCATGTCCGGACTGCTGATTGCGGGACGGGTGGACAGCACCTCGGTGATCCGGTCCGCGCACACCGAGGCCCGCGGCCACACCATCATCATCGTCGTCGCCATCAACACCGACATCAGGATCTGGGTGAAGTACGCAAGGAAGGCGATCAGCGAGCCCACCTGCATCTGGCCGGCGTCGATGCGCAGCCCGCCGAACCAGATAAGTGCGACGCTGGAGCAGTTGACCGTCAGGGTGGTGACCGGCAACATCAGCGCCTGCCAATTGCCCGCAGCCAGCGCGGTGTCGGACAGCGCCAGGTTCGCTTCGCCGAATCGCCGTCGTTCGAACGGTTCGCGGGCGAATGCCCGGACCACCCGGACACCGGACAGTTGCTCGCGCATCACCCGGTTGATGTTGTCGATCAGCCGCTGCATGCTGCGGAACAGCGGCAGCGTGTGCGAGACGATCCAATAGTTGGCCACTGCCAACACCGGGACGCTGACCAGCAACAGCCACGACAGCCCGGCGTCCTGGCGGATGGCCATGAAGATTCCGCCCACGCTCATGATCGGGGCGGTCACCAGCACCGTGCAGGTCATCTGCACCAGAAACTGGATCTGCCGGATGTCGTTGGTGGTGCGCGTCAGCAGCGACGGCGCGCCGAACCTGGCGGTCTCGTGTTCGGAGAAGGTGATGACGTGGTGGAACATCGCCGAGCGCAGATCCCGGCCGAACCCCATCCCCGTCCGGGACCCGAAGTAGACGGCGCCGACCGCGCACAGCACCTGCAGCCCGGTGACGGTGAGCATCACCCCGCCGAGCCGGACGATGGTTGAGGTGTCGCCCTTGGTGACGCCGTCGTCGATGATCGCGGCGTTGACCGTCGGCAGGTACAGCGACGCCAGCGTGCTGACCAACTGCAGCGTCATCACCGCCGCGACCAGCCAGCGATACGGCCGGACGTACTGGCGCAGCAGTGCCAGGAGCATCTGGTAACTGTATTAGAAAGACCTGGTCAGCGTGGTGTCTGGGTTGGCCACAGATGCTGCCGCTACAGTGCATGCTGTGACGAGAAGCAGGTGCGTGTAGCGGTGCGGCGCAGTGTGGCGGCGCTGGCCCTGGCGGCAGCGACCTTGATCCCGACGGTAGCCGCATGCTCCGGTTCCGACTCCAACCAGGCCAAGTCGACGGAGTCGTCGGCCCCGGCGTCCGGAGAAGGACATCACGGCCCGTTCTTCCCGCAGTGCGGCGGCGTCACCGACGAGACCGTCGCTCAGCTCACCCAGATCACCGGGCTGATCAACACCGCCCAGAACTCGGTGGGTTGTCAGTGGCTGGCCGGTGGCGGCATCCTCGGCCCGCACTTCTCCTTCTCGTGGTATCGCGGCAGCCCGATCGGCCGAGAACGCAAAACCGAGGAGCTGTCGCGCTCGAGCGTCGAAGACATCAACATCAACGGCCACGGCGGCTTCATCGCCATCGGCAACGAGCCCACGTTGGGTGACTCCCTGTGCGAGGTCGGAATTCAATTCAACGACGACTTCATCGAATGGTCGGTCAGCTTCAACCAAAAGCCGTTCCCCGATCCGTGCAACATCGCCAAAGAGCTGACGCGCCAGTCGATTGCGAACTCGAAATGACCAGGCGGATTCTGATTGTTGCGGCCGCGCTGCTCACCGCGCTGGCCGTGGTGACCGGCTGCACCAGGTCGGTCGGCGGCACCGCGGTGAAGGCGGGCTCGGGCGACGTGCAGCGCAACAACAACTCCGAGCAGCAGTACCCCAACCTGCTCAAGGAATGTGAGGTGCTGACCACCGACCTGCTCGCCAAGACGGTCGGCGCCGACCCACTCGACATCCAGAGCACCTTCGTCGGCGCAATCTGCCGCTGGCAGGCCGCCAACCCGGCCGGACTGATCGACATCACCCGGTTCTGGTTCGAGCAGGGCAGCCTCGACAACGAGCGCAAGGTCGCCGAGGGCCTGAAGTATCAGATCGAAAGCCGGTCCATCTCCGGTGTGCAGTCGATCGTGATGCGGCCCAACGACCCCAACGGCTCGTGCGGTGTGGCCAGCGACGCCGCCGGCGTGGTCGGCTGGTGGGTTAACCCGCAGGCACCGGGGATCGACGCGTGTGCGCAGGCGATCAAGCTCATGGAGCTGACCCTGTCGACGAACTCGTGATCTGCGTCCAACGTCGAGTTGTCGGGCCAATTGGCGCGATTCTTCACAACAACTCGACGTTCGGCTAGCGCGGCACGTGAAAGTCGACGAGCGCCGCACCGCCCAATTCCAGGTCTGTCCATCGGCCGGCTACCTTGAGCACCGCGATGGCCGACGTCGGGAACTTCTCTGAAATCGCTTCGACCGCATCGGCATTGGTGCCTTTAGCACCGGCCAGCCCGACGGCCACCTCAGACGTCGTCGGCTCGTGCCCGACGACGAGCAAGGTGGTCACCTCGTCGGGCACACTGTTGATTTCGTCGATCACCATTCCCGGCGTCGCGCCGTAGAGGCGCTCGACATAGCGCACCGGCGCGTCGATACCACTGCGCGCCAAAGTTTGCCGCGCGCGAGTCGCCGTCGAGCACAACACCAAGTCGATGGGCGGCAGGCTGGCGCGCAGCCACTCACCGGCCAGGGCGGCCTCTCGTTCGCCGCGCGGCGCCAGCGGCCGCTCATGGTCGGCCACCCCGTCCGGGTAGGCCGACTTCGCGTGCCTCAGCAAGACCAGAGTTCCTTTCACCCGACCCACGGTAGGGCAGACCTGCCGAACGACGTCCCCGGACTTGTCGGTGGCCGGCCATACACTCGCGATGCCTGGCTAGAGAAAGGACGGGATCGAGATGCGGTTCATCCACACCGCCGACTGGCAACTCGGCATGACCCGCCACTTTTTGGCCGGCGAAGCCCAACCCCGGTATTCGGCGGCCCGGCGCGACGTGGTGGCCGGGCTCGGGGCTCTGGCCGGCGAGGTCGGCGCCGAGTTCGTGGTGGTCGCCGGCGACGTCTTCGAACACAACCAGCTCGCGCCGCAGGTAATCAGCCAGTCGCTGGAAGCCATGCGCGCCATCGGAATTCCGGTCTATCTGCTGCCCGGCAACCATGACCCGTTGGACGCGTCGTCGGTGTACACCAGCGCGCTGTTCAAAGCCGAATGCCCGGACAACGTCGTTGTGCTGGAACGCGCCGGCGTGCACGAGGTGCGGCCCGGCCTGCAGATCGTCGCCGCGCCATGGCGGTCCAAGTCGCCCACCGCCGACCTGGTCGCCGAGGTGCTCGACGGCCTTTCGGCCGATGACGGAGTCGCCCGCGTGCTGGTCGCGCACGGCGGCGTCGACGCGCTCGACCCCGACCCCACAAACCCGGCGCTGATCCGGCTGGCCGTGGTGCAGGACGCGCTGGCCCGCGGCGCCATCCACTACGTCGCGCTGGGGGACAAGCATTCGGTCACCGAAGTGGGGGATCGCATCTGGTATTCCGGATCCCCGGAGGTCACCAATTTCGACGACATCGAAACCGACCCCGGTCATGTGCTCGTCGTCGACGTCGACGCGACCGATCCGCGCCGCGCGGTCACCGTCGATGCCCGGCGCGTCGGCCGCTGGCGGTTCCTCACCCTGCGCCGTCAGGTCGACAACAACCGCGACGTCGCCGACTTGGACCTGAACCTCGACCAGATCACCGACAAGGACCGCACGGTGGTGCGCCTGGCGTTGGTCGGGTCGCTGTCGGTCACCGACCGCGCCGCGCTGGACGCCTGCCTGGATCGCTACTCGCGGCTGTTCGCCTGGCTGGGCACCTGGGATCGGCACACCGACCTCGCCGTGGTCCCGGGTGACGGCGAGTTCGACGATCTCGGGATCGGGGGCTTCGCCGCCGCCGCCGTCGACGAGCTGGTCGCGACCGCGCGTGACGGGGACGACGATGCCCAGGCGGCGCTGGCGTTGCTGCTGCGGCTCGCCGATCGGGGTGCGGCATGAGGCTGCACCGGCTGGTTCTGCGCAACTACCGCGGCATCGACCATCGCGAGCTCGACTTCCCCGACCACGGGGTGGTGGTCGTGTGCGGGGCCAACGAGGTCGGCAAGTCCTCGATGATCGAGGCTCTGGATCTGCTGCTGGAATCCAAGGACCGCTCGACCAAAAAGGACGTCAAGCAGGTCAAGCCGACCCACGCCGACGTCGGCTCGGAAGTCACCGCCGAAATCAGCACCGGCCCTTACCGTTTCGTCTACCATAAGCGCTTCCACAAGAAACCCGAGACGCAGTTGACGGTGTTGGCACCGCACCGCGAACAGCTCACCGGCGACGAGGCGCACGAGCGGGTGCGGGCCATGCTCGCCGAGACGGTGGACACCGAGCTCTGGCGTGCTCAACGCGTCCTGCAGGCGGATTCGACGGCGGCGGTCGACCTGTCCGGCTGCGACGCGTTGTCGCGCGCGCTCGACGTCGCGGCCGGTGACGCCGCCGCGTTGTCGGGTACCGAGCCGCTGCTCATCGAGCGGATCGACGTCGAGTACGCCCGCTACTTCACCCCGACCGGTCGCCCGACAGGGGAGTGGGCCGCCGCGATCGCTGCGCTGGGCGACGCCGAGGCCGAAGTGGAGCGGTGCGCGGCCGCGGTCGCCGAAGTTGACCAACGGGTACAACGGCACGCCGCGCTGACCGCGGAACTGGCCGAGTTGTCGCAGCAGCAGAAGGCCGCGCGTGACCGGCACAGCGCCGCTCAAAGCGCCGCCGACAAAATCGCCGAACTCACCGAACAGTTGCGGGAAGCCAAGCTGATCGCCGCGGCCGCCACCGCGACCAGCGCCGCGTCAACGGCGGCGTACACCGAACGGCTTAGGCTGCGCACGGAAATCGACACCCGCACCGCGGCGGTCGCCGCGTCGGAAGCCGAGGCCCGCGACGTCGCCGAGGCGGAGTCGACGGCACACGAGGTCGTCGTGGCCGCCGAGGCCGTCGTCGAGGAGGCGGAAAAGGCCCTGGCGGCCGCGCAGCAGCGTGCCGAATCTGCCCGTCGCGTCGTCGCCGAGCTGTCCCGCCGCGACGAAGCCGACCGCTTGGCCGCCCGACTAGCGAAAATCGACGCCGCCCGGGCCGAACTCGACCCGATCGGCGTCGAACTGGCCGCAATCGCGTTGACCGACGGGACATTCCAGCGGATCGAGCAGGCGGCTGCCGCCGTCGACCTCGCCGAAGGACAGCTTGCGATGATCTCGACGACGGTGGAATTCACCGCCCTCAGCGACATCGAACTGGCCGTCGACAACCAGCGGATGCCGCTATCGGCGGGGCAGAGCTGGTCGATGACCGCCGGCGCCGCCACCGAGGTCGAGGTTCCCGGGGTCTTGACGGCGCGGTTCAGCGCAGGCGTCACCGCCGTCGAAGTGCAAGCCAAATATGCGGCGGCGCAAGAGGAATTGGCCGCAGCGCTGGCCGCCGGGCAGGTGGCCGACATGGCCGCGGCACGATACACCGACCGTCGGCGCCGCGAACTCCAGCAGAGTCGCGACCGTCTGACCGCCACCCTGACCGCCCTGTGCGGCGACGACGATGTCGAAGAGCTGCGCTCGCACCTTGCCCGGCTGCGCGCCGACCAAGTCCCAAACATCGTTACGGACAGCGCCGCGGCCGGCGCCGAACTCGACGCCGCCGAAACCGCCCGCAGCCAAGCCGCCAAAGACTGCGAAACCCATCGCCGCGTCGCGGCCGCGGCGGCGCACAAATTCACCGAAATAGCCACGCAAGCAAAACTTTTACGCGACAAGGTGGCGAGCCAGCGTGCCGAGCTGGCCGCCGCTGCCGATCGGCTAGCCCAGCAGCGCGCATCGATTGCGGACGACCAACTGGCGGCCACAGCCGACGCCGATCAGCGCGCCGCGCAAACCGCCGAGCGGCGGGTCGCCGAGCTGTCCGAACAACTGGCCGCGGCCGCACCCGATGCCGTCGCGGCCGAGTTGGCCGAGGCCGCCGATGCGGCCGATGCGCTGCGCGCCCGCCACGACGAGGCGGCGCGGGTGCTACACGAGATCGCCGTCGAACTCGCCGTATTCGGCACCGAAGGCCGTCACGGCAAGCTCGACACTGCCCAGACCAAACGCGAACACGCCCACAGCGAATACCTGCGAGTGCAGCGACGGGCCCGAGCTGTGCAGCTGCTGCGGTCGGTGATGGCGCGTCACCGCGACACCACCCGGCTGCGCTACGTCGAGCCGTTCCGCGCCGAACTGCAGCGGCTCGGGCGTCCCGTGTTCGGGCCGAGCTTCGAGGTCGACGTCGACAGCGACTTGTGTATCCGCAGCCGCACTCTCGACGGCTGCACGGTGCCGTACGAGTCGTTGTCCGGCGGAGCCAAGGAGCAACTCGGCATCCTGGCGCGGCTGGCCGGGGCGGCGCTGGTCGCCAAGGAGGATAGCGTCCCGGTGCTGATCGACGACGCTCTCGGGTTCACCGATCCCGAGCGGCTGGCCCGGATGGGCGACGTATTCGACACACTGGGCGAAAACGGCCAGGTGATCGTGCTGACGTGTACCCCCGCCCGCTACGACGGCGTCAAGGGCGCGCACCGCATCGAATTGAGCGCCTAACACTCGCTGCCGACATACACTCACCCGCAATAGGGGGTGAGTGATGGACTTGAACTGCGATTACGTGGTCGTCGGCACGGGGTCGGCGGGGGCGGTGCTCGCCAATCGGCTCAGCGCCGACCCGGCGGTCTCGGTGGTGGCGCTGGAGGCGGGTCCGCGAGACACCAACAAGTTCATCCGCATACCCGCGGCGTTCTCCAAGCTGTTCCGCACCGAGGTGGACTGGGATTACCTGACCGAACCGCAGAAGGAGCTGGCCGGCCGCGAGATCTATTGGCCGCGGGGCAAGATGCTCGGCGGATCGTCGTCGATGAACGCGATGATGTGGGTGCGAGGGTTCGGCGCCGACTACGACGAGTGGGCCGCCCAGGCGGGTCCGGAATGGTCGTACGGCGAGGCCCTGAGCTACTTTCGGCGCATCGAAAACGTCGCCGACGCTTGGCATTTCGTCAGCGGCGACGAGAGTGGCGTGACCGGCCCCCTGATCTTGTCCCGCCAGCGCAGCCCGCGCAGCTCGACCGCGGCCTGGCTGACCACCGCGCGGGAATGCGGATTCGGCACTGCCCACCCGAATTCCGCTGCGCCGGAAGGCTTCTGTGAAACCGTCGTCACTCAGCGCAAGGGCGCTCGGTGGAGCACCGCCGACGCCTACCTCAAACCGGTGCTGCGCCGCAAGAACCTCGACGTGCTCACTCAGGCCACTGCGACCCGGGTGCTCTTCGACGGCAACCGCGCAACCGGGGTGGAATTCGACCACGGCGGCCAACGCCGCATCGTCCACGCCCGCCGCGAGGTGGTGCTGTGCGGCGGCGCCATCAACACCCCGCAGCTGTTGATGCTCTCCGGCATCGGTGATTCCGACCACCTCGACGACCACGACATCGCCATCGTGCACCACGCACCCGAGGTGGGGCAGAACCTGCGTGACCACCTCGTCACACCGCTGGGCTTCGAGGTCGAACAGGACAGTCTGTACCTCGCCGAGAAGCCCAAGCAGCTGGTCAACTATTTGCTGCGGCGCCGCGGCATGCTGACGTCCAATGTCGGTGAGGCATACGGGTTTGTCCGCAGCAGACCGGAGTCGGAGCTGCCCGACCTCGAGCTGATTTTCGCACCGGCGCCCTACTTCGACCAGGGAATCGGGGAGCCGTACCCCCGGCACGCCGTGGTATTCGGGCCGATCCTGCTCAAGCCACACAGTCGCGGGCAGATCTTGCTGCGATCCGCCGATCCGCACGCCAAGCCGATCATCGACCCGCGCTACCTGTCGGATCCCGACGGCGTCGACCGCGCCACGATGATGGCGGGCCTGCGGATCTGCGCGCGGATGGCCCAGACGCTGCCGCTGAAGGGTTTGCTCGGCGCCATCGCCCGACCGCAGGGCGCCACCGAACTGGACGACGCTACCCTCGAGGAGGCGCTCAACACCTGCTCGCACACCCTGTACCACCCGGTGAGCACCTGCCGGATGGGCACCGACGACGCCAGCGTCGTCGACCCGCAGCTGCGGGTCCGCGGCGTCGAAGCGCTGCGGGTGGCCGACGCGTCGGTGATGCCGAGCATCATCCGCGGGCACACCCACGCGCCCGCCGTGCTGATCGGCGAGAAGGCCGCGGATTTGATCTCCTCATAACCGCGAGAGTGCAACTGCCGACGGGTCCACTCGCGAAATGCGTCGTGGAATGCACTTTCGCGGCATCAGACGTCAGCGAGTGAACCCGATCGCGGTGTAGACCACATCGGCCAGCCCGTGCGCGCCGTAGTTGGCCAGCGTGCTGCGTACAGCGATGTCGCCGGGTGACTGGAACAGCGGCAGGTTGAAGCCCTCCTGCCAGATCATCATGTCGACCTGGTTGGCCAGCGCACGCGCCTTGTCCGGATCCAGCTCGGAGAGCGTCTGCTCGATCTTGGCGTCGATCTCGCGATTGCCGATCTTGCCGAAGTTGCTGTCTCCGTCCGAGGTGTAGATCTGCGGCAGCGCAGAGAGCGGGAAAGCGTTGCCCACCCAACCGAATTGGGTGATGTCGAAGTCGCCGACGGACACGTGCTGGCTGAAGAATCCGGTGCCGGGCTTGGGGTCGAGCAGCAGCTTGACCCCGATCTTGGCCAGGTTCTGCTGAGCCACCAAGGCGATCTGCCGCGCCGATTGACCGTCGTAGAACACGTCGCGGATCACCAGCTGTTTGCCGTCCTTCTCCCGCACCGCCCCGTTGAGTTTCCAGCCCAACGCATCCAAATCGCCACGAGCTTGGTCGGGGTTGTAAGCGCATGGGCCGCTGTTGTTTTGGTAGCCCACCTGGCCGGCGACGTAGACGTGATTGTTCAGCGGCGCCGGATGGCCGGTCAGGCCGTGCTGGACGACGTCGACGATCGCCTGGCGGTCGATGCCCCGACAGATCGCCAGCCGCAGCTTCTCGTCGGCCAGGATGGATCCGGGTGCGCCGTTGAAGGTGAGGTGGTACCAGGTGGGCGCCGGCGCGCTGCGGATCACGATTCCCGGGGTGCGCGCAGCGGTGACCATGTCGTCGAGGGTGGCCACTCCGGCTGCATCGATCGCATTGTTCTGCAGGGCGGGAATGACGGCGGTGGAGTCGAGCACCAGGAACGTGATGGAGTCCAGCCGCGGTCTGGCGCCCCACCAACGCGGATTGCGGGTCAGCACAATGCGCTGCGCGGTCCGGTCGATGGTGGTCACGATGAACGGTCCGGCCGACGGGCCGGGCGCATTGAGTTGGCCCTTGTTGAATACGTCCGGGTTCGCGGTCATGCTGCGTGGCTGCATGCCGCCCGCGAACATTCCTCGCCACTCCGCGTACGGCTCGGCGAACGTCACCACCGCCTGGCGATCGTCGCGGCCCCTGGTCACCGACTGCACCCGTTCGAATCCGGCCCTGCTGGCGATCAGGTAGCGCTTGTCGCGACCGCTGCACGCGTCGACCATTGATTTGAGGTCTTCCCAGGTGATCGGGGTGCCGTCGCTCCACACTGCTTTCGGGTTGATCGTGTAGGTGACGACCTGCGGCGTGGTGCTGGTCAGCTCGACGTTGGTGAAGTAGTCGGTATTGAGTTTCAGCGAGCCGTCGGGCTGGGTGATGAATGCGCCCGGAAGCGTCGGCGCCACAATGGAACCGACGTCGGCGGTGTTGCCGTCGATGTTGAGTTCGTTGAAATTTTCCGGGAAAGATGTCAGCGCAAGCCGCAGGTTGCCGCCATCGCGCAGCGTCGCCGGGTCGCGCGGGTTGATGTCGCTGGTGCTGCCGACCCGCGCGGCGTGCGTCTCCGGAAGATCCCGATACCCGCTCGAACAGCCGGTGACGACCAACAAGACCACCGACAGCAGCACCACAAGCCGGCTAGACATCGGCGTGTGCCCCCGGGACCGCGGCCAGTAGTCGTCGGGTGTACTCGTGCTGTGGATTGGTGAAAACCTGTTCGCCATCGCCCTGTTCCACGATTGTTCCCCGGTACATCACCGCGACCCGGTGTGCCAGGTGCTTGACCACCGAAAGATCATGCGACACAAATAGATACGACAACCCGAACTGCTCCTGCAGGTCGAGCAGCAGATTGATGATGCCGGCTTGAATCGACACGTCGAGCGCCGACACCGGCTCGTCGAGCGCAAGGATCTTCGGCTGCAACGCCAGCGCCCGGGCAATTCCGATCCGCTGCTTCTGCCCGCCGGAGAACTCGGCGGGATAGCGGCTCGCGTCGGCATTGTCGAGCCCGACGATCTCCAGCAGCTCGGCGACTCGCTCCTCGCAGCGGCGTCGGTCAAAACCATTGGCCACCAACGGTTCAGCGATCACATCGAATACCGGCAGTCGAGGGTCCAGCGACGCGACCGGATCCTGGAACACCACCTGCAGCTCGGTGCGCAGCTTACGACGGGCCACCGAGTCGAGCGCTGCGACGTCAGCACCGAGAATCTCGATGGAACCCGCCTGCGGCCTCGCGAGGTCGAGAATTTGGGACAGCGTAGTCGATTTGCCCGAACCGGATTCGCCGACGATGCCCAGCGTGCGGCCCTGCTCCAAGGCGAAGCTGACCCCGTCGACCGCCCGCACCTCGCCCACCCGTCTTCGGAAAACCACACCCTTGGTCAGCGGATAGGTCTTGACCAGATCGGCCACTTGCAGCACCACCGGCGGTTCGCCCGCCGTGGTATCGGTGTATGACGGTCCGGTGGACACGCCGAAGATTTCGGCCGCACTGCGGCCCGCCACATCGTCGGTGCGGATGCACGCTGCCCGATGGCCGTCGGCGATGGCAACGAGATCCGGTTCTGCAGAGCGGCATTCGTCGATCGCGAGCGGGCAGCGCGGGGCGAATGTGCAGACGCCGGGGGACAGTGACGTTATCGTCGGCGGCGCGCCCGGGATCGGAATCAGCCGGGTGCCCTGCGGGGCGTCGAGTCGCGGCACCGACCCCAGCAGCCCGACCGTGTAGGGCATCCGACGGTCACGGTAGAGCTCGTCGACGGCAGCGATCTCGACAGGGCGTCCGGCGTACATGACCAGCGCTCGATCGGCGAACTCCGACACCACACCCAGGTCGTGGGTGATGATCAGCACGCCGGCGCCGGTGACGTCGCGCGCGGTTCGGAGCACGTCCAGGATCTGCGCCTGTACGGTCACGTCCAGCGCGGTGGTCGGTTCGTCGCAGATCAGCAGGTCGGGGTCGTTGGCGATCGCAATCGCGATCACCACCCGCTGGCGCTCGCCGCCGGACAGCTCGTGCGGGAAAGCCCTTGCGCGGCGCTGCGGTTGCGCGATACCGACCAGCTCGAGCAGCTCGACGGAGCGCTTGCGGGCATCGGCTCGGCTGATCCCGCGGTGGTGGACCTCGATGGCCTCGGCGATCTGGTCGCCGACGGTGTAGACGGGCGTCAGTGCCGACATCGGGTCTTGGAACACTGTGCCGATGGTCTTGCCGCGGATCCGTGACATCGGCTGGTCGCCGAGCGTGAGCAATTCTTCGCCGTGCAGCCGTACCGATCCCGACACCCGGGCATATTCCGGCAGCAGTCCGACGACGGCCATCGCGGCAGTGGTTTTGCCGCAACCGGATTCGCCGACGATGGCGACCACTTCACCGGGGTCGATGTGGTAGCTGGTGCCGCGCACGGCGGGCACGACCACGTCTTCGGTTTCGAAGGTGACGGTCAAGTCCGTCACCTCGAGCAGCGCGGTCATTTGGAACGCCGCTTTCTGCGGCGTCCGGCTCCGCTGCCGGGGTCGAACGCGTCACGCAGCCCGTCGCCGGCAAGGTTGGCGCACAACACGGTCAGCACCAGTGCGCCGGCCGGGAACAGGAAAACCCAGGGGAACGTGGTGGTCGACGGAGTGCCGTCGGCGATCAGCGTGCCCAGCGACACATCGGGTGGTTGCACACCGAATCCCAGGAAACTCAAGCCGGTTTCGGCCAGGATCGCGAACCCCACGTTGAGCGTCGCGTCGATGATGAGGATCGAGGCGACGTTGGGCACGATGTGTCCGACGATGATGCGACGGCTCGACACCCCCATATACCGTGCCGCGCGGATGAATTCGCGCTCCCGCAGGCTCATCGTCAACCCGCGCACCATCCGTGAGCTGACCATCCAACCGAACGCCGCGAGCAGCACGATCAGCCACAGAATGCTGCTCGACTGTTTGGTCCGCGGAGTGACGATAGCGATCAGGAGGAAGCTCGGAACCACGAGCAGCAGATCCACCAGCCACATCAAAACCCGGTCGCGCCAGCCGCCGAAGTAGCCCGCCACCGACCCGACCGTGGCGGCGATGCTGGTCGAGATCACTGCCACACAGAAGCCGATCAGCATCGACTTCTGCATGCCCCGCAGGGTGCGCGCCAGCAGGTCCTGGCCGAGCGCGTTGGTGCCGAACCAGTGCTGCAGCGACGGCGGCTGCAGCAGCGCGCCGGAATCCAACGCGGTGTAGCTGTAGGGGAGGAGCGGCGGCAGCGTGTAGCAGCCGACGAACAGCACCGCCAACAGAATCAACGCAACCACGGCGGGCTTGTTACGGATGAACCGGCGCACCAACAGATTTCGCCGCGACGTAAAAGCAGCCGGGTGGATGCCGGACCGGACCGGCGTCGTCTCCGTCGTCGCGGTCATGACACCCGAATCCTGGGATCCAGCATCGCGTAGATGACGTCCGACAGCAGCCCGGCAACCAGAATCGCCGCCCCGGTGAACACCGTGATCGCGACGACGACGTTGGTGTCCTGGGTCGAGATGCCTTGCACCACCCAGTCGCCCATGCCGTGCCAGCCGAAGATCTTCTCGACGAACACCGCCCCGACGACCAGGCCGCTCACTCCGTAGGCGAACAAGGTGGCCATCGGGATCAACGCAGTGCGCAGGCCATGCTTGAACAGCGCGCGCCGGCGGGTCAAGCCCTTAGCGCGCGCGGTCCGGATGAAATCCTCGCCCAGGACATCGAGCATCGCGTTGCGCTGGTAGCGACTGAAACCCGCGATCGCGCCGAGCGCGAGCGTCAGAGTCGGCAACACGATGTGCTGGATGCGGTCGACGATCCGGTCCCATGCGCTGCCGAACGGAATGGGTGACGTCTCGCCGGTATAGAGGAAGATCCGCACGCCGGTGAGCATGTTGACTCGGAGCCCGGCCAAGATGAGCAGGCCCGCCAGCACGAACGACGGGATGCTCAGGATGAGCAACGACAGCACGGTGACCACCCGGTCGCTCAGCTGATACTGCCGGATCGCGCCCCAGGCTCCCACCACGACGCCGATCACGGCGCCCAGCACCGAGCCGATCACCACCAGGCGCAGACTGACGCCGGTCCGCCGCCAGAGCTCCTCGGAGACGGGATGGCCGGTCACCGTGGCGCCGAAGTCACCGCGAACCGCGCCGGAAACCCAATTGGCGTAGCGGATGGGGATTGGTTTATCCAGGCCAAGCTCAACGACTTTGGCATGGATGGCCTCCGGCGGCGGCTGAGGGTGGCGCTGGACGAAACTGTCCAGCGGATGAAACGTCACCGACGCCAGGCAAAACGCCAAGAACGACGCCAGCGTCAGCAACACGAGGTAGTTCAGCAAGCGACGCGCCAAGAAGCGGATCATGCCTGCCGGCCTCGCCCGTGTCGCATGGGCACAGGGTAAGAGATGCACTTGCCCAGTGCCGCGAACAGATGCGATCCGGCTGATTCGTACCGGTGAACAGCAACGGCCGAATTGTTAGAATCAGCCACCCGAATGCTCGATCCAGCAAACAACGCAAGGAGATTGGCGTGACGGTTACCGACGACTATCTGGCCAACAACGCCCAATACGCGAGCTCCTTCAACGGCCCGCTGCCGATGCCACCGAGCAAACACGTTGCGATCGTCGCATGCATGGATGCCCGGCTCGATGTCTACCGCGCACTCGGGATCAAGGAGGGCGAGGCGCACGTCATCCGCAACGCCGGCGGGGTAGTCAGCGACGACGCGATCCGTTCACTGGCGATCAGCCAGCGGTTGCTAGGTACCCGCGAGATCATCCTCATTCACCACACCGACTGCGGGATGCTCACCTTCACCGACGACGACTTCAAGCGTGCCATCCTGAACGAGACCGGTATCAGACCGGCCTGGGCCGCCGAGGCCTTCCCGGACCCGGCCGAGGACGTCAAGCAGTCGCTGCGTCGCATCGAAGCCAACCCGTTCGTCACCAAGCACGAGTCGCTGCGCGGGTTTGTGTTCGACGTGGCCACCGGCAAGCTCCACGAGGTCACCCGCTGACGCGGCACCCGCCAGGCCACCCGCGTCTGAGCGTGAATCCCGGGCGGCGACTGTGAATCGTGGGCGGCCCCAGTCGAAAATTCCCGCCCTCACCTCACACTCGAAGCCCTCAGTTCGCACTCGACCATTGGCGACGGCCTACCCGCCTCGGCGCGCCCGTTGACACCGGCCGCCCGGCCTGAGTAAATTCACGGTAACGATCATAAATATGGCCAATCTAGCCAACTTTACCGGGAATCACGTGGGAGCCTTATGACCAGCCAAGCAACAGCCAGCCCGACGGCCGGGCAGTACGAGTTGAGCCATCTGCGCTCCCTGGAGGCCGAGGCCATCCACATCATCAGGGAGGTGGCCGCCGAGTTCGAGCGCCCGGTGCTGCTGTTCTCCGGCGGCAAGGACTCGATCGTGATGCTGCACCTCGCGCTCAAGGCGTTCCGCCCGGGCCGGCTGCCGTTCCCGGTGATGCATGTCGACACAGGTCACAACTTCGACGAGGTCATCGCCACCCGCGACGAGCTGGTCAAGCAGACCGGGGTGCGGTTGATCGTCGCCAAGGTGCAAGACGACATCGACGCCGGCCGCGTGGTCGAGACCATCCCGTCGCGCAACCCGATCCAGACGGTGACGCTGCTGCGCGCCATCCGCGAGAACAAGTTCGACGCGGCATTCGGCGGCGCCCGGCGCGACGAGGAGAAGGCACGTGCCAAGGAGCGGGTGTTCAGTTTCCGCGACGAGTTCGGCCAGTGGGACCCCAAAGCCCAGCGACCCGAGCTGTGGAACCTCTACAACGGCCGGCACCACAAGGGTGAGCACATCCGGGTGTTCCCGCTGTCGAACTGGACCGAGTTCGACGTCTGGTCCTACATCGGCGCCGAGAAGGTCACGTTGCCGTCGATCTACTTCGCCCACCGGCGCAAGGTGTTCGAGCGCGACGGGATGCTGCTGGCCGTGCACCGGCACATGCAGCCGCGCCCCGACGAGGAGGTGTTCGAGACGACGGTTCGGTTCCGCACCGTCGGCGACGTCACCTGTACCGGATGTGTGGAGTCGACCGCGTCCACGGTGTCTGAGGTGATCGCCGAGACGGCGGTGTCGCGGCTGACCGAACGTGGCGCCACCCGGGCGGACGACCGGATCTCCGAGGCAGGCATGGAAGACCGCAAGCGGCAGGGGTACTTCTGATGGCGACGTTGCTGCGCATCGCAACCGCCGGCTCCGTCGACGACGGCAAATCCACACTGATCGGGCGGCTGTTGTATGACTCCAAGGCCGTGATGGAAGACCAGTGGGCGTCGGTCGAAGCCACGTCGAAGGAACGCGGCCACGACTACACCGACCTGGCACTGGTCACCGACGGGTTGCGCGCCGAACGCGAGCAGGGCATCACGATCGACGTCGCCTACCGCTATTTCGCCACGCCCAAGCGCAAATTCATCATCGCCGACACGCCCGGCCATGTGCAGTACACCCGCAACATGGTGACCGGGGCATCCACCGCCCAACTCGCCATCGTGCTCGTCGACGCACGCCACGGTCTGCTGGAGCAGTCGCGCCGGCACACCTTCCTGGCGTCGCTGCTCGGTATCGAGCACATTGTGCTCGCGGTCAACAAGATGGACCTGATCGACTGGGACAAAGAAGCTTTCGAGGCCATTCGCGACGACTTCCACGCCTTCGCCACGCGCCTCGACGTGCATGACGTGCTCGCTATCCCGATGTCGGCGCTGCACGGCGACAACGTGGTCACCAAGTCCGACAAGACACCCTGGTACGACGGGCCGGCGTTGCTGTCGCACCTCGAGGAGGTGTTCATCGCCGGTGACCGCAACCTGGTCGACGTGCGGTTCCCGGTGCAGTACGTCATCCGGCCCCAGACCCGCGAGCATCACGACTATCGCAGCTATGCGGGCTCGGTGGCCAGCGGTGTGATGCGTCCCGGCGACGAGGTGATCGTGTTGCCGGCGGGCAAGACCAGCCGGATCACCGAGATCGAGGGGCCCACTGGACCGGTCGACGAAGCGTTTCCGCCGATGGCGGTCTCGGTGCGACTCGCCGACGACATCGACATCTCGCGCGGTGACATGATCGCCCGTACCAACAACCAGCCGCGGGTCACCCAGGAGTTCGACGCAACCGTCTGCTGGATGGCTGACGGCTCGGCGCTGGAAGCGGGTCGCGAGTACCTCGTCAAGCACACCACCCGCATGACGCGGGTAATCGTCACCGGGCTGGACTACCGCCTCGACGTCAACACGCTGCACCGTGACAAGAGCGCAACGGCGTTGAACCTCAACGAACTTGGCCGCATCTCGCTGCGTACCCAGGTGCCGCTGCTGCTCGACGAGTACATCCGCAACGCCAGCACCGGGTCGTTCATCCTGATCGACCCGGCCACCAACGGAACCGTGGCGGCGGGCATGGTGCTGCGTGACGTCGCCGGGCGCACCTCTAGCCCAAACACTGTGCGGCACAAGTCGCTGGTGACCGCCGAGGACCGGATGGCCCGAGGCCGCACGGTGTGGTTCACCGGGCTGTCCGGTTCGGGTAAGTCGTCGGTGGCCATGCTCGTCGAGCGAAAGCTGCTCGAAAATGACGTTCCCGCTTATGTTCTCGACGGCGACAACCTGCGGCACGGCTTGAACGCCGACCTGGGCTTCTCGATGGCGGACCGCGCCGAGAACCTGCGCCGGCTGGCGCACGTCGCGACGCTGCTGGCCGATTCCGGGCACACCGTGCTGGTGCCGGCGATCAGCCCGCTTGCCGAGCACCGTGAGCTGGCCCGCCAGGTGCATGCCGAGGCCGGGCTCGACTTCTTCGAGGTGTTCTGCGACACCCCGATCGAGGACTGCGAAAAGCGGGATCCCAAGGGGCTTTACGCGAAGGCGCGTGCCGGTGAGATCACCCATTTCACCGGTATCGACAGCCCGTATCAGCGGCCCAAGAACCCGGATCTGCGCCTGACCCCCGGAATGTCCGTCGACGAGCAGGCCCAGCGAGTCCTCGAGTTGCTCGAGTCGCGCAGGTGAGCGACCACGAGCTGGCCGCGCGGTTGGCCACGCAGGCGGGTCAGCTGCTGCTTGCCGTGCGCGAGGAATTGGCCGGGGCGACGGAGGCCGAACGAAAAGCCGTGGGGGACAAGCGCTCCCACGATTTTCTGATGGAGGCCCTGGAGCGCGAGCGGCCGGCCGATGCGGTGCTGTCCGAGGAGGGCGCCGACAACCGGGTGCGGCTGAGCTCCGAGCGGGTATGGATCGTCGACCCGCTGGACGGCACCCGCGAATTCTCCGAGCTCGGCCGCGAGGACTGGGCCGTGCACGTGGCGTTATGGCAATCCGGCGAACTCGTCGCGGGCGCCGTCGCCCTGCCCGCACAGGGCATCACGCTGGCCACGCCCGAAATCGCGTCGCCGTCGCCGCATTCGGGTCCGCCCCGGGTCGTGGTGTCCCGCACCCGCCCGCCGGCGATTGCCCTGCAGGTGCGCGACGAGCTCGGCGGCACCCTGGTGGAGATGGGATCGGCCGGGGCCAAGGTCGCCGCGGTCATTCAAGGGCTGGCCGACGTGTACGTCCACGCCGGGGGACAGTACGAATGGGATTCCGCTGCACCCGTCGCGGTGGCCCGCGCGGCCGGTCTGCACACCTCACGCATCGACGGGTCGCCGCTGGCCTACAACCAGAGCGACCCGCTGCTGCCCGATGTCGTGGTGTGTCGCCCCGAATACGCCGACGCTGTGCTGGCCGTAACCGGCTGACCTCGGCGCATCGTACGGCGGTGGCAGAATCGCCAGAATGCGGATGTCGGCCAAGGCGGAGTACGCGGTGCGGGCGATGGTGCAGCTCGCTACGGCCGACAGCGGCACGCTGGTCAAGACCGAAGACCTGGCGAACGCCCAGGGGATCCCCCCACAGTTTCTCGTTGACATCCTGTCGGACCTGCGCACCGATCGGCTGGTGCGCAGCCACCGGGGCCGCGACGGCGGTTACGAGCTGGCGCGTCCGGCCACCGAGATCAGCATCGCCGATGTGTTGCGTTGCATCGACGGGCCGCTGGCCAGCGTGCGCGACATCGGTCTCGGCGACCTGCCGTATTCCGGTCCCACCGCGGCGCTGACCGACGTCTGGCGGGCGCTGCGGGCGAGCATGCGCTCGGTATTAGAGGAAACGACGGTTGCCGACGTTGCCGCGGGAACCCTGCCCAAGCACGTCGGCCGGCTCGCCGATGACTATCGCGATCAGGAACGCAAGCGCCACGGCCGTTAGTTGCGCGAGCAGCTGCAGAAGTCCCCGACACGCCGAGATTTTGTGGGCGTTTACGTCTTCTCGTCGGTGCCTCAGCCGCCCGAGCCGTAGGGGCGGGTGATGATCTCCAGGTAATGGCCGCCGGGATCTTGGAAGTACACGCCGCGGCCGCCGTCGTTGTGGTTGATCTCGCCGGGGCGCTTGGCGGCGGGGTCTGCCCAGTGCTGGATCCCGCGCGATCGAACCTTGTCGTAGATCGCGTCGAAGTCGTCCTCGGAGACCAGGAACGCGTAGTGCTGCGGCCGGATGTCTTCTCCGTCCGGAACATCGGCGTAGTCGAGGTCCACGCCGTGCTCGAGTTTGACGGTCAGGAAGTGGCCGAACGGCACCGGATCCGGCAGCCCGAACAGCTCGGTGAGAAATTCCGCGGACTCGCGCTTGTCGCGTGCGGCGACGATGGTGTGGTTCAAAGCGATAGCCATCTCCCCATTCTGCGCGAGCGTGCGTGTCCCCGGCCGCCACGCCGGGCTAATTCCCGGGTTTGCGCACGCTCGCGCAGGTGACGATTACTTCGGCGCCGTCAGCTCCAACGCGATGTTGTCCGGGTCGCGGAACTCCAGGATGTATGACGGCCCGATGTCCTTGACCGGCTCGTGATGGATACCGAGCTCGTCGAGATGCTGTGCCGCTGCGTCTAATTCGTCTCTGTCAGAGCAGCGGAACGCGATGTGATCCAACCCGGCGCGGTCCTCGTCAAAGCGGTCGCTGGCGACCGGTCGCAGCCCTATCAGCGCCCCACCCATGTCGTAGATGACGCCGCCGAACAGAAACCCCAGTCGGCTGCGGGTCGCTTCGTCGGCGTTGTCGGGAAGCTCGATCAAAACCGGCCAGCCGAAGACGCTCTCGTAGAACTGCCGGGATCGCTCGATGTCGGTGACGGTGAGACGGACATGCGCAATGGAAGTCGCTGTGATGCCCACGCGAGACATGCTGCCAGAATCGCCGGTGTGCAGATAGCCATGACCATGCCGGTGATGGAACCGGACTTGGATGCGCGCCTGCTTCGCGACTGGGCGCAGGCGATCGACGAGGGCCAGTTCTCGTCACTGTGCTGGGGTGAGCGCATCGCGTTCGAGAACCCGGAGACCTTGACGCTGTTGGGCGCGCTGGCCGCTTGGACCGATCGGGTGCGGCTGGTGACGACGGTGCTCGTGCCGCAGCTGCACGACCCGGTCATGCTGGCCAAAGCTCTCGCCACCGGTGACATGTTGTGTGGTGGGCGGCTGACGGTCGGCATCGGGGTGGGTGGCAGGACCGAAGACTATGAGGCGGTCGGCGCGGATCCGGCGACGCAGACCATTCGCGGTATGGCCGAGCGGGTGGCGGTGATGAAGCGCGTCTGGGCGGGGGAGAAGATCACCGAGTCGGTGCTGCCGGTCGGGCCGGCGCCGGTTCAGCCGGGCGGGCCGCCGTTGCTGGTCGGCACTATTGGGCCGAAGACGTTGCGCAGCGCCGCTGCCTGGGCGGACGGGCTGGCAGGCACCACGTTGGACCTCGACGTCGCCAAACAGAACGAGCTGTTCGACGTGGCGCGCACGGCATGGGCCGAGGCGGGCAAGCTCGACCCCCACCTCGCGACGTCGTTCTGGTTCGCGCTTGGTACCGGCGACGACGCCCGCAAGCAGATGCACCGCCATTTGCGCCGCTACATGAACTGGATTCCGGCGGAGTATGTCGACGCGATGGCGCCGACGACCGGATTTGCCGGCAGCGAGGACGAGCTGCTCGCGGTGCTGCGGAAGTTCGACGCGATCGGCACCGACGAAATCCAGCTCATCCCAACCAGTTCCGATCTCGACCAGCTTCGGCGGGTCGCCGAGGTGGTTGCCGATTTTTAAGTCGCGAGCAGGCGCAAAATCGCCCATTTCTTGCCCTGGCAACGCGACTTTGCGTCTGCTCGGCGGTTCCCACCAGACTGCGGCAAGCTGGATGGATGTGGGGTAAGAGCGCGAGCACCATCGTGCATGAACTGTCCCCATTCAATGCCGAAGCCGCTCCCGCGGCGCTGGCCCGCGACGAGATCACCCCGCTGGACGTCTTCTACTGCCGCAACCACGGTCCGATCCCCGACATCCCGCTCGACCAGTGGCAGCTGACAGTCGATGGGCTGGTCACCACCCCGCTCAACCTGACCTTCGACGAGCTGACTAGCACGTTTCATGCGCGGACGGTTGTCGCGACCCTGCAGTGCGCAGGGAACCGTCGGGCTGAGTTCAACGAGATCCGCGAGATCGTCGGCGAGGATCCATGGGGGCCGGGCGCGACATCGACAGCCGAATGGAGAGGTGTGCGGCTGGCCGACGTGCTTGACGCCGCCGGGGTTCGTCGCGTCGACGGCCTGCACGTCGCACTCATTGCACCGGACGTGTCGCCGCTGGCGGTTCCAGCCCAGCCCTTCGGTGCTTCGATCCCGTTGACAAAGGCGCTGTCGGAGGAGGTCCTGCTGGTCTGGGAGATGAACCGCCAACCGCTGCCTAGGATCCACGGCGGCCCGGTGCGGGTACTCGTGCCGGGATACATCGGCGCCCGCAGCGTGAAATGGGTCAGCGCGGTCACGGTGCAAGAAACGCCGTCGCACAACTACTTTCAAGCGGTCGCGTATCGGATCCTTCCGGCCGATGCCGATCCGGATACCGCCGGACCGGAGGAAGGCATTTCGCTGTCGTCGGTCGCGCTGAATTGCGACATCCTCATTCCGGAGAATGGCGCGCAAGTTGCTGCCGGGCCGCTGACCATCCGCGGCTATGCCCTAGCCGACGGCGATCATGGCATTGCCCGCGTCGACGTATCTCTCGACGACGGCCGGACTTGGCGTCAAGCCAAACTCGAGCCCCCGCTCAGCCGGTGGGCGTGGCGGCAGTGGTCGCTGACCGTGAACGCCGAGCCGGGACCTCTGCCGGTGACGGCGCGGGCGTGGGACACCGCGGGAAACACCCAGCCCGAATCGGCGGTGTCGCTGTGGAACCCCAAGGGCTACGGCAACAACTCGTGGGCCCGGGTGCAGGTCGAAATCACACCAAATCGCGGATAGCCCTCTGACCTGCGAAAACGTGGTGCCCCCGGCAGGATTCGAACCTGCGGCCTTCTGCTCCGGAGGCAGACGCTCTATCCCCTGAGCTACGGGGGCGCACGCGCGGGATGCTGCGCCATCGGGCCCAGCCAGACTAGCGCATGACGGCACGCGTCTGACCACCGGAACGGATTCGGGTCGCGAGCACTACAGCCCATAGGATGGACGTTCGTGACCCCCGGCGACCTGGCTGAGCTGCTCAAGGACACCGCAACTGCGGTGCTGACCGAGCACGGCCTCGACACCGCCGCGCTGCCGGCCACGGTCACCGTCGAGCGCCCCCGCAACCCCGAGCATGGCGATTACGCCAGCAACCTGGCAATGCAGGTCGCCAAGAAGGTCGGCACCAACCCGCGCGAGCTGGCCGGATGGCTGGCCGACGCGCTCACGCAGGCCGACGGCATCGCCTCGGCCGAGGTGGCCGGCCCCGGCTTCATCAACCTCCGCCTGGACGCGTCGGCGCAGGGCGTGATCGTCAATAACGTCATCGACGCCGGCGCCAAGTACGGCCACTCCGACGCCCAGGCCGGCCACAAGATCAACCTGGAGTTCGTCTCGGCCAACCCCACCGGTCCCATCCACATCGGCGGGACGCGCTGGGCCGCTGTCGGCGACGCACTCGGCCGCTTGCTGACGACGCAGGGCGCCGACGTGGTGCGCGAGTACTACTTCAACGACCACGGCGCGCAGATCGACCGTTTTGCCAATTCGCTGATCGCCGCGGCCAAGGGGGAGCCGACGCCGGAGGACGGTTACGCCGGCAGCTACATCACCGACATCGCCGCGCAGGTGCTTGAAAAAGCCCCCGACGCGCTCAGCCAACCGGAAGCGGAGCAGCACGAGACCTTCCGGGCCATCGGCGTCGACTTGATGTTCACCCACATCAAGAAGTCGCTGCACGACTTCGGCACGGACTTCGACGTCTACACCCACGAAGAATCGATGCACACCAGTGGCCGGGTCGCCCAGGCCATCGAGAAACTCCGCGAAAACGGCAACATCTACGAAAAGGACGGCGCAACCTGGTTGCGCACCAGTGCATTTGGCGACGACAAGGACCGCGTCGTCATCAAGAGCGACGGCAGGCCCGCATATATCGCCGGCGACCTGGCCTACTACCTGGACAAGCGCCAGCGCGGCTTCGACCTGTGCATCTACATGCTCGGCGCCGACCACCACGGCTACATCTCCCGACTCAAGGCCGCCGCAGCCGCATTCGGCGACGACCCGGCCACCGTCGAGGTGCTCATCGGCCAAATGGTCAACCTGGTCCGCGACGGCCAGCCCGTCAGGATGAGCAAGCGGGCAGGCACCGTTATCACCCTCGACGACCTCGTCGAGGCGATCGGCGTCGACGCCGCCCGCTACAGCCTCATCCGATCCTCGGTGGACACCCCGATCGACATCGACCTGGCCCTGTGGTCGTCGGCCTCCAACGAAAACCCGGTCTACTACGTGCAATACGCGCACGCTCGGCTCTCGGCACTTGCTCGTAACGCCGCCGAGCTCGGCCTGATCCCGGACACCAACCACCTCGAACTGCTCACCCACGACAAAGAGGGCACGCTGATCCGCGGTCTCGGCGAGTTCCCCCGAGTGCTCAAAACCGCTGCGTCACTGCGAGAACCGCATCGCGTGTGCCGCTATCTCGAAGACCTCGCGGGCGACTACCACCGGTTCTACGACTCCTGCCGAGTATTGCCGCAGGGCGACGAAGAACCCAACGAGCTGCACACCGCCCGTCTAGCGTTGTGCCAGGCCACCCGTCAGGTCATTGCCAACGGCTTGGCAATCCTGGGAGTCACTGCTCCGGAGCGAATGTGAGCGCACATCCGGCCGGCCCACGACACGCCGAAGAAATCCATCACGCAGGCGCGCCACCGCGGCCGCAGACCTCGCAGGAACTCCTCAACCTTGAGCCGAACGTCTGGCCGCGCAACGCCGTTCGCAACAAGGACGGCGACGTCAGTATCGCGGACGTGAGGGTGACCGAGCTGGCGCGGCGGTACGGCACACCGCTTTTCGTCATCGACGAAGACGACTTCCGCTCACGCTGCCGCGAGATGGCCAAGGCATTCGGCGGCGGGGAGAACGTGCACTACGCTGCCAAGGCGTTCCTGTGCACCGAAATTGCCCGCTGGATAAATCAAGAAGGTCTGTCGCTCGACGTGTGCACCGGCGGCGAGCTGTCCGTCGCGCTAGAAGCCGGCTTCCCACCCGAGCGAATCGCCTTTCACGGCAACAACAAATCGGTCGCCGAGCTGACCGCCGCGGTCAAGGCCGGGGTCGGGCATGTCGTACTGGACTCGATGACCGAGATCGAACGCCTCGACGCGATCGCGGCCGACGCCGGTGTGGTCCAGGACGTCCTAGTCCGGGTGACGGTCGGTGTGGAGGCCCACACCCACGAGTTCATCTCTACCGCCCACGAGGACCAGAAGTTCGGGCTGTCGCTGACCAACGGCGCGGCGATGGCCGCCGTGAAACGCGTCTTCGCCACCGACAACCTCAGATTGGTTGGGCTGCATAGTCATATCGGTTCGCAGATTTTCGACGTGGCGGGGTTCGAGCTGGCCGCACACCGCGTCATCGGCCTGCTGCACGACATCGTCGCCGAGTTTGGTGTCGACAAAACGTCGCAGATCTCGACCGTCGACCTCGGCGGCGGACTGGGGATCTCGTACCTGCCGCCCGACGATCCGCCGCCACTCGCCGATTTGGCGGCCAAGCTCGGCGCGATCGTCCGCAACGAATCCGCGGCGGTCGGCCTGCCCACGCCCCGGCTCGTCGTCGAACCCGGCCGCGCGATCGCGGGACCCGGGACGATTACCCTGTATGAGGTCGGCACCGTCAAGGACGTCGACGTGAGCGCGACGGCACAGCGGCGTTACGTGAGCGTCGATGGCGGCATGAGCGACAACATCCGCACCGCGCTCTACGCCGCGGAGTACGACGTACGGCTGGTCTCGAGGCTCACCGATGCCGAGCCCACGTTGGCGCGCGTGGTCGGAAAGCACTGCGAGAGCGGCGATATCGTGGTTCGCGATGCATGGGTGCCCGCCGACCTGCAACCCGGCGACCTGGTTGCGGTGGCGGCAACCGGGGCGTACTGCTACTCGTTGTCGAGCCGCTACAACCTGATCGGTCGCCCGGCCGTGGTGGCCGTGCGCGACGGGCAGGCCAGGCTGATCCTGCGCCGGGAGACGGTTGACGACCTGTTGAGTTTGGAGGTGAGGTGAGGCGTGAGCGCTAACGGAAAGCCGGTCGGTGTCGCGGTGCTGGGATTGGGCAACGTCGGCAGCGAGGTTGTCCGCATCATCGAGGGCAGCGCCAACGACCTCGCGGCCCGGATCGGCGCCCCGTTGGTGTTGCGCGGAGTCGGTGTGCGCCGGGTGGCGCCCGACCGCGGCGTGCCCATCGAGCTGCTCACCGACAACATCGAAGAGCTGGTGTCCCGCGAGGACGTCGACATCGTGGTCGAGCTGATGGGGCCGGTGGAACCGGCCCGCAAGGCAATCCTGTCGGCGCTCGAGCACGGCAAGTCCGTCGTCACGGCGAACAAGGCACTGCTGTCGATCTCCACCGGCGAACTCGCGCAGGCAGCCGAAACCGCCAACGTCGACCTGTATTTCGAGGCCGCGGTAGCGGGCGCCATCCCGGTTATCCGTCCGCTGACCCAGTCGCTGGCCGGCGACACCGTCCAGCGGGTGGCCGGCATCGTCAACGGCACCACCAACTACATCCTCTCCGAAATGGCCAGCACCGGCGCCGACTACGCCGCCGCGCTGGCCGACGCGAGTGCGCTCGGCTACGCCGAAGCCGACCCCACCGCCGACGTCGAAGGCTATGACGCCGCTGCCAAAGCGGCGATCCTGGCGTCCATCGCCTTCCACACCCGGGTCACCGCCGACGACGTCTACCGCGAGGGCATCACCAACATCACGCCGGACGACTTCGAATCGGCGCGGGCGCTGGGCTGCACCATCAAGCTGCTGGCCATCTGTGAACGCGTCACCGTAGACGTTGGGCAACAACGGGTTTCGGCGCGGGTCTATCCTGCACTAGTACCCTTGAGCCATCCGCTCGCCGCGGTCAACGGTGCGTTCAACGCCGTAGTGGTCGAGGCCGAGGCGGCCGGGCGGTTGATGTTCTACGGTCAGGGTGCCGGCGGGGCACCGACCGCCTCGGCGGTGACCGGCGACTTGGTGATGGCCGCCCGCAACCGGGTGCTGGGCAGCCGGGGCCCGCGGGAGTCCAAATACGCTCAGCTGCCGGTACTTCCAATGAGCCTGGCTGTGACCCGGTACTACGTGAGCATGCACGTTGCCGACGAGCCCGGCGTATTGTCTTCGGTGGCCGCAGAATTCGCCAAACGAGAAGTGAGCATCGCCGAAGTCCGCCAGGAAGGCGTCGTCGACCAGGGCGGCCAGCGGGTCGGGGCTCGCGTCGTCGTCGTCACCCACCGGGCCACGGACGGCGCGTTGTCCGAAACCGTTGCTGCGCTGGAGGATCTGGATGTGGTGCAGGCCGTGGCCAGTGTGCTGCGGCTGGAAGGAACCAACCCATGAGTCTGCCGAAGACCAGCACCCACCAGCCGTGGCCCGGCGTGATAGCGGCCTACCGCGACCGGCTGCCCGTGGGCGACGACTGGACCCCGGTGACGCTGTTCGAGGGCGGCACCCCGTTGATCCATGCGACCGGGTTGTCCGAGCAGACCGGCTGCACAGTGCATTTGAAGGTCGAAGGCCTCAATCCCACCGGGTCGTTCAAGGACCGCGGCATGACCATGGCGGTCACCGACGCGGTCGCCCGCGGTCAGCAGGCCGTGCTGTGCGCGTCGACCGGCAACACGTCGGCGTCGGCTGCCGCCTATGCTGCCCGCGCCGGCATCACCTGTGCGGTGCTGATCCCGCAGGGCAAGATCGCAATGGGCAAGCTGGCCCAGGCGGTGATGCACGGCGCCAAGATCATCCAGATCGACGGCAACTTCGACGACTGCCTGGAGCTGGCCCGCAAGATGGCCAACGACTTCCCGACCATCTCGCTGGTCAACTCGGTCAACCCGGTGCGCATCGAGGGCCAGAAGACGGCCGCATTCGAGATCGTCGACGCGCTCGGCGCCGCACCGGACGTCCATGCGCTGCCGGTCGGCAACGCCGGCAACATCACCGCTTACTGGAAGGGCTATACCGAATATCACCGCGAGGGCGTCAGCGACAAGCTGCCGCGCATGCTGGGCACCCAGGCGGCAGGCGCGGCGCCGCTGGTGCTGGGCAAGCCCGTGAGCAAGCCGGAGACCATCGCTACCGCGATCCGCATCGGTTCGCCGGCGTCGTGGACCTCGGCCGTCGACGCGCAGCAGCAGTCCGACGGGCGCTTTCTGGCCGCCACCGATGACGAGATCCTCGCCGCCTACCACCTGGTGGCGCGCTCCGAAGGGGTCTTCGTGGAGCCGGCGTCGGCGGCCAGCATCGCCGGTCTGCTCAAATCCATCGAGGACGGCTGGGTGCCGCGCGGGTCGACCGTCGTGTGCACGGTGACCGGCAATGGCCTCAAGGACCCCGACACGGCACTGAAAGACCTTCCGAGCGTGTCGCCCGTGCCCGTCGACCCGGTTGCCGTCGTCGCGAAGTTGGGGCTGGTCTAGGTGGCGACCGCAAGCGCGGCGCAGCCGGGCGCAGCGGGTCGCCACGGACGGCAGATGCTGCCTTCCGGGCTGTTGGCCAACGCCGTCGTCGCGGCGTCGACCGCCAATCTCGGCCCCGGCTTCGACAGCATCGGGCTGGCGTTGAGTCTCTACGACGAAATCGTCGTCGAGACAACGGCTTCCGGTTTGACCGTGGATGTCGAAGGCGAGGATGCCGACCAACTCTCGCGCGGCGCCGACCATTTGGTGGTCCGGGCCGTCGAATGCGGCCTGCAGGCAGCCGGTGTCAGTGTTCCCGGCTTGGCCGTGCGATGTCGCAATGTCATCCCGCATTCCCGTGGGCTCGGCTCGTCCGCCGCGGCGGTCGTCGGGGGTCTTGCGACCGTGAACGGCCTTCTGGCGCAAGTAGATTCGACACCGCTCAGCGAAACCCAACTCATCCAGTTGGCCTCGCAGTTCGAAGGCCATCCGGACAACGCGGCCGCCGCAGTGCTCGGTGGCGCGGTGGTGTCGTGGATCGACAGCACCCGCGAGCCGCCGGGCTACGCTGCGGTGCCGCTGCGGCTACACCCCGACATCCACCTATTTCCGGCCATTCCGGAGGACCGCTCGTCGACCGCGGAGACTCGGGTACTGCTTCCCGCGCAGGTCAGCCACGGCGACGCGCGCTTCAACGTGAGCCGCGCTGCGCTACTGGTGGTCGCCCTCACCGAACGGCCAGACCTGCTGATGGCCGCCACTGAGGATGTGCTGCACCAGCCCCAGCGGGCCCCCGCGATGCCGGCGTCGGCGGAATATCTTCGACTGTTGCGGCGTTGCGGGATTGCAGCCGTGCTTTCCGGTGCCGGGCCAGCGGTGATTGCACTGAGCACGGAGCCGGAGCTGCCCGCCGAGGCCATCGAGTACGGCATCGCTAACGGCTTTACCGTTCGCGAGATGACTGCAGGCGACGGAGTTCGCTGGAGTTCTGGAGTTGCGGTTCCCAGTTGACGTCGACAGGCCCGAGACGGGTTTCTTGCTTCCCGCAAAAAAGCGGGTTATCCTCGGACCCGTCCAGCAATCGCAGCTTCTGCATCATGCATAGACACTGCGTGCCACCAGGACACCCACCAATTCTTCTCGTGGACGATGGTTCGCCATTTAACCCGCCAGTCTTGGCGATCACCGTTGCAGAGTCGATGGTTGGCAGCACTCGGCGATTTGGCTGATTGCAACGAACCCCCCGCTTGATCCGATCAGCGGGGGAAGAAAGGAAATCCGTGACTGATACGGACCTCATCACGGCTGGCGACAGCACCCAAGACGACCGGCTGTCGAATTCCGTGACCCCAGAAACTCCCACCGCTTCGGACGCGCCGCCGGCGAACACCAAAGACGGTTCGCTGTCCACGATGGTGCTTCCCGAACTGCGTGCGCTGGCCAACCGGGCCGGTGTCAAGGGCACCTCGGGCATGCGCAAGAACGAACTGATCGCGGCGATCCGGGAAATCCAAGGACACGCCAACGGCGCGCCCGCCAAAGAGGACGACGGCAAAGCCACGGCTGACCCGCCGGCGACTGAGCAAACCGACACGGTCTCCGACGAGACGCCGCGCCGGGAACGACGCAGCGCCCCTCGCGATGCGGACTCACCCGCGACTGAACAGGCCGAGAAGGCCGACCAGCCCGATACCGACAAGCGCACCCGCGACCAGCAGGACACCAAGACAGAAGAGCGCGAGTCGGGCAAGGGTGCCGACCAGCAGAGTTCGGGCGGCCCGCAGAACCGCGGCGGCTCGAATCAGCAAGACGACGACGGCGAAGGACGCCAGGGCCGACGGGGTCGGCGATTCCGGGAGCGCAGGCGCCGCGGCGAGCGATCCGGCGAAGGCGGTGAAGCCGAACTGCGTGAGGACGACGTCGTCCAGCCGGTGGCCGGCATTCTCGACGTCCTGGACAACTATGCGTTCGTGCGCACCTCCGGATACCTCGCCGGCCCGCACGACGTCTATGTGTCGATGAACATGGTGCGCAAGAACGGTTTGCGCCGCGGCGACGCGGTGACCGGCGCTGTGCGGGTGCCCCGAGAAGGGGAAGGCGGCGGACAAAATCCCCGGCAGAAGTTCAATCCGTTGGTGCGGCTGGACAGTGTGAACGGCGGGCCGGTCGAAGACGCCAAGAAGCGTCCCGAATTCGGCAAACTCACGCCGCTCTACCCCAACCAGCGGCTGCGCCTGGAAACCACCCCTGAACGGCTCACCACCCGGGTGATCGACCTGATCATGCCGATCGGTAAGGGCCAGCGCGCGCTGATCGTGTCGCCGCCGAAAGCCGGTAAGACGACGATTCTGCAGGACACCGCCAACGCGATCGCCAAGAACAACCCGGAATGCCACCTCATGGTCGTGCTCGTGGACGAGCGGCCGGAGGAGGTCACCGACATGCAGCGCTCGGTCAAGGGCGAGGTCATCGCCTCCACCTTCGACCGGCCGCCGTCGGACCACACTTCGGTTGCCGAGCTGGCGATCGAGCGCGCCAAGCGGCTCGTCGAGCAGGGCAAGGACGTCGTGGTGTTGCTCGACTCGATCACCCGGCTGGGCCGCGCCTACAACAACGCGTCACCGGCGTCGGGCCGCATCCTGTCCGGTGGTGTTGACTCGACCGCGCTGTACCCGCCCAAGCGCTTCCTCGGCGCTGCGCGCAACATCGAGGAAGGCGGGTCGCTGACCATCATCGCCACGGCGATGGTGGAAACCGGATCCACCGGTGACACAGTGATTTTCGAAGAGTTCAAGGGCACCGGTAACGCCGAGCTCAAACTGGACCGCAAGATCGCCGAGCGACGGGTGTTCCCCGCGGTCGATGTGGCCCCGTCGGGCACCCGCAAGGACGAATTGCTCTTGTCCCCAGACGAATTCGCGATCGTGCACAAGCTGCGCCGGGTGCTCTCCGGGCTGGATTCGCACCAGGCGATCGATCTGCTGATCTCGCAGCTGCGCAAGACCAAGACCAACTACGAATTCCTGGTGCAGGTGTCCAAGACCACGCCGGGCATGGACAACGACTAACTGGACGTAGCACATCAGTGCCAACCGCCAAACCGCCGTCCCGCTAACGAATTGACGTCGCGCCGGTAAGGTGCGAGTCCGTGGCGGACACCCTGCAGCAACTGCTTCGCGAACGCGTTGCCGACGACGGTCCGGCCGTGAAATACGGCGACCGGGTGTGGAGTTGGCGCGAGCATCTGGCCGACGCCTCCGCCGTCGCCGCCGCCATGATCGGCGTCGCCGACCGCCAGCGCCCACTGCATGTCGGCGCGCTGCTGGGCAATACCCCCGAGATGCTCACCGCCATGGCCGCGGCCGCGCTGGGCGGCTACGTGCTGTGCGGCATCAACGACACCCGCCGCGGCGCTGCGCTGGCCCGCGACATCGTGCGGGCCGACTGCCAGATCCTGCTCACCGATGACGCCCACCGCGGCCTGCTCAACGGCCTGGAGCTGCCCGGAGTACGGGTCTTCGACATGTCGAGCGGCGATTGGGCGAAGCTGCTCGCAACGGCCAGGCCTCTCACCCCGCACAGCGAGGTCACGCCCACCGACACCTTCATGATGATCTTCACCTCGGGCACCAGCGGCGAGCCGAAGGCCGTGCAGGTGACCCACCTGACCGTGCTGTTCGCCGGCACCACGCTGATCGAGCGGTTCGGGGTCACCTCATCGGACGTCTGCTACATCTCGATGCCGCTGTTTCACTCCAACGCGCTGCTGGCCGGGTGGAGCGTGGCGGTGGGCTCCGGGGCCGCCATGGTGCCGGCGACCTTCTCGGCATCCCGATTGTTGCCAGACCTGCGCCGCTACGGCGCGACGTACATGAACTACGTCGGCAAGCCGCTGGCCTACGTGCTGGCCACCCCCGAGCGGCCGGACGACCACGACAACCCGCTGCGGGTGGCGTTCGGCAACGAGGCCAGCGACCGGGACATCGCCGAGTTCAGCCGCCGGTTCGACTGCACGGTGTGGGACGGCTTCGGCTCCACGGAAGGCGCCATCATCATCACCCGCGAGGACGGCTGCCCACCGGGTTCGCTGGGCCGCGGTTTTCCCGGTGTGGCCATCTACAACCCCGACACCCTCACCGAGTGCCCTCCGGCCCGGTTCGACGACGACGGCGCCCTAACCAACGCCGAGGAGGCGATCGGCGAGCTGGTCAACACCACCGGCGCCGGACTGTTCGCCGGCTACTACAACGACCCGGACGCCACCGATGCGCGGCTGCGGGACGGCATGTACTGGTCGGGTGATCTGGCCTACCGCGACGACGACGGCTGGATCTACTTCGCCGGCCGCAACGGGGACTGGCTGCGGGTCGACGGGGAAAACATGACGACGACGCCCATCGAGCGGATCCTGCAGCGGTTGCCTGCCATCAGCCAGGTCGCGGTGTATGCGGTGCCCGACGAGCACGTCGGCGACCAGGTGATGGCGGCGATCGTGCTGGTCGACGGCGCCGAGCTGACGCCCGAGGAGTTCGGCGAGTTCCTGGCCGGCCAACCCGACCTGTCGCCGAAAGCCTGGCCGCGTTATGTCTGGAGCACCGACAGCCTGCCGAGCACAGCGACCAACAAGATCCTCAAGCGGGAGTTGCGGGCACGCGGCACCGCGGTCGACGGCGGTGTGCTGTGGACGCGTGCCCCGCGCGGCAGGACGTACGCAGTGCTGGATCGCACTCGGGAATGCGCGCCGACGTCCCCGCGTTTGGGCTAACGGCGGCTGAGCTGGCATAATCAACCGCCAACCCCTCAGGTTCCGGTTCACGTCCGAGCATCGGCACGGTGCGGGCGAGCCGGCGGCCGACGATTGAAGAGGAAATCATGAAATCTGGTATTCATCCGGCATACGGCGAGACCACCGTGGTCTGCGGTTGCGGCAACACCTTCACCACCCGCAGCACCAAGGAGAGCGGCCACATCGTGGTCGAGGTCTGCTCGCAGTGCCACCCGTTCTATACCGGCAAGCAGAAGATTCTGGACAGCGGCGGTCGTGTGGCCCGCTTCGAGAAGCGCTACGGCAAGCGCAAGGCCGGCGCCGACAAAGAGCCCAACGCCGACAAGTAGCGCCGACGCCCGAACCTGTCGCGGAACCCGCACAGGTCGGGCGTCGTTTCATGTGCGGGCTGTGGGCGGTTCAGAAAGGGGCCAGCGATGACGCAGAGCGTGCAAGCTATCGACGCGCTCCTGGCCGAGCATGCCGAACTCGAGCGCCAGCTCGCCGATCCCGAACTGCACAGCAACCCAGCCAATGCCCGCAAAGTCGGGCGCCGCTTCGCCCAATTGGCGCCGATCGTGGCCACTCACCGCAAACTGCAGACGGTGCGCGGCGACTTGGAGGCCGCCCGGGAGCTGGCCGCCTCCGACGACTCGTTCGCCGCCGAGGTCACCGAGCTTCAGGCGCGGGCCGCGGAACTGGACACCCAGCTCACCGACATGCTGGCGCCACGCGACCCGCACGACGCCGACGACATCCTGCTCGAAGTCAAATCCGGTGAGGGCGGCGAGGAATCGGCGTTGTTCGCCGCCGACTTGGCCCGGATGTACATCCGCTACGCCGAGCGGCACGGCTGGACGGTGACCGTGCTGGACGAGACCACTTCGGATCTGGGCGGCTACAAGGACGCCACGCTGTCGATCGCCAGTAAGGGCGACTCCGCCGACGGCGTGTGGTCGCGAATGAAGTTCGAGGGCGGCGTGCACCGCGTGCAGCGCGTTCCGGTAACCGAATCCCAAGGCCGCGTGCATACTTCGGCTGCCGGTGTGCTGGTTTATCCGGAGCCCGAGGAGGTCGGGGAGGTGCAGATCGACGAGTCGGACCTGCGCATCGACGTCTACCGCTCCTCCGGCAAGGGTGGACAGGGCGTCAACACCACCGACTCCGCGGTGCGAATCACCCACCTGCCCACCGGCATCGTCGTCACCTGCCAAAACGAACGCTCCCAGCTGCAGAACAAGACCCGTGCCTTGCAAGTGCTGGCCGCGCGGCTGCAGGCGATGGCGGAGGAACAAGCGCTGGCCGACGCGTCGGCCGACCGGGCCAGCCAGATCCGCACGGTGGACCGCAGCGAACGCATTCGCACCTACAACTTTCCCGAGAACCGCATCACCGACCACCGCATCGGTTACAAGTCGCACAATCTGGACCAGGTTCTCGACGGCGACCTCGACGACTTATTCGACGCGCTGTCCGCCGCAGACAAGCAGTCCAGACTGCAGCAGGCATGACCCGACTGCAACATGCGATCAGCTCGGCTGCCGCGACATTGGCGGAAGCCGGAATCGACTCTGCCCGTTACGATGCCGAGGAGTTGGCCGCGTACCTGGCCGGGACCGAGCGGGGACGCCTCCCGCTACTGGACTCACCCGACGACGAGTTCTTCGCCCGCTACCAGGCGGTCGTCGCGGAGCGTTCGCGGCGGGTACCGCTGCAGCACCTCACCGGCACAGTGGCCTTCGGGCCGGTGACGCTGAACGTCGGTCCTGGTGTGTTCATCCCACGCCCGGAAACCGAGGTGATGCTGGAATGGGCTAGTAGCCAACGCCTTTCCGCGTGTCCGGTCATCGTCGACCTGTGCACCGGTTCCGGTGCGCTGGCCGTCGCGCTGGCACACTATTGGCCGTCGGCCAGAGTGCTGGGTATCGACGACTCCGACGCCGCCCTGGACTACGCCCGACGCAACTCCGTGGGCACCGCGGTGGAACTGCTGCGCGCCGACGTCACCGTCCCGGGTTTGCTCAGCGAGCTCGACGGGAACGTCGACCTCGTGGTGGCCAACCCGCCGTACGTTCCCGATGACATCGAGCTGGAACCCGAGGTGTCCCAACACGATCCGCCTCATGCCGTGTTCGGCGGCCCGGACGGGATGACGGTGATCACCGCGGTCACCGCGCTGGCCGGTCGGCTGTTGCGTCCGGGCGGCCTGTTCGCTGTCGAGCACGACGACACCACCTCGGCGCAGACATCTGAATTAGTCACCGGCACAGGGCGTTTCGACGAGATCGTGGCGCATGCTGATCTGGCCAGCCGGCCCAGGTTCGTGACCGCCCGCCGAAAGGGCAACTATGACTGACGTTTTCGACTGCACCGACCCCGACCAGCGTGCTCGGGGAATCGCTGCGGCGGCCGGCGCGGTCAAGAACGGCCGGCTGATCGTCATGCCGACCGACACCGTCTACGGCGTCGGCGCCGACGCCTTCGACAGCGCAGCAGTCGCCGCGCTGCTTGCGGCGAAGAGACGCGGCCGGGACATGCCGGTGGGAGTGCTGGTCGGCTCCTGGAACACCATCGACGGCCTGGCCCTCAACGTGCCACAGGGGACTCGGGACCTCATCCGCGCATTCTGGCCCGGCGCGCTGAGCCTGGTTGTCCAGCAGGCGCCGTCGCTGCAGTGGGACCTCGGTAATGCCCGCGGCACCGTGATGTTGCGGATGCCGCTGCACCCGGTTGCCATCGACGTGCTGCGCGAGGTCGGCCCGATGGCGGTGTCCAGTGCCAACGTCTCTGGACAGGCGCCCGCCGTCGACCCCGACGAGGCCCGTCGGCAACTCGGGGATTCCGTCGAGGTCTATCTCGACGCGGGTCCCTCGGCGCAACAGGCGGCCTCGACGATCCTGGACCTGACCGGGCCGACTCCCCGCATTCTGCGGCCCGGGCCGGTGAGCGCAGACGCTATCGCCGCGGTGCTCGGGGTGGACGCCGCAGCTTTGATGGGCTGAACGGGTCATGCAGTACGGTCGCGAAGTGGTCAGCGTGCTCGCCCTGTCGGACCGCGGCGCCGGTGTCCCGCTGCGTGAGCTCGTCCTGGTTGGGCTGACCGCCGCGATCATCACCTACTTCGCGACCGGACCGGTCCGGGTGATGGCGACCCGGTTCGGTGCGGTGGCCTACCCGCGCGAACGCGACGTCCATGAAACGCCGACGCCCCGGATGGGCGGACTGGCCATGTATCTCGGTGTCATCGCGGCTGTCTTTCTCGCATCCCAACTTCCGGCGCTCACGCGCGGCTTCGTCTACTCCTCCGGCATGCCCGCCGTGCTGGTGGCCGGCGGCGTGATCATGGGCATCGGCCTGATCGACGACAAGTGGGGCCTCGACGCCCTGACCAAGTTCGCCGGACAGATCACCGCGGCCAGCGTGCTGGTCACCATGGGCGTCGCCTGGAGCGTGCTCTACATCCCGTTCGGCGGCGTGGGAACCATCGTGCTGGACCAGGTTTCCTCGATCCTGCTCACGCTGGCCCTGACCGTGTCGATCGTCAACGCGATGAACTTCGTCGACGGCCTCGACGGACTGGCCGCGGGGCTGGGGCTGATCACCGCACTGGCAATCTGCATGTTTTCCGTCGGCCTACTTCGCGACCACGGCGGCGACGTCCTGTTCTATCCGCCCGCGGTGATCTCGGTGGTGCTCGCCGGGGCATGCCTGGGATTCCTGCCCCACAACTTCCACCGGGCCAAGATCTTCATGGGCGACTCCGGGTCGATGCTGATCGGCCTGATGCTGGCGGCCGCCTCGACAACCGCAGCGGGACCCATTTCACAGAACGCCTACGGCGCCCGCGATGTGTTTGCTCTGCTGTCCCCATTCCTGTTGGTGGTGGCGGTGATGTTCGTGCCCATGCTCGACATGTTGCTGGCGGTGATTCGTCGAACTCGCGCCGGAGTGCACTTCTCCACTCCGGACAAGATGCACCTGCATCACCGCCTGCTGCAGATCGGTCACTCACATCGCCGTGTGGTCCTACTCATCTACCTGTGGGTGGGCATCGTCGCGTTCGGAGCGGCGAGCTCGATTTTCTTCGATCCCCGCGAGACGGGAGTGGTGATGCTGGCGGCCATCGTGGTCGCGATCATCGCCACGTTGATTCCCTTGCTACGACGCGGCGACGACGTCTACGACGAGGAGTAGTAGCATCGCCCGCTGTGTGGTACGGTGCAGCTAGAACCCGAATTAAACCTCGCGGGTTGCCGGCCACCGGCCGTCGGATTCAGCTCCGATCGCGCCGCCGTACGACCGACATGGGGAGCAACTCCTTGGGTGATTCGAGCGCGCCGAATGCCCTCCGATACGCTCGACGGGCCACGCAACGATCAACCAGGCAACTCCCCCTAGCGAGGACTGAGGTGCAGCTGTGACTACGCCAGCGCAGGACGCGCCGTTGGTGTTTCCGTCCGTTGCGTTCCGGCCGATTCGGCTGTTCGTCATCTCCCTTGCCCTGACCGCGGCGGCGATCGCCGCCGCCAGCTGGCTCGACCATCCGATGATCGGGGTGTTCTTCGGGATCGGGCTCCTGATGGGTTTGCTCAACGCCCTCGGCGTGCGGCGTTCGGTCGCCGTGATCACCGCCGATGCGCATCCGCTGAAAAAGAAGATGGCGTTGAATTCGGCGGGGCGGCTGCTGGTTATCTCCGTGATCGGACTGATCATCGCGTTTGCCTTCCGGCCGGAGGGGTTGGGCGTAGTTTTTGGACTGGCGCTTTTCCAGGTGCTGCTGGTGCTCAGCACCGCTCTGCCGGTGTGGCGGAAGATGCGCGAGGGAACCGTCGAGCCGGCTACGGGCGGCAGCGGTACTGAGGGGAGGGAAGGCAGCGATGACTGAAGCGCTCCTGGCCGAGGCAAACATCGAAGTCGGCGAGCACACCACCGCCAACTGGTTTGGGCTGACGGTCAACACCGACACTGTCCTGTCGAGCGCCATCGCCGCAGTCATCGTGATCGCGCTGGCATTCTTCCTGCGCGCGAAGGTCACCTCGAGTGGCGTGCCGGGCGGGGTGCAGCTGTTCTTCGAGGCCATCACCATCGGGATGCGCAATCAGATCGAGAGCGCGATCGGCATGCGAATCGCCCCGTTCGTGTTGCCGCTGGCGGTCACCATCTTCGTATACATCCTGATCTCCAACTGGCTCTCGGTGCTGCCGCTGCAGTACACCGACGCGGCCGGTCACACGACGGAGGTGCTCAAGTCGGCCGCGGCGGACATCAACTACGTGCTGGCTTTGGCGCTCTTCGTGTTCATCTGCTACCACGCGGCCGGCATCTGGCGCCGCGGCCCCGTGGGGCACCCGATCGGGGTGCTCAAAGGCCACGTCGCTTTCATGGCGCCGTTCAACCTCGTCGAAGAGGTCGCGAAGCCAATCTCGTTGTCTCTCCGACTTTTCGGCAACATCTTCGCCGGCGGGATCCTGGTCGCGCTGATCGCGCTGTTCCCGCCGTACATCATGTGGGCTCCCAACGCGATCTGGAAGGCATTCGACTTGTTCGTCGGGTTGATCCAGGCGTTCATCTTCGCGTTGCTGACCATCTTGTACTTCAGTCAGGCAATGGAAATGGAAGAAGACCACGGGTAGACGATCACGAGTTCGCCCGAGGCAAGGACCACAACAGGAATCTGGTAGACCGCTACCAGACGTCAAGGAGGATATGGAATGGCAGGACTGGACCCACAAATCGCGGCCGGCGCGCTCATCGGCGGCGGGCTGATCTTGGGCGGCGGCGCTGTCGGCGCGGCTATCGGTGACGGCATCGCCGGTAACGCACTGATCTCCGGCGTAGCCCGGCAGCCCGAGGCACAAGGCCGGCTGTTCACCCCGTTCTTCATCACCGTTGGTCTGGTGGAGGCCATGTACTTCATCAACCTGGCGTTCATGGCGTTGTTCGTCTTCGCCACCCCAGTCAAGTAGCCCGCAGGGATGGGTGACATGAGCGCTACCGTCCTGGCCGTCGCAAGCCGGGCCGTCGAGGAAGCCGAAGGCAACAACTTCCTCATTCCCAACGGAACCTTCTTCGTCGTGCTGATCATCTTCTTGATCGTGCTCGGCGTGATCGGCACCTTCGTCGTGCCGCCGATCATGAGGGTGCTCCATGAGCGCGAGAACATGGTCACCAAAACCCTGGAGGACAACAGGAAATCCGCCGAGCAGTTCGCCGCTGCGCAGGAAGATTTCGAGAAGGCAATGTCCGAGGCCCGGGTGGAAGCGTCGGCCGCCCGCGACAATGCCCGGGCCGATGGACGCAAGGTCATCGAGGACATGCGCGGTCGGGCCGAGGAACAGGTGGCCGCGACGCTTCAGGATGCCGCAGAGCAGCTCAAGCGGGAAGGCGACGCGGTGGCTGCGGAGCTGCGCTCCCGGGTCGAGGGCATGGCCACCACGTTGGCCAGCCGGATCTTGGGTGTCGAGGTCACCACCTCAGTCACGACGACGAGCACCGGGTCGAGGCGGTAACGCCGATGTCGACTTTTATTGGGCAGCTGGCCGGGTTCGTCGCCATCGTGTTCTTGGTGTGGCGCTATGTCGTGCCACCGGTGCGCAAGCTGATGGTCGAGCGGCAAGAAACCGTTCGCCAACAGTTGGAAGAGTCGGCGGCCGCCGCCAAGAAGCTGGAGGAGGCCAGCCAGGCCCACGCCAAGGCGCTGGAGGAGGCCAAGGCTGAAGCCAAGCGGGTCACCGAAGAAGCCCGCACCGACGCCGAACGTATCGCCGAGCAATTGCGGGTCCAGGCCGACCTCGAAGTCGAGCGCATCAAAATCCAGGGCACCAAGCAGGTCGAACTGCTGCGCGCGCAGCTGATTCGCCAACTGCGAGCAGATATCGGCGCCGAATCCGTGCGGCGCGCAGGCGAGTTGGTGCGCGGCTACGTGGCTGACTCGGAGCAGCAGGCGGGCACCGTCGACCGGTTTCTCGACGAGCTGGAGGCGATGGCCCCCTCAGCGGCCGAGGTCGAGTACCCGGTGCTGGCCAAGATGCGTTCGGCCAGCCGACGGGCGCTGTCCGCCGTGATGGACCGGTTCGGAGACATCGCCGAGGATCTCGACGACAATGGGTTGTCCGCCCTCGCCGGCGACTTGGCATCGGTGGCCTCGCTGCTGAATCGCGAGATCGTGGTCACCCGGTATCTGACTGTGCCTGCCGAAGATGCTGCGCCCAGAGTGCGACTGCTCGAGCGGCTGGTATCCGGGAAAGTGGGCGACCCCGCGCTCGACATCCTCAAGAGCGCCGTCGCCGAACGTTGGTCCACCGGCTCCGATCTGGTCGACGCCGTGGAACATGTTGCGCGCCATGCACTGTTGATGCGCGCCGAACGAGCCGGTCAGGTCGACGAGGTGGAAGACCAGCTGTTCCGGTTCAACCGTATCCTCGACGCCCAGCCACGCCTGGCCATCCTGCTGGGCGACTATTCTGCGCCCGCCGAAGGCCGCGTCGCGTTGCTGCGCAAGGTGCTCGAGGGCGCGGACACGACCGTTAACCCGATCGCGTTGGCACTGCTGTCCCAAACGGTTGAACTGTTGCGCCGTGAATCGGTCGAGGAGGCCGTGCTCCATCTCGCCGAGGTGGCGGTGGCTCGTCGCGGTGAGGTCGTCGCACATGTCAGCGCTGCGACCGAACTCAGTGACACCCAGCGCAACCGCATTACCGAGGTGCTGAGCCGGATCTACGGCCACCCGGTGACGGTCCAGATGCAAATCGACCCCGAACTACTGGGCGGACTGTCGATCTCGGTCGGTGACGAGGTGATCGACGGGACGCTCTCGTCTCGTCTCGCCAAGGCGCAGACGCAGCTACCAGACTGAAACAACTAACTGATCACCACAATCAACAAGCAGGAAGACGAAAAGCCATGGCAGAGTTGACAATCTCCGCTGACGAGATTGAAGGCGCGATCGAGGAATACGTTAGCTCCTTCACCTCCGACACCGCCCGGGAAGAGGTCGGCACCGTCATCGACGCGGGCGACGGTATTGCGCACGTCGAGGGCTTGCCCTCGGTAATGACGCAGGAACTGCTCGAGTTCCCCGGCGGGGTATTGGGCGTCGCGCTCAACCTCGACGAGCACAGCGTCGGTGCGGTGATCCTGGGTGACTTCGAGAAAATCGAACAGGGCCAACAGGTCAAGCGCACCGGCGACGTGCTGTCGGTCCCGGTCGGCGACGGGTTTCTGGGCCGGGTGATCAATCCACTCGGTCAGCCGATCGACGGCCGCGGTGACATCGAATCCGACGAACGTCGGGCGTTGGAGATCCAGGCCCCGTCGGTGGTGCAGCGCCAGGGCGTCAAAGAGCCATTGCAGACCGGGATCAAGGCCATCGACTCGATGACCCCGATCGGGCGCGGTCAGCGTCAGCTGATCATCGGCGACCGCAAGACCGGCAAGACTGCGGTGTGCGTCGACACCATCCTCAACCAGCGCCAGAACTGGGAATCCGGCGACGAGAAAAAGCAGGTGCGGTGCGTCTACGTCGCCATTGGGCAGAAAGGCACCACGATCGCTTCCGTCCACCACACCCTCGAAGAGGGTGGTGCGATGGACTACACGACGATTGTCGCCGCGCCCGCATCGGACTCCGCCGGATTCAAATGGCTTGCGCCATACACCGGTTCGGCGATCGCCCAGCACTGGATGTATGGGGGCAAGCATGTGCTGATCGTGTTCGACGACCTTTCCAAGCAGGCCGAGGCGTACCGCGCGATCTCGCTGCTGCTGCGCCGCCCGCCGGGCCGCGAAGCCTACCCGGGCGACGTGTTCTATCTGCACTCGCGTCTGTTGGAACGCTGCGCCAAGCTCTCCGATGAGCTCGGCGGCGGCTCGTTGACCGGCCTGCCCATCATCGAGACCAAGGCCAACGACATCTCGGCCTACATCCCGACCAACGTCATCTCGATCACCGACGGACAGTGCTTCTTGGAGTCCGACCTGTTCAACCAGGGTGTGCGCCCAGCGATCAACGTCGGCGTGTCGGTGTCCCGGGTCGGCGGCGCGGCGCAGATCAAGGCGATGAAGGAAGTGGCCGGGTCGTTGCGGCTGGACCTCTCGCAGTACCGCGAACTGGAGTCGTTCGCGGCCTTCGCCTCCGACCTCGACGCCACATCCAAGGCGCAGTTGGCCCGTGGCGAGCGACTGGTCGAATTGCTCAAGCAGCCGCAAAACCAGCCGGTACCGGTCGAGGAGCAGGTTGTTGCCATCTTCCTCGGTACTGGCGGTCACCTGGATTCGGTTCCGGTGGAAGACGTTCGGCGCTTCGAAAGCGAGTTCCTCGATCATGTCCGCGCGTCCGAAGAGGCCATTCTGTCCGAGATCCGGGAATCGCAGAAGCTCAGCGACGAGCTGGCCGACAAGCTGACCGAGGTGGTCAACGAGTTCAAGAAGGGCTTCGCGGCTACCGGCGGGGGTTCGGTGGTGCCCGACGAGCATGTCGATGCCCTCGACGAAGAAAAACTGGCGAAGGAGGCGGTGCAGGTTCACAAGCCGGCGCCGCCGAAGAAGAAGAAGTAATCGAGAATGGCTGCCACACTTCGCGAACTGCGGGGTCGGATCCGCTCCGCCGGGTCGATCAAAAAGATCACCAAGGCACAGGAGATGATCGCGACGTCGCGTATCGGCAAGGCGCAGGCCCGGCTGGAGGCGGCGCGTCCCTACGCCACAGAGATCACCCGGATGCTCACCACCCTGGCCGAAGAAGCCGCTTTGGACCATCCTCTGCTGGTCGAGCAGCCGGAGCCCAAACGTGCTGGGGTGCTTGTGGTCTCATCCGACCGCGGCCTTTGTGGCGCGTACAACTCCAGCGTCCTGCGCCGAGCCGAGGAACTGTTCTCGCTGCTGCGTGAAGAGGGCAAGACGCCGGTGCTCTACGTTGTCGGCCGTAAAGCCTTGAATTACTACACGTTCCGAAACTGGGATATCAGTGAGTCGTGGACGGGGTTCTCAGAGCGGCCCAGCTATGAGAATGCGGCGGAAGTCGCCGAGACTCTGGTGAATGCTTTCATGGCCGGTGCCGTGAACGAGGGTGACGCCCGGGAGCAGGACAGCCCGACCGCCGTCGACGAGCTGCACATCGTCTACACCGAGTTCAAATCGATGATGTCGCAGTCCGCGGAGGCGCACCGGATTGCGCCGATGGTTATCGAGTACGTCGAGGAAGAAGCCGGACTGCACACGCTGTACTCATTCGAGCCGGATGCGACGACACTGTTCGGGTCACTGCTGCCGCGGTACCTGACCACCCGCGTATACACGGCGATGCTGGAGTCCGCGGCGTCCGAGCTGGCATCGCGCCAACGGGCAATGAAATCAGCGAGCGACAACGCCGACGATCTCATCAGGGATCTCACCCTGCAGGCCAACCGCGAGCGGCAAGCCCAGATCACCCAGGAAATCAGCGAAATCGTCGGTGGCGCGAACGCGCTGGCCGAGGCCGCTGGATAAGCTCCACCAGGAAGCGAAAAAGATATGGCTGCTACCACCAAAGAGACCCACAAGCCGAACAACTCCAAGAGCACCGACAACAACGGCCGCGTGGTGCGGGTCACCGGACCCGTGGTCGACGTCGAGTTTCCGCGCGGCTCCGTGCCGGAGCTGTTCAACGCTCTGCACGTTGACGTCACGTTCGAGTCGCTCGCGAGGACGTTGACGTTGGAAGTGGCGCTGCACCTCGGAGACAATCTGGTACGCACGATCTCGATGCAGCCCACCGATGGGCTGGTGCGCGGCGTCGAGGTGATCGACACCGGCGCCTCGATTTCGGTTCCCGTCGGCGACGGCGTCAAGGGCCACGTTTTCAACGCGCTGGGCGACTGCCTGGATGACGAGGGTTACGGAAAAGACTTCGATCATTGGCCCATTCACCGTAAGGCGCCGGCCTTCGATGAGCTCGAGCCTCGCACCGAGATGCTGGAGACCGGCCTGAAGGTAGTCGACCTGCTGACCCCGTATGTGCGCGGTGGCAAGATCGCGCTGTTCGGCGGTGCCGGCGTCGGCAAGACGGTTCTCATCCAGGAGATGATCAACCGCATCGCTCGAAACTTCGGTGGCACTTCGGTTTTCGCCGGCGTAGGGGAGCGCACCCGTGAAGGTAACGACCTGTGGGTCGAACTGGGCGAAGCCGATGTGCTCAAGGACACCGCGCTGGTGTTCGGCCAGATGGACGAGCCGCCCGGCACCCGTATGCGGGTGGCGCTGTCGGCGCTGACGATGGCCGAGTACTTCCGCGACGAGCAGGGCCAGGACGTACTGCTGTTCATCGACAACATCTTTCGGTTCACCCAGGCCGGCTCTGAGGTGTCCACGCTGCTTGGCCGGATGCCCTCAGCGGTGGGTTATCAGCCCACGCTGGCCGACGAAATGGGTGAGCTGCAGGAGCGGATTACCTCGACGCGGGGCAAGTCGATCACCTCGATGCAGGCCGTGTACGTTCCCGCCGACGACTACACCGACCCCGCACCGGCAACGACATTCGCCCACCTCGACGCCACGACTGAGCTGAGCCGGTCGGTGTTCTCGAAAGGCATCTTCCCGGCAGTGGACCCGCTGGCGTCCAGCTCGACCATCCTCGACCCGGCCGTGGTCGGCGACGAGCACTACCGGGTGGCGCAGGAAGTCATTCGGATTCTGCAGCGCTACAAGGACCTTCAAGACATCATCGCGATCCTCGGTATCGACGAACTGTCCGAAGAGGACAAGCAGCAGGTACAGCGGGCACGGCGCATCGAACGCTTCCTCTCACAGAACATGATGGCGGCCGAGCAGTTCACCGGTCAGCCCGGTTCAACCGTGCCGGTCAAGGAGACCATCGAGGCCTTCGACCGGCTGTGCAAGGGCGAATTCGACCACGTGCCCGAGCAGGCCTTCTTCCTGATCGGTGGCCTGGACGACTTGGCCAAGAAAGCCGAGAGCTTCGGCGCCAAGCTGGACGGCGGCGGCTCGAAGAAGTCGGGCGAGAAGAAGGACAACCGTTCCAAGAAAGATAATGGTGGCAACGGGAAAACCGAAGACGGCGACTGAGCAGCCATGCAGATGGTGACTTTCTGGCGGCGAGGGTTCAGCGGCGAAAGGTTAGTGTGAGATGGCCGAATTGGACGTCGAGATTGTCGCCGTCGATCGCAAGATTTGGTCCGGCAAGGGAACTTTCGTCTTCACCCGGACCACCGTCGGCGAAATCGGCATCATGCCAAGGCATATCCCCCTGGTAGCTCAGCTAGTCGACGACGCCATGGTGCGCGTCGAACGTGAGGGCGAGAAGGACTTGCGCATCGCGGTGGACGGCGGCTTCCTGTCGGTGACCGAAGAGGGAGTCAGCATTCTCGCCGAATCCGCGGAATTCGAATCCGAGATCGACGAGGCGGCCGCGAGACAGGATTCCGAGTCCGACGATCCCCGCATCGCCGCCAGGGGTCGCGCCAGGTTGCGCGCGCTCGGCGCGCTCGACTAAAGGGGTTCGCAGTCGGTGAGCGCGCCCATGGCCGGCATGGTCGTGCTCATCGCCCTGTTGGGGCTTGCAGTCCTGGCGTTGAGTTTTCGTCTGTGGAAGCTGCGCCAGGGTGGGACTGCTGCCATCATGCGCGACATTCCCGCCGTGGGAGGTCATGGCTGGCGCCATGGCGTGGTCCGCTATCGCGGTGGCGAGGCGGCGTTCTACCGGCTGTCGAGCGTTCGGCTATGGCCGGATCGCCGACTCAGCAGGCGTGGTATCGAAATCATTTCGCGGCGCCCACCTCGCGGCGACGAATTCGACATCATGACCGAAGAGATCGTCGTCCTCGAACTGCGTGACACAACCCAGGACCGGAGGCGGGGTTATGAAATCGCCTTGGACCGAGGCGCATTGACGGCATTCCTGTCGTGGCTGGAATCCCGTCCCTCGCCACGCGCCCGCCGCCGCAGCACCTGAGCGCTCCGCGGCCTATTTCGCGGGCCGTTCCGATTGCCCGCCGCCCGGCTGCCAGAGCACGTCGCCGTGGGGGTTGGCCACCCGGGAAAGGATGAACAGCAAGTCCGACAGTCGATTCAAATACTTCGCCGGCAGCGCGTTGACATCCGACGGGTGCAGATCTATGGCAGCCCATGCGGAACGTTCGGCGCGGCGCACCACGGTACGCGCGACATGCAGCAGTGCCGAAAGCTCTGAACCGCCAGGCAGCACAAAGGAGTTCAGTGCCGGCAGGCCTTCGTTGAACTCGTCACACCAACGCTCCAGCCGGTCGATGTAAGGCTGTGTGACCCGCAGTGGCGGGTATTTCGGGTTCTCCACGACCGGGGTCGAAAGGTCGGCGCCGGCGTCGAACAGGTCGTTCTGTATCTGGCGCAGCACGTCGGCGATGCGCCGCTCCGGGTTACCCAACGCGATAGCTGTGCCGATCGCCGCGTTGGCCTCGTCGCAATCGGCGTAGGCCACCAGCCGCGCATCAGTCTTGGAGACCCGCGAAAAATCGCTCAATCCCGTCGTTCCGTCGTCGCCGGTTCGGGTATAGATGCGGGTCAGATGTACTGCCATGGTTCAAAACGTTACCGGGCTGACTGACAGGGGCGGTACCGCTCACTAAACTAACGCGGGTGGCGGAGCGTTTCGTGGTAACCGGTGGCAACCGGTTGTCGGGCGAAGTTGCTGTTGGGGGCGCCAAGAATAGCGTTCTCAAGTTGATGGCGGCGGCACTCTTGGCCGAGGGCACCAGCACGATCACCAACTGCCCCGACATTCTCGACGTTCCCTTGATGGCAGAAGTGTTGCGAGGACTGGGCGCCACCGTCGAGCTCGCCGGCGACACCGTGCGGATCACATCCCCGGATGAGCCGAAATACGACGCGGACTTCGCCGCGGTCCGTCAATTCCGCGCGTCGGTCTGTGTATTGGGGCCTCTGGTCGGGCGCTGTAAGCGGGCCAAGGTCGCGCTACCCGGCGGTGACGCCATCGGCTCACGCCCGCTCGACATGCACCAGGCCGGCCTGCGGCAGTTGGGTGCACGCTGCAACATCGAACACGGTTGCGTGGTTGCGCAAGCAGACACGTTGCGCGGCGCGGAGATTCAGCTGGAATTCCCGTCCGTGGGGGCGACCGAGAACATTCTGATGGCCGCGGTTCTGGCGGACGGAGTCACCACAATTCACAACGCGGCGCGCGAGCCGGACGTGGTCGACCTGTGCACGATGTTGAACCAGATGGGCGCACAGGTCGAAGGCGCCGGCTCGCCGACGATGACGATCACGGGTGTCCCGCAGCTGCATCCCACCGAGCACCGGGTGATCGGGGACCGGATCGTGGCCGCCACTTGGGGGATCGCCGCGGCTATGACCCGCGGAGACATCACGGTGTCCGGGATCGACCCGGCGCACCTGCAGGTCGTGCTGCGCAAGCTGCACGACGCCGGCGCCACCGTCACCCAGACCGACGACAGTTTCCGGGTGGTGCAGTATGAGCGCCCTAAGGCCGTCAATGTCGCGACGTTGCCGTTCCCCGGATTCCCGACCGACCTGCAGCCGATGGCGATCGCGTTGGCCTCGATCGCCGACGGAACTTCGATGATCACCGAGAATGTCTTCGAGGCGCGATTCCGGTTCGTCGAGGAGATGATCCGCCTCGGCGCTGATGCCCGCACCGACGGACACCACGCCGTCGTGCGGGGTCTTCCGCAACTGTCCAGCGCACCGGTGTGGTGTTCCGACATCCGCGCCGGTGCCGGGCTGGTCCTCGCCGGGCTGGTGGCCGACGGCGATACCGAGGTCCACGATGTCTTCCACATTGATCGCGGATATCCGTTGTTCGTGGAGAACCTGGCCAGTCTCGGAGCTGAGATCGAGCGAGTAGAATAGGGAACACTTAACGGCTCCCGCTGATCCTGCGCGGAGCAGTTGCCGGAGTTGACCGGGCGTATGCCGCGGAGTATAGTGGCAGGGTTGCCTGTTGATGGGTGTTGTTTGAGAACTCAATAGTGTGTTTGGTGGTTTTGTTTGTTGTTGTTTTTTGCCATGCCTTGACTGCCCCGTGGTTGGGGTGTGGTTTTTTGTTTGTTTGTCAGGTTGTTTCTCTGAATCGGTTTTGTTTGGAGAGTTTGATCCTGGCTCAGGACGAACGCTGGCGGCGTGCTTAACACATGCAA
>NZ_LQOM01000022.1 GCF_002101595.1 Mycobacterium celatum
CTCATCACCATCCAGCGTCGCCAACCCCGCCGCCCGCTCGACGCCCTCACGACCCACCGTCCCGGCAAAACCCAACGGCCCGGCACCCTGCTCCGAGGCCACGGTCGGCCCGTCCCAGTCGGGGTCCAGCTCGACATTCATGTCCATGAACTTGTCGCCGCCCTCGGCCTGCTTCGCGCGCCGACGACGACGAGCCCGCGCCTGCTCACGCGACGCCGCCGCCGCGGCCGCCGCCGCGGAATCGGGCTCCGGCGCCTTGCGTTTCGCGCTGGAGCTGGCATTGGTGCTCATCCCCGAGCCGACCCCGATCCCGGGAGGTCCCACCACGTAGGGAGGGAGAAAACCCGTACCGCCGGCGGGCGGCAGTGATCCCGGCAGCGGCGCTGAACTGGCGACGGTGCTCGCCGTGGGTGCCGGCGCGGGTGCCGGCGCGGTCGCCGGGGCGGCGGCAGGTGCGGCCACCGTCGGCGCTATTGCGACCGCCGGCAGTACATTCGGCGCAGCCGCGACGGGCGCCGGCACCGGCGCCGCAGGAGGTTGGGGCAGGCCGGCCAGCCCCGCTAGCCCGGCGAAGCCGCCCACCGCCCCGATCGGGGCGATCGCCAGGCCGACGGCGGCCGCCATCAAGAGCGGTGATTGGCTTAGTGAGCTTGCGATCTCGGCGATGTGTGTCGGCCAGTCGAACAACGCGAGTTGCACAAGGTATTGAAATGCTGCGCCCGGATTGGTCAGCAGGTCTACGCCGAACTGCTGAAAATCCTCGAACAGTTCGAGTGCGCGAACCACCCACCAGATCGGTTGGCTCGCATCCGTATACGAGTCGTACGGGAGACCGTTCACCGTTCCGTTGGCGGGGTTCCAATTCACTCCGAAGTTCTTCAGGATGTTCGCAATGAGGTCATCCAGCGGGTTGTCGACCGTGGGATCGGTGCCATTCCCGGAGTGTTGCACCGAGGCGTCGGACTTCTGAATCTGAGGCGCCGCGGTGGTGTGTGGCGTCGACGCCACCGCAGTGCCGGAGACCGCATGATAGGTGCTCATCGTGGTGGCCGCCTGCACCCACATCCGCGCATAGTCGGCCTCGTTCAACGCGATCGGAATCGTGTTGATACCAAAGAAATTCGTCGCCACCAACACCGCATGCATCGCGTGATTGGCAGCCAGCTCGGCCAACGTCGGCATAGTGGCCAGGGCGGTGGTGTATGCGCCGGCAATGGTCTCGTGCTGGGCGGCCGCCGCGGCGCTGTCGGCGCTGGCTTGCGTCAGCCAAGCCAGGTACGGCGTGTGAGCCATCACGTACGCCTCGGCGGTCGGACCCTCCCACGCCCCGCCTTGTACCGAGGCCAAGAGTGCGCTGAGTTCATCTGCGACAGAAGCGTATTCAGCACTCAGCGACGACCACGTTCCTGCCGCCGCCAGCAGCGGGCCCGGTCCCGGACCGGTGCTCAGCAGCGCCGAATGCACCTCCGGCGGCGACGCCATCCACACAGGTGCCGTCACGATCAGCCGCCGGCGATTCCGTACGACGCCGCAGCGGCCGCGTCGCCGGCGACATAGCCGGCACCGGATTCACCGACACCAAAGCCGGCACGCCCCAACTCCTGCACACCGCCCACCACCACCGCGGAATGCTCGCTGCCCCGCACGCTGAGTTCGGCAGCGCTCTGCAGCGACACCGGGTCAGCGGCAGGAGGCACCACCGCCGAGATCACCGGGGCCGCGCCGGCGTGCGCGGCCGCCAACCGGGCGGTCAACGCTTCGACCGCCGCACTGGCAGCGGCCAGGCCTTCAGGCACCACACGCAACGCCATCCCGGCAACTCCTCCCGGCAACTAATGAACATGATTTTCATTATCTGGTATTGAATACGAAGCCGGCCGCTATTTCAAGCCCAACTCGCCGGGGGTGAGGCTGGTGGAGCCGAGTACTCAGGAGGTAGGCCTTAGGGGCCTTCGCGCCGTTCGTTCGTCTGGTCGCCCTGCTCGGACGCCCAACTGCCCGGCAGCAGCGGCAGGGTCGGGCCGCTGCCGAACCCGTCGCCGGCGAGCGTGGCCAGTCCTGCCGCCGCCGCAGCCGTATCCGTGCGTATCGCGCCCGCAAAACCGACCGGCCCGGCACCTCGATCCGAGGCAACCGTCGACGCGGGCCCGGCCCAGTCCGGCTCGACCTCGATATTCATGTCCATGAACTCGTCGCCGTGCCCGCGCAACCCGGCTTGGCGGCGCCGCCTCGCCCGCCTCTGCTCCCGCGCGGCTCTCGCGGAGGCCGGCGCGACGTCGGGCTCCGGGGCCCTCCTCTTGGCGCCGGCCCTGTCGCTGGCGCTCATCCCGGAATCGAATCCGATGCCGGGAGGGCCGACGACGTAGGGAGCGGCGAAACCAGCGTCGACCGGGACCGGCGGCGCCGCCGGCGAACCGGCCGCGGTGACCGAGCCGGGCGCCGGCGTCGATGCGGTGGTGGTCGCGGACGCCGACACGGTCGGCGCCACCGACGGCGAGAGCCCAGCGGCCGGCAATGCCTTCGACGGAGCCGGCGCGGACACCGCCTCCGGGACAGGCGCCGCGGAGGGTTGAGGCAGACCCGCCAGCCCCGCCAACGCGGCGAAACCCCCTGCGAATCCCGAGTTGGCGGCGGTGAGACCGACTGTGGCCGCGATCAGTTCGGGTTGGAACGCATTGATGAACTCACCCAGGTGACCGAACTCGTCGGCGATAAGGCCCCCGATGTCGCTCCAGAGCTGTGGTATCCCCTGGGACGGGTTGGACAGGATTTCGGGAAAATCTCTGCCGAGGGTGTCGGTGATTTCCGTGACCCGGTTGACGTACCAGCTCGGGTCGTACGGGTTGCCGCTGTCGTTGTCGATGATGTCCTGAGTACCGCCGTCGTTGGTGCTGTCAGATTTCTGGATCTGCGGCGCCGGCGCGGTACTGGGTGTCGACGCCACCGCAGTACCTGCGACGGCCTGGTAGGTGGTCATCGTGGCGGCGGCCTGGACCCACATCCGGGCATAGTCGGCCTCGTTGAGCGCGATCGGAATCGTGTTGATACCAAAGAAATTCGTCGCCACCAATACCGCGTGCATCGCGTGGTTGGCCGCCAACTCGGCCAGGGTCGGCATCGCGGCCAGCGCGGCGGTGTAGGCCGCCGCCGCGGTCTCGTGCTGGGCGGCCGCTGCTGCGCTGTCGGTGCTGGCCTGCGTCAGCCACGCCACGTACGGCACATGGGCTGCCACGTACGATTCCGCGCTGGGCCCCTGCCACGCTGCGGCCTGCACATCGGCGAGCACCGCGGTGAGTTCGTCGGCAACCGAGGCGTACTCAGTACTCAGCGACGACCACGCGGCGGCGGCCGCCAACAACGACCCCGGTCCGGGACCGCTGCTCAGCAAGGCCGAATACACCTCCGGCGGAAAAGCCATCCACACGGGCGCCGTCATACCAAGCCCTCCCCCGGGCACGAATACCTGAGCACTGGTCGGCCGACGGCGGGGAAAAGTTCCGTCCGACGTTCTACAGCAGGGTCGGCAACGCGATCGCCGAGTCCAGCGCCAGCGCGCAGAACACCACGGCCAGGTAGTTGTTCGACTGCAGGAACAACCGCAGCGGCTTGACCGGCTCCCCGCGGCAGACCCCGGCGTAGAGCTGGTGCGCCATCGCCAGGAACCACACCCCTGCCACGACCGCCACCGCCGTGTAGAGCCATCCGGCGGCCAGCGCCAGCACCAGTGTCGCGGCCACGGTCAACCAGGTGTAGACCAGGATCTGCTTGGTGACCTGGCGCTCGGTTGCCACTGCGGGCAGCATCGGCACACCGGCCGCCTGGTAGTCCTCCTTGTAGCGCATGGCCAGCGCCCAGGTGTGCGGTGGCGTCCAGAAGAAGATGATCGCGAACATCACCATGGCGGGCCAGCCGATGGTGCCGGTGACCGCCGACCAGCCGATCATCACCGGCATGCAACCGGCGGCCCCGCCCCACACCACGTTCTGCGAGGTCCGGCGCTTGAGCAGCAACGTGTAGACGAACACATAGAACGCGATCGTGGCGACCGCCAGCAGTCCCGACAACAAGTTCGTCGTCCACCACAGCCAGCAGAACGAGCCGACGCTGCAGGCCAGACCGAACACCAGGGCGTTGCGGGTCGGCACGCTGGCCCGGGCCAGTGGGCGTCGCGCGGTGCGCTTCATCACCTTGTCGATGTCGGCGTCGGCGACGCAGTTCAGGGTGTTGGCGCCGCCGGCGGCCAGCATCCCGCCGATCAGCGTGTTACCGATCAGCAGTGGGTTCACCGTGCCGCGGTCGGCCAGCAGCATCGCCGGTATTGCGGTAACCAGCAACAGCTCGATGACCCGCGGCTTGGTCAGCGCCAGGTACGCCAGCACCGTGGTGCGTACTCTGCTCGGCGCGACGCGCCCGCGAACGCTCACGCAATAACTCCTCGGGTCGCAGCAGCGCGCAGCTTCTACTACAGACGATGGTAGACCGCGCCCTCGCCCCGCCCACACCGCAGGGTCGATTTAGCGCGCCGGTTTACCCTGCGACCGAAAGTGGTACGTCGAAATCTTCACCTGCGTCGACGCAGGATCCCGCACTAGGGTGGGAATGAATTAGCTGCCGACCCGAGGACTTGAGTCGTGACGACATTGGAAGACATCTCTGCGCTCACCCGACCGCACCATCCCGATGACTGGACCGAGCTCGACTCGGCCGCCGTCGACACCATCCGAGTACTGGCTGCCGACGCGGTGCAGAAAGTCGGCAACGGCCATCCCGGCACCGCGATGAGCCTTGCCCCGCTGGCATACACGCTGTTCCAGCGGACCATGCGGCACGATCCCAGCGACACCACCTGGCTGGGCCGCGACCGGTTCGTCCTGTCGTGCGGGCATTCCAGCCTGACCCTCTACATCCAGCTCTACCTCGGCGGTTTCGGCCTCGAGCTCTCCGACATCGAGTCGCTGCGCACTTGGGGATCGAAAACCCCCGGGCATCCCGAGTTCCGGCACACCAAGGGGGTGGAGATCACCACCGGCCCCCTGGGCCAGGGTCTGGCGTCGGCGGTCGGCATGGCGATGGCATCGCGCTACGAGCGCGGCCTGTTCGACCCGGACGCCGCCCCGGGAACCAGTCCGTTCGACCACTACATCTACGTGATCGCCTCCGACGGCGACATCGAAGAGGGCGTGACGTCGGAGGCGTCGTCGCTGGCCGCGGTGCAGCAGCTGGGCAACCTCATCGTGTTCTACGACCACAACCAGATCTCGATCGAGGACGACACCAACATCGCGCTCTGCGAGGACACCGCCGCACGGTATGAGGCCTACGGCTGGCATGTGCAGCGAGTCGAGGGTGGCGAGAACGTGGTCGGCATCGAGGAGGCCATCGCCAACGCGCAGGCGGTCACCGACCGGCCGTCGTTCATCGAGTTGCGCACCATCATCGGCTACCCGGCGCCGAACAAGATGAACACCGGTGATGCCCATGGCGCGGCGCTGGGCGACGACGAGGTGGCCGAGGTCAAGAGGGTTCTCGGCTTCGACCCCGACAAGAAGTTCGAGGTCCGCGACGAGGTGCTGGCGCACACGCGCAAGCTGGTGGACCGCGGCAGGGAAGCGCACCAGAAGTGGCAGCCGGAGTTCGACGCGTGGGCGCAGCGTGAACCGGAACGCAAGGGCCTGCTGGACCGGTTGACCGCCGAAAAGCTGCCCGACGGTTGGGACGCGGACATCCCGAAATGGGAACCCGGGTCCAAGGAGGTGGCCACCCGCAAAGCCTCGGGCGACGTGCTTGCCGCGGTGGGAGCCAAGCTGCCCGAGTTGTGGGGCGGTTCGGCCGACTTGGCCGGCAGCAACAACACCACCATCGAAGGCGCGGATTCCTTTGGGCCGCCGTCGATTTCGACGAAGAAGTTCACCGCCCACTGGTATGGCCGCACGCTGCACTTCGGTGTTCGCGAGCACGCGATGGCCGCGATCCTGTCCGGCATCGTGCTGCACGGCCCCACCCGCGCCTACGGCGGCACGTTCCTGCAGTTCTCCGACTACATGCGCCCGGCGGTGCGGCTGGCGTCGTTGATGGACATCGACACCATCTATGTGTGGACGCACGACTCGATCGGTCTGGGCGAAGACGGGCCGACCCATCAGCCGATCGAGCATCTCTCGGCGCTGCGCGCGATTCCGGGGTTGTCGGTGGTGCGGCCGGCCGACGCCAACGAGACCGCCTACGCGTGGCGCACCATCCTCGCCCGGGGCAACGGCAGCGGTCCGGTCGGGCTCTGCCTGACCCGCCAGGGCGTGCCGGTGCTGGAGGGCACCAGCTATGAGGGTGTCGCCAGGGGCGGCTACATCCTGGGCGACGGGGGCGGCGACCAGCCCGACGTGGTGCTGATCGCCACCGGTTCAGAAGTGCAGATCGCGGTGGCAGCTCAGAAAGAGTTGGCGGACAAGGGTATTGCAGCGCGCGTGGTGTCGATGCCGTGCCTGGAGTGGTTCGAGTCGCAGCCCTACGACTACCGCGACAAGGTGCTGCCGCCGAGCGTGTCGGCCCGGGTCGCCGTCGAAGCGGGTGTCGCGCAATGCTGGCACAAGCTGGTCGGCGACACCGGACAGATCGTCTCGATCGAGCACTACGGCGAATCCGCCGACTACAAGACCCTGTTCCGCGAGTTCGGTTTCACCCACGAAGCCGTCGTCGCCGCCGCTGAACGGGCACTGGACAACTAAAGGAGGAAGTCCAAATGACTCAGAATCCCAACCTTGCCGCGCTGACCGCGGCCGGCGTATCCGTTTGGCTGGACGACTTGTCGCGAGAGCGGTTGCGCTCGGGCAACTTACAGGAACTGATCGACACCAAGTGCGTCGTCGGGGTCACCACCAACCCGACGATCTTCCAGAAAGCGCTCGCGGAGAGCGACGTCTACGACGACCAGGTGGCCGAGCTCGCCGAGCGCGGTGCCGACGTGGACGCCACGGTGCGCACCGTCACCACCGACGATGTGCGCGACGCCTGCGACGTCCTCACGCCCCAGTGGGAGGCCTCCGACGGGGTCGACGGCCGCGTCTCGATCGAGGTCGACCCGCGGCTGGCCCACGACACCGACAAGACCATCGCCCAGGCCGTCGAGCTGTGGAAGATCGTCGACCGGCCGAACCTGTTCATCAAGATCCCGGCCACCGAAGCCGGTCTGCCGGCCATCACTGCCGTACTGGCGGAAGGCATTTCGGTCAACGTCACGCTGATCTTCTCCGTCGAGCGGCACCGGGCGGTGATGGACGCCTACCTGAAGGGGCTGGAGGCGGCCAAGAAGGCAGGGCACGACCTGTCCAAGATCCATTCGGTGGCATCGTTTTTCGTGTCTCGGGTGGACACCGAGATCGACAAGCGGCTGGAAAAGATCGGCACCGAGGGAGCTTTGGCGCTGCGCGGACAGGCTGGTGTGGCCAACGCCCGGCTGGCCTACGCCGCCTACCAGGAGGTGTTCATCGGCGGGGAGGCCTACGAGAAGCTCAAGGCCGACGGCGCGCGGGTGCAGCGGCCGCTGTGGGCGTCGACCGGGGTCAAGAACCCCGACTACTCCGACACCCTCTACGTCACCGAGCTGGTTGCCCCCAACACGGTGAACACCATGCCGGAGAAGACGATCGAGGCCGTCGCCGACCACGGCGTCATCACCGGTGACACCGTCACCGGCACCGCGTCGGCGGCCCAGGAGGTGTTCGACAAGCTCGAAGCGGTCGGCGTCGACCTGACCGACGTGTTCGTGGTGCTGGAGAACGAAGGCGTGCAGAAGTTCGAGGAGTCCTGGAACGAGCTGCTAAAGGAAACCAGAGCCCAGCTCGAGTCCACCGGCAAGTGAGCCCGGCCGGTGCCCGGACCGTCGCCGGGCAGTGGCAAAACCACCGTGGCGATCGCAAGCGCGGCGAAGCCGGGCGCTGGGGGTCGCCACAAAACCCGTTGCGGGACAAGCGCGACAAACGGCTGCCCCGGATCGCCCCATCGTGCGCCTTGGTGATCTTCGGCGTCACCGGTGACCTGGCCCGCAAAAAGGTGATGCCAGCCGTCTACGACCTGGCCAACCGCGGCCTGCTTCCGCCGACCTTCGCGCTGGTCGGGTTCGCCCGCCGGGACTGGGAGGACCAGGACTTCAGCCAGCAGGTGTACGAGGCCGTCAAGGAGCATGCCCGCACACCGTTCCGCCAGGCGATCTGGGATCGGCTGGCCGAGGGAATCCGGTTCGTGCAAGGCACTTTCGACGACGACGCCGCGTTCGCCCGGCTGGCCGAGCGCCTGGACAAGCTCGACGCCGGACGCGGCACCGGCGGCAATCACGCCTTCTATCTGGCCATCCCGCCCAAGTCGTTCCCGACGGTCTGCGAGCAGCTCGACCGGTCCGGGCTGGCCCGGCCGCACAACGGCCGATGGAGCCGGGTGGTGATCGAGAAGCCGTTCGGCCACGACCTGGATAGTGCACGCGAGCTCAACAAGGTGGTCAACAGTGTCTTCCCGGAGGAGTCGGTGTTTCGCATCGACCACTACCTGGGCAAGGAGACCGTGCAGAACATCTTGGCCTTGCGGTTCGCCAACCAGCTGTTCGACCCGATCTGGAACGCGCACTACGTCGACCATGTGCAGATCACCATGGCCGAAGACATCGGTCTGGGCGGGCGCGCCGGATACTACGACGGAATCGGTGCCGCGCGCGACGTGATCCAGAACCACCTGATGCAGCTGCTGGCCCTGACCGCGATGGAGGAGCCGGTGAGCTTCCAGCCCACCGAACTGCAGACCGAGAAGATCAAGGTGCTCTCGGCCACGCAGCTCGCACAGCCGCTGGACGAGACCACCAGCCGCGGCCAGTACACCGCCGGCTGGCAGGGCGGGCAGAAGGTGGTCGGTCTGCTCGACGAGGAGGGGTTTTCCAAGGACTCGGTCACCGAGACGTTCGCCGCCATCACGCTGGAGGTCGACACGCGACGCTGGGCCGGGGTGCCGTTCTACCTGCGCACGGGAAAACGGCTGGGCCGCAGGGTGACTGAGATCGCGTTGGTGTTCAAACGCGCTCCGCATCTGCCGTTCGACGCCACCATGACCGACGAGCTGGGCGCCAATGCCCTGGTGATCCGGGTGCAGCCCGACGAAGGCGTCACGCTGCGGTTCGGGTCCAAGGTGCCGGGCACCGCGATGGAGGTACGCGACGTCAACATGGATTTCTCCTACGGCTCAGCTTTCGCCGAGGATTCGCCCGAGGCGTACGAGCGGTTGATCCTCGACGTGCTGCTCGGCGAGCCGTCGCTGTTTCCGGTCAACGAAGAAGTCGAATTGGCTTGGGAGATACTCGATCCGGTTCTGGACAATTGGGCCGCTCACGGGAAGCCCGAGCCGTATGAAGCCGGCACCTGGGGTCCGGCGTCGTCGTTCGAGATGCTGCGCCGGACCGGCCGGGAATGGCGGCGGCCGTGATTATCGATATGCCGGACACCAGCACCACCGCCATCAACAAGAAGCTCGACGAGTTGCGGGAAAGAGTCGGCGCGGTAACGATGGGCCGGGTTTTGACGTTGGTCATTGCGCCGGATAGTGAAGCGGTACTTGAAGATTCGATCGAGGCGGCCAATGCCGCCAGCCACGAGCATCCCAGCCGGATCATCGTGGTGCGCAACCGCGACGCCGACGCCCCGCAGGCACGGTTGGATGCCCAGCTGCGGGTCGGCGGTGACAGCGGCGCCGGCGAGGTGGTGGTGCTGTGGCTGTCGGGTCCGCTGGCCGGCCACTCCGCCAGCGTCGTCGTGCCGTTCCTGTTGCCCGACATCCCGGTGGTGGCGTGGTGGCCGGACATCGCGCCCGCGGTGCCGGCTCAGGATCCCTTGGGCAAGTTGGCGATTCGGCGCATCACCGACGCCACTAACGGTGTCGACCCGCTGTCGGCGATCAAAAGCCGACTGCCCGGATACACGCCCGGCGACACCGACCTGGCCTGGAGCCGCATCACCTACTGGCGGGCGCTGCTCGCGTCGGCGGTGGATCAGCCGCCGCACGAACCGATCACCTCGGCGCTGGTGTCCGGCCTGAAGACCGAGCCGGCGCTGGACGTGATTGCCGGCTGGCTTGCCAGCCGGATCGACGGTCCGGTGCGCCGCGCTGTCGGCGAGCTCAAAGTCGAGCTGGTGCGCACCACCGAGACGATCACATTGAGCCGCCCGCAGGAGGGAACGACGGCGACATTGAGTCGCACCGCCAAGCCGGACGCGTTGGTTCCGTTGCCGCGCAGAGAAACTCGTGAATGTTTGGCAGAGGACCTGCGGAGGCTGGACCCGGACGTGATCTACCGTTCTGCGCTTGAAGGCATCGATCGGGTGGAGTACATATGAGCACCAGCATTGAGACATTCCCCGACAGCGACGCGCTGGTCGCCGCGGCAGGAGAGCGACTGATCGGTGTCATCGACGCGGCGCTGGCGGCGCGGGGCCGCGCGCTGATCGTGCTGACCGGCGGCGGCAACGGCAACCGGCTGCTGAAATATCTCAAATCCCAGCAGCAGCGCATCGACTGGGCAGGAGTGCACCTGTTCTGGGGGGACGAGCGCTACGTGCCCGAAGACGACGACGAGCGCAACGAGAAGCAGGCGCGGGCGGCCTTGCTCGATCACATCGACATCCCGGCCCGCAACGTGCATGCGATGCCGGCTCGCGACGGCGAATTCGACAGCGACCTGGCGGCCGCGGCGCTCGCTTACGAGCAGGTCCTGGCGGCCAACGCCGAACCAGGCCAGCCCGCACCCGATTTCGACGTCCATTTCCTGGGCGTGGGCCCCGAGGGGCACGTCAATTCGTTGTTCCCCGACACATCCGCCGTGCGGGAAACCACCCGGCTGGTGGTCGCTGTCGACGATTCGCCGAAACCGCCGCCGGAGCGCATCACGTTGACGCTGCCCGCGGTCCGGCGGGCCCGCGAAGTCTGGATGATGGTGTCGGGCGCGGAGAAGGCCGACGCCGTGGCGGCCGCGGTCGGCGGCGCCGACCCGGTGTCGTGCCCGGCCGCCGGCGCCGTCGGGCGGGAGAACACGGTCTGGTTCCTCGACAGCGAAGCGGCCGCCAAGCTGCCGAGTAGCTAGCCTCGCTGCTCGGCCTGACGGTCGGCGTAGCCGGCGGCATACTCCTCGAGTCGCCGGGCGGTGTCGCGTTCCGCGGCGCTGGGCGTCACGAAGTGGCGCCGATCCCCCTCACAGTGTCGCTGGTACATACCGATCAGATGCACTGTCGGCGGCGGCGGTTCCGCAGGGGGCAATAATGAGCGCCATGGCTGACAAAACCGAACGCGCCCCCCGGGAGCGGATCAAGACCCTAGCGCAGGCGGCGATGAACGCCGACGTCACGGTGGCGCAACTCGAGTCGTTGCTGACAGGTCTCGGACCGACCCTGAATGACCTCAACGAGTCGCTGTCGGTTTTGAATGCCACCGTCGAGCGCCTCGACAACGGCCTGGACCACTTTGAAGGCACCCTGACCGGCCTGGACGATCTGGCGCGCCGGCTGGTTGCGCTGATCGAGCCGGTGGAGGCCATCGTCGAGCGGATCGACTACATCCTGAGCGTCGGCGAGACGGTGATGTCGCCGTTGTCAGTGACCGAGCACGCGGTGCGCGGCGTGCTCAACGCGTTGCGGAATCGGACCGTGCGCTGACGTCAGCGGAACTTGATCAGCAGGGCCATCGCGACGATCGACACCAGCCAGATGCCGGTGACGAACAGCGTCAGCCGGTCGAGGTTTTTCTCCACCACGGTCGACCCCGACAGGCTGGACTGCACGCCGCCACCGAACAGCGTGGACAGACCGCCACCCTTGGCGCGGTGTAGCAGGACCAGGAGCACCACCAGCACGCTGGTGACCACCAGGATGATCTGCAAGGCCAATTGCATGGCCGCCACCTTACCGGCTGGTGCTCGGCCGCCCGAACTGGATACGGTCCAGCGCCGCCTGCGCCGCCGCGGGGAAGCGTGGGTCGGGCTGGAGCGCGTTCTCCCTGGCGCAGGCTTCGGTGAACTTGATCACGTGCTCGTCGCCGTTCTCCGCCGCCCGACCGAACAGGTCCTGCCACGACGGCAACCCGTCGCGGGACGCGATCTCGAGGCTCTGCTGTTCGCCGCCGGCGTCGCGGGTGAACCTCGCCAGCAGCGCGACGTGTACACGCCACATGGCGGCCACCGACGGTTGGTGCAACTCGCCGGGTAGCTGGGCCAGCCCGATCCGCATGGCGGCCGGCGCCGTCACGGCGTGAATCATCGGCACCGGCGGCTCGTCCGGGTGAGCGAGGTAGACACCACGTCACGCCACGGCCGCTCGGCGAGTTCCGGCGGAACAACTCCTCCCAATCCCCCGCCCGCGCGAAGCGTCCCAACGCCTCACGCCAGGATTGCTCGTCCGACGGGTCGATCCGGAATCTGGACTCGGGTGGATCATGATGGTCCATCCGACGTTTGTAGTGTTCGACCCAGGACGCCACCTCGTCGCCAAAGCCCAAGGTGCACAACGCTTCAGCGGCCATTGGGCCGTGGTTGGCGAAGTCGTTCTCGCCGCGCTCATAGCCGAGCCCGTCGAGACGCTCGTACGCCTCGGCCATCGCATCGGAATACACGTTGCTGGAGGTCGTCGTCCGCATGGCCCCACGCTATGACCTCAAACGCAGTTGAGGTCAACCGCAGCGCTCTACGGAATTGGGCCGCCCGCGGCGATCGCGCACAACGTCGCGAACTGCTCGCCGTCCAGCGACGCCCCGCCCACGAGGGCGCCGTCGACGTCGTCGCAGGCGATGATGTCGCCGATGTTTTTCGCGGTCACCGAGCCGCCGTAGAGCACTCGCACCGTCTCGGCGACCTGCGGCGACGCCAGCGAGCCCAGCTCCTTGCGGATCGCCGCGCACACCTCCTGCGCGTCGCTGGCGCTGGCGACCCGCCCGGTGCCGATGGCCCACACCGGCTCGTAGGCGATCACCACGCGGCCGATCTGCTCGGCGGACAGCCCGGCCAGCGAGCCCCGCAGCTGCTCGACGTTGTGGCTCACGTGGCCACCGGCTTCACGGACCTCGAGGTGCTCGCCGATGCAGACGATCGGGATCAGGTCGTGCTTGAGCGCAGCGGCGGCCTTGGCGGCCACCAGCGCATCGTCCTCGTTGTGATACGTGCGCCGCTCGGAGTGCCCGACGACGGCGTAGGTGCAGCCCAGCTTGGCGAGGAAGGCCCCGCTGATGTCGCCGGTGTACGCGCCCGAGTCGTGGGGCGACAGGTCCTGGGCGCCGTACGTCAGCCGCAGCTTGTCGCCGTCGACCAGGGTTTGCACGCTGCGCAGGTCGGTGAACGGCGGGATCACCGCCACGTCGACCTTGTCGTAGTACTTGTCCGGCAACGAAAATGCGATCTTCTGCACCAGCGCGATCGCCTCGAAATGGTTGAGGTTCATCTTCCAGTTGCCGGCGATCAGCGGCTTACGGCTCATCGGGATCCTTACCTCAGCTGCTCAATACTTCTAGGCCGGGCAACGCTTTGCCCTCAAGGTATTCCAGCGACGCGCCGCCGCCGGTGGAAATATGCGAGAAGCCGTCCTCGGGCAGCCCGAGCGCGCGCACCGCCGCCGCGGAGTCACCGCCGCCGACCACGCTGAACGCCCCCTTGGTGGTCGCCGCGGCGATCGCCTCGGCGACCCCATTGGTGCCGGCGGCGAAGGCGGGGAACTCGAAGACACCCATCGGGCCGTTCCAGAAGATCGTCTTCGCGTTGGACAGCAAGGTGGTGAACCGCTGCACCGACCCCGGCCCGATATCCAGGCCCATTTTTCCCTCGGGAATTGCGTCCGCCGCGACCACGTCCGGCGTCGCATCGGGGGCGAACTTGTCGGCCACGACGATGTCCACCGGCAGTCGCAGCACGTCGGCGTAGGTGTCCAGCAGCCGTCGGCAGGTGTCGACCATCTCACTCTCGAGCAGCGATGTGCCGACCGAGAGGCCTTGCGCGGCAAGGAATGTGAAGCACATGCCACCGCCGATCACGATGCTGTCGGCCTTGGTCGCCAGTTTCTCGATGACGCCCAGCTTGTCGGAGACCTTCGAGCCACCGAGCACCACGGCATACGGCCGCTCGGTTGAACTGGTCAGGCGCTCAAGGACTTTCACCTCGTCGGCGACCAGTGTTCCGGCGTAGTGCGGCAGCAGGGTGGCGACGTCGTACACCGAGGCCTGTTTGCGGTGCACCACCCCGAACCCGTCGGAGACAAAAGCCCCGTCATCACCGACGAGTTCGGCCAGTTGCCTGGCCATCGCCAGCCGCTCGGCGTCGTCCTTGCTGGTCTCGCGCGGGTCGAAGCGAATGTTCTCCAGCAGCAGGACGTCTCCGTCGGTGAGGCCCTCGGCGCGGGCCAGCGCGTCGCTGCCGACGACATCGCCGGCAAGTTGCACGTGCTGACCGAGTTGCTCGCTCAGCGCGGCGGCGACCGGTGCCAGCGACAGCTTCGGGTCGAGACCGCCCTTCGGGCGGCCCAGATGCGCCGTCACCACCACTTTGGCGCCGGCGTCGACCAGCGCCTTCAGCGTCGGCACCGACGCGCTGATGCGACCGGGGTCGGTGATTGCCCCGTCGTCGTCGAGCGGGACGTTGAGGTCGGAGCGCACCAGCACGCCCCGCCCCGAAACCCCTTGTGCAAGAAGGTCGTCGAGTGTCTGAATGCTCACGGCTTACAGCGACTTACCGACCAGCGCGACGAGGTCGACGAGGCGGTTGGAGTAGCCCCACTCGTTGTCGTACCAGGACACCACCTTGGCCTGGTTGTCGATCACCTTGGTCAGGCCCGCGTCGAAAATCGAGCTGTGCGGGTCGGTGACGATGTCGCTGGAGACGATAGGGACGTCGTAGTACTTGAGGATGCCTTTGAGCCTGCCCTCGGCCGCCGCCTTGAACGCCCCGTTGATCTCCTCGACGCTGGCGGGCTTGGCGAGGTCGGCGGTCAGGTCGGTGACCGAGCCGGTGGGAATCGGGACCCGCAGCGCGTAGCCGTCGAGCTTGCCCTTCAGCTCGGGCAGCACCAGGCCGATCGCCTTGGCCGCGCCCGTGGAGGTCGGGACGATGTTGAGGCCGGCGGCGCGGGCGCGACGCAGATCCTTGTGCGGCCCGTCCTGCAGGTTCTGGTCCTGGGTGTAGGCGTGGATGGTGGTCATCAGACCCTTGACGATCCCGAACTCGTCATTGAGCACCTTGGCCAGCGGGCCCAGGCAGTTCGTCGTACACGATGCGTTGGAGATGATGTTCTGGCTGCCGTCGTACTTGTCGTCGTTGACGCCGAGCACGATGGTGATGTCCTCGTCGGTGGCCGGCGCGGAGATGATCACCTTCTTGGCACCGGCGCTCAGGTGACCCTTGGCCTTGGCGGCGTTGGTGAAAAGACCGGTGGATTCGACGACGACGTCGACGCCAAGGTCGCCCCACGGCATGGCGGCCGGGCCTTCCCTGACCTCCAACGCTTTGATCTTGGCGCTGCCGACGACGATGGTGTCCTCGCCTTCGAGGCTGACGTCTTGGGGCAGCCGGCCCAGGATCGAGTCGAATTTGAGCAGGTGAGCGAGCGTGGCGTTGTCGGTGATGTCGTTGACGGCCACCACCTCGACGTCGGTGATGCCCTGCTCTTGCTGCGCCAGTAGGGCCCGGTAGAAGTTTCGCCCGATTCGACCGAAGCCGTTGATGCCTACCCGGACCGTCACGTCTCTCGTCTCCTTAGTTGCTGGTGTGATCCACCGGCCAGCCTAGTGGTGGTCGCAAGCGCGGCGAAGCCGGGCGTCAGGACGCGGCGAGCGCATCCGCTGCCGAGATCGACGTATTGCAGACAAAGATCGAGTAAGTGCCCGCACAACGTCGATCTCAACGCGCCATCACGTGGTCGGGCGACGGCCAGTTAGGCGTCCTCGAGCAAATCGGGCGTCACCGCCGATTCGGTGTCGGGAATGCCGTCCTGTTTGGCTTTGCGGTCGGCCATCGACAGCAGCCGCCGAATACGCCCCGCCACAGCATCTTTCGTCATCGGCGGATCGGCCAGCCGGCCCAGCTCCTCCAAGGAGGCTTGCCGGTGCTCGACGCGCAGCTTGCCGGCCGCGGCCAGATGGTCGGGCACGGTATCGCCGAGGATTTCCAGCGCACGCTCCACCCGGGCGGCCGCCGCCACCGCTGCGCGCGCCGAGCGCCGCAGGTTGGCATCGTCGAAGTTGGCCAACCGGTTGGCCGTCGCCCGCACCTCGCGGCGCATCCGGCGCTCCTCCCAGATCAGCCGGGTGTCCTGGGCGCCCATCCGGGTCAGCAGCGCGCCGATGGCCTCGCCGTCGCGCACCACGACGCGGTCGGCGCCGCGCACCTCACGCGCCTTGGCGCTGATCCCGAGCCGGCGCGCCGCGCCGACCAGCGCCAGAGCGGCCTCCGGGCCGGGGCAGCTGACCTCCAGGGCCGACGAGCGGCCCGGTTCGGTCAGCGATCCGTGCGCCAGGAAGGCGCCCCGCCACGCGGCCTCGGCGTCGGCGACGCTGCCGCCGACCACCTGGGCCGGCAGCCCCCGCACCGGGCGGCCTCGCAGGTCCAGCAAGCCGGTCTGGCGGGCCAGCGCCTCGCCGTCGTTGGCGACCCGGATCACATACCGGGTCTGCTTGCGAATTCCGCTGGCGGACAACACATGTACCACCGCGTTGTAGCCGTAGAGATCGAAGATGTCCTTGCGCAGCCGCCGGGCGATGCTGCCCAGGTCCACTTCGGCTTCGACAACCACCCGGCCGCCGACGATGTGCAGCCCCCCGGCGAACCGCAGCAGCGAGGTGACCTCGGCACGCCGCGCGCTCACCGAGTTCACCACCAGGCGGCTCAACTCGTCTTTGACTTCGGCCGTCATTGCCACGCGTCGTCACCTCTCGGTCCGTCTGCGCCGGGTTGCTGACGTTCACCTTCGATCGGCATCGGGGCTGTCACCGGGGACGCTGCCTGACCAGTGTCGCGCATGCCCACTCCGTCCAGCGCCGCGGCCAGCTTGCCCGGGTCATGTAAAGGTGTACCAGCCCGCGAGACGTCCGCGAACTGAACCTCGGCGTCCAGCAACTTTGCGGTGCGCCGCAGTTGGTCACGTTCGCGCTCACTGGGCACCCGCTCGGCGTCGATGATGACGTCGTGCACGCTGAAGTCCGGTGCGTGCTGGGCGAGCACGTGCAAGTGGCGTTCCACCGAGAACCCGGCCGTCTCCCCCGGCTCGGCGACCAGGTTGAGCACCAGCGCGCGCCGCGCCGTGGTGGCCCGCAGTGCGGCGGCCAGCCCCGGCACCAGCACGTGCGGGATGACGCTGGTGAACCAGGACCCGGGCCCCAGCACCACCAGGTCGGCGGCCATGATCGCGTCGACGGCCTGCCGGGTGGCCGGCGGGTTGGCGGGCAGCAGCCGCACCCGGCGAACCTTGCCCGGCGTGGTCGCGATCGCCACCTGACCGCGGATCACCCTGAACATCCGCGGGTCGGCCTCCAGGCCGGAGACGTCGGCCTCGATCTGCAGCGCGATCGGGCACATCGGCAACACCCGGCCCTTGACACCGAGGACGCGGCCCATCTCGTCGAGCGCGGCGACCGGGTCGGCCAGCATCTCCGACAGGCCGGCCAGCAGCAGGTTTCCGATCGGATGCCCGGCCAGCGCGCCGCTGCCGCCGAACCGGTGCTGCAGGACGGTCGCCCACAGCCGACCGTGTGGGCTGTCGGATGCCAACGCCGCCAACGCCATTCGCAGGTCACCCGGCGGCACCACATCGAGTTCGCTGCGCAGCCGGCCCGAGGATCCGCCGTCGTCGGCGACGGTGACGACGGCGGTGACGTGCGGGGTCAGCCGCCGGGCCGCGGACAGCGTCGCGTACAGGCCGTGTCCGCCGCCCAGGGCGACAATGCGCAAACTCATTCGCGGCCCAGATCCCGGTGCAACACCCGCACCGACAGTTGGCTATCCGGTTCCAGCAGCCGCGCCAGCGCTTCGGCGATGGCCACACTGCGATGCTTGCCGCCGGTGCAACCGATGGCGACGGTCATGTAGCGCTTCCCCTCCCTGCGATAGCCGTCGACAACCAGGGACAGCAATCGATGGTAGGTGTCGAGGAACTCTGCCGCGCCGGTCTGGCCGAGCACGTAGTCACGAACCATCGGATGTTGTCCGGTGTGCGGCCGCAGTTCGTCGACCCAGTGCGGGTTGGGCAGGAATCGCACGTCCATCACCATGTCGGCGTCCATCGGCAGGCCGTATTTGTAGCCGAAGGATTCGACGGTCACGCTGGTATGCGCGACGGCCTCACCACCGAAGGCGCGTTCGATGCTTTCCCGCAGGCCACGCACCGACAGCGTGGACGTGTCGATGATCAGGTCGGCGGTGGCGCGCACCGGCGCCAGCATCTCGCGCTCGGCGGCGATGCCCTCGGCCAGTGTTTGCTCGCCCTGCAGCGGGTGGCTGCGGCGATTCTGCTCGTAACGCCGCACCAGCATGTCGTCGGAGGCCTCCATGAACAACACCCGCGGGGTGATGTTGCGAGTGGCCAGGTCGTTGCGTACCCAATCCAGGTCGCCGGTGAACCCGCGGGACCGCACGTCCATCACCACCGCCAGCTGGGTGATCCGCGAGCCCGCCGCCAGACCGAAGTCCACCATCCGGGTGATCAGCTGCGGCGGCAGGTTGTCGGCGACATACCAGCCGAGGTCCTCGAGCACCTTGGCCGCGGTGCCGCGCCCAGCCCCGGACAGCCCGGTTACCAGAACGACGTCGATGCCGGATTCGGTTGCGCTGTTGACGTTTTCGGAGCTCGGCATGCTGGTCATCCGGACGCCTGTTCGACGGGTTGTGCATCGCCGCGCAGCGCGTCGCGCACCGCGGTGGCGGTCGCCACACCGATGCCGGGCACCGCGGTGATCTCCTCGACGGTGGCCTGCCGCAGCCGCGCCACCGACCCGAAATGGGTGACCAGCGCCTTGCGCCGGTGCTCACCGAGCCCCGGCACCGCGTCCAGCGCGGACGCCGTCATGCGCTTGGACCGCTTGCTGCGGTGATAGCTGATCGCGAAGCGGTGCGCCTCGTCGCGGATGCGCTGTAGCAGATAGAGGCCTTCGCTGTTGCGCGGCAAGATGATCGGGTCCGGCTCACTGGGCACCCACACCTCCTCGAGCCGCTTGGCCAGCCCGATCACCGCCACGTCGGTGATGCCGAGTTCGTCGAGCACCGCGCTGGCCGCGTTGACCTGTGGCGCGCCGCCGTCGACGACGTACAGATTCGGCGGATAGGCGAACTTACGTGACTTCCCTTCCGGTGCAAGGGTATTCGCCTCCTGCAGGTGGCGGGCGAAGCGGCGCCGCGTCACCTCGGCAATCGAGGCGACGTCGTCGGAGCGGCCCTGTCCGGCGGCTTCCCGGATGGCGAAGTGACGGTAGTCCGACTTGCGCGGCAGACCGTCTTCGAACACCACCAGCGAGCCCACCACGTCGGTGCCCTGCACGTGGCTGATGTCTACGCATTCGATGCGCAGCGGCGCCTCGGCCAGGCCGAGCGACTCCTGAATATTCTGCAGCGCAGCAGATCTGGCGGTGAAGTCGCCGGCCCGCTTCAGTTTGTGTTGTTGCAGCGCCTCTTTGGCGTTTCGCTGCACGGTTTCGGCGAGCGCACGCTTGTCGCCGCGCCGCGGGACGCGCAGCGCCACCCGCGAGCCGCGCAGGTTCGACAGCCAGCTGGCCAGCTCGTCGGAGTTGGGCGGCAGACACGGGACCAGCACCTCGCGAGGCACCGGGTTGCTGGATTCGTCGGCGGCGCCGTCGAGTTCGGCCTGCTCGCCGTAGAACTGGGTGAGGAACTGCTCGACCAGCTGCGCCTCGCCGGAATCCCCTGGATCGCCCGGCTTTTCGACGATCCAGCCGCGCTGGCCTCTCACGCGCCCGCCACGGACATGGAATACCTGCACCGCGGCCTCCAGCTCGTCGTCGGCGAACGCCACCACGTCGGCGTCGGTGCCGTCGCCGAGCACCACGGCCTGCTTCTCCAGTGCCCGCTTCAACGCCGACAGGTCGTCACGCAGCCGCGCTGCCCGTTCGAAGTCGAGATGCTGGGCGGCGGTGTTCATCTGCTGTTCCAGGCTGCGCGCGTACCGGTCGGTTTTGCCGGACAGGAAGTCGCAGAAATCCAACACGATCTGACGATGCTGCTCGGCGGTGACCCGCCCGATGCACGGCGCCGAGCATTTGTCGATGTAGCCGAGCAGGCAGGGCCGGTCGATTTGCTTGTGCCGCTTGAACACTCCGGCCGAGCAGGTACGTGCCGGGAACACCCGGGTCAGCAGGTCGAGGGTTTCCCGGATGGCCCAGGCGTGCGAGTACGGCCCGAAATAGCGCACGCCCTTCTTGCGGGGACCGCGGTAGACCATCAGCCGTGGGAATTCCTCGCCCAGGGTGACGGCCAGCACCGGATAGGACTTGTCGTCGCGGTAGCGGACGTTGAACCGCGGGTCGAACTCCTTGATCCAGTTGTATTCCAGCTGCAGCGCCTCGACCTCGGTCTTCACCACCGTCCACTCGACTTTCGCGGCGGTGGTCACCATCTGGCGGGTGCGCGGGTGCAGGCTCGCGACGTCGGCGAAGTACGACGTCAGCCGGCTGCGCAGGCTTTTGGCTTTGCCCACGTAGATGACGCGCCCGTGCTGGTCCCGGAACCGGTACACGCCCGGCTCGACCGGGATGGACCCGGGCGCGGGGCGATACGTGGCGGGGTCAGGCACGGTTTCCAGGCTAGTCTGCCGCCGCGACAAGACGCAGAATCGCACTGGGACGGCGTCGCGGATGCGACTCTACGTCTGCTCGCGCTGGGTGTAGCGCGCCATCAGTGTCCGCACGGTCTCCATGGCGTCCACCGCGCGGTCCTTGTCGACAGCCTGGATCGCCATCAGCGGGATGTACTCGTCGTCCGGCAGGTCGATGCGCGCCCAGCGGGCACCCACCGGAAACGACACCCCCACGACGTCCGACCAGGGCACCAGCCGGTAGCCCAGCAGGTTGCGCACCGAGAGCCCGGCCGGCCCGATGCGCAGCCGCGGCCGCGCGAACAGCAGCACGAACCCGGCGATGACGAGCCCCAGCGCTGCGATCGCAACCTGGTCGGCGGTCTGGAAGATCACCCCGCTGGAGCGGATCTTGAGCATCAGGCCCACCACGATGTGCGCCGCCGCGATCACGAACGCCGCGCTGTAGGCGAAATACGGTGTCAGGTGCGGACGAATTTCGGCGTCCCAGTCGGGCTGTGAGGTCACGGCTTTGCGCGCAGATCGCGCAGGGTCAGCGCGGTGCTCAGCGCCGCCGCGGTCGCCTGAGCACCCTTGTCCTCGGCAGAATCCGGCAGCCCGGCCCGGTCCAGTGCCTGCTCCTCGGTGTTGGTGGTCAGCACACCGTTGGCGACCGGCGTAGACGCGTCCAGCGACACCCGGGTCAGCCCCTGAGTCACCGCGTCACAGACGTAGTCGAAATGCGGTGTCTGGCCGCGGATCACCACACCCAGTGCGACGACGGCGTCGTGCTCGCGCGCGAGCGCCTGTGCCACCACCGGGATCTCGATTGCGCCGAGCACCCGCACCACCGTGGGGTCGTCCACTCCCCACTCGGCGGCCGTCTTACGAGCACCGCCCAGCAGCGCATCACAGATCGTGGTGTGCCAGGTGCTGGCTACGATCGCCAGCTTCACTGAAGACGCGTCGAGTGCCGGCATGTCCGGCACACCGGCGGCTGGACTCACTGGCGCCGCTCCTCCTCATCGCTCCGCTCTGCATCGTCGCCGGCGCGACTCACAGAGCCCCGCCGAATTCGCCGGGCAGGTGGGCGGATTCGTGATAATCGTCCAGGCCGATCAGGTCGTGACCCATCCTGTCGCGTTTGGTCATCAGGTAGCGGATGTTCTCGGCGTTGGCCCGCACCGGCAGCGGTACCCGCTCGATGATGTGCAGTCCGTAGCCGTCGAGCCCGACCCGCTTGGCCGGATTGTTGGTCAGCAGCCGCATCGACCGGACGCCGAGGTCGACGAGTATCTGCGCGCCGATGCCGTAATCGCGTGCGTCGGCGGGCAATCCGAGTTTGAGGTTGGCGTCGACGGTATCCGCGCCGGCGTCTTGTAACTGGTAGGCCTGCAGTTTGTGCATCAGCCCGATGCCGCGGCCTTCGTGCCCGCGCATGTAGAGCACCACCCCGCGTCCCTCGCGGGCGACCATCGCCATCGCCGCATCGAGCTGCGGGCCGCAGTCGCAGCGGCGCGAACCGAACACGTCACCGGTCAGGCACTCCGAGTGCACCCGGACCAGCACGTCGTGCCCGTCGTAGTTGGGCCCGGCAATCTCACCGCGGACCAGCGCCACGTGTTCGACGTCCTCGTAGATGCTGGTGTAGCCGACCGCGCGGAACTCGCCGTGCCGGGTCGGGATGCGGGCCTCGGCGACGCGCTCGATGTGCTTCTCATGCTTGCGCCGGTACTCGATCAGGTCGGCGATCGCGATCATCGCCAGGTCGTGCTCGTCGGCGAAGACCCGCAGCTCGTCGGTCTGCGCCATCGCGCCTTCGTCCTTTTGGCTGACGATCTCGCAGATTGCGCCCGCGGGTTGCAGCCCGGCCAGCCGGGCCAGGTCGACCGCGGCTTCGGTGTGGCCGGTGCGGCGCAACACGCCACCGTCCTTGGCGCGCAACGGAACAACGTGGCCGGGCCGGGTGAAGTCATCGGCGACGCTGGCCGGATCGGCCAGCAGCCGCATCGTGGTTGCGCGGTCGGAGGCCGAAATCCCGGTCCCGACACCGTTTTTCGCGTCGACGGTGACAGTGTAGGCGGTGCCGTGCTTGTCCTGGTTGACCGCGTACATCGGCAACAGGCCCAGGCGGTCGCAGATGGCGCCGTCGAGCGGGACGCACAGGTAGCCGGAGGTGTAGCGCACCATGAAGGCCACCAATTCGGGGGTGGCCATTTCGGCGGCGAAGATCAGGTCGCCCTCGTTCTCGCGGTTCTCATCGTCGATGACGACAACGGCCTTGCCCGCCGCGATGTCGGCAACCGCCCGCTCGACGGAGTCCAACCGCGTCATCTTTGCCACCTAGTCTCGGACGAGCCCCGTCGCAGGGCTCATGCGTTGCATTCAGTATGAACCACGAGGATGGCGCGGATATTGCGGTGGCCTAATCAGCGGGACGCAGGACCAGCCGTTCGACATATTTGGCCACGACGTCGACCTCGAGGTTTACCGGTGTGCCCACCGCCGCACGGCCCAGCGTGGTCAGCTCCCGAGTGGTCGGGATCAGCGACACCTCAAACCAATCCTCCCCCAGCCCGGAGACGGTCAGCGAGATGCCATCGACCGTGACAGAGCCCTTTTCCACGACGTAGCGGGCCAGCGCGGCAGGCAGCTCGATGCGCACCACCTCCCAATGTTCGGCCGGGGTGCGCGCCAGGATGTGTCCCGTCCCGTCGACGTGGCCCTGCACGATGTGCCCGCCCAGCCGGCTGCCCAGGGCCGCGGCGCGCTCCAGGTTGACCGGACTGCCGACCGTGAGCCGGCCCAGGCTGGACCGGTCGAGTGTCTCGCCCATCACATCGGCGGTGAACTGCCCGCCCGGCAGCACCTCGACCACGGTCAGGCACACGCCGTTGACGGCGATCGAATCGCCGTGGCCGGCATCGGCGGTCACGACCGGGCCGCGGATCGTGAGCCGCGCAGAATCGCCCAGGTCATCCTTGTCGACAACCTCGCCCAACTCTTCAACGATCCCGGTGAACACCGCCTCAGATTAGTGACTCACGCTTCTGCGCGCGACGCCGCCGCTGCGGGCACCCTCTACGATGCAACGTATGCAGACGCCGCGGAAAACCAGCCGCCTCATCGCCATCCTTGCCGCCCTCAGTTTCGCCGCCGCACTGGTCGCCGGCTGCTCGTCGGCGTCCAAGAAGAACAGCAGCCCGCTGCCGGATGCGGCCACGCTGGTCAAGCAGTCCAGCCAGACCACAAAGAACGTCAGGAGCGTGCACGTTGTGCTGTCGACGAGCGGAAAGGTGAAGGGGCTGCCCATCAAAACGCTGACCGGTGACCTCACCACCGCACCCAGCACGGCCGCCAAGGGCAACGCCAAGGTCGTCGTGGGCGGGTCTGACATCGATGCCGACTTCGTGGTGTACGACTCGAACTTGTACGCGACGCTCACCCCGAACGTGTGGACGGACCTCGGTCCGGCCGCCGATATCTACGACGTCTCCACGATCCTGAATCCCGACAACGGGCTGGCAAACGTGCTAGCCAATTTCACCGACGCCAAGGCCGACGGCCGCGAAACGATCGGTGGCCAAGACACTGTCCGCATCACCGGAAAGGTCGCCCCCGACGCGCTGAACAAGCTCGCGCCGTCGGTGAATGCAACCCAACCGCTGCCGGCCACCGTCTGGATCCAGGAGAACGGCGATCACCAGCTGGTGCAGGCCAAGATGGAACCCAGCTCGGGCAACACCATCCAAATGACGCTGTCGAACTGGGGTGAGCAGGTCCAGGTCACGAAACCGCAGGTGAGCTGAGTTCATGCAGGCTGGACGCAGAATCGCGATCAGCGCCGGCAGCCTCGCCGTGCTGCTCGGCGCGTTGGACACGTATGTCGTCGTCACGATCATGCGCGACATCATCAGTACGGTCGGCATCCCGGTTAACCAGCTGCAGCGGATCACCCCGATCATCACCTGGTACCTGCTCGGCTACATCGCCGCGATGCCGCTGCTGGGGCGCGCTTCGGACCGGTTCGGCCGCAAACTCATGCTGCAAGCCAGCCTGGCCGCGTTCGCCGTCGGCTCGGTGGTCACCGCGCTGTCCGGCAACCTGCATATGTTGGTGGTCGGCCGAACCATTCAGGGTCTGGCTGCGGGCGCGTTGCTGCCGATCACCCTGGCGCTCGGCGCCGACCTGTGGTCGCAGCGCAACCGGGCCGGGGTGCTCGGCGGTATCGGTGCATCTCAGGAGCTCGGCAGCGTGCTGGGGCCGCTGTACGGAATTTTCATCGTCTGGCTGACCAGCCGCTGGCAGGACGTGTTCTGGATCAACGTGCCGCTGGCTGGGGTCGCGATGGTGATGATCCACTTCAGCCTGCCGTCGCGGAACCGCACCGCCGAGCCGGAAAAGATCGACCTGGTCGGTGGGGTGCTGCTGGCAATCACGTTGGGCCTGGCTGTGATTGGGCTCTACAACCCGAACCCCAACGGCCACGACGCGCTGCCCAGCTACGGCTGGCCGCTGGTGATCGGGGCGATTGTCGCCGCGGCGGTGTTCGCGGTGTGGGAACGTTTCGCGCGCACCAGGCTGATCGAGCCGGCCGGGGTGCACTTCCGCCCGTTTCTGGCCGCCCTGGGTGCCTCGGGAGCGGCCGGCGCGGCTCTGATGGTGACGCTGGTCGACGTGGAGCTGTTCGCCCAGGGCGTGCTCGGCAAGGACCAGGACGAGGCGGCGATCATGCTGCTGTGGTTCTTCGCCGCATTGCCCATCGGCGCGGTGGTCGGTGGATGGATCGCGACCAAGATCGGCGACCGTGCGATGACGTTCATCGGGCTGCTCATGGCGGCTGGCGGGTATGTGCTGATCTCGCACTGGCGGCTCGACCTGTTGACCGACCGGCACAACATCTTCGGGTTGTTCTCGCTGCCGGCGCTGGACACAGATCTGTTCATCGCCGGGATCGGGCTGGGCCTGGTGATCGGGCCGCTCTCGTCGGCCAGCTTGCGGGTGGTCCCGTCGGCCCAGCACGGCATCGCCGCGGCCCTGGTGGTGGTCGCGCGGATGACCGGCATGCTGATCGGTGTGGCGGCGCTCAGCGCCTGGGGTTTCTACCGGTTCAACGAGATCGTCGCGACCAAGTCAGCGCAGGTTCCGGCCAACGCCAGCCTGGTGGTTCGACTGGCCCTGCAAGGCCGGCTGTATCGGGAGTCGTTCGCGGAGATGTACGGCGGGATCTTCACGGCCACCGCGTTCGTCTGCGTGGTGGGCGCGCTGCTCGGTCTGCTGCTGTCCAGCCGCAGTGTCCACGCCGAGGAGCCGGAGCTGCCGGAGCATGAGGCCGTCGACGCGTAAGGGCTAGCGGGGCACCAGGCTGAGCAGCAGATCCGGGCCGACGCGCTCCACCCCGTCGAAGCGCCACCGCAGCGCCCGCGCGATGCTGGGCACTCCGACGTCGTCGACCGCGGTGATCGGCCCGCCCAGCAGGATCGGCGCGACATAAGCCAGAATCCGGTCGATCGCCCCGGCCCGCAGGAACGCGCCGGCCAGCGTCGGACCGCCCTCGAGCAGGACGTCGGTGCGATCCGACAGCGCCTTGAGCACTTCCGCCGGGTCGTGCGTGCGGATCACCATGGTGTGCGAGTCGTCGTTGAGAACGTTTGCCTCCGAAGGGATTTCGCGCTTTCCGACCACCACGCGCAGCGGCTGCCGATCAGCCAGCGTGCCGTCGGCCAGCCGGGCGGTCAGGGTCGGGTCGTCGGCGAGCACGGTTCCGGTGCCCACCACGATCGCGTCGGCGGCGGCGCGGCGGCGGTGCAGGTCGGCGCGCGCGGCCTCGCTGGTGATCCACTGGCTCGAGCCGTCCGCGGCCGCGCTGCGCCCGTCGATGCTGGTGGCGTACTTCCACGTCACGTGTGGCAGGCCGGTGCGCTGCTTGTGCAGCCACTCGCGCAGCGGTCCCGTGGCTACCAGATCGGCCTCGACGTCGCTGAAAACGCGCACACCGGCTGCCGCGAGCCGGGCCGCGCCGCCGGCGGCCAGTGGGTTGGGATCGGCGACGGCGTAGACCACCGACGCGATGCCGGCGTCGAGCAGGGCGTCGACGCACGGCGGGGTCTTGCCGTGGTGGTTGCACGGCTCGAGGGTGACGACGGCGGTGCCGCCGGCGGCCAGGTTGCCGGCTCTTCGCAGCGCCACCACTTCGGCGTGCGCGCTGCCGGCCGGGCCGGTGCCGCCCACGCCGACGACTCGGCCCCCACGATCCAGAATGACCGCTCCGACAGGAGGATTCGGGTAGGTCGCGCCCTTGACCAGGTCGGCGTGTTCGACGGCGAGGCGCATGGCGGCGTCGTGGCTGATGGCCGCCTGGGCGCTCATCGGCGGAGATGCGGAGCCGCGGCCGCGGCCTGTCGCCGCAGCGCCTCGACCGCGGCCTCCGGGTCGTCGGCGCTGTAGACGGCCGACCCGGCGACGAAGCAGTCGACACCGGCCTCGGCGGCCTGCTCGATGGTGTCGGCGTTGATGCCGCCGTCGATCTCGACCAGGATCCTCAGTTCGCCGGAGTCGACCATCTTGCGCACCGTGCGCACCTTGCTCAAGACCTCGGGGATGAACTCCTGGCCGCCGAACCCGGGCTCGACCGACATGACCAGAAACGTGTCGAAGTCCTTGAGTATCTCCAGATATGGCTCCAGCGGAGTCCCGGGCTTGATGGAGAGGCCGGCCTTGGCGCCGGCGGCCCGGATGTCGCGGGCCACGCCGACCGGGTTGTCGGTGGCCTCGGCGTGGAAGGTGACGTTGTGGGCGCCGGCTTCGGCGTACGGCGGCGCCCAGCGGTCCGGGTCCTCGATCATCAGATGGCAGTCCATCGGGATGTCGGTGTGCTTGAGCAGGCTTTCCACCACCGGCAGCCCGATGGTCAGGTTGGGCACAAAGTGGTTGTCCATCACGTCGACGTGCAGCCAGTCCGCGCCATCGACAGCGGCGGCCTCGTCGGCCAGCCGGGCGAAATCGGCGGCCAGAATCGACGGCGCAATCAGGGGTCGTGCCACGCTGGTCAGCTTACTTGTAGCGCGGCGGCGAACATGGCGTCGGTGCCGTGCCGGTGCGGCCACAGCTGCACATACGGCCCGTCCCCCAGCCCGTCGACGGGGTCGAACAGCGGCCGAGTGTCCAACGCGGACACCGGGTGCCGTCGCAGCGCGTCGGCGACGACGCCGACCGTCTCCGCCAGGTGCGGCGAGCAGGTTGCGTACAGCACCACACCGCCGGGTCGGGTCAGCGCGATCGCGGCGCTCAGCAGTTCGCGTTGCAGCTTTGTGAGTGCCGGAATGTCGGCGGGCTGACGCCGCCAGCGGGCCTCGGGGCGGCGCCGCAGCGCGCCGAGCCCGGTGCACGGCACGTCGACCAGCACCCGGTCGAAGCCGGGCTCCTGCCCTGTTTGGCGTCCGTCGACGCGCAGCACGTCGACCGGCAGCCCGCGGGTGTTCTGCGCGACCAGGTCCGCGCGGTGCGCCGACGGCTCCACGGCGGTCACCCGGGCGCCGGTTTCAGCCCCGATGGCGGCTAGCAGTGCGGTCTTGCCGCCCGGGCCGGCGCACAGGTCCAACCAGCGGCCGGTGTCGCCGTCGACGGGCGCCAGCGTGAGCGCGCGGGCCACCAGCTGGCTGCCCTCGTCCTGGACCAGGGCCTGCCCGTCGCGCACCGCGGGCAACTCCCCCGGGTCGCCGGCCGGCAGGTACACCGCGTACGGCGAATAGCGGCCGACCGTGCCGTGTACGGCCTCGGCCAGTTCCTCGGCGGTCAGCGCCCCCGGACGGGCGGCCAGGTGCACCTGTGGGCGTTCGTCGTCGCTGGCCAGCACCGCGTCGAGTTCGCCAGCGGCCGCGCCGAGCGCGTCGGCGAAGGCCTGCGCGATCCAGCGCGGGTGGGCATGTACGAAAGCGGCATGCCCTATCGCGTCGGCTTGCGGGTCGGGCGCCAGCTCGTCGACCCAGGCCTTTTCGTCGCGGCCGCTGATGGTTCGCAGCACGCCGTTGACGAAACCCGCACGCGCGGAATCGAATTCGATGGCAGCTTGCTCGACGGTGGTGGACACCGCGGCGTGCGCGTCGACCCGGGTGCGAAGTAATTGGTAGGTGCCGAGCCGCAGCAGGTCGAGCAGCACCGGGTCGATGGCCTCCGGTTTTCGTCCGGCGGCCGCGCCGATGACCGCGTCCAGCAGGCCGCGAGTACGGCACGTGCCGTAGGTGAGCTCGGTGGCGAAGGCGGCGTCGCGCCCGGTGATACCGCGTTCGCGTAGCAGCGCGGGCAGCGCCAGGTTGGGGTAGGCGTCGCGCTCGCTGACGGCGCGCAGCACGTCGAAGGCGGCCCGCCGGGCCGGATCCAGCGGTTTGCGTCGCGGCGGGCGGCGCGGCTTGGGGCTCATGTCGCGCGCGTCGCGGAGTCCAGCCGGGCACCGCGGGCCCAGTCGACGGCGTTCATGAATTTCTTTCCGGGCGGCTGGATTTCGCCGAGCTGCACCGGTTGTGAACCGGTACCGATCCGCACGCTACGACGATCGGCCTGAATTTCGCCGGGCTGCAGGGTGTTTGGTGCGTCGGCGTCGATCCGCACCGGGCCGAGTTTGATCCTCTGGTCGCCGATCATGGTCCAGGCGCCCGGATGCGGCGTGACGGCGCGGATGCGCCGTTCGACGACATGGGCCGGCAGGTCCCAGCGCACCCGGGCGTCGTCGACGGTGACCTTGGGCGCGAAGCTGACCCCGTCGGCCGGCTGCGGCACCGGCGTGAGCGTGCCGTCGGCGATGCCGTCGAGGGTGGTTTCCAGCAGCGCCGCACCCGAAACCGCAAGGCGCTCAAGCAGATCGCCAGCGGTGTCGGTGGGCTGGATCGTTTCGGTGACGACGCCGTAGACGGGTCCGGAGTCCAGGCTGGGCTCGATCCGGAAAGTGGTTGCGCCGGTGACCGTGTCGCCGGCGGCGATCGCGGCCTGTACCGGGGCGGCGCCGCGCCAGGCGGGCAGCAGCGAGAAGTGCAGGTTGATCCAGCCGTGCGGCGGCACCGCGAGCAGCTCGTCACGCAGCAGCGCGCCATAGGCCACCACCGGGCAGCAGTCCGGCGCCAGCTCGGACAGCTCGGCGACGAAGTCGGCGGTGTTGGGCCGCGGCGGGCGCAGCGCCGGGATGCCCTCGTCGAGCGCCAGGCGGGCCACCGGCGACGGCTGATGATGGCCGCGGCGGCCAGAGGCGGCGTCGGGCCGGGTGAGCACCGCGACAACCTCGTGGCGCGGCGACTCGATCAGCCGACGTAGAGCGGGTAGCGCGGGTTCTGGGGTGCCGGCGAAGACGAGACGCACCGACACAGTGTAGGGAGACGCCGACGCCTACGAGTCGACGTCGGGTTCGCCGCCGGCCGCCGTGAATGCAGTGAGCGCGCGTACCAGGCCGCGACGCTCCGGGGGCGGCATCTTCTCGACGATGCGGGCGATCTCGGCGCGCCGGTGCGCCGTGACTTGCCGGACGACCTGCCGGCCGCGGTCGGTGAGGTCGGCCAGCAGCTCCCGGCGCGAGCGCGGGTGCGGCAGACGGTCGATCAGCCCGGCGCCGACCAGGCGATCGACCATCCGGCCGGCCGCCGACGGCTTCACGTCCAGCAGGCCCGCCAGGGTGGCCAGGTTGACCGGACCACGATTGGACAAGATCACCAATGTCCGGAACTGCGGGATCGTGATGGTCTCGTTCACTTGGGCGATTGACCGCGCTGAGATGGCCACCAGCAACCGCGATGCCGTCAACAAGGCATCGGTGATCGTGTCGAGTGAATCGTCAGCCGCCGCGGCTTCTTCGGTCGATATGGCTGCTTACCTCCCCCCGTCGCGCACAGGTGATCCCCAGAAGTCTAACAGCCGATTACTATTGCTTATAGCAATTATTTCTTAATAGAACTGTAGCCAGTGGCACCCGCTATGGCTGCCCCGACATCGGCACAGGAGGTCTTGATGAGCATTGGCACACGCGATGCGTTGGCGAGCACGCCCCGGGCGGTGTGGGCGATGGGCGACTACGCGCTGATGGCCGAGCAGGTGATGGCCCCGCTCGGGCCGGTCCTGGTCGACTTCGCCGGGATTGTCGCGGGCGACAAGGTGCTTGACGTGGCCGCCGGATCCGGCAACATCTCGATCCCCGCCGCCGCGCGAGGGGCCAGCGTGGTTGCCAGCGACCTGACGCCCGAGTTGCTGCGGCGCGCTCAGCAGCGGGCTACCGAACACGGTGTGACGCTCGAATGTCGGGAAGCCAATGCCGAAAACCTGCCGTTCGCCGATGGCGAGTTCGACGTGGTGTTGTCGGCCATCGGGGTGATGTTCGCACCGCATCACCAGCGTGCCGCCGACGAACTGGCCCGGGTCTGCCGGACGCGGGGCACGATCGGTCTGATCAACTGGACACCCGAGGGATTCTTCGGCCAGATGCTCGCCGCCATCAGGCCGTATCGGCCGACGCTGGCGCCCGGTGTGCCGCCGGCGGCGTTGTGGGGACGCGCGGACTATATCGCCGGGTTGCTCGGCGACCGAGTAAGCGACATCGCCACCGAGCGGGCAGTGTTGCGACTGGACCGGTTTCGCAGCGCCGAAGAGTGCCACGAGTACTTCAAGAACAACTACGGCCCCACGATCAACGCCTACCGCCTGATCGGCAACAATCGCGTGCTGGCGACCGCCCTCGACGCCCAACTCGTCGACCTTGCCCGACGGCACCTGGCCGGCGGCGTAATGGAGTGGGAGTACTTGATGGTCACCGCGCGGAAGCGCTGAGCCACGGCCTATCCTTCCTCTTCTTCGGCTTCTGCGGCCAGCCGCGGAATCAATCCCCCGGCCAGCACGTCCTTGACCTGCCGCGGCGAAAGACGGTGCCGCACAGTGAAAGACGTGTTCTTCGTGACGTTGTCGACCTTCAGCGTGTCCCCGTCCGCAAGGGCCTCGCGCAGATTCTGCAGCCGCAGCGTGTCGTCCTGGTCGACGCCGTCGTAGTCGTCGGCTTTCTCGAACTCCAGCGCCAGCACCCCGAAGTTGGCGAGGTTCTGCCAGTGGATACGCGCGAACGACTTGGCGATCACCACCCGCAGCCCCAGGTAGCGCGGCGCGATCGCGGCATGCTCGCGCGACGAGCCCTGGCCGTAGTTCTCGCCGCCGACGATGATGTGACCGGCCTCGCCGGCTTCCTGCGCGCGTTCGGGGTACGACTCGTCGATCTGGGTGAAGCTGAACTCCGCCAGCTTGGGAATGTTGGAGCGGAAGGGCAGCGCCCGCGCACCGGCGGGTGAGATCTCGTCGGTGGAGATGTTGTCCTCGACCTTGAGCAGCACCGGCGCCTCGATCTCGTCGGGCAGCGGATCGAGCTCCGGCAGGTCGGAGACGTTGGGGCCCTTGACCGGCTCGACCTTCTTCGCCTCGTCTTCGGGTAACGGCGGCACAAGCATTGCCGTGTTGACCGAGCTGTTTTCGGGCAGGTTGAGCTTCGGATAGTCCATTTTCTCGTCGCGTGCCCACTCGCGCGGGTCGGTGATCACCCCCGTCAGCGCCGATGCGGCAGCGGTTTCCGGCGAGCACAGCCACACCGAGTCTTCTTTGGTGCCGGACCGGCCGGGGAAGTTGCGCGGCATGGTGCGCAGCGAGTTGCGGCCGACAGCGGGGGCCTGGCCCATGCCGATGCAGCCCATGCAACCCGCTTGATGGATACGCGCCCCGGCGATCACCAGTTCGGCCGTGGCGCCCATCTTGGTCAAATCGGTCAGGATCTGCCGCGAGGTCGGGTTGACGTCGAAGCTGACCTGCGGTGCCGTCTGCCGGCCTGCCACCATCGCCGCGGCGATCGCGAAATCACGCAGTCCGGGATTGGCGCTGGACCCGATCACCACCTGGGAGATCTCCTCGCCGGCGACCTCGCGGACCGGCACCACGTTGCCCGGCGACGACGGCTTGGCGATCAGCGGCTCAAGCTTCGACAGGTCGATGGTGTCCTCGACGTCGTAGTCGGCGCCGTCGTCGGCGAGCAGCTCTATCCAGTCATCCTCGCGGTCCTCGGCGCGGAGGAACTCCCGCACTGCGTTGTCGCTGGGGAAAACCGTTGTGGTGGCGCCGAGTTCGGCGCCCATGTTGGCGATCACGTGGCGGTCCATTGCGGTCAGGCTTTCCAGGCCAGGACCGTGGTACTCGATGATCCGGTTCACCCCTCCCTTGACGTCGTGGCGGCGCAGCATCTCCAGGATCACGTCCTTAGCCGAACACCATTGCGGCAGTTCGCCTTCCAGCCGCACACCCCACACCTCGGGCATGCGGATGTGCAGCGGTCGCCCGGTAATGGCGAGCGCTACCTCCAGCCCACCGACGCCGATGGCAAGCATCCCAAGCGAACCGGCAGCTGGCGTGTGAGAGTCGGAGCCCACCATCGTCTTTCCGGGAATGCCGAACCGCTGCATGTGGGTGGGATGCGACACCCCGTTGCCGGGCTTGGAGAACCACAGCCCGAATCGCTGTGCCGCGGTGCGCAAGTACTCGTGGTCCTCGGCGTTCTTCTCGTCGGTCTGCAGCAGGTTGTGGTCGACGTACTGCACGCTCACCTCGGTGCGGGCGCGATCGAGCCCGAGCGCCTCGAGTTCCTGCATCACCAGCGTGCCCGTCGCGTCCTGGGTCAACGTCTGATCGATGTGGATGGCGATCTCCTCGCCCGGCGTCATCTCGCCGGATTCCAGGTGCGACTCGATCAGCTTTTGCGTGACGTTGAGCGGCATGACGGAGTGCGTACCCCAATCGGCCGACACTCATGCGCTACGTGGTGATCTTTGCCTGTGCACGGCCGTGCGGCGCTAGGACCGCATTTACGCTGCCCAACGTGTCGTAGATACGTGTTTTCGCTGATGTTTTGGGGTTCGCGGTGGCCGCATGCTGGCTAGCATGAGCGAGATCGATCCACGCGCGGAGACGCCGCTGGTGGACTGGAGCGATCATGGCGTGAGCGCGCTGTTGCCGACGGGCACCGTGACGCTGCTGTTGGCAGACGTCGAGGGCTCCACGCGGCTATGGGAGACCCAGCCTGAGGAGATGACGGCTGCAATCGCGCGGCTGAACCGGGTCGCGTGCGATGTCATCGCCGCCCACGACGGCGTGCGCCCCGTCGAGCAGGGCGAGGGCGACAGTTTTGTGGCCGCGTTTGCCCGTGCCTCCGATGCCGTAGCGACGGCGTTGGAATTGCAGCGTGCCCCGCTGTCCCCGATCCGGCTGCGCATCGGTGTCCATACCGGAGAGATCCAGCTGCGCGACGAGGGCAACTACGCCGGCCCGACCATCAACCGGACGGCGCGCCTCCGGGATCTGGCGCACGGAGGCCAGACCGTGCTGTCGGGTGCGACCGAGGCATTGATCGTCGATCGGCTCCCGGACGGTGTGTGGTTGGCCGATCTGGGCATACACCCGCTTCGTGACCTACCCCGTCCGGAACGGGTGGTGCAGCTGTGCCATCCCGATTTGATCAACGAGTTCCCCCCGCTACGCGAATCGATAGCTGTTGTCTCCCAACGGCTTCCGGTGCCACTGACGAGCTTTGTGGGCCGCGACGCGGAGCTGACCCACCTGCGGCAGCTGCTGGCCGAGAACCGGTTGGTGACGGTGACCGGTGCCGGCGGGGTGGGCAAAACCCGGCTGGCCGTCCAGATCGCGGCCCTGCTGGCGGCCGAATACGCCAATGGCGTCTGGTATGTCGATCTGGCGCCGATCACCGATCCCGCGGTGGTGCCGATCACGGCGGCCCGAGCATTCGGACTGCCCGACCAGCCCGGCCGCTCGACAATGGACACGCTGACTCGTTTTGTCGCCGACCGTCAGATGCTGGTGGTGCTGGACAACTGCGAGCACCTCCTGGATGCCAGCGCCGCGCTGATGGTGGCACTGCTGGAAGCGTGTCCAGGATTGACATTCTTGGCGACCAGTCGTGAGCCGATCGGCGTCGCGGGCGAGGTGAGCTGGCGGGTGCCCTCACTGTCGCCGGACGACGAGGCCATCGAACTATTCGCCGACCGCGCTTGCCTGGCGCAGCCCGGCTTCACCATGACCGACGACAATGCCGCGGTGGTGGCCGACATCTGCCAGCGCCTGGACGGGATGCCGCTGGCGATCGAACTGGCCGCCGCGCGGGTGCGCGCCTTGTCGCTGGACGAGATCCTCGACAGCCTGCATGACCGCTTCCGCCTGTTGACCGGTGGCGCGCGCACCGCCGTGCGCCGCCAGCAGACCTTGCGCGCCTCGGTGGACTGGTCGCATGCGCTGTTGACCGAACCCGAGCGCGTGTTGTTCCGCCGGCTGGCCGCCTTCATGGGTGGCTTCGACCTGAAGGCCGCCCAAGCAGTCGGTGGCGATGGCGATGTGGAGCGCTTCCAGGTGCTCGACCTGCTCACCCTACTGGTGGACAAGTCCCTTGTCGCGGCTGAACATCCAAGTGGCGCAACCCGATACCGCTTGCTGGAAACGGTGCGCCAATACGCCCAAGAAAAACTGCTCGAGTCCGGCGAAGCCGATGGCGTGCGGACGCGTCACCGCGACCACTACACCGCGATAGCCGCCCCACTTGACGCGCCGGCCGGCACAGACTATGAGCAGCGCATCGAGCAGGCCGAAGCCGAGATCGACAACCTGCGCGCTGCCTTCGGATGGAGCCGGGAAAACTCCGACGTCGAGCGGGCGTTGGCGCTGGCGGCGTCGTTGCAGCCGCTGTGGCAAGCGCGAGGACGGCTCCGGGAAGGGCTGGCCTGGTTCGACACCGCGCTGGCCGACCTCGAAGCGCACCCCGGGGTGACGCCCGTGGTGCAGGCGCGGGCGCTCGCCGACAGCGCCGCGCTCGCTTTTTGGGTGGGTAGGGCCGGCTGTCTCGATCGGGCTCAGCAGGCCCTGGCGATCGCCCGCGAGGTCGATGACTCGACCCTGCTGGCCCGGGCGCTGACCGCCTGTGGGTTCATCGCCAGCTACTTCGACGCGGAGGGGGCCCGAGCGTACTTCGCGGAGGCGATCGAACTCGCCCGCGCAGTCGGCGATCGCTGGACGCTCAGCGAGATCCTCACCTGGCAGGCGGCCGCAGCGACGGCCGCCGGTGACCCGCTCGCTGTGCGCGCGGCCGGCGAAGAGGGACGCGACCTCGCCGACGCGATCGGTGACCAGTTCCACTTGCGCCCGTGCCGCGTCTGCCTCGGATGGGCACACATATTTCAGGGTGATCTGGCCGGTGCCGCCGCACAATTCGCCGAGCTGGTGGCCGAGGCCCGAGCCGCTCACGATGGGTTCATTGAGGCGACTAGCCTCGCGTACCAGAGCTTCGCGCTGGCGTACGGTGGCCACGCGGCTGCGGCGCGGGCAGCCGCCGACGCCGCTGTCGAGGCCGCCGCCGAGCTTGGCGGGCTTAGAGCGGGCGTCGCCTACTTGGCGTTGGTTACCGCGGCCTTGGCCGCCGGCGATGCTGCTGCAGCGCAGGACGCGACCGAGGCGGCCTGGCCACACCTGAGTGCCTTGCCCCAGCCGGCGGTGTTGGGGCGCGTCTACAAAGCCCAGGCCGCGCTGGCGGGCGGGGATCTGGTCGCGGCCCGCCGCTGGGCCGACGACGCCGTGACGACAACGACGGGTGTAATCCTGTCGGAGGCGCTGTCGACGCGTGCCCGGGCGGCGATCGCGCAAGGCGAGCCGGACCAGGGCGAACGCGACGCCCACGACGCCCTGACGTGTGCCGCGGACGTTGAGGCGCACCTGCTCATCCCCGACATCCTGGAATGCCTCGGCGATCTGGCCAGCGACGTCGGCAGCCACCGCGAAGCCGCCCGGCTCTTCGGCGCTGCACACAGCAGCCGGCAGCGCATGAGGGCGGTCCGCTTCAAGATCTGGGACGCCGACTACGAGGCTTCGGTGGCCGCAGTTCGTGACGCCTTGGGCGGCGACGACTTCGAAAGCGCTTGGTCGGAGGGCGCCGCCCTGAGCACCGAGGAGGCGATCGCCTACGCGCAACGCGGCCGCGGCGAACGCAAACGACCTGCCAGCGGCTGGGCCTCACTCACCCCCACCGAGCGCGACGTGGTCCGACTGGTCAGCGACGGGCTGGCCAATAAAGACATCGCCACAAGGCTTTTCGTCTCGCCACGCACAGTGGAAACCCACCTCTCCCACGTCTACGCCAAACTCGGCCTGAGCTCCCGCGTAGGGCTCGCGCAGGAAGCGGCCCGCCACTGAACGACGTTCGTCAGGGCGAGATCAGCTCGAGGCGCGGGAAGAACGACCGATAGCGCCGGGGATCGCGCGTCAGTAGCGCGCGGCCGGTCACTGCGGCGTGGGCACCAATGTAGAAATCTGGCAGTGGCGAGCGTTTCTGGCCTCCCCGCCGCCGATATTCGATGAAGCATTTGCCGGCCAGAAAGGCCGCTTCCCATGGCAGGGCCTCGCGCTCCAGCTCCGCTGGCAATGCCTGCTCGAGTTCTTCGATCCGCTCAAAGGCGATCGAGACCTCGGCGTACACGATCGGATTGATCAGCGTGGCCCCTCGGTCGAGGGCATCGGCAAGCCGCGCCTCAGACCACTCACACCAGCGGGGGTCCTCGGTGAAAAGGTCCAGCAGCACGTTTGAGTCAACGAGCGTACCGGCCACCGGCGAGCTATTCGTCGCCGCGGGTCAGCGCCATGATCTGCTCAGTACTCATCGCGACGGTGCCACGGCCCCGCATCCGACGAGCAATCGTCTTGCCCCGGGCGGTCTTGGTGCGCACCAGCCGGGCGCCGCGCGCGTCGAGTTCAAACTCGACCTCGGAGCCCGGCTCGATCCCGAGCTTGCGCCGCACCCCGAGCGGGATCGTTACCTGGCCTTTGCTCGTCACCCGCATACCAGCCAGCCTACCTAACGGTAATACCAGTTGGTAATACCAGATCGTGCGAGGCGCGGGCCGGGGTCACAAATCCGCGCTCTAGGGCAGAGTTCTACGCGTTTTCGCTGATGTTTGAGGCTCGTCTTCACCGCATGCTGGCTAGCATGAGCGAGATCGATCCACGCGCGGAGACGCCGCTGGTGGACTGGAGCGATCATGGCGTGAGCGCGCTTTTGCCGACGGGCACCGTGACGCTGCTGTTGGCAGACGTCGAGGGCTCCACGCGGCTATGGGAGACCCAGCCTGAGGAGATGACGGCTGCAATCGCGCGGCTGAACCGGGTCGCGTGCGATGTCATCGCCGCCCACGACGGCGTGCGCCCCGTCGAGCAGGGCGAGGGCGACAGTTTTGTGGCCGCGTTTGCCCGTGCCTCCGATGCCGTAGCGACGGCGTTGGAATTGCAGCGTGCCCCGCTGTCCCCGATCCGGCTGCGCATCGGTGTCCATACCGGAGAGATCCAGCTGCGCGACGAGGGCAACTACGCCGGCCCGACCATCAACCGGACCGCGCGACTCCGCGATCTCGCCCACGGAGGCCAAACCGTGTTGTCCGGAGCGACAGAACAATTGGTGGTCGATCGACTACCCGAGGGTGCGTGGCTGACCGATCTGGGCACTCATCCGCTGCGCGACTTGCCCCGTCCCGAGCGGGTGGTGCAGTTGTGCCATCCCGATCTTGTGAATGAATTCCCGCCATTGCGGGTCGCCACAGTGGTTGTCTCCCAGCGTCTTCCGGTTCAGTTGACCAAATTCGTGGGTCGCGATGCGGAGTTGGCCCAGGTGCGGGAGCTGTTGGCGCACAACCGGCTAGTCACCCTGACCGGCACCGGAGGAGCGGGCAAAACCCGGTTGGCGGTGCAGGTCGCGGCGCAGCTGACCGGTGAGTTCACCGACGGGGTGTGGTATGTGGATCTGGCGCCGATCACCACCCCCGACGTCGTGCCTATCGCCGTAGCCCGCGCATTCGAGCTGCCTGATCAACCGGGCCGCTCCACCATGGATTCCATCACCCGTTTCGTCGCTGACCGCCAGGTGCTACTGGTGCTGGACAACTGTGAGCATCTGCTGGATGCTAGCGCGGCACTGGTCGCCGCTCTGCTCGGCGCCGGTGCCAACCTGACGGTATTGGCGACCAGCCGTGAGGCGCTCGGGGTGACCGGTGAAGTGGGTTGGCGGATGCCGTCGTTGTCGCTGGCCGATGAAGCCATCGAGCTGTTTGAGGACCGGGCCCGCCACGCTCGGCCGGACTTCGTTGTCTCTGATGACAATGCCGCGGCAGTCAAGGAGATCTGTGCACGGCTCGACGGCTTGCCGCTGGCGATCGAGTTGGCCGCGGCGCGGGTGCGGGCGTTGTCGCTGGCCGAGATCCTCGATGGCCTGCATGACCGCTTCCGCCTGTTGACCGGTGGTTCGCGCACCACGGTGCGTCGCCAGCAGACCCTGCGCGCATCGGTCGACTGGTCGCATGCACTGTTGACCGACCCGGAGCAGGTCCTGTTTCGCCGGCTGGCGGTGTTTCTCGGTGGCTTCGATCTAGACGCCGCCCAATTCGTATGCGGTAGCACTGATGTGGAGCGCTACCAGGTTCTGGATCAGCTCACCCTGCTGGTGGACAAGTCGCTGGTGGTCGCCGACGACAGCGGAGGCCGAACCCGCTATCGGCTGTTGGAGACGGTGCGTCAGTACGCGCTCGAGAAGCTCGGGGAGTCCGGTGAGGCCGATGCCGTGCGGACGCGTCATCGCGACCACTACACCGCGATGGCGGCCCTGCTTGACGCGCCAGGAGGCGGTGATTATGAGCAGCGCCTCGAGCAGGCCGAGATCGAGATCGACAACCTGCGCGCCGCGTTCGGGTGGAGCCAGGAAAACTCTGATATAGAAATGGCTTTGGCGCTGGCGTCGTCGCTGCAGCCGCTGTGGTTCGCGCGGGGCCACGGCCGGGAACCGCTGGCCTGGTTCGACACCGCCCTCGCCGACCTCGACGCGCAGCGCCCCGAGGTAGCGGCCGCGGTACGGGCACGCGCCCTCGCCGACCAGGCCCTACTCGATTCGTTGGTCGGCGGCGCCGCGAGCCTGGATCAGGCTCAGCAGGCGCTGGCGATCGCGCGCGACATCGATGACCCGGCCCTGCTGGTCCGGGTGCTGACCGCGTGCTGTTTAATCGCCGTCTTCACCACTCCTGAGGTGGCCCGGCCGTACTTCGCTGAGGCGATTGGCCTGGCCCGTGCGTTAGACGATCGGTGGAGGCTGAGCGAGCTCCTCAGCTGGCAGGCGCTCGGGGCGGCAGTCGTGGCGGGTGACCCGATAGCGGGGCGCGCAGCTGCAGAAGAAGGACGCGACCTCGCTGAGGCGATCGGCGACCGGGTCCACTCGCGCCTGTGCCGCTTTTCCCTCGGAATTGCACAGCTATGTCGCGGCGATCTGCCCGGAGCCGTCACACAATTCGGCGTGGTGGCGGCCGAGGCCGAGGCAGCTCACGATGAGGTCCGCAGGGTGCACAGCCTCGCGTTCCAGGGCGTCGCACTCGCGTGGCAGGGCGAGGCCGGTGCGGCTCGGGCCGCCGCCGACGCGGCCGTCGAATCCGCTTTGGAGCTTGCCGCGATCTCGGCGGGCCTTGCCTACTCGGCGATGGCTGTCGCGACCCTGGCCGACGGTGATGCCGCGACGGCCCAGCAAGCGTACGAGGCGGAGCGCCAGCACGCGAGTGCCCTCCTCGCCGCCGCAGCGCTGGGACGCTCTTGCGGCGCGCAGGCCGCCCTGGCGGGCGGGGATCTAGTTGCGGCGCGCCGCTGGGCCGACGAGGCGGTATCGACTACGACCGGCATATTTCGGTCGGATGCGCTGACCACGCGCGCCCGCGTGGCGATCGCGCAGGGCGAGCCAGATCAGGCCGAGCGCGACGCCCACGACGCGCTCGCGATCGCCGCCAGCATTCAAGCGTATTTGGGTATTTCCGACACCCTGGAGTGTCTCGGCACTCTAGCCGGGGGCACCAGTAGTCACCGCGAAGCCGCCCGCCTGTTCGGTGCCGCACACGCAATGCGGCAGCGCATGGGCGTGGTGCGGTTCAAGGTATGGGACGCCGACTACGAGGCCTCAGTGGCTGCGCTGCGAGATGCAATGGGCGAGAAGGACTTTGACGCGGCCTGGGCCGAAGGTGCGGCCCTGACCACCGAGGAGGCTATCGCGTACGCCAAACGCGGCCGAGGCGAACGCAAACGCCCGACCAGCGGCTGGGCCTCGCTAACCCCAGCTGAACTCGACGTCGTGCGACTGGTCAGCGAAGGGCTGCCCAATAACGCAATCGCCACAAGGCTTTTCGTCTCACCGCGGACCGTGCAATCCCACCTCACCCACGTCTACACCAAACTCGGCCTGACGTCGCGGGTCCAACTCGTCCGAGAAGCAGCCCGCCACGCGCCCGCCTAGCGACATGTCTTTCCGTGGGCTCGCATTGTCGGAGCCAGCACTATGCCCCACACTGGTTTGGCGAAAGTGAAATTCTCAAAAGCGATGCCGTCCATGTCTTTTGCTCGGCGGCGTCCCTGCCCTGATGCAAATCAATGCTGTCAGCGCCTGGCCATGAGCACACGCGTAGTGCACTACTCGTTTTGACGGTGATTCGCTTCAGGCTCTGGGACCCGGGCATGCCGAGTGTGAATCCTGGGTTTCGACTGTGAACGTAGGGCGGGAATTCCGAGGACGGATTGTCGCCGTAAGTTAACGCTCGACGCCGTAGATGCACACTCGATTTCGCGTAGCGCGCCTAGCCGATGTGCAGCGGGTCGATCTGTACCCGGACCGGCTCGTGATCCTGGTGGGCGCTGAGCACACCCGTGGCGCGCCGCAGCGCCGCCGCCAAGGCCAAGCCCTGCTCACGCGCGACCCGCACCAGCATCCGGGTCACGGGCGCGTCCGCCGCGACACCGGCCGGCTGGCGCGCGCCCGACGGCAGGTCCACCGGGCCGAGCAAATCGGCGCCGTCGGGCAACTCGGCCTGTTCCAGCAATGCCGCCACCGCGTCGGCGGGACCGTCGAGTGCGGCGATGTGCACACTCGGCGGCAGGCCGACCTCTGCGCGGGCCGTCAACTCGGCTTCGGCGTGACCGACCGGATCCCATCGGACGAGCGACTGCACGGTCGGGATCGACGACTCGGCGACCACCGCCACCACCCCGCCGTCGCCGCGGGAGCGCACCAGCGCCGCCGCGGCCATCCACCGCCGCAGCGTGTCCTCGGCGGCGCGCAGATCCTGCCGGCCCAGCAGCGCCCAGCTGTCCAGTAGCAGCGCCGCGCCGTAGCTGGCGGGCGCCCGCGGTTCGGCGCCCGGAGTGGCAACCACCAACGCCGGACGGTCGGCGACCTCCTCCACGACCGCGTCGCCCCCGGAAGTGATCACGGTGATTCCGGGGAACGCCCGGCCGAGTTCCTCCGCAGTACGCCGGGCGCCGACGACGACGGCACGCACCGCGTCCGAGCCGCAGCGGGGACAGCGCAGCGCCGCATCGACACGGCCACACCAGCGGCAGACCGCGCCCGCGCCGCGGTCGGGCAGCGACAACGGCCCGGTGCAATGCCGGCACCGGGCGATCGCACGGCAGCGTCCGCAGGCCAGCGAGGGCACATAGCCGCGGCGCGGCACCTGTACCAGCACCGGTGCGCCGGCCTCGAGCGCGGCACGGGCGGCCCGCAACGCCACCGACGGCAGCCGTGCGCTGCGGGCGGCCGGGTCGCGTTCGTCGGCGTATCCGCTGTCGTCGAGCGCCACCACCCGCGGGGTGCGGGCACGCACCACCTGGCGGGTCGCGACGACGTCATGCGCCCATCCGCTGCGCACCAGGGCGTGCGCCTCGGCGGTGCGGGCGTACCCGCCGATCAGGGCGGCGCAGCGCATCTGGTGGGCGCGCAGCATTGCCACCTCCCGGGCGTGCGGATACGGCGCCCGCGGCTCGGCCAGCGTGTCGTCGCCGTCGTCCCACACAATCACCAGGCCCAGGTCGGTCACCGGCGCGAACACCGCGCTGCGGGTGCCGATCACCAGCCGCGCGCTCCCCCGCAGCGCCGCCAGCCAGCGCCGGTAGCGCGCGGCCGGCCCCAGCCCCGCCGACAACGCCACCACGCTGGTCTCGTCGAGCAGTGTTGTCGCGGCCCGCCATAGCGCGTCGACGTCACGCTGATCGGGCACGATCGCCAACACCCCCCGCCCGGTCTGCACGGTCTGCGCGGCCGCCTCGGCGAACCGGTCAGCCCACGGATCGCCGGGCAGCGCCTGCCACACCGCGCGGGCCGCCCGCGACTCGGCCAGCGCGGTCAGGAACTGCCCGCCGCGCCCGTAGGTCTCCCATCCGCTCCGGTCGATCGACGCGACGACGGGTTGGCTTGGGGCCGTTGGGGTTTCGCGTTCAACCCGGGCGTGGCGAGGCGGCACCGCCAGCCGCAGCACGTCGGCGCGGGTACCGGCGTAGCGCGCGGCCACCGCGTCGACCAGGCGGTGGATCTCGGGGGTGAGCACCGGCTCGGGCGACACGACCCGGTCGAGCCACGCGAGCTTGCCGACGTGCTCGGTGTCGGTGCGGCGTTCCAGGACGAATCCGTCGACCAGCCGCCCGTGGAACCGGACCCGCACCCGCACTCCGGGGTGGGCGTCGTCGGACTGTTCGGCGGCCACCAGATAGTCGAAGTCCCGGTCCAGATGCGGCACCGACAGCATCGGCAGCACCCGGGCGATCGGCTCATGCTCGGCGGGCTGCCTCGTTCCGCGAGCGTGCGTGTCCCCGGCCGGCACGCCGCGCTAATCCCCGGGTTTACGCACGCTCGCGCCGACGGCGACGTCCGCCCGGCCGAAGAAGAACCCGGCGGTGATCAGGATCTGGGCCGTCGCATAGGCCCACCAGATCGGCACCGCCAGCGCCTCGTTGCCCAGGACGAACCTGCCGATCCCGATCATCGCGTCGGAGACCGCGAAACACACCGCGCCGACGGCGGTCCAGATTGTGGGCAGCCGTGCGAGCAGCGCCGCGCACACCATGGCGCCCAGCACGACCATGTACACCACGACCGGCACGGTCAGCCCGTCGCGGGCGAGCCCCGGCCAGAACCACACCAGCAGCGCCACACACGCCACGCCGACGGCGACGACGGCGACCAGCCGCGGCCACGACCGTCGTGCCAGCGGGATCATCGCGCCCAGAAAACACAGGTGCGCCAGTTGGAACGCGGACAGCCCGAGCACGAACGACGCCGTCCACCACGGGATCGCCAGCAGCGCATCGCCGACCGCGGAGAACACCAACGCCAGCATCAGCCAGCGGCGCTCGCGAAGGATCGGGTGAGCCACGGCGGCGGCCGCCAGCAGAAGTGCCATCGACGCCTTGAGCAGCGGCTGGGCCATGAACCGGCCGGTCAGCTCCTCGCCCGGCGGGGACAGCAACACCGTCACGGTCAAGAACAGCCCGTAAACAACACCGGCCCAGCCGGCAGCCACCCAGCAACCGACCACCATGCGCGGTGCATAGGGTGTCTCCATGCCCGAGGACACCCGGCCCGCCATCGACCCCATTCTGCTGAAGGTACTGGATGCGGTGCCGTTCCAGCTGTCGCTGGAAGGCGGCGTCGAAGCCGCGCGGCAGCGGCTTCGGGATTTGCCGCGACGGCCAGTGCACCCGGAGGTCCGCGTCGAGAACCGAACGATCGACGGCCCGGCCGGGCTGCTTGCAATCCGAATCTATTGGCCCCCAACCGAAGACGCGCGACCGGTGGTGGTGTTCTTCCACGGCGGCGGTTTTGTGGTTGGTGACCTCGACACCCACGACGGCACCTGCCGGCAGCACGCCGCCGGCGCGGGTGCGGTGGTGGTGTCGGTCGACTACCGGCTGGCGCCCGAACACCCCTATCCCGCCGCGGTCGACGACGCCTGGGCCGCGACGCAGTGGGTGGCCGCGCACGGCGAGGAGATCGGCGCCGACACAAACCGGCTGGCGGTGGCCGGGGACTCGGCGGGCGGCACCATCGCCGCGGCCGTCGCGCAGCGGGCCCGCGACAACGGCGGCCCGCCGATCGCCTTCCAGCTGCTGTGGTACCCGTCCACGCTGTGGGACTCGTCGCTGGCGTCGTTCACCGAGAACGCCGACGCACCGATATTGGGCCGCGAAGCCGTCGCGCAGTTTTCCCGTTGGTACGCAGGCGAAATCGACTTGTCCGATCCGCCGCCCGGCATGGCGCCGGGGCGCGCGAAGAATCTGGCGGGCCTGCCGCCGGCCTACATCGCGGTCGCGGGGCACGACCCGTTGCGCGACGACGGCATCCGCTACGGTGAGCTGCTCGCGGCCGCCGGTGTTCCGGTCGAGGTGGATAACGCCGAGACGCTGGTGCACGGCTACGTCGGCTACGCCGGCGTGGTGCCCGCCGCCACCGAGGCCATGGACCGCGGACTGGCCGCGCTGCGCAAGGGCCTCAGCCGATGACCGCGCGCCCGGAGATCGACCCGTTGCTCAAGTCGCTGCTGGACGCGCTGCCGATGACGTTCAGTGCGGCCGACGGTGTCGAAGTGGCGCGGGCCAGAATCCGCGCGCTGCAGGCTCCGCCGGAGATGTTGCCGCAGTTGCGGATTGAGGACCGCACGATCGCGAGCGGCATCCCGGCTCGCGTCTACTGGCCGCCGGTGGTCTCGGACAACCTGCCGGTGGTGGTGTTCTACCACGGCGGCGGCTGGTCGATCGGCGACCTGAACACCCACGACGCGGTGGCTCGCGCCCACGCGGTGGGCGCCGAGGCCATCGTGGTCTCGGTCGACTATCGCCTGGCGCCGGAGCACCCGTTCCCGGCCGCGGTGGAGGACTGCTGGGCCGCGCTGCAGTGGGTCGGCGAGCATGCCGCCGAACTGGGCGGAGATCCCGGCCGGATCGCGGTCGCCGGCGACTCCGCGGGCGGCAACCTGTCGGCGGTCGTAGCGAGGCTGGCCCGCGACAACGGCGGCCCGGCCCTGGCGTTTCAATTGCTGTGGTACCCGTCGACCACCGGCGACCTGTCGCTGCCGTCGTTCATCGAGAACGCCGACGCGCCGATCCTGGACCGCGAGGTCATCGACGCGTTCCTGCAGTGGTACCTGCCCGACGTCGACATCAGCGATCCGTCCACGTTGCCCGTCACGCTAGCGCCGGCCAACGCGACCGACTTCTCCGGTCTGGCGCCGGCCTATATCGGCACCGCCGAGCACGACCCGCTGCGCGACGACGGCGCCCGCTACGCCGAGTTGCTGAGCGCCGCAGGGGTTCCCGTCGAACTGAGCAACGAGCCAACACTGGTGCACGGCTTCGTCAGCTTCGCGCTCCTGGTGCCCGCGGCGGCCGAGGCGACCAGCCGCGGCCTGGCCGCGCTGAAGAAGGCGCTGCAGCGCTAGCGGGTTACCGTTACGGGTATGACACCCGACTATCACAGCGTCGTGGTCGGCGCCGGCTTCTCCGGTATCGGGACCGCTATCAAGCTCGACCAGGCCGGCCTCGGCGACTACCTGCTGATCGAGGCCGGCGACGGCGTCGGTGGCACCTGGCACTGGAACACCTATCCCGGTATCGCCGTGGACATTCCGTCGTTCTCCTACCAGTTCTCGTTCGAACAACGGCCGGACTGGACGCGCACCTACGCGCCGGGAAACGAGCTGAAGGCCTATGCCGAGCACTGCGTGGACAAATACGGCATCCGCGCCAAGATCCGGTTCAACACCAAAGTCTTAGCCGCCGAGTTCGACGACGAGAACACCCTGTGGCGGGTGCAGACCGATCCGGGCGGCGTGGTCACCGCACGGTTCCTGGTCAACGCCAGCGGCGTGCTCACGGTGCCCAAGCTGCCCGACATCGACGGCGTCGACTCCTTCGACGGCGTCACCATGCACACCGCACGCTGGGACCACTCGCAGGACCTGACGGGTAAGCGGGTCGCGGTCATCGGCACCGGCGCCTCGGCCGTGCAGGTGATTCCCGAGATCGCGCCGATTGTCAAGCAGCTCACGGTTTTTCAGCGCACGCCGATCTGGTGTTTCCCCAAGCTCGATGTACCCCTGCCGGCGCCGGCGCGCTGGGCGATGCGACTACCGGGCGGTAAAGCGCTGCAGCGGCTGGCCAGCCAGGCTTTTGTCGAGGCGACGTTCCCGATTCCGGCGCAGTACTTCACGGTGTTCCCGATGGCCCGGTGGATGGAGCGGGCCGGGCGGGCGTACCTACGTCAGCAGGTCACCGACCCGGTGGTGCGTGAAAAGCTCACTCCGCGTTATGCGGTCGGCTGCAAACGGCCCGGCTTTCACAACAGTTACCTGTCCACGTTCAACCGCGACAACGTGATGCTGGTGACCGATCCGATCGACAAGATCACGCGGTCGGCCGTAGTCACCACCGACGGTGAAAGCCACGAGATCGACGTGCTGGTGCTGGCAACGGGTTTCAAGGTGATGGACACCGACAGCGTGCCGACGTTCGCGGTCACGGGCAGCGGCGGGAAGTCGCTGAGCGCGTTTTGGGACGAACACCGGCTGCAGGCCTACGAAGGCGTCAGCATTCCCGGTTTCCCCAATTTGTTCAGCGTGTTCGGGCCGTACGGCTATGTCGGGTCGTCGTATTTCGCGCTCATCGAGGCGCAGACCCACCACATTGTGCGGCTTCTGAAACGGGCCGGGCGCGACGGCGCCACCCGCGTCGAGGTCACCGAGGAGGCCAACGACCGCTACTTCGCCGAGATGATGCGCAAGCGCCATCGGCAGGTGTTCTGGCAGGACAGTTGCCGGCTGGCAAACAGCTACTACTTCGACAAGAACGGCGACGTGCCGCTGCGGCCCACCACCACGGTCGAGGCTTATTGGCGCAGTAGGCGTTTCAACCTCGACGACTACCGGTTCACCGCCTGACGCTTGCGTGCGGTGACCAGCAGGTACTCCCACTGCATCGCCGACGACCCGCGCAGTTGGCGATCGCCCAGTTCAGCCAGCTCCGCATCCAGCGCCGCGACCCGCTCCGGCTCGTCCGCGATGGCCTGATACGCCGAGATCGTCGGGCCGTAATGAGCTTTGAAGAAGTCGCGGAACGCCGCGCCGTCGGCAAATCGGTCCACCAGCAGCGTCCGGCGCTGCGCGCTGAACTCGTTGATCCGGTCGGCCAGCAGACCGCGGACGTAATCCGGGCTCCCCCACCTCGGTGCGGGCTGCGCACCGGCGGGCGGCGTCGGCAGGTACGGCTTGATCGTCGCGAACATCTGGCCGACGAACCCTTCGGGTGTCCAGCTGATCAGGCCGATCGTCCCGCCCGGGCGGCAGACCCGGACCAGCTCGTCGGCGGCGCGCTGGTGATGCGGGGCGAACATCACGCCGATGCAGGACAGCACCGCGTCGAACGCGTCGTCGTCGAACGGCAACGCTTCGGCGTTGGCCGCCCGCCACTGCAGGCGAACACCTTGTGACTGCGCGATCGCGCGGCCGCGCTCCAGCAGCTCCAGGCACAGGTCGCTGGCAACGACGTCCGCGCCGGCGCGCGCGGCGGGTATCGCCACATTGCCGGCGCCGGCGGCGACGTCGAGCACCCGGTCACCCGCCCGAATCCCGCTCGCTTGCACCAGCACTGGACCCAGCGGTGCCACCACTTCGGTTGCCACCGCGGCGTAGTCGCCCAGCGCCCACAGCGCGCGGTGCTTATTTTCGAGTTCGCGATCGGCGGTCACGACGTCGGTTCCTATGGTCATCTCACCCGTCCTCCCTGACGATCCAGACAATCGTCCCGCGCGCCGGTGAACCGCTTCCAGTGCCAGATCTGAAGCTGCGCTAGTTCAGGACTTGTACTAGCCAATTCCGCTGTTGGGGCGTGTACTGAGCAGATGTCGACATACGGCCAGTTCTGTCCGGTGGCCAGGGCGATGGAGCTGCTCGACGAGCGGTGGACCCTGCTCGTGGTGCGTGAGCTGTTGCTGGGCAGTAGGCATTTCAATGATCTTCGGCGTGGAGTGCCGAAGATGTCGCCCGCGCTGTTGTCCAAGCGACTGAAGTCACTGTGCAGGGCGGGAGTGGTCGAGCGCACCGAGATCGACGGTCGCACAACGTATTCGTTGACGCCATGCGGCGCCGAACTCGCCGGAGTGGTCCATGCGCTCGGCGAGTGGGGGGTGCGCTGGATGGGTGAACTCGGCGACAAGGACCTCGATGCGCACCTGCTGATGTGGGATATCCGTCGCAGCATTTCCATCGATGCCTGGCCACGGGCCCGCACGGTGGTGGCGTTCCGCCTGACCGGAGTCGACCCGAAGGCCTCACGCTGGTGGCTGACGGTGTCCGAGGGAACGGCCGACGTCTGCGATTTCGACCCGGGCTACGACGTGGCGGCGACGATCGAGGCCAGCCTGCGCGACCTGACCCGGATCTGGCTCGGCGAGCTGTCCTGGTCGCGGGCAATCCTCAACGGCACCGTGACCGTATCCGGAGCCGCCGACGTCCGCCAGGCAGTGCTGGACTGGATCGGCCAGTCGCACATGGCTGCGGTCCCCCGCCCGGCCTGACTGCTGCGCGGGTGCCTAGACGGCGCGCTTGAGGTCGTCGACCTTGTTGAGCTGCTCCCACGGCAGCTCGATGTCGGTGCGGCCGAAGTGGCCGTACGCGGCGGTCTGCGCGTAGATCGGACGCAGCAAATCCAGGTCGCGGATGATCGCGCCGGGCCGCAGATCGAACACATCGCCGATGGCCTTCTCGATCTTCACCGGGTCGACGGTCTCGGTGCCGAACGTCTCCACGAACAGCCCGACCGGGGCGGCCTTGCCGATCGCGTAAGCAACCTGCACCTCGACCCGCTCGGCCAGTCCGGCGGCGACCACGTTCTTGGCCACCCAGCGCATCGCGTACGCCGCCGAGCGGTCCACCTTGGACGGATCCTTGCCGGAGAAGGCGCCGCCGCCGTGACGGGCCCAGCCGCCGTAGGTGTCGACGATGATCTTGCGGCCGGTCAGGCCGGCGTCGCCCATGGGCCCGCCGAGCACGAACTTGCCGGTCGGGTTGACCAGCAGCCGCACCTCGGAGGCGTCCAGGGTGTCGTGCGCCAGGTCGTCGAGCACGGTGTTGAGTACCTTCTCCCGGATGTCGGGAGCCAGCATGCCCTCCAGGTCGACGTCCGGGGCGTGCTGGGTAGAGATGACGACGGTGTCCAGCCGAACCGGGGTGTTGCCCTCGTAGGCAATGGTGACCTGCGTTTTGCCATCCGGGCGCAGGTACGGCACCACGCCGCCCTTGCGGACCTCGGAGAGCCGCCGCGACAGCCGGTGGGCCAGCGCGATGGGCAGCGGCATCATCTCCGGGGTGTCGCTGATCGCGTACCCGAACATCAAGCCCTGGTCGCCGGCGCCCTGGGCGTCCAGCGGGTCCGCAGCGCCCTCGACGCGGGCTTCGTGAGCGGTGTCGACGCCTTGCGCGATGTCGGGCGACTGGGCGCCGATCGCGATGTTGACCCCGCACGACGCGCCGTCGAAGCCTTTGTCGGACGAGTCGTAGCCGATATCGAGGATGCGGCTGCGAACCGTGTCGGTGATCTCGGCGAACGCTTCCTTGGCGTTCGTCGTCACCTCCCCCGCGACGTGTACCTGACCGGTGGTGACCATCGTCTCGACCGCGACGCGCGAACGGGGGTCGTCGGCCAGGAGCGCGTCGAGCACGGAGTCGCTGATGGCGTCGCAGATCTTGTCGGGATGTCCCTCGGTCACCGACTCGCTGGTGAACAGCCGACCCTTTTCGCTCACACCCGGATCCTTCCCATCCTCGACAAAATGTTAGTTAGGCGAATTATATCGTCACGTCGTCCGCCGCTCCGGGCGCCCCGCGATGTGGAGTTACCCGCTGCCGCTGTGCAGAAAGGTGGCGATTGCGTCCACGATACGACTGGCCATCAGCGTCTTCGACCCGTGCTGCAGCGCCGACTCGGTGCCGTCGGAGGCCAGCAGCCAGCCGTCGTTGTTGTCCACCTCGAAGGCCTTGCCCTCCCCGACGGCGTTGACCACCAGCAGGTCGCAGCCCTTGCGGCGCAACTTGGCCCGGGCATGGAAGAGCACGTCGCCGTTGGCGTCGCCGGTCTCGGCGGCGAACCCGACGATCGCGCGCATGTTCGGCAGCTGCCCGTCGGCGCGGGCCCGCACCGCCGCGGCCAGCACGTCGTCGTTGCGGACCAGCTCGATGGTCGGCGCCGCGGTGTCTTCTGAGGCGCCCTTCTTGATCTTTGCGGTGGCCACCCGGGCCGGCCGGAAGTCGGCGACCGCGGCCGCCATCGCCAGCACATGGGCGTCGGGCGCGTGCTTGGACACCGCGTCGGCGAGCTGCTGGGCGGAGCTGACGTGCACGACGTCGACACCGGCGGGGTCGACGAGCCCGGCGGTGTGCCCGGCGATCAGCGTCACCTCGGCGCCGCGCTGGGCGGCGACCCGCGCAAGCGCGTACCCCTGCTTACCGGAGCTGCGGTTGCCGATGAAACGCACCGGATCGATCGGCTCGCGGGTGCCGCCGGCCGTGACCAGCATCTTGCAGCCGGCCAGGTCGTAGGGCATGGCGTCGTGGCGCTCCAGCAGCAACTGGGCGAACGTGGTGATCTCCTCGGCCTCGGGTAACCGGCCGGCGCCGCTGTCCGCGCCGGTGAGCCGCCCGGACGCCGGTTCCAGCACCACGGCGCCCCGGCGGCGCAGCGTGGCCACGTTGTCCTGGGTGGCGGGGTGCAGCCACATCTCGGTGTGCATCGCGGGCGCGAACAGCACCGGACATCGCGCGGTGAGCAGGGTGGCGGTCAGCAGGTCGTCGGCCCGGCCGGTGACGGCCCGGGCCAGCAGGTCGGCGGTAGCCGGCGCGACGACGACCAGGTCTGCGCCCTGGCCGAGGGCGACGTGCGCCACCTCGGGGACGTCGTCGAAGACCCTGGTGTGGACCGGTTCACCGGACAGCGCCTCGAAGGTGGCGGCGCCGACGAAACGCAGCGCCGATTCGGTGGGGATGACCCGGACCCGGTGGCCGGCCTCGGTGAGCTGGCGAACGACGGTCGCGGCCTTGTAGGCGGCGATGCCCCCGGAGACGCCGACGATGATCCGCTTGCGGTCCACAGCGCCCGGCCTGCCCGCTACTCGCCTTCGGTGTGCTCGAGCAGGTCGGCGTGGATCTCGCGCAGCGCGATCGACAGCGGCTTTTCCTGCAGGCCCGGCTCGACCAGGGGGCCGACGTATTCGAGGATGCCCTCGCCGAGCTGGTTGTAGTAATCGTTGATCTGCCGCGCCCGCTTGGCCGCGTAGATCACCAGGGCGTACTTGCTCGACACGCGGTCCAGCAGCTCGTCGATGGGCGGGTTGGTGATGCCCAGCGGCGTGTCGTAACCGACCGCGCCCGACGCCGGGTCGAATTGGTCGGGGACGGCGGCCAGTTGCGCGTCGGCTTGGGGAGTACTCACGTAAGTCTTTCTCCTGGCGGCGTAGAGGGCGAATCGCTGGTGGTGGATCGGATGAAGATGGCGGGTCACGCCGTGCCTGGGGCGGTTTCCACCAGCAACGATACCAATTCCGAGCAGGCAGTTTCCAATCGACTGTTCACCACGACGTGGTCGAAGTCGTCCTGAGCTGCGAGTTCGGCGCGGGCGGTCTCCAGTCTGCGGCGGATCACCTCGGGCGTCTCGGTCCCGCGGCCGACCAACCGGGATTCCAGGACCTGCCAGCTCGGCGGCGCCAGGAACACCGTGACCGCCTCCGGCATGGCTTGCTTGATCGCGCGGGCGCCGGCCAGGTCCACCTCGATGAGCACCGGATGCCCAGAGCCGGCGGCTTCGCGGACCGGCGCGGCCAGCGTCCCGGATCGGTGCAGGCCACCGTGGATTTCTGCCCACTCGAGCAGGGCGCCCGATTCGATCAGCTCCTGGAACTGCGCGGGGGTCACGAAGTGGTAGTCGACGCCGTCGACCTCGCCGGGCCTGGGTGCCCGGGTCGTGGCCGACACCGAAAAGTGCAGGTCAGGAATCCGCTCACGCAGACACCGGACCAGCGTCGACTTTCCGACCGCGGAGGGACCGGACAACACGACCACCCGTCCTTTCGGACGTTCGTCGCGCGCGCCGTCCGGTCCTCCGTCGGCGCTCAACGACTCCCCCGGACTAGGAGAAGTCGAACTTTTCCAGCAGTGCCTTGCGCTGACGATCGCCGAGCCCACGCAGGCGGCGGGTCGGTGCGATTTCGAGCTCGGTCATGATTTCCTGCGCCTTGACCTTGCCAACCTTCGGCAGGGCCTCCAGCAGCGCAGAAACCTTCATCTTGCCCAAAACCTCGTCGGTCTCGGCGTCCTTGAGCACCTGCTTGAGGTTGGTGCCGCCACGCTTCAGCCGGTCTTTGAGTTCGGCGCGTGCTCGACGTGCGGCAGCAGCCTTCTCCAACGCGGCCGCGCGCTGCTCGTCGGTCAACTGGGGAAGGGCCACGATTCCTCCGTCTCATCGATCTTGATTTGTCTCAGCCGGGGTAGTCCCAGCCAGCGCAGACGACCGTACCCACGCTGTCTGACGAAATCTAACCCGCCCCCCGGCTTGAAGCCACAAAGCCGCAGCGTGCGGGGCTGTCAGAGGGTACGACGGCGTCGCCGGCGGCGATCCGGCCCGGCGCTCTCCGCCCAGGCCCGGTGGCGCGCAACCCGCCCCGAACATGCTGTCTAGCAGGGCTTTTGGGTTCCCATCGAGACAAGCGGCCCGCCCGTCGCCGGTCGCGGCGACCGGGCGGACTGCCCCGATATGGCCAAAAGAGGCCGATTGCGCACGTCACGGCGTGTCGGGCGTGTCGCGCGGGAGGTCGGGCATGGTGCGACGTGTGTCGCACAACCGCTGAACGGGCCAACGACGCAACGTAGTAGAGGGCCGGCGCGGGCCGAAATCGCCCGCCCAGGCCGGCGTCCTCGACGGCAACGCCACCGTACGATCGAGTGATGGCCATGATGCGGATCCGCGAGGCGGCTGAGCTGCTGGGGGTCAGCGACGACACCGTGCGGCGATGGATCGACCAAGGCGCCTTGCCGGTCAGCCAGGACCAGTCCGGCCGCAAGGTGATCGCCGGCGACGCCCTGGCCGAATTTTCCCGCACCAATGCGCCCGCCCTGCCACCGAATCCGCTCGGCGTCGGCAGCTCCGCCCGCAACCGTTTCGTCGGCCTGGTCACCAGACTGGTCAGCGACAAGGTGATGACCCAGGTCGAAATGCAGTGTGGTCCGTTCACCGTGGTGTCGCTGATGAGCACCGAGGCCGCTCGCGAACTGAAACTCGAACCCGGCAGTGTCGCGGTGGCGGTCGTGAAAGCCACCACGGTCATCGTCGAGACACCGCAGGACGGTACCCGCGGCGCGGGGTAGCCGGCAGATTCGCGGTAACACTACGCTTTTGGGTGCCGCAGCGGTGCGTTGGCAGCGAAATCACAACTAGCCGTACGCAATCCCCAAAGTTGTTATCAGTTCCTTCACAAAGTCGGTTCAGCCTTTCAACGGCTTTGGCACATAACGTCATCCGGGTAGGGCAAAGCACCGCAACGTGAGAAAGGGATGGATCTGATGGACGCAAAACGCATGCTGTGCGCCTCGTCGATCGCGGCGGGCGTCGGTCTTGCCGGGCTCTTCGGCACCGGGATTGCTACGGCGAACGCCGCTCCGGCGCCGGGCAATTCGCCGATCGCCACCGTCAAGGGCACACCCACGCCAGCGCCTGACCCCAGCATCAAGCTCGACCATCACGACCGCAAAAAGGTTCTCAAGCAAGACAAGAAGGAACTCAAGCACCACCCGGCGCAGGTCACCCCGACGTCGGGTCACAGCTGACCACACTGCACGAGCGGCGGCCGGCCGTGTGCGTTACAGGCTGGTCGCCGCGTCGCGCATCCGCTCCGCCGCGGCGCGCAGTGCGGCGACGTCAGGTCCGGCCTGCAGGACCTCGCGTGAGACGGCGGGCACCAGCTGGTCGCGCTGCGCTCCGCCGAACCCCTTCAGCGCCGACATCTGACCGCCTTGTGCGCCGATCCCTGGCACCAGCACCGGACCGTTCAGACTCCCCAGGTCGGGCACCACGGCGGTGGTGGCGCCGACGACGACGCCCACGGCGCCCGGTTGCCGCGCACTGTTCCAGCTGGCGACGTCGTCGACCACGGCCTGGGCGACGCTGCGCCCGCCACTGGTCGCGCCCTGTACCGTCGCGCCTTCGGGGTTGGAGGTCGCCGCCAGCACGAAAACCCCTCTGCCCCGGGCGGCAGCGGTATCCAGGAGCGGCTGAAGCGAGCCGAAGCCCAGATATGGTGAGGCCGTGACGGCGTCGGCGGCCAGCGGCGAGTCACCCACCCAGGCTTGGGCGTAGGCGGCCATCGTCGACCCGATGTCGCCGCGTTTGGCGTCGGCCAGCACCAGCACGCCGGCCTCGCGCAGGGCGGCGATGGTGCGTTCCAGCACCGCGAATCCGGCGGCGCCGTAAGCCTCGAAGAACGCCACCTGCGGTTTGACGACGGCGAAGTCGGCGTACGCGGCCACGCACGTATCGCAGAACGCAGCCAGGCCGTCCCGACTCTCCGGTAAGTTCCACGCCCGCAACAACTCCGGGTGCGGGTCGATGCCCAGGCACAGCGAACCCCGGCGCGACATCGCGTCCGCCAGCCGGGTGCCGAACCCCGGCATCGCTAGCGGCCGCCGTTGTTCAGCGCGCTGTGCAGCTCCTGCAGCGAGCGCACTCCGATCACGCCGCGGATCCCGGCTTCGATTCCCTGCACGGCTGCCGAGGCGCCTTGCACCGTCGTCACGCACGGGATGTTCATTGCGACTGCAGCCGAACGGATTTCGTAGCCGTCGATGCGGGGACCGGAGTTGCCGTAGGGCGTGTTGATCACCATGTCGACGTCACCGGCACGAATCGCGTCGACCGCGGACAATGCCGGGCGGTCGGAGCGCGGCTCCTGGAAATGCTTGCGGACCACGTCGCACGGAATGCCGTTGCGGCGCAGCATTTCCGCTGTCCCTTCGGTGGCGAGCACCCGAAAGCCCAAGTCGGCCAGACGTTTGACCGGGAAGACCAGGGATCGCTTGTCCCGGTTGGCCACCGACACGAAGACCGTGCCCTGTGTCGGCAGCGACCCGTACGCGGCGGTCTGGCTCTTCGCGAAGGCGCTGCCGAAGTCGCGGTCGATACCCATCACCTCGCCGGTGGACTTCATCTCCGGGCCCAGCAGCGAGTCGATGCCCGCGCCGTCGACGGTCCGGAACCGGTGGAACGGCAACACGGCTTCCTTCACCGCGATGGGCGCATCCGGCGGCACACTGGCGCCGTCGCCGGATGCGGCCAATATTCCTTCGTCACGAAGTTGAGCAATGGTGGCGCCCAACATGATCCGCGCACACGCCTTGGCCAGCGGTATCGCGGTGGCTTTGGAGACGAACGGCACAGTGCGGCTGGCGCGCGGGTTGGCCTCCAGCACGTAGAGCACATCGTCTTTCAGCGCGAACTGCACGTTGAGAAGCCCCACCACCCCGATCCCGTGGGCGATGGCCTCGGTGGCGCGCCGCACGTTGTCGATGTCGGTGCGGCCCAAGGTTACCGGTGGCAGCGCGCACGCCGAGTCGCCGGAGTGGATCCCGGCCTCCTCGATGTGCTCCATGATCCCGCCGATATAGACCTCGGCGCCGTCGCACAGTGCGTCGACGTCGATCTCGATGGCGTCCTCGAGGAAGCGGTCGACGAGCACCGGGTGCTCGGGCGACAGCTCGGTCGCGCGGGTGATGTAACCGCGCAGCGTTTCCTCGTCGTAGACGATCTCCATCCCGCGCCCGCCCAGCACGTAGGACGGCCGCACCAGCACCGGGTAGCCGATCTCGGCCGCGATCCGGCGAGCCTGCTCGAAGGTGGTGGCGGTGCCGTAGCGCGGGGCAGGCAATCCGGCGCCGGTCAGCACGTCGCCGAATGCGCCGCGGTCCTCGGCCAAATCGATGGCCTCCGGCGGTGTTCCGACGATCGGCACCCCGGCGTCGGCAAGCCGCTGCGCCAGCCCGAGCGGGGTTTGTCCGCCCAACTGCACGATGACGCCGACCACGCCCGGTCCTCCGGTCCCCGATTGGGATTCGGCGTAGAAAACCTCCAGGACGTCTTCGAAGGTCAGCGGCTCGAAGTACAGCCGGTCGGCGGTGTCGTAGTCGGTGGACACCGTTTCCGGGTTGCAATTGACCATCACGGTCTCAAACCCAGCCTGGCTCAAGGTAGTTGCCGCGTGTACGCAGCTGTAGTCGAATTCGATACCCTGCCCGATCCGGTTGGGCCCGGACCCGAGGATAAGCACCTTGGGCTTCTCGGTCTGCGGCGCCACCTCGGTCTCGGCGGCCGGGTCGAGCTCGTAACTGCTGTAGTGGTACGGGGTCTTGGCCTCGAATTCCGCCGCACAGGTGTCGACGGTCTTGTACACCGGGTGGATGCCGAGCCGCCCGCGCAGCGAGCGCACGCCGTTCTCGCCCGCCAGTTCCGGTCGCAGCGCGGCGATCTGACGGTCCGACAGCCCGCTGTATTTGGCGCGCCGCAGCAGATCGGCGTCGAGCACCGCGGCGTCGACCAGCTCGCGCCTCAGTGTGACCAGTTCGGCGATCTGCGCGACGAACCACGGGTCGACACCGGAGGCCTCCGACACCTTCTCGACAGTGGCGCCCAGCCGCAGCGCCAGCTCGATGTCGTAGAGCCGGCCCTCGGTCGGTGTTTGCAGACGGTTGAGGATGTCTTCGGCGAAGGCCTGCGGGTCAGGTGATGTCCAGAACCCGGCGCGGCTGGTTTCCAGTGACCGCATCACCTTGCCGAGTGCCTCGACGAAGTTGCGGCCCAACGCCATTGCCTCGCCGACGGATTTCATCGTGGTGGTCAGCGTCGGGTCGGCCCCGGGGAACTTCTCGAACGCGAACCGCGGCGCCTTGACCACGACATAGTCCAGGGTCGGCTCAAAGCACGCCGGGGTCTCCTTGGTGATGTCGTTGAGGATCTCGTCGAGGGTGTAGCCGATGGCCAGCTTGGCGGCGATCTTGGCGATCGGGAAGCCGGTGGCCTTCGACGCCAGGGCGCTGGACCGCGACACCCGCGGGTTCATCTCGATGACGATCAGCCGGCCGTCGCGCGGGTTGACCGCGAACTGGATGTTGCAGCCGCCGGTGTCGACGCCGACCTCGCGCAGGATCGCGATGCCCAGGTCCCGCATCCGTTGGTACTCGCGGTCGGTCAGCGTCATCGCCGGCGCGACGGTCACCGAGTCGCCGGTGTGCACGCCCATCGGGTCGACGTTCTCGATCGAGCACACCACCACGACGTTGTCGTGCCCGTCGCGCATCAGCTCTAGCTCGAATTCCTTCCAGCCGTAGATCGATTCTTCGATCAGCACGTTGGCGCTCGGCGAGGCGGCCAGGCCGGCGCCGGCCATCCGCTCGACCTCGTCGGCGCTGTGCGCCATGCCCGAGCCGAGGCCTCCCATGGTGAAGCTCGGCCGCACCACGACGGGCAGACCGAGTTCCTCGACCGTCTCGCGGACCTCGCCCATCGTGAAACACACTCGGCTGCGGGCGGATTCGCCCCCGACCTTGGTGACGATGTCCTTGAAGCGCTGGCGGTCCTCGCCCCGCTGGATGGCTTCGAAGTCGGCGCCGATCAGCTCGACATCGTAGCGCTCCAGCACCCCGTTCTCGTAGAGCACGACGGCGGTGTTCAGCGCGGTCTGCCCGCCCAGGGTGGCCAGCAGCGCGTCGATCTTGTTGCCGCGCTCGGCCTGCTGGGCGATCACCCGTTCCACGAAGGCGGGGGTGATCGGCTCGACGTAGGTGTGGTCGGCGTACTCCGGGTCGGTCATGATCGTGGCCGGGTTGGAGTTGACCAGGCTGACCTGCAGGCCCTCGGCTTTCAGGACGCGGCAGGCCTGGGTGCCGGAGTAGTCGAATTCGCAGGCCTGTCCGATGACGATCGGCCCGGAGCCGATCACCAGGACGTGGTTGAGATCCGTCCGTCGCGGCATCTAGCGGCCCCCTCCCCTTCGGCCACGAGCGTGCGCAAACCCGGTGAAATGGCCGGCGTGTCGGCCGGGGACACGCACGCTCGCGCTCATTGGTGACCGCCCATCAGGTCGACGAACTGGTCGAACAGGTACTCCGCGTCGTGTGGACCGGCCGCGGCCTCCGGATGGTATTGCACCGAAAACGCTTGTCCGCTGACGAGTTTGACGCCCTCGACCACGCCGTCGTTGGCGCAGGTGTGGCTGACCACTGCAGGGCCGAACGGCGTGTCGAAACGCTGTCCGGCCTCGCCCTCCAGCGCGAAGCCGTGGTTCTGCGCTGTGACGGCGACTCGCCCGGTGGCGTGGTCCATCACCGGGATGTTGATCCCGCGGTGGCCGAACACCATCTTGTACGTCGACAGGCCCAGCGCTCGGCCCAGAATCTGGTTGCCGAAACAGATGCCGAACAACGGGATTCCGGCGTCCAGCACCTGGCGGGTCACGCCGACGACGTGGCCGGCGGTGGCCGGGTCGCCGGGGCCGTTGGACAAGAACACACCGTGCGGCTTGAGCTCGGCGATCTGCTCGAAGGTCGCCGACGACGGCAGTACGTGGCTGCGGATGCCGCGCCGGGCGAAATTGCGCGGGGTGTTGGTCTTGATCCCGAGGTCGAGTGCGGCAACGGTAAACCGTTGTGGCCCTTCGGGTTCCACAACATAGCCGCCCGGGGTGCTGACCTGGCCGGCCAGGTCGGCACCCAGCATCGGCGGCTGCTCGCGGACCCGTGTCAGTAGCTCGTCGGTGTCGGCCAGCGCAGCGCCGGAGAAGACCCCGGCCTTCATCGAGCCAAAGTTGCGGATGTGCCGGACCGCGGCGCGGGTGTCGATGCCGGCGACTCCGACGACGTTCTGGCGGACCAACTCGTCCTCGAGCGTCGTGGTGGCGCGCCAATTCGACGGGCGCGGCGACGGGTCGCGCACCGCATAGCCGGCCACCCAGATCCGCTCGCCGCGGCTCTCGGTGTCTTCGTTGTTCCAGCCGGTGTTGCCGATCTGCGGCGCGGTGGCGATCACGATCTGGCGGTGATAGCTGGGATCGGTCAGCGTCTCCTGATAGCCGGACATGCCGGTGGAAAACACCGCTTCGCCCAAAGTCTCGCCGATCGCGCCGAACGGCTTGCCGGAAAAGACGCGGCCGTCCTCGAGGACCAGTAAGGCTTTGTCCATCATCCGGCCTCCGGTAGCCAGCGGGCGTACTCGTCGCGGTTGTCGCCGCGGAATCCGGTGTCGATCTCGGCCCCCGACGGCAGTCGCCACCGAATCGCCAGTATGCCCGGATGCGTCATGGCTTTACCCAGCATGCCTCGCTCGGTGCGGATGGCCGTGATCGACTCCTGCGGAATCCAGATCGGCCGGGCGCCGCTGCGCTGCACCATGATTCCCTCCGGGTAGCGGGTCAGCACCGCCTTGGTGCGATAGCCCAAATCGCCGACGGCGATGCGGTCGTGCCAGCTGGGCACCAATGTGCAGCCAACATACATGCCGCGGGTGGGCGCGACGATCGGTGCGCCGACGGTGTCGGGCACCGCCGGAAGTGTGCCGACCAGTGCGGCCTGCCGCTCGGCGCGGTGCCGCCAGCCGCGAATCATCAGCTGGATCACGAACGCGATCAGCACCGCCAGTACCGCGGCGAAGATCAGCGACGCGACCAGCGTTCCCGAATTCATGCCGGGCTCTTTCCGTCGCGCGCGGTGACCTTGCCGCGCAACAGCGTTGCGGTCACGGTGGCCGGCAGCGTCATCGACTCGTACGGCGTGTTGGCCGACCGGCTGGCCAGCTCGGCCCCGGCCACCATCCAGGTGGCGTCGGGATCCACCACGGTCAGGTTGGCCGGCTCGCCGACCTCGAGCGGCCGGCCCTGATCGGGCAGCCGGGCGATACGGGCGGGATTCTCGCTCATCACCCGGGCCACGTCCCGCCAGGTCAACAGGCCCGGCTCCACCATCGACCGCACCACCACTGACAACGCGGTCTGCAACCCGAGCATGCCGGGCAGCGCCGCGGCGAACTCGACGCATTTCTCGTGCTCGGCGTGCGGGGCGTGATCGGTGGCCACACAGTCGATTACCCCGTCGGCCAGTGCTTGACGCAGCGCGACGGCGTCGGCGAATTCCCGCAGCGGCGGGTTGACCCGGTTGGTTCCGTCGTAGCTGGCCAGCCTGGCGTCGTCGAGCAGCAGGTGATGCGGGGTGACCTCGGCGCTGATCGAAATACTTTGCTGCTTAGCCCATTTCAGGATCTCGACGGTGCCCGCGGTGGAGGCGTGACAGATGTGTACCCGGGCCCCGGCGTCGCGGGCCAGCAACGCGTCGCGGGCAACGATCGACTCCTCAGCCGCCCGCGGCCATCCCGCGAGGCCGAGCCTCGCGGCGTTAGGCCCTTCGTGGGCGACGGCGCCGACGGTCAGCCTCGGCTCCTCGGCATGCTGGGCGATCAGGACGCCCAGGCCGGTGGCGTATTCGAGCGCGCGGCGCATCACCAGCGGGTCGGCCACGCACTTGCCGTCGTCGGAGAACATCCGCACTTGCGCCGTCCCCGCGGCCATCATGCCCATCTCGGTGAGCTCTTTTCCGGCCAGCCCGACGGTGACCGCACCGACCGGGTGCACGTCGACGAGGCCGACCTGCTGTCCGCGCTGCCAGACGTGGTCGGTGACCACCGGGCTGTCGGCGACGGGGTTGGTGTTGGCCATCGCGAACACCGCGGTGTAGCCGCCGAGAGCCGCTGCAGCCGAACCGGTTTCGATGTCTTCGGCGTATTCGCGGCCCGGCTCGCGAAGGTGGGTGTGCAGGTCGACCAGACCGGGCAGCAGCACCTGCCCGGTGGCGTCGATCACGTCGGCGTCGTCGGGAATCTTTAAGCCGGTGCCGATTTCGGCGATCTGGCCGTCGTCGACCAGCACGTCGACCCGGTCCCCCTCGCCGTAGAGCCGCACACCGCGGATCAGCACGCTCACGCCGCGACCTCCTCAGCCCCCACCAGGAGGTGGAACAGCACGGCCATCCGCACATGCACCCCGTTGGAAACCTGTTGCAGCACAGCTGATTGCGACGAGTCAGCCACCGAGAACGCGATCTCCATGCCGCGCAGCATCGGACCCGGGTGCAGCACCACGGCGTGACCGGGCAGCATCGCCTGGCGCCGGTCGGAGAGCCCGTAGAGCACCGAGTACTCCCGGGCCGACGGGAAGAAGCCGCCGGTCATCCGCTCGGCCTGCACCCGCAGCATCAATACCGCGTCGGCGGCGGGCAATTCGGCGTCCAGGTCATGGGAGACCGTGACCGGCCAGTCGCCCACCCCAACCGGCAGCAGTGTGGGCGGCGCCACCAACACCACCTCGGCACCCAGGGTGTGCAGCAGCATGACGTTGGAGCGGGCGACGCGGCTGTGCAGGATGTCGCCGACGATCACCACCCGCCGCCCCTCGACGCCGCCGAGGCGCTGGCGGATGGTCAAGGCGTCCAGCAGCGCCTGCGTCGGGTGTTCGTGGGTGCCGTCGCCGGCGTTGATCACTGACGGGCCACCGGTTTCCGTGGCGGTCCAGTCGGCCAGCAGATGCGCCGCGCCCGAGGCTGGATGCCGGATGATCAGCGCGTCGGCGCCTGCGGCCCGCAGCGTCAGCGCGGTGTCACGCAGCGACTCCCCTTTGGCCACCGAAGATCCCGTCGAGCTGACGTTGATCACGTCGGCGCTCATCCATTTGCCGGCCACCTCGAACGACACCCGGGTGCGGGTGGAGTTCTCGTAGAACATCGTGATGATCGTCCGCCCGCGCAGCGTGGGCAGCTTGCGCACCTCGCGGCCGACCAGCGCCTGCGCGAACCGGTCGGCGTCGTCGAGGATCGCGGTGGCGTCGTCGCGGGACAAATCGCCGGCCGCCAGCAGGTGTCGGGGGCTCATCGCGAGATCACCACCCCGTCGCGGTCGTCGTGTTCGCGCAGCAGCACGTGCACGCTCTCGGTGCGCGAGGTCGGCACGTTCTTGCCGACGTAGTCGGCGCGCAGCGGCAGTTCGCGGTGGCCGCGGTCGACGAGGACGGCCAGCTGCACGGCCCGGGGCCGGCCCAGGTCGCGCAGCGCGTCCAGCGCCGAGCGCACCGAGCGCCCGGAGTACAGCACGTCGTCGACCAGGATCACCAGGGCGTCGTCGATGCCGCCGGCCGGGATCGAGGTGGCTTCCAGCGGGCGGGGCGGTTTTTGCATCAGGTCGTCGCGGTACAGCGTGATGTCCAGCGCACCGTGAGCCACCTGAACACCGCTGAATTCGGCGATGTGGGCGGCCAGCCGCTCGGCCAAGATCACGCCGCGCGTGGGGATACCCAGCAACACGACGCGCGGCGCGTCGGGTCCGTCCAATGCGGTTTTTTCGATGATCTGGTGCGCGATCCGAGAAATGGTGCGGCCCACGTCGGCCGCCGACATCAATTCGCGGCCGGTGCCGGTGTCACCCGCTGCACCCATGCGAGACCCTGACCTCCTTCTCCGCCTCACCGGACGGATCGTTAAAGGATGTCGACTGCCGGGCAGCGTAGCACTCCGCCTCGCGAACGTGCGGAACACATGCCTGTCTGGCGCCGAGCGAGTACGTGTGCACAGGGTGGGCTTCGGCTTCGACTCTATGTCGGCGGCCTCGTCTACTATCGAAAATATGTTCGAAACCATGGCCGCCATCGATCCCTTTGCCGACGAGGCGTGGCTGATCGAGCGGATAGCCGAGCTGGAGCGGGCGAAATCGGCTGCAGCAGCGGGCCAGGCGCGGGCGGCCGCGGCGTTGGACGCGTTGCGTCGCGCTCATGAGGCTGATGCCGGCGTTCCGTCGGCTCAGCGTGGTCGCGGGTTGGGCACCGAGATCGCGCTGGCGCGACGGGATTCGCCGGCCCGGGGTGGACGGCACCTGGGATTCGCGAAGGCACTGGTCCATGAGATGCCGCACACGCTCGCTGCGCTGGAGGCCGGGCAGTTGTCCGAGTGGCGGGCCACCCTGATTGTGCGGGAGTCTGCCTGCTTGGACGTCGAGGACCGCCGTGCGCTGGATGCCGAGATGTGCGCCGACATGGCCGCATTGGACGGGGTGGGCGATGCGCGGATAGCCGCCGCGGCAAAGAAGATCGCCTACCGGCTCAACGCGCAGGCGGTGGTCGATCGGTCCGCGAAGGCCGCGTCGGAGCGCACGGTGACGATACGCCCGGCTCCGGACACCATGACCTGGGTGACGGCATTATTGCCGGTCGCGCAGGGCGTCTCGGTGTATGCGGCGCTCAAGCGGGCAGCAGACACCACATTCGACGGCCGCACGCGTGGCCAGGTGATGGCCGACACGTTGGTCGAACGCATCACCGGACGACCCTCCGATGTGCCCGAACCCGTTGCGGTCAACCTGGTCATTTCCGACGAGGCGCTGCTCGGTTGCGACGATGCCGCGGCTGTGGTCGACGGGTACGGCTTGATCCCGGCGGCCGTGGCTCGTGGTCTGGTCAGCCAGTCCGTGACGGACGCCCGCTCGCGGGCCACGTTGCGCAGGCTTTATAAGCACCCGACGTCGGGTGCGCTGGTCGGGATGGAGTCGCGAGCGCGCCGGTTCCCAAAGGGGCTGGCCGCCTTTATCGGGTTACGCGATCAGCGATGTCGTACGCCATACTGTGACGCCCCGATCCGACACCGCGACCATGCCCGGCCGCACCATCGCGACGGGCCCACCAGCGCCGAGAACGGGCTCGGTTCGTGCGAGCGTTGCAACTACGTCAAGGAATCACCCGGCTGGCACGTCAGCACTAAGTTGGACGAAACTGGCCGACACACAGCCGAATTCATCACGCCCACCGGGATGCATTACCACTCGTCAGCACCACCGCAACCCGGGCCGCTCACGGTTACTATCAGCGAAATCGAAACCCGGATCGGTATTGCCCTCAGTCGGCCTCACGCCGCCTGACAGATCGACCGCCACGCCGGGCGGCTACCCTGACGGCGTGAATCTCGACGGCAATCAGGCCTCGATCCGTGCGGCCTGCGATGCCGGGCTGCTGGCCGGCGCGATCACGGTGGTGTGGCAGCGCGGAGAAGTGTTGCAGGTCAACGAGATCGGCTATCGCGACATCGACGCCGGGCTACCGATGCAGCGCGACACGCTGTTTCGTATTGCGTCGATGACCAAGCCGGTCACGGTCGCCGCGGCGATGACGCTGGTCGACGAGGGCAAGCTGGCGCTCGGTGACCCGGTCGCGCGCTGGCTGCCCGAGCTCGCCGACATGCGGGTGCTCGACAACCCCAGCGGTCCGCTGGACCAGACTCATCCGGCGCAGCGTGCGATCCTGGTCGCGGACCTGCTCACCCACACCAGTGGGCTGGCGTATGGATTCTCGGTCGGCGGGCCGATCTCGCGGGCGTACGTTCGGCTGCCGTTCGGGCAGGGGCCCGACATCTGGCTGGCCGCGCTGGCCGAGTTGCCACTGGTTCATCAGCCCGGCGAGCGGTTGACCTACAGCCATTCGATCGACGTGCTCGGGGTGCTGGTCTCCCGCATCGAGGGCAAGCCGTTCCACCAGGTGCTCGACGAGCGGATCCTGCAGCCGCTCGGCATGGTCGACACCGGCTTCTGCGTCTCGGCCGAGGGCCGCCGCCGGGCCGCCACGATGTACCGGCTCGACGAGAACAACCGGCTTCGCCACGACGTGATGGGGCCGCCGCATCTGACGCCGCCGGCATTTCCCAATGCCGGCGGCGGCTTGTGGTCGACCGCCGACGACTATCTGCGGTTCGTCGAAATGCTGTTGCGCGGCGGGGTTCTCGACGGGGTGCGGGTGCTGTCGGAAGAGTCGGTGCGCGCGATGCGCACCGACCGGCTCACCGACGAGCAGAAGCGGCATTCGTTCCTGGGTGCGCCGTTCTGGATCGGCCGCGGGTTCGGGTTGAACCTGTCGGTGGTCACCGATCCGGCGAAGGCGACGCCGCTGTTCGGGCCCGGCGGGCCCGGAACGTTCAGCTGGCCGGGCGCTTACGGCACGTGGTGGCAGGCCGATCCGGCAGCCGAGCTGATTCTGCTGTATCTGGTGCAGAACATGCCCACCCTGTCCGCCGATGCCGCCGCAGCCGTCGCCGGCAACACCTCCCAGGCGAGACTGCAAGCGGTGCAACCGAAATTCGTCCGCCGCACCTACCAGGCGCTGGGGCTGTAGCGTTTAGCGGCGAGGTCGGGTAGCCGGAGGGGATTTCACCCTCCGGCTCCCACAGATCCGTACGTGAGCCTCTCGGTTCATACGGCTCTTGTCACCTTGATCACCAGACTTTCGGGACAGCGGTGGCCCATGCCCAGTGGGCGAAGAACCGCGGGTGCTGGGTGGTGACCCGCCGCCACGCCTGTTGGAAGGCCCCGCGGGCCCGAAACCGCCGGTATTTCTTGCGGACCCACCGCATCAGGTAGGCGTTGATGCGTGTCAGGAGGGGATACAGTGCCGATCGGTAGAAGGCCCCGTAGTAGTTCATCCAGCCCCGCACGATGGGGTTGATCCATCGTGCAAGCTCACCGAAGGATTGACCGGTGCGATGGTGCAGCCGCTACGACCGCACCTTTGCACCGATCTTGTTCAAGGCGGCCCTGCTGATCGCGGGGGTAAACGAGACGAACATGCGCCCGTTTTTAGTCCGCGCTTCGCGCGGGCGGAACGTGAAGCCCAGAAACGTAAACGACGTGTGCGCATAGTCTCCGCGCCGTTTGTCGTCCTTGCAGTACACGATCCGGGTCTTGTCGGGCTGCAACCGCAACCCGACTTCGACCATCCTGTCTTGCAGCGCGGCCAACACTTGGTGGGCTTGGCGCTCGGTGACGCAGTGCACGACCGCGTCATCGACATAGCGTTCGAACCGCACGGTCGGGAACTCCCGGGCCATCCACATATCAAACGCGTAATGCAGGAACAGGTTTGCCAGCACGGGCGAGACCGGCGACCCCTGCGGGGTGCCCCGGTCCCGCTGCAGGGCGCCGTCGGGCAACTGCACCGGCGCGTGCAGCCACCGGCGCACATACAGCGCCACCCACGGCAAATCGGTGTTGGCTTGCACCGCTTTGAGCATGAGATCCCACGACACGCTGTCAAAGAACTTCTGGATGTCCAAATCGATCACCCAGTCGGTCTTCCAGCAGCGCTGCCGGCACACGCCTACCGCATCGACCGCCGAACGGCCCGGCCAGTAACCATAGGAGTCGTCGTGAAAGATCGCCTCGACCTTCGCTTTCAGCTCCTCGGCCACCACCGCTTGCGCCACCCGGTCAGCCACCGTGGGCAACCCCAGCATCCTGGTCCCTCCCCCATGCGGCTTGGGTATCTCCACCGCACGCACCGGAGGCGGAAAGTAGGAGCCCGACGACATCCGATTCCACACCTTGTACGGATTGTTGTGCAGGTCGGCCTCGAACTCCTCGATCGACACTCCATCCACGCCCGGCGCGCCCTTGTTCGCCTTGACCTTCTCCCAGGCCTCCCGAACCGCCCACTTCGAAATCTCGAACGGCTTGCCCGGCGACTTCAACTCGCCCATGCGACTCCTCCCGAACCCCAACAGGTCCGGTTGATCCCACCAACACAGCCACACATGACCCAGCCCCTTCGCTCCACCCCCATTACAGGAGCTTCACCACTACTACGAGCCAGTCCGCCAGCCGAACCCGCCACGGTACTCACACCCACGCTCAGGCGCGGGCTACTCCCTCTCGCCCACCCTCAACCGCAATGGGCGGTGTCGGATTCGACCTTCTCCCGTTCCATGCAAAAGCCGCAGACCGGGCTCGCGTCGCCTCCCTGCCGGACACCACCTGGCCAATCAACGGGCACCCGCCAGACTCATCCCGGGATCCGTCTGACACCCCGGTTTTGATGTCACCTGATTTTGTTTCGACACGTCAACAGCGATTCGCTTGCGCTCGCCTTCCCGATCCCCACCTGACACATCACGCGCGCCTTTTCCACATCGCTCACCACGGTCGCGTTACCACTCCCGCAGCATGTGGCGGTTTGAAGCCTCCCCCCGCAGGGCGACTCCGAAGGGCCAACAATCCTTCATCTCCTGCACAGCACCGCATCCAGGGAGCTACCTACATCGACACTCCCTTCTACGTGCGGGACACACCAGACGCAAAAGTCTCCGAAAACCCTTGGTTTTGGGGGCTTTTGCGTCTGCTCGCCGAACCTAGATCATCGCGATCGGCGAGACTTTGGCGCCGACCTCCAGCGCGCCGGCGAGTTCGCGGCTGACGTCGTAGTCGAACACCACGTGCCCGGAGATCACGTCGACATCCCGCTTGGCGCGCTGTAACGGGTTGTCCAGGAACTGCGCGCTCGCCCCGGATGCCTCCAGCAGGTCGGCGATCACCGACCGGGACTCGTGCACGATGTGCGCGGCAGCGGCCCGCGCGTCGGCGCGGGCCGCGCGGCTGACCCGCTGACCGGCGCGCACTGCGGACTGGATCCGGTTTGCGGTGTCGTCGAGCAAGGCGTGCAGGGCGCGCAGTCGCACCCGTGCCTCGCCCAGCCGTATCTGCGCGGCCGGCTGATCCTTTTGCGCCACACCGGAATACGCCAGCACCCGCTCGCCGAGCCGACGAGCGTAGGTGTCGGCGACCAATTCGGCCGAGCCCAGCGCCGGCATCGCAGCGGTCAACGCCAGTGCCGGCACCATCGGCCAGCGGTACACCGGGGCGTCGTGCAGCGCGGCGCCCGGCGTGGTCCCGCTGTAGATGTCGATCACCTGGACCAACCGGTGGCCGGGCACCCACACGTCCTCGACGACGACGTCGTTGGAGCCGGTGGCGCACATCCCGGCGACATGCCAGACATCCTCGACCCGGACGTCGGACACCGGCAACAGCACCAGCGCCGGATACGGGCTGCCCTCGGGGTCGCAGATCGCGCCGACCAGCACCCAGTCGGCGTCCATCACGCCGGTGGCCCAGGACCACCGCCCGCTCAGCCGGATGCCGCCGTCGACCGGCACCCCTCGCCCGGTCGGCGCCAGCGGCGCCGGGCACAGCACCGGACCGTCGGCGAACACCTCGTCCTGTGCCTGCTCGCTCAGCAACGCGAGCATCCAGTTGTGCAGGGTGTAGAAGCCCAGCGTCCAGGCGCTGGAAGCACATCCGTGCGCCATTTGCCGCACCACGCCGAAGATTTCGGGAAACTCCGCCTGCCGCCCGCCGTAGCGCGCCGGCATCAGCAGTCGCGCCAGCCCCGATTGGCGGTACTCGTCGACGGTGGCCTGCGGCAGGCGTCGCAGCTTTTCCGCGTCGCCCGCCCGTTGCGCCAGGCTGGCGACAAAGTCTGCGGTAACCATGGCCAGGACCGTACCATACCTTTTGGTATGGTACGCGAGGGACCGAGACTGCGGTCACGGCGTAAACGCGCGAAAAATTGCACACTGTACGCAGTTTCGGCGCTGTCAGCGCGGTGTCAACGGCCGCTCGGCCGTCAGTGCCGCAGCATCACTTCGATGAAATCTTCGCGACGGCCAGCCGCCCGGGGACTCGGCCGCGACCCGGACAGGTGCAAGAACCCGATGCCGGCCGCGAACGTCGCGTTGGCGCGCATGTCTGCCTCTTCGGGGTCGAAGCCCTCGTCGAGGAACGCCTGCCGGACGGCGTCGACCACCCGCTCATCGGATGCGCGTACCGCCTTGGCCACCGCCTCCTCCGAGCGCGCCCATTCCCGCATGGCACGCTCCAGCATCCAGTGCCGGGGGCCGACCAGCGCCGTCATCATCCGGGATAGTCGCTGCCGGGGCGGGTCGCCGGCCAGGTCGTCGAAGTACCAGCGGTCCTCGTCGCGGACCGCCGCCCAGGTGTCGACCAACGCTTTGCGGTAGGCCTTCATGTCGCTGAAGTGCCAGTAGAAGCTGCCCTTGGTCACGCCAAGCCGCCGGCACAGCCGGTCCAGGGTCAGCCCCTTGAGGCCATCCTCCGCGAGCACCCGGAAGCCTTCCTGCACCCAGTCATCCACGGACAGCCGCGAATTGGACGAGCCAGCCGATGTCACCACGTTGATTAAGCGTAGTGATTTCTGCGGCCCCTGATTGCACTAATTTGACGCGAATGTCATACGGCGGATCATACGGCGGAAGATGAGGCGGCCAACGCGCGGCGAGCGTAGGCCCGAACGTCGGCATCGTCGTCTTTGAGCGCGCTGCCCAGCGCATCCCGCGCGGCGACGTTCGCCTCGGCCCACCGGGTCAGGCTCAGTACCGCCGCCTTCCGCACGTCGAGGTGCTCGTCGGTCAGCGTCTGGGTGAGCCGGGGAACCGCGACTTCTGCCGCGGCGCCCGCCAGCGCTTTCGCGGCGCCTTCGCGCACCTGCCAGGCCGGCGCCCGCAGCGCCTGCTCGACGGCGGCCACATCGTCGGCGCCGCAACCCAGTTCGCCGAGCGCCGCCAGTGCGGCCGCGCGCACCAGCGGATCCGGGTCGGCGATCAACGCGCGGACGGTGACCGCGCCCGCGCGCAGCGTGGCCAGGCCGTTGGCCGCCGCGATGCGGACCTCCCGGTTGTCGTCACCGGCGGCGACGGCGACTCCGTCCGCGTCGTCGACGGACACCAGCGCGCGTACCGCCTCGATCCGCACCCGGTGATCGGCGTCGTCGAGTGCCCGCCGGTACTGCCCGACCTCGCCGGCGCGGCGCGCGGCCAGCAAGTAGACGGCCACGGCCCGAACCAGCGGATCGGCCGACGCCAGATACCCGCGTCCGGCTTCGGGTTGCGGCAGCACCTCGACCAGTTCGCGCACACCGTCGGCGGCGACCCGGCGCACGCCCGGGTCGGGGTCGTCGAGCGCAGCCAGCAGCGCCGCGGCGTAGCCATCGGGTGTGTTTTCGGTCAGCACGCTCACCGCCGTGCGCCGCACTCCGGCGTCCGAATCGGCAAGAAAATCAGCCAGGTTCGCGACGGTCGGTTCCTCGAGCGCTAGCACTGCGGCGATCCGCGGCGACGGCGGTTCGGTGGGCGCTGCGACGCTGATCCGTGAGCGGGTGGTGTCGGGCGCCTGACCGCCGACCGACGGTGGCTGCTCCACCGCGTATGCGGTTTGATCGACGGGCGGCACGACATCCAGTCCGGGCACCGCGATGAAATAGGGCGCCACCGGGCGCTTGATGAACTGCATCGACCCGTCGGCGCCCTTGTGCACGTTGAGGTGATAACCCCAGTGCTGATCGTCGCGTGCCGGCAGGTCGGAGCGCTGGTGGTAGAGGCCCCACCGCGACTCGGTGCGAGTCAGCGACGAGCGGGCGGCCAGCTCGGCGCAGTCCCGGATGAACGACACCTCCACCGCGCGCATCAGCTCATGCGGCGTACGGGCACCCATCTCGGCGATCTCGTCACGCATGCGCTCGAAGGTCCGCACCGCGATCGACAGTTTCGCCGCCGTCTTGGGCGGTGCCACATAGTCGTTGACGAACCGCCGCAGCTTGTACTCCACCTGCGGTTGCGGCGGTCCGTCCGGATGGCGCAGCGGACGATAGATCAGCTCGTGGGCCTCGCGCAGTTGCTCCTCCGGAAGCTGTTGCGGTGCAGCAATGTCGTCCAACGTGGACGCCGCGTGTGCGCCGGCCAGGTCACCGAAGACGAAAGCCCCGATCATGTAGTTGTGCGGCACACAGGCCAGGTCCCCCGCGGCGTACAGGCCCGGCACCGTGGTGCGTGCATGCTCGTCGACCCATACTCCTGACGCGGAATGCCCCGAGCACAAACCGATTTCGGAAATGTGCATCTCGACGTCGTGGGTGCGGTAGTCATGCCCGCGGTTGGCGTGGAAGGTGCCGCGGGTGGGCCGTTCGGTGGTGTGCAGGATGTTCTCCAGCGCGGTCAGCGTCTCGTCCGGCAGATGCGACACCTTCAGATAAATCGGCCCGCGCGCGGATTCGATCTCGCTGCGCACCTCGGCCATCATCTGACCCGACCAGTAGTCGGAGTCGACGAACCGCTCCCCCAGCGCGTTCACCTGATACCCGCCGAACGGGTTGGCCACGTAGGCGCACGCCGGTCCGTTGTAGTCCTTGATCAGCGGGTTGACCTGGAAACACTCGATGCCCGAGAGCTCCGCTCCGGCGTGGTAGGCCATCGAGTATCCGTCGCCGGCATTGGTCGGGTTCTCATACGTGCCGTACAGGTATCCCGAGGCGGGCAGGCCGAGCCGGCCGCACGCCCCCGTCGCCAATATCACCGCCTTGGCGCCGACGGCGACGAATTCGCCTGTGCGCGTGTGCAATGCGGCTGCTCCCACCGCGCGGCCGTCCTGGACCAGCACCCGCACCGGCATCAGCCGGTTCTCGATTCGGATCTTCTCGCGCATCGAGCGCTGCCGCAGCACCCGGTACAGCGCCTTCTTGACGTCCTTGCCCTCGGGCATCGGCAGCACGTAGGAGCCGGAGCGGTGTACCCGTCGTACCGCGTATTCGCCGTGCTCGTCCTTCTCGAACTTGACCCCGTAGCGCTCGAGCCGCTGCACCATCGCGAACCCGCGGGTGGCTGTCTGATAGATGGTGCGCTGGTTGACGATTCCGTCGTTGGCGCGGGTGATCTCGGCGACGTAGTCCTCGGGTTCGGCCTTGCCGGGGATGACGGCGTTGTTGACGCCGTCCATGCCCATTGCGAGCGCGCCGGAGTGGCGCACGTGCGCCTTCTCCAGCAGCAGCACGTTCGCGCCGTGCTCGGCTGCGGCGGTGAGCGCGGCCATGGTGCCGGCGGTGCCGCCGCCGATGACCAGCACGTCGCAGTCCAGCCTGGTGGGTGCTGCAGGGTCGGGGATTTCTGTCATGCCGCTACCGAATACTCCAGTGCGGCAATGATTTCCGTCCGCAGCGCGGGCTGCTCGGCAGCGTGCCGTGGACTGGGCACGTCGACGAGCGCGCGCAGGGGTTGCCCGGCCCGGCCCAGCACCGCGACCCGATCGCCGAGCGTCAGCGCTTCGTCGACGTCGTGGGTGACGAACACGATCGTCGTCGGGTGCGTGCGCCAGGCGTCGAGCAGCAGCCGCTGCATGGCGGCGCGGGTCTGGGTGTCCAGCGCGCCGAACGGCTCGTCCATCATCACCGCCCGAGGCGCGCCGGCCAGGCCGCGAGCCAGCTGAACACGCTGTCGCATCCCGCCCGACAGATTCTTGGGCAGGTAGTCGCCGAAGCCGGTCAGTCCGAGCTCGGCGATCCACCGGTCGGCCTGGGCGCGCCGGGTGGCCCGCGGCTCGCCACGCAGCTTCAGCGCCAGTTCGATGTTGGAGCGCACGCTGCGCCACGGCAACAGCGCGTTGTCCTGGAACACCACCCCGCGTTCGCCGGAGGTGGCGGTGACCTCGGCGCCGTCGGCCAGCACCCGGCCGGCCTCGGGCCTCAGCAGCCCGGCCAGTGCGCGCAACACCGTGGTCTTGCCGCAGCCCGACGGTCCGGTCAGCACCAAGATCTCCCCCGGCCGCACAGTCAGGCTGAGGTCTTCAATGACCGGTGTTCCGTTGTAGGACAATCGAATTCGATCCAATTCAAGGCTCATACCGGTCATCGGGCGTTCTCCTCACCGCGCGGCAGCCACCTGGTCACCCGGCGGCCGACCAGTTCGACGGCCGCCGAGGTGGCGAATCCAAGCACCCCGATCGTGATGATGCCGACGAACACGTCGGGATAGGCCAGCACCGTGTAGGACTGCCAGGTGCGATACCCGACACCGAGGCGGCCGGAGATCATCTCGGCGGAGATCACGCAGATCCAGGCCACGCCCATGCCCACCGACAGGCCGCCGAACACGCCGGGCAGGATGCCGGGCAGCACCACCCGGATCAGCACGTCCCACCGGCCGCCGCCCAGGGTGCGCACGGAGTCCTCCCACAGCGTGAGCAATGCCCGGACCGCATGCCGGGTGCTGACCATGATCGGGAAGTAGGCCGCCAGGAAAGTGATGAACACGATCCCCGCCTCGTCGGTGGGAAACAGCAGGATCGCGACCGGAACCACGGCAATCGCCGGGACCGGCCGGGTCAACTCGGTCAGCGGGCCGAACACGTCGGCGAACATCCGGGACCGCCCCAAGAGAATGCCGGTCGCCACACCGGCCCCCGCGGCCAGCCCGAAGCCGGTGAGGATGCGAATCAGCGACTGCCCCAAGTCAAGCCAGTACTCGTCGGTGGCCAGCCGGCGGGTCAGGGCGGCGACGATCTCGGTGACGGTGGGAAGCGTGTCGAACCGCAGCCACAGCCGAGCCTTGCCGGCGGTGAGCAGCTGCCATAACCCGATCGCGGCGGCCACCGACGCGGTCCGCAGCAGGCGCGACCGCCACGGCGAGGGGCCTCGGCGCGGCAGGACGGTGACGGGCGTGATCGCCGCCGGGGCACTGATCTCGACGGCGGTCACGCCGCACCCGCCAGGGCTTGCTGATAGTCGACGGCGACGCTGCCCGGGTGCGCGGCGACGTAGCGGTGCGCGCCAGCCGTGGTGTCGAACGGCAGGTAGTTCTGGCCGTCGCGGACCCATACTGATTTGTCGGCGAACCAGCGGGTGCCCAGTCCGGCGTCGTGCACGTAGGCCGCGCGCACGTGCCCGCCGTGAGCGGTGGCGTCCCGCACGGCTTTGAGTAGGGCCGTCGGGTCGGCAAGCGATTGGGTGGTGTCCGATCCGTCCAGCCACAGCTCGCCGCCGGTCAGCGACGGGTGGTCGATTTGGTTGACTGCCTTGCCGTAGTCGAGCTTTCGGGTGGCGAACGCCGCCCGCAGCGGCGCGTCCTGCACAAAGCCGCCGACGTCGAGGTCCGCGAAGTCGCCGATCGACTTCAGGTACGGCACATCGCCTTTCAGCGCGTCGACCAGCGGCGCCTTGAGCGTGGTGTCGAACGATGTGCCGCCGGGGCCGTTGTAGAGGTAGACGACTTCTGGCGGCAGTCCGCTGCCCTCGGCGACGATGCGCGCCGCGTCCAGCGGTTTGGTGTTGATGAAGTCGGTGGCGTCGAGCTGCGCCTGCAGGAAGGCGTCGAGCACCTCCGGGTGGGCGGCTGCGTAAGCCCGGCGCACCACGACGCCGTGCAGCGTCGGGTAGTTCAGCTCGGCGCCGTCGTAGAGCAGCTTGGCCTTGCCCTGGTAGACCAGCAGACCGGGCCAGGCCACGAACTGCGAGAGTGCTTGCACCTGACCGGATTCCAGCGCCGAGGCACCGACCTGCGGCTGCTGGTTGAACACCTCGACGCCAGTGGCCGGGTTGATCCCGGCATTCGACAACGCCCGCACCAGGGTGCCGTGACCGGCCGATCCGATGCTGGCGGAGACCTTCTTCCCGGACAGGTCGGTGATCGCCCCGGCCGTCGACGCCGGCGTCACCACCACCATGTTCAGTGCGCCCTTGGGCTGGTAGCCGGTTACCGAGACGATTTCGGTGCGGGCGCGCTCGTTGGCCAGCGTTTTGGAGCCGTTGATCAGCATCGGGTAGTCGCCCATCGAGCCGATGTCGATCTTCTCGGCGACCATCTGGGCGGTGATCGGCGCACCGGTGTCGTAGTCCTGCCACGTGACACGGTATTTCGTGCCGGTGCGTTTGGTGATGTCGTCGAGTCGGCGCTCCAGATAACCCTGGGCGCGCAACAGCGTGCCTGCGGTCACCGTGTTGATGGTCTTGGACTGATAGCCGACGACGACGTTGACGGCATCGGTGGAGTTCAGCGTGCAACCGGCGGCAACCAGCGTCAGCGCCGCCAGCAAGGTGGCGGTTCTTCTCATGAATTGTCCTAGCGGATCAAGTAGGGCATGTTGACGGTCACCGCGCCTGTCGGGCAGCGGGCCGCGCACGGGCCGCAGTACCAGCATTCGTCGACGTGCATGAAGGCCTTCCCGGTCTCGGGGTTGATGGCCAGCGAGTCCAGCGGGCAGATGTCGACGCACAGCGTGCAGCCGTCGATACACAGCGACTCGTCGATGGTCACCGGGACGTCGGCGCGCTGATTGACCAGTGTCACGTCGAACTCCTAACGAGGCTGCCGCGCATGGTGATTCGATCACCGCGCATCCGGATATATTCCAGGTCAACGGGTCTGCCGTCGTCGAGACTGGTGAGCCGTTCCAGCATGAGCAGCGCCGCACCGTCAGGCACCTGCAGCGCCGCCGCGGAATGGGGGTCGGCGGGAATGGCCTCCAGCGCCAGGCCCGCCGAGCCGAGCCGATGCCCGCTGACTTGCTCGATGAGCTCGAACACGTCGTTGGTCTCCAGCGGCTGGGCCAGGATCTCGGCGCCGACGTCAGGCGCGAGGTAGGTCAGGTCCAGGCTCAGCGGCAGCCCGCCGAGGTAACGCAGCCGTTCGATGAACACCACCTGCTGGCCCGGCGCCAGTTGCAGCCGCTGTGCCACCGACGGCGGGGCGGCGATCGTTATTGCCGCACGCACCTCGTTGCGGACGTCGCCGTAACCTTTGAAGGTTTCCTTCAGACCCAAGAGCGTGTCGAGACCGTGGTCGTATTTGCGTTGCGCCACATGGGTTCCGACGCGCGGCCCGCGATCGATCAGCCCCTCGTTCTTCAGGACGGCAAGCGCATCGCGAATCGTGTTGCGGGAGACGAAGAACTCGCTCGCCAGCTGCTGCTCGGTGGGCAGCCCGTCATCGTAGGCGCCGCTGTGGATCTGATGGCGCAGCACGTCGGCGACCTGGCGCGCGCGGTCGGCGCGGGGCCGGCGGATCGGCAGCGGTACGGCTAAGGCCACGCCGTCACGCTATCGGCGCACCGCAGGTGTCCTGGCCGGCCGAAATGGCCGCGGCGAGGCGACCGGATGCATTGCGCCGCCCGGTACTGCGGTACTACCAGCCGAAACTCGGGATCAGCCGGCGATTGCGCCACCTCACCCCGGTAGTCAGGCTTTCGACTCCCGATGAGTCGAACTCTCTGCGCGGCGAGCGTGCGTGATCCCGCGACAATTGCCGGCGTGTCGACCGGCGACACGCACGCTGACGGCAAAAAAGGGGGCTAGCCGAGGACGGCACGGGTGGAGGCCACCGCGACCTCCGAGGCCCTGCCGTTTCCGCTTGCCTCGGCGACGGCGCGCCTGGTGGTGGCCATCCGCTGCAGTGCTGCCTCGGTGAAGACCGACAGCCCAAGCTCCGGGTTGTAGCCGTGGATCTCCTTCACGTCGATCTCGGCGAGGAAATACAGGATGTCCTTGGAGATCACCTGGCCCGGAACCAGCACCGGAAAGCCCGGCGGGTAGGGCACCACAAAAGTGGTGGACACCAACGGCTTTCCCTCCACAAGCCGCCTCCCGGCGGCGCCGAGCTGGACGTGTTCGCGGTCGGAATCCTCGTATCCGGCGTAGAACGCCGACCGCATGTCGCCGAACGAGCAGGTTCCCTCGGGACGGAATGCGCTGTCGAATTCGCTGAAATCGGGCAGCGCCGGCAGATCCTCGGTGATCTCCTCGACCCGGCGCTCGTGCAGCGTGCGATCTTCCTTGCCCGCCGCGGATTGGGTTCGCTCGAAATCGGCGGCCACCCGGCGCAGCGCGTCGAGCAGGTAGTGCACACTCGACCAGGTGACGCCGATCGTGAAGATCAGCAGCACGCTGTTGATCGACGTCTTATTGATCTGGATGCCGAACCGGTTCATCAGGATTTTCTCGCGGAACTCGTAACCGTTCATGCCGGTCTTCCCGATGAACAGGGTGACGCGGGTGGGGTCCAGCACGAACTGATCCGAACGCCACGCTTCGTTCCACTCGGCCAGCGCGCCCTGGCGAACCTGGCGGTAGGAGCTGACTTTCGACAGCCGGAACTCGTCGGGCACCAGGTCGGATTCGTCGAGGATGCGAAACCACTTGCCGATCAACCGGTCTTTGCGGACCCGGTGACGAAACACCAGTGCCATGTCGTAGACGTAGCGGACCATCTCGAAGCCCTCGATGTCGACCTGCCGGCGCGCCAGGTCCAGCGACGCGAGCAGCTGCTGATTGGGCGACGTGGAGGTGTGGGTCAGAAACGCCTCGGCGAACGCGTCGCGGCTCTGCGCCGCGAAATCCTGGTCGCGGATGTGGATCATCGACGCCTGTCGAAGCGCAGATAGCGACTTGTGCGTGGAATGTGTTGCGTAGACCCGGATCCGAGCGCGATGGGGGTCCGGCAGCAGCCGGTGGTTGACCCACTCCGCGCGCTCGACCCCTTCCATCGACGCAGTCCACTTGCGGTACTCCTCGGCGTAGGCCGGAGACGACAGCATCGATTCGAGTTGCTCGGCGGCGACCATCGCGGTCCGCTGTCGTGCCCACGGCACCGCGGTGGCGAACGCGTACCACGCCTCGTCCCACAAAAAGCAGATGTCCGGCTTGATCGCCAGCACCTCCTCCATCACGCGCCGCGGGTTGTAGACGACGCCGTCGAACGTGCAGTTGGTCAGCAGCAACATGCGCACCCGGTCCAGCTGTCCGACGGCCTCGAGGTCGAGCAGTGCCTGTTTGATTGTCTCCAGCGAGACCGCGCCGTAGATCGCGAACGGCTGCAACGGATATGCGTCCAGATACAGCGGGTAGGCACCGGCCAGCACCAGGCCGTAGTGATGCGACTTGTGGCAGTTGCGGTCGATGAGCACGATGTCGCCGGGCCGGGTAAGTGCCTGCACGACGATCTTGTTGGCGGTCGACGTGCCGTTGGTGACGAAGTAGGTCGAATTGGCGTTCCAGGTCACCGCGGCCTTGTCCATCGCCGCCCGGATGGCGCCGTGCGGGTCCAGCAGCGAGTCCAGCCCGCCCGACGTCGACGACGTCTCGGCCATGAAGATGTTGCGGCCGTAGAACTCGCCCATGTCGTGCAGCGACTTGGAGTTGAAGATGCTGGCGCCGCGCGCGACGGGCAGGGCGTGGAACTGGCCGACCGGTGCGGCGGCGTAAGCCCGCAGCGCGTCGAAAAACGGTGTGGCGAACCGGTTCCGGATGCCGGCAAGCACCGTGCTGTACAAGTCGGTGACGTCGTTGAGCCGGTAGAACGTGCGGTCGTAGACGTTGGGCTCATCCTCGGTCTCGGCGGCGATCGACTCGTCGGTGAGCAGATACAGGTCGATGTGCGGCCGCAGTTCACGGATCCACTCGCCGCACTCGACCCAGTCGTGGGTGCGGTCGGTGGCCACCACGTCGTCGTTGGCGCCGAGCAGTGTGGTCATCAACGGCACCCGGTCGCGGGACCGCAGCGGCAGGTCGTGGCGGATGATCGCCGCCTGGATTTCACCGTTGAGGGCGACGGCGGTGATCGCGTCCTCGACGCTGGTCACCACCAGCAGTTCGATCTGCACGTCGTCGGACGGGTCGCGAAGCGCGCGCAGGCATTCGGCCAGGCTTTCCGGGGCCGTCGTCGGGGAGTCGTCGGCAAGCAGCACGGTGTAGAACTGTTGTTCCTTGGCCCGCGCCACCAGCTCCTGGTCGGCCAGCGACCCGGACGTGTCGAACAGCGCCGCCCGGTCGCCGTATTCGGAGAGCAGCCGCACCGCCAGCGACACCTCGTCGGCAAGGCTCACCGTGGCAAGGTTGTCGAGATAGCTGCGGAATGCCTCCAGGTTCTCCGCACCCGGGTACAGCCAATAGCGTTCGTAGGCCGCGAGCCGCTTGAGCAGGCGCTTGACCCGGGCCACCTCGTGTGTCGTGTCCAGCCCCGCCCGGTTGACGACGGTGAGCTGATGGCAGGCGTCGTCGAGCAGATTCCAGGTATCCAGCCGCGAATACGACGGGTTGGCTACCGCCGCCAGCGCGGAAACACGAAGCCGTCTCGGGCGCCTGCCGTCACGGTCCATGTCGCCAGTGTGTCCCTCCGTCGAACGGCGTGGGGGTGGTTTCAGCCGTCGAGGTCGTCGTCGCCTGACGGCCTGGCCCGGTTGATCGCCATCCACCGGCGCACCGGCAGATCCCAGCGCCGCGACCCGACCTCGGTGACGTCGGACAGCGATCGGACCACGGCCTGGGTCAGCCCCATGATCGCGGCCATCACCGGAAGCAGCGGCGCGAAAGGCCGGGCCACCGAACGAACCGTGCTGATGCGCCGCGCCACCACGTAGCGCTCGATGCAGTGATAGAGCCAGGCCCCCACACCCAGCGCGTAGATCGCCAGCGCCGCCGCGATCGCGGCCTGCCCGTACGCGGCGCACACCACCGCGCCCAGCACGACGGTCGCCGCCAGCACGCCGGCGATGACGACCCGCAGCTCCAGCCGGGTCATGACTCGCGGTTCTGGACCGCTTGGGCAGCGGCCCGGATCTGCGGCGTCACCAACATCACTTGGCCCAGCACCCCGTTGACGAAGCCCGGCGAATCGTCGGTGGACAGCTCCTTGGCCAGCTCCACCGCCTCGTCGACGGCAACCGGCTCCGGCACGTCCTTGGCGTGCAACAACTCCCACACCGCAACCCGCAGGATCGCCCGGTCCACCGCCGGGAGCCGTTCCAGCGTCCAGCCCTGCAGGTGCGACGAGATCAGGTCGTCTATATGAGCGCTGTGCGCGGCCACGCCACGCGCCACGGTCTCGGTGTAGGGATGCAGCGGCGCCACATCCGGTTTCGCCTCCGCCAAAGCGGCGCGGGCCTCGGCCGCCTCGACAGGGGTCAAGCCGCGCGCCTCGGCCTCGAACAGCAAGTCGACGGCGCGCTTGCGGGCCTGATGCCGCCCTTTAACAGCCCTCGCAGGCCTCGCCGGCTTGGCCTCAGGCATCGTCAAGCACGGCCCAGGTAGCTGCCGTCGCGGGAGTCGACCTTCAACTTGTCGCCCGTGTTGATGAACAACGGGACGTTGATCTGCGCGCCGGTCTGAAGCGTCGCCGGCTTGGTGCCCGCGCTGGACCTGTCGCCCTGTAAACCGGGCTCGGTGTGGGTGACCTCCAACTCGACGGTCACCGGCAGCTCGATGTACAGCGGCGAGCCGTTGTGGAAGGCCACCTGCACCGGCATGCCCTCGAGCAGGAACTTGGCCGCGTCGCCGACCAGCGACTCCGGCAGGTGATGCTGCTCGTAGTCCTCGCTGTCCATGAACACGAAGTCCGAGCCGTCGCGGTACAGGTAGGTGGTGTCGCGGCGGTCCACGGTGGCCGTCTCCACCTTCACCCCGGCGTTGTAGGTCTTGTCCACCACCTTGCCGGAGAGCACGTTCTTGAGCTTGGTGCGCACGAACGCCGGGCCCTTGCCGGGTTTGACGTGCTGAAACTCGACGATTTGCCACAGCTGGCCGTCGATCGCCAGCACCAGGCCGTTCTTGAAGTCGGCAGTAGTTGCCACGGTCTTCTACGTCTCCTAGAGGATGGCCAGTTCCTTGGGGAACCGGGTAAGTAATTCGGGGCCCTGCGTTCCCACGACCAACGTGTCCTCGATGCGGACGCCGCCACGGTCGGGCACATAGACACCGGGCTCCACCGTCACCACGGAGCCCGCACGTAGTGTACCGGCGGCGCTGGCGCTGATCCCCGGCGCTTCGTGGATCTGCAGGCCCACCCCATGGCCCAGGCCATGCCCGAAATGGTCGCCGTGGCCGGCGTCGGCGATCACCCGCCGCGCCGCGCCGTCCACCTCGGCCAGCTCGGCGCCCACCCGGAGCGCTTCCCGGCCGACGCGCTGCGCCTCGGCGACCAGTCGGTAGATGTCGCGCTGCCAGTCTGCGGCCTTGCCCAGCACGAAGGTGCGGGTCATGTCGGAGTGATAGCCGGCCACCAGTGCGCCGAAGTCGATCTTGACGAAGTCGCCGGCGGCCAGCACCGCGCCGGTGGGCCGGTGATGCGGGATCGCCGAATTGGCTCCGGCGGCAACGATTGTCTCGAACGACGGCCCGTCGGCGCCGTGGTCGAGCATCAGGGCCTCCAGCTCGCGGCCCACCTCGCGTTCGGTCCGGCCCGGCCGCAGCCCGCCTCGCTCGACTAGGTCGGTCAGCGCCGCGTCGGCGGCCTCGCACGCCAGGCGCAGCAGCGCCACCTCGCCGGCGTCCTTGACCTCGCGCAGCGCCTCGACCGTGCGTGGCGCGCGGACCAGTTCGGCGCCGCCCGCCTCGTCGGCCAGGACGTCGAAGCCGTCGACGGTGACGACGTGGCTTTCGAAGCCCAGCCGCTGCACGCCGGCGGCCGCGGCGCGCCCGGCCAGGTGGCGGCCGCAGGCCCGCTCGATGACCACCTCCAGGTCGGGTGCCTGTTCGGCGGCTTGAGTGCGATAGCGGCCATCGGTGGCCAGCACCGGCGGCCGGTCGTCGGCGAAGACGAGCAAGGCGGCGTTCGAGCCGGTAAAACCGGACAGGTAACGGACGTTGACCAGGTCGGTCACCAGCATCGCGTCCAGCCCGGCGGCGCCGATCCGCGAACACAGATTGTGCCGACGCTGGGAATGTGTCACGCCCGACGACGGTACTCGTCTACGCTGTGGCCCCATGAGTAACTGGATGCTGCGCGGTCTGGTCTATGCCGCCGCGATGGTCGTCGTCCGCCTGTTCCAGGGGACGTTGATCAACGCTTTTCAAACCCAGGCCGCATTGATCAGCATTGTGCTGCTCATCCTGTTCATCATCGGGATCGTGGTGTGGGGCATACGAGACGGCCGCGCCGACGCGTGGGTGCAGCCCGACCCGGACCGTCGCGGTGACCTGGCCATGGTGTGGCTGCTGGCCGGCCTGGTGGCCGGCATCGTCAGCGGCGCGGTGGCCTGGCTGATCTCGCTGCTCTACAAGGGCCTGTACGCCGGTGGTCTGATCAACGAGCTCACCACGTTCGCCGCGTTCACCGCCCTGCTGGTGTTCCTGGGCGGAATCGGCGGGGCGACGCTGGGCCGCTGGCTCATCGACCGCAAGGGCAACTACGCGCCGCAGCCCCGCGGCGGCGGTGAGGAGGACCGCGTGGACACCGACGTGTTCGCCGCGGTACGGCCTGACGACACCGCCACCCAGGGCGGTGCGATGCACCAGCAGCAGGCGTCCTCGGTGGCCACGGCCGAACGGGAAGCGACCACGGCGCCGCAGCCGGCCTACAGCGAGTCGCCGACCGAGGAAATCAAGCTGTCCGACGTCGAAGCGCCCACCGAGGCGAAGCCGGCCGAAGCCGAGGCTCAAACCGAGAAGGCCAAGCCCGAAGATCAGCGGTAGACGCTGGACAGATACTTCAGCGCCAGCAGGTAGCCCTGCACGCCCAGACCGACGATGACCCCCGTCGCTATCGGGCTCAGATAGGAATGGCGCCGAAACTCTTCGCGGGCATACACGTTGGAGATGTGCACCTCGATCAGCGGTGCCCGCAGCTCGGTGCAGGCGTCGCGTAACGCGACCGACGTGTGCGTCAGCCCCCCGGCGTTGAGAATCACCGGCTGTTGCGCATCGGCCGCCGAATGGATCCACTCCAGCAATTGGGCTTCGCTGTCGCTTTGCCGCACAACAACTTTCAGGCCGAGTTCGGTAGCCTCCCGCTCGATCATGGCGACCAGGTCGTCGTGGCTGGTGTCGCCGTAGACGTCGGGCTCCCGCCGGCCCAGCCGGCCGAGGTTGGGTCCGTTGATGACGTTGACTTGTGTCATGCACCGACCTCCGCGTAGGCGGCGGCCAGTAGCGCCGGGTCCGGACCCTCGAGCCGGCCGGGTTTGGCCAGCCCGTCGAGAACGACGAATCGCAGTACCCCTGAACGAGTTTTCTTGTCGCCGGCCATGTATTCCAGCAACTCCGGCAGCGCGTCGGCGTCGTAGCTGACCGGCAACCCCAGCGAGGTCAGGATGCTGCGGTGCCGCGCGGCGGTGCCGTCGTCGAGCCGTCCCGCCAGCCGGCCCAACTCGGCAGCGAACACCAGACCCACCGACACCGCCGCGCCGTGGCGCCACCGGTAGCGTTCCCGGCGCTCGATGGCATGGCCCAAAGTGTGCCCGTAGTTGAGGATTTCGCGAAGCTGCGATTCCTTCTCGTCGGCCGCGACAACCTCCGCCTTGACCGCGACCGCACGCCGGATCAGCTCCGGCAGCACCTCGCCGGCCGGGTCCAGGGCGGCCTGCGGGTCGGCGTCGATCAGATCGAGGATCACCGGATCGGCAATGAAGCCAGCCTTCACGACTTCGGCCATCCCCGCGACAATCTCGTTGCGCGGCAACGTCTCCAGCGTCGCCAGGTCGACCAGCACGGCGGCCGGCTGGTGGAACGCGCCGACCAGGTTCTTGCCGGCGTCGGTGTTGATCCCGGTCTTGCCGCCGATCGCGGCGTCGACCATGCCGAGCAGCGTGGTGGGCACGTGCACGATGTCGACGCCGCGCAGCCAAGTGGCGGCGGCAAACCCGGCGACGTCGGTGGCCGCGCCCCCGCCCAGGCTGACCAGAGCGTCCTTACGGCCAATGCCGATGCGGCCCAACACTTCCCAGATGAATCCCACCACCGGCAGGTCTTTGCCCGCTTCGGCGTCCGGGATTTCGATGCGGTGTGCGTCAATGCCTTTGTCCGCCAGGCTCTTCCGGATTGCCTCAGCGGTGGCCGATAGCACCGGCTGGTGCAGGATCGCGACGCGGTGCCGGCCGGCGAGCAGCTCTTGGAGCTCCCCCAGCAGACCGGTGCCGATCACCACCGGGTAGGCCGGGTCGACGGCCACCTGCACGGTGACCGGTGCGCCGCTCATTTGCCCGCCTCGGCGCGGCGGGCGGCCGCCAGGGTGGCCGGAGTGACCGGGGTGGGCGGCGGCCCGGGTTCGGCGTCGAGGCGGCGGCGCCCGCACCGCCGGGTCTTGTCGCGATTCTCCAGCCGCGACACGATGTAGCGCACGACGGCGCCGGGGTTACGGCGGTTGGTGTTCACCCGGAGGGTGGCGACCCGGCGGTACAGCGGTACCCGCTGCGACATCAGCGCCCGGAACTTCTCGGCGCGGTCGGAGCCGGCCAGCAGCGGGCGGGTCGTGTTGCCGCCGGTGCGCCGCACCCCTTCGGCGGCGGTGATCTCCAGGAAGATCACGGTGTGGCCGTCCAGCGCTGCGCGGACGCCGGGGGTGGTGACGGCGCCGCCGCCGAGCGACAGGACGCCGTCGTGCTCGGCCAGCGCCCGGCGCACCACCTGTTCCTCGATGCGACGGAATTCCTTCTCGCCGTCGGTGGCGAAGATGTCGGCGATGCTGCGGCCGGTCTGCGCTTCGATCGCGGCGTCGGTGTCGAGCAGCTCGACACCGAGCGCCTTGGCAAGCCGCCGGCCGATCGTGGACTTGCCCGACCCGGGCAAGCCCACCAGCACCGCCTTCGGCGCCATTAGCCGGACGCCCGGACTTCGGTGGCGGGTTCGCGTTCGGCGACCGAACGGAGGTAGCCCTCGGCGTTGCGGCGGGTTTCGGCCAGCGAGTCGCCGCCGAACTTCTCCAGCACCGCGCGGGCCAGCACCAGGGCCACCATGGTTTCGACCACCACCCCGGCGGCCGGCACCGCGCACACGTCCGAGCGCTGGTGGATGGCGACGGCCTCGTCGCCGGTGGCCATATCGACGGTCGCCAGCGCCCGCGGCACCGTGGAGATCGGCTTCATCGCGGCGCGCACCCTCAAGGGTTGGCCGTTGGTCATCCCGCCCTCCAGACCGCCGGCCCGGTTGGTCGAGCGGACGACACCGTCCGGCCCGGGGTACATCTCGTCGTGGGCGCGGCTGCCGCGGCGCCGCGCGGTCTCGAAGCCGTCGCCAATCTCCACGCCTTTGATCGCCTGGATGCCCATCACAGCCGCGGCCAGTTGGCTGTCGAGCCGGTTGTCGCCGCTGGTGAACGACCCGACGCCGACGGGCAAGCCGTAGGCGACCACCTCGACGACGCCGCCGAGCGTGTCGCCGTCCTTCTTGGCGGCCTCGATCTCGGCGATCATGGATTTTTCAGCCTCTTCGGCAAACGCACGCACCGGGCTGGCGTCGATCGCGGGCAGGTCGTCGGGTTGTGGCGGCGGGCCGTCGTAGGGATGGGATGCGCCGATCGAGACGACGTGGGAGAGCACTTCGACGCCGAGCGCCTGCTTGAGGAACTGCCGCGCGACGGTGCCGGCCGCGACGCGGGCCGCGGTCTCGCGGGCGCTGGCCCGCTCCAGCACCGGGCGGGCGTCGTCGAAGCCGTACTTGAGCATGCCGGCGTAGTCGGCGTGGCCGGGCCGCGGCCGGGTCAGCGGCGCGTTGCGCGCGACCTCGCTGAGCACCGCGGGGTCGACCGGGTCGGGGGCCATCACGTCTTCCCACTTCGGCCATTCGGTATTGGCGATCTCGACGGCGATCGGGCCGCCCAACGTGCTGCCGTGCCGCACCCCGGCCAGCACGGTCACCTGGTCGCGCTCGAATTTCATCCGGGCGCCGCGGCCGTAGCCGAGCCGGCGGCGGGCCAGCTGGGCGGCGATGTCCTCGGAGGTGACGCTCACCCCGGCGACCATGCCTTCCAGCACGGCCACCAGCGCGCGGCCGTGGGATTCACCGGCAGTGGTCCAACGCAACACGTGTCCCATCTTCCCATGCCGCACATCAGCCCACGCCCAACGTGTACCCACGGCGGAGAACCGCCGCGAAATTCACCGTCAGCGCACGTTCGGCGAGCCGGTGGACTACAGAACTGCCAACCCGACCGCCATCCCGGTGGCCAGGCACATCGACGGGCCGTGCGGCACACTGCGCGCACCCAAAGCCAGCGCGACCAGCGCCGTCAGCAGCGGCGCTCCGAGCGCCGCCAGCACCCACACATCGACACCGAACCAGCCGGTCAATGCGCCCAGTCCGAGCGCCAGCTTCACGTCGCCGGCTCCCATCGCCGTCGGCGACACCAGATGCACCGTGAGATACACCGCCGCCAACGCGAGCGCCCCGCCCAGCGCCGGCACGCCGCGCCCGCCCAGCGTCGCGGCCAGCAGGATCCCGGCGCCCCCGGGCACAGTGAGCCAGTTGGGCAGCCGTCGCCGCGCGATGTCGTAGCAGCCAAGCGCCGCCATCCACAGCAGCACCGCCCCCGCCAGCATGCGCGGCAGGCTAGCCGAGGGCAGCCGCCATTGCCGCTCGGGGCGCGGGCCGGCCTGTGAACAGTTCCACCTGCGCGAACGCCTGGTGCAGCAGCATCTGCAGCCCGCCGATCACCCGTCCGCCCGTCGCGATCACCGCCTCGGCCAGCGGTGTCGGCCACGGGTCGTAGATCGCGTCCAAGAGCACCGGGACCCGCGCCAGGCTCTGCGCATAGCGTGCCGCGACGTCGGCCGGCAGCGTGCTGACCAACACCGTCGCCTCGTCAAGCGGCGCGCCCAGCTCGCGGAACCGGGTCGGCACCCCGACCTTCGCGCCCAGCTGCATCAGCCGGGCGGCCTTGTCGGGATTGCGCGCGACGACGGTGATGCCGCTGACACCCAGTTCGGCCAAGGCCACCACCACCGCCGGTGCGGTGCCGCCTGAGCCCGCGACAACCGCCTGCCCCGACGCCGCGCCGAGCGCTCCCGTCACGCCGTCGATGTCGGTGTTGTCGGCGCGCCAGCCACGCGGCGTCCGCACCAGCGTGTTGGCCGAGCCGACCAGTTCCGCGCGCGCCGTGCGCTCGTCGGCGACCCGAAGCGCGGCGAACTTGCCCGGCATCGTCACCGAGACGCCGACCCACTCCGGACCGAACCCACGAACCACACCAGGCAGTTCGTCGGCGTCGCACTCGATGCGCTCGTAGGTCCAGTCCTCCAGGCCCAGCGCGCGATAGGCCACCAGGTGCAGTTGTGGGGAACGTGAATGCGCAATCGGCTTGCCGAGCACGCCCGCCCGTCTAGCGGGCGCTGTCGAGGACACCGTTGTGTTGGGCCAGCTCGATGTTGGCCAGATGCTGCTGGTAGTCGCGGGTGAACAGCGTCGTCCCCTGCGCGTCGATCGTGACGAAGTACAGCCAGTCACCCGGTTCGGGATGCTCGGCGGCGGACAGCGCATCGCTACTCGGCGAACAGATCGGCGTTTCCGGCAACCCCTCGGACACGTAGGTGTTCCACGCCGTCGGCTGGGCCCGGTCGGCATCGGTGGTGGCGACCTCGCGGCGATCCAGCGGATAGTTCACCGTCGAGTCGAACTCCAACGTGCGGTGCTCGGCCAGCCGGTTGTAGATGACTTGGGCGACCTTCGGGAAGTCCTGCGGCTTGGCTTCGCGCTGCACCAGCGACGCCACCACCAGCACGTCGTACGACGACATGTTCATCGCCTTGGCGGTGTCGACCAAACCCGACTTCACATAGTCCACCGCGCTGGAGCTGATCAGCGTCGAGAGGATCTTCTGCGGCGAGGCCGACGGGTTCACGTTGAACGTCCCCGGCGCTATCAGGCCCTCGATCCGGCGATGGTCGCTGCCCATCCGGTTCACCGGGTCGACGGCCCATCCGGGCACCGCCAGCAGGGCCGGCGGTGTACTGGCGGCGGCGCCGCGCAGATCGTTGACCGGAACGCAGTGCTTGTCGCCGTCGAGGTCCACGCACGTGGCCCGGGAGATCAGGGTGAAGATGCCGGGCGTGACGGCGTTGGTCTTCACGTCGGTGGTGTCGTCAAGCTGGCGGCCCTCGGGGATCACCAGCTTGCCCACCCGGCTGTTGGGGTCGGCGAGTCGCGCGACGGCCGACGACGCCGGGATTTCGGTGCGCATCCGGTAGTAGCCGGGCTGGATCGACGAGATCGCGGCGTTGCCGTGCGCCGCGTCGACAAACGCCCGGACCGTGCGGACCACGCCGCGGTCGTGCAGGGTCTCGCCGATCGCAGTGGTCGAGTCGCCGGCGTGGATCTGGATCACGACGTCCTGTTTGCCGCTGCCGCGGTAGTCGTTCTGCGAGCCGAACATGTGCCACAGCTTGGAGCCGACGAACACGGCAGCGACGACCACCACGACGAGCACGGCGGTGGCGAGCGCACTGACGACACGCCGACGGCGACGACCGCGCTCGGCGCGGATCCGATCGGCGCGGCTCATTTTGCGACGGGCCGCGCCGACCGACGCGGGCTGGGCTCGCTCACGCACCGGAAACCTCCCCCGGCAGGACGGCGCGACGTTGGTCGAGCCAGCTTTGCAGGATGGCCACCGCGGCGGCCTGATCGATCATCCCGCGTTGGCCCTTGGCCCGCACCCCCGCTTCGCGCAGCGACCGCTGCGCGCTCACGGTGGTCAGCCGCTCGTCGGCCAGCCGCACCGGGATCGGCGCGACCCGCCGGGCCAGCACATCGGCCAGGTCAATCGCGTCACGGGCCGACGGACCGGTGCGGTCGGCCAGCGTGCGGGGCAGCCCCACGATCACCTCGACGGCGTCCAGCTCGGCGACCAGCTCGGCCAGCCGGCGCACATGCCGGCCGGACCGTTCCCGACGAACGGTCTCGAGTGGGGTGGCCAGGATGCCGTTGGGGTCGCTGGCGGCCACGCCGATGCGCACGCTGCCGACGTCGACGCCCAGCCGCCGTCCGCGTCCGGGATCGTCTCCGCCGGGCCGGTCCGGCCGGCGGTGTTGCGAAGATTCCACTCAGCTGACCCGCGCTATCTCTGCCCGTACCGCGTCGAGCGCCGCGTCGATGCCCGACGGGTCCCTCCCTGAGCCCTGCGCGAGGTCGGGCTTGCCGCCGCCGCGCCCGTCTACCGCCCCGGCCAGCTGCTTGACCAGGTCATTAGCCCGAAGGCCCAGCTCCTGGGCCGCGGGATTGGCGGCGACCGCATACGGCACGGTGCCGCCCTCCCCCTCAGCGATCAACGCGACCACCGCGGGGTCGCTGCCGAGCTTTCCGCGGACGTCGCCGACCAGCGAGCGCAGGTCACCGGCGGTCATCCCCGCCGACATCCGCTGCGCCACCACACGCACGTTACCGATACGCTGCGCACCTGCCGCCGCGTTGGTCGCGGCGGCGCGGGCGTTGGCCAGCCGGACGCGCTCGAGTTCTTTCTCGGCCGCCTTCAGCCGCTCGACCAGAGTGGCCACCCGCGCGGGCACCTCGTCCGACGGCACCTTCAGCGACGACGCCAGCCCCGCCATCAGCGCGCGCTCCTTGGCCAGGTGCTTGAACGACTCCAGCCCGACGTAGGCCTCCACCCGGCGCACCCCTGAACCGACCGACGATTCGCCCAGGATGGTGACCGGGCCGATCTGCGCCGAGTTGTGCACGTGGGTGCCGCCGCAGAGCTCCAGCGAGAACGGCCCGCCGATTTCGACGACGCGAACCTCGTCGGGGTAGCTCTCCCCGAACAGCGCCAACGCGCCCATCGCCTTGGCCTTCTCGAGCTGCTCGGTGAAGGTGTGCACCTCGAAGTCGGCCTGCACGGCCTGGTTGGTCACTTCTTCGATCTGGGTGCGCTGCTCCTCGGTCAGCGGCCCCTGCCAGTTGAAGTCGAAACGCAGATACCCCGGCCGGTTCAGCGAGCCGGCCTGAACAGCATTGGGGCCCAGTACTTGTCGCAGTGCGGCGTGCACCATATGGGTGCCTGAGTGGCCTTGGGTGGCGCCCTTGCGCCAGCCGGGATCCACGGCTGCGACGACGGTGTCGCCCTCGACGAATTCGCCGGATTCCACGTTGACCCGATGCACCCACAGGGTTTTGGCGATCTTCTGCACGTCGGTGACAGCCGCCCGGGCGCTCTCCCCGGCGCCGGTCCCGCTGATTGTCCCCACGTCGGCGACCTGCCCACCGGATTCGGCGTACAGCGGCGTGCGGTCCAGCACCAGTTCGACGCGATCGGCTGCGACAGCGTCGTCGTGCGCCACCACCGGCACCCGCCTGCCGTCGACGAAGATGCCCAAAATCCTTGCCTCCGAGGATAATTCGTCGAAACCGGTGAACTCGGTAGGCCCGGCGTCGACCAGCTCGCGGTAGGCGGACAGGTCGGCGTGCGCGTGCTTTCGCGCGGCGGCGTCGGCTTTGGCGCGACGGCGCTGCTCGGCCATCAACTCGCGGAAGCCGGCCTCGTCGACCTTCAGACCCGCTTCGGCGGCCATCTCGAGGGTCAGCTCGATCGGGAACCCGTAGGTGTCGTGCAGCGTGAAGGCGTCCGAGCCGGACAGCACTGCGGCGCCGGACGCCTTAGTGGCGCCGGCCACCTCCTCGAACAGCTTCGAGCCCGACGCCAGCGTGCGGTTGAACGCGGTCTCCTCGGCGACGGCGATCCGGTTGATCCGCTCGAAGTCGGTCACCAGTTCGGGATACGACGGGCCCATCGCGTCGCGCACGCATGCCATCAACTCACCGACGATCGGGCCGTCGATGTCCAGGAGTTTGGCCGAGCGGATCACCCGGCGCAGCAGCCGGCGCAGCACATAGCCACGCCCGTCGTTGCCGGGGCTCACGCCGTCACCGATCAGGATCGCCGCGGTGCGGCTGTGGTCGGCGATGATCCGGTAGCGCACGTCGTCGTCGTGGTTGCCGACGTCGTAGCCGCGCGGCGCTCTGCGGGCCACCGTGTCGATCACCGGGCGCAGCAGGTCGGTCTCGTAGACGTTGTGCACGCCCTGCAACAGCACCGCGACCCGCTCGACACCCATCCCGGTGTCAATGTTCTTGCGCGGCAACGGCCCCAGAATCGGATAGTCGTCTTTGGTGGTGCCCTCGCCGCGCTCGTTCTCCATGAACACGAGATTCCAGATCTCGATGTAGCGCTCCTCGCTGGCCAGCGGGCCACCCTCCGGGCCGTATTCCGGGCCGCGGTCGTAATAGATCTCCGACGACGGCCCACACGGTCCGGGGATGCCCATCGACCAGTAGTTGTCGGCCATCCCGCGGCGCTGGATCCGCTCCGCCGGCAGCCCGGCCACCTCCTGCCACAGCCCGGCGGCTTCGTCGTCGTCCAAATAAACGGTGGCCCAAAGCTTTTCGGGATCGAACCCGTAGCCGCCGTCATCGAGCGAGTTGGTCAGCAACTTCCAGGCCAGCTCGATAGCGCCGCGTTTGAAGTAGTCGCCGAACGAGAAATTGCCGGCCATTTGGAAGAACGTGTTGTGCCGGGTGGTGATCCCGACCTCGTCGATATCGGGAGTGCGGATGCATTTCTGGATGCTGGTGGCGGTCGGGTACGGCGGGGTGCGCTGGCCGAGGAAAAACGGCACGAACTGCACCATGCCGGCATTGACGAACAGCAGGTTGGGGTCGTCGAGGATCACCGAGGCACTCGGCACCTCGGTGTGACCCGCTTTCACGAAATGATCGAGGAACCGCTTCCTGATCTCGTGTGTCTGCACGTTGTCGTCGCTGTCCTTCTCGCCAATTTGATCGCACTACCTTACCGGTCTGCAGGATCAGCCCTCGACGAAGCTCAGCCGCACCGACCGTCGCGGATTGTCCCGATTGAGGTCGACGAGCACCACGCTCTGCCAGGTGCCCAGCAGCAGTTCGCCGCCGGCCACCGGGACCGTCACCGACGGCGACACGATGGCCGGCAGCACATGGTCGGCGCCGTGACCGGGCGAGCCGTGTGCGTGCCGGTAACGGTCGTCACGCGGTAACAGCCGCTCCAGCGTGTCGACGAGGTCGTCGTCGGAACCGGCGCCGGTCTCGATGATGGCCACCCCGGCAGTCGCGTGCGGGACGAACACATTGCACAGGCCGTCGGCGCGCGGGCCCGCGGCTCGCGACGAGCAGAAAGCGCGCACCTCGTCGGTCAGGTCGACGATCCGGCGACGCGTGGTGTCCACATCCAGCACATCGGTATCCACGTCACCCAGGGTACGGCGATCGCAAGCACGGCGAAGCCGGGCGCAGCGGGTCGCCGTCACCGACCCCCGGCGATCGCAAGCACGGCGAAGCCGGGCGGGCAATCCGTGGCAAAAGCATTGCGACGCTTACCTGGTTGGAGGATGGTGTTCATAGGACCGGTGGCGCCACCGGGGCGCTGCCCCCGAGCAAGGAGGGGTTGAATCGTGTACGCGCGCTCTACCACAATCCAGGCGCAACGGTCGTGCATCGACGCCGGCATTGCGCATGTTCGCGACGTGGTCATGCCCGCCCTGCAGGAGTTGGACGGGTGCGTGGGACTGTCGCTGCTCGTCGACCGTGAGTCCGGCAGATGCATCGCCACCAGCTCCTGGGATTCGGAGAAAACAATGCACGCCAGCGGCGAGCAGGTCCGGCCGCTTCAGCAGCGGGCCGCGGAAGTGTTCGGCGGCGGCACCCCCATCGTCGACCGTTGGGAGATCGCGGTGCTACACCGCGACCACCGCTCCGGGCCTGGCGCCTGTGTGCGGGCCACCTGGCTCAAGATCCGGCCCGAGCAGTTCGACAACGCGATCGGGTTCTACCGGGAGTCGGTGCTGCCGGCGATCGAGGAATTCGACGGTTTCTGCAGCGCCAGCCTGATGCTGGACCGCACGACCTGCCGTGCGGTGTCCTCGTCGACGTTCGACAGCATGGAGGCGATGCGGCGCAATGACGACCGGGCCCGCTCACTGCGCACCGGCTTACTTCGGGACCTGGGTGCCGACCAGATCGACGTGGGCGAGTTCGAGCTGGCGATCGCTCAGCTGCGGGTGCCCGAGCTGGTCTGACGATTTGTTGCCCCGAGATCGACGTTTTGCAGGCCGCCTCTCACGCTTTGTCTGCAAAACGTCGAAATCGGCGTGGCTACGGCAACGAGTCGCCCGGAAATCCCCGGCAGGGGTGCACCTCGAAGGTGAACACCCCGGCCTGCACGCCCGGATCGTCGTCCATCACTGCGGTGGTCTCCTCGACGGTCCCGGTGAACACGCCGACACCGCACACCTGCGAGCCGTCAGTGACCGGCAACACCACCGGCAGCACGCCTTCGTGGCGAAGCGCGAAGTTGCGCCGGCCGTGCTCCCAGATGATCGCCGGAGTGTCGTCGCCGCCGAAGTTGGGTCCCCGCTTGAGGATGACGACGCTGTAAGTCTTGGCGGCCGGGAGCATGGCGTTCATCTCGTCGTCGGTGAAGGTCTTCATCCGCTTCCCCTGTCGCCGTCGATCAGCGCGGCGCGCTCCAGCGTCGCCTGCGCCATCTTGACATGGGCGGCGTCGACCAGGACACCGTTCAGCCCCACCGCACCAAGCCCTTGCCGCTCGCCGTCGCGGTAGGCGGCGACGTTGCGTTCGGCCCGGGCGATCTCCTCGGCGGTGGGCGAATACACCCGGTTCGCGACCGGCACCTGACTGGGGTGAATCGCCCATTTGCCGGTGTATCCGAGCAGTCCGGCGCGGCGGGCGTCGCGCTCGTAGCCGTCGAGGTCGCGGTAGTCCGGGTAGGGTGCGTCGATCGCGTCGATGCCGGCGATCCGCGCGGCGACGAGCACCTTGGTGCGGGCGTAGTGCCAGAAGTCGCCGGGGTAGTCGCCGAGCGGGACGAAGTTGGTGTCCACCCGCGCACCCTGCGACAGCGAGTAGTCGCCGACGCCGAAGATCAGCGCGTCCAGCCGGGTGCTGGCCGCCGCGATCTCCTCGGCGTTGGCCAGCCCCTGGACCTCCTCGATCAGCACCTCAAGCCGAATCGGGCGGGACCGCTCGAGCTTCGCTTCCAGCTGGGTCAGCAGCACGTCGACCCACCAGACGTCGCGGGCGGTGCGCACCTTGGGGACGATGATCGTGTCGAGGTTTTCGCGGGCCTCGGTGACCACGTCGATGATGTCGTCGTGGCACCAGCGGGTGTCCAGGCCGTTGATCCGGATCGCCCGCACGGTTCGCCCCCAGTCGAGTTCTCGCAGTGCCGCAATGGCTTTGGCGCGCGCGGTCTGCTTGTGTGCGGGTGCGACGGCGTCTTCGAGGTCGAGGAAGACCAGGTCGGCTCCCGAGGCGGCGGCGTGGGCGAACATGTGGTCGTTGCTGGCGGGCACGGCCAGCTCGGAGCGGCGTAACAACATCGGCGGTCTCCTTGGTTTACAGCACACTGCGGGCGTGCAGGTCGTCGATTTCGTTGGGGGTCAGGCCGAGCAGCTCGCCGTACACCTCGGCGTTGTGTTCGCCGAGCCGTGGGCCGAGGTGCGCGACACGCCCCGGAGTGTCCGAGAACCGCGGCACGGGTGCTTGCACTGTCATGGCGCCGAGCTCGTCGTCGCCGACCTTGACGAAGACTTCGCGGTGCGCCAGCTGCTCGTCGGCAACCAGGTCGGTGATGTCGTAAACCGGTGCGGCGGCGACGTTTTCGGCGTCGAGGATGGCCATCGCCTCGGCAAGCGTCTTGCCGGCCACCCAGTCGGCGACCACCTGGTCGACTTCGCGGGCTCTGGCCAGCCGTCGCTGCGGGTCCGCGAAGTCGGCGTCCTCGACCAGGTCGGCGCGTCCGATCGCCCGAAACACCCGCAGCGCCAACGCCGGTGAGCTGCCCGACATCGCCAGCCAGCGGCCGTCGGCGGTGCGGTAGGTGTTGCGCGGCGCGGAGATGTCCCAGCGATTGCCGGCCCGGGTCGGCACCAGGCCGAGCTGGTCGTAGCCGAGCAGCGTCTGCTCCAGCAGCCGCGCCAGCGGGTCGATCAGGTTGACGTCGATCAATTGCCCGGGCGCGCCGTGCACGTCGCGGTGATACAGCGCCAGCATCACCGCGTAGGCGGCGTTCAGCGACGCCACCCCGTCGGCCAGCATGAACGGCGGCAGGGTGGGCGGCCCGTCGGGCTGGCCGGTGATGTGCGCGAAGCCGCTCATCGCCTCGCCGAGCGTGCCGAAACCGGGCCGGTCGCTTTTCGGCCCGGACAGGCCATAACCGGTGATGTGCAGCATGACGATGCGGTCGTTGACCGCGCGCAGCGCGTCGTAGTCCAGCCCCCAGGACCGCAGCGTCGACGGCCGGGTGTTGGCGATCACCACGTCGGCGTGCCCGGCCAGCCGGCGCAGCAGCGCCTGACCTTCGGTGACGCGCAGGTCGAGGGTGACCGAACGCTTGTTGCGCGACACCGACTTCCACATCAGCCCGACGCCGTCGCGCTGGTGCCCCCAGCCACGGATCGGGTCGCCGGTTCGGGGTTGCTCGACTTTGATGACGTCGGCGCCGAACTCGCCGAGGTAGGTGGCGGCCAGCGGCGCCGCCGCCAGCGTGGCCATGTCGAGAACCCGGATGCCGTCGAGCATCATGCGCCGACGCACGCCGGCCGCGGCAGGCCAAGGTGATCGCGCAGCGTCGCGCCGTCGTAGGAGGTGCGAAACAGGCCGCGCCGCTGCAGTTCCGGGACCACCATTCGCACCACGTCTTCGAATGCGCCGGGCAAATGCGTTGCGGCCAGGACGAATCCGTCGCAGGCGCCGCCGTGGAACCACTCCTCCATCTGGTCGGCGACCTCCACTCCGGTGCCGACGAAGCGCGGACCTTGCAGCAGGGTGGCGCGGTGGCCGGCCAGGTCGCGCAGTGTGACGGTGTCGCCGCCGATATGGGTGCGCAGGTTCTGCACCAGGCCGCGGATACCGGACACCGAGGCAAGGAGCTCGTCGGTGATCGGGTCGTCCAGATTGTGTTGGGAGAAGTCGTAGTTCATCAGCTCGGAGAGCAGGGTGAGCGACGCCATCGGGTGCACCAGGTCGTTGAGGAAGACCTGCTCGCGGTGCTTGGCGTGGTCCTCCGACTCGCCCACCACGGCGTAAGCCATCGGGCAGAGCTTAACGGTGCGGGGGTCGCGGCCGGCAGCGGCAATCCGCTCCTTCTGGTCGGCGTAGTGGCTGCGCGCCACCTCGATGCCTGGGTCGCCGGTGAAGATCAAATCCGCCCAGCGCGAAGCGAATTCGCGGCCGCGCCCGGACGAGCCCGCCTGGATGATCACCGGCCGGCCCTGCGGACCGCGCGGCACGGTCAACGGACCGCGCACCGAGAAGTATTCGCCGACGTGGCCAAGCTCGTGCACCTTGGCCGGGTCGGCATAGCGACCGCCCGCCCGGTCGTGCAGCACGGCGCCGTCCTCCCAGGTGTCCCAGAGGCCGACGACGGCGTCGAGGAATTCGTCGGCGCGGTCGTAGCGGGCGTCATGGCCCAAATGTGCGTCCACGCCGAAGTTTTGGGCCTCGCTGTCGTTGACCGAGGTGACCACGTTCCACGCCGCGCGACCCCCCGACAGGTGGTCGAGGGTGGCGAACGTGCGCGCCACGTGAAACGGCGGGTAGTAGGTGGTCGAGCAGGTCGCGCCCAGCCCGATGCGCGACGTCGCCTGCGCCAGCACGCCCAGGACGATGGACAGGTCCAGCTTCACCGGCCGCGCGCCGTAGCGCACGGCGTCGGCGACCGAGCCGCCGTAAATGCCCGGCATCGCCAGCCGGTCGTCGAAGAACATCAGGTCGAAGCAACCCTCTTCGAGTTGCCGGCCGATTTTGGCGTAGTAGGAAGCGTCCAGGTAGCCGTGCTCGGTGGCCGGGTGACGCCACGAGCCCGCATAGACCGAGGTGTTGCCCGCTTGCATGAAGGCGACGAGCGCCATCTGTCGTGTGGTCATGGCTTGATGTCTAACATCTGATATATCAGATTTCAAGTGTTAGATGCTGGCGTGCTTTACAGTCGGCGTCATGCCCAGCCCCGACATCGCCGGCACCGTCCGCGAGCGCGCCGCCCGCGAACTGCGCGACCGCATCCTCACCGGCGCGCTGCCCGCGGGCACCCGCCTCGACCTGGACGCCATCACCACCGAGTTCGCCACCAGCCGCACACCGGTCCGCGAGGCGTTGCTGGAGCTGTCCTACGACGGGCTGGTGCGGGTGGCCCCGCGCAGCGGCATCACGGTGATCGGCGTCAGCCCCGACGACGTGCTCGACAGCTTCACCATTCTCGGCGTCCTGACCGGGCAAGCCGCGGCATGGGCCGCGCAGCGGGTCACCCCGGAGGGCATTGAGCGGTTGCGCGCTTTGGCCACCGACGTGGAAGCCCACTCCGGCGAAGGCCGCATCGTCGACGCGAATTGGCGCTTCCACCGGGAGGTCCACCGCGCCGCCCACTCGCAGCGGCTGATGGCACAAATCCGGCAGGCCGTGCGGGTGGTGCCGTCGAATTTTCTGGCGGCATTCCCCGAGCACGAGCACCACGCGCTGGAGGACCACCAGGCGCTGGTCGACGCGCTCGCCGCGCGCGACGCCGAACGCGCCCGCGACATTGCCGAGCGCCACGTGCTCGACGCCGGCCGCTCACTGGCAGACGCGCTGCAAGACCGCTAGCGGCGCTTGCCGCGGATGATCGCCCGCAGCTTCTCCAGCCTGCCGGCGATTTCGCGTTCGGCGCCGCGGCCGGTCGGGTGATAGTAGTCCACGCCGACCAGCTCGTCGGGCGGATATTGTTGTGCCACAATGCCATCCGGGTCGTCGTGGGAATACCGATAGCCCTGTGCGTTACCCAGCGCGGCGGCACCCGAGTAGTGGCCGTCGCGCAGATGCGCGGGCACCAGCCCGGCCTTGCCCGCCTTGATGTCGGCCATCGCCGCGCCCAGCGCAGTGGTCACCGCGTTCGACTTGGGCGCGGTGGCCAGATGCACGGTGGCGTGCGCGAGCGTCAGCTGGGCCTCGGGCATGCCGATCAGCTGCACGGTCTGCGCGGCGGCCACCGCGGTCTGCAGCGCAGTCGGATCGGCCATGCCGATGTCCTCGCTGGCCAGGATCATCAGCCGACGGGCGACGAAACGCGGATCCTCGCCGGCGACCAGCATTCGGGCCAGATAATGCAGCGCGGCGTCGACGTCGGAGCCGCGCACCGACTTGATGAATGCGCTGATCACGTCGAAGTGCTGGTCGCCGTCGCGGTCGTAGCGGACCGCCGCCTTGTCCAGCGATTGTTCGATGGATTCGACGGTTACCCGGTCGCTGGCTTCGGCGGCCACCTCCAGCGCGGTCAGCGCGCGGCGGGCGTCGCCGGCGGCCAGCCGCACCAGCAGGTCGACGGCGTCGGGGTCGACCTGAACGCGTCCGGCCAAGCCGCGCGGGTCATCGATCGCGCGCTGCACCACCGCGCGCACGTCGTCGCCGCTCAACGGATGCAACTGCAGGATCAGCGAGCGCGACAGCAGTGGCGCCACCACGGAGAACGACGGGTTCTCCGTGGTGGCCGCGACCAGCAACACCACCCGGTTCTCCACCGCGGACAGCAGCGCGTCCTGCTGGGTCTTGGAAAAGCGGTGCACCTCGTCGATGAACAGCACGGTCTGCTCGCCGTGCGCGGCGGCCCGGCGCGCCAGGTCGATAACGGCCCGGACCTCCTTGACGCCGGCCGACAGCGCCGACAGCGCCTCGAACCGCCGGCCGGTGGCCTGTGAGATCAGCGCCGCCAGCGTGGTTTTCCCGCTGCCCGGCGGGCCGTAGAGGATGACCGACGCCACCCCCGAGCCCTCGACCAGACGGCGCAGCGGCGAGCCCGGTTGCAGCAGGTGGTCCTGCCCGACCACCTCGTCGAGCGTGGCCGGGCGCATCCGCACCGCCAGCGGCGCAGCGGCCGACCCGCCCTGCGGGCGCTCGGCGAGCCCGCCCGCGTCGGGGACGTCGAACAGACCGTCGGACACGGTTTCAGGCATACCACGGCGGCGCTGATGAGAACTGCGGGCCGACGTGGTCTGCACATCGACAGCCCCCTGAAGAGAGGAACAACCGTGTCCGAACCCACCCCGATACGCGGGTCCCGCGGCCGCACCGTCGGAATCGTGATCAGCGCGCTGCTCGCGGCATTCCTGGCGTTCGACTGCATCACGAAAATCGTCGGCGTCGAAGCCAGCCGCAAGGGGACCGCGGAGCTCGGGTTTCCGGTCGAGCAGACCCCGGTGATCGGTTGGGTGCTGCTGGCCTGCCTTGTGGTCTTTCTCATTCCGCGTACGGCGGTGCTCGGCGCGATCGGCATCACCGCCTATCTCGGCGGCGCGGTGACGGCCAACATGCGCGCCGAAAAGCCCGTCGCCACCTTCGTATTGTCGGCGGTTTACGTCGGCGTGCTGCTCTGGATCGGATTGATGCTGCGCCGGCCGGAACTGCTACGCATCCTCGGCCTGCGAGGGCGGGCGGACTGACGGCGCGTTTCCGGCGGCGCCGCCGAATACTTGCTAAGTTCTGCGAGCGCATACTTCACGCCGACGAAGTAGGAGCGGGACATGAGCCAACCACCGGAGCAGTCCGGGAGCCCCACCGACCCGCAGCCCGGTGGCCCCGGCTTTCCGCCACCCGGTTTCCAGCCACCGCCACCGCCGCCCGGCTACGGCCCACCTCCCGGCCCCCCGCCGGGTTACGGTCCGCCGCCCGGACCGCCTCCGGGGTACGGCCCGCCGCCGGGGCCGCCGCCCGGCTACGGTGCACCGCCGCCACCGCCGCCTGGTTACGGCCCGCCCCCCGGATATGGGGCGCCGCCCGGGCCGCCTCCCGGCTACCAGCAGGGCTATCCGCCCCCGGGTTACCCGCCGCACGGCTATCCGTCGAGTGAGTTCAGGGTCGGTGATGCGTTCTCCTGGGCGTGGAACAAGTTCGGCAAAAACGCACTGCCGCTGATCGTTTCGTTCCTGGTCTATGCCGTGATCGGTGTGCTGTTGCACTTGCTGGTATTTGCTCTGCTGGGCGACACCTCCGCGAGCGGCAACGGAATGTTCGCCGCCAGTCTCGGAACCACCGGCACGATCGTGTTAGAGGTCGTGAGCTTCGTCTACGGCACGTTCGTGCAGGCGGCCACGTTGTCCGGAACGCTGGATATCGCCGACGGCAGGCCGGTGACCATTGGCTCGTTCTTCAAACCCCGCCACTTCGGCGGCGTGATCCTGGCGGCACTGCTCGTCGGCGTGCTCACCGCAATCGGGTATCTGCTGTTCATAATCCCGGGCCTCATCTTCAGCTTCTTCGCCCTTTTCACGGTCGCGTTCGCGACCGACCGCGGACTGCCTGCGTTTGAAGCGCTGAAGGCCAGCTTCACCACCGTCAGGTCGAATATCGGTGGCGCGCTGCTGTCGTGGCTGGTGCAGTTCCTGGTTGTGCTGGTCGGCGCGCTGTTGTGCGGCATCGGGGTCATCGTCGCTGCGCCGGTGGCGCTGCTCATCCAGACCTACACGTACCGCCGCCTCTCCGGCGGGCAGGTGGCGCCGACGAGCTAACCCGTCACGAAGTCGATCAACTCCTCGACCCGGCCGATCAGGGCCGGGTCGAGGTCGTTCCAGTCCCGGACGCGGTCGCGGATGCGCCGCCACGCCGCCCCGGTATCGGGCTGCCAGCCCAGCGCTTCGCACACGCCGCGCTTCCAGTCCACTCCGCACGGAATCACCGGCCAGGCTTGCAGCCCAAGGCGATTCGGTTTGACCGCCTGCCAGATGTCGACGAACGGGTGACCGACGACGAGTGTGTGCGCGCCGCCCGGGCCCTGGCGCACCGCCTCGGCCAGTCGCGCCTCCTTCGACCCCGGCACCAGATGGTCGACCAGCACGCCGAGCCGCCGGCCCGGGCCCGGCCGGAACCGCTCGACCACACCGACCAGGTCGTCGACGCCGCCGAGGTGCTCGACCACCACGCCCTCGAGCCGCAGATCGTCGCCCCACACCTGCTCGACGAGCTCGGCGTCGTGGCGGCCCTCGACATAGATCCGGCTGGCCAGCGCCACCCGGGCGCGTTCCCCCGCGACCGCCACCGAGCCCGACGCGGTGCGAGCGGGCGTCTTGGGTAGCGGGCGGCGCGGCGCGGTCAATATCACGGGCCGACCGTCGATGAGGTAACCCGGCCCGATCGGGAAAGGTTTCGTGCGACCGTGCCGGTCTTCGAGTTCCATGCGGCCGTACTCGATTCGCACCACGGCGCCGACGTAGCCGCTCTGCGCGTCTTCGACGACCATGCCGAGCTCCACCGGCAGTTCCGTGGAGCGCGGCCGTCGTGATCGGTGCGGGTCGTTGGCCAAAACGTCGGTTCCGTAGCGGTCGGTCACCGGAGCGATCCTAAGGAGAATCGCGGCCGTATCCCGGTTCGCCACACCGCATACCAGACACGTGTACATCTGCCGCATTTTCGTCCGAACCCTTGACAATTCTCCGAATAATGTCCAAGGATTCCAGAGGTTGGCGGATCGCGGTCGCTACCAGGGGGTTGATTGCGATCCGTCAACTTTGGGGGTTCGCGTCGCCGAACTCGTGGGGAAGCCGGTACGGAGGGGACGTCGCCATGAACCGCACGCGGCAGGCCGCTGCCCTTTTCACAGCGGTGGCCGCGCCGCTGGCCGGATGTTCGAGCAGCCCCACCGCCGATGCCAACAACACCGCCGCCCCCGACGACCCGATGGCCGCGGGCATTGAGGCCGCGCCGGAGCCGGATGCGCATTCCGCCGGCACCGAAAGCACGAAAATCGCCACACCGAGCGGTGAGTTCGCCTTGCAGGGTGCGATTCTGCAGAAATACAACTCGATCGGCGGGCCGAACGGTCCGCTGGCACTGCCGACGGCCAGCGAGCAACCCGGCCCGGGCGACGGCCAATACAGCACTTTCGGCGGCGGCGCTATCTACTGGTCGCCCAACACCGGCGCACACGTACTGTGGGGCGGGATCGGCGACGCCTGGCAACAACACGGCGGCGCGGCCGGCCAATTGGGCTACCCGACCAGCGACGAGCAAACGATTCCGGGCGGCTGGGAGCAGCACTTCCAGCACGGCACTATCACGTACACAGACGGCCCGCGCATCAAAATCAGCTAACGATGTTGCGGTAAACCCTTGACTGCGTTGACGATCCGACGGCCGACTATCTGGGGGTAAGATGACGCAAAGCTCGTCGATCAATGGTGCGGCGCTGATCGGCGCCGAGGAAATCAAAGAACAGATCGATGACGGCCGCCTCGACGTGGACGCGGTCGACGACGACGGCAGAACGCCGCTGCACCGCGCAATCGATCTCGGCGCTCAGGATCTCGCCGTATTCCTCGTGAGCATCGGGGCGGATGTGAACCTGCGCGACCGGTGGGGCAACACCCCGCTGTGGCGAGCGGTGTACCACGCTCCGGGAACCGAAGCAATCGTTGATCTGCTCTTGGAGCGCGGCGCGGACCCCGCCGCGAAAAACAACCACGACGTCAGCCCGATCGACTTGGCGCACAAGATGACCGACGACGACGAAACGGCCGGGCTGCTTCCCACGCTTCAGGCTGCGCTGAACACAGATGACTGACCGGGTCTGCTGCGCCAGACGCTGCTGAGCTACCTCGCCGACGCCAGGCGCTCACTGACCACGGCCCAACTACGCGAACACACCGAAGAACACTTCCGCCAACCGATCGTCATCGAGACCGTGTACCGCAGCCTCACCGTGCTCGGACGCCGTGGAGATGTCAAGCGCCGCAACACATCCGGACGGCATACACATTGGGTCCGCAGCTCAGAAGCGCGGCTCGGCCGGAAATAGCCGTCGCTGAGCTACCCTAACCCGCTCCGCGGGAGCACAATCGCATTGTGGCCACGTGGGACGACGTTGCGGGCATCGTCGGCGAGCTGCCGCTCATCGAAGAGCGCTCGCCTCATGACTGGCGAATCGGCAAGAAGCTGGTCGCCTGGGAACGACCGCTGCGCAAGTCCGATCGAGAAGCGTTGGCGGCACAGGGAATTGAGCTGCCTGGCGGCGATATCCTCGGGGTCCGGGTGGCCGATGAGGGCGTCAAGTTCGCATTGATCGCCGAGGAGCCCGGGGTGTATTTCACGACCCCGCATTTCGACGGCTATCCGGCGGTACTGGTGAAACTGGCCGAGATCGACGAGCTCGGGCTGCGCGAGGTGATCACCGAGGCCTGGCTGACACAGGCGCCGAGGCGTCTCGTCGAGGAGTTTCTCGGGGAGGCGACGTGATGACCGCGTCCAGGTCGTCCAGACAGGTCTGCACGACGGAAGCCGCCGCCCCGCGGTTGCGGGCGCCGTGGGCAGGGGCCGAGGCGTGGCGCCGGGTTACCGGTCACGCCTCATAGACATCACACGCAACATCAACAACATTAGTTAACTATTACCTCACTAAGTCGATCTAAAAACAATTACCACATTGATAGCTTCAGTATCATTTGCATCAATAACACTTCTATTAACTCATGACTACTCAAAACGCCGGGACACCATCAATCTCGCTAAATAAAAATTGACTCATCTGTTGACAATTTTCACGATCATTTGTTACAGGTGTTAAATGGCACGATTTGGTGGAGCACTCAATGCAGAAACCTGGTGCAAGTCATTGGTGAAGGCGGCAGTCGTCGTCGTCGCCATCTCCCTGGTCGTCGACCCCGCCACCGGCGTGGCATATGCCGACAGCGTCAACTGGGATGCGGTGGCCGAATGCGAGTCAGGCGGCAACTGGTCGGCCGACACCGGCAACGGGTTCTACGGCGGCCTGCAGTTCAAGCCGTCGACCTGGGCCGAAAACGGAGGCGTCGGCTCGCCGGCCGATGCCACCCGCGAGCAGCAGATTGCGGTGGCCGAACGCACCCTGGCCACCCAGGGGCCGGAAGCGTGGCCGAAGTGCGGACCCGACCAAACACTGTTCCCGACCGAGGTGGTCAACATCCTGCGATCCGGGCATCCGGTGCGCACCACGCTGCACAAGCTCTGGTCGAAAGCAATACCGCACTAGCGAATAAGCCTGGACGCGAGTCCTATTCCGTCAGTACCGCCTGGGTCTGGGTAACCTGCGCGACCAACTTGTCGCGGTCGTCGGTCAGGTTGGTCTGCGCGACGATCGTGCTGCGGCCGACGTGCAGCGGCTCGCTGACGGCGGTGACGACACCCGACCGCACCGCGCGGAAGAAATTCGTCTTCGACTCGATTGTCGCGGTGCCGGCGCCCGGCGGCAGGTTGGCCACCGCGCAGAGCGCGCCGATCGTGTCCGCGAACGCCATCAGCGCTCCGCCATGCAGGATCCCGCCGCTCGTGCACAGTTGCTCGGCCCAATTCATCGTCGCCGTCACGCGCTGCGATGTGACCTCGCTGACGTCGATGCCAAGGGTGGCCGCCAACGGGATGGCGGACGCGAGGTCATTGGTGTTCACGACTGCCTCGGGGCGGCGGCACGACGTCGATGCCGGCTTCCTTGCGCTGCTGCGCGGTGATCGGGGCGGGCGCGTCGGTCAGCGGGTCGACGCCGCCGCCGGACTTCGGGAAGGCGATCACCTCGCGGATGGAGTCGGCACCGGCCAGCAGCGCGTTGGTCCGGTCCCAGCCGAACGCGATGCCGCCGTGCGGCGGCGCGCCAAACGTGAACGCCTCCAACAGGAATCCAAACTTCTCTTCGGCTTGCGCCTTGTCGAGGCCCATCACCGCGAACACTTTCTCCTGAATGTCGCGGCGGTGGATACGAATTGAGCCGCCACCGATTTCGTGTCCGTTGCAGACGATGTCGTAGGCGTCGGCCAGCACGGCCCCCGGGTCGGTGTCGATGCGCTCGGCATACTCCGGCTTGGGCGCGGTGAACGCGTGGTGCACCGCGGTCCACGCACCGCCGCCGACGGTGACTTCACCGGCGGCGGTGGCCTCGTCGGCCGGTTCGAACAGTGGCGGGTCGACCACCCAGACGAACGCCCAAGCGTCGGGGTCGATCAGGTCGAGCCGCCGGGCGATCTCATTGCGGGCCGCGCCCAGCAGTGCGCGCGACGGCTTCGGCGGACCGGCCGAGAAGAACACGCAGTCGCCGGGTTTGGCGCCCACATGCGCGGCCAGTCCGGCGCGCTCTGCCTCGGACAGGTTCTTTGCGACGGGCCCGCCCAGCGTGCCGTCGTCGCCGACCAGCACATAGGCCAGTCCCTTGTGTCCGCGCTGCTTGGCCCAGTCCTGCCAGCCATCCAGCGTGCGCCGTGGCTGTGACGCCCCGCCCGGCATCACCACCGCGCCGACGTAGGGCGCCTGGAACACCCGAAATGGCGTGTCCGAGAAGAACTCCGTGCACTCGACCAGCTCCAGGCCGAAACGCATGTCGGGCTTGTCGGACCCGAACCTGCGCATGGCGTCCGCATAGGTGATCCGCGGAATCGGCGTCGGCAGTTCGTATCCGATCAGCGACCACAGTGCAACGAGGATTTCCTCGGAGACCGCGATGACGTCGTCGGCGTCGACGAAGCTCATCTCCATGTCGAGCTGGGTGAATTCCGGCTGGCGGTCGGCGCGGAAATCCTCGTCGCGGTAGCACCGGGCGATCTGGTAATAGCGCTCCATCCCGGCGACCATCAACAGCTGCTTGAACAGCTGCGGGCTCTGCGGCAGGGCGTAGAACGAGCCGGGCTGCAGCCGCGCCGGCACGAGGAAATCGCGGGCCCCTTCCGGAGTGGAACGGGTCATCGTCGGCGTCTCGATCTCGACGAAGTCGTGACGTGCCAGCACGTCGCGCGCAGCGGCATTCACCTTGGAGCGCAACCGAATTGCCGCGCCGGGACCGTCGCGGCGCAGGTCGAGGTAGCGGTATTTCAGCCGCACCTCCTCGCCGGCGGGCTCGTCGAGCTGGAACGGCAACGGCGCGCACTCACCGAGCACGGTCAACGACGTGGCGTTGAGTTCGATGTCACCGGTGGCGATCTCGGGATTGGCATTGCCTTCAGGCCGGATCTCGACGACACCTTCGACGGCGATACAGAATTCGGCCCGCAGCCGGTGCGCCTGCTCCAGCACGTCGGCCGCGCGGAACACCACCTGCGAGACCCCCGTCGCGTCGCGCAGGTCGATGAAGATGACCCCGCCGTGGTCGCGGCGGCGTGCCACCCAACCGGCCAGCGTCACCTTCTGGCCGGCGTCGGCGGCGCGCAACGAACCTGCGGCGTGACTGCGCAGCACGACTACTCCTCTGGAAACGGTGAGAACGACTGCCCAGTCTAGAGGCGGTAATTTCGGGGATCGTCATGCATATCGCAGTGGTGGGTCCCGGAGCGGTCGGTACGACGGTCGCGGCCCTTCTGCACGCGGCTGGCCACCGGGTACTGCTGTGCGGGCGCACCCCGCGCGACCGGATCGAACTGCGGCCTGACGGAGCCGATCCGATCGTGGTGCCCGGTCCGGTGCGCACCGATCCGGCCGAGATCTACGGCGCGGTCGACGTGGTGATCCTGGCCGTCAAAGCCACCCAGAATTACCAGGCCGGCGGCTGGCTTTCCCGGCTGTGCGATGAACACACCATTGTCGCCGTGCTGCAGAACGGTATCGAACAGGTCGAGCAGGTGCAGCCGCTCTGTCGGTTGTCGGCGGTGGTGCCCGGCATCGTCTGGTACAGCGCCGAGACGGAGCCCGACGGCGGGGTGCGGCTGCGTACCGAGGCGCGGCTGGTGCTGCCCACCGGACCAGCCGCGCAGACGGTCGCCGAGTTGCTGCGCGGCGCCGGCTGCGCAGTGGACTGCGACCCGGACTTCACCACCGCGCTGTGGCGCAAGCTGCTGGTCAATGCGCTGGCCGGGTTGATGGTGCTGACCGGACGGCGGTCGGGCATGTTCCGCCGAGACGAGGTGGCCGCGCTGTCACGCGCCTACCTGGCCGAGTGCGTGGCCGTGGCGCGCGCCGAGGGCGCGCACCTGGGCGAGGATGTGGTCGACGAGATGGTCGAGATGTTCCGCCGCGCGCCCGCCGACATGGGCACGTCGATGCTCGCCGACCGCGAGGCCCGTCGCCCGCTGGAATGGGACGTGCGCAACGGCGTGATCATCCGCAAGGCCCGCCGTCACGGCATCTCCACGCCGATCAGCGACATCCTGGTGCCGCTGCTGGCCGCCGCCAGCGACGGGCCGGGCTGACTTCGATCCCCTGCTCAATTTCATCCAAAGGAGTGCCGATGCCGAAAATGCTTCCCTGCGAACGCGTCGACCCGAGCTTCACCGAGACCGCGCCGTATCGGTTCGCGAACAGCGTCGACCTGGCGATCACACCCGAGCAGCTCTTCGAAGTCCTCGCCGACGCCGAATCCTGGCCCCGCTGGGCATCGGTGATCACCAAGGTGACCTGGACCAGCCCCGAGCCGCGCGGCGTCGGCACCACCCGCGTCGTGCACATGCGCGGCGGCATCGTCGGCGACGAGGAGTTCCTGGTCTGGGAACCGTTCACCCGCATGGCTTTTCGGTTCAACGAATGCTCGACGCGGGCGGTCGCCGCATTCGCGGAGGACTACCGTGTCGAAGTCATTCCTGGTGGCTGTCGGCTGACCTGGACGCTGGCGCAACAGCCCGCCGGCCCGGCGAAGCTGGCGATGTTCGTGCTTCGGCCGCTGTTGAACCTCGCGTTCCGGCGATTCCTGACCAACCTGCGCAGCTACACCGACACCCGGTTCGCCGCCAGCCGACAGCGCTAACCTCGGGGCACGCCGAACCGCGCTGTGGGAAGCTTGTGCAAGCCACCACTGAGATGCAACGGAGCGTGCGATGACCTTCAACGAGGGTATGCAGATCGACACCAGCACCACGTCGTCGTCGGGCGGCGGCGGTCGCGGGATTGCGATCGGCGGCGGCCTGGGCGGACTGCTGATCGTGGTGGTGGCCATGTTGCTCGGCGTCGACCCCGGCAACGTGATCAACCAGCAGACGGTCAACACCCGCGAGGACGTGGCCCCGGGTTTCGACCTGAACAAGTGCCGGACCGGAGCCGACGCCAACAAGTACGTCCAGTGCCGCGTGGTGGCCACCGGCAACTCCGTCGACGGGGTGTGGAAGCAGCTGATGCGCGGATACACCCGCCCGCGTGTTCGGCTGTTCAGTGGGCAGGTCGGTACCGGGTGCGGCTCGGCCACCAGCGACGTGGGGCCGTTCTACTGCCCGGTGGACCAGACCGCCTACTTCGACACCGACTTCTTCCAGGTGCTCGTCGACCAATTCGGTTCCAGCGGTGGGCCATTGGCGCAGGAGTACGTGGTGGCTCACGAGTTCGGGCACCACGTGCAGAACCTGCAGGGCAATCTCGGACACGCCCAGCAGGGCGCGCAGGGCGCCAGCGGCAACGGCGTGCGCACCGAACTGCAGGCCGACTGCTACGCCGGCGTGTGGGCGCACTATGCGTCGATCACCAAGCAGGAGAGCACCGGTGTTCCGTTCCTGGAACCCTTGAGCGACAAGGACATCCAGGATGCACTGTCGGCGGCCGCGTCGGTGGGCGACGACCGCATCCAGCGGCGGGCCACCGGGCGCACCAATCCCGAGTCGTGGACGCACGGATCCTCCGAGCAACGGCAGCACTGGTTCACCGCCGGTTATCAGACCGGCGACCCCAACCAGTGCGACACCTTCCGCGCCGCCCAGCTCGGATAGCCCCCGTTAGAACAGCGTCGGCTGCAGTGGAGCGGCGGCTGCCGGCGGAGCCGGCCGACCGGAGAGCCGCCGATCACCGCCGAGCCGATACTTCGCGAGAAGCGGTGCCGCGCGAGCCTTGAGCTCGTCGCGGTAGTGCTGCGGCAAATAGGCACCGAAGCGATACAGGTCGCGATACCGGGCGACCAGGTCCGGGTGAGCTCGCGCCAGCCACGACATGAACCAGCCTCGTGTCGAACCGCGCAGGTGCAACCCCATCACCGTTGCCCCGGTGGCCCCGGCCGCGGCGATCTGGCCCAGCAGGTCGTCGAGGTGCTCGACGGAATCGGTCAGATGCGGCAGCACCGGCGCCACCATCACATGACAGTCCAGCCCGGCGTCGCAGATCGCCGTGATCAATGCGAGCCGGGCTTGGGGAGTCGGCGTCCCGGGTTCGACGTCCCGGTGCAACTCGGGATCGCCGACGGCCAGCGAGACCGCCAGCCGGACCGGCACCCGCGCGGCGGCGTCGGCGATCAATCCGAGGTCGCGGCGCAGCAGCGTGCCCTTGGTCAAAATCGACAGCGGTGTACCCGAACCGGCGAGTGCCCCGATGATTCCGGGCATCAGCGCATAACGCCCCTCGGCGCGTTGGTAGGGGTCGGTGTTGGTGCCCAGCGCGACGGTGTCGCGCCGCCACGATGGCCGGTGCAGCTCACGACGCAGCACGTCGACGACGTTGGTCTTGACGATGATCTGGGTGTCGAAGTCGTTGCCGCAGTTCAATTCCAGATACTCGTGGCTGGGACGGGCGAAGCAATAGCGGCACGCGTGCGAGCAGCCCCGGTAGGCGTTGACGGTGTAGTGAAAAGGCAGGACAGACGCGTCCGGGACCTTGTTCAGCGCCGACTTGCACAACACCTCGTGAAACGTGATGCCGTCGAAGTGCGGTGTGCGCACGCTGCGGACGAAACCGATGCGCTCCAAGCCCGGCAGCGCCCCGTCGTCGACGGCGATCCCCTGCTGGTCCCACCGCATACACCTATTCGAACTGATGTTCGGATCTAAGTCAAGCTTCGGCCAGCAGCTCGCGCAGCCTGGCCCGGCCCGCGTCGTCGAGCGGCAGTAACGGCCGCCGGGGATCTCCCACGCCGGCGCCCAGTAGTTCCAGGCCCGCCTTGACGGTGGTGGCCAGCCCGCCCGCGACGATGAACTCCAGCAGCGGCTTGAGCTCGTCGTAGATCTTCTGGGCTTTGTCCAGATCGCCCGCACGCACTGCGTCGTACAGGTCGATGCAGGGCTGCGGTCGCAAACACGGTGCGGCAGTGCACCATCCGGACGCGCCGGCCCGCAGCGCGTCGAGCACCAACGGGTTGCTGCCGTTGTAGAACGGCAGTTGTCCCCCACTGAGCTTGTCGATGCGTTGCATGCGCGACAGGTCGCCGGTGGACTCCTTGACCATCGTCAGGTTGTCGATGGTCTCGAACATCGCGACCAGTAGCTCCGGGCTCATGTCGATGCCGCTGGTGGCCGGGTTGTTGTACGCCATGATCGGGATCCCGATCGACTCGCCGATGCTGGTGTAGTGCGCCACGATCTCGCGTTCGGTCAGCTTCCAGTAGGACACCGGCAGGATCATCACCGCGTCGGCGCCGGCCTTCTCGGCGTACTGCGCGCGCCGAATCGTCTTGGCGGTGGTCAGATCCGACACGCCGACCACGACGGGCACGCGACCGTCGACGGCCGCAATCGTGGTGTCGACGACGGTGTCGAACTCGGGTTCGTCGAGGTACGCCAGTTCGCCGGTGCTGCCGAGGGGGGCGATCGCGTGAACTCCCGAACTCACCAGCCGATCCACCAGCGCGGACAGCGCTCCGGTGTCGATGCCGCCCGAATCCGAATCGAACGGGGTTATTGGGTAGGCGATGATGCCGTGAATTGTGGGCACTGCGGGCTCCTCAGCTGGTCAGGACATCGGGGTGGCGGGCCAGCGCGCGGCGGGCATAGTAGGCGAAATTCGCCCGGCTGCGTTCGGGTCGGAGCGTCCAGTCGTGCGCCTCGCGGGCCAGCTTCTCCGGAAGCTCTTTGATGGTGCCGGCGGCCATAGCGGCCAGTTGCAGCTTGGCAGCCCGCTCGATGAGCACCGCTAGCGAGCAGGCCTCTTCGATGCTGGCCCCGGCCACCACCTGGCCGTGGTGTGCGAGCAGGATGGCCTTCTTGTCTCCGAGAGCGGCGCTGATGATCTCGCCCTCCTCGTTGCCGACCGGAACGCCCGGCCAGTCGGCCAGAAACGCACAATCGTCGTAGAGGGGGGTGGTGTCCATCTGTGAGACCACCAACGGCACCTCGAGCATGGCCAACGCCGCGGCGTGGAAGGCATGGGTGTGCACGATGCAAGCCACGTCGGGCCGCGCCCGGTAGATCCAGCTGTGAAAACGATTGGCCGGGTTGGCCATTCCGTCGCCGTCCAGCACGTTGAGGTCCTCGTCGACCAGCAGCAGGTTGGCGTCGGTGATCTCGTCGAACCCCAGGCCCAGCCGCTGCGTGTAGTACGTCCCCAGCTCTTCGGCACGCGCGGTGATCTGGCCGGCCAGGCCCGAATCGTGTCCGGCGTCGAACAGCGCCCGGCAGGTCAGCGCCAACTTCTGGCGGGTGGTCAATTCCGACTCGCCGACGTTGGCGGCAAGAGCGTCCTGGGCCCGTCGCATCAAGTCGGCCTTGGAATCAGTGAACGTGGTGGCCATGTCTACCAGGCTACTTGGCTGCCGAGTGTCGGATTGGCCCACACTCGGCGGACATCCGGTAAGAAACAGGAATGAGCGAAGAACCCGGCGGCATCAGCCGGCGAACGGTGTTGACGACGGGCACGGCGGCGATCCTCGGCGTGGGAGTGGGCGGCGCCGCGGCCACGCTGCTGCAGTCACGGAGTCCCGCACTGTGGTCGCAACCCGATCGCAGCGGCGCGGCGCCGGTGAACGGTCTGCACCTGCAATTCGGCAAGAATGCCTCCAGCGAAGTGGTGGTGTCGTGGCACACCACCGACCCGGTGCACAACCCGCGGGTGATGCTGGGTACCCCGGCGTCGGGCTTCGGCCGCACCGTTCCGGCCCAGACCCGCACCTATCGAGATGCCAAGTCGCGCACCGAGGTTCGCGTCAACCACGCGGTGCTGGACAACCTAGCACCCGACACCGAGTACGTCTACGCGGCGGTGCACGACGGCACCAGCCCGGAGCTTGGAACCGTGCGCACCGCCCCGTCGGGCCGGAAACCGTTGTCCTTCACCAGCTTCGGCGACCAGGCCACCCCGACGCTCGGCAGGCGGATGGCCAACAGCTACACCAGCGACAACCTCGGCTCGCCGGCCGCCGGCGACACCACCGCCGCGATCGAACGCATTGCTCCGCTGTTCCATCTGGTCAACGGCGACCTGTGTTACGCCAACCTGGCCACCGACCGGGTCCGGACCTGGTCCGACTGGTTCGAGAACAACACCCGCTCGGCGCGCTACCGGCCGTGGATGCCCGCGGTCGGCAACCACGAAAACGAGCTGGGCAACGGCCCGGTCGGCTTCGCGGCCTACCAGGCCTTCTTCGGGTTGCCCGACTCCGGGGCCGAGGCCGAGCTGCGCGGCCTGTGGTATTCGTTCACCGCCGGTTCTGTGCGGGTGATCAGCCTGTCCAACGACGACGTCTGCTTTCAGGACGGCGGCAACTTCTACGTGCACGGCTACTCCGGTGGGGCGCAACGTCGTTGGCTGGAAAGCGAACTCGCCGACGCGCGGCGCGATCCCGACGTCGACTGGGTGGTGGTGTGCATGCACCAGACGGCGATCTCGACCGCCGACCGGACCAACGGCGCCGACCTCGGAATCCGCCGGCAATGGCTGCCGCTGTTCGATCGCTACGGCGTCGATCTGGTGGTGTGCGGCCACGAACACCACTACGAACGCTCGCACCCGGTACGCGGCACGGTCGACAACGAGACTCGCACACCGATTCCCGTCGACACCCGCGGCGACGTCATCGACACCAGCAAGGGAACCGTGCACGTGGTCATCGGCGGGGGCGGCACGTCGGCGCCGTCGAACACGATGTTCTTCCCGCAGCCGCGCTGCCGGGTGCTGACCGGCGTCGGCGGATTCGACCCGGCACGTGGCCGCAAGGCGCCGATCTACCTGACCGAAGACGCGCCGTGGTCGGCGTTTCGCGACCGCGACAACCCGTACGGCTTCGTGGCCTTCGACGTCGATCCGGGCCCGGCGGGGGGCAACACGTCGATCACGGCGACGCACTATGCGGTGACCGGGCCGTTCGGCGCGATGGCCGTGGTGGAGAAGTTCGTCCTCACCAAGCCCCGCGGCGGGTCGTGATCGCCGATGGTAATGTCATTTCCGTTTTAGACGAATGACACTCTCGAGAGGCGTCGCATGCCCGCAGAATCGGTGGCGCAGTTCGCCGAGCGCGCCCGCGCGTGGCTGGCCGACAACATGCCGCGCATCGACCCCGACAATCCGCCGTTCGCCGACCGCGGCGAGGAAGCGTCGTGGCAGCGGGCCCGCGAACTGCAGCGCCGGCTCTACGACGGCGGGTTCGCCGGGATCTGCTTCCCCCGCGAATACGGCGGGCTGGGGCTCGACATCGAGTATCAGAAGGCGTTCGACGCCGAGTGCCGCGGCTATGAAATGCCGCTGATCCTCAACACGCCGACGTTCACGATCTGCTGCGCGACCATCCTCGACACCGCCAGCGAAGAGCAGAAGCGCCAACACATTTCGGCGGCGCTGCGCGGCGACGAGGTGCTCGTCCAGCTGCTCTCCGAGCCCAGCGGCGGATCGGATCTGGCCGGGGTGATCACCCGCGCCGAGCGCCGCGACGGCAAGTGGGTGGTCAACGGCGCCAAAACCTGGAGCACCGGCGCGTTCGCCGCCGACTACGGACTGCTACTGGCGCGCACCAACTGGGACGTGCCCAAACACGACGGGCTGACCATGTTCCTGGCGCGCATCGACAGCCCCGGGATCACGTTGCGCCGCATCACGCAGGTGAACGGGTCGACGGAGTTCTGCGAGGAGTTCTTCGACAACCTGGAACTGAGCGACGACGACGTGGTCGGCGAAGTCGACCGGGGCTGGGACGTGGCGTCACGCCAGCTCTATCACGAGCGGCGTGCGGTCGGCGGCGGCTCGGAGTTCGCCAGCGGGACCGGCAGTGAGAACGCCCAGGATCAGCCGCCCGACTACGTCGCGCTGGCGCGGGCGGTCGGGCGCGACTCCGACCGCGTCCGCGATGCGGCGGGCCGTGCGCTGGTGCACCGCGCGGTGCGCGATCAGCTGATCGACCACGTCTACCGCGGCGTGCTGGACGGCTCGCTGCCCGCGTCGGCCGGTTCGCTGATCCGGCTTTTTCACGCCGAGGCCATCGAGCTCGAGGCCGACACGGCGTTGGAGATCGCGGGTTGTGGCGGCGTCGTCGGGGAGCTGCTCGGCGTCGGCGAGCGCTATCTGTCCCGGCAGACCGCAGCGCTGGGCGGTGGCAGTACGGAGATGGCGCGCAACGTGATCGGCGAACGGGTGCTGGGCTTTCCGCGCGAATACGCCGCCGACCGGGGCGTGCCGTTCAACCAGGTGAAGCACAGCCGGGCTTAAAAGGCCGCTTCGGCGCCCACTTTCGCCGAGTGTGAATCCTAGGCGTCGAGCGTGAACGCAAGGCGGTATTTTCGCGATCTTCCCGCCCCGGTTTCACACCGGAAGCCCTCACTTCACAGTCGACCTTTGCGGATGCGCCCTTCTCGGCCCCTTTGGCGCGAGCGTGCGCAAAAACGGGTCCGGCCCCGGCGTGTCGGCCGTCGACACGCACGCTCGCGGTTATCGGGACAACCTCGAAAGGACTTCGGTGACAACGGAGTCCGTGGGCACATCCACTTGTTCGCCTGTGGCGAGGTCTTTGACGCCGACGGTGCCGGCGTCGATATCGCGGTCCCCGGCGACCAGCGCAACGCGCGCGCCCGATCGATCGGCTGCGCGCATCGCGCCCTTGAGGCCGCGGTCGCCGTAGGCCAGATCCACCCGCACACCAGCGGCCCGCAGCCGCCCGGCCAGCACCGCCAGCCGCAGCTTGGCCTGCTCCCCCAGCGGCACCGCGAACACGTCGCAGCGGGTCGTCACGCCGACGGATTTGCCTTCGGCCTTCAGCGCCAGCAAGGTGCGGTCCACGCCCAGCCCGAAGCCGATACCCGAAAGGTCTTGGCCGCCAAGCTCACGCATCAGCCCGTCGTAGCGGCCGCCGCCGCCGATCCCCGACTGCGCGCCCAGCCCGTCGTGGACGAATTCGAAGGTGGTCTTGGTGTAGTAGTCCAGTCCGCGGACCATCCGCGGGTTGATCACGTACGGCACACCCAGCGCGTCGAGGTGCGCCAGCACCGTCTCGAAATGCTGCTTGGAAACGTCGGAGAGATGGTCGAGCATCACCGGGGCATCAGCCGTCATCGCCTTGACCGCAGGGCGTTTGTCGTCGAGCACCCGCATCGGGTTGATCTCGGCGCGCCGACGGGTCTCCGGGTCGAGGTCGAGCTGAAAAAGGAAGTCCTGCAACAGTTCCCGGTATTGCGGACGGCACGTGTCGTCGCCCAGCGAGGTGATCTCGAGGCGGAAGCCGTCCAAGCCAAGCGAGCGAAAACCGGCTTCGGCCACCGCGATCACCTCGGCGTCCAGCGCTGGGTCGTCGACACCGATCGCCTCCACGCCGACCTGCTGCAGCTGGCGGTACCGGCCGGCCTGCGGCCGTTCGTAGCGGAAGAACGGGCCCGCGTAGCACAGCTTGACCGGCAACGCGCCGCGGTCCAGGCCGTGCTCGATCACCGCGCGCACCACCCCGGCGGTGCCTTCCGGTCGCAGGGTCACCGAGCGGTCGCCGCGGTCGGCGAAGGTGTACATCTCTTTGGAGACAACGTCGGTGGACTCGCCCACCCCGCGGGCGAACAGCGCGGTGTCCTCGAAGATCGGCAACTCGACATCGCTGTAGCCGGCCCGGCGGGCGGCGTCGAGCAGCCCGTCGCGCACCGCGACGAACGCCGCCGAATCCGGCGGGACATAGTCCGGAACCCCCTTGGGCGCTTGGAATTCGGTCACGCGCTCAGGCCTTCGAGGAACGGGTTGTGGCGGCGCTCGGCGCCGATCGTGGTCTTGGGTCCGTGGCCCGGCAAGACCACGGTTTTGTCGTCGAGCACCAACAGCTTGTCGACGATCGACGTGAGCAGGTCGCGGCCGCTGCCGCCAAACAGGTCGGTGCGGCCCACCGAGCGCTCGAACAGCGTGTCGCCGGTGAACACCACGTCGGAGCCGTCGCCGGTCACCTTGAACACCACCGAGCCGCGGGTGTGCCCCGGCGTGTGGTCGACGGTGACGGTGATGCCGGCCAGGTCGACCTTGTCGCCGTCGCGGTCCAGTTCGACGACCTGCTTGGGCTCGCGGAACATCGCCGCCATGAACAGCTGTCCGATCCGCGGGCCGAAGCCCTTGATCGGGTCGGTCAGCATGAACCGGTCCTCGGGATGGATGTAGGCGGGGCAGCCGAATGTGTCGGACACCTTCTGCGCCGACCAGATGTGGTCGATGTGGCCGTGGGTGAGCAGCACCGCCGCCGGGGTCAGCCGATTCGTGTCGAGAATGCGCCGCAGCGGACCCATCGCACGCTGGCCGGGGTCGACGATGATGGCGTCCGAGCCGGGCCGCTGGGCCAGCACGTAGCAGTTGCACGCGAGCAGCCCGGCAGGAAAGGCGGAGATCAACACGGTCCCCAGTTTCCCACGGCAGGCTCCGGCACAGTCATTCGCCACGAACTGGCACACTTGCTGACTGACGAACAACGACCACGGAGGGACATCGGCGGTGCCGACCAACGAACAGCGACGTGCCACGGCCAAGCGCAAACTCGAGCGGCAGCTGGAACGCCGGGCCGAACAAGCCCGACGGCGCCGGCTCCTGGCGATCATCGGCGCGGCGGTGGCGGCGGTGGTCGTCGTCGCGGCCGTCGTGACAACCGTGCTGCTCACCAACCGCGAGCACAAGCACAACACGGCGGCGCCGACAAGCAGCGCGTCGGCGACGACGTCGGCTCCCGGCGCGGCGCCGGCAGTGCCGCCATTGCCGTCGTTCAAGCCGTCGGCCGACCTGGGCGCCAACTGCCAGTACCCGCCGTCGCCGGAACCGGCCAGCAAGCCGGCCAAGCCGCCGCGGACGGGCAAGGTGCCCACCGACCCGGCTCAGGTCAGCGCCAGCATGGTGACCGATCAGGGAAAGGTCGGGCTGATGTTGGACAACGGGAAATCGCCGTGCACGGTCAACAGCTTCGCCAGCCTGGCGCAGCAGGGCTTCTTCAACGACACCCAATGCCACCGGCTGACAACGTCGCCGACGCTCTCCGTCCTGCAATGCGGCGACCCGAAGGGCGACGGCACCGGCGGGCCGGGCTACCAGTTCGCCAACGAATACCCGACCGACCAATACCCTCCGGACGACCCCGCCCTGCACCAGCCCGTCGTCTACCCACGCGGCACGCTGGCGATGGCCAACGCCGGTCCGGGCACCAACAGCAGCCAGTTCTTCATGGTCTACAAGGACTCGCAATTGCCGCCCGAGTACACGGTGTTCGGCACCATCCAAGACGACGGACTGGCCACTCTGGACAAGATCGCCAAAGCCGGCGTTGCCGGTGGCGGCGAGGACGGCGCGCCCGCCACCCCGGTGACGATCAAGTCGGTGATGCTGGACTAGCCGGGCCACCGGACGTAGATGTCACCAAAGTTGGCCTGCGACAGGGGTTTTTGCGTTCGCTGCACCGCAATCAAGCCGCAGACCCGCTGTGGGGCAGGTTTTTGCCCGGGGTGAACCAGGCGACTTTGGCATTCCAGGATCGCGCGGACCCGTACGCAAAACCGATCGCGCCCAGACAGGCGCACAACCAGACGGGCAGCGTGATATCGGCGCCGAGCTCCGCAGTGACCACCTGGATGGCGGTCGCTGCCACGCCGAAACCGGCCGAGATCAGGTAGAGGTCGACCGTCGCCGTCGAGCGCGGATCCTTCCGCAGGATGAGCAGCACCCTGCCCGCATAGCCGAACAAATAGATCAGGAGGGCGCCCAGCACCAGCCAGTAGGCGCCGAACCAGACCGTGCTGACGTGCGCCGGGAACAGGTCGGGGTGATAGCCCTCGTCGGCGACGATGAATACCGCCACAAGCAGCGGAATACCAAGCCGCAGCGGGGTTTCGATGTGCCGGCGAAACAGGATGCACTGCAGTCGAGTGTCACCCAGACGGGCCAGCCCGTGGAGAATGATGGCTGTCACCGCGGCGATCAGGCAGATGTGGCCGAGCAGGTCTTCCACATTCCACCGGCCGGTGACGCGGTGCAGCGCCGGACCCAGCGTCGCCGACGCCCACGGCGACATCAGCAGCACTGCACAGCCCTGCAGGGCGATATTCAGGCTCGCGCCGGCTTCCCAGCGGGAGCGCCAGGTGTGGCGGCGGATCCACAGACTGTAGAAGATGGCGGCCAGCGTGGCGAGGATCAGTGCGGACATCATTGTCACCACCCAACTTACCCGCAATTCGCTCAGACAGGCGGCGTGCTGGGGTCGGGTTGAAGATCGCGTAATCTCGTGCGATGGGGCGCTGATTCGACGTATTCGATGACCGCCTCCGGCGGGATCAACCCGTAGCGCACCTGGAGGTCAACCGGGTTCAGCCCGAAGTAGTTGGCGGCTCTGATCAGGTTGTCGGCCGTGACGAGCCTGCCCTCCCGAGCCGCCTTGTAATAGGCCGACTTTCGGTAGCCGAACGCCTCGTAGACCTCGGAAGCGGCAAGCGGCCTGCCGACGAGGTACGGCAGCACCACCGCCGGGTCTTTGTCGCGGTCGTCCATGACCCCTAAGAGTGACCTCGATGGACAAGAGACCGATTACGTGAACGTAAAAACTGTATTAACTACAAAAGTTCACTTTTGCAGACTATTGTTCTCTTATAGATCCCACGGCGGGAGGAGACCATGTCTGCATGCCAGCGCAGCAAGGCCCCTGACCGGAAGCGGCCACGTAGCAGATCGGTCGCCCTGCGACTCGCGCAACGGGCCGCGATCGCCGGCGCCGGCGTGCTGGTGATGATCAGCGGCACGGGCATTGCCGGCTTGCCGGGACAGGCCCGCGCGGATACCCCGCAGTGCGTCGCCGACCAGACGGATCCATGTCCGCCACCGGCGGACGGATCGGTCGATCCGTCGACCCCGCCTCGCGTGCAGCAGCGGATGGCGAATCGGCCCCGTCTGCAGATCATTTGCCAGCCGGCGGCGAAGGTCGGGGCATTCTGTTACCGACGGATCGTGCGCTGAGCGCCGAGGACCGTCAAGCCGCTGACGTCACCCGGTAGACGTCGTAGACGCCTTCGACGTTGCGCACGACGTCGAGCAGGTGCCCCAGGTGCTTGGGGTCACCCATCTCGAAGGTGAACCGGCTGACCGCCACCCGGTCGTTCGACGTCGTCACCGACGCCGACAGGATGTTCACCTTCTCGTCGGCCAGCACCCTGGTCACGTCCGAGAGCAGCCGATGCCGGTCGAGCGCCTCGACCTGGATTGCCACCAGAAACACCGACGACGGCGACGGCGCCCAGTGCACCTCGATGATGCGCTCCGACTGCTGTTGCAGCGACGCGGCATTGGTGCAGTCGGTGCGGTGCACGCTGACCCCGCCGCCGCGGGTGACGAATCCCATGATCGCGTCGCCGGGCACCGGGGTGCAGCATTTAGCCAGCTTGGTCAGCACTCCCGGGGCGCCCGGTACCGCGACCCCGGTGTCGTCGGTGCTGCGCGGGCGTCGCAGCATGGTCGCCGGGGTGGACCGCTCGGCGAGATCCTCCTCGGCCTGGTCGATGCCGCCCAGTTCGGCCACCAGCCGCTGGACCACATGCTTGGCCGAGACGTGCCCTTCGCCGATCGCGGTGTAGAGGGCAGACACGTCGGTGTAGTGCAGCTCGTTGGCCACCGCGGCCATCGATCCGCCATTGACCAAGCGCTGCAACGGAAGTCCGCCGCGGCGAACCTCGCGGGCCATCGCCTCCTTGCCGGCCTCCAGCGCTTCCTCGCGGCGTTCTTTGGCGAACCACTGGCGGATCTTGGTCTTCGCGCGCGGCGACACCACGAACTGCTGCCAGTCCCGCGACGGCCCGGCGTTGGGCGCCTTGGACGTGAAAACCTCGACGACTTCCCCGTTTTCGAGCTTGCGCTCCAGCGCCACCAGCCGGCCGTTGACGCGGGCGCCGATGCAGCGGTGGCCGACCTCGGTGTGCACGGCATAGGCGAAGTCCACCGGTGTCGACCCGGTGGGCAGCGTGATCACGTCACCCTTCGGCGTGAACACGAAAATCTCTTGCACCGCAAGGTCGTAACGCAGCGACTCCAGGAACTCGCCGGGGTCGGCGGCCTCTCGCTGCCAGTCGAGCAATTGGCGCATCCAGGCCATGTCGTCGATCTCGGCGGCGGCGTGTGGATGCGGAACACCGTTGCGGCCCTTGGCTTCCTTGTAACGCCAGTGCGCGGCGATGCCGTATTCGGCCGTGCGGTGCATGTCGCGGGTGCGGATCTGCACTTCCAGCGGCTTGCCCTCCGGCCCGACGACCGTGGTGTGCAGCGACTGGTACACCCCGTAGCGCGGCTGGGCGATGTAGTCCTTGAACCGGCCGGCCATCGGCTGCCACAGCGAATGCACCACGCCCACAGCGGCGTAACAGTCACGGATCTCGTCGCACAGGATGCGAATGCCGACCAGGTCGTGGATGTCGTCGAAGTCGCGGCCCTTGACGATCATCTTCTGGTAGATCGACCAGTAGTGCTTGGGCCGGCCTTCCACCGTCGCGTTGATCTTGGACGCGTTGAGCGTGGCGACGATCTCGTCGCGCACCTTGGCCAGATAGGTGTCGCGCGACGGGGCCCGGTCGGCCACCAGCCGCACGATCTCCTCGTACTTCTTGGGGTGCAGGATCGCGAACGCCAGATCCTCCAGCTCCCACTTGACCGTGGCCATCCCCAGCCGATGTGCGAGCGGCGCAATGACTTCCAGCGTTTCGCGGGCCTTGCGGGCCTGCTTCTCCGGCGGCAGGAAACGCATCGTGCGCATGTTGTGCAGCCGGTCGGCCACCTTGATCACCAGCACCCGCGGGTCACGCGCCATCGCGGTGATCATCTTGCGGATGGTCTCCCCCTCGGCGGCGCTGCCGAGCACCACCCGGTCCAGCTTGGTCACCCCGTCGACCAGATGGCCGACCTCCTCGCCGAATTCCTCGGACAGCTGCGCCAAGGTGTAGCCGGTGTCCTCGACGGTGTCGTGCAGAAGCGCGGCCACCAGCGTGGTGGTGTCCATCCCCAGCTCGGCCAGGATGGTGGCCACGGCCAGCGGATGGGTGATATACGGGTCGCCGGAATGGCGCATCTGGTCGGCGTGCCGCTGCTCGGCGACCTCGTAGGCACGCTGCAAGATCGACAGGTCCGCCTTGGGATGAATTTCGCGGTGCACCGCCACCAGCGGCTCGAGCACCGGGCTGACCGTGCTGCGCTGGGCGGTCATCCGCCGCGCCAAGCGGGCCCGCACCCGTCGCGACGCGCTGGTGGAGGTCTTCAGCCCGATCCGGGACTCGGCCGGCAGGGCATCGGGAACCTGCAGCGGCTCGGTGGGCGGCTGGGTAGCCGTGGGCTGGTCATCCGCCACGTTCGTCACCTCCGGCCTCCCAGGATATCGCTCAAACGCAGCGCAAGCTGTGGACCGGCAGCGGCGCGACCGCATCACGACCGCCCAGCGCGCCCAGTTCCAGCACCACGGCGGCCAGCGTCACGCGCGCGCCGCTGTGTTCGAGCAGCCGGCGAGCCGCCGCCAGCGTCCCGCCGGTGGCCAGCACGTCGTCGACGATGACCACGCTGCGCCCGGCCAGCTCGATGCCGTCGGCCGGGATTTCCAGGGTGGCGGTGCCGTATTCCAGGTCGTAGTGATCGGCGCGCACCGGCGGCGGCAGCTTGCCGCCCTTGCGGATGGCCAGCATGCCGGTGCCCAGCCGGGCCGCGACGGCGCCGCCCACCACGAAGCCGCGGGCGTCGATCCCGGCGATCAGGTCGGCGCCGGTCGCCACGTCGGCCAGCGCGTCGGTCACGGCGGAAAACCCGCGACGGTCGGCGAACAGCGGAGTGAGATCCTTGAATTGGATTCCCGCCGTGGGGAAGTCGGCTACCTCGCGGGTCAGGGACGCGATCAGGTGCTCGACAGAGCTCACCGCACCAGCACCCAGCGGTCCATGTTCCAGCCGGCGCCCCAGCGGGTCGGGTTGGCCGTGACCGCATACATCTTTTTCGAGGCCATCAGAGTCCGCTGCTGGCGATACAGCGGTAGGGTCGGCATGTCGGCCCACAGCACCGGCGCGCTCTCCGCCAGCAGGCGCACCAACTCGGCAGGGTCGGCCGACACCGCCAGCGCGCTGATGATCCCGTCGATCTGGCCGTTGCTGTAGCCGGGCAGATTGTTGCCGTTGCCGGTGTGCAGCGTGTAGGCGTCCATCGCCGGCGACCCGGTCGATCCGCTGCCGGCCGCGCCACCGGCAGTGGCCAGCAGCACGTCGATCTTTCCATCCCGCAGGGTCTGCGGTCCGGTGGTGTCGGAGGTGACGTCGGAGACCGTGATACCGGCCGGCGCGCACGCCTTGGCGATCGCGCCGACCGTGGCGGCCAGCCGGGCATTGGGCGCCCGGTAGCCGATCCGCACGGTCAGCGGCGCCCCGCCCAGCGCACCGCGCGCCGCGTCGGGATTCGCCTTGACGAATTGTGCTGCCTCCGGGACGTTTTCGGCCTGGGCGATGGCGTCCTCGGCGGCGGTGTGCAACCGGGAGTTGGCGATCGGCACCCCTGCGTCGCGCGCGATCACATCCCGCGGCGTACACGAGGCGACCGCGCGACGCACGAGCGTGTCGGCAAACCGGCCGTTCGGCGCGAAGATCAGCTGCTGGATCCCGTCCGACGGCGCGTCGGTGCGCCGGTAGTTGTCCGGGGTGATCACCGAGCCCGACGACCCGGCCGCGACGTCGGCGACGTCGATACTGCCGTTGTTGAGCCGGTCCTGGATGTCGGCCTTCTGCGGCCACACCGTGATCCGCTTCGTCATCGGCTTAGGCCCCCACCAGCGCTCGTTGGCGACCAGCACCACCCCGCCGTCGTTCAGCACCGACTCGATCTTGTACGGCCCCGACGACGGGAAGTGCTTGGTGTCCAGGCCGGGCTTGAGGTCCCAGATCGTGTTCCATCGCTGGGCAATGCGCTCGACGGCCGGCATGTTCTTGCCCAGCAGCGAGGCGGTGACGTTGACGCCCAGGTCGTCGGCGATGACGTGGGACGGCATCAGCGAGGTCGCGGTGAACAGCTCGTCGTAGTCGACGACGCTGCGGTCCGGCGCGAACGACACCCGGGCCTTCTTCTGCCCGGGCTGGCAGTCAATGCCGGCGATGTCGATGTAGCCGGCCTGGGTGGCGGCGTCGAACCCACCGAACTTGCCGGAGTGGGCGGCCCAGGTCAGCACCATGTCGTCACACGTGACCGGCTTGCCGTCGGAGTAGACGGCGTTGTCGGCGATCTGGTAGTCGAGCACCAGCGGCGCGCCGCCGACCACCGAGACGGTGCCGAAGTCGTGGTCGGCCACCACCTGCCCGTCGGGACCGTGGTAGCCGAAGCCGGTCAGGGTGCGGGAAAACGCCTGTGCCCCAGCCGATGCGGCGCCGGTGACCGTGTTGGTGTTGTAGGTGACCAGCGCGCCGTCGACCGCGTAGTCGATCTGACCGGCTGCGCTGCCCGAACACGCGGTCAGCGGCGAGAAGGCCACAAGCGTCGCCGCCAAGACGGCCGCAGCGCGCCGACGCCAGGCAGCCATCGGGTTACCGCTTGTTTCGCTTGCCGGTCGGCCGTACCGGCCGCGCGCCCGGCGCCGGCTTGCTCGGCGCCGGCTTCTTCGGAGCGGCCGAGGTGGTCTGCCGCTTCGGTTCGTCGTCGCGCGATTCCTCGGGCACGGAAACGGGCTCTGAAGGCTTTTCGGGAGCACCGTCGCGGCGCCGCAGCACCCGGCGGGTGTGCGCACGCACCAGCTCGGTGCGCTCGCGCAGGCTGACCAGCAACGGGGTGGCGAAGAAGATCGACGAATAGGTGCCCACGATGATGCCGACCAGCTGCACCAGCGCCAGGTCCTTGAGCGTGCCGACGCCCAGCAGCCACACCGCCACCACCAGCAGCGCGATCACCGGCAGCACCGAGATCAGGCTGGTGTTGATCGAGCGCATGAACGTCTGGTTGACCGCCAGGTTGGCCTGCTCCGCGAAGGTGCGCCGCGTCGTGTGCTGGAAGCCGTGGGTGTTCTCCTCGACCTTGTCGAACACGATCACGGTGTCGTAGATGGAGAAGCCGAGGATGGTCAGCAGCCCGATGACGGTGGCCGGCGTGACCTCGAAGCCCACCAGTGAGTACACCCCGGCGGTGACGGTCACGTCGAAGAACATCGCGGCCAGCGCGGAGATCGCCATGTAGCGCTCGTAGCGCACGGTGATGTAGAGGGCGACCAGCACCAGGAACACCACCAGCGCGATCACCGCCTTCTTGGTGATCTGACCGCCCCAGGTCGACGACACCGCCGAGTCGCTGATGGCCTGCTTGCTGGGTTTGCCGTCGGCGCCTTTCGGCTTGAAATGGTCGAAGAGCGCTTTTTTCAGCTTGTTGGTCTGGTCGTTGGACAGCGTCTCGGAGCGGATCTGCACGGTCGCCGACGCCCCGTTTCCGACGATCACCACCGACTCCGGGTCCTTGCCGATCGTCTGGCGGAACACGTCTTCCACCTGGCTGACCTGTACTGTGCCAGTCGCAGCCGCGACGGGCATTGACACCTTGGTGCCGCCCTGGAAATCGATGCCGAACGTGAAGCCGCGCAACACAATGCTGGCGATCGCGATCGCCACGATCGTCCCGCTGATCGCGTACCACATCCGCCGCCGCCCGACCACCTCGAACGCCCCGGTGCCGGTGTAGAGCCGCGACAGGAAGCTGTGGTGCGGCAGCTGGGCGCCGTTGGCGTCGTCGGCGATCCTGCCGTCGGACTCGGTGAGCTCTACGGCTTCTGTTGCTTTGGAGGCCATTTCGCTATCCCCGCCCTCCCGTGTGCGCGGCGGCGCGGCGCTCACGCGCAACCTGCTGCACCGCCCCCAGGCCGTTGTAGGCCGGCTTGCCCAGCGTCGGCGACTTGGACGCCAGGTACACCAGCGGCCAGGTCACCAGGAACACCACGACGAGGTCGAGGATTGTGGTGAGGCCCAGGGTGAACGCGAAGCCCTTCACTTGTCCGATCGCCAGGAAGTACAACACAGCGGCGGCCAGGAACGTCACCGCGTTACCCGACACGATGGTCTTGCGGGCCCGCGCCCAACCGCGCGGCACCGCCGAGCGGAACGAACGGCCTTCGCGGATCTCGTCTTTGATGCGTTCGAAGAACACCACGAACGAGTCGGCGGTGGTGCCGATACCGATGATCAGACCCGCGATACCGGCCAGGTCCAGCGTGTAGTTGATATAGCGGCCCAGCAGCACCAGGATCGCGAAAACCATTGCGCCGGAAGCCACTAGCGACAGCGCGGTGAGCAATCCCAGTACCCGGTAGTAGAGCAGCGAGTACGCCAGCACCAGCGCCAGGCCGATCGCACCGGCGATCAGGCCCGCCCGTAGCGACGTCAAACCTAATGTGGCCGAGACGGTTTCGGCCTCCGACGATTCGAACGACAGCGGCAGCGAGCCGTATTTGAGGACGTTGGCCAGCTGGCGCGCGCTGTCGGCGGTGAACGGCGGATCACCTCCGGTGATCTGGGTCCGGCCGCCGGGGATCGCTTCACGGATCTGCGGCGCGCTCACCACCTGCGAGTCCAGGGTGAACGCGGTCTGGGTGCCGACGTGCGCGGCGGTGTAGTCGGCCCAGGTGTTGGCCGCCGCGCTCTTGAACTGCAGGTCGACGACGTAGCCGCCGCTGCGCTGGTCCAAGCCCGAGCTGGCGTTCTGGATCTGGTCGCCGCTGATGATCGACGGCGCCAGCAGATAGGCCATCTTGTGGTCCTTGCCGCAGGTGATCAACGGCAGTTTGGGGTCGTCGTTGCCGGCCAGGATGTCGTCTTTACCGCACTGGGTGGCCTCGTATTGCAGGCCGTAGAACTGGATCGCCTTGTTGTCGCTCTGGCGCCACTGCTTCTCTTTCGCGATGCGCTCCGCCAGATCCTTGCGGGGGTCAGGCGGCCCGGGCCGCACGGGCGGGGGCGCCGGCCCCGGCGCCGGGGCCGGAGACGGGGCGGGCGTCGGCTCCTGCGGGTAAGGCCGCGGCTGCGCCGGCGGCGCCTGCCCCGGGGCCGGAGCGCCCGGCGCCTCCCCGGGCGCCGGGCCCGGCTCCCCCGCCGGGGGCGCCGGCTTGCCGGACGGCGCCGGTTCCTGCGGCGGCGGGGCGGTCTCCACCGGCAGCGCGTTGATCACCGGACGGATGTACAGTCGCGCGGTCTGGCCCAGGTTGCGGGCCTCGTTGCCGTCGTTGCCGGGCACCGTGATGACCAGGTTGTCGCCGTCGACAACTACTTCGGAACCAGAGACACCCAGGCCGTTGACCCGGGCGCTGATGATTTGCTGCGCCTGCGCCAACGCGTCGCGGGACGGCCTCGAGCCGTCCGGGGTGCGGGCGGTCAACGTGACCCGGGTGCCGCCCTGCAGGTCGATACCCAGCTTGGGCTCCGCGCGCTTGTCCCCGGTCAGGAAGACCAGCAGGTACACGCCGATGAGCAGGGCCAGGAACACCGTCAGATAGCGGGCAGGGTGCACCGGCGCCGAAGGCGATGCCACGTTGTTCTAGTCTCCTCGTTGATTGACGACCGCATCCGCAAAGGTTACGTGCCGGTCGACCGAACTCAGTCTTTGGGCGCTCGCTCCGGGTCGGCCGTGAGCTCGACCGCGTCGGTGTGGTCAAGCTCGGGCGCCTCCGCCTCGATGCGGTCGCGGATGGCCAGTTTCATCCAGGTGGTGATTACGCCCGGGGCGATCTCGAGGTCCACGGTGTCGTCGGTGATGTCGGTGACGGTCCCCTGTAATCCGGAGGTGGTATGCACCCGGTCCCCGACCTGTAGCGACTCGTGCAGGTCGATGGTGGCCTGCATCGCGCGCCGCTGGCGCCGCGAGGCGAAGAACATGAACACGCCCAGGATGACGAGCAGCGGCAAGAAGACGAGCAGTTGTTCCATGCCCGCCAGTGTGCCCTACCCGCCCGCATATTCGACCATCGGTTCGGTGTCCGCGACCTGTCCGTTCACCATGATCGTCAACCCATGGCGGCGCATTTCGTACCGCGTGCCGTCCTCGGGGTTCATCGCGTCGAAGCCGTCGCCGGCCGGAGTCGCCCCGGGCAACTCGATCGCGGCGCCGTCCGAGAGCCGCACCCCGCGGTAGTAGTAGGTGCCGGTGCCCGCCGATTTGCAGACGACCAGCGCGGACTTCGTGGTCCGTTCGGCCAGGGCCGCCACGTCGGCGCCGCGGCACCGCGCCTCGGGGTAACGGAGAAAGCCGTGCGCGTCGGCGTCCGGCAGCGAGACCCCCGAGGCGGTCGGGGCCGGCGTGGACGCCGACACCGGCAACGAGGTTGTCGTGGGCTTGGGTGTGGCGCGGGCCGGCTGGGTGCGCGCCGACGGCGGCGCGGCCGGCGACGACCGGTGATCGGGCCGGACGAGGACGACGACGGTCGCGACAGCGGCGACCACGGCGGCGGCAGCCGCGATGGCCGCGACAAGCATCCCGCGCGGTCGCTTGGCCGCCTGGCGCACGTGCGGTGTCAGCTGCGGCGCGGCGGCGTCGAGCGCCGCCCTGGCCAGCTCGCCGGCCGTCGCGAATCGCTCGTCGGCGCGTTTGGCCATGCCCTTGGCGACCACCGCATCGAACGCGGGACTGAGGCCGGCGCGGGCCTGGGAGGGTCGCGGCGGCGCGGAGAACAGGTGCGCGGCGATCAACTGGCTGACGTCGGCGCCGTGAAACGGCGCCGTCCCGGTAAGGCATTGGTAGAGCAGGCAGGCCAGCGAATAGATGTCTGAAGCCGGGCCGAACGGCTCGCTGGTGAACCGCTCCGGCGCCATGTACGACTTGGAGCCAACCAGGTGGCCAGCGGTCGTCAGCCCCGGATCCACGCCCGAATAGGCGATGCCGAAGTCCACCAGGTAGACGAAGCCGTCCGGTGTGATCAGCACGTTCTCCGGCTTGACGTCGCGGTGGACCAGCCGGTCGCGGTGGGCGGCGTCCAGCGCACTCGCCAGCTGGCTGATCACTGAGCCCGCGGCCTCCGGGCTCAGCGGGCCGTCCTCGGTCAGCACGGTTTTCAGGTTGCGGCCGTCGACCAGTCGCATGTCGATGTAGAGCACGCCGTCGATTTCGCCCCAGTCGTGCACCGGAATGACGTGCGGCTCGGCCAGCCGCGCCGCTACCCGGGACTCGCGCTGGAATCGCCGCCGGTAGTCCTCGTCGGCGGCCAGGTCGTCGAGTAGCAACTTCAGCGCGACGGTGCGTCCCTTGACCGTGTCGTACGCTCGGTACACCTCGCCCATGCCGCCGACGCCGAGCAGCGCCTGCAACTCGTACGGCCCGAACATGCTGCCGACACGTGAACCCTGCCGCGGTGAGGGCATGACGGCATCCTCTCAAACATCGGGCCCTTGACGTGGCAAAGCGAGAGTGAGACAACGGGCTTGTGACCGGCTCTGTGACTGGCGTCGTCGACTCCGACCAACACCTCTACGAGACGCGATCCATGTGGGCTGACCACATCGACCCGGGCGCCCGCGACGACGCTCTGAGCCTGCTCGACGACGAGCTCGGCTACACCTGGCTGAGTTGGCGCGGTGCTCGCCTTGCCCTGGCCGACGTCCACGTCCCCGGCGACACCTCCTCTTGCGGCGAACACCGCAACCGGCAGCGGGCCGGCCAGCCGCCTTCCTACCGCTACGACGAAGCGCTGCCGGCCTCCTACTGGGATCCGGCGGCTCGGGTCGACTGGCTCGACGATGCCTGCGTGGGCCGGGGGGTGCTGTTTCCCAATTACGGGCTGCTGTGGGAGCGCCGGCTCTCGTCGTCGCTGCCCGCGCTGACCGCGAACATGACGGCGTGGAACCGGTGGTGCGCGGCGGTGCAGGCCGAAGGCCGCGGGCGGCTGCACCCGGTCGCGCATCTGACGCTGCGCGACCCGCAGTGGCTGGAGGCCGAGCTGAAAACCATTGCGGCAGCAGGCATCCGGCTGGCGATGATCGGCGCCGGACCGGTCGACGGCCGCGCGCTGTCGCATCCCGACCACGAGCGGATCTGGTCGGCGTTTGTGGATCACGCCGTCACACCGGTGTTCCACGTCGCCGACCAGGCGCGGGTCTTCGACGACTGCTGGTATCCCGACGACGGCGACGACCTGGTGCCGGCCACCGAGGCGGTGTTCCTGTGGGTGCCGCCGGCGCTGGCGCTGACGGATCTGATCCTGCACGGGGTGCTGGACCGCCATCCCGCGCTGCGTTTCGGCGTGGTGGAGCTCAGCTCGGCGTGGGTGCCGCAGTTCCTGCTGATGCTCGACGGCGCGGCGGACTTCACCGCGCGGCTCAACGGCAAGCCCGTGGCGCCGCTGTCCCGTCGGCCCAGCGAGTATTTCCTCGACCAGGTGCGGGTGTCGTCGTTCTCCTACGAGGATCCCAAAGCGCTGACCAAGAACAGCGGCGACGTTTTCATGTTCTGCAGCGACTACCCGCACTCCGAGGGCACCGCAACGCCGCTGGACGACTATCGGCGGATGGGTTGTCAGGAACACCAGATGCCGGGTCTCTTCCACACCAACGTCGACTGGCTGCTACACCGGTAGCTCATGGAGCTCATCGAAGCGTTGCGCACCACCGGCGCCGTGCGCGACTTCACCGATCAGCCCGTCGACGACGCCACGGTGGCCCGGATACTCGACACCGCCCGGTTCGCGCCCAGCGGCGCCAACGCGCAGGCTTGGCGGGTCGTGGTACTCAAGGACCCCGAGCGGCGACGACGGCTCCGCGAGTCGTATCTGCGGGGTTCTCGCGACTATATGGCGCTGAGCGCCGCCGGGCTGCGACCGTGGGCGCCGACCAACGACCGCGACGCCGAGGCCCGCGCTCTGGCGGCCGAAACTCCTGCAGCGCCAGGCGGATTCGCTGAACGCTTCGATCAGGCGCCGGTGCTGCTGGCGTTGTTCGCGGACCTGTCGATGCTGGCCGCGGTGGACCGCGACGCCGGCCGGTACACGTTTGCCGGCGGCGCGTCGATCTATCCGTTTGCCTGGAGCATCCTGCTGGCCGCCCGCGAGGAGGGCCTCGGCGGCGTCATCACCACGATCGCGATCCGCGAAGAGCCGCAAGTGAAGTCGCTGCTCGGTGCACCCGACCACTTTGCTCTGGCCGCGGTGATCGCTTTGGGCCATCCGGTTCGGGCGGCGCGACGGCTGCGCCGCTCGCCGGTCGACGCATTCGCAACCGTCGACTCGATCGACGGCCCGGCGTTCGAAGCGTGACATTGCCGTCAAATTCGTCCGCGCTTGCCGGTACGCTCGTCAATCAAGATCGAACACGCTCTCCTGAAAGGTCCGCGATGAGAAACCTCATTGGACGGTTGGCGGCCGTGGTGGTGTTGCCGGCAGCAGCGACGGCGCTCGTGGCGGTCGCGACGCCGGCTGTCAGCTCGGCGGAGCCCCTGAACTGCCCAGAAGGCCAGTGGTGGGACCCGACCGCCAACGTGTGCCGGCCACTGGGCGAAGGGCCACAGCCCCTGAACTGCCCGGAAGGCCAGTATTGGAAGCCGGGCGACAACGTGTGCAGGCCGCTCGGCCAACTCTGAACCGCGACAACCTCTGGCGGGAGGCGCCGCGCGGATAGGCTGCGGAGGTGACCGCTGTAGAACAGAGTCGCCGCCTCGTCACCGAAATCCCCGGTCCAGCATCGCTGGAACTGACCAAACGCCGGGCCGCGGCAGTGGCCCGGGGGGTGCGCAGCACGATGCCGGTGTACGCGGTGCGCGCCGGCGGCGGCATCGTCGAGGACGTCGACGGCAACCGGCTCATCGACTTGAGCTCGGGCATCGCGGTCACCACGATCGGCAACGCCTCTCCGCGGGTCGTCGACGCCGTGCGCACGCAGGTCGCCGACTTCACCCACACCTGCTTCATGGTGACGCCCTATGAGAACTACATCGCCGTCGCGGAGCAGCTCAACCGGCTCACCCCGGGCTCGGGTGAGAAGCGGTCCGTGCTGTTCAACTCCGGCGCCGAGGCGGTGGAGAACGCCATCAAGATCGCGCGGGTCTACACGCGCAAACCGGCGGTGGTGGCGTTCGACCACGCTTACCACGGCCGCACCAACCTGGCGATGGCCCTGACCGCCCAGTCGATGCCCTACAAGAGCGGTTTCGGCCCGTTCGCGCCGGAGATCTACCGCGCGCCGCTGTCCTATCCGTACCGCGACGGGTTGATCGACAAGGAGCTGGCCACCGACGGTGAGCGGGCCGCGGCCCGGGCGATTCGGGTCATCGGCAGGCAGGTCGGCGCCGACAACCTGGCCGCCCTGGTGATCGAGCCGATCCAGGGCGAGGGCGGCTTCATCGTCCCGGCCGACGGGTTCCTGCCCACCCTCTTGGAGTGGTGCCGCCAGAACAACGTCGTGTTCGTCGCCGACGAGGTGCAGACCGGCTTCGCCCGCACCGGTGCGTTGTTCGCCTGCGAGCACGAGGGCATCGAACCGGACCTGATCTGCACCGCCAAGGGCATCGCCGGCGGGCTGCCGCTGTCGGCGGTCACCGGCCGCGCCGAGATCATGAACGCTTCTCACCCCGGCGGGCTGGGCGGCACGTTCGGCGGCAACCCGGTCGCCTGCGCGGCGGCGCTGGCCGCCATCACGACGATCGAGAGCGACGGGATGGTCGAGCGGGCGCGCCAGATCGGGCAGCTGATGACGGATCGGCTGTCCCGGCTGCAGGCCGACGACGACCGGATCGGCGACGTCCGCGGCCGCGGCGCGATGATCGCCGCCGAACTGGTGAAATCCGGCACCGCCGACCCCGACCCGCAGCTGACCGGCAAGCTGGCCACCGCCGCGCACGCCGCCGGCGTGATCGTCTTGACCGCAGGCACTTTCGGCAACGTGCTGCGGTTCCTGCCGCCGCTGACCATCAGCGACGAGCTGCTCTCCGAAGCTCTCGAGGTGCTGGCGGGACTACTGGCCGAGCTCTGAGCGGTGGCGGATGTCACTGTCGTCCCGGTTCCGGAATAATATTAGCTTTGCTAACGTAGTTTCTCGTTGGGTGCAGCGTCGCACCGGTCAAACTTTTTCCAAGTGATTGTTCAGGGGTTGCGTTATGTCGACTGAAATCCGCGACGAGCAGCTGGAACGCCGCATCGCCGAATTGTCCGCCATCGACCCGCAGTTCGCTGCCGCCCGGCCGAGCCAGGCCGTCGCCGCCGCGGTAGAACAGCCCGAGCTCACGCTGCCGCAGGTCATCCAGACCGTCATCGACGGCTATGCCGATCGGCCCGCGTTGGCTCAGCGCGCCGTCGACTTCGTCAAAGACCCGACCAGCGGCCGCACGTCGGCGCAACTGCTGCCGAAGTTCGACACCCTCACCTACCGCGAGCTCGGCGAGCGCGTCGACGCGCTCGCCAGCGCCTGGGCCCACGGCGTCGTCTCCCCCGGCGACCGCGTCGCCGTGCTGGGCTTCACCAGCGTCGACTACACGACAATCGACGTGGCACTGACCCAGCTGGGCGCGGTGTCTGTCCCATTGCAGACCAGCGCGGCGATCACCCAACTGCAGCCGATCGTCGCCGAGACGGAGCCGACCGTGCTCGCGGCGAGCGTCGACTATCTGTCCGACGCCGTCGACCTGATCGAGTCCGGCCACCAACCGGCCCGGCTGGTGGTGTTCGACTACCACCCCGAGGTCGACGACCACCGTGAGGCGCTCGAAGCCGCCCGCGCCCGGTTGGACATCCTGGTGGAAACGCTGGCCGACGTGCTGGACCGTGGAACGTCGCTGCCGCCCGCGCCGGCGGTGCACGCCGGAGATGACGCGCTGGCGCTGCTGATCTACACCTCCGGCAGCACCGGCGCACCCAAGGGCGCGATGTATCCGCAGCGCAACGTCGCCAAGATGTGGCGGCGGTCGGCCCGCAACTGGTTCGGGCCCAGCGCCGCATCGATCACGCTGAACTTCATGCCGATGAGCCACGTCATGGGCCGCGGCATCCTCTACGGCACGCTCGGCAACGGCGGCACTGCCTATTTCGGCGCCAAGAGTGACCTGTCCACCCTGCTGGAGGACCTCGCGCTGGTGCGGCCCACCGAGCTGAACTTCGTGCCCCGGATCTGGGAGACCCTGTTCGCTGAGTTCCAGCGCGAACTCGACCGCGGCCGCGGCGAAGCCGAGGTGATGGCCGACATGCGGCAGAACCTGCTCGGCGGCCGGTTCATCTTCGCGATGACGGGCTCGGCGCCCATCTCCCCCGAGCTGAGGTCCTGGGTCGAGGCCCTGCTCGAAATGCACCTGTTGGACGGCTACGGCTCCACCGAGGCCGGCATGGTCTTGTTCGACGGCGAGGTGCAGCGTCCGCCGGTGATCGACTACAAGCTGGCCGATGTTCCGGACCTGGGCTACTTCGCCACCGACAAGCCTTATCCCCGAGGCGAATTGCTGCTCAAGACCGAGAACATGTTCCCCGGCTACTACAAGCGCCCGGAGATCACCGCCGAGGTGCTGGACGCCGACGGCTACTACCACACCGGCGACGTGGTGGCCGAGGTCGCGCCGGACCGGCTGGTGTACGTCGACCGGCGCAACAACGTCCTGAAGCTGGCGCAGGGCGAGTTCGTCACGCTCGCCAAGCTGGAGGCGGTCTTCGGCACCAGCCCGCTGGTGCGGCAGATCTACCTGTACGGCAACAGCGCACACCCCTACCTGTTGGCGGTCGTGGTGCCGACGGACCCGAACGCGTCGAAGTCGGCGATCGCCGAGTCGCTGCAGGCCGTCGCCAAGGAAGCCGGACTGCAGTCCTACGAGGTGCCGCGCGACTTCCTCATCGAGACAACGCCTTTCACGTTGGAGAACGGTCTGTTGACCGGCATCCGCAAGCTGGCGTGGCCAAAGCTGAAGCAGCACTACGGCGAGCGGCTCGAACAGCTTTACGCCGAGTTGGAAGAAAGCCAGGCCAACGAGCTTCGGACCTTGCGCCAGAGCGGTGCCGACAAGCCGGTGCTCGAGACGGTGAGCCGGGCGGCGGCCGCATTGCTGGGCGCATCGACCAGCGACATCTCGCCCGACGCGCATTTCACCGAACTGGGTGGAGACTCGTTGTCGGCGTTGACTTTCGGCAACCTGCTGCGCGAGATCTTCGACGTCGACGTCCCGGTGGGCGTGATCGTCAGCCCGGCCTCCGACCTGCAGTCCATCGCCGGCTACATCGAGGCCGAACGAAAGGGTTCGAAGCGACCGACCTTCGCTTCAGTGCATGGGCGCGACGCCGTGGAGGTGCACGCGAAGGACCTGACGCTGGACAAGTTCCTCGACGCCGACACCCTGGCCGCCGCGCCGAACCTGCCGCACGCCAACCGAGAAGTGCGCACGGTATTGCTCACGGGCGCAACCGGATTCCTGGGCCGCTACCTGGCACTGGAATGGCTGGAGCGGATGGACCTGGTCGACGGCAAGGTGATCGCCCTGGTGCGCGCGAAGGACAACGCGGCTGCGCGGGAGCGTCTGGACAAGACCTTCGACAGCGGCGACCCGAAACTCCTTGCGCACTACCAAGAGCTGGCCGCCGACCACCTGGAGGTCATCGCCGGCGACAAGGGTGAGGCCAACCTCGGCCTCGACCAGCAGACCTGGCAGCGGCTGGCCGACACCGTCGATTTGATCGTCGACCCGGCCGCGTTGGTCAACCACGTGCTGCCCTACAGCGAGCTGTTCGGCCCCAACGCGCTGGGCACCGCCGAGCTGATCCGAATCGCGCTGACCACCAAGATCAAGCCGTACACCTACGTGTCGACGATCGGCGTGGGCGACCAGATCGAGCCCGGCAAGTTCACCGAGGACGCCGACGTCCGGGTGATGAGCCCGACCCGCAAGATCAACGACGGCTACGCCAACGGCTACGGCAACAGCAAGTGGGCCGGCGAGGTGCTGCTGCGTGAGGCCAACGACCTGGCAGGCCTGCCGGTCGCGGTGTTCCGCTGCGACATGATCCTGGCCGACACCACCTATGCCGGGCAGCTCAACCTGCCGGACATGTTCACCCGGATGATGCTGAGCCTGGTGGCCACCGGTATCGCGCCTCGCTCGTTCTACGAGCTGGACGCCGACGGCAACCGGCAGCGCGCCCACTACGACGGTCTGCCGGTCGAGTTCATCGCCGAGGCGATCTCGACCCTGGGGGCTCAGAACGTCGACGGCTTCGCGACTTATCACGTGATGAACCCGTACGACGACGGCATCGGGATGGACGAGTACGTCGACTGGCTCATCGAGGCCGGTTATCCGATCCAGCGCATCGACGACTACCGCGAGTGGGTGCAACGGTTCGAGACCAGCCTGCGGGCTCTGCCGGAGAAGCAGCGCCAGGCATCACTGTTGCCGCTGCTGCACAACTACCAGAAGCCGGAGCAGCCGATCCGCGGGTCGATCGCGCCGACCGATCGGTTCCGCGCCGCGGTGCAGGAGGCGAAAATCGGTCCGGACAAAGACATTCCACATGTCACGGCGCCGGTCATCGTCAAGTACATCACCGACCTGCAGCTGCTCGGCCTACTCTGACGAGCAGACGCAGAATCGCACCCGGGCAATGCCCGCGGTGCGATTCTGCGTCTCTTCGCGCTAGCGGTCCGCGCCGGCGTGGCGACGACGGCGGAAGAAGCTGCCCTTGCTGTGCCGACCCTCCGGCTCGGCGGCGGGGAACTGCTCGCCGCGGACCTGGGTGACCGCGTCCGGCGACACGTCCGGCGCTGGGGTGTACTCCGGCGTGGGCGGCACGTCGGCGGTCGACACATCGGGCGCGGCAGCGACGGCCGCCGCCGCTTCCACGTCACGCACCGTCCGGACCGCCAGGCGCGCCAAAACTGCACCGGCCAGGAACACGATCAGCGCGCCCAGCCCGGAGAAATAGCTGATTTCGAGCAGGGCACGTTTGGTGTCCGTGGCCGCCACCGGCTGACCCACGTCGCCGAGCCGCAGCGGCGATGCGAACGGGCGGCCGACCACGAACCAGGCGCCGGCGAACGCCGCCAGCCAGCCGCCGAACATCGCGGTGGCCCGGTTGCCCGAACCCACCAGCAGCAGGCCGCCCACTACGGCCGCGACCCCCGGGAACACCTCCAGCCAACCCCTGGCCGCCGTCCAGGTCCATTCCTTGTCCGGGGTGTATGCCCAGTGAAAATACGGTCCGATAAACGGAATCAACGCGCCCCACGCGCCGAGAATGATCAGGAGCAATCCGCTGACCGCGCCGCGGCTGCGTGGCATATGCAGGGTGCCGCGACCTATTCGCGAGTCGTTCATTTCAGAATCTCCTCACACGCACCGACACCGGCGGTGTCGAGTCCGTGATGAGTACCCAGCCGGCTCGCGGCGCTAAACCGGCGCTCCGATCACCGCAGCTCGTCGAAAAGCCCAGGTTGGCCCATTACCCCGACCGGCGGCACCATGCCCAGATGCGTCCAGGCCTGCGCGGTGGCCACCCGGCCGCGCGGCGTGCGCGCAATCATGCCGGCGCGCACCAGAAACGGCTCGCACACCTCCTCCACGGTGGCGGCCTCCTCCCCGACCGCCACCGCCAGCGTCGACACCCCCACCGGGCCGCCGCCGAAGCTGCGGGTCAGCGCCGAGAGCACCGCGCGGTCAAGCCGGTCCAGGCCGAGCTCGTCGACGTCGTAGACCGCCAACGCGGACTTGGCGACGTCGCGGGTGATCACGCCGTCGGCGCGGACCTCGGCGAAGTCGCGCACCCGGCGCAGCAGCCGGTTGGCGATCCGCGGCGTGCCCCGCGAGCGGCGCGCGATCTCCGCGGCCGCCTCCCCGCCCAGCTCGATACCCAAGATTCCGGCCGAGCGCGCCAGCACCCGCTCCAGCTCGGCCGGCTCGTAGAAGTCCATGTGCGCGGTGAAGCCGAACCGGTCGCGCAGCGGGCCGGTCAGCGCACCGGACCGAGTGGTCGCGCCCACCAGTGTGAACGGCGCCACCTCCAGCGGAATGGACGTCGCCCCAGGGCCTTTCCCGACGACCACGTCGACACGGAAGTCCTCCATCGCCAGATACAGCATCTCCTCGGCGGGCCGGGCGATGCGGTGGATCTCGTCGATGAACAGCACGTCGTGTTCGACAAGGTTGGACAGCATCGCGGCCAAGTCGCCGGCGCGTTCCAGCGCCGGCCCGGACGTCACCCGCAGCGACGACCCCAGCTCGGCGGCGATGATCATCGCCAGCGACGTCTTGCCCAGCCCCGGCGGGCCCGACAACAGGATGTGATCCGGTGTGCCGCCGCGGTTTTTGGCCCCCTCGATCACCAGTTGCAGCTGCTCGCGCACCCGCGGCTGGCCGATGAATTCGCGCAGCGAACGCGGCCGCAGGCTGGCGTCGACGTCGCCCTCGCCGACGGTCAGCGCCGGTGTCACCTCACGGTCGTCGGGCTCGCTCATGTCGTCTTCCCCAGCAGCGACAGGGCCGCCCTCAGCGCGCCCGCAGTGGTGGCGCCGTCATCACGGGCCAGCACCTTGTCGGTGGCCTCCTCGGCCTGCTTGACCGCAAAGCCAAGTCCCACAAGGGCTTCCACCACCGGACTGCGAACCGAATGACCGTTGACCGTTGCGGTCGGTATTGCACCCATCTTGTCGCGCAGCTCGAGCACCATCCGCTCGGCGCCGCGCTTGCCGATACCGGGCACCCGGGTCAGCGCGGTGACGTCGCCGTCGGCGAGAACCTGCCGCAGCGCCGGTGCGTCATATACCGCAAGGGTGGCCAGCGCGATCTTGGGCCCCACGCCGGAGACTCCCAGCAACGTCAGGAACAGGTCGCGGGTGTCGGCGTCGGGAAAGCCGTAGAGCGTCATCGAGTCTTCGCGCACGATCATCGCGGTGATCAGCCGGGCGTCGCTGCCGCGGCGCAACGTCGCCAGCGTGGACGGGGTGGCCATCAGCTTGTAGCCGACGCCGGCGGCCTCGATGACGACGTGGTCCAGCGCCACGTCGAGCACCTCGCCGCGCACCGAGGCGATCATGTGGCGGCCCTGACTTTCGCCTTGAATTTCTTGCGCTGCTCCACCGCCTTGGCCTCGGCGGCGGCCATCCGGGCGATCATCGGCGCGCGCCAGCAATGACAGATGGCCAGCGCCAGCGCGTCGGCGGCATCGGCCGGGGTCGGTTTGGCTTGCAGCCCAAGGATTCTGGTGACCATCGCGGTGACTTGCGCCTTGTCCGCGCCGCCGTTGCCGGTCACCGCGGCCTTGACCTCTGACGGGGTGTGGAAGTGCACGTCGATGCCGCGCTTGGCGGCAGCCAGCGCGATCACGCCGCCGGCCTGTGCGGTGCCCATCACCGTCGACACGTTCTGTTGGGAGAACACCCGCTCGACCGCGATCACGTCGGGATGATGGGTGTCCAGCCAGTGCTCGACGTGCTCGCTGATCGTCAGCAGCCGTTGCGGCAGCGGCTGGTCTGCCGGGGTGCGCACGACGTCGACGTCCAGGGCGATGATCTGCCTGCCCCGGCCGCTTTCGATCACGGACAGCCCGCAGCGGGTCAGTCCCGGGTCGACGCCCATCACGCGCACGCCAAGCTCCCTCGATGCCGAACGGTTGTTCGATACCTTAGCGGGCGGGCCCGACAGCGGCCGGTAGGACACGCGGGCGGCCAATAGCTGTTACGTTGAACCGCACCATTGATCCGCACGGTCGGGGCTACTGAAAGGTGCGCGGTGGGAATAGTGCTGCTGGTGCTCGCCTGTCTGCTGTTCATCGCGGCAATCGTCGTCTTCATCGTCGCGCTGCGGCGTCCCAAAGAGCCGGAACGACGGGGCGCGCGCCAGGATCCGCTCAAGTTCGGTGACACCCAGGAATTCGGGCCTCGACAACTCGGCCCCGGCGCGATCGTCAGCTACGGCGGCGTCGACTACGTAGTCCGCGGATCGGTCACCTACCGCGAAGGTCCATTCGTGTGGTGGGAGCACCTGCTGGAAGGCGGCGAAAAGCCGCTGTGGTTCAGCGTCGAGGAAGACGACGGGCGGCTCGAGTTGGCAATGTGGGTGAGCCGCAAGGATCTTGCGCTGCAGCCCGGCGGCGAGCACGTGGTCGACGGCGTGACGTACCGCGAAAAAGAGCGCGGTCACGCGGGATACACCACCGAGGGCACGACGGGTTTGCCCGCGGGCGGCGACATGGACTTCGTCGACTACGCCAACGCCGACGAATCCGCGCTGCTGTCCTTCGAGCGCTGGGCGGCGGACATGCCGTGGGAGGTGTCGACCGGCAAGCCCGTCCTGCCCGGCGAGCTGACCATTTATCCCGCGCCGCCTGCCGGCGCGTAGGACTACGCCAGTGCCGCTTCATCAGCTGGCCGTCGCACCGGCCGACGTAAGCGGGGCCGGGCTGGGCCTGGCGCTCAGCGCGCCGTCGCCGCTCCCCCTCGCCACCTATCGGCTGTTGCACCCCGGCGGCGGCGCGCTGGTGCTCGGCGTGCTGGGCGCGTCGCACGTCATCACCGTCGAAAACGCCGGGTTCTCCGAACAGGTCTCCTGCGCCGCGCCAGATCCGCTTCCAGAACGCACCGAAGCGCCCGGCTACCGTCTCGAATCCCGCACCGCCACATATGACGAAGGGACTTTCCGCCGGCTCGCGCACCGATTGCGGGAACGGTGTGAACGTGAAACCGGTTGGCTCGGCGGGACTTTCCCCGGCGACGACGCCGCGCTCACCGCGCTGACCGGTGAGCCCGACGGCCCCGGCTGGCGTTGGCAGACATGGCACCTGTATCCCGCCGCCCCCGGCGGCACCGTCGTCTCCACGGCGAGCCAATGGCGACCATGAGCCGCAACCGCCTGTTCGTGATGGCCCTCGCCTTGGCCGTCACCTCTGTGATCAGTCTGATCTTCGGAATAACCTTGCTGCACAAGGATATTCGCACGTATATCGCTGGTCACTATCACGAATACTCCCGCGATGCGAACGGCACCCGCTACCTCTGCGAAGGATCGCCCGCCCGGGTCGCCAACACGCTTGGCGAATACCAACATCCGGCAGCGCAGGCCGCCAACGCCGGCACGCAATACCTGCGCTACGACAACGAGATCGTGACCGTCGGCCCGGATAGCGGGCACCCGTGCAGCATCCGGGTCGAAGACTTGGCCGCCGGATACAACCACGGCGCGTTCATCTTCCTCGGTCCAGGCTTTTATCCGGGCGCGCCACGAAGCGGCTCGGGCGGGAGCTCCGGCGGGCCGGGCGGAACCAAATGATCCATTCACAAAGGGGATAGCCGTGTACCTGGCAATCGATTTCGGAACTATCAACGTCGATCCATTGGCTCGGGGCGTGGTCGCCACAATCCTGTATTTCCTGGTCGGCATGGCCGTCCTGGTCGTCGGCTTTGTGATGGTCGACGTGCTGACCCCGGGGAAGCTGCGGCAACTGGTGTTCGTCGATCGCCGCCCCAACGCCGTCATTTTGGCCTGCGCCTTGTACATCGCGCTGGCCACCGTGATCATCAGCGCGATAGCCAACAGCTACAGCCAACTGGGCCAGGGCCTGGTCGGTGTCGCGGTGTACGGGCTGCTGGGCGTCGCGCTGCAAGGAATAGCGCTACTGACGCTGCATTTCGTGGTGCCCGGTAAGTTCCACGAGCACGTCGAAGAAGCGCAGCTGCATCCGGCAGCGTTCGCGACGGCGGTAATGATGTTGGCGGTGGGAGGAGTGACCGCCGCCGCACTGTCATGACTTGCTGGCGTGCTCTGCTGCTAGCCGCCGTCGCGGCATGCGCAGCCTGCGGCATCATCTATGAGCTTGCGCTGCTTACTCTTTCGGCAAGTCTGGACGGCGGCGGAATCATCGCCACGTCGCTGATAGTCGCGGGCTACATCGCTGCGCTGGGCGCGGGCGCTCTGCTGGTCAAGCCGCTGCTGGAGCGGGCCGAGATCACGTTCATCGCCGTCGAGGCGCTGCTGGGCATCGTCGGCGGCTTGTCGGCGACGGCGTTGTACGTCGCGTTCTCGTTCATCGGCGGATCGTTGTGGGTGCTGGCGTTGGGCACCGCGCTGATCGGTGCACTGGTGGGCGCCGAGGTCCCGCTGCTGATGACGCTGCTTCAGCGGGGCCGCACCACAGGTGCGACCGACGCCGGACGCGTGCTGGCCAACCTGACCGCCGCCGACTACCTCGGTGCGTTGATCGGTGGGCTGGTGTGGCCGTTCATCCTGCTGCCGCACCTGGGCATGATCCGCGGCGCGGCGGCCACCGGCATCATCAACCTGGCAGCCGCGGCCGTCGTCGCGGTTTTCCTTTTGCGCCAAGTGGTTTCCGTGCGCCAACTGGGGACGGCGCTGTGCGCGCTGGCCGCGGCACTGGTCCTGCTGGCCACACTGCTGGCGCGTGCTGCCGACATCGAGACGACCAGCCGCCAGCGGCTCTACGCCGACCCGATCATCGCCTACCGGCATTCGGCCTACCAGGAGATCGTGATCACCCGGCGCGGCAAGGACATGCGGCTCTACCTCGACGGCGGCCTGCAGTTCTGCACCCTCGACGAGTACCGCTACACGGAAAGCCTGGTCTACCCCGCGCTGGGCCAGGGCGCGCGTTCGGTGCTGGTGCTCGGTGGCGGCGACGGCCTGGCCGCCCGGGAACTGCTGCGGCAGCCTCGCGTCGACAAGATCGTGCAAGTCGAGCTGGATCCGGCCGTCGTCGAATTAGCCCGCACCACAATGCGTTCCGCCAATGGCGGTTCACTGGACAATCCCCGCGTCGAGATCGTCACCGGCGACGCGATGACCTGGCTGCGCGGCCCCAACCTCGGGAAGTTCGACGCCGTCATCGTCGACCTGCCCGATCCCGATACGCCGGTGCTGGGCCGGCTGTATTCGACCGAGTTCTATACGCTTGCCGCCCGCGCGCTCGCTCCCGGCGGGCTGATGGTTGTACAGGCGGGCAGCCCGTACTCGACGCCAAAGGCGTTCTGGCGCACGGTCTCGACGATCCAGGCCGCCGGCTATGCGGTGACGCCCTACCACGTGCATGTGCCCACGTTCGGTGATTGGGGGTTCGCGTTGGCAACGCGCGGTGACACAGCGCCGCGGCCCTCCGTGCCACGTGAGGCGCCGCCGCTGCGCTTCCTCAACCAGTCGGTGCTCGACGCCGCGACGGTGTTTTCCGACGACATTCGTCCGCTCGAGCTCGATCCGTCGACGCTGGAGCATCCGCGCGTCGTCGAGGACATGCGCCACGGCTACGACTAGGTCCTACGGTGTCGACCCGCTGCGCCCGGCGCCTGCGCCGCGCTTGCGCTCGACACGAGAGTCACTCCTCGATCTGGGCCAGGATTTCGTCGGGGATGTCGGCGTTGGTGTACACGTCCTGCACGTCGTCGCTCTCTTCGAGCGCGTCGACCAGCTTCATGACCTTGCGCGCGCCCTCGGCGTCGAGCGGAACGGTGACCGACGGCTGGAATCCCGCCTCGGCGGAGTCGTAGTCGATGCCGGCGTCCTGCAATGCGGTGCGCACCGCCACCAGATCGCCCGGCTCTGTGATGATCTCGAAGCTGTCGCCCAAGTCGTTGACGTCCTCGGCGCCGGCGTCGAGCACCGCCGCCAGCACGTCGTCCTCGGTCAGCCCGTCCTTGTCCAGCGTCACCACGCCCTTGCGGGTGAACAGGTACGACACCGAGCCCGGGTCGGCCATGTTGCCACCGTTGCGGGTCATCGCGACCCGCACCTCGCTGGCGGCCCGGTTGCGGTTGTCGGTCAGGCATTCGATCAGCACCGCCACCCCGTTGGGCCCGTAGCCCTCGTAGGTGATGGTTTGCCAGTCGGCGCCGCCGGCCTCCTCGCCGGCGCCGCGCTTGCGGGCCCGCTCGATGTTCTCGTTGGGCACCGAACTCTTCTTGGCCTTTTGGATGGCGTCGTAGAGCGTCGGGTTGCCTGCCGGGTCACCGCCACCGACACGGGCCGCGACCTCGATGTTCTTGATCAGCCGGGCGAACATCTTGCCGCGGCGCGCGTCGATGACGGCCTTCTTGTGCTTGGTGGTGGCCCATTTGGAGTGGCCGCTCATCGATTACTACCTCTTGTCGTCGCTGGGCAAAGTCGCCAGACGAGTCTACGTGGGGCGCTCACCGGGCTCGAAGAATCCCGGTAGCCATCGCTCGGCCAGCGTGGCGTAGGCCACGTGTGCGTCGAGCTGCACGGCGACCCCCAGCAAGCCGCCGAGCGTGCGCAGCAACATGATCCATCCGGGTGGGATGGTCAACTGGCGGGCCAACTTGAACCGGTCGGCGAACCCCTCCCGCATGGGGTCGGTCGTCACCAATGCGGTCTTTTGGAACCATTGGCGGGTGAAATGGAACTCACCGGCCCGCAGCGGGTCGATGTAGGCCCAGAGCGGATCGATGTAGGCCACCACTTGCTCGGCGGTCAGGTCGTACTCGGCGGGCATGAACCCGAGCTTCTTGAGCAGCCGGATCACTTCATCCCACTGTTCGTCGCGCGCCCAGCACAGCAGCTCACCGAATTCGGCGGGCAGGCCGCCGGGATGCTCGGCGACGGCGCCGAAATCGATGACCCCGAGCCGGCCGTCCGCCAGCACCATGAAATTGCCGGGATGCGGGTCGGCATGCACCAGCTCGACACGTGCGGGTGAGCTCAGGATGAATTCGAAAAGCAAGGCGCACACGGCGTCTCGGTCATCCCGGGTGCCCTCGGCGATGATCGCGGAAAGGCGCCGGCCCTCCATCCACTCCGAGATGATGACCTTCGGCGCGCTGGCGACCACTGGCGGCACAAAGAACTTCTCGTCGCCCGCAAAGGCTTTCGCGAAGGCACGCTGATAGTTGGCTTCCAGCCGGTAATCCAGCTCCGCTTCGATGCGCTCGCTGACCTCTGCGACGATGCGGTCCACGTCCGCCCGCGGCGCGATCTGCTTGACCACCCAGGAGAACCGTTTTATCAGCTTGAGGTCCGCGCGCAGCGCCTCGTCGGCGCCGGGGTATTGGACCTTGACGGCCACCTCGCGACCGTCTTTCCAGACGCCCTTGTGGACCTGCCCGATGCTCGCCGAGGCGACCGGGGTGTCGTCGAAGGACTCGAAGCGGTCGCGCCATTTGGTGCCGAGCTGGGCGTCGAGCACCCGGTGCACCTTGGCCGCCGGCAACGGCGGGGCCTCGCTTTGCAGCTTGACCAGGGCCTCGCGAAACGGGTCGGCGAATTGCGGAGGTATCGCGGCCTCCATCACCGACAGCGCCTGACCGACCTTCATCGCGCCGCCCTTGAGCTCGCCCAGGACACAGAACAGCTCGTCGGCGGCTTTCTCCAGGAGTTCGGCGTTGACCTCGTCCTTCGACTTGCCGGTCATCCGCTTGCCGACGCCCAGTGCAGCGCGCCCGGCCGCGCCTGCCGGAAGGCTCGCCAGCTTTGCGACGCGCCCGAATCGGCCCCGCACGATGTCGGCCATGACCACATCATGCCTTGGCGGGCCCTGCGACGTGGGACTACGCCGCGCCGATGACGATGTCGACGAACAGCCGGTGGATGCGGCGATCGCCGGTCATCTCCGGGTGAAACGCCGTTGCGAGCACCGGACCCTGGCGCACCGCGACCACGTGGCCAGCGGCGCGGGCCAGCACCTGCACATCCGGCCCACACCGCTCCACCCAGGGCGCCCGGATGAACACCGCGTGCACCGGGTCGTCCAGGCCGAAGAACTCCAGATCGCCTTCGAACGAGTCGACTTGCCGCCCAAAAGCGTTGCGCCGCACCGTCATATCGATGCCACCCAAGGGCAGCGCCTCCCGGCCCGCAGACCCGGCGTCGAGGATTTCGCTGGCCAGCAGGATCATCCCGGCACACGCCCCGTAGGCCGGAAGCCCGTCGGCCAGCCGCTTGCGAAGCGGCTCGAGCAGGTCGAGGTCGCGCAGCAGGTGGCTCATCGTGGTGGACTCCCCGCCCGGGATCACCAGCGCGTCGACGGCGTCGAGCTCGTCGCGGCGGCGCACCGGCACCGCAGAAGCCCCGGCCTCGTGCAGCGCCGCAATGTGTTCGCGAGTGTCGCCCTGCAGCGCCAAGACGCCGACGCGGGGAGCGCTCACGTCGGCCTGAAGTCGCGCTTGTAGCGGGTCAGACCCTCCTGCATCACCGCCGCGACCATCTCGCCGTACTGGTTGAAGATCTTGCCCTGGGTCAGCGACCGCCCGCCGCACGCCGACGGCGACGACTGGTCGTAGAGCAGCCACTCGTCGGCCCGGAATGGCCGCATGAACCACATCGCGTGGTCCAGCGAAGCAACCTGCAGGTGTTGCCGCTCCTCGAGGTGGATCACCTGCGCCGAGCCGAGCAGGGTCAGGTCGCTCATGTAGGCCAGCGCGCAGATGTGCAGCACATGGTCGTCGGGCAGCGGGTCGCGATGCCGGAACCACACCTGCTGCTGCGACGCCAGCCCGGGCAGGAGGACCAACTTCTCCCGCGGCACGATCCGCACGTCCCACTCTTCGAATTGGCGGAATCCCGCGTCGTCGAACACCTTCATCGACTGCAGCCCCGGCAGGTCGTCCGGCGGCGGCGCCGACGGCATCGCGTCCTGGTGCTCGATGCCGCTCTGGTCGGTCTGAAACGACGCCGACATGGCGAAAATGGTCTCGCCGTGCTGGATCGCGTTGACCCGCCTGGTGCAGAACGAGCCGCCGTCGCGGATGCGTTCGACGATGAAGATGGTGGGCGCCTTGGCATCGCCGGGCCGCAGGAAGTAGCCGTGCAACGAGTGCACCAGAAACCGCGGATCGACCGTGCGCACCGCCGACACCAGGGTCTGGCCGGCGACGTGGCCGCCGAAGGTGCGCTGCCAGTTGCCCGATTCGGGGCTGAACACGCTGCCCCGGTAGATGTTGACCTCGAGCTGCTCGAGGTCGAGGATCTGCTCGATCGCCACGGATCGTTCTTACCAGCCGCGTTCGGCCAGCCGGTGCGGCGCGGCAATCTCCTCGACGTTGATGCCGACCATCGGCTCGCCGAGCCCGCGCGACACCCGGGCCAGCACGTCGGGGTCGTCGTAGAAGGTGGTGGCCTTGACGATCGCGGCGGCCCGCTGCGCCGGGTCGCCGGACTTGAAGATGCCCGAGCCGACGAAGACGCCCTCGGCGCCGAGCTGCATCATCATCGCGGCGTCGGCGGGCGTCGCGATCCCGCCGGCGGTGAACAGCGTGACCGGCAGCTTGCCGGCCCGGGCCACCTCGACCACGAGCTCGTAGGGGGCCTGCAATTCCTTTGCCGCAACGTACAATTCGTCGTCGGACAGCGAGGTCAGCCGGCGAATCTCAGCGGTGATCGCCCGCATGTGGGTGGTGGCGTTGGAGACGTCGCCGGTGCCCGCCTCGCCCTTGGAGCGGATCATCGCCGCGCCCTCGCCGATGCGCCGCAGCGCCTCGCCCAGGTTGGTGGCGCCGCAGACGAACGGCACGGTGAACTTCCACTTGTCGATGTGATGGGTGTAGTCGGCCGGGGTCAGCACCTCGGACTCGTCGACGTAGTCCACGCCCAGGGCCTGCAGGATCTGCGCCTCGACGAAGTGCCCGATGCGCGCCTTGGCCATCACAGGGATGGTGACCGCGGAGATGATGCTCTCGATGATGTCCGGGTCGCTCATCCGGGACACCCCGCCCTGGGCCCGGATGTCGGCGGGCACCCGTTCCAGGGCCATCACCGCGACGGCGCCGGCGCCCTCGGCGATGCGGGCCTGCTCGGGGGTGACCACGTCCATGACGACGCCGCCCTTGAGCATCTCGGCCATGCCGCGCTTGACCCGCGCGGTTCCGGTTTGCCCGCGGCCGTTCGACAAAGCGGCGCTATCCACTGTTGATCTCCTTCACCTGGTACTACGCCAGTTTAAAGCCGCGGCGAGCAGACGCAGAATCGCACAATCCGGCGCCCGAGCGTGCGATTCTGCGTCTGCTCGCCACACCTAGCGGATGGACTGCAGCTGCCGCGGCGCGCGGGTCGTTGCCAGCGCATTCGCGTCGGCCAGCAGTTCGGAGAGCTGCAGCGGGTATACGGTCTCGCCGGCGGCCACCAACTCGGCGATGTCGGCGGCGTCACACCAGCGGTGGCAGTGGATGTAGCGACGTTCCAGCTCGGTCCGCCCGGCGATGGATGGCTCGAACCTGCTGGTGCGGTAGACGAAGAAGAACTCCTCGCTGTCGAGCACCGAGCCGTTGAAGTCGAACACCGCATCACGCCGCCAGATCGGCCCGATCATGTCGCCGGGGTCGACCCGCAGACCGGTCTCCTCGGCCAGCTCGCGCGCGGCCGTTGCGGCCAGGTCCTCGCCGTCGCGGGTCTGGCCGCCGACGGTGAACCACCAGCGCGGCGCGGCACCCGGCGGCAGCGCCGGGTCGGACCCGCACAACAGCAGCACCGCGCCGTCCTCGTCGAGCAGGACCACCCGCGCCGACGTCCGCTTGTTCGAGACATGCCCGACCGCCTGCGAGCGCTCGGCGATCTCGAAATAGCTTGGCAGCGAAGCGGTTCCGCCCAGCCGCAGCAGACGTACCAGCGGCCGCTCGCGCAGCGCCAGCGTGTCGCGGACCGCGTCGTTGTGGAAGCGACGGGCCAGCAGCACCCGGGCTTCGGCATCGGCCAACTCGGCGACCAGCGCCGACGGCAGCGACGCCGGGTCGACCATCGCCAGCGCCGCGGACAACTCGTTCTCACACGCCTCACGGGTGTGCCGCGGCGCGCGCTCGGCCGCATCGGCCAGCGCCGCCAGCCGCTTGCCCTCCGACGCACCGTGGAAGGCGTCCACCGCCACCGCGCGGGCCACCACGGCGCGACGGGCCAGCGCCCCGTCCAGCGCCTGCCAGGACAGGTCGTAGCGCACGTGCAGCCGGTCCAGCCGGTTGGCGGTGTGATACACCCAGCTGCCGAACATCACCAGCAGCACGACCAGCACCGCGATCGCCACCACCGGCCAGATCATCAGCTGGCCACCTGCACCTTGGTGCCGGAGCCGGCGACCGTCTCGTAGACCCGCATGATCTGGTTGGCCACCACCGACCAGTCATAGCGGCGCACCGCCTCGGCGCCGGCCGCCACATACCGTTCCCGCAGCACATCGCTCTCCAGCACCGCGACCAGCGCCGCACCCAGGGCGGCGCCGTCCCCGACCGGCACCAGGCGCCCCGCCTGGCCGTCGCGCAGCACCCGCCGGAATGCGTGCAGATCGCTGGCCACCACCGCTGTGCCGGCGGCCATCGCCTCCACCAGCACGATGCCGAAGCTCTCACCGCCGATGTTGGGCGCGCAGTAGGCGTCGGCGCTGCGCAGCGCCGACGCCTTGCCGGCGTCGTCCACTTGGCCCAGAAAACGCAGATGCTCCGCCAAACGGCCTGCGCTGCTTCGTAATTCGTCGTCATCGCCACGGCCGACAACCAGCAGCTGCACATCGGGAAAACGCTGCACCACGTGCGGCAGCGCGTCCATCAACACCGCCATGCCCTTGCGCGGCTCGTCGTAGCGGCCCAAGAACAAGACCGTCTTGCCCGGTCGCGGATATCCGTCCAGCAGCGGCGCCGAAGCGAACGACGCCACGTCGACACCGTTGGGGATCTCGACCGCGTCGGAGCCCAGCGCCTCCATCTGCCAGCGCCGGGCCAGGTCGGACACCGCGATGCGGCCGACGATCTTCTCGTGCCAGGGCCGCAACACGCCCTGGAACACCGAGAGCGTCAGCGATTTGGTGGTCGAGGTGTGAAAGGTCGCCACGATGGGCCCCTCGGCCACCCGCAGCGCCCACATCGACAGGCTGGGCGCGTTGGGTTCGTGCAGGTGCAACACGTCGAAATCACCCTCGGCCAGCCAGCGCCGCACCCGGCCGTGCACTGCCGGGGCGAACTGCAGCCGGGCCACCGAGCCGTTGTACGGGATCGGCACGGCCTTGCCGGCGGAGACGACGTAGTCGGGCAGCTTCACGTGCGGTGACGAGGGTGCCAGCACGCTGACGCAGTGCCCGCGGGAACGCATCACCTCAGCGAGCTGCAGTACGTGTGACTGCACCCCGCCGGGCACGTCGAACGAGTACGGGCACACCATGCCGATGCGCATCAACCGTCCCCCAATTTGGCCCGTCGCTCGGTGGACAGATCCGCCAGCCATTGCGGCTGCAGCATATGCCAGTCGGCGGGGTGCGCGGCGATGTTGACGGCGAACTTCTTGGCCAGTGCCTGGGTGATGGCGACGACGTCGCCGCTGGTGCAGTCCAGCGGGGGATAAATGTGGGCGGGCCAGCCGTCGTCGCTGTACCAGCAATGCGTCGGCAACAGTGCCGCCCCGGTTTCGATTGCCAGCTTGGCCGGTCCGGCCGGCAGCCGGGTGGGTTCGCCGAAGAAGTCGACCTGCACGCCGGTGCGGGTGAGGTCGCGCTCGGCCATCAGGCACACGATCTTGTTGTCACGCAGCCGTTCGCAGAGCACTTCGAATGGCGGCCGTTCGCCGCCGGACAGCGGAAGCACCTCGAAGCCCAGGCTTTCGCGGTAGTTGATGAACCGCTTGTACAGCGACTCGGGTTTGAGCCGCTCGGCGACGGTGGTGAACGCGCCGTGGGTCTGCGCCAGCCACACGCCGGCCATGTCCCAGTTGCCGCTGTGCGGCAACGCCACGACCGCACCGCGGCCGGCAGCAAGCGCCGCGTTCAGATTTTCTTGGCCCAGAATCGATTCGTGCAACTGCTGGGCCAGTTCGGCGTGGTTCATCGTCGGCAGCCTGAACGCTTCGCGCCAGTAGCGCGCGTAGGAGGCCAGCGAGGCCCGCATCAACGAGTCGGGAACCTCGGCGGGCGCCACGCCGATGACGCGGGCCAGGTTCTTGCGCAGCTGGACCGGCCCGCCGCCCAGCGCCGCATACCCCGCGCCGGCGTCGAACATGTTGCGCGCGGCGAATTCCGGCAAGGCCCGCACCATCATCCAGCCGGCTGCATATCCCCAGTCGCTCATCCGACCACCCAGCGAGAAGCGACTGACCCCAGGCACTTTGCGACCCGCCGGGACGGAGATCACGGCTCGCTCTTCCCCGGCCCGTGCAACGGCTCCGCCGCCCCGGGCGAGTGCCGCACGGTGTGCAACCGCTGTGCACAGGTGATCATGCTGGCCACCGCCAGCACCCACATCGCCACGTGCAGCGCCCAGGGCAGCGGAAACACCGGCAGGTCCGACAGTCCGGCGCCCACCAGCACGATGATCAAGCGCTCCGGGCGTTCGATGAATCCGCCGTCGCCGCGCAGCCCGCTGGCCTCGGCGCGGGCCTTGATGTAGGAGATCACCTGCGAAGTGACCAGACAGATCAACGTCGCCACCACCAGCGACGGGCTGCGCAGGCCGAACGCCGCCCACCACAGCAACCCGCAGAACACCGCGCCGTCGCTGATCCGGTCGCAGGTGGCGTCGAGCACGGCGCCGAACCGGCTGCCGCCGCCGCTCTCGCGGGCCATCGCCCCGTCGACCATGTCGAACATCACGAAGAACCAGATCACCAACGCAGCGGCGAACAGCTGACCGATCGGAAACAGCGTCAGCGAGGCCAGCACCGACGCCGCGGTGGCGATGATCGTGACGGCATCCGCGGTCAGACCGAGCCGCAGCAAGGCCCTCGCCACCGGTGTGGTGACTCGTGCCACCCCTTCCCGGGACAACAGTTTGCTCACGGCTGTTTCGCCCACTCGGTGGCCAGCAGTTGCCGGGTGTCGCGCAGCAACTGCGGGATGACCTTGGAGTCGCCGATGATCGTGATGAAGTTGGCGTCGCCGCCCCACCGAGGCACCACGTGCACGTGCAGGTGTTCGGCCAGCGAGCCGCCGGCCGACGTGCCCAGGTTCAGGCCGACGTTGAAACCGTGCGGGCGTGACACGGCCTTGATGACGCGGATCGCCTTCTGGGTGAACGCCATCAGCTCCGCACTTTCCTTGTCGGTGAGATCCTCCAGTTCGGATACCCGCCGATAGGGCACCACCATCAGGTGGCCGGGGTTGTACGGGTAGAGGTTGAGCACGGCGTACACCAGTTCGCCGCGGGCGACCACCAGACCTTCCTCGTCGGACAGTTGCGGGATGTCGGTGAACGGCTGCGCGGCGTCGCTGTTGTCCCGCTTGAGTGGACCCTCGGCCAGGTAACTCATCCGGTACGGCGTCCACAACCGCTGCAGATGGTCGGCCTCACCCACGCCGCGGTCGACGATTGCGTCTTCGTCAGCCACGACCGCTCACTTTCACCAGTTCGGCAGTGGGCGCGGCGTTTTCGCGGTCGGCGAGCCATTGCACAATGGCGGCGACGGCGTCGTCGCGCGGCACGCCGTTGATCTGGGTGCGGTCAGCAAACCGAAAGCTCACCGCGCCGGCGGCGACGTCGCGGTCGCCGGCCAGCAGCATGAAGGGCACCTTGTGGTTGGTGTGGTTGACGATCTTTTTGGCCATCCGGTCGTCGCTGGCGTCCACCTCGACCCGCACACCATGTGAGCGCAGTTGCGCTGCAACATCTTCCAGGTAAGGCACGTGGTCGTCGGCGACGGGGATGCCGACCGCCTGCACCGGCGCCAGCCACGCGGGGAACGCGCCGGCGTAGTGCTCGGTGAGGATGCCGAAGAACCGCTCGATCGACCCGAACAACGCCCGGTGGATCATCACCGGCCGCCGCCGAATGCCGTCGGCGGCGGTGTACTCCAACTCGAAACGTTCCGGGAAGTTGAAGTCCACCTGGATGGTCGACATCTGCCAGCTGCGGCCCAGCGCGTCGCGGGCCTGCACGGAGATTTTCGGCCCGTAGAACGCCGCACCGCCCGGATCGGGCACCAGTTCCAGGCCGGAGTCCGCCGCCACCTCGGCCAGGACGTTGGTGGCTTCCTCCCAGAGCTCGTCGGAGCCGACGAACTTCTCCGGGTCCTTGGTGGACAGCTCCAGATAGAAGTCCTCCAGCCCGTAGTCGCCCAGCAGGTCGAGCACGAACCGCAGCAGCGACGCCAGCTCCGCGCGCAGCTGGTCACGGGTGCAGAAGATGTGCGCGTCGTCCATCGTGAAGCCGCGCGCCCGGGTCAGGCCGTGCACCACACCCGACTTCTCGTAGCGGTAGACGGTGCCGAACTCGAAGAGCCGCAACGGAAGTTCGCGATACGACCGGCCCCGGGACCGGAAGATCAGCGTGTGCATCGGGCAGTTCATCGGCTTGAGGTAGTAGTCCTGGCCCGGCTTGCGCATGGTGCCGTCGTCGTCGTATTCGGCGTCGAGGTGCATCGGCGGGTACATCCCGTCGGCGTACCAGTCCAAGTGCCCGGAGGTGTGGAACAAGTCGGCCTTGGTGATGTGCGGGGTGTTGACGAACTCGTAGCCGGCCTCGATGTGCTTGCGCCGCGAATACTCCTCCAGCTCGCGGCGCACAATGCCGCCCTTCGGGTGGAAAACCGCCAGGCCCGAACCGATTTCGTCGGGGAAGCTGAAGAGGTCCAGCTCGGTACCGAGCTTGCGGTGGTCGCGACGCGCCGCCTCCTCGAGCATCGTCAGGTGATGCTCAAGGGCCTCCTGCGACTCCCAGGCCGTGCCGTAGATGCGTTGCAGGCTGGCGTTGTTCTGGTCGCCGCGCCAGTACGCCGCCGAGCTTCGGGTCAGCTTGAACGCCGGGATGTGGCGGGTGGTGGGAATGTGCGGGCCGCGGCACAGGTCGTACCAAACACGCTCTCGGGTACGGGGATTGAGGTTGTCGTAGGCGGTCAGCTCGTCGCCGCCGACCTCCATCACCGCAGGGTCGCCGGACTTGTCGTCGACCAGTTCCAGCTTGTACGGCTCGTCGGCCAGCTCCTCGCGGGCCTGCTCCTTGGATTCGTAGACCCGCCGGGAGAACAGCTGGCCCTCCTTGACGATCTGGCGCATCCGCTTTTCCAGCGCCTCCAGATCCTCTGGCGTGAACGGCGCCGGCACGTCGAAGTCGTAGTAGAAGCCGTCGGTGATCGGCGGGCCGATGCCGAGCTTGGCGTCCGGGAACAATTCCTGCACGGCCTGGGCCAGGACGTGGGCGCACGAATGCCGGATCACGCTGCGACCGTCTTCGGTGTTGGCCGCCACCGGGACAACCTCGGCGTCGGCCTCCGGTACCCAGCTCAAGTCGCGCAGTTTGCCTTCAGCGTCGCGCACCACCACAACCGCGTCGGGCGCGCCGCGGCCCGGCAGCCCCGCCTCGCGTACCGCCGCAGCAGCGCTCGTTCCGGCTGGTACCCGGATCAGGGCTGCGGTCATTGCGGCGGTCTCCAAAGGTTCGGTGGGTCGACGACCATGCTATCGGGGCGTCCCGCGGCCGAGCAGCGCCGCCGACGGGTCACCCGAAACGGCAGAATGAGGCCGTGTTGGTGCAGACGGGTTTGGGACTGCTGCTCGTCGCCGTCGCCGTCATCGTGGTGGTGAACTGGGTCAGCGAGCGCACCGACCTGCCCAGCGCGGCGCTTCTCACCCTCGCCGGGATCGGCTACGCGCTGCTGCCCGGTCCGAACATCGGCCTTGACCCCGACGTCGTGATGACCGGCATCTTGCCGCCATTGCTGTACCACGCGGCGCTGGAGTCGTCGCTCGTCGGGATACGCCGCAACCTGCGCACGATCATCAGCCTGTCGGTGGTTCTGGTTCTACTGACCGCGGCGTCGGTCGGTGTCGCATTCAGCCTGGTGGTCGCTGGCGCCACACTCGCGGCGGGGATGGCGCTGGGCGCAGCGGTGGCGCCGACAGATCCGGTCGCCGCGCTCGCCGTCGCGCGCAAGGTCGGTCTGCCGCTGGGCGTCGTCACCCTGATCGAGGGCGAAGGGCTGCTCAACGACGCGACCGCGCTCACCACGTTTTCGGTGGCCATTTCGGTGGCCAGCGGCGCCGGGTTCTCGCTGTCGTCCGCAGTCGGGCGGTTCGTCCTCGCCGCAGCGGGCGGTCTGCTGGTGGGCCTGGCGATGGCCTACTGCCGGCGGGGGCTCCGAGCATGGACCCACGACGTGCTGACCGCCAACGCGATTTCGCTCGTCACCCCGTTTGTGACCTATCTGGCCGCCGAGAAGGTCCACGCTTCCGGTGTGCTGGCCGTCGTGGTGTGCGGGCTGATCGTCGGACACGACTCGCCCCGATCCGAAACGGGCGCAACCCGGTTGCAGACTCGAGCCGTCTGGCGATTGGTCAACTTTCTGCTCGAAGGTCTCGTCTTCTTGCTGATCGGTCAGCAGTTGCCGACCATTCTCGACGGCCTGCGCGGCTACTCGACCTCAACGATCATCGTGTCGGTCAGTGTGACCGTCGCGGTGGTGCTGTTGATGCGGCCGCTGTGGTTGGTGCTCACCCAGACGCTTCCGCGCCCGCTGCACACCCGGCTGGGAAACGCCGACTCCAGGGCCGAAAAGCTGACTGGCCGTGAGATTTTCGTGCTGAGCTGGGCCGGCACCCGCGGTGTGGTGAGCCTCGCCGCAATTTTCGCGGTGCCATTCATGACGCATAGCGGTGCCGCGTTTCCCGACCGAAACCTGTTGCTGTTCTGCACGTTTGTCGTGGTGCTCGTGACGCTGATCGGCCAGGGCAGCACATTCGGTCGGGTGGTGCGGGCGTTGGGGCTGCAGCCCGACGCCGTCGACGAGCTGCGGCTGCGCCATCGAGCGCGCACCGCAGCCATCCAGGCTGCCCTCGACCGGCTCGACGAACTGGACCAACAAGATGACGATCTCGATGCCCGGGCACTCGTCAGTGTGCGCGAGCAGCTGTCCGCCCGGCTGGAGCGGTATCAGCGTCAACTCGATCTGCTGGAGTCGTCGGATCTGGGCGAGGTGCCGCTCACCGGTTATGAGGCCGCCGCGGCGATACGCCGGGCGGCCATCGACGCCGAACGCGACGAGCTGGTGCGCTGGCGTGACGCCGGCATGCTGCCCGACAAGAGTCTTCGCGTGCTCCAACGCGAACTCGACCACGAGGAGGGCATGCTGCCGATCGGCACGCCCCGGTCGCGCGGACGGAACCGCTGAACCAGCTACGGCTGGCCCGGCTTGAGCATCACGAACAGCGCTTCGCCTTCGGTCAGCAGGGTGTCGCCGTCGCTGAGACGGCCGGACACGAAGATCTTGCGGCCCTCGACCCGGCTGATTCCAGCCTCTATCTGTAGCTCTTTCTCGATCGGCACGATGTGCCGGTAGTCCAGATGCAGGTAGGCGGTGCGCTGGTACGGGCCGCCGGTGAGCACCGCCGACGTCAGCCCCAGCACCGAATCGAAGAGCTGGGCCACCATGCCGCCGTGGACGGCGCTGTTGCGTCCCAGATGGAACCGGCGGAAACGGGCCCAGCCGCGGATCCTGCCGTCGTCGGTCTTGGTCATCTTCATCGGTATCGACGAGATGTTGCCGCGCATCGGCAGATCCATCCGGCGGCCCGACGGGGAGCGCCATTCGTCGGTGTCGAACGGCGCCAACAGGTCGGATACCTTTCCGAGCAGATCGGCCGCCTCGCTGATCACCTCGTCGGGCGCGTCGACGGCGCGGGCGTGGTCCTGCAGCACCCGCACCGCCTCGATGAACCTGCCGTAGTCGGGACCGCCCTTGGTGGTCGGCTCGGGCGGGTTGAATCCGCCGCCGGGGTGTCGCGTGTTTTCGGGTGCCACCAGGACACCGTATTGGGTACTACGAGGCGTTCTGTTCGCCGATGGCGCCCAGCAGCTCGAATTCGTCGTCGGACAGCGTGATCTCGGCGGCGGCGACGTTCTCTTCCAGGTGCGCCACGTTGGAGGTCCCCGGGATCGGCAACATCACCGGCGAGCGTTTGAGCAGCCAGGCCAGCGCCATTTGGGAGGGCGTGGCATCGTGCTCGCCCGCCATCCGCTGCAGCGGGCCGTCGGGGGCGGCCAGCGGTCCGGCGGCCAGCGGGAACCACGGGATGAACCCGATGTCCTGCTTGGCGCACGCGTCCACTAGCGGCTCGGCGGCGCGCGCGGTCAGGTTGTACATGTTCTGCACCGACACGATCGGCGTGATCTGCTGGGCCTCCGTCAATTGGTCGACGCCGACCTCGGACAGGCCGATGTGGCGGATCTTGCCCTCATCCCTCAGCTTGACGAGCTCGCCGACCTGGTCGGCCAGGCTGAAGTTGCGGTCGACGCGGTGCAGTTGGAACAGGTCGATTGTGTCGACTCGGAGCCGGCGCAGACTCATCTCGCATTCCTGGCGCAGATAGCTCGGGTTTCCCAACGGGATCCACACGTCCGGGCCGGTGCGCAGCAGGCCAGCCTTGGTCGCGATCACCAGGCCGTCGTAGGGATGCAGCGCCTCGCGGATGATTTCTTCGGAGACGTAGGGGCCGTACGAGTCGGCGGTGTCGATGAAGTTGACGCCGAGCTCGACCGCCCTACGCAGCACCCGCACGGCTTCGGCGCGGTCGGCGGGCGGGCCCCACACGCCCTTGCCGGTCAGACGCATGGCGCCGAAACCCAACCGGTTGACGGTCAAGTCGCCGAGAGTGAACGTGCCGGATGCTTGAGCTTTTGCGGTTTGTGCTGTCACCTTTTCGACCGTACGCCGCGCCTGCATCGGGGCCGCCGCGCGTGGCAAGCTGAACCGCGTGGACTTGCACACACTGAGCGATCTGCCGCTGACCTATCCAGAAGTGGGCGCCACCGCCGGTCCGCCGCCACCGGGTTATCACCACCTCGGGTTTGCCACCCAAATCGGCGCTGGCCAAAAGCGTTTCGAGGAGGCCGCCGACGCGGTCATGCACTGGGGCATGCAGCGCGGCGCGGGTTTGCGGGTGAAGGCCAGCAGCGATGTGGTGACGGTCGGCGCGGTGGTGATGGTCGGTCTCGGCTTCCTCTGGGCGCCGTGCCGGGTCGTCTATGTGGTCGACGAGCCGGAGGTCCGTGGCTTCGCCTACGGCACGCTGCCCGGCCACCCCGAGTCCGGCGAGGAGCGGTTCGTGGTCCGCCACGACCCGGTGACCGCCGCGGTATTCGCCGAAGTGTCGTCGTTCTCCCGGCCGGTGGCGTGGTGGGCCAAGGCCAGCGGCCCGTTCACCAAGCTGGGCCAGCGGGTCATCGCCAAGCGCTACGTGCGCGCGGTGTGAGCACGCTTGCGATCGCCGCTGGCGGCCAGCAGGCCCAGCGCGATGGCGCCGACCAGCAGACCGAAGTCGCGCAGCGCGATGTCGCAGTAGCCGGACAAGGTCAGCAGGTCGACGATGATGCCGGCCAACCAGGCCGCAACCACCCACGCGCCGATGCGCGGCGCGACCGCGACCAGCACACCGGCGATGATCTCGATCACGCCGACCACGTACATGCACTGATCGGCACTGCCGGGAACGATGTCGTCGATCCAGGGGGCCAGATACATGCTCCAGTGATGCGGGTGCGTGAGCAGATTGAAGAACTTGTCCAGCCCGAACACGATCGGCGCGACGGTGAACACGACGCGCAGCAGCAGATACGCGGAGTGCGCCGGATCCTTCAGCGTGCGAGTCGGGTTGGCTTGGTCGGTGGCCATGGCTGCCTCCAGAACACTAACGGATAATAATCTGAACGTTAGAACTTGTAGAATGTAACGTCAAGCATTTTGTTAGTTAGAAATGGGCTCGATGGACGACCTGCAGCGTGACGCCGCGGGGATCGGCACCCTGGCCGATCCCGTACGTCGCCAGCTGTACCGATTCGTGTGCTCACAACCCGAGCCGGTCAGCCGCGACCAGGCTGCCGAGGCCGTGGGAATTGCCCGCCACCAGGCTAAATTCCACCTGGATCGGCTGGCCGCCGAGGGGCTGCTGGACTGCGACTATGCCCGGCTGACCGGACGCTCGGGGCCGGGCGCGGGCCGGCCCTCGAAGCTGTATCGACGGGCTCGCCGCGACATCGCGGTCAGCCTGCCCCAGCGCGAGTACGAGCTGGCGGGCCGGCTGATGGCCGACGCCATTGCCGAGTCCGCCGCGACGGGCGTGCCTGCCGTCGAGGTACTTCATCGGATCGCTCACGACTACGGCCGCGCGATAGCGCAGCACGCGGAGCGACGACCGCGCGACGCCGAGTCGGCGCTGGAGATCGCGGCGGCGGTGCTGACGGAGCACGGCTATGAACCCCGACGCATCGACGGCGAGATCTGTCTGGCCAACTGCCCGTTCCACACTCTGGCCCGCCGGCAGACCGAATTGGCCTGCGGCATGAACCACGCGCTGATCGCGGGGGTGGCCGAGGCGCTGGCGCCACACAGCCCGCACGCCCGGCTGCAGCCCGGTGAAGCGCGCTGTTGTGTGGTGCTCACCAGCGGGTGAGCAGTTGCTCGGCCCCCGCGCACAGCCGCTCGATGACGTCGGCGACGGATTCCACCCCGGTGATCTTTCCGACACCCTGCCCGGCGTCGATGGGAGCGAGCCGGTAGTCCTCGGCGGCGATCGCCTCGGCAAGCTCGGCCCGCGCGCCGGCATCGTCGGCCAGTGCGCCTTCGCGGCCGTCCCATCGCGCGACGAAGTCGTTGCGCAGCACCCGGGACGGAAACCGCTGCGGCCACGGGTATCCGCGCCCGACGTCGAACACCCGCGTCGGGGTGGTGTCCGTCTCGCGGGCGGCGATCAGCGCCCGGCGAGCGGCGTCGGTGGTCAACGCCTCCGAGCAGGCCGACAGGCAGGTGCCCAACCAGGCGCCGGCGGCGCCGGCGACCAGCACGGCGGCGAGGCTTCGCGGCGACGCGATTCCGCCGGCGGCGAGCACCGGCACCGACACCGCATCCAGGACCGCGTCGAGCAGCGGCAGTGTCGCGACGTTGGCCTCGCCGTGGCCGCCGCCTTCGGCGCCGCGCGCCACCACCACGTCGATCCCGGCTCCGGCAACCCGCCTGGCGCCGTCGGCGTCGTAAACCTGTGTGGCCGTGGCGATTCCGGCGTCACGAGCACGCGCAATCCAGGACAGGTCGGCGCCGAAGCTGACCGACAACAAGACGGGCCGCGCTTCTAAGGCGACGTCCAGCAGCTCCGGCTCCTGGCGAATCACCCAGTCCACCAAGCCAATTCCGAACGTCTCGCCCACCTGCCGCAGCACGGCGGTCAGCGACGCGGCCGAGCCGGTGCTGCCCATGCCGACCATGCCCAGCCCGCCCGCCGCGCTGACCGCGGCGGCCAGCCGTCCACCGGCCACCCCGCCCATCGGCGCGTTGACGATCGGGGCCCGCAGCCCCACGCCGCGCGACCAGGGCGTCGACAGCAACGGCTAGAGGCTCTTGAAGACGGTCAGCATGACCACCGAATCGTCGACCGCCTGAAGGGAGTGCCGTTGCGGCGGGATCACGACGTAGTCGCCGGCCTTGCCGTCCCAGGAGTCGTCGCCGGCGCTGATCCGCACGTGTCCCTTCAGGACCTGCAGCGACGCCTGCCCCGGGCTGTCGTGTTCGGAGAGCTCGCGCCCGGCCAGCAACGCCATCACGGTCTGCCGCAGTTCGTGGGTGTGTCCGCCGTGCAGGGTGTGCGCGGCCCGCCCGCTGCGCGTCTCCCGGGCCTCGGCAAGCTTTTCGTCGGCCAGGCTGGTCAGCGAAATCGTTTCCATGGAAGTCCTTTTCTGGTGAAGTCGTCAGCTGGATAGTAGAAGAACCCCGGCGCCGGCCAAGGCGATCACCTTGATCAGCTCGAAGCCAACATAGGCGTAATGGCCGCGCGAGCGCGGCGCGGTGAGGCCGGCGAGCACCTTGTCGGACCGGCGGTTCAGCCGCGGCCGCACGGCCGCCAACTGCAGGGCCAGGGCGGCGAACGCGATCACGAACGCCGCGACGACGGCGGGCGCGGGCGGGTCGGCGACGATGACCGCGAGGACCACCAGCGCCAGCACGACTTCGACCGTGTTGAGCGCCCGGAAGACCAGCCGCCCGATGCCGAGCCCGATCTGCAGCGTGACATTCGGTGCGCGGAATTTCAGCGGTGCTTCGAGGAACGAGATGGCCAGGACCATGCCCAGCCACACGAACGTGACCGCGACGGCGGTCGCCGGTGCGGCGCTCATCGCGCGGCGCCCAGGTGCGCCATGCAGAGATCGGGTTCGGCGAATGCATCCAGCCGCTCGACGGTGACCGGCGCCGACCAGTTCTCCAATGCGCCCTGCATGAGCCCCAAGTGGATGGGGCAGACCACGCCGGCGCGCGCTTCGGCCATTTCGAGGAACGGGCAGTGCCGCAATCCGATCTGCTTGCGCCCGCGCCGCTCGGGGGCGAACCCGAGCTCGTCGAGCACGTCGATGAGGTGCTCGACCGATTTCCGGGTACGCCCACGCCGCTGCAGCTGCCGGCCCCACGCCCGGCCGGCGGCCAGCGCCTTGCCGGCCGCATCACCCTCGGCGGTCAGACCCATCGCCAGGATTTCGGCCAGCAGCCGATAGCGCCGCGGGCCACCGCGATCCATCTGACGGGTGGCGCGAAACATCTGCGCCGGGCGGCCCGGCCCCTTTCGCTCCGGCGTCACCTGCTCCACCTGTTTGTCGCCGAGCAGCGAGTCGAGATGGAACCGCACGGTGTTGGGATGCACGCCCAGCTCGTCGGCGATCGCGACGATGCTCATCGGAGCGGCCGCCGCTTTCAACACCCGCAGCACATCGCGGCGGCGGCCACCGACCGATTCTTTGACTGCGCTCATTCCTTCGGCAGGTTAGCCACCAGCGGCGTGTCCACACCCAGCGGCCCGATTTTGGCCGCTCCGCCCGGCGAGCCCAACGGCTCATCGCGGCCCGGTAGCGTTTCGCTGAAGAACGCGGCGTTGTCGGCCAGATACGGCTGCAGGTCCTCAGGAAGGTCGTCTTCGTAGTAGATCGCCTCGACGGGGCATACCGGCTCACAGGCTCCGCAATCCACACATTCGTCGGGGTGGATGTAGAGGGCGCGCCCGCCCTCGTAGATGCAGTCGACCGGGCACTCGTCCACACAGGCCCGGTCCATCACGTCGACACACGGCTTCCCGATCACGTACGTCATGCGCTAGAGTTTACACAAACCATATTGTAAAAACCAGGAGGGCTTGAAGATACATGGCCGAGAAGGAACTTGACGTACGGGAGTTGCCCAGGCCACAGAAGCACCCGACCATCTTTGCCACCTACGGCGCCCTGGCCGCCGGCGAATCGTTCGTTTTGGTCAACAACCACGACCCCAAGCATCTGCGTGACGAGTTCGAAACCGACCACCCCGGCAGCTACGGCTGGGAGTACGTGGAAAAGGGGCCGAAGGTCTGGCGGATCCGGATCACCAAACTCACCACGACGCCGCTGCCCCGGGTCCTCGCCAACACCGCGAAGGTCGCGGCCGAACCGGATGTGACCGGCGCGGTGTGGAAGCTGGAAGTCCGCGAGCGCGACCTGGACTCCAATGTCATCGCCCTGGCGCCGGGCGGCGGGATCGACGCGCACGCCGGCGCCGACGTCGACGTGCTGATCCACGTGTTGTCTGGCAGCGGACGCCTGGCCACCGAGCAGGGCGAGATCGAGCTGGTCCCGGGCGCGCTGCTGTGGCTGCCGAAGCGGTCGCGGCGCCAGTTCAGCGCCGGCCCCGACGGGTTGCGGTACCTGACCGTGCACCAGAAGCGGGAAATCCTGCCGCTGACTCCGACTGTGCGACAGGCAGTCTGACTCAGCACGTCCGTGACTGTGCGGTTTTATACGCGTCGCGCGGCGTGTCGCGTATGAAACCGCACAATCGGCACTAGTTGTCGTCGAGCTCGTCGAAGACGGCCTGCGCGATCCGGAATGCGCTGTTCGCGTCGGGCACGCTGCAGTAGATCGCCGTTTGCAGCAACACCTCTTTGATCTCGTCCCGGGACAGCCCGTTGCGCAGGGCGGCCCGGATGTGCGCCGCGAGTTCGTCGTCGCGCCCGCGGGCGATCAGCGCGGTCAGCGCGATCATCGAGCGGCTGCGACGGTCCAGGCCGGGACGCGTCCAGATTGCCCCCCACGCGTATTCGGTGATCAGCGTTTGGAAGTCGCGGGTGAACTCGGTGGTGCGGGCCTCCGCGCCCTCGACATGCCCGTCGCCAAGCACTTCGCGTCGCACGGCCATGCCGCGGTCGTACATACTGTCGGTCAATTCATCTCCACTTCTTCAGCGTGGCAAGCACATTGGCGATCTGAACGGGTTGCTCGGCGGGCGCCAAGTGCGCGGCGTTGGGCACCTGGACGAACCGGCCACGGCTCACGCTCGTGGCGATGAACCGCACCGCGTCCGGCGGGGTGGCGATATCGTGCGCCCCGGCCACGGCGACGATCGGGGTGTCGATCTCGCTGAGGCGCTCACGGGCATCGAATTCGGCCAGCGCCTCGCAGGTCCGCGCATAGCCGTCGTCGTCCACCCGCCGCAACGCGTCCAGCAGTGCTCGCGCCGACTCCGGGTCGCGCTCGAAAAACCCTGGGGCGAACCATCGCTTGACAGACTGCGATACGACTTCGCCGGTGCCGCCGTTGCGAACGACCTGCGCCCGCGAATGCCAGTCATCCGGATCGCCGATCCTGGCCGCCGTGCAGATCAGCGCCGCTGCCAGCACACGCCCGGGGTGAGCGAGTAGCAGCTGAATTCCGACGGCGCCCGCGACCGACACACCGGCGTAAGTGAACGGCCTGCTGCCCAGCGTGCGATCCACCAGTTTGATGACGCCAGCGGCAAGGTCCGCGATCGTGAAGGCGTCGCGCGGCGGCGGGCTGGCGCCGTGGCCGGGCAGGTCCCAGCCGACTACGTGATAGTTCTCCGCCAGACGCCGTGCCGCGGCGGACCATAGCGTACCGACCGGCGTACCCAGCGACGGCCCGACGATCAGCAGCGGCAGCTCCGGCGCGCCGCCCAGTTGTGCTCCGCTGATGGTGGGGACACTCACCGGCGTTCCTTCACAATCCGTTGCGCGCGATCGACGCTCTGGCCGATCAGCATGTCGGCAACGCCGAAATAGGTTGGCGACGGCTCTTTTTCGACGAGGTTCGCAATGGCGCTCTGTTCACCCTGTACGTCCGCGCTGTCCAGGTTGGCCGCCATCTTCTCGGTGTGGATTTTCAGCCCGGCCAGCAGTTCACTACATTGCGACCCGGCGACGACCGTCCGGCGGGCCAGCATGCGCAGGGTGTCCCACTCGGCATGCCAGGCACCGTCGGGGCGTTCGTCGTGGGCCAGCGCCGCGGCGCTGTGCAGCGTCGCGGCCAGCGGCGGCGCCGCGATCGCGGTGCGACGAATCAGGATGGACAACACCGGATTGCGCTTGTGCGGCATCGTCGACGACCCGCCGCGGTGGCCCGCGGCGGGCTCGCTCAGCTCGCCGATTTCCGGACGGGCCAACGTGACGACGTCGGAGGCGATATGGCCCCAGGCGTCGGTGCAGCAGACCAACGCGTCGCCGATCGCGGTGACCGGCACCCGCGTGGTATGCCAGGGCAACCGGTAGTCCAAACCCAGGGCCGCCGCGGTGCTTTGCGCCACCTCGGCAGCGACGCCGGCCGGATTGTCGCGACCGGTCAGCGCGGCCAATTCGGTTGTCGCGGCCAGTGTTCCAGCGGCACCGCCGATCTGGGCCGCAAAACTCAGCGCCTCGAGTTGCCGGTAGGCGTCGACGACGCCGTTCAGCCACGCCGCCGCCTTGGCGCCGAACGTGGTGGGCGCCGCGTGCTGGGTCAGGGTCCGGGCCACCATCGCCGTCGCGCGGTGGGTTGCGGCAAGCGCCGACAGGGTCGAAACCTGTTCGGCGAGTTGGTCTGCCAACGTTTCGACGACGGAGCGAGCAGCCAGCATCAGCGCGGTGTCGAGGACGTCCTGACTGGTGAGCCCGCGGTGAATCCAGCGGCCGGCCGGCGTCCCGGCCCGTTCACGCAACAGCGCCACGAGGCCGATGACCGGATTGCCGCCATCTTCGGCACCGAGCGCGAGCGCGTCACAGTCCTGCGGCCTCACCAGCGCGCCAAGGTCCACCGCATCGACCGGCGCCAGCCCCGCGCCAACCAGGGCGTGCAGCCAGGCCGATTCCACCGCCACCATCGCCGCCAGTAGCGACTGGTCGCTCATCAAGTCGCCGGCACGGTGATCCCCCGGCCACAACAGGTTCGTCATCGCGGATCACCGTGATACGCCAGGAAAACCGTCTCGTGCTCGCCTTGCAGGTGGATGTCGAAACGGTACCCGGTCGGCTCGGCGGCACACACCAGGGTGTCGCGCCGTGCGGCGTCGAGCCCGGCCAGCAGGCTGTCCGGATCGCCGCCCGGCAGATAGGCGCGGGTGAACAGGCGGTTCAACAGTCCCCGGGCGAAGACGGTGATCGCGAAGAAGGCCGGGGGCATCAGGGTGGTGAAGCTGTAATGCCCGGCAGCGTCGGTCGCACATCTGCCCCATCCCGTGAACGCGTCGTCGTCACGCCGCAAGGAACCGGGTTGCGCGACGACGTCGCCGTCGGGACCGGGCTGCCAGAGCTCCACCAGCGCGTCCGGAATTGGATCGCCGGCGCCGTCGTACACGGTGCCGTGCAACCGGACGGCATCCGGATGATCCTCGCCGACCAACCGGTTGTCGCCGGAATAGGGCAAGGCGCAGTGGAAGAACGGGCCGACGGTTTGCCCTGGAGTGCACGCGAACTCACGCATGCCCACCGGCCAGAACGATATCCCACCGATAGCCGGTCGCATACTCGGGCTGGGTGAGGTCGTGGTCGTAGCTGGCGATCAACCGTTGGCGCGCAACGGGATCGACGACGGACTGGTAGATCGGATCCAACCCGAACAGCGGGTCACCCGGAAAATACATCTGGGTGACCAGGCGTTGAGTGAATGCCGTTCCGAATACCGAGAAGTGGATGTGCGCGGGCCGCCACGCATTGTGGTGATTGCGCCACGGGTAGGGGCCCGGCTTGATGGTCAGGAAGCGGTAGGTTCCGTCGGCTTGCGTCAGGCAGCGGCCTACGCCGGTGAAGTTCGGGTCGAGCGGTGCCGGATGCTGGTCGCGCTGGTGGTTGTAGCGGCCGGCGGCATTGGCCTGCCAGATCTCGATGAGCTGGCCCGCAATCGGCCGGCCCGCCTGGTCGAGCAGCCGACCGGCCACGACGATGCGCTCACCGATCGGCTCACCGGCGTGGCCGGCGGTGAGATCGGCATCCTTCGGGTCCACGTCCCGGTCCCCGAAACACGGGCTGCAGCGCTCGAGTTCCTCGGGGTCGACGCGAACGAACGGCGATTGCGGATGGCGCAAAGCGCTGCTGCGGTAGGGCGGATAGTTGAGCCGCGGCTGCGTTTCGCCGCTGCCCCGGTACTGCGCTGCGATGCTCGCGATCTCCGCCGTGATCTCACGCTGAGACGCGCCGCGCTCCGCTGCAGCCGCCATGACTGCTGACGGTACCGTTAGCACGTGGCGGGTGGCTATGTCTACGACCAGAGCTTCGCCGAAGAACGGACCCGGCTGGCCGGCATCGAAACCTTGTGGGATCCGGGAAGTCAGGCGCTGCTCGACGACCTCGGCATCACCGACGGCTGGCGATGCCTGGAGGTCGGCGCCGGCGGCGGCTCGCTGGTTCAGTGGATGGTGAGCCGGGGCGCCGCGGTGACGGCAATCGACATCGACACGCGGTTCATCGAGCCGCTCGCCGGCGCCGCAGTCGACGTGCGGCGGATGGACATCCGCACAGACGAGCTACCGCAGTACGAGTTCGACCTGGTCCACGCGCGGCTGGTGCTCGAACACCTCGCCGAGCGACGGGAGATCATCGACCGGCTGGCGGCCTCGTTGCGTCCCGCCGGTTGGCTGGTGATTGAGGATTACGACTGGACCGCTTTCGGATTCGAAGACGCCGACCCGGGCTTGGAGCGGGTGACCGAGGCGGTAATGGCGTTCATGCAGCAGGCCGGCTTCGATCCGCGCTACGGCCGGCGTGTCGTCGCCGACATGGCCGCCGCCGGGCTGGCCGACGTTCGCGGCGAGGGCCGCGCCCGGGTGATCGACTCCGACTCCCCCGGCTTCGACTTCTTCCGGCTTTCGTTCGAGAGCGTGCGCGACGCCGTCGTCGACGCCGGTCTGCTCTCCGTCGCCGACGCCGACGCGGCGGCCGCCCGCTTCGGCGAGCACACGCGTCTGCTGACGCCGATGATGGTCGCCGGAATCGGCTGCCGCTGAGCGCAATTCGGGGCTACAACGCCCGCAGCAGTGACTTGCGGCCCTTCACACGCAGCCGGTGCGCGGTGGATTCGCGCAGCTCTTCGATGCGGGCCGCCATTTTCTCGCCCAGCTCGACCAGTTCGGCATCGCTGATCTTCACCGATGGCGGCACCGGGATCATGTCGCGCTCCTCTTCGTCGGCGTGCGCTTCCAATACCGTTGCGAACGAATGCCATTCGTCCTCGTAAGTCGGCGCGCTGGGCGGGGTGCGCAGCAGCACCGAGAGCTGGTCGATGACCTGTCGATGCTCGGCGTGCGCAATCGCGATCAACGTGCTGGCCGCGGCCAGTGCCGGGTAGTAGATGTCGTCCTCGATGCGGAAGTGGATGTCGAGTTCGACGAGCAGATCGTCGAGATAGTCCTGGCGCTCCGGGGCGGTCGCCGGAGTCGAGTAGATCTTCTTTACCAGCCCCTTGAGCGTCTTGTGGTGGTCCTGCAACACGGTGTAGGCGTTCACTTGGCGACTCCGTTTCGCAACTCGATCATCCCGTCGTTGATTCGCGTCTGGTAGCGCGGCAACGGCGCCGCCGACGGCCCTCGCAGCACCTCTCCGGAGCAGACGTCGAACCGCGAGCCGTGCCACGGGCACACCAGCCGGCCGCGATCGACCCAGCCGTCGGCCATCGGGGCGGCAAGGTGCGGGCAGAACTCGCCGAACGCCGCGATCTCCCCGTCGCTGCCGGTCCGGCACAGCACCAGGCCCACCCCGTCGACCTCGACCCGCTGCGGCTTCCCGTTCTTCAGCGACTCCACCGGCAACACCGGCGTCCAGTCCGCGGTACGCAGCCGCGGGCCGGACTGGTCGATACCGATCCCCGAGTCGAACACCAGGGCCCCGCCCAGGTAGCTGCTGCCCGCCGTGATCGCGTAACCGACCGCGCTGATCACAATGCCCCGGCGGTGCCGGCCGCGGCGCCGGTCCAGCCACGACGCGATGTACAGACCCGTCGCCAGCAGGTTCAGCAGGCCGTGTACCGCGCCGACGCGGCGGTCTTCCTCATGGGTGTGCTGCCAATCCGCGATGCCGGTGACCGCCGAGCCCAGGTTCGCCAAGATCCCCAGTCCGAGCGCGCGGGAGGCGAACCGGGACGCGTCGATGAGTTCGGATTTGGGCCTGCCCGGCAGCAGGCTGAGCGCGTCCAACCCCACCGTCGTGCCAATCGCGCCGCTGGTCAGCGACGCCAGCGGCGGGTGGACCGGATGCCCGAGCCACACGCCGTTAAGAGCATTGCTCACGCGATCCCGGGCACCGCCCAACGCGTTGAAGGCGTAGCTGAGCAGGTGCTCGAAGCGGTAGCTGGGCCGATCCAGCCACTCCTGACGCCCGATGACGGACAGCAGTCGCGCCCCCCGCTTCTGCAACCGACTTTCCGGAGTGGCCTCGACCACGGCATCAGTCCTTCCTCAATTACGGAGGCAAATACGCATCATGCACGCACGACCCCACGAAACCCCGAGTACGCCTGCCAACACCATACGCATATGCGAATTGCGCGCCGTGACCACGGTACCCGAACCGTCCGGCTCCGCGCTATTGCGGCGACGGTTCGCGCAGCGAACTCACAGGAGTCGTTAACTCGACGGAAGCCCCTGGGGCAGAAGACATTTCACCAGCGGTAACGCAATCGCCAGGCGACCGGCTCGTAATTCTGTATAGTAGAATCGCGCTCTGCACAGCAGATCACATGAGGACGATGCCATGACCCGTCACCGCAGCATCGTCGACGACGTCCGGCGCGGGATGATCCCCGCGCACATCTACAACGACAGCGAAATCTTCGAGATGGAAAAGAAGCGGCTGTTCAGCCGGGCCTGGATGTTCGTGGCCCACGAGTCGGAGATCCCGCAGGATGGCGACTACGTGGTGCGCCGCGTGCTGGCCGACTCGTTCATCATCACCCGCGATTCGAATGGCGAAATCCGCGCTCTCTTTAATATGTGCCTGCACCGCGGAATGCAGGTGTGCCGCGCGGAAATGGGCAACGCCTCGAACTTCCGCTGCCCCTACCACGGCTGGACCTACCGCAACGACGGACGGCTCACTGGTCTGCCGTTCCACCGGGAGGCCTACGGCGGCGAGGACGGCTTCCCGAAAAACGACCAAACACTCTTGCCCGCACCGAATCTCGGGACCTACAACGGCCTGATCTTCATCAGCATGGACCCTGATGCCGAGCCGCTGGAAGACTACCTGGGCGACTTCCGGTTCTACCTGGACTACTACACCAAGCAGAGCAGGCACGGTTTGGAAGTGCGCGGGCCGCAACGCTGGCGGATCAAGGCCAACTGGAAGATCGGCGCAGAGAACTTCGCCGGCGACATGTACCACACGCCGCACACGCACACATCGATCGTGGAGATCGGGTTGTTCCGCGAACCCAAAGCGCAAAAGCGCAAGGACGGCGCCACCTACTGGGCCGGCCGGGGCGGAGGCACCACCTACAAACTCCCGCCGGGCGGCTTCGAGGACCGCATGCGCTACGTCGGCTACCCGGACGCCATGATCGAGCGGGCCAAAGAGGTCTGGTCGCCGCGCCACCGTCAAGTGGTCGGCGACGACGGCTTCATGATCTCGGCCGCGTCGTGCTTCCCGAACCTGAGCTTCGTGCACAACTGGCCGAAGGTCGAAGAAGGGCAGAACGTGCTGCCGTTCATCTCGATCCGGCTCTGGCAGCCGATCAGCGAGAACGAAACCGAGGTGTGCTCGTGGTTCGCCGTCGACTCGGCGGCACCCGCCGAATACAAGAAGAACTCGTACAAGGCCTATCTGATGTGTTTCGGGTCGACGGGCATGTTCGAGCAGGACGACGTCGAGAACTGGGTGTCGCTGACCACCACTGCCGGCGGCTCGATGGCTCGCCGGCTGCTGCTCAACAGCCGAATGGGCCTACTCTCCGACGACCGCCCGGTCGTCGAAACCCTGCCCGTCGCAGCGTTTCACGGGCCCGGACGCGCCCAGGTCGGCTACAACGAGAACAACCAGCGAGAACTGCTCAAGCTGTGGGCCGATTATCTGGAGACGGCATGACAGGGCCCTTGCCGTTCAACGACGAACGGCACCTGCAGGCCCATCAGTTCCTGGTCGACGAGGCCTATCTGCTCGACGCCCAGCAGTACGAAACCTGGCTGGACACCCTGACCGACGACATCCGCTATGAGATGCCGGTGCGGGTCACCACCGCGCTGGGCGCCGGTTTCGACACCTCGCCGGGGATGGCGCACTTCGACGAAAACAAGTACTCGCTTTCCCGGCGGGTGGCCCGGTTCCGTACCGAGCATGCCTGGACCGAGGATCCGCCGTCGCGGCTGCGGCACTACATCACCAATGTGCGAACGTTCGCCTGCGAAGATGATGCCCATGTGGTCGTGGAATCCGCGGAGCTGCTCTTCCGGAGCCGCGGCGATGTCAACGAGTCCGCGCTGGTGTCCTGTGGCCGCCGCGACGTGCTGCGTAACGACGGCGGCCAATGGAAGCTCGCGCGGCGCACGATCACGGTCGACGAGTCGGTATTGCGGATGCAGAACCTGGCGGTGTTCTTGTGAACGATGAAACACTCACCATCGCAAATGAATTCACCGAAGTGCAGGTGCGCCGCGTCGACACCCGCAACGGGTCACGGCTGCTGATCACCGCGCCCAAGTCCGGCCGGTCGATCAGCCTTGACGCACTCGAGCTGGAGGCGCTGACCCGCCAGAACCCCCGCACACTGGAGGCAATGGTGGGCAATACCGACGGGCCGCTGCTGCCGTGACCGGCTGGCTCGACGGAAAGCGCGCGCTGGTGGTCGGCGCCGGATCCGGGATCGGCAGGGCCGTCGTCGACGCTTTCCGCGCCGAGGGCGCCAAAGTCGCGGTGCTGGAACGGGATCCCGGCAAGTGCGACGCGCTGCGCCGGCACTGCCCGGATGTGCCGGTGGTCGACGGCGACGCGGTCAGCCGCGAGGCCAACGAGCGGGCGGTGGCCGCCGCGGTCGACGCCTTCGGTGGCCTCGACACACTGGTCAACTGCGTGGGAATCTTCGACTTCTACAAGGGAATCCTCGACATCGACACCAACGACCTCGAGCCCGCGTTCGACGAGATGTTCCGGACCAACGTGCTGAGCCATCTGCAGTCGGTGAAGGCGGCGCTGCCGGCGTTGCAAGCCGGGACCAGCTCGTCGATCGTACTGGCCGAATCCGCCTCGTCGTTCTATCCCGGCCGCGGCGGTGTGCTGTATGTGGCGTCGAAATTCGCGGTGCGGGGACTGGTCGCCACGCTCGCCCGCGAGCTGGCGCCGCGGATCCGGGTCAACGGCGTTGCGCCGGGCGGCACACTGAACACCGATCTGCGTGGCCTGAAAAGCCTTGGCCTGCAGGATGTCCGCCTCGACGACACGCCCGACCGCGAGCATGACCTGGCCGCGCGCACACCGTTGAACGTCGCGCTCACCGGCCACGACCATGCGTGGAGTTTCGTGTTCCTCGCCTCCGACCGGTCCCGCGGGATCACCGGCGACACCGTCCACCCCGACGGCGGATTCGGGCTATGACCCTCGACGAGCAGCGCGCCCTGGTGGCTTTGGCGTGCAGGGTCGCCGCCGCGCGCGGACTGGCAGACGGCAACCTCGGTCACCTGTCCCTGCGGGTCGACGACACGCGGCTGCTGATCCGCTGTCGCAGCGACACCGACACCGGTGTCGCGTTCACCCGGCCCGCCGACATCCGGCTCATCCACTTCGACGGAAGCGCCGGCGCCGCAGGAGAACTCGACGGCTACCGGGTTCCCAACGAACTGCCGATCCACGTCGAAACCCTGCTCGCCCACCCCGAATACCGGGCGGTCGCGCATCTGCACCCGCCCGCCGTCGTCGCCGCCGACCTCACCGGCATCACCATCCGGCCGATCTACGGCGCCTATGACATTCCAGGCGCCCGGCTTGCCCGCGGCGGCGTGCCCGTCTACGAACGTGCGGTGCTGATCAGAACCAGCGGATTGGGCAAGGAAATGGTGGCAGCGATGCGCGGCCGTCCCGTGGTGGTCCTTCGCGGCCACGGGATCACCAGCGCCGCAGCCTCCGTGCAGCAGGCGGTGTTGCAGGCGATCAGCCTCGACGCGCTTGCCCGCATGGCTTTAACAATTGTTTCCGCCGACGGCGCGCTGCGCGACATCGCCGACCGGGATTGGGACGACCTGCCCGATCTGGGGCCCGGCTTCACCGAGGCGGCGTGGCGCCATGAGGTGGCCAGGCTGGGTGAGTAAGGCGGCCGAACGTCGAGTTGTCGGGCGATTTCTGGCCGATTCTCACAACGACTCGACGTTCGAGAGGAAATCAAAGCTGGTCGCCAATCTCCTTGGCCGCCTCCACAAGTGCGGCGGCAACCGACGAATACTGCGACTTGGGCAGCCGCTGCTGCGGCGCCGCGGCATTGAGCGCCAGCCGAAGCCCCGGCGCCCGGGTCGGTATCACCACCGCCACCGACGCCACGCCCTCCTCGCTTTCTTCCCAGTTGACGGCGTAGCCCTGTTCGCGGATCCGCGACAGCTCGGCTTCCAATGCGGTGCGGCTGCCGATCGACCGCGGCGTGATGCGCTCCAGGTTTTCTTCGGGCAGCAGCTGGCGCAATTCCGGTTGCGGCAGCTGCGCCAGCATCACCTTGCCCGTCGACGTGCAATGGGCCGGCATGGTACGGCCCAACCGAGACGCCACGCGTACCGCAGTGGGTCCTTCAACCGCGGCGACGAACCGAACAGCGGCGCCGTCGAGCATCCCGACATGCACTGTCTCACGCAGCCGTTCGCTCAAGGCGCGCATGACCGGCGTAGCGGTGGCGGCGATGTCGATGCGGCCGAAGATCGCGAAGGCCACCCCGGTCAGTGCCGGCCCCGGCAGGTACGCCTTGGACACCGGGTCCTGCCGCACGAAGCCGCGGTAGGCCAACATCGCCAGCAGACGGTGCGCGGTCGACGACGCCACCCCCAGGTATCGGGTGGCTTCGCTCAACCGGATCGACGGTTGTTCGCCCAACAGCAGCAACAGCTTCAGCGCCTTGTCGACCGACTCGATCGGGTACTGCGGCCCGTCCGCTCCCCGACCCGTTTTGTGCATGTCAGAGACGCTACCTGCTGTAGCGTACGAACAGCATGGCCGCGAAATTATGGGCAGCCGGCCTCGCAGTGATGCTGGCGGCCTGCACGACGTCGGTGCCGGGACACCCGACGACCGTGGCGGGTCCGCCTCCCGCCCCCCGCAAGCCGCCGCCTTCGGCGCGTGACCTCCTGCTGCACGACGGCGACCGCACGCCGATGGGGCCCGCGACAACGGCTCCCCGCGGCGACGAGCTCTTCACCAGCGCTCGCCCGCCGGAATGCTTGGCGGCCCTGGTGTTCAAGGACTCGCCGCTGTTGCCCACCAACGCCAGCGATCACGCCGATGCGTCCTACCGTGTCGGCAGCTCGGCGCTGTATGCCGAATCGGTCGACGTCTACGGCAGACCGTTGGACCCTCATGATGTGGTGTGGAACGGCTTCAGTGCGGTGTCGGCCTGCAACGGCGAAGCAGTTGGCGTGGCACCGACCGGCGACTCCGCACCGATGCGCTTGCGCCGGTTCGCGGTGGCGGACGACGGCGTGCTGGTCTGGGCGATGAACGCGCCGGGGCGCACCTGTGACTACGGCCTGACGGTGGTTCCGCGGGCGGCGCTGTTGATCACTGCCTGTGACATCGAGAGCGGAGTCGACATGGGCGACTGGGCGTCCACCCGACGCCAGCAGCTCATGTCCCGAGTCGCCTGACCGGCTGGCTACCATCGGTCAGGTGGCCACCGATCGAATTCGTCTGCTGCTCGCCGATGTCGACGGCACGCTGGTGGACCAACAGAAGCGACTGACGGACGCGGCGATCGAGGCGGTGCACAAGCTGCACGACGCCGAGGTACTGTTCGCCGTCACCAGCGGACGTCCGCCCAAGGGCATGGCGATGCTGATCGATCCGCTCGGCTTGCAAACCCCGATCGCCGGCTTCAATGGCGGCATCTTCGTCAAGCCCGACATGACCGTCATCGAACAGAAGGTGCTTCCCGAGGACCTCGTCGCACCGATCGCCGACGTGATCGGCTCGTTCGACCTCGACGTGTGGATCTACCAAGGGGCCGACTGGTTTGTCCCCGATCCGGACGGCTCACACGTGGACCGGGAGTCGAAAACCGTGCAGTTCGAGCCCAAGGTCGCCGACGACGTGGAGGACCACACCGTGTCGGTCGCCAAAATCGTCGGGGTCAGCGACGACCACGACGCCGTCGCCGCGGCCACCAAGGCGGTGCAGGACCGCTTCGGGGAGCACGTTGCGGCGTCGACGTCGCAGCCGTACTACCTCGACGTCACCCATCCCGAAGCCAACAAGGGATCCGTCGCCAAATACCTTGCGGCACAATACAAACTCGCGCCCGAGCAGATCGCCACGATCGGCGACATGCCCAACGACATCCTGATGTTCGAACACTCCGGTCTGACGATCGCGATGGGCAACGCCGACGAGAAAGTGAAAAAGGCCGCCAAGGAGGTCACCGACAGCAACGACAGCGACGGTTTCGCCAAGGCCGTCGAACGCTTCGTCCTGCCCACAGCGACACGCACATGACTGTCGACACCCTGCTGCAGTCGATCCCGCCGCTGACCGTGTACCTGATCGTCGCCGGCGTGGTCGGGATCGAGAGCCTTGGGATCCCGCTGCCCGGCGAAATCGTCCTGGTCACCGCGGCGCTGCTGTCGTCACGCCATGAGCTGGCGGTCAACCCGCTCGGCGTCGGAGCGGCCGGCGTGATCGGCGCCGCGGTTGGTGACTCGATCGGCTACACGATCGGCCGGCGTTTCGGCATGCCGCTTTTCGACTGGCTGGGCCGCCGGTTTCCGCGGCACTTCGGTCCCGGGCACGTCGGCCTCGCGGAGCGGATATTCGACCGATGGGGCTCGCACGCGGTGTTTTTCGGCCGGTTCGTCGCCCTGTTGCGGATCTTTGCCGGACCGTTGGCCGGCGCGCTGAAAATGCCGTATCCGCGGTTCCTGTTCGCCAACGTCTCCGGTGCGGTGTGCTGGGCGGGCGGCACCACCGCGGTGATCTACTACGCCGGTATCGCGGCCGAACGCTGGCTCGAGCGATTTTCCTGGGTTGCCCTGGTAGTCGCCGTGGTGGGCGGCACGATTGCCGCGATCCTGCTGCGAAAACGCACCGCCCGGGCCATCGCCGAATTCGAGGCCCAGCACAGCGAGGAATCGGACCCGACAACCGCCTAGTCGCTCACGGCGTTCAGCTCAGTTCTTAGAAAACTGGACATGGACAGAGCGGTTGTACTGGTGTTATATAAATGTGATCCACAAATGTATCGTCTGTCTTCAGGCACGTAGGGCGGGCATCCTTCGCGGCGCGCAGCGCCGATCGAAAGGGGTTCACCGTGAATTTTGCTACCGCCGAAGCATCATCGAGCCACATGATGTTGAGCAGTCGGCTGGTCTCTGAGCTGGCCGAAGCGCACAGCACGCTGCGGACCACCGTCGAGCGAACCGGGCCAGCAGTGGTCGTCCATGCCGGGGGTGAGGTGGACGCCTCGAACGAGACCACCTGGCGTCACCTGCTGAGCGAGGCCGGCGCCGCCGCGTTCCCGCCCGGCGCGCTGGTGATCGACACCAGCGGCCTGGACTTCATGGGTTGCTGCGCCTTTGCAATCCTTGCCGAGGAGGCCGAGCGTTGCCGGGGGCGTGGCGTCGAACTGCGACTGGTAAGCAGCCAGCCGGGTGTCGCCAGGATCGTCGGTGCATGCGGGCTGAGCGGGCTACTACCCGTCGACGACACCGTGGACGCGGCGCTGTCGACCTCGGCTGACTGGTAAGGCCTTCCGGCCTAACGGCTAATGCGTTGGGCGAGAACCTCTTTCCCTGCGCCACTGAGCTGGTTGAGCGCGTCCGGGCGGGCGGCCATCGCCATCAGCAACGCCTCCCCGGGGCCACCGACCTCGGGTCCGCTGCCGTGACACCAACCCACGTCGGTGGCAACCAGACGCAGGCCTCGGGCCCGCCACGCGCCCCGCACGGCGGGAGCACGCAACGCGAAGTCCAACACCCGTTGCAGGCGATGGGGCGGGATGGTGCGCGGGATACCCAGCGGGCGTCGGATGTCCTGCTGGTGGATCGTGCCATCGACGAGCGCGGGCATGCCTCCGAATGCCGACATGAAGCCGCGGGGCGGGATACAAGCACGCATCAGCTCGGTGAGCTGTTGGGGCGAGCGAGTGGCGTACTCAGCGACTCCGATTCCGTTGACGCGGTCGGGCACCAATCCGCCTTTGAGGAAGCGCCGCACCACTTCCCAGCGGCTCAGCTCGTCGTAGCTGAGCACATGGGCGACGACGTCGCGCACCCGCCACCGCTCGCACAGAGTGGGTTGCTCCCATTGCGCGGGTGACAGGCCGGCGATCAGGTTCGCGAAGTCCTCGCGTTCGTCGCAGGCCATCTGCATGGTCTCGTTCATTGCACCGCGCCGGTGACGAGGTCGGCGAAATTCGCCAGAGTGCCAGTCCAGCCGGCGGGATCGTCGAAGATCGCCCGCATCTGCTCGGTGTGCTCACCGTACCGTTGCAGGTTGCGGTGGCGCAGATCGAGCCGAGTGCGGTCTGCGCCTTCCGGGGTGAACGTCACCTCGACCTCGGTTTCGAAGTCGGGGTCGAATTGCCAGTCGGCGCGAATTTGCCAGAGCAGCACGACTTTTCGGGGCGGCTCCCAGGATGCGACACGGCCCCATTGGCACTCGCTGCCGTCGACCCCGCGCTCGAACCATCGCCCACCGCCATAAGGTTCGACGACCACTTCGGCGATCTCGGAGTTCCCGATCGAATGTTCCTTGGGCCAGAAGTCGGTCATCCGCGCGGTGAACAACTCGAAGGCGCGGGCCTGCGTGAGCGGCACGCTCACCGATCGCACGACCTCGACGGCGGCAGTCGATTCAGGGCTCATCCTTGCTCCCTTCAGCGAAGATCGCGAAGTTGTCCAATGCGGTCTCCCAAAACCGGTCGAAGTAATCACGCACCACCTGCAGCCCCGACTGGTTGACGCGGTACAACCGCCGGGTGCCGGCGACCGATTCGACGACCAGATCGGCGCCTTTGAGCACCCGCAAATGCTGCGAGACGGCCGGACGCGAAACCGGCAGCTGGTCGGCCAGCACGCCGACCGGAATCGGGCCCGCCGCGAGCTTTTCCAGGATTGCGCGCCGGGTGCGATCTCCCAACGCATCCAGCACGACATCCGCCGAGGCGGCCATATCGGTAAGTGTGCACGAACGGTAAGTGGCTGTCAACGGTTCGTGCTGACTAACGTTTACTCGGCGGCGGATCGGGACATCGTTAACCCATGGGAAATTCGCAAGTCGTCGTCGTCACCGGCGCGAGCGCCGGAATCGGTCGCGCCACCGCACAGCTGCTCGGCCGGCGGGGCGCCCGGGTCGGGCTGCTGGCGCGCGGTGAGACCGGGTTGGAGGGCGCGGCCAACGACGTGCGCACGGCAGGCGGTGAGGCGCTGGCGCTCCCGACCGACGTCTCGGACTACGACGCCGTGGAACGGGCCGCCCAGCGCGTCGAGGAAAAGTTCGGGCGTATCGACGCCTGGATCAATGTCGCGTTCAGCTCGGTGTTCGCACCCTTCGCGGAGATCAAGCCGGAAGAGTTTCGCAGGGTAACCGAGATCAGCTACCTCGGCTTCGTGTACGGGACGATGGTCGCGCTCAAGCGATTTCGGCCGCGAAACTCTGGCGTCATCGTGCAAGTGGGGTCGGCGTTGGGAGAGCGCTCGATTCCGCTCCAATCGGCGTACTGCGGCGCCAAGCACGCGATCAACGGCTTCACCGAGTCCCTGCGAACCGAGTTGATGCACGAGAAAAGCAAGGTTCGGGTCACGGTCGTGCAGATGCCGGCGGTCAACACACCGCAGTTCTCCTGGGTCCTTTCGCGTCTGGACAAGCACCCGCAGCCGGTGCCGCCGATCTACCAGCCGGAGGTGGCGGCGCGCGGGGTCCTGCATGCGCTCGACCATCCGCGCCGCAAGCAGTACTGGGTCGGGGCCAGCACCGTCGGGACGATCATGGGACAGCGGCTGGCCCCGGCGCTGCTCGACCGATACCTCGCACGAACCGGATATGATTCGCAGCAAACCGATCAGAAGGTCGAGCCGAATCGCTCGGCGAATCTGTGGGAACCGCTGGACGGCCCGGGTGGTCGCGACTACGGGGCCCACGGCGTGTTCGACGGCCAGTCACACGGTCGCAGCGCGCAATTCTGGCTGACCCGGCACCGCCGCTCGCTGGTGGGCGCGGGCCTTGCGGCGAGCCTGCTTGCCGCGTCGAGTTGGGCGCAGCGCCAGCTGTGAGCAGTCGGACTGACCTTCTGTCCCAATAGTCACCGTAACCACTTGCGCCACTGTGGTTTCGGCTGTGGATCGAGGGTGGCACAGTGTCCGACGCGCGTGATAGCATTCGAACATGCGTTCGAGTTGTCGTGAGGAGATCGTCGAGGTTTTCGACGCGCTCGAGGCTGAGCTGAAACGCGCTCTGGATTTGTCTTTCGATGTGTTGACGACGCCGGAGCGGTTGGCGTTGCTGCAGCGCTGCGAGACGCTGCGCCGCCGCCTGCCCGCCGTCGAACATCCGTTGATCAACCAGCTGGCCGAGCAGGCCGATAAGACCGAGCTGGGCGGTACGCTGCCTTCGGCGCTGGCTGATCGGTTGCGGATCAGTCGCGCTGAGGCATCCCGGCGCATCCATGAGGCCGCCGATCTGGGCGAGCGCAGAACGGTCACCGGCGAACCGTTGGCGCCGGTACTGTCCGCCACGGCCGCCGCGCAGCGCGCCGGAGACCTCGGGGCCGCTCATGTGGCGGTGATCCGTGGTTTTATGCGCCGGCTGCCGGGGTTCGTCGACGCCGAAACCCGCCAGCACGCCGAAGCCCACCTGGCCGGGCTCGCCGCGCAGCATCGCCCCGATGACCTGGACAAGCTGGCCGACAAACTCACCGACTGCCTCAACCCCGACGGTGATTTCAGCGACGACGACAGGGCCCGGCGACGCGGTGTGACGCTGGGTCGCCAACAGCCCGACGGCATGTCGCAACTGAGTGGCTGGGTAACCCCCGAGCTGCGCGCCACCATGGAGGCGGTGTGGGCCAAGCTGGCCGCCCCCGGCATGTGCAACCCCGAAGACACCGCCCCCGTGCTCGACGGGACACCCCCCGAGCAGACGGCCCAGCGTGACACCCGCGGGGCCGCGCAGCGCAACCACGACGGGCTGCTGGCCGCGTTGCGGGCGCTGCTGGCATCCGGAAACCTGGGTCAGCACAACGGGCTACCGGCCACCATCATCGTCACCGCCACCCTCAAAGAGCTCCAAGCCGGCACCGGTCACGGGCTCACCGCCGGCGGGACCCTGCTACCGATGTCCGATGTGATCCGGATCGCCTCCCACGCCCACCACTATGAAGTACCCCGGGTTTTGTTCCGATCCCTATAGGAGGATTGGAAGCATGCCCCGACAGTATTCGCCGGAGTTTCGG
>NZ_LQOM01000023.1 GCF_002101595.1 Mycobacterium celatum
CCACCACCCCCACCGGCACCCGCCGCAACCACCCATCCAACACAAACAACGCCGCGGTCGATGCCGGCGCACCGATGGGCACCACATCGGCGCCGACCGGCAACGGGGTGCTCATCGAGGCATACACGGTGGCCTCGGTGGGCCCGTAGGCGTTGATCACCACCCGCCCCGGCGCCCAGCGATCGACCACCTCGGCCGGGCACGGCTCACCACCGAGCAGCAACGCCACCGACTCCAAACCCTGCGGCGACAACGCACCCACCGCCGACGGAGTCTGCGTCAACACATTGACCTGTTCACCAATCAGCAAGTCGCAGAACTCATCCGGAGAACCGGTCACCGACTCGGGCACCACCACCAGCCGGTGACCGCCAAGCAGGGCAGCCCAGATCTCCCACACCGAAAAGTCGAACGCATACGAATGACACTGCGTCCACACCTGCGCCGCCGGCAGATCCGGGGGCATCGACCGCGCCAAGTGAGCCAGGTTGCGGTGGGTGACCGCCACCCCTTTGGGCACCCCGGTCGTGCCCGAGGTGTAAATCAGATACGCAATATCGTCGGCGCCCGGCGCCGGCAGCGCCGTAACAGGCTGCCCACCAACAGCGGGGTCGTCGACATCAACAACCGCCACCCCATACCCAGCCACCCGCTGCGCCAACGCGGCCGTGGTGATCACCGCGACCGGCGCGGCATCGGTGAGCATGAACTCGACCCGCGCATCGGGCAATGCCGCATCGATCGGCAGATAAGCCGCACCGGACTTGAGCACCGCCAGCATCGCCACCACCGCCTGCGCGGAGCGCTCCAACAGCAGCGCCACACACTGCCCCGCACCCACCCCACGGCCAACCAACAGATGCGCCAACCGATTCGCGGCCTCATCCAGCTCCCGATACGTCAACAAGCGACCCTGGCAGCTCAGTGCCACCGCATCCGGAGCGCGCGCCACATGCTCGGCCACCAACACCGGAACCGACACCGCCGTCACCGGCCGGCTCAACACCGCCCGATTACCCACCACATCCAACCGGGCATGCTCAGCCTCACCCAGCACATCCACCGACGAGAGCGCTCGGGTCGGGTCCGCTGTCATCGCCGCCAGCACCCGCTCCAAGCGCTCCACCAACAACCGAACACTGGCGGCGTCAAACACATCGGTGCGAAACTCCACCATCCCGCAAATCCCGGCGGGCTCACCGGAGTCGGTGAAACGTTCGGCCAACGAAAACGACAGATCCATGCGGGCGGTATGAGTGTCGATCGGCACCTCGGTGACCTGCAGATCACCCAACGCCAACCCGCCAACAGCATCCCCGCCACCCCCGGGCACGTTCTGCCAACCCAACATCACCTGCACCAGCGGATGATGCGCCAAGCTCCGAGCCGGATTGAGCCGCTCCACCAACACCTCAAACGGCACATCCTGATGCTCATAAGCGGCCAGGCTGCGCGCCCGCACCTGCCCCAAAACCTCAGCAACACTGGGATCGCCGGCCACATCGACCCGCAACACCAACGTATTGACAAAAAACCCGACCAACTCATCCAAAGCCGGATCACGCCGCCCGGCAATCGGGAAACCAACCGCCACATCGCAACTCGAGCTCAGCTTGGCCAACAACACCGCCAACGCCGCCTGCACCACCATGAAACTGGTCGCATTGTGCTCCCGGGCCACCCGCGCCACCCGCTGCTGCAACTGCGCCGACCAATCCACCTCCACCCGGGCACCACGCTGATCAGCCACCGCCGGATACGGCCGATCCGTAGGCAGATCAACACGTTCAGCCATACCCGCCAACGCATCCTGCCAATACGCCAACTGCGCACCAATCACACTGTCCGGATCATCCAAATCACCGAACTGGGCGCGCTGCCACAACGTGTAATCGGCATACTGCACCGCCAACGGCGCCCACCCCGGCGCCCGCCCCGCACACCGGGCGGCATACGCCACCCCCAAATCACGCACCAACGGAGTAACCGACCACCCATCAGCAGCGATATGGTGCACCACCGCCACCAACACATGCTCAACCTCGCCAACACGGAAAAGCCGCGCCCGCAACGGAATCTCGACAGCCAAATCAAAACAATGCCCCGCCGTCGCCTCGACCGCCTCCTGCAACCGGCCTACCGGCCACCCAGTCGCATCAACAACCTGCCAACCGAAATCAGCCCGCTCCACCGGCACCACCAACTGCCGGGCAACACCGCCAACCACCGGGAACACCGTCCGCAAACTCTCATGACGACCCACCACATCAGCCAACGCCGCACCCAACGCCCCCACATCAGCCCGCCCAACCAGCCGCAACACCACCGCCATGTTGTAAACCGGCGAAGGCCCCTGCAACTGATCGACAAACCACAACCGAGACTGCGCAAACGACAACGGCACCACCGCCGGCCGCTGCACCGCCGTCAACGGCGCCAACCCACCCCCACCCTCACCAAGACGCGGCACCAACCGCGCCACCGTCGGCGCCTCAAACACCACACGCACCGAAACATCAACACCCAAAACAGCATTAACCGCCGCCACCAAACGCATCGCCGAAATGCTGTCGCCGCCGAGATCGAAGAAGGAGTCGTCGACGCCGACCCTGTCGAGCCCGAGCACCTGGGCGTAGATACCGGCCAAAATCTCCTCGGTCGGGCCGGCCGGAGCCCGATAAGCCCCACCACGGTAATCCGGCGCCGGCAACGCCCGCACATCAAGCTTGCCGTTGACCGTCAACGGGATCGCATCAAGCGCCACCACCGCCGCAGGCACCATCCACCCCGGCAACCGCGCCGCCAACTGCTCACGCAACCCACCCGAATCCGCATCACCAGTGAAATAACCCACCAACCGCCTATCACCAGCACGGTCCTCACGAACAACCACCACCGCCGAATCCACCCCCGCACAACCACTTAACGCAGCCTGAACCTCCCCCAACTCAATCCGATACCCACGAACCTTGACCTGCTCATCAACCCGCCCCACATACTCCAACTGCCCATCGGCACGCCACCGCACCAAATCCCCCGTGCGATACATCCGCTGCCCAACCCCACCAAACGGACACGCCACAAACCGAGCCGCAGACAACCCAGCCCGCCCCCAATACCGAACACTCA
>NZ_LQOM01000024.1 GCF_002101595.1 Mycobacterium celatum
CTACGCTACAAACCGGACCGACCAACCCCTGGTCGAAATCCAATGAGCCGAGCCTCCATCAAAACCAGGGCACTTCAATCGCCGTGCACGTCTTTTTGCGATGGCGCCACAAGTACCTCATTTCCGTCGTCACCGATGGGCTCGTCATCGATCGACGGCGCGATCCCTATTCACTCGTCGACGCGCAGCTGGGCCTCTGGGTAGACATGGGGGTCGCGCTTCACCTGCACTCCGGCCGTCACCGCTTTGTCCTGGGCGGACGAGATCGGCGCGTTAGCCCGGCGACGCCGCTCGACGTGCCGCCTGTGCACTACGTCGACGCGTGGTTGTCGGAGGCGGACTTCGACGAGCTGCTCGTTCTGGGCGGCCGGTCTGCTGCGCGCGGACCCGCATCCGGCGAACCGACTCGGTGCCTGCTGTTTCCGAATCCCCTTGTGATTCAACAGCTGGGGCCGCTTGCACTGCGAAAGAAAAGACGACTGATGCGGTCACTCACGCAACCGCAGCTGTTCATCGACGTCGACAATGACGCGATCCGGGTGATCGACCCGGACAGCAACGTGCTTAGAGCCTCGGCATCGGTTCAGCAGGTAACCACGACGTCGGCTACCTACCGCCTTACGGGCGACGATGCGGGCCAATACTTTTCGACAATGCCGGCGATGGCCGTGTCCGTTCCCGGCATGCAACCACTGACCATCGGATGCCGTGACTTCAGGGGACTGGAGCGGCGATTTTCGTGGCCCGCCAACGTGGCGATAACCAATGAGCCCCCTGCCTACGCGGTCTCGGCGGCTGATTGGCTAACTCTGACCGACGGACTCGGCCTGGCCGCAGATGTCGAGGACTCAGCGCAATAACGCGCGTGCCATCACCACACGCTGAATCTGGTTGGTGCCCTCGTAGATCTGAGTGATCTTGGCGTCGCGCATGAAGCGTTCGACCGGGAAGTCGATCGTGTAACCGGCGCCGCCGAAAAGCTGCACCGCGTCGACGGTGACCTCCATCGCCACATCGGACGCAAAGCATTTCGACGCCGCGGAGATGAAACCGAGGTCGGGCTCGCCGCGCTCGGCGCGGGCCGCCGCGGTGTACACCATCAGCCGGGCCGCCTCCACCTTCATCGCCATGTCGGCCAACATGAACTGCACACCCTGGAATGTGCTGATCGACTCGCCGAACTGTTTGCGTCCCTTGGTGTATTCGATCGCCGCGTCCAACGCACCCTGCGCGATACCGACCGCCTGCGCGCCGATCGTCGGGCGGGTGTGGTCCAACGTCGCCAGCGCGGTCTTGAACCCGGTTCCGGGCTCGCCGATGATGCGGTCACCCGGAATGCGGCAGTTCTCGAAATACAGCTCGGTGGTCGGCGAGCCCTTGATGCCCAACTTCTTTTCCTTGGGCCCCACCGAGAACCCCTCGTCGTCCTTGTGCACCACGAACGCCGAAATCCCGTTAGCGCCCTTGTCCGGATCGGTCACCGCCATCACCGTGTACCAGGTCGACTTGCCGCCGTTGGTGATCCAGCTCTTGGCGCCGTTGAGAATCCAGTCGTCACCGTCGGCGACGGCCCGCGTGCGCATCGACGCCGCGTCGCTGCCGGACTCCCGCTCCGAGAGCGCATACGACGCCATCGCCCCCTCGGTGGCCAGCGTCGGCAGTACCTGTTTCTTGAGCTCCTCCGACCCCCGCATGATCAGGCCCATGGTGCCCAGCTTGTTCACGGCCGGAATCAACGACGCGGACGCGTCGACGCGTGCCACTTCCTCGATGACGATGCAGGTCGCCACCGAGTCGGCGCCCTGACCCCCATACTCCTCGGGCACATGCACCGCGTTGAATCCCGACGCGTTCAGCGCCGCCAACGCCTCCTCGGGAAAGCGCGGCGTCTCGTCTACCTCCGCGGCATACGGAGCGATTTCTTTTTCCGCCAGCGCCCGAATCGCCGCCCGCAGCTCCTCGTGCTCCTCGGGCAGCTTGAACAGATCAAACGACGGATTTCCGCCCCACCCCGCCATCTCGGCCTCCTCCTATTACTCGCCGGTAACTTTACCGCGCAGCGCCTCGTCCTTGGCCAGCACCGACTCGGCCAGCTGATCCTGGAAGGCCACCACCCGGCTCCGCAGCGCCGAGTCGGATGCGCCCAGGATCCGCACCGCCAGCAGGCCGGCGTTGCGGGCCCCGCCGATCGACACCGTGGCCACCGGCACCCCGGCCGGCATCTGCACGATCGACAGCAGCGAGTCCAGCCCGTCGAGCCGGGCCAACGGCACCGGAACCCCGATCACCGGCAGCGGCGTGGCCGAGGCGACCATTCCGGGCAAGTGAGCGGCCCCACCGGCCCCGGCGATGATCACCTCGATGCCGCGGTTGGCCGCCCCCCGCGCATAGTCGAGCATCCGGCCCGGCGTGCGGTGCGCCGAGACCACCCCGACCTCGAACGGAACGTCGAATTCGGCCAGCGCATGGGCGGCGTCCTGCATCACCGACCAGTCGCTGTCGCTGCCCATGATCACGCCGACTCTCGGTTCAGCCATGCGGGTCCCATCCGTCGGTCCACTGCCCATGCGACAACCAGTGTGCAGCCAGCGCGGCTCGCTCACGCAGCTTCGCGAGCTGCTCGCGATCCTCGGCCGGGAAATGCCCGAGGAAGTTGACGTGCCCGATCTTGCGGCCCGGCCGTTCGCCCTTGCCGTAGAGATGGACGCGGGCCTCGGGCATCCGCGCGAACAGGTGGTGCAGCCGCTCGTCGACTGTCATCGTCGGCGTCTGCGCGGCGCCCAGCACGTTGGCCATCACCGTCACCGGCACGGTGGCGTCCGTGTCGCCGAGCGGGTAGTCGAGCACCGCGCGCAGATGCTGTTCGAATTGGCTGGTCCGGGCGCCGTCCATGGTCCAGTGTCCGGAGTTGTGCGGCCGCATCGCCAGCTCGTTGACCATGAGGTCGCCGTCGACCGTTTCGAACAACTCGACCGCCAGCACGCCCACGACGCCCAGCTCCCCCGCCAATTGCAACGCCAGCTGCTGGGCCCCGGCGCCGACGTGGTCGGGCACCTCCGGCGCCGGCGCGATCACCTCCACACAGATGCCCTCGCGTTGCACCGTTTCCACCACAGGCCACGCCGCCCCCTGCCCGAACGGCGAGCGTGCCACCAGCGCGGACAACTCACGGCGAATCGCCACCCGCTCCTCGACCAGCACCGGCACGCCGGAACCCAGAAAACCCGCGGCAATTTCGCGGGCCTGCACAAGGTCGTCGGCCATCCGCACGCCGCGGCCGTCGTACCCGCCCCGGGCCGCCTTGACCGCCAGCGAACCCTCGACGCGGCGGGCGAACGCGTCCACGTCGTCGGGCGCAATGACGGCCGCGTAGCGCGGCACCGGGGCGCCTAGCGCCTCCAGCCGTCGCCGCATCACCAGCTTGTCTTGGGCATGCACCAGGGCCTGCGGCGGCGGCGCCACGTTGACACCTTCGGCGACCAGCTTCTCGAGCAGCTCGACCGGAACGTGTTCGTGGTCGAAGGTCAGCGCGTCCGCCCCGGCCGCGACACGGCGCAAGTCGTCGAGGTTGGTGTGCGAACCGATCACGACGTCCGGGCTGACTTGGGCGGCCGGATCGTCGGCGTTGGCGGCCAGCACCCGAAGGGTTTGGCCCAGCGCAATCGCGGCCTGGTGGGTCATCCGGGCGAGTTGGCCGCCGCCGACCATTGCGACCTGGGGAGCAGCGGTGGGTGTACTCGTCACGCCAAATATGGTGTCATGGCCCGCCGACCGGGGTATTTAGCGGCGGTGACACCGATGCTTCGCGGAGGCAAGCGTCAATACGTACACTGCGACATTGTGTCCTTTGCCGATGCCACGATCGAGCGACTGCCCTCGCTGATCCGGCCTTATGCGGAACGCCACCACGAACTCATCAAGTTCGCCATCGTCGGCGCCACCACCTTCGTCATCGACTCGGCGATCTTCTACACGCTCAAGCTGACCATCCTCGAGCCCAAGCCGGTGACCGCCAAAGTCATCGCCGGCATCGTCGCCGTCATCGCGTCCTACATCCTGAACCGGGAATGGAGCTTCCGGCACCGCGGCGGTCGCGAGCGCCACCACGAGGCACTGCTGTTCTTCGCGTTCAGCGGAGTCGGCGTGCTGCTGTCCATGGCGCCGCTGTGGTTCTCCAGCTACATCCTGCAGCTGCGGGTGCCGACGGTGTCGCTGACCGTGGAGAACATCGCCGACTTCATCTCGGCCTACATCATCGGCAACCTGCTGCAGATGGCGTTCCGGTTCTGGGCGTTCCGCCGCTGGGTGTTCCCTGACGAGTTCGGCCGCACTTCGGAGAAGGCGCTGGAGTCGGCGCTGACCGCCGGCGGAATCGCCGAAGCCATGGAGGACAACATCGAAGGCGGCGGCACCGTCACGCTGATGCGGGCGTGGCGGTCACGCCGGTCTCAGCTGGACGACTCCTCCGAGCCCAGGGTGTGGAAAACCTCGTGATACAGCAGCGCGTGGACTTGCTCCACGCGCGGAATATCGTTGAATTCCAACGGGTCTTGTGACGCCGACTCGATGATCAGCGTCCCGGTCCGCAAGATCCGGTCGACGATGCGGTGCCGGAACTCGACGTGAAAGATCCGGGCCAGCGGGATGTCGATACCGCTGCGGGTCAGCAGTCCGTGCCGAAACATCACCCGGCGGTCGGTGATCACGAAATGCGTTGTGAGCCAGTCCAGGAACGGCCACAGCGTCAGCCAGCCGACGACGACGAGCCAGACGGCCGAGATCACCCCGTAGACCACGTTTTTGGTAGTCGGATCCCAGTCGGTGGTGTTGACGACGGCCGACGCGAAGGACGCCAGCCCGGTCGCCAATATGAGGACGACCACCGCACCGATCAGCCGCTTCCAGTGCGGGTGGCGATGCAGGACAACCTGTTCGTCGCCGGCCAGCACGTTGTCGGGATAGGGCACGGCAGCACTCTAAACGCCGGGCCGCAGATGCGTGATGTCTCCGGCCGAGACAGTCTCGACCTGCCCGCCGGTGTCGATGCACAACCGGCCCAGTTCGTCGATGGCCTGCGCGACGCCGACGACCTCGTGGTCGCCGGGCAGGATCGCTCGCACCCGGGTGCCCAGCGTCAGGCTGCGATGCTGGTAGTCGGCGAACAGCGCCGGGTCGGCGCCTCCCGCGGTGCGCCACGCGTCGATGCGGGCTGCCAATTCGCGAAGGATACGGTGCGCCAACGCATTTCGATCGGTTGCCGACGATCCCAGCATGAGCAGGGAGGTGGCCGCCGGGTCGGGTGCTTCGTCGGCGGTCAGCGTCACGTTGAGTCCCAGGCCGATGACGATCACCGGTGCCGGCGCGGCAACTTCGGCGAGGATGCCTGCCAGCTTCCCGCCGCCGACCACCACGTCATTGGGCCACTTCAGCCCGGCGTTGACGCCGGTGACCGCGGCCAGCGCGTCGACCACGGCGACACCGGTGGCCAGCGGCAACCAGCCCCATCCCGACCGCGGCACCGACGCTCCGCCCACGCCGACGGACAACGCGATCTGTGCCCGCGGCGGCGCCAGCCAGTGCCGACCGTGGCGCCCGCGTCCGGTGGTCTGGTACTCCGCCATGAGCACGACGCCGTCGATGTCCTCGCCGTCGCTCGCCCGGGCCAGTAGGTCGGCGTTGGTGGAGCCGGTCTCGTCGACCACGTCGAGCCGACGCCACGGCAGTCCTGGCCCGATCAGCCCGTCGCTGATGACCGCCGCGTCTAACGGCACCCTGGGACCCATGGACACTCAGCCTAAGACGACGTACTGGATTGGGATCGGAATCTAAGGAACCGCTAAGCTCTCCAGCCATGACAAGCGTTTCCGATGCCCATGTCGAAGCCAAGGCCGAGCACGAGATCGACATTCACACCACCGCGGGCAAGCTGGCGGAACTGCGCAAGCGGACCGAGGAGACGCTGCACCCGGTCGGTGAGGCCGCCGTCGAGAAGGTGCACGCCAAGGGCAAGCTGACCGCCCGCGAGCGCATCTACGCGCTGCTCGACGAGGACTCGTTCGTCGAACTCGACGCGCTGGCCCGCCACCGCAGCACCAACTTCGGGCTGGACCAAAAGCGCCCGCTGGGCGACGGCGTGGTCACCGGCTACGGCACCATCGACGGTCGCGACGTGTGCATCTTCAGCCAGGACGTCACCGTGTTCGGCGGCAGCCTGGGCGAGGTATACGGCGAAAAGATCGTCAAGGTGCAGGATCTGGCGATCAAGACCGGCCGCCCGCTGATCGGCATCAACGACGGCGCCGGCGCCCGCATCCAGGAGGGCGTGGTCTCGCTGGGCCTCTACAGCAAGATCTTCCACAACAACATCCTGGCGTCCGGGGTGATCCCGCAGATCTCGCTGATCATGGGCGCCGCGGCCGGCGGGCACGTCTACTCCCCCGCGCTGACCGACTTCGTGGTGATGGTCGACCAGACCAGCCAGATGTTCATCACCGGCCCCGACGTGATCAAGACCGTCACCGGTGAGGACGTCACGATGGAGGAGCTCGGCGGGGCGCACACCCACATGGCCAAGTCCGGCACCGCGCACTACGTTGCGTCCGGCGAGCAGGACGCGTTCGAGTACGTCCGCGAGCTGCTGAGCTACCTGCCGCCCAACAACTTCACCGACCCGCCGCGCTACCCCGTGCCGGTCCCGGAGGGCGCCATCGAGGACAACCTCACCGAGGAAGACCTCGAGCTGGACACGCTGATTCCGGACTCGGCGAACCAGCCCTACGACATGCACGAGGTGATCACCCGCATCCTCGACGACGACGAGTTCCTCGAGGTGCAGGCGGGCTACGCCCAGAACGTGGTGATCGGGTTCGGCCGTATCGACGGCCGGCCGGTCGGCATCGTCGCAAACCAGCCCACCCACTTCGCCGGCTGCCTGGACATCAATGCTTCGGAGAAGGCGGCCCGCTTCGTGCGGACCTGCGACTGCTTCAACATCCCGATCGTCATGCTGGTCGACGTGCCGGGCTTCCTGCCGGGCACCGACCAGGAGTACAACGGCATCATCCGGCGCGGCGCGAAACTGCTCTACGCCTACGGCGAGGCGACGGTCCCCAAGATCACCGTCATCACCCGCAAGGCCTACGGCGGCGCGTACTGCGTGATGGGCTCCAAGGACATGGGCGCCGACGTGTGCGTGGCGTGGCCGACGGCGCAGATCGCGGTGATGGGTGCCTCCGGCGCGGTCGGGTTCGTGTACCGCCAGCAGCTCGCCGAGGCCGCCAAGAAGGGCGAGGACGTGGACGCGCTGCGGCTGCAGCTGCAGCAGGAGTACGAGGACACCCTGGTCAACCCGTACATCGCCGCCGAGCGCGGGTACGTCGACGCGGTTATCCCGCCGTCGCACACCCGCGGCTACGTCGGGACGGCGCTGCGGCTGCTGGAGCGCAAGATCGCTCAGCTGCCGCCGAAGAAGCACGGGAACATTCCGCTGTGAGCGAGCACGAAGTCCACGAACCCCACATCGAGGTGCTCAAAGGCAACCCGACCGACGAGGAGCTGGCGGCACTGATCGCGGTGCTCGGCAGCGCCAGCGGCGGTGCGAGCGAAACCGGGCACACCGAGCGCACACGCTGGGGTCTGCCCGTCGACCGGCTGCGCTACCCCGTGTTCAGCTGGCAGCGGATCACGCTGCAGGAACGGACGCACATGCGGCGATGACCCGCCTGGTGCTGGCGTCGGCCTCCCAGGGCCGCCTGCGGGTGCTGCGCCAAGCCGGTGTCGACCCACTGGTCGTGGTCTCCGGCGTCGACGAGGATGCGGTCATCGCAACACTGGGGCCGGGCGCCGCACCCGCCGAAGTCGTTTGCACGCTGGCGCAAGCCAAAGCCAACGAGGTGGTGGCCGGGCTTGACCGGTCGGTCGCGGCGGATTGTGTTGTCATCGGCTGTGATTCGATGCTGGAGGTCGACGGCGCGCTGGTGGGCAAGCCGGGGTCGGCCGATGCCGCGCGGCGGCAATGGCTTTCGATGGGCGGCAAGGCCGGGCAGCTCTACACCGGCCATTGTCTGCTGCGGGTGAGCGACGGCACGGTCACCGAGTGTCAAGCCGAATCAGCCACTACCACAGTGTATTTCGCCAATCCGACAGCAGCAGACCTGGAGGCATACGTCGCCAGCGGTGAACCGCTGCAGGTGGCGGGCGGGTTTACCATCGACGGGCTGGGCGGCTGGTTCGTCGACGGCATCGAGGGTGACCCGTCGAATGTGATCGGTCTGAGCCTGCCGCTGACCCGTCGACTCCTAGAGCGCATCGGGCTGTCACTTACCGAAATCGGCTTTTTGCAGGAGAAGAGCGAGAAGAACGCGGCAAAACGTCAACCTCGGCGGTAGCCGCGTTGGCTCAACGCGTCGTCTACTCGGCTGATGACATCGGCGTTGCGATCTTCGGCGATGACGCGCACAACGATCCAGCCCAGCCGCTGCAGTTTTCGCTGGCACCGAACGTCTTTCACGTATTGGGCGCGGTTGGTGCGGTGTTGGTCGCCGTCATACTCAGCGGCCACCTTCAGGTCCTCCCAACCCATGTCGAGGGTGCGGAAGAGTCGCCACCCCTCGAAAACCGGTATCTGCGTGGCGGGCCGGGGAAATCCCGCGTCGATCAACAACAGCCGCAGCCAAGTCTCCTTCGGCGACGCAGCACCGCCGTCGACCAGTTCCAGCGCCGCCCGCAGCCGCCGTAGCCCTCGGGCGCCCGGGTAACGCTTGGCCACCAGCAGCACATCCTCCACCGAAAACGGTGTCGCGTACATCAACGCGTCGAGCCGCGCCACCGCGTCGTCGCGCTGCAGATGCCGGCCGATGTCAAACGCCGTGCGTGCCGGCGTTGTGACGGGTATTCCCGCCACCCAGGTGATTTCGTCCTCGGCCAGGCTCTCGTTGCGCACCAGCAGCCCACTTTGGGGGCGTGCATTTGGCGCAAGCAACTCGACGGGCGTGTCCGCGTCGACCCATTTGGCGCCGTGCAGTGCAGAGGCCGCGATCCCGCTGACCACTGCCTGCCGCCGGCATGTCAACAACGCACCGACGGTCCGATCACGCAGCGACGGCACGTGCCGCTTGGGTACATACACCCCGCGGTAGATCGGGCGGTACCAGCGCTGCAATTCGTGTCTGGTCAGCCGGCCCGCCGCCAGAGCCTGACTGCCCACAAAGACTTCCCCCATACCCGCATCGTGGCATCAGCCTCCGACAGCGACCGAGATCGACGTTTTGCAGCGAAAGTGCGAGTGCAGACCCGCAAAACGTCGATCTCGCCGAGCCTGCGGATCGTGATCTAACTGCAATCTGGCGCGCCCGCCGCGGTTGTCGGGTTCGGCCGCAAAGCACCCGCACACTGGGCCGATGCCAGTCGAAGAAACCATGTGGGACGTCGGCGTCCCGCGCGACATCGACCGCTACGACACCGAACGCCTTCGCGCAGTGTTCGCAGAGGTCGTCCGGCAGCACCTGTCACCGGGCAAGCGGCTGCTGCGAGTGGTCGCCTGGAGCCCCAACGGCGGCGCACTGTTCCGGCCCAAGCCGGGCACCCGGCGGTTCGCGGTGGCTTACGAGGTCGCGCTGGGCATCTGACGCGCTCCTGGCGGTACGCTCGATACCGTGCCGCTACCAGCAGATCCCAGCCCCACACTGGCCGCCTACGCCCACCCGGAACGACTGGTCACCGCCGACTGGCTGGCCAGCAATATGGGCAAGCCCGGACTTGCTATCGTCGAATCCGACGAGGACGTACTGCTTTACGACGTCGGCCACATCCCCGGCGCGGTCAAGATCGACTGGCATACCGACCTCAACGACCCGCGCGTGCGCGACTACATCAACGGTGAGCAATTCGCCGACCTGATGAACCGCAAGGGCATCTCGCGCGACGACACCGTCGTGATCTACGGCGACAAGAGCAACTGGTGGGCCGCCTATGCGCTGTGGGTGTTCACGCTGTTCGGTCACCCGGATGTCCGGCTGCTCAACGGCGGTCGCGACCTGTGGCTCTCGGAGGGTAGGGAGACGACGCTCGACGTCCCGACCAAGACCACGACCGGCTACCCCGTCGTCGAGCGCAACGACGCGCCGATCCGTGCGTTCAAGGACGACGTACTGGCCATCCTGGGCTCCGAGCCGTTGATCGACGTGCGCTCCCCCGACGAGTACACCGGCAAGCGCACCCACATGCCCGACTACCCCGAGGAGGGTGCGCTGCGCGCCGGGCACATCCCGACGGCGGTGCACATCCCGTGGGGCAAGGCCGCCGACGACAGCGGCAGGTTCCGCAGCCGTGACGAACTCGAGCAGCTCTACGGGTTCATCAAGCCGGACGACAAGACCGTCGTGTACTGCCGTATCGGCGAACGTTCCAGCCACACCTGGTTCGTGCTGACCCATCTGCTCGGGATACCGGGTGTGCGCAACTACGACGGCTCGTGGACGGAGTGGGGCAACACCGTGCGGGTGCCGATCGCGGCAGGTGACCAGCCGGGAACCGTATGAGCATGCCCGCACCGCTGGCCGAGGTGGTGTCCGACTTCGCTGAAGTCGAAGGCCAGGACAAGCTGCAGCTGCTGCTGGAGTTCGCCAACGAGCTGCCGCCGCTGCCGGCCGACCTGCAAGAAGCAGCGATGGAGCCGGTACCCGAATGCCAGACTCCGCTGTTTTTGCACGTCGACGCCAGCGATCGGCAGCGGGTGCGGCTGCACTTTTCCGCGCCGGCCGAATCCCCCACCACCCGCGGATTCGCCTCGATCCTGGCCACCGGGCTCGACGAACAACCCGCCGCCGACATCCTCGCGGTGCCGGAGGACTTCTACACCGATCTCGGGCTGGCGGCGCTGATCAGCCCGCTGCGGCTGCGCGGCATGTCGGCGATCCTGGCCCGGATCAAACGACACCTACGCGAGCCTTAGACTCTCACCGACAGACTTGTAAGAGAATTTCTTAGAGAAAGCCACCAAGGGAGGCGCAGTGCCTAGTCACGCCAGCTCGAAGATCGCCAAGGTTCTCGTCGCCAATCGCGGTGAGATCGCGGTGCGGGTGATCCGGGCGGCCAGGGACGCCGGCTACCCCAGCGTGGCGGTGTACGCCGAACCCGACGCCGACGCGCCGCACGTCCGGCTGGCCGACGAGGCGTTCGCGCTGGGCGGCCAAACTTCGGCCGAGTCCTACCTGGACTTCGGTAAGCTCCTCGAGGCCGCCGAGAAGTCCGGCGCCAACGCCATCCATCCCGGCTACGGCTTCCTGTCCGAGAACGCCGACTTCGCCCAGGCCGTCATCGACGCCGGGCTGATCTGGATCGGGCCCAGCCCGCAGTCGATCCGCGACCTCGGTGACAAGGTCACCGCTCGGCACATCGCCGCCCGCGCGCAGGCTCCGCTGGTCCCCGGCACCCCCGACCCGGTCAAGGACGCCGACGAGGTGGTGGCCTTCGCCAAGGAGTACGGCGTGCCGATCGCGATCAAGGCCGCGTTCGGCGGCGGCGGCAAGGGCATGAAGGTCGCCCGCACCCTTGAGGAGATCCCCGAGCTGTACGAGTCGGCGGTGCGCGAGGCCGTCGCCGCGTTCGGCCGCGGCGAGTGCTTCGTCGAGCGCTACCTCGACAAGCCCCGCCACGTCGAGGCGCAGGTGATCGCCGACCAGCACGGCAACGTCGTCGTCGCCGGCACCCGCGACTGCTCGCTGCAGCGCCGTTTCCAGAAGCTCGTCGAAGAGGCGCCGGCGCCGTTCCTGACCGACGCGCAGCGCAAGGAGATCCACGAGTCCGCCAAGCGGATCTGCAAAGAGGCGCACTACTACGGCGCCGGGACCGTCGAATACCTGGTCGGCCAGGACGGCCTGATCTCCTTCCTCGAGGTCAACACCCGGCTGCAGGTCGAGCACCCGGTCACCGAGGAGACCGCCGGCATCGACCTGGTGCTGCAGCAGTTCAAGATCGCCAACGGCGAGAAGCTCGACATCACCGAGGACCCGACCCCGCGCGGGCACGCGATCGAGTTCCGGATCAACGGCGAGGACGCCGGCCGCGGCTTCCTGCCGGCACCCGGACCGGTCACCAAGTTCGAGCCGCCGGCCGGGCCGGGTGTGCGGCTGGACTCCGGTGTGGAAACCGGTTCGGTCATCGGCGGACAGTTCGACTCGATGCTGGCCAAGCTGATCGTCTACGGTGCCGATCGCGACGAGGCACTGCGACGCGCGCGCCGTGCTCTTGACGAATTCCACGTCGAAGGCCTGGCCACCGTCATCCCGTTCCACCGCGCCGTGGTGTCCGACCCGGCGTTCATCGGCGACGGCAACGGCTTCTCGGTGCACACCCGCTGGATCGAAACCGAGTGGAACAACACGATCGAGCCGTTCACAGGAGGCCAGCCGCTTGACGAGGAGGACACCCGCCCGCGGCAGAAGGTGGTCGTCGAGGTCGGCGGCCGCCGACTCGAGGTGTCGCTGCCCGCCGACCTTGCGTTGTCCAACGGCAGCGGCGGCGACGCGGCCGGCGTCATCCGCAAGAAGCCCAAGCCGCGCAAGCGGGGCGCGCTGGCCGGCCTCGCCGCGTCGGGTGACGCGGTGACCGCGCCCATGCAGGGCACCGTGGTGAAGGTTGCCGTCGAAGAGGGCCAGGAGGTCACCGCCGGCGACCTGGTGGTGGTCCTGGAGGCGATGAAGATGGAGAACCCGGTCACGGCCCACAAGGACGGCGTCATCACCGGGCTGGCCGTGGAGGCCGGCGCCGCGATCACCCAGGGCACGGTCCTCGCAGAGATCAAGTAACGGCGTCCGTCCGGCGACGATGCCGAGCGCAGCGACGAGGAGGAGCCGGACAATCATTGTGGAGCCGGTTCAGATCAACGCGGGCGGGTGGTATTTGCTGCCGCGCGACGACGCTGACTGCTGCGGCTGGTCGGTATGCGAGGCGACGACGGGTGAACCGCAGGCCGACGTGACGCTCGACCCGGTCAGCGGAGCCATCGTGACCCGGGCCCAGGACGGGCACGACGACGCCGCGGCCGCCGCCGCTGAGGCGGTGCAACGATTTGCTGCCGCAATGGGGGTGCGAACCGCGCCGGCTCAGGAGTAAGGTCAAACCAGGTTGAGTTCACAGCCGCCCGGAACAACGTCAATGACGTGCGGGGGAGGCTGCCAACCAGCTCCCCCGCCGTGAGGGGCCACCACTTGACGTGATCCACAGCACGATGTTCGTTGACTGATGGAGTCACCAATGTCTGTCGCCAATACTGCAGGATCTGCGGCCGCCGCATTTCCGCCTCAACCGTGGGAAAGCCACACCGCCCGTTTCAACGCTCGTCGCGGGCCGTCGGCCACCGTAATCAGCGCGAACGGCGAGTTCGACGCGTCCAACTCGGGTGCGCTCGCCGACTATGTGGCGCGCTGCGCGGCTCATTCCAAGTCGCTGGTCGTGGATTTGAGCGGCGTGGAATTCTTTGGCACCGCCGGTTTTTCGGCGTTGCACACGATCAATGTCCGGTGCGCCGGCGCCGACGTGCGCTGGGCGGTGGTGCCCAGTCACGCGGTTTCCCGGTTGCTGCGCATCTGCGATCCGGACAAGACGCTCCCGATCGCGGAGTCGGTGGCCGAGGGCTTGGCCGACGCCGAGGAGCCGCGTCGCCTACGCCAGCTGATCGCGCAGTCGCGTTAGCGATTTCGCCAACAGGCGAGACACATGCATCTGTGAGATGCCAACCCGCTCGGCAATCTGCGTCTGCGTCATCGACTCGAAGAACCTGAGCACCAACACCGTTCGCTCGCGCTCGGACAGCGCGTCCAGCAGCGGGCGCAGCGCCTCGCGGTTCTCGATCCGCTCCAGGCCGGCGTCCACATCACCGAGCGTGTCGGCGATGGCGCGGGCGTCTTCGTCGCCGCCGCCGCCACCGCTGTCGATGGACAAGGTGTTGTAGGAGCTGCCCGCCACCAGACCCTCGATCACCTCAGTCCGGTCCATGTCGAGCTCGTCGGCCAGCTCCGACGCCGTCGGCGCCCGGCCGAGCCGCTGGGACAGGTCGGCCGTGGCAGTGCCCAGCCGCAGATGCAGTTCCTTGAGCCGGCGCGGCACCTTGACCGACCAGCTGTTGTCCCGGAAGTGGCGGCGAACCTCCCCCATGATCGTGGGCACCGCGAACGAGACGAAGTCCGAACCCGCGTCGACGTCGAAGCGCACGACGGCGTTGACCAGCCCGACCCGGGCTACCTGGACCAAGTCGTCGCGCGGTTCGCCGCGGCCCTCGAAGCGGCGGGCGATGTGATCGGCCAGCGGCAGGCAGCGTTCCACGATCTTGTCGCGCTGACGCTGGAATTCCGGTGAATCGGCCGACAGGCTGGCCAACTCACGGAACATATCCGGAACGTCGGCGTATTCATTGGGCCGCGACCCCGAACCGCCGACAGCTCGCGATGTCACCGGGCGGAGCCCGCCCGTCGCGTCGTCAAGGTGATGCCGAATACGCCGCCGGACCCTTCGGGGCCGCGACCGTCGTGGAACGTCTGGACGTCGTCGGTCAGCGAGGTCAGCACATGCCAGCTGAAACTGCCGGGCATCACCACGTCGGAGGTCTGGCAGGCCGCCGACGCCTGCACGACCAATTCGGTGTCGCGTGGATCGACCACTATTACCAGCGTCGCGTCGGGGGCCGCGGAGCGGATCAGCCGGGTGCACACTTCGTCGACCGCCAGCCGCAGGTCGGCCACCGCGTCGAAGTCGAGGTCCTCGAAGGCGCCGACCGCGCCGACCAGGGTGCGCAGCATCGCCAGATTCTCCAACCGGGCGGCGACCCTGAACTCGATGGCACGGTCGCCTCGTTGCTGGGCGTTACCTGACACTTCGGTAGCGGTCATCTGGCCTCCCGGCAATATTTGACTGAGACTACCCCCGCGCTGGAGCCGGTTAGTCATGAGCGGTTGGCCCGGTGGCGACCCGTTGCGGCCGGCTTCGCCGCGCTTACGATCGCCACGCGCCGGGTATTCCACCCGCCATGGAGAAGGCCGACGCCACGGAAGTTCGCCGCACACGGCGACTTCGGCGCACCGCGGTGATCGCGGTGATCACGCTGCTGGTCGTGATTCTGGCGGCGATCGGGATCTACGTGATCGCGTTTGTGATTCTGGCCCCGATGCTCGGCTAGCCGGGATGCTGCGCCGTTGCTGGCTGCTGTTGAAGTCATCATGGTGTAGACCTGATACCCCCTCGCCGCGGCGAGCGAAACCCAGGAGAGTGCGATGGACAACCGCGACCCCCTGTCCGACGAGGTTCCCGTCGCCGACGCCGTCGAGCAGGAGCAGGAAACCACCCCCGTCCCGGACGTTCCCGACCGGGAGATCCCACCGGTGGAGGCGAACGCCTCGGACTGGCAGGAGCAGCGTCAGGAGATTGTCGGCGACGACGAAGACGACCGCGACTTATACCGCGAGTGAGCGCGGCGAAACCTAGGCTTGTGCCATGACGCAAATTCTGGTGCGGGCTGTGGTGGTCATGGCATCGTGGGCGATCGGAGTGCTGGTGGCGGCGTGGGTTGTGCCCGGCGTGTCCATCTCGGCGTCGGGATTCGTTGTCGCCGTAGCGCTGTTCTCGATTGCGCACGCGCTGCTGTCGGCGCTGATCTTGAAGTTGCCCCATGCCTATGCGTCGCTGGTGCTCGGGGGCAGCGGCCTGGTATTGACGGTGGTTGCGCTGGCTCTGGCCTCGGCGTGGACCGACGGCCTGTTCTTGCGCGACATCGCTTCGTGGGTCGCGGCGACGGTGGTGGTGTGGCTGGTGACCACGATCGGCGCTATTTGCCTGCCGGAGATCTTCGCCCGCAGCGAGGCCGGCCCGGTTTGAGAAGTCAGTGAGTAGCATTTGCATTACCTGGTCCGATGACGGAGGGGAGCTGATGGGCGACACGCATCACAATCCGACGGATCCATTCCGGACCACGCAGCCGCACGCCGGCATCACGATGAAGGACAACTTGTTCTGGCCCGGGTTCATCCTGCTGGCCGTCGCAGTGGCCGGGATGATCAGCACGGTGGCCGTCGCCGCCTACCGGCATTACGAGTGGCTCTCCGCGACCGTCGCCATCGCCGTGCTCGGAACCATCGCCGGTGCGATGTGGTTTGTCATCGAACTGCGCCGGGTGGCTCGCATAGAAGCGCAGTGGGAGTCCCGGCAGTCGTCAGCCCGCTAATGCCGGACCCGCGATCGGCGGGGCACCCATCGTCAGGGTGAGCAGCATCAGCATCAACAGGAACCATCCCGCGCCCTGCCATGCCCACCAGGTGCCCTCGTCGCGCCAAATGCGGTACGTGCGCAGGAACGCCCACACCCCGCTGGCGAACAAGATGACCGGAGCGCCGAATGCCAGCAAAGTGCGCTGCGGCGCGCCGCAGGCCACGGTGTCGACAGCCATCGCGCCGTTGCACGTGCTGACCCATAGCGCGGCAACAATCAAGAACGCCACTCCGGCGACGCCAGCCAGCACTGCGAACCGGACGGCCGACTGGACGTCGCGGTCCTCCTGCCCCAGGCGGTCGCCACCTGAGCGCTGACGTGGTTTTTGCATCCGCGAACCTCTATCTTGCTTTCGGCTTCTTGTTGCATCGGCAAATCGGCGACTTCAGTTACACCGCCGTCGCGAGCCTGTCGCGGAGCCCGTGACTAGACCCCGACCTCAGTGAGGTTGACAACGGTATACCCGGTGGTAGGACGCGGTAAACACATCGCGGACCGCGTCCAGCGCCACATCGATCTCGGTGCGTGAGACGGTCAGCGCCGGCCGGAAACGCACGCCGTCGGCCCCGGTGGGCAGCACGATCACCCCGCGTTGCCACAGCTCGCGGATGACCTCGTCGCGCTCGGCGCTGCCGGGCAGGCTGAAGGCGCACATCAGGCCGCGGCCGCGGACGTCGAGCATCACCGCCGGGAAGTCGGCGGCGAGTTCTTCGAGCCCGCTGCGCAGGTAGCGGCCCTGGGCGGCCGCATTGGCGAACAACTGCTCGGATTCGATCACTTCCAGCACGCGGCGCGCTCGGACCATGTCGGTCAGGTTGCCGCCCCACGTCGAGTTGAGCCGGGAGTTGACGGCGAACACGTTGTCGGCGATCTCGTCGACGCGCCGTCCCGCCATCACGCCGCACACCTGGGTCTTCTTGCCGAACGCGACGACGTCCGGGGCGACGCCCAATTGCTGGTAAGCCCAAGCGGTTCCGGTCAGCCCGCACCCGGTCTGCACCTCGTCGAAAATCAGCAGGGCGTCGTGCTCGTCGCACAGTGCGCGCATGGCGGCGAAGAACTCCGGGCGGAAGTGGCGGTCGCCGCCTTCACCCTGGATCGGTTCGGCGATGAAACACGCGATGTCGTGCGGGTGGGCGTCGAACGCCGCCCGGGCCTGCCGCAGCGACTCGGCTTCCAGCGCGTCCATGTCCGCCCCGGGCCGCAGATAGGGCGCGTCGATGCGCGGCCAGTCGAATTTCGGGAAGCGCGCCACGTTGAGCGGGTTGTGTGTGTTCGTCAGCGACAGCGTGTAGCCGCTGCGACCGTGAAATGCTCCGCGCAGGTGCAACACCCGGGTGCCCAGCGCGGGGTCGACGCCGCGCTCCTCGTTGTGCCGGCTTTTCCAGTCGAACGCGATTTTCAGCGCGTTCTCCACCGCCAGGGCGCCGCCGTCGATGAAGAACAGGTGCGGCAGCGCCGGATCGCCCAGCACTCGCACGAAGGTTTCGACGAAGCGGGCCATCGGCACCGAATACACGTCGGAGTTGCTCGGCTTGTTGACCGCGGCGTGGGCGAGTTCGGCGAGGAAGTCGTCGTCGCCGGTCAGCGCCGGGTGGTTCATGCCCAGCGCCGACGAGGAGACGAACGTGAACATGTCCAGGTAGCGCCGGCCAGTGCGGGCGTCGACCAGGTACGAGCCGGCCGAGCGCTCCAGGTCGAGCACCAGGTCGAAACCGCCGAGCGCAATGCTGCGGCCCAGCACGTCGAGGACGCGGTCGGGGTGCAGCTGTTCGCCGGTGGCCTCCAGCACAGTCATGCCCCGATTTTAGCAACATGTTTACGCTCTAATCGACGCGACACCGTAGGAATTACGGCACAAACTGCCTGCCGCTGTAAAAAGTGCGTAGAATGATCGTGCTTCGCGTCCGAACGTTGGCCGTTGTCCGGATCCGCTGCAGCAGGTCCTCCAGCGCCCGCGCGGACTCGACACGGACCAGCAGGATGTAGCTCTCCTCGCCGGCCACCGAGTGGCACGATTCGATCGCCTCGATGTGCGCGAGGCGGGCAGGCGCATCATCGGGTTGGGAGGGATCGAGAGGAGTGATGGCCACGAACGCCGACAGCAAATGCCCCACCGCTTCGGGGTCGATCCGCGCCGAATATCCGGTCACCACGCCGCGCTCCTGGAGGCGACGCACCCTCGACTGGACCGCCGACACCGACAGGCCGGCGCTGGCCGCTAAGTCCGACAACGTCGCGCGGCCGTCGGCGACCAGTTCGCGCACCAGGGTCCGGTCGATGTCGTCGAGAGCCATGGCCGGACGATAGCCGACGATGAGTGCTGCGAAAAAGCTTGCGCCCTGGCAGCTGCGGGAGCGCTTCGCCGCCGGGCTGTCGGCGATGTACGGCGGCGAGGTACCGGCCTACCCGACGTTGGTCCAAATCAGCACCGAGGTCAACGGCGAGTACGTGCAGCGCCATCCGGATGCCGAACGTCTGGGGTCGTTCGACCGCGTAACCGCCGAGCGACACGGCGCGATCCGGGTCGGCACGCCGGCCGAGTTGGCGGCGGTCGCCGAGCTGTTCGGCGCGTTCGGCATGGTCCCGGTCGGCTACTACGACCTGCGTGAGGCGACGTCACCGGTTCCGGTGGTATCCACCGCGTTCCGGCCCGTCGCCGCAGATGAGCTGGCGCGCAATCCGTTTCGGGTGTTCACGTCGATGCTGGCGCTGCGGGATGCGCGGTTCTTCGAGGCGGACCTGCGCGCGAGGGTCCAGACGTTCCTGGCGCGGCGGCAGTTGTTCGACCCGGCGCTGATCGCCGACGCGCGGGTGATCGCCGCCGACGGCGGGTGCCCGGCAGGTGAGGCGGACGCGTTCGTCGGGCGGGCAGTGGCGGCGTTCGCGCTGTCACGCGACCCGATCGACAAGTCGTGGTACGACGAGCTTTCCCGGATCTCGGCGGTGGCCGCCGACATCGCCGGGCTGAGCTCCACCCACATCAACCACCTCACGCCGCGGGTGCTCGACATCGACGAGTTGTACCGCCGGATGACGGCGCGCGGCATCGCGATGATCGACGCGATCCAGGGACCGCCGCGCACCGACGGGCCGGCAGTGTTGTTGCGCCAGACGTCGTTTCGCGCACTTGCCGAGCCACGGCAGTTCCGCTGCGACGACGGCTCTGTTGTCGAGGGCACCGTGCGGGTCCGCTTCGGCGAGGTCGAGGCACGCGGCGTGGCGCTGACACGGAAAGGCCGGGAACGCTACGACGCCGCAATGGCCACCGACGACCCAGCGGCGGTGTGGGACGAGTATTTCCCGTCGACGGATGCGGAGATGGCCGCCCAGGGGCTGGCTTACTACCGCGGCGGCGACCCTGCCAAACCCGTTGTCTACGAAGACTTTCTGCCGACGTCGGCGGCCGGCATCTTCCGGTCCAACCTGGACCGCGACGCTTCGACCTGCGACGCCGACGACAACTCCGGCTACAGCATGGACTGGATGGCCGGGGCCATCGGCCGTCACATCCACGATCCGTATGCGCTCTACGAAGCCCAGGAGACCGCCGCATGAGCTTGCCCACCGCTGACGAACTGCGCGACCGGGTGCGCCGCGCGCTGGACGCCGTCGGCGCTCACGCCACACTCGGCGAGCCGGGCGGACACGGCCTGCCGGCCGGCACGCCGATCACCGGCGACGTGCTATTCACCGTGGGCTCGGTTGCCGACCCCGACGCCGCGATCAGCGCTGCATCGCAGGCGTTTTCGACGTGGCGCGCCACCCCGGCACCGGTGCGCGGCGCTCTGGTGGCCCGGCTCGGCGAGCTGCTCACCGCGCACAAGGAGGAGCTGGCCACGCTGGTGACCGTCGAGGTCGGAAAGATCGCGGCGGAGGCGCTGGGCGAGGTGCAGGAGATGATCGACGTCTGCCAGTTCGCCGTCGGGCTGTCCCGTCAGCTCTACGGGCGCGTCATCGCCTCCGAGCGGCCGGGGCACCGGCTGATGGAGACCTGGCATCCGCTGGGTGTGGTGGGCGTGATCACCGCGTTCAACTTTCCGGTCGCGGTGTGGGCGTGGAACACCGCGGTGGCGCTGGTGTGCGGCGACACCGTGGTGTGGAAGCCGTCGGAGTTGACGCCGTTGACCGCGCTGGCATGCCAGGCGCTGATCGTACGGGCGGCCGACGACGTCGGGGCGCCGCGCGGGGTGAGCGGCCTGGTACTGGGTGACCGCCAGGCCGGCGGGCAGCTGGTCGACGACCAGCGGGTCGCGCTGGTGTCGGCGACCGGCTCGGTGAGGATGGGCCGCGAGGTCGGGCCGCGGGTGGCGTCGCGGTTCGGCCGGGTGCTGCTGGAGCTGGGAGGCAACAACGCGGCGGTCCTGACGCCGTCGGCGGACCTGGATTTGGCATTGCGCGCCATCGTGTTTGCCGCCGCCGGTACCGCAGGGCAGCGCTGCACCACGTTGCGCCGGCTAATCGCCCACCGCTCGGTGGCCGACGACGTGGTGGTGCGCATCGCCGCCGCCTATCGACAGTTGCCGATCGGCGACCCGTCGGCGCACGGCACACTGGTCGGCCCGCTGATCCATGAGACCGCGTACCGCGACATGGTGGGCGCACTGGAGCAGGCTCGCACCGACGGCGGGCAGGTCATCGGCGGCGAGCGGCACCACCTCGGCCCGGAAAGCGCCTACTACGTCGCCCCGGCGCTGGTGCGGATGCCGGCGCAGACGGCGATCGTCGCCACCGAGACCTTTGCGCCGATTCTCTACGTGCTGACCTACGACGACCTCGACGAGGCGATAGCGTTGAACAATGATGTGCCGCAGGGGCTTTCGTCGGCGATCTTCACCACCGACCTCCGCGAGGCGCAACGCTTCATCGACGGCTCGGACTGCGGCATCACCAACATCAACATCGGCACCTCCGGCGCGGAGATCGGCGGCGCGTTCGGCGGCGAGAAGAACACCGGCGGCGGCAGGGAGTCCGGGTCGGACGCGTGGAAGGGCTACATGCGCCGCGCCACCAACACGATCAACTACTCCGACGAGCTGCCGCTGGCCCAGGGCGTTCGGTTCACCTAGCTACTGTGCGTCGCGGCCCTGCCGGCTGCGGCCGTAGGCGCCGCGCCGCAACTCGGTCAACCAGCCCGGCGCCAGCGCGACGTCGGCAGGGCTGTGGATGGTGGGGTCGAAGACGAGGTCGCGAGCCTCGTCGCCGGCCAGCACCCGGTTGAGCGTCAGCTGGCCCAGCATCCCGAAAGCGCCTGTCGGACCGGCTTGTTCGATAGCAAACACGATGCCGCCGTCGTCGATGTGGTTGCGGATGCTTTCCAGTGTCACGCCGCGGTCTGGGATTTCGGTGATCAGCTTGGCGCGGATCCACCACAACTGCTGCTGATAGCGCACCGGCACCAGGCTCGACATCGTCACACCGGACCACGACGTCACCGGCCGCAAGCCGATCCGGGTCAACAGCCCGGCGCCGGTGGACGCCAACAGCACATCCCAGCCGGTCGGCGGGTACTTCGACGGCGGCATCTTCCAGGCCAGCCCGACGATGTCGGGGAACGCACCGGGCGTCCCGGCAGCTTTGGAGACCCGCGCGACCACGTCGCACGAGGTGACTGGCAACCCCTGGTCTTGCGGGGCCAGCCGCTCGAGCACGCCGCCGGCCAGCACCCCGTTGGGGTGAAAGATACGCCGGCCGCGGAGCGCTGACGCCCACCGGAAGGGCGTGGTGACAAAGTCGGACAGCGCCATCAGGCCGGGACCGAATCGGTTTCGCGGTTCCAGGCGCGGTGCTTGGCCAGCGCGGCCGCGAACGCCTCGAAGAAGTCGTCGGAAAGGTCGCCGGCGGCCGCCGTCGTCGTCACGACGCCATGGGAGTCAACGACTTTCGTGCTGTCGGCGGTTTTCTCGGCGATCCCTGCTTTCGGCAGCAGCTTGACACCCGCGCCGAATGCGCCCACCGGCTTGTAGTGCTTGTACGCCTCGGTGACGAAGTGCATCGCGTACCCGTCGGCGGCCAGTGTCTGGATGGCATCCGGTCCGCAGGGCAGCACCACCGCGTCGTAAAGCACCGACGCCATGCTGGTGAACGACCGGTCCACCGCGATCTCACCGCCCGATCCCCCGGACAGCGTCCCACCGCCGGTGGGCGCCAGCACCTCCGCGAACGCGCCGCGTTTGCGCATCGCCTCGACGAACCGCTCGGTGCCCTGCACGTCGACACCGTCGGCGGCCAGCACCGCGATCTTGCGGCTCTCGATGCTGTCGGTGGCGGTGTTGAGTTGGGAAAGCGCCGGCGAGGCCGGCATTTTGTCGTCGACGGGCTGTTCGTCGGGCACCGGCAGCCCGAGTTGTCCCGCGACCTGCGCGGCCAGGTCGTGGTCGACCAGGTTCAGTTGTTCGACCACCCGCGACCGGATCTCGACGGTTTCCACGTGGCCGAGTTCGAACGCGTAGGCGGCCACGATGTGTTTGGCCTCGACCGGCGACATGCTCTTCCAGAACATCCGGGCCTGGCTGTAATAGTCCTGGAAGCTCTTGGCGCGCTGGCGGATCTTGTGCCCGTCTACCTTTTGGGTGTAGTGGCGGAATACATCCTCGTCTGCGAGCGCGGGGCAACCGCCGCCCAGTGAGTTCTTGTAGTAACTCGATTTGCCTTTGGGAATGGCGATTTGGCCGTAGCCGTCGTGCTGGTTGGTGCGGACCTCGGCGACGGGCCGGTTGACCGGCAACTGGGCGAAGTTCGGGCCGCCCAGGCGGATCAGCTGAGTGTCCAGGTACGAGAAATTGCGGAACTGCAGCAGCGGGTCGTTGGTGAAGTCGATGCCGGGCACCACGTTGGCGGTGTGGAAGGCCACCTGTTCGGTTTCGGCGAAGAAGTTGTCCGGGTTGCGGTTGAGCACCATCTTGCCCACCGGGCGGACCGGAACCTGTTCCTCCGGAATGATTTTCGTGGCGTCGAGCAAATCGAACTCGAAGTTGAACTCGTCGGCTTCCGGCACCAACTGCACACCGAGTTCCCATTCGGGGTATTGGCCGGCCTCGATGGAGTCCCACAGGTCGCGGCGGTTGAAGTCGGGGTCCTTGCCGGCGACCTTCTGGCATTCGTCCCAGACCAGCGAGTGCACACCGAGGCGCGGCTTCCAGTGGAATTTCACGAAAGTGCCTTCGCCTTTGGCGTTGACCAGCCGGAAGGTGTGCACGCCGAAGCCCTGCATCATCCGGTAGCTGCGCGGCAACGACCGATCCGACATCAGCCACATGATCGTGTGCAGTGTCTCCGGCTGCAGCGACACGAAATCCCACAGCGTGTCATGGGCGGACTGGGCCTGCGGAATCTCGTTGTGCGGCTCGGGTTTGACCGCATGCACGAAGTCGGGGAACTTGATCCCGTCCTGGATGAAAAACACCGGAAAGTTGTTGCCGACGAGGTCGTAGTTGCCCTGGTCGGTGTAGAACTTGGTGGCGAAACCGCGCACGTCGCGCACCGTGTCGGCGGATCCGCGCGAGCCCGCGACCGTCGAGAACCGCACGAACACCGGCGTCTGCTTGCCGGGGTTGGTCAGGAATTTCGCGACGGTGTAGTCGGCAAGCGAGTCGTCGTACGGCTCGAAATACCCGTACGCGCCCGCGCCGCGGGCGTGCACCACGCGTTCTGGTATGCGCTCGTGGTCGAAATGGGTGATCTTCTCCCGGGCATGGAAATCCTCCAGCAGGGTGGGTCCGCGTTCGCCGATACTCAGCGCATCGTCGGTGTGGTCGACCCGAACACCTTGCTGTGTCGTCAGGTAGCCGGTGTCCCGCTCGACGCGGTACTGGTCGAGCTGCTGCTGCTTTGGATTTGCGTTCTTGTCAGCCATTGCGTCCCTTCCCAGATAGGAATTCCAGGCCTGAGTACCCAAGTGGGCCTTCGCCAAACGGCGCACGCGTGCCGCCCGCGGGCCGGTTTGCTCACGGGACCTGCCTTATTGACGGAAGCGTCGCTCGAGCAAATGGGCCTCGCCTTGCTGAGCGTTTAAAGGCAGCGAATTTCTTGTGGAAGTACCATCGAGCGCATGCGAACGCCTAGGCGCCGGTTATCTCCTGACGATCGGCGATCAGAGTTGCTGGCGCTCGGTGCGGAGGTTTTCGGCCAGCGACCCTATGACGAGGTCCGCATCGACGAGATCGCCGAACGCGCCGGGGTGTCGCGCGCGCTGATGTACCACTACTTCCCGGACAAGCGCGCGTTCTTCGCGGCGGTCGTCAAGGGGCAGGCCGATCAGCTGTTCGAGACCAGCCATAACCTGCCGTCGCCCGGCCAGTCGCTGTTCGAAGAGGTGCGGACCGGCGTGCTGGCGTACATGAAGTACCACCAGGAGCATCCGCACGCCGCGTGGGCCGCCTATGTCGGCCTCGGTCGCTCCGACCCCGTGCTGCTGGGCATCGACGACGAGGCCAAGGATCGCCAGATGGAGCACATCATGAGGCGCATCCTCGAGGTCGAGGGGGACAACAAGCTCGACCCTGACGTCGAGCGGGATCTGCGGGTAATGGTCCACGGCTGGTTGGCCCTGACGTTCGAGGTGTGCCGGCAGCGGATCATGCACCCGTCGACCGACGCCGGTCACCTCGCGGACTCGTGCGCGCACGCGCTGCTCGACGCGGTTGCCCGGGTGCCCGGGATCCCCGAGCAGCTCGCCAAGGCGGTGGCCCCCGACCAGCGCTGACTGCCGGCCCGACGTTTGCCAGCCGACGCCACGCTAATTTGGCAAACGTTCAACAGCTTCGACGTAGCATCGAAATATGGCAGGGCGCAGGCGGCGGTTATCCCCGGATGACCGGCGCTCGGAGTTGCTGGCGCTGGGGTCGCAGGCCTTCGGCGAGCGGCCCTACGACGAGGTCCGCATCGACGAGATCGCCGAACGCGCGGGAGTCTCCCGTGCTCTGATGTACCACTACTTCCCCGACAAGCGGGCCTTCTTCGCCGCCGTCGTCAAACACGAGGCCGAGCAGCTTTACGCGGCGACCGAGAATCCGCCCGACCCGGGTGGCACGTTGTTCGAGCGGGTGCGCGCCGGCGTGCTGGCGTATGTGGCCTACCACCAGAACCATCCGCACGCGGCCTGGGCGGTGTACGTGCGCGCCGGCCGCTACGACCCCGTCCTGGTCGAAATCGACGACGAGGCCAAGAACCGCCAGATGCAGCGCATCATGGGCGCCGCCAGCGCGTTGGTGCCCGGAGGCATGAGCAACGGTTTCCCCCCGGCGGTCGAGCGCGACCTGCGGGCAGCAGTGTTCGGCTGGCTGTCGTTCACCTTCGAGATGTGCCGGCAACGCATCATGGACCCCTCGATCGACGCGAACTACCTCGGCGACACCTGCGCGCATGCGCTGCTGGACGCGATCGGCCGGGTGCCCGACATTCCCGCCGGGCTGGCCGCGGCGGTCGCGCCCGATCGCCGATGATGTCGGTGCCCGTTGGCACCATGGCCAGATGAGCTCCGTCCCGCCTGACCCACTGGCTCGGTTCAGCGCCGTCACCCGCGAATGGTTCGCCGGCACCTTCGCGGCGCCGACGCCCGCGCAGGCCGAGGCCTGGGCGGCCATTGCCGACGGCCACCACACCCTGGTGATCGCGCCGACGGGCTCCGGCAAGACGCTGGCCGCGTTCCTGTGGGCGATCGACGGGCTGGCCGCGGACCCGGGAGCGGGTACCAGGGTGCTCTACGTGTCGCCGCTGAAGGCGCTGGCCGTCGACGTCGAGCGCAACCTGCGCGCCCCGCTGGCCGGGATAACCCGGGTGGCCGAGCGACGGGGCCTTCCCGTCCCGCAGATCAGCGTCGGGCTGCGATCGGGCGACACCCCGCCCGCACGCCGTCGCCAGCTCGTCAGCACGCCGCCCGACGTGCTGATCACCACCCCGGAGTCGCTGTTTTTGATGCTGACGTCGGCGGCGCGGGAAACCCTGACCGGGGTGCAGACCGTGATCGTGGACGAGGTGCACGCCATCGCCGGCAGCAAGCGCGGCGCCCACCTGGCGCTGTCGCTGGAACGGCTGGACTCACTGACCGAGCGGCCGGCGCAGCGGATCGGGCTGTCGGCCACCGTGCGCCCGCCCGAGGAGGTCGCCCGGTTCCTGGCCGGCGTGGCCCCGACGACCGTCGTGTCTCCGCCGGCCGCCAAGACTTTCGAGCTGTCCGTCCAGGTGCCGGTCCCCGACATGACCAACCTGGCCGACAACACGATCTGGCCCGACGTGGAGGCGCGGCTGGTCGACCTGATCGAGGCGCACAATTCGACAATCGTGTTCGCCAACTCGCGGCGCCTGGCGGAGCGGCTTACCGCGCGGCTCAACGAGATTCACGCCGAACGCGGTGGTATCGAACTGGACGCCGCAGGGAACCCGCAGGTGGCCGGGGGCGCGCCCGCGCACTTGTTGGGTAGCGGCCAAAGCTACGGCGCGCCAACGGTTTTGGCCCGCGCACACCACGGCTCAGTGAGCAAGGAGCAGCGCGCTGCGGTCGAGGAAGAGCTGAAGAGCGGTCGGCTCAAAGCGGTGGTCGCGACGTCGAGCCTGGAGCTGGGCATCGACATGGGCGCGGTCGACCTGGTGATCCAGGTGGAGGCGCCGCCGTCAGTGGCCAGCGGCCTGCAACGCATCGGTCGGGCCGGCCACCAGGTCGGCGAAATCTCCCGCGGAGTGGTGTTTCCCAAGCACCGCACCGATTTGATCGGCTGCGCGGTGACCGTGCAGCGCATGCTCGACGGCCAGATCGAGACAATGCGGGTGCCCACCAACCCGCTGGACATCCTCGCCCAGCACACCGTGGCCGCGGCCGCGCTCGAGCCGCTCGACGCCGACCGCTGGTTCGACACCGTAAGGCGCAGTGCGCCGTTCGCGACGCTGCCGCGCAGCGCGTTCGAGGCGGTGCTGGACCTGCTGGCCGGCAAATACCCGTCCACCGAGTTCGCCGAGCTGCGGCCGCGGCTGGTCTACGACCGCGACACCGGCACCTTGACCGCGCGGCCGGGCGCGCAGCGGCTGGCGGTCACCTCCGGCGGCTCGATCCCCGACCGCGGGCTGTTCACCGTGTGGCTCGCCACCGAAAAGCCTTCGCGCGTCGGGGAACTCGACGAGGAGATGGTCTACGAGTCACGGCCCGGCGATGTCATCTCGCTGGGAGCCACCAGCTGGCGGATCACCGAGATCACCCACGACCGGGTACTGGTGATCCCGGCGCCGGGCCAACCGGCCCGGCTGCCGTTCTGGCGCGGCGACGACGTCGGGCGCCCGGCCGAGCTGGGCGCCGCGCTCGGCGCGTTCACCGGTGAGCTGGCCGGCCTGGACCCGGATGCGTTCGGAAAGCGTTGCGCCGAACTGGGTTTCAACGACTACGCAACGGAGAACCTGCGGCGGCTGTTGGAGGATCAGCGCGCCGCCACGGTCGTCGTGCCCACCGACGCCACCCTGGTGGTCGAGCGGTTCCGCGACGAGCTGGGCGACTGGCGGGTGATCCTGCACTCGCCCTACGGGCTGCGGGTGCACGGCCCGCTGGCGCTGGCGGTGGGCCGCCGGCTGGCCGAGCGCTATGGCATCGACGAGAAACCGACCGCGTCCGACGACGGCATCGTGGTGCGGCTGCCCGACACCGACGCCGCCGAGCCGCCGGGCGCCGAGCTCTTCGTGTTCGACGCCGACGAGATCGACCCGCTCGTCACCGCGGAAGTCGGTGGCTCGGCGCTGTTCGCGTCGCGGTTCCGGGAATGCGCGGCGCGTGCGCTGCTGCTGCCGCGCCGCCATCCCGGCCGCCGCTCGCCGCTGTGGCACCAACGGCAGCGCGCAGCGCAATTGCTCGACGTGGCACGCAAATACCCCGACTTTCCGATCGTGCTGGAGACCATCCGGGAATGCCTGCAGGACGTCTACGACGTGCCGATGCTGGCCGAGCTCATGGCCAGGATCGCCCAGCGCCGGGTGCGGGTGCTGGAGGCAGAGACCGCGACGCCGTCGCCGTTTGCGGCCTCGCTGCTGTTCGGCTACGTCGGGGCGTTCATGTACGAAGGCGACAGCCCGCTGGCCGAACGCCGCGCGGCCGCACTGTCTTTGGATGCGACGCTGCTGGCCGAGCTGCTGGGCCGGGTTGAGCTGCGCGAGCTGCTCGACCCGGAGGTCGTGGCCGCCACAGCCCGGCAGTTGCAGCACCTCTCGGAGGACCGGGCGGCCCGCGACGCCGAGGCCGTCGCCGACCTGCTGCGGCTGCTGGGCCCGCTGACCGCCCAGGAGGTTGCCGCCCGGGCCGGCGGCGCCGAAGTCGGCGGCTGGTTGGAGGGGCTGCGCGCCGCCAAACGCGCGCTGACGGTGTCCTTCGCCGGACAGACCTGGTGGGTGGCCGTCGAGGACATCGGCCGGCTGCGCGACGGCGTCGGGGTGGCGGTGCCGGTCGGGGTGCCTGCGAGCTTCACCGAGGCGGTCGCCGACCCGCTGGGCGAGTTGCTCGGCCGCTACGCGCGCACGCATGGTCCGTTCACCACCGCCGAGGCCACCGCCCGGTTCGGTCTTGGCCTGCGAGTGGCGGGCGACGTGCTGGGCCGGCTGGCCGCCGACGGGCGGCTGGTGCGGGGCGAATTCACCGGCGACGACCAGTGGTGCGACGTCGACGTGCTGCGGATTTTGCGGCGCCGCTCGCTGGCGGCGCTGCGGGCGCAGGTCGAACCGGTCAGCACCGCCGCCTACGCGCGCTTCCTGCCGGCGTGGCAGCACGTCGGGTCCGCGACCAACGCCGGCATCGACGGGCTGGCCGGCGTCGTCGAGCAACTCGCCGGTGTGCCGCTGCCTGCCTCGGCGATCGAGCGGCTGGTGCTGGCGCCGCGGGTGCGGGACTACTCGCCAGCGATGCTCGACGAGCTGCTGGCTTCCGGTGAGGTGATCTGGTCCGGCGCCGGGTCGATCTCGGGTTCGGACGGCTGGATCGCGTTCCACGCCGCCGACCCGGCGCCGTTGACGTTGGCCGGCGGGACCGAGATCGAGTTCACCGACGCCCACCGCGCGATCCTGGACACCCTGTCCGGCGGCGGCGCGTTCTTCTTCCGGCAACTGGCGACCGGCATCCCCGATAGTGAGCTCAAAACGGCGCTGTGGGAACTGATTTGGGCCGGCTGGGTCACCGGCGACACGTTCGCGCCGGTGCGCGCGGTGCTCGGCGGCGGGCCGGGCGCCCGCAAGCGGTCCAGCCCGGCGCATCGGCATCGCCGCGCCCCGCGGTTGAGCCGCTACAGCGTCGCGCACGCGGCCACGCGCGCCACCGACGCGACGGTGGCCGGCCGCTGGTCGGCGCTGCCGGCTCCCGAGCCGGATTCCACGCTGCGCGCCCACTACCAGGCCGAGCTGCTGCTGGGGCGCCACGGCGTGCTGACCCGGGGCGCGGTCGCCGCCGAGGCGGTCCCCGGCGGGTTCGCCACCCTCTACAAAGTGCTGACGGCCTTCGAGGACGCCGGTCGCTGCCAGCGGGGCTACTTCGTGGAGTCGCTGGGCGGCGCGCAATTTGCCGTCGCCTCCACCGTCGACCGGCTGCGTAGCTACCTCGACGGCGTCGACCCGGAGCGGCCCGCCTACCAGGCCGTGGCGCTGGCCGCCGCCGACCCGGCCAATCCGTACGGCGCGGCGCTGCCCTGGCCGCCCACCGACGGCGCGGCCCGGCCCGGACGCAAGGCCGGGGCGCTGGTCGTGCTGGTCGACGGCGCCCTGGCCTGGTTTGTGGAACGCGGCGGCCGAACGCTGCTGAGCTTCACCGACGACCCCGAGGCCGGCCGCGCCGCGGCGGCGGCGCTCGCCGACCTGGTCAGCGCCGGCCGCGTCGAGTCGATACTCGTCGAGCGGGTCAACGGCGTGCCGGTGCTGCAGTTGCAGGATTCGCCGGTGCATACGGCGCTGAGCGCCGCCGGGTTTGCGCGTACTCCCCGCGGGTTGCGGCTGCGGTAATGCCCGAAGGTGACACCGTCTGGCACACCGCCGCCATGCTGCGAGACGCGCTGGCCGGAAAGACACTGACCCGCTGCGACATCCGCGTATCGCGGTATGCGACCGTCAACCTGTCCGGGTGGATGGTCGACGAAGTGCTCAGCCGCGGCAAGCATCTGTTCATCCGCGTCGGGTCGGCCAGCATCCACTCGCATCTGAAGATGGACGGCAGCTGGCGGGTCGGCCGCCATCGTGTCGATCACCGGGTGCGAATCATCTTGGAAGCTAGCGGTGTTCGCGTGTTGGGTATCGATCTCGGCGTGCTGGAGATTCTCGACCGGGAACACGACCAGGACGTGGTGGCGCACTTGGGCCCCGACCTGCTGGGCGACGATTGGGATCCGGCGGTCGCGACGGCCAATCTGACGGTCGAGCCGGCGCGGCCGCTTGCCGAGGCGCTGCTCGACCAGCGGGTGATGGCGGGCATCGGCAACGTCTACTGCAACGAACTGTGTTTTGTCACCGGACTTCGGCCCACGTCTCCGGTCAGCGCCGTCGCCAACCCGCATCGGCTGGTGGCCCGGACGCGGGACATGTTGTGGGCCAATCGTTTCCAATGGGCGCGCTGCACCACCGGCGACACCCGCCCGGGGCGCCAGCTCTGGGTGTACGGGCGCCAAGGGTTAGGCTGCCGTCGCTGCGGCACCCCGATCGCCTATGACGACACGGGCGACCGGGTTGCCTACTGGTGTCCAGCCTGCCAACGCTGAATGACCAAGTCGCCCACGCGGTCCGGGCATGCGATGATCGGCCCGTGCGTTCGCCACCCCTCGCGCGATCACACCTGTTCGGGCTGGTCGTCGTGGTTGCGCTGATCAGCCTTGGGGTCCTGGCGGCCCCGACCGCGCATGCCGACGCCGTCGACGTCAACTTCCTGTCGGCGCTGAAGTCCAAGGGCATCAACTTCGCGTCATCGCAAGCCGCGATCATCGCCGGTCACGAGGTGTGCGATGAGCTTGATCTCGGCAGGCAGAAAAGCGATGTCGCATCGGACGTGATGAACAACAGCAATCTCGACGGCTATCACGCCGGGTTTTTCGTCGGCGCCAGCGTCGGTGCGTTCTGCCCGAGGCATGCGGGGTAGAGCCGACCGCTCACCCCGCCGAGGGCGGTCGATGGATCACCGTGCCCTTGAGCTCCAAGCCGTATTCGAGATCGTCATACTTCTGCTGCTTGCGTTTGCGCCAGCCGCTGCCCGCCGACACCGGCGGCGGCATGATCGGCGGCAGCATGGACAACCCGGATTCGCCTGCAGGAAGCGGTGATACGGCTGACGCAAGTTGCACGGGCGCCTGGGAGGCCGGCAACAGCCCCACCACAGCGGGCGGGGCGGTCAGCTTGCCCATCGATACTCCGACACCGATCGCCGCGGTGGGCTCCGCCGAGAGTCCGGCCGCACCCAGTGCACCCAGCGACGGCACCAGAGCGGCCTCGCCCTCCGCCAGGCCCTGCCCGATTTCGCTGCCCATGCCCTGCAGCGCCTGCGCCGATGTGTTCTGCGCCAGGTAGCTGAGCAGGTTGATAGGAAATCCGGACGAGATGAATTGGTTAGCATAGGTGTTCGCCAGCCCGAACCAGCCGCTGTTGGGGTCGAAGTCGGTAACCGAGGGCGGCGACGCGAATTGTGGCAACGCGGTGGCTTGCGCCGAGGCCGCCTGATAGCGAATGATCGCCGCCGAGTTGTTCGCCCACATCGCCTGGTAGTGGTCTTCGGTCTCGGCGATCGCCGGCAGGTTGGTCCCGAACCTGTTGGTGGCCAACAACTCCGCCAGGCGCGTCCTGTTGGCACTGACCTGTGCGGTGGGAACCACCGCCGCGCGGACGGAGGTGTATGCCGTCGCCGCGGCTTGCGCCGAAGAGGACAATTGCCGACATTGCTGCGCGGTGGTGCGAAGCCAGCCCAGGTACGGTTCGACAGCTCCGATCATCGCGGTCGAGGACGGACCGTGCCACGCCGAGGTCAGGGACGATACTGCGGCAGCGTAGTTTTCGGCGGACTCTTCCAAGTGGGCGCCGAGGTGTTGCCACGCAGCGGAGGCCTCCACCAGTGATTGCGCACCCGGCCCGGAGTGGATCAGCGCAGAGGTGACTTCGGGGGGCGCCGTCACGAACTCCATGACGCAAAACCTCAGCTACCGCGGAAAAACTTTCGGAACATTGCGTTGACGGGAGTGAAAAGAACCCTGGAACATTGCGCGCCGGGGCCAGCAATCACGAGACGGCGTTGACCGCCGTCGACAATCGCGACTTGAACTCGTCGGGAATCGGGATGTAGCCCTTGTCCGCCACATCATTCTGGCCCGGGCCGAGCGCACTTTGCAGGAACGCCCTGACAGCCGTACCGGCCCGCGAATCCGAGTACTTTGAGCAGACGATCTCATAGGTCGCCTGCACGATGGGATACGAGCCGGGCTGGTTTGGCCGGTAGAACGAGATCGTGTCGAGGGCCAAGTCGTTGCCCTCCTTGATGAACCAGGCTGCTGAGATCGTCTTCCCTACCGACTCCGGGCCGATCGCTACCGGCTCGGGGCCGGCCGACGTGACGACCTTGGCCACGTTGAGGTGTTGGGTCTGGGCAACCGACCATTCGATGTACGTGATCGACCCTTCGGTGCCTTTGACGGCCGCGGCGGCGCCGTCGCTACCAACAGCGCCCTCGCCCACACCGCCGTTGAACTTCTTTCCGGCGCCGTTACCCCAGGTGCCGTTGGACGCGGTGTCGAGGTACCTCTGGAAGTTGTCCGTGGTGCCGGACTCGTCGCTGCGGAACACGATCCGAATAGGCTCTGCGGGCAACGCGACCCCTAGGTTCAACATCTGGATCGCGGCGTCGTTCCAGGCCGTGATCTGACCGTTGAAGATCTGGGCCGCCGTCGGACCGTCGAGGTTCAACGAAGTCAAGCCGTCGACGTTGTAAGCGATCGCAATCGGGCCGAACACCATCGGCAGGTTCCACGCCGCCGAGCCGCAGCGCTGCTGCGCCTTGGCGTACTCGTCTTTGCTCAGGGGCGAGTCGGAGCCGCCGAAATCTGTTCGGCCACCTAGGAATTCGGTGATCCCAGCGCCGGATCCGTTGGCCGTGTATGTCAACGACTGTCCCGGACAGGACCGTTCGAAAGCCGCGACAAACGTTGCCATGGCGTTTTCCTGGGCAGTGGACCCACTGGCCGTCAGGGTCGGCTTGCCGCCGCAGCCCGCCTTTCCTTCAGCCGCGTGGTTGTCCGCGCTGCATGCCGACACCATCGCCACACCAGTGGCCAGCACGCAGATCGCGACACCAAAACGATTGATGCGCCGATGATATTAAGACCGCCTGTCGCTGGGCATCGCCCTACTCAAGGTTCAGCTACTGTTTGCTACCTGGCTACGGCTCCGTAGGCCACCGCAACCTCGGCCGCCAGCGCGGCGTTATCGGCGATCAGCTGCTGGTTGACCGCGACGCTGCGGCCACCGGTGAGCTCTTCGACCAGCGCCAAGACCGCCGGTGTCACGGCCTGCCCGGTCACCCCGGCCTGCGCGACGCGGCCGACCGCCTCGGCGAGCACCGGCTCGATGTCCAGTTCGGGCTGGGGCGGTCGGCCCAGCAGCAGCCCGGACGAACGGCCCAGCTGCCAGTGAAGGGCAGCGATTCGCGCGGCGTCGGCGACGCCGTCGACGCGTGCAGCCACGGGCGGGCCGCCCTCTCCTCGGTAGAAGACCGGAAGAGTGTCCGTCCGCCAACCCAGCACCGGCACGCTGAGTGTCTCGAGCAGCTCGGCGGTCGCGGATATGTCCAGGATGGCCTTGGCACCCGAGCACACCACCATGGCCGGTGTGCGGGCCAGCTCCACCAGATCACTGGAGATATCGAGGCTTTCGGCGAAGCCGCGGTGCACGCCGCCGATCCCGCCGGTGCCCATGAACCGGATGCCGAGGACGCGGCAGACGGCCAGGGTGCCGCCGACCGTGGTGGCGCCCAGGACGCCCTGGGCCACACAGGCCGCGATGTCGCGGGCGCCCGCCTTGCGCGCCGTCGTCCCCGCCTCGGCGAACCGCTGAAGTTCCGCGGCATCCAGCCCGGCCCGGACCAGGCCGTCCGCAATGCCGACGGCGCACGGCACGGCCCCGGCGGCGCGAACTCGCTGCTCGGCCTGCTGGGCGGCCAATAGGCCGCGTCCCTGTGAGAAGCCGTGCGAGACCAGCGTCGTTTCCAGCGCCACGACCGGGTGGCCCGACGACAGCGCCTCGGCGACCTCGTCGGCCACCCGCAGCACACCCTCGAGGCCAGCAGCCGAGCTCACGCTGTCCATCTTGCGGGAATAAATAGCGCGCGGTGGCGGTTGGCCACCGCTGACTGGCCTGTGTGGGCCGGGTCGTGATGTGAAGGATATGAGCGTGCTACCACTGCAGAACCGCGTCAGCATCACGGGCACATTGCGCACCGTGGCGCACGCCATGACGCACGGCGTCACCCGCAGGCCGGTACGCGACGGCGTACACGGTACGGCTAGAGCAGCGACGCAGAATTCTGCACCGGTGCGAATCCTGCCGCGAGGTCTCGAGCGCTGCTGACGAACCGGCGGCGTGTCGCCGTGATCGGATCGTCGAATTCGAGCGTGCGCGCCAGCAGATGCAACGGTGTCGAAAAGTCCCCCGGCGCGACGTCGATCACGTCGGGATAGAGCGGGTCACCCAGAATGGGCACACCCAGCGACGCCATGTGTACCCGCAGCTGATGAGTGCGCCCGGTTTTCGGGGTCAGCCGGTAGAGCCCGTCACTCAGCGCCTCCACCAACGTTTCGGCGTTGGGCACACCGGGTTCCTCGACGGCCTGTAAACAGCCGCGGCGCTTAACGATTCGGCTGCGCACTGTATACGGCAGCCTTGCACAAGGCACCCCGGCCGCCCGGGCCAGATATGTCTTGCGCACCGCGCGGCGGGCGAAGAGAGTCTGGTAGGCGCCGCGCAGCTCGCGACGGGTCGTGAACAGCAGCACCCCGGCGGTCAACCGGTCCAGCCGGTGGGCCGGTGAAAGCTCGGGCAGCCCCAGTTCCCGGCGCAACCGCACCAGCGCGGTCTGCGCGACGTGCCGGCCGCGCGGCATGGTAGCGAGAAAGTGCGGCTTGTCGACCACCACGATGTCGTCGTCGCGGTAAAGCACCGGGATGTCGAACGGCACCGGAACTTCTTCCCGCAGTTCGCGGTACAGGTACACGAAGGAACCCGCCGGCAGCGCCGTCGTCTCGTCGACCGGGGTGCCGTCGGCGTCGACGACCTCCCGCGGCCGCACACCGAATCGCGAATTCAGCTCGGCCAGTACCGGTCCGCCGCGCAGCCGCACCCGCGCCGGCCCGAGCCCGTCGCGCACCGGCAAAGGAGCCGGCCTCACGTGAGCGGCACCGGCTCGAGGATCTCGGCGCGCGCCTCCGGTGCGGTGGCCCGCAGCGCGTCGGCGGACTCGTCGTCGGGCTGGGCCTGCGAGAGTATCTCGGCCTCTACCCGCGCCGTGTAGGTCTGGACCTCGCGGTCGATGTCGTCGGACGTCCACCCGAGGATCGGCGCGACGATCTCGGCCACCTCGCGCGCGCAGTCGACGCCGCGGTGCGGGTATTCGATGGAGATCCGCATCCTGCGGGCCAGGATGTCCTCGAGATGCAGCGCGCCCTCGGCGGCAGCGGCGTAGGCAGCCTCCACCTTCAAGTAGACGGGCGCGGCCGTGATCGGGTTCAGCAGGTCCGGACGGCCATCCGCCGTCGCCAGCACCTCGCCGATCAGCGACCCGTAGCGGTCCAGCAGGTGGCGCACCCGATACGGGTGCAGGCCGTGCAGCTCGCCGACGTGTTCGGTCTGGTTGATCAGCGCGAAGTAGCCGTCGGCGCCTAGCAGCCGCACCTTCTCGGTGATCGACGGCGCCACCCGGGCCGGAACGTATTGCGCCGCAGCGTCAATCGCGTCGGCCGCCATCACCCGGTAGGTGGTGTACTTACCGCCGGCGATGGCGACAAGCCCGGGCGCGGGCACGGCGACGGCGTGTTCGCGGGACAGCTTGGAGGTTTCCTCGCTCTCCCCGGCCAGCAGCGGCCGCAACCCGGCGTACACCCCGTCGATGTCGGCGTGGGTCAGCGGGGTCGCCAGGACGGTGTTGACCGTGCCGAGGATGTAGTCGATGTCGGCCTTGGTGGCCGCCGGGTGGGCCAGGTCGAGATTCCAGTCGGTGTCGGTGGTGCCGATGATCCAGTGGCTGCCCCACGGGATGACGAACATCACCGACTTCTCGGTGCGCAGGATGATCGCGACGTCGCTGACGATCCGGTCGCGGGGCACCACGACGTGCACACCCTTGGAGGCGCGGACCTGAAATCGCCCGCGCTGCTTGGACAATGCCTGAATCTCGTCGGTCCACACCCCGGTCGCGTTGACCACGACGTGACCGCGCACATCGGTGACCGCGCCGTCCTCGGAATCGCGAACCTGCACGCCGGTCACCCGGTCGCCTTCGCGCAGCAACGAGATCACCTGAGTGGACGAGCGCACCACCGCGCCGTAATGCGCGGCGGTGCGCGCCACGGTCATGGTGTGCCGGGCGTCGTCGACCACGGTGTCGTAGTAGCGGATCCCGCCGATCAGCGAGCTGCGCTTCAGCCCCGGGCACAGCCTCAAAGCGCCCGCACGCGTCAAATGCTTTTGCGGCGGAACCGATTTCGCGCCACCGAGCTGGTCGTAGAGGAAGATGCCGGCCGCCACGTATGGCCGCTCCCACCACCGCTTGGTCAGCGGATACAGGAACGGCAACGGCTTGACCAGATGCGGCGCCAGCGTCGTCAGCGACAGCTCGCGCTCGTAGAGCGCCTCGCGGACCAGCCCGAATTCCAACTGCTCGAGGTAACGCAGCCCGCCGTGAAACATCTTCGACGAGCGGCTCGAGGTGCCCGAGGCGTAGTCGCGGGCCTCGACCATCGCGACCTTCAGGCCGCGGGTGGCGGCGTCCAGTGCGCAGCCGGCGCCCACCACGCCGCCGCCGATGACCACGACGTCGAATTGCTCGGTGCCGAGGCGCTCCCAGGCCGAGGCGCGTTGCGCCGGCCCCAGCGACGAAGCCGGCCAGAACTGATCGCTCACGGCGCAGGACTCCTGTTACTCGTCGGTAGCACTGGCCTAAGGCTACCGGCAGCTAGTCCAGATCGTCGTGCGCCATCAACCGTCGGGCCGCCTCGGTGATCGAGCCCGACAGCGACGGGTAGACCACCAGCGTGCGCGCCAACTGGTTGACGGTGATGCGGTTCTGTACGGCCACGGCGATCGGCAGGATCAGCTCCGAGGCGATCGGCGCCACCACCACACCGCCAATCACCACGCCGGTGGCCTGCCGGCAGAACAGCTTGACGAAACCGTGCCGCAGCTCCGACATCTTGGCCCGCGCGTTGGTCCGCAGCGGCAGCATGATCGTGCGGGCCAGCACGGATCCGTTGTCGATGGCCGATTGCGGCACTCCGACCGCGGCGATCTCGGGCCGGGTGAACACCGCCGCGGCGACCGTGCGCAGCCGGATGGGTGTGACGGCCTCGCCAAGCGCGTGCCACATCGCGATCCGGCCCTGCATCGCCGCGACCGACGCCAGCGGCAGCAAACCTGTGCAGTCGCCGGCGGCGTAGATGCCTGGCACGGCCGTGCGTGACACCCGGTCGACGGGCAGGTAGTTGCCGCGACCGAGCTCGATGCCCACCCGGTCCAGGCCCAGGCCGGCGGTGTTGGGTGTCGACCCGATCGTCATCAGCGCATGGCTGCCCTCGACCGTGCGGCCGTCGGTCATCGTCACCAGGACACCGCCGTCGGTGCGGGTGACCGAGTCGGCGCGGGCATTCTTGACCAGCTTGACGCCGCGTTCGGCGAACGACTCCTCGAGCACCAGCGCGGCGTCGGCGTCTTCGTAGGGCAGCACCCGGTCCCGGCTGGCCACCACCGTCACCTCGACACCGAGTTCGGTGTAGGCGTTGACGAATTCGGCGCCGGTCACCCCGGAGCCGACCACTATCAGGTGGTCGGGCAGCGAGTCCAGGTCGTAGAGCTGGCGCCAGGTCAGAATGCGCTCGTCGTCGGGCTGCGCCGACGGCAGGATCCGCGGGCTCGCGCCGGTGGCGATCAGCACCACGTCGGCGTCGAGTTCGCTGGTGGCACCGTTGCCGGCGGTCACCTTGATGCAGTGCCGGGCCAGGCCCGGGCTGGTGTCGACCAGCTCGCCTTTGCCGGCGATCACCTCGACACCCATGGACAGCAGCTGCGCGGTGATGTCGGCGGACTGCTCGGCGGCCAGCGTCTTGACCCGCTGGTGGATTTCCGGCAGCGAGATCTTGGCGTCCTCGATGTCGATGTCGAAGCCGAGCCGGGCGGCGCGGCGCAGCTCGGTGCGCAGGCCGGTCGAGGCGATGAACGTCTTGGACGGCACGCAGTCGGCCAGTACGGCGGCGCCGCCGATGCCGTCGGAGTCGACGACGGTGACCGCAGCGTCGCGCGCCGCGGCGACCAGCGCCGCCTCGTAGCCGGCGGGGCCGCCGCCGATGATCACGATGCGGGTCGCCACGATCCCTAACCTAGCCCGCTGCTCGGATGACCGCCGGATCAGCAGCCGCCGGTTAAGCTTTTTCTCCGTGCCGCTCTACGCCGCGTACGGGTCGAACATGGATCCAGAGCAGATGGCGCAGCGGGCACCACACTCGCCGATGGCCGGCACCGGCTGGTTGCACGGCTGGCGGCTGACCTTCGGCGGCGAGGACATCGGCTGGGAGGGCGCGCTGGCTACCGTCGTCGAAGACCCTGGGTCCAAGGTGTTCGTCGTGCTCTACGACGTCACGCCGGCCGACGAGCAGAACCTGGACCGCTGGGAAGGGTCCGAGCTGGGCATCCACAAGAAGATCCGATGTCGGGTGGAGCGGTTGACCGGCTTTTCCACGGACGCTCCGCCTGAGCCGGTGCTGGCGTGGCTGTATGTGGTGGACGCCTGGGAGGGCGGGCTGCCGTCGGCGCACTACCTGGGTGTGATGGCCGACGCCGCCGAAATCGCCGGCGCGCCACCAGAATACGTGCACGACCTGCGCACCCGCCCGGCCCGCAACATCGGCCCCGGCCACGGCGATTGATTTTCGTGGGCGCGAGCGTGCGTGTTCCCGGCCGACACGCCAACCAAATCACCGGGTTTGCGCACGCTCGCGGGCTAGAAGGCTAGAAGGCGGCCGCCTGCTCGACGATGTTGACCATCACCCGCACCCCGATCGCCAGGGCCCGCTCGTCGAGGTCGAATGTCGGCTGGTGCAGATCCAGCTGCGGTCCGTGACCCGACCACACGCCGAGCCGGGCCATCGCCCCGGGGACTTCCTCCAGATACCAGGAGAAGTCCTCGCCGCCGCCGGACTGGCGGGTGTCGGCCAGCACGTCGGGCCCGACCGCCTCGATCGCGTGCGCCAGGATCCGCGTCGACACCTCCTCGTTGACCACCGGCGGCACCCCGCGGTGGTAGGCCAGCGTGTGCTCGATGCCGAGCGGCGCCAGCAGCGACGACACCGCCTCGCGGATGATGCCCTCCAGGCTCTGCCAGGTCTCCCGGCTGGCGGTGCGCACAGTGCCGGCCAGCACCCCGGTCTGCGGGATCGCGTTGGCCGCCACGCCGGCGTTGACCGCCCCCCACACCAGCACGGTGCTCTTGCGTGGGTCGATGCGCCGTGACAACACCCCCGGCACTCCCGTGATCAGCGTGCCGATGCCGTAGACCAGGTCGGCGGTCAGGTGCGGCCGCGAGGTGTGCCCGCCGGGCGAGTGCAGGGTGATCTCCAGCCGGTCGGCGGCCGACGTGATCGGGCCGGGTTTGACGGCGACCCGCCCGACCGCCAGCCGGGGGTCACAGTGCAGCGCGAAGATCCGGGTCACCCCGGCCAGCGCCCCGGCGGCGATCGCGTCGATCGCACCGCCGGGCATCAGCTCCTCGGCGGCTTGGAAGATCAGCCGCACGCCGACCGGCAGTTCGGGTACCGCAGCCAGCGCCAGCGCGGTGCCCAGCAGGATCGCGGTGTGCGCGTCGTGGCCGCAGGCATGCGCGACGTTGGGCATCGTCGACGCATACGGCGCGCCGGTCCGCTCGGCCATCGGCAAGGCGTCCATGTCGGCCCGCAGCGCGATCCGCGGCTCGTGGTCCGGACCGAAATCGCAGGTCAACCCCGTCCCACCGGGCAGCACCTTCGGGTTGAGCCCGGCGTCGGCCAACCGCTCGGCGACGAACTGCGTGGTGGCGAACTCCTGGCGGCCCAGCTCCGGGTAACGATGGATGTGCCGGCGCCACTCGACCAGGTCGTCGTGGTGTGCGGCCAGCCAGGATTCGGCGGCATCGATCAGGCTCATGACGCCGCCCGCAACTCGCGCGCCGCAAGCACCCGGTCGCGTTGCTCCGGCGACTCGGCGAGGTGAACCACCGTGCGCGCCAACATGATTGCGCCGTCGAGCACCGCCTGATCGGCGCTGGGCCCTGCCGCCGCGGCGGTGAAGGCGGGCTGGTGCAGGACCGCACCGTCGGCGTCGACGGCCACCAGCGGATGGATTCCCGGCAGCAGCTGGGTGACGTTGCCCATGTCGGTGCTGCCCACGGGAAGCGCCGCCTCGAGCTGTTCGTCAACCGGGGTACGCCCCAGCCGGGCCATCTCGTCGCGCATAGCGCCGGCCAGCCAGGGATCGGGCTTGAGCGCCTGATACGTCGGCTCGAAATGGCTGACGTCGTAGTCGCAGCCGGTGGCCACCGCGCCGGCCAGGAAGCAGTCGCCCGCCCGCGCTTCCAGATCGCGCAGCAGCGACGAGTCGGGGGCGCGCAGCGCATACTGCAGTTCGGTGCGCGCCGGGATGACGTTGCTGGCCTGCCCGCCGTCGGTGACGATGCCATGAACCTGCTGTCCGGGCACCAGCTGCTGGCGGAGCAACCCGATGGCGACTTGGGCGACGGTGGCGGCGTCGGCGGCGTTGACGCCGAGAAACGGCGCGGCCGACGCGTGCGCCTCCCGGCCGGCGTAGCGCACCCGGACGCCCGCCAGCGCCAGCGAGCGGGCGGCGGCAATGTCCAGCGGCCCGGGATGGATCATCACCGCGACCGCGACGTCGTCGAACACTCCGGCGTTCAGCAGCAACACTTTTCCGCCACCCGACTCCTCGGCGGGGGTGCCGATCAGCGCGACGGTCAGGCCCAGTTCATCGGCGACCTCGGCCAGCGCCAGCGCGGTGCCCACCGCCGACGCGGCGATGATGTTGTGGCCGCAGGCGTGTCCGATTTCGGGCAACGCGTCGTATTCGGCGCACACACCGACGACCAGCGGGCCGCTGCCGAAGTCGGCGCGAAACGCGGTGTCCAAACCACCGGCGGCAGCGGTGATCTCGAAACCGCGCTCGCCGACCAGCGATTGCGCCTTGGCGCAGCTGAGGTGCTCGTCGAACGCCAGCTCCGGTTCGGCGTGGATCGCGTGGGACAACGCGACCAAGTCGCTGCCACGGCGCCGCACCGCGTCCTCGACGGCGTCCAACGCGGTGGCTGTGGGCATTCTCGCAGTATCTCACCGGCTAGGCTGCGGCATTGTGACTGGTCCCGAGGCCCTTGCGCGACGGGCGGCCGAGCTCATCGCCGACGGCACCGGCGTCGCCGAACACGACGTCGCGGTCGTGCTCGGGTCGGGGTGGGCGCCGGCCGTCGCCGCGCTGGGCTCGCCGACCGCGGTGTTGCCGATGGCCGAGCTGCCCGGGTTCACTCCGCCCACCGCCGTCGGGCACACCGGTCAGGTGCTGTCGGTGCCGGTCGGTGAACACCGGGTGCTGGTGCTGGCCGGCCGCATTCACGCCTACGAGGGCCACGACCTGCTGCACGTGGTGCATCCGGTGCGAGCGGCGTGTGCGGCCGGGGCGCGCCTCGTCGTGCTGACCAACGCGGCCGGCGGGCTGCGCGACGACTTCGAGGTCGGCCAGCCGGTCCTGATCAGCGACCACCTCAACCTCACCGCGCGCTCTCCGCTGGTCGGGCCGCAGTTCGTGGACCTGGTCGACGCGTACGCGCCGCGGCTGCGCGCGCTGGCCCGCGAGGTCGATCCGGCGCTGGTGGAAGGCGTGTACGCGGGGTTGCCGGGCCCGCACTACGAGACGCCGGCCGAGATCCGGATGCTGCGGGTGCTGGGCGCCGACCTGGTGGGCATGTCGACCGTGCACGAGACGATCGCAGCCCGCGCGGCCGGCGCCGAGGTGCTGGGGGTGTCGCTGGTGACCAACCTAGCGGCCGGGATCACTGGCGAGCCGCTCAGCCACGCCGAGGTGCTGGCGGCCGGCGCGGCGTCGGCGACCCGGATGGGGTCGCTGCTGGCCGATGTGGTCGCGCGCGTGTGAACCCGCAGGAGTGGATTGCGCACGACCCCGATCCGGTGACGGCGGCCGAGCTCGCCGCCTGTGACGCCGACGAGCTGGCGGCACGGTTCGCCCGGCCGCTGAGGTTCGGCACCGCCGGTTTGCGCGGGCCGGTGCGCGGCGGTCCCGACGCCATGAACCTCGCCGTGGTGCTCCGCGCGACGTGGGCGGTGGCGCAGGTCCGCCAAGCCGGCACCGTCGTCGTCGGCCGGGACGCGCGGCACGGGTCGGCCGAGTTCGCGGTGGCAGCAGCCGAAGTCCTTGCCGCAAAGGGGTTTTCGGTGGTATTGCTGCCCGATCCCGTACCCACACCGGTGCTGGCGTTTTCGGTGCGCCATCTCGGCGCGGCCGCCGGCATCCAGATCACCGCGTCGCACAACCCGCCCGCCGACAACGGCTACAAGGTGTATTTCGACGGCGGCATCCAGATCGTCTCGCCCACCGACCGCGACATCGAAAACGCTATGGCCACAGCACCATTCGCCGACCAGATACCCAGACAGCCGGTCAAGCCGGCCGACACCGATCTCGTGGACCGTTATATAGAGCGGGCCGCGGCGGTGCGACGCTCACAGGGTTCGGTGCGGGTGGCGCTGACACCGCTGCACGGGGTGGGCGGCGCGGTGGCGGTCGAGACGTTGCGGCGTGCCGGCTTCGACGACGTGCACACGGTGGCGGCCCAGTTCGCTCCGGATCCCGGCTTCCCCACCGTCGCGTTTCCCAACCCCGAAGAGCCGGGCGCCACCGACGCGCTGCTGGCCCTGGCGGCGGACGTGGCCGCGGACGTCGCTATCGCGCTGGATCCCGACGCCGACCGCTGCGCGGTCGGGATTCGAAACCCGGACGGCTCGTGGCGGATGCTCTCCGGCGACGAAACCGGTTGGCTACTAGGCGATTACATCCTCTCTCACACCGAAAGCCCCGAGACCAGCGTGGTGGCCAGCACCGTGGTGTCCTCGCGGATGCTGGCCGCGATCGCCGCGCAGTACGGCGCGCGCCACGTCGAAACCCTGACCGGTTTCAAATGGCTGGCCCGCGCCGACGCCGACCTGCCCGGCAAAACACTGGTCTATGCCTACGAGGAGGCGATCGGGCACTGCGTCGACCCGGAAGCGGTCCGCGACAAGGACGGAATCAGCGCCGCCGTACTCGTCTGCGACCTGGTGGCATCGCTCAAGCAGCAGGGCCGTTCGCTGCTCGACATGCTCGACGACCTCGCCCGCCGGCACGGCGTGCACATGGTCGACGCCGTGTCACGACCCGTGTCCGACGCCGAGGAGGCGGCCGCCCTGATGGGCCGGCTACGCGCACGGCCACCGGGCCGGATCGCCGGATTCGCCGCGACCACAACCGATCTGCGGCCCCGCACCGACGCACTGATCTTCACGGGCGGCGACGCCGAAGCGTCGGTACGGGCGGTGGTGCGGCCGTCGGGCACCGAACCGAAACTCAAGTGCTACTTGGAGGTTCGCTGCACGGATCGCGGCCGCGCAGCCGGGTTGCTCGACGAGCTGGTGCAGCAGGTACGCCGCTGGTAGCTCAGCGCGGCCCGAACTGGCGATCTCCGGCGTCGCCGAGACCCGGCACAATGTAGGCGTTTTCGTTGAGCCGCTCGTCGACTGCGGCGGTGAACACCCGCACGAAGGTTGCTGCCTTCTCCAGCGCCGCAAGGCCTTCCGGTGCCGCCACCACGCACAGCACGGTGATATCGCGCGCGCCGCGGCGGCGCAGCAAGCCGATGGTGTGAGTCATCGATCCGCCGGTAGCCAGCATCGGGTCGAGAACCATCACCGGCTGGGCGCTCAAATCGTCGGGTAACGCTTCGAGATAGGGGACGGGCGAAAAGGTTTCCTCGTCGCGGACAACGCCGACGAAACCCACTCGGGCCTCCGGCAGCAGGGCGTGCGCCTGGTCGACCATGCCCAGTCCGGCCCGCAGCACCGGCACCAGCAGCGGCGGCGTGGCCAGCCGCGCCCCGGCTGTCTCGGCCAGCGGCGTGCGCACCGGGACTTTTTCGCACGGCGCGTCACGGGTGGCCTCGTAGACCAGCATCAGGGTCAGGTCGCGCAGCGCCGCGCGGAACGCGACGTTGTCGGTGCGCTCGTCGCGCAGTGTGGTCAGGCGGGCCGCGGCCAGCGGATGGTCAACGACACGCACTTCCACGGCAACCGACCCTAGTATTTTCGGCCAGGACACGCGTGCATTCATGTCCATCTGCGGGGAGACCAGCTCCTATACTCCCGGCATGCGCCGCCGCAGCCGGCGACACGGCAGACCACAGCGGGCCGTCAGCCTATTCGGCGTATTGGCGGTCTTGACCGCGGTGATGTCTTGGCCGCCAGCACATTTCGGGCCGACCGCGCCGCCGGTGAACACCGCCGCCGCTATTCCGACGCCCGCGCACGTCGTCGTCGTCGTGGAAGAGAACCGCTCCTACGCCAACATCATCGGCAACCCGGCTGCTCCGTACATCAACTCGCTGGCCGCCGGCGGCGCGTCGATGACCCAGTCCTTCGCCGAAGTGCATCCCAGCCAACCGAACTACTTCGCACTGTTCGCCGGCAGCACACTCGGGGTCAAGGAGAACAGCTGCCCGGTCAACGGTGGCACCACCCCGAACCTCGGTTCGCAGTTGCTTTCCACCGGACGCACTTTCGCGGGCTATGCCGAAAGCCTGCCGGCCGTCGGCTCGCCGGCCTGCAGCTCCGCCAAATATGCCCGCAAGCACGCGCCGTGGGTCAACTTCACCAACATCCCGCCCGCCTACTCGCTACCGTTCTCGGCTTTCCCGGCCAACTACGCCAGCCTGCCGACGGTCTCGTTCGTCATCCCCAACGTCGACAACGACATGCACGACGGCTCGATCGCGCAAGGCGACACCTGGCTGTACCGCAACCTGTCGCCATACGCGGAGTGGGCGAAGGCCAACAACAGCCTGCTGATCCTCACGTGGGACGAGGACGACAACAGCCAACACAACCAGATCCCGACCGTCTTCTACGGCGCCCACATCAGGCCGGGCACCTATGCCGAGCCGATCAGCCACTACAACGTGTTGTCGACGCTGGAGCAGATGTACGGACTGCCCAAGCTCGGTCTGGCCGCCCGGGCCCCGGCCATCACCGACATTTGGGCCGGCTAGCCCGCGCGGGCAGCGGAGGCGGTCGTCGTTATTCTGTGCCGATGGCTGCTGACCTCGTGCCTATCCGCCTGAGCCTGACCACCGGTGACCGCTACACCGTGTGGGCGCCCCGCTGGCGCGACGCCGGCGACGAGTGGGAGGCCTTCCTGGGCCGCGACGAAGACCTGTACGGCTTCGAAACAGTCGCCGACCTGGTTGCTTTCGTGCGGACGAACACCGACCACGACCTGGCCGACCACCCGGGCTGGCAGGAGCTCACTGAGGCCAACGCGCACAAGTTGGAACCCGCCGAGGACCAGCGATTCGACTTGATCGCGGTCGAGGAACTTCTCGCCGAAAAGCCGACCGAGGAGTCGGTCGCGGCGCTGGCGGGCACGCTGGCGATCGTGTCGTCCATCGGATCGGTGTGCGAGCTGCCGGCGGTGACGAAGTTCTTCAACGGCAACCCGACCCTGGGCACCGTCGCCGGCGGCGTCGAGCACTTCGCCGGCAAGGCGGGCCTCAAACGCTGGAACGCAATCGCCGAAATCATCGGGCGCGGCTGGGACGACGTGCTCGCCGCCGTCGACGGCATCGTCAGCACACCGGAGGTCGACGCCGCCGCATCGATGAAGGCCGCCGACGAATTGGCGGAACCGCCGGAGGAAGAACCACTGACCGACGACGAGGTCGCCGAAGAAGAACCAACTGACGACGCCGAAGAGGAAACCCGTGCGGCCGGCGACAACGCAGTCCTCGGCGGCGACGAGGACTTCTGGCTGAAGGTGGGCATCGACCCGATCCGGATCATGACCGGCGCCGGCACGTTCTACACGCTGCGCTGCTATTTCGACGACCGACCGATCTTCTTGGGCCGCAACGGGCGGATCAGCGTGTTCAGCTCCGAGCGGGCCCTGGCCCGCTATCTGGCAGACGAGCACGACCACGATCTGTCGGACCTGAGCACCTACGACGACATCCGCACCGCCGCCACCGACGGCTCCCTGCAGGTCGACATCACCGACGACAACGTCTACGTACTCACCGGGCTGGCCGACGACTTCGCCGAGGGGCCCGACGCGGTGGACAGCGACCAGCTCGAGCTGGCCGTCGAGTTTCTCCGCGACGTCGGCGACTACGCCGAGGACAACACCGTCGACAAGGCGCTGGCCACCGAACGCCCGCTGGGCCAGCTGATCGCATACGTTCTCGACCCCGGCTCGGTCGCCAAGCCCACCCCGCCGTACGCCGAGGCGGTGCGGGAGTGGGAGGAGCTGGACCGCTTCGTGGAGTCGCGGCTAAGGCGCGAGTAGCGCCGCGAGTAGGCCCGGCGAGCAGACGCAAAATCGCACGGATCCGTCCCGGATCGTGCGATTTTGCGTCTGCTCGCCGTCAGGTGCCGAGCGGCAGCAGCCGGTGATCGCGGGTGAATACCCGTCGCACCAGACCGAGCGCGACCACCACCGTGGTGACCGCGACCGAACCCAGGATCAAAAACATCACCACGGCCTGCACGAGCACGGCCTGCACCGGCGACACCCCGGCGAGAATGAGCCCGGTCATCGCGCCGGGCAGGAACACCAGCCCGGTCGCCTTGGTGGTTTCGATCTGCGGGGACAGCGCCGATCGCAGTGCGATCCGCAGATACGGCGAGGCGGCCTGCCGGTAGGGTTGCCCGAGCGCCAACCGCGCCTCGACCTCGGCGCGTTTGTCGCGCAGCTCGTCGACCAGCCGGCGGGCCACCAGCACGGTGGCCGTCATCGAGTTGCCGATCATCATCCCGGCGATCGGCACCAGGGTCTGGGGCCGCAGCGGAAATACCCGCAGCCCGAAGATCACTCCCAGCGTAACCACCGCCGCAGCGCTGAACGCGGCGACGGCCAGCGGACCCAGCCGCGGCACCTCCGGCGCGCGCCGGCGTGCGACGTCGCCTGCGTAGCCGACCATGCCCACAGTCCACGCCCACGACCACCACAGCGAGCGGCCCGGCGCGAACAGCAACGTCAGCGCGCCGCCCACCATCAGCAGCTGGGCCAGCGCGCGGGCGGCCGCCCACAGCACTTGGCGCTCCAGACCGAGCCGCTGCCACAGCGAGATCGCCGCCGCGAACGCCACCAACGCCAGCGACGTCGTCAGGCCCACCCAGCCGACTTCACCGTTCACCTCGTCACCTCCGGTCCCAGCCCGATGCAGCGGCCCCGTTCGATACGCAGCACCCGGTCGGCGATCCGCTCGACCTGCGCCGCGTCGTGAGTGACCCACAACGCCGGTATCCCGTCGTCGTGGGCCAGTTCGCGCACCGCGGCCTCGATCACTCCCGCGGCCGCGGCGTCCACTGCGGAGGTGGGCTCGTCGAGCAGCAGCACCTGCGGTCGGGCAATTAGTGTGCGGGCCAGGCACATTCGCTGCGCTTCACCGCCGGACAGCGCGGTCGCGTCGCGGTCCAGCCACGATCCGGTCAGCGCCACCCGGGTCAGGGTCTCGGCCATCTGAGACTCGGAGACCTCTGGGTCGGCGACGCGCAAATTGTCGGCCACCGTCCCCGGAAACGGGGTCGGACGCTGAAAGCACATGCCGACCCGGCGCCGCAACCACAACGGATCGATCCCGGCAATGTCCTTGCCGCAGAACGACACTCGACCGCTTGTCGGTATTTCCAGTCGATTGCACAACCGCAGCAGCGTCGACTTGCCGGAGCCGGACGGCCCGAACACCACTGTGACGCCCTGCTGCGGAACGGCGGCGGTGAATCCGTCCAGCGCGCGGATTCCGCCCCGCTCCACCACGACGTCGACGAAGTCGAACACCGAGTCGGTCGTTGCCACCGCGCTAGCCGATCAGCACAGCGAACCGCGGCTTGATCACCTCGTCGATGATCGCCAGCCGTTCGTCGAACGGAATGAACGCCGACTTCATCGCGTTGATGGTGAACCGCTCGAGGTCACTCCAGCCATAGCCGAAAGCTTCTACCAGCCGGTGCATTTCGCGGCTCATCGACGTGTCGCTCATCAGCCGGTTATCGGTGTTGATGGTCACCCGGAACCGGGCCCGGGCCAGCAGGTCGAACGGGTGCTCGGCGATGCTGGCTACCACACCGGAATGCACGTTGGAGCTGGGGCACAGCTCCAGGGGAATGCGCTTGTCCCGCAAGATCGATGCCTGCTGGCCGAGCCGCACCGTGCCGTCCTCGTCCACGTCGATGTCGTCGACGATGCGCACCCCGTGACCGAGCCGGTCGGCACTGCAGAACGCGATCGCCTCGTGAATCGACGGCAGCCCGAATGCCTCGCCGGCGTGAATCGTAAAGCGCGCGTTGTGGTCTCGCATGTATTCGAAAGCGTCCAGGTGCCGGGTCGGCGGGTAGCCGGCCTCCGCGCCGGCGATGTCGAAACCGACCACGCCCTTGTCCCGGAACCGTATCGCGAGTTCGGCGATCTCCCGGGACAGCGCGGCGTGCCGCATCGCGGTGACCAGGCAGCGCACGGTGATCGGGCGGCCCGCCGCCCCCGCCGCCTTCTCACCATCGGCGAAACCGGCCAGTACAGTGTCCACGACCTCGTCGAAGGACAGCCCGCGGTTGATGTGCAGCTCGGGGGCGAACCGTACCTCCGCGTACACGACGTTGTCGGCGGCCAGGTCCTCCACGCACTCGGTGGCGACCCGGTGCAGCGCCTCGGGCGTCTGCATCACCGCAACGGTGTGCGCGAACGGCTCGAGGTAGCGCTCCAGCGATCCGCTGTAGGACCGAGTGTGAAACCAGCGGGCGAGCTCGTCGACGTCGGTGGCGGGCAGGTCGTCGTAGCCGAGTTGCCCGGCGAGGTCCAGCACGGTGGCCGGGCGCAGCCCGCCGTCGAGGTGGTCGTGCAGCAGCGCCTTGGGTGCCCGCTGGATGGTCTCGAGGTTCAGCGGCGTCGTCATGGGGTGATCCGATCGATGATCAGGGGACGCCGGGCGGGCGGTGCGTTCCCGACGCTCCAGCCGCCGTCGAGCTCGGCCATCGCCGCCGGAAAGCGCTCCGGGGTGTCGGTGTACAGCGTGAACAGCGGCTCGCCGGCGGTCACCGGCTCCCCCGGCCGGCGGTGGATGCGCACACCGGCGCCCGGCTGCACCCGCTCACCGGGCCGGGACCTGCCCGCTCCGAGCCGCCATACCGCCATACCCACTGCCATCGCGTCGATGTCGCCCATTGTGCCGCCCCGATCGGCGGTGACGCTCTCCGAACACGCGCCGATGGGCAACGGCACCGACAAGTCACCGCCCTGCGCGGCGATGAGCGCGCGGAACCGGTCCATCGCGGTGCCGTCGCGCAGCGTCTGCGCAGGGTCGCGGCCGTCGAGCCCGGCGAGCCGCAGCATCTCGGCGGCCAGCGCCACCGTCAGCTCCACCACGTCGGGCGGTCCGCCGCCGGCCAGCACGTCCAGCGCTTCGGCGACCTCCAGCGCGTTGCCGGCTGTGCAGCCCAGCGGACGGTTCATGTCGGTCAGCAGCGCGTGCGTCGGCACGCCGTGCGCCGCACCCAGCCGAACCATGGTGTGCGCCAACTCTCGGGCCTGACTTTCCGACTTCATGAACGCGCCCGAGCCGACCTTGACGTCGAGCACCAGCGCTCCCGCGCCCTCGGCCAGTTTCTTGCTCATCACCGAACTGGCAATCAGCGGCAGCGACTCGACGGTGCCGGTGATGTCGCGCAACGCGTAGAGCTTGGCGTCGGCGGGCGCCAACCGCCCGGCCGCGAAGATTGCTGCGCCGACGTCGCGAAGTTGTTGGCGCACTTGGTTATTCGACAGGTCAGCGGTGAAGCCGGCGATGGATTCCAGCTTGTCGAGGGTGCCGCCGGTGTGTCCCAGCCCGCGGCCCGACGCCTGCGGCACCGCCGCACCGCACGCCGCGACGACCGCCACCAACGGCAGGGTGATCTTGTCGCCGACCCCGCCGGTGGAGTGCTTGTCCACGGTCACCAGGTCGCCGAAGTCCAGCCGCTCGCCCGAGGCCACCATCGCCGCGGTCCACCGCGCGGTCTCGCCGGCGTCCATGCCGCGCAGAAAAATCGCCATCAGCAGGGCCGACATCTGCTCCTCGGCGACCTCACCGCGGCTGTAGGCGTCGATCACCCAGTCGATCGCGGCGTCGGGGAGCCGGCCGCCGTCACGTTTGGTCTTGATGACCGTCGGCGCGTCGAACCTCACGGAAGGCTGTCCGGGCCGAACGCGTCGGGCAGCAGCTCCCCGAGCCGCCGCGGCCCGTCGGGGTGATCGATCAGCAGCTCAGGCCCGCCGTGCTCGAACAACACTTGCCGACAGCGCCCGCAGGGCATCAGCAGTGACCCGTCGGCGTCGACGCACACCAGCGCCAGCAGCCGGCCGCCGCCGCTCGAATGTAGGGCGCACACCACACCGCACTCGGCGCAGAGACCTAGGCCATATGAGACATTCTCCACATTGCAGCCGGTGACCACGCGGCGATCGTCGGCCAACGCGGCCGCCCCGACCCGCAGTCGTGAATACGGCGCGTAAGCGCGCCGAGCGGCTTGGATTGCTTTGTCCCGCAGGGAATTCCAGTTGATTGCATCTGCCGTCACGGCACTACCCGACATGTGTGGAATGCATTAGCGGGTCCCGTCCACTGTTGGCCAATTCACAAGGCCACCCTAGGGTTTCTGGCGAACGCCGGCAGCGGCGGCCGCGAAGTGGTTCATCCGCAGCTACAAATGGGTTTAGAGTCCACCCGACGGTTCCATGTTGGAGGCGATCGCAAGCGCGGCGAAGCCGGGCGCGGCGGGTCGCCGACCAGACAGTGAGGGGGCTGATGACGACGACGTCTGCGGCGGCGCAAGAACCGCGCGTCCGACCGCCGCGCCGGACCCTGTATCGCGGCGACCCGGGCATGTGGTCATGGGTTCTGCATCGCATCAGCGGCGCGACCATCTTCTTCTTCCTGTTCGTCCATGTTCTGGACACCGCGCTGGTGCGGGTGAGTCCGCAGACCTACAACGAGGTCATCGACACCTACAAGGCGCCGATCGTCGGGCTGATGGAACTCGGCCTGGTGGCCGCGGTGCTGTATCACGCACTCAACGGCGTGCGGGTCGTCCTGATCGACTTCTGGGCGCAAGGCCCGCGCTACCAGCGGCTGATGTTCTGGACGATCGCGATCGTCTGGCTGCTGGTGATGGTTCCGGCGACCGTCGTGGTCGGCATCCACATGGCGGGACGCTTCCTATGACCACACCCGACCTACAGCTCGGCCGCGGAGACATCGCCCCGGTGCGGCAGCGCAGCCATGACCGCCCCGCCGGGCTGGACAATCCGCGGGCACCGCGGCGGCGCTCCGGGATGCCCAACTTCGAGAAGTACGCCTGGCTGTTCATGCGGTTCTCCGGCATTGTGCTGGTGTTCTTGGCACTGGGGCACCTGTTCGTGATGCTGATGTGGGACGACGGCGTCTACCGCATCGACTTCAACTACGTGGCGCAGCGCTGGGCGTCGCCGTTCTGGCAGACCTGGGACCTGCTGCTGCTGTGGCTGGCCCAGCTGCACGGCGGCAACGGCCTGCGCACGATCATCGGCGACTACACCCGCAAGGACGCCACCCGGTTCTGGCTGAACACGCTGCTGGCGTTGTCGATGGTCTTCACGCTGGTGCTGGGCACCTATGTGCTGCTGACGTTCGACCCGAACATCTCGGGATAGGCGAGTCATGATCCAACAACATCGATACGACGTAGTGATCGTCGGCGCCGGCGGTGCCGGGATGCGGGCCGCCGTCGAGGCCGGACCCCGCGCACGCACCGCGGTGCTGACCAAGCTCTACCCCACCCGCAGCCACACCGGCGCCGCCCAGGGCGGCATGTGCGCGGCGCTGGCCAACGTCGAGGACGACAACTGGGAATGGCACACCTTCGACACCGTCAAGGGCGGCGACTATCTCGCCGACCAGGACGCGGTGGAGATCATGTGCAAGGAAGCCATCGACGCGGTGCTCGACCTGGAAAAGATGGGGATGCCGTTCAACCGCACCCCCGAGGGCCGCATCGACCAGCGCCGCTTCGGCGGCCACACCCGCGACCACGGCAAAGCGCCGGTGCGCCGGTCCTGTTACGCCGCCGACCGCACCGGTCACATGATCCTGCAGACGCTCTACCAGAACTGCGTCAAGCACGACGTGCAGTTCTTCAACGAGTTCTACGTCCTCGACCTGCTCCTTACCGAAACCGGCAGCGGCCCGGTGACTTCCGGCGTAGTCGCCTACGAGCTGGCCACCGGCGACATTCACGTCTTCCACGCCAAGGCCGTGGTGATCGCGACCGGCGGCTCGGGGCGGATGTACAAAACCACCTCCAACGCGCACACATTGACCGGCGATGGCATCGGGATCGTGTTCCGCAAGGGACTTCCGTTGGAGGACATGGAGTTTCACCAGTTCCACCCGACCGGCCTGGCCGGGCTGGGCATCCTGATCTCCGAGGCCGTGCGCGGCGAGGGCGGCCGGCTGCTCAACGGCGAGGGCGAGCGTTTCATGGAGCGCTACGCGCCGACGATCGTCGACCTGGCGCCGCGCGACATCGTCGCCCGCTCGATGGTGCGCGAAGTGCTCGAGGGCCGCGGCGCGGGCCCGAACAAGGACTACGTCTACATCGACGTACGTCACCTCGGCGAAGACGTTCTGGCCGCAAAGCTTCCCGATATCACGGAATTCGCCCGCACCTACCTCGGTGTGGACCCGGTCAACGAGCTGGTGCCCGTGTACCCGACGTGTCACTACGTGATGGGTGGCATCCCGACGACGGTCACCGGACAGGTGTTGCGTGACAACACCAATACTGTGCCGGGCTTGTACGCAGCTGGCGAGTGTGCGTGTGTTTCAGTGCACGGCGCCAACCGGCTGGGTACCAATTCGCTGTTGGATATCAACGTGTTTGGCCGCCGCGCTGGCATCGCCGCCGCCAACTACGCGCTGGGCCACGACTTCGTCGACCTGCCGCCTGAGCCCGCCGCGATGGTGGTCGGCTGGGTGGGCGACATTTTGTCCGAGCACGGCAACGAGCGCGTCGCCGACATCCGCGGCGCGTTGCAGCAGACGATGGACAACAACGCCGCGGTGTTCCGCACCGAGGAGACGCTCAAGCAGGCTTTGACCGACATCCATGCTCTGAAGGAGCGCTACTCCCGAATCACCGTGCACGACAAGGGAAAGCGGTACAACAGCGACCTGCTCGAAGCCATCGAGCTGGGCTTTTTGCTGGAGCTCGCGGAGGTCACCGTCGTCGGCGCGTTGAACCGCAAGGAATCCCGCGGCGGGCATGCCCGCGAGGACTACCCCAACCGCGACGACACCAACTACATGCGCCACACCATGGCCTACAAGCAGGGCAGCGATCTGTTGTCCGACATCCGGCTGGACTTCAAGCCCGTCGTGCAGACCCGCTACGAACCGAAGGAACGGAAGTACTGATGGCGTCAGACGAGGTTATCGAGACCGCGGAACCCGGGGACCCGCCGCTGCCGCCGGTGCCCGAGGGCGCGGTGATGGTGACCCTGAAGATCGCCCGGTTCAATCCCGAGAACCCGGACGCCGCCGGGTGGCAGAGCTTCCGGGTGCCGTGCCTGCCCAGCGACCGGCTGCTCAACCTGCTGATCTATGTCAAGAGCTACCTCGACGGGACGCTGACCTTCCGGCGGTCCTGCGCGCACGGGGTGTGCGGGTCGGATGCGATGCGGATCAACGGGGTCAACCGGTTGGCCTGCAAGGTGCTGATGCGCGACCTGCTGCCGAAAAAGCCTGGTAAGCAGCTGACCATCACGGTCGAGCCGATCCGCGGGCTGCCGGTCGAAAAGGACCTGCTGGTCGACATGGAGCCGTTCTTCGACGCCTACCGGGCGGTCAAGCCTTACCTGATCACCAGCGGCAACCCGCCAACCCGGGAGCGTATCCAGAGTCAAACGGACCGCGCCCGCTACGACGACACCACGAAATGCATTCTGTGCGCGGCGTGTACGACCAGCTGCCCGGTGTTCTGGCACGAGGGTTCGTATTTCGGGCCGGCGGCGATCGTCAACGCGCACCGCTTCATCTTCGACAGCCGCGACGAGGGTGCGGCCGAGCGCCTGGACATCCTCAACGAGGCCGACGGGGTGTGGCGCTGCCGCACTACGTTCAACTGCACTGAGGCCTGCCCCCGCGGCATCGAGGTGACCAAGGCGATCCAAGAGGTCAAGCGCGCCCTGATGTTCGCGCGCTAACTCGCCTTCTTGCGCGAGCGTGCGTGTCCCCGACCGACACTCCGTATTTGAACCTGGTTTGCGCACGCTCGCCACACCAGCTTGTGTCACACCTTGGCGGGCTGTCTCGTCTAACCGGTATGACACCGGAAACCCGTATCGAACCCGTGTCCCCGAAGAAGGCACCGCTGTGGGTCCGCGCCGCCTACCGCTACGCCAAGCGGCGGTTCGGCGAAGTGCCCGAGCCGTTCACGATCGTGGCCCATCACCCGCGACTGCTGGCCGCCAACGCAGTCCACGAGTCTCTCCTGGAACGCGGCTCGAAGGCCCTGCCGGCGAGCGTGCGTGAGCTGGCGGTGTTTTGGACCGCCCGCACCATCGGCTGCGCGTGGTGCGTCGACTTCGGCTCCATGCTGCAGCGCCTCGACGGCCTCGACGTCGAAAGGCTGAAAGAGATCGACAATTACGCGTCCTCACCGCGCTACACCGACGACGAGCGTGCCGCCATCGCCTACGCCGACGCGATGACCACCGACCCGCATTCGGTCACCGACGAGCAGGTCGCCGACCTAAGGGCCCGCTTCGGCGATGCCGGCGTCATTGAGCTGACGTATCAGATCGGTGTGGAGAACATGCGGGCGCGCATGTATTCGGCGCTGGGCATCACCGAGCAGGGCTTCAATTCCGGTGACGCGTGCCGCGTTCCGTGGGCTAACCCGCCGGCGTGATCTCGATGTAGGCCATCGGGATTCGGAGCGCTTCGCTACTCTTGTCGAGGCTGCGCTCCAGTAGCTTCATCGGCATGCTCCAGTTGGCCGCAATCACCTGGTTCGCGTGCGCATGTTCGGACTCCGGCAGGATTTTGGCAACCGCGGCGACGGCTGGGCCCTTGGGTTTGCCACGGAGGTTGCACGGCGCGACGACGACACGCGGATTGTTGCGGATCCGCTTGACCTTCCCGGTGGAGGCATCGGTCCGTACATAGATCTTCCCGTCGGCGACACCATGATTGATCGGGCTCGGCATCGCCTCGCCGGAGCGCTTGAACGTCAACAGAACAATCTGACGCGCCTTGTCGAAACCGGTGAAGTCCCTCCCCTCGGGATTCGCACCGATGTCGAAGGCGTCACGATGGCGCATCTTGTCCATCACACGGAACATCCACGCGCTCATCTTCTTGGCGGCGTTATCGGCCATCGTCGTTCTCCAATCCACATTGGGCCGCTTGTGCACGCATCGGAGAGCCGGTGAACTTGTCCGGGTTGGCGATATCCCAGATGGCGCAGACCTTTCCGTCGCGCACGGTCAGCGCAGTGATGCGGGGCATCATCTCCCAGTGCTCGCCGTCGCCAGGCGCACCCGGGGTATAGGCGCCCAGTTCGCCGTTGACCAGCGCCAGCTGATTGGCCGCGACGAACGACGGTCCGTAGCGTTGTGCCAGCCCGAACAGGAAGCGCGCCACCTTCTCGGCGCCGTGGATGACCCGGGCGGCGGTCGGCGCCTTGCCGTTGGAGTCGCCCGTGAACGCCACGTCGGGATGCAGCAAGGCGACCGCGGCGGCCATGTCGCCAGAGGCAATGGCGGCCATCAGCTTGCCCACCACTTCGTTGTGGGTCGGGTCCGGTTCTGGTGGCGGCGCGTCGGCGACGGCCTTGCGCGCCCGCGACGCCAACTGCCGCGCGGCCGCCGCACTGGTGCCCAGCACCTCGGCGACTTCGGAGAACGGGACGGAGAACCCGTCGTGCAGCACGAATGCCACCCGCTGATCGGGGGAAAGCCGCTCCAGCACCACCATCGCGGCAAACCGTGCGTCCTCTCCGGCGATGACGGCCGCCAGCGGATCGGCCGCCTCGAAGCCGGTCACCACGGGCTCGGGCAGCCATTCACCGATGTAGGTCTCGCGACGACGCGCCGCCGACCGCAGCCGGTCCAGGCCGAGCCGGCTCACCACTGTTGTCAACCACGCTCGCAGATCGGCGATCTCGGTCTCGACGCTGTCCCAGCGCAGCCAGGCTTCCTGCACGATGTCCTCGGCGTCGGCGAACGTGCCCGTCAGCCGGTAGGCGACGGCCAGCAGTTGGGGACGCAAGGTTTCGAATTCGCTGACCTGCTCCGTGGAGGTCATGGCCCGAGCGTAACGTTCCCAGGCACGATGACCGACAACCTCTGGCTGCACTTCGCCCGGCACGGCCCCGGCATCACTCCGCCGATCATCACCCGGGGCGAGGGCGTGCGGATCTTCGACGACCGCGGCAGAAGCTACCTCGACGCGCTCTCGGGGCTGTTCGTCGTGCAAGTCGGGCACGGGCGCGACGAGCTCGCCGACGCTGCCGCCCGACAGGCTCGCACGCTGGCCTACTTCCCCCTGTGGTCGTATGCCACGCCTACCGCGATCGAACTCGCCGAGCGGGTCGCCCGGTATGCGCCGGGTGATCTGAACCGGGTCTTTTTCACCACCGGTGGCGGCGAGGCCGTCGAGACCGCGTGGAAACTCGCCAAGCAGTACTTCAAGCTCACCGGCAAACCCGGGAAATACAAAGTGATTTCGCGGGCCGTCGCCTACCACGGCACGCCGCAGGGTGCGCTGGCCATCACCGGGGTGCCGGCACAAAAGGCACCGTTCGAGCCGCTGACACCGGGCGCGGTGAAAGTACCGAACACCAACTTCTACCGCGCACCCGAACCGTTCAACACAGACCGCAAAGCGTTCGGCCAGTGGGCGGCCGACCGCATCGCCGAGGCAATCGAATTCGAAGGACCCGACACCGTCGCCGCGGTCTTCCTCGAACCGGTGCAGAACGCCGGCGGCAGCATCCCGCCGCCGCCCGGCTACTTCGAACGGGTCCGCCAGATCTGCGACGAATACGACGTGCTGCTGGTCTCCGACGAGGTGATCTGCGCATTCGGCCGGATCGGGTCGATGTTCGCGTGTGATGACTTCGGTTACGTGCCGGACATCATCACCTGCGCCAAGGGATTGACGTCGGGCTACTCGCCGCTCGGCGCGATGATCGCCAGCGACAGGTTGTTCGAGCCCTTCAACGACGGCACGACGACTTTCCCGCACGGCTACACCTTCGGCGGTCACCCGGTGTCGGCGGCGGTCGCGCTGGTCAACCTCGACATCTTCGAGCGTGAGGGCCTGGGCGACCGCGTCAAACACCTTGGGCCGCAACTGCGTAGCACTCTGGAGCGGCTGTACGACCTGCCCATCGTCGGCGATGTCCGCGGCGAGGGCTACTTCTACTCGATCGAACTGGTCAAAGACCAGACCAGCCGCCAAACGTTTACCGCCGCCGAACGCCGGACGCTGCTCCCGGGTTTGTCGTCGGCGCTGTACGAGGCGGGCCTGTACTGCCGCATCGACGACCGCGGCGACCCGGCAATCCAACTGGCCCCGCCGCTGATCAGCGGCCAGGCCGAGTTCGACGAGATCGAGGCCATCCTGCGCGCGGTATTGTCTGGCCACGAAAGTGCAACTAGCGACGCGTTTCTCGAGTAACACCGTCGCGGAATGCACTTTCGCGGCAAGATGCGCCTTGTGAGGAAACCACGTATCGACCCGGTTCGGTGGCAACCGCCGCCGGTCGACCCGCTGCCCGAGGTCCCCTCGCCGGACGTCACCGTCGTACCGCTACCGGGCAACGGCCCCGAGGACGTCGTGACAGACGCCAGTGGTCACATCTGGACCGGCCTGGAAGACGGTCGTATCGTGCGGATTTCGCCCGACCGCGGTGCGCCCGCCGTTGTCGCCGATACCGGAGGTCGGCCGCTGGGCCTGCACGTGGCGCGCGACGGGCGAGTGCTGATCTGCGACAGCCACCGCGGCCTGCTGGCGTTGGACCCGGCTGACCGCACGCTGACGACGCTGGCGGAATCCGTGGCGGGCAGACCACTGATGTTCTGTTCCAATGTCACCGAAACATCCGACGGCACAATCTATTTCACCGAATCAACGTGCGACTTCCGGTTCGAGCACTACACCGCCGCGGTCATCGAGGCGCGGGGACGCGGCGGCCTGTTCAAGCTCGGCGCCGACGGCACCGTTACTCAGCTGCTCGACGGGCTGTACTTCGCCAACGGGGTGACGCCGACGGCCGACGAGTCGGCACTGGTCTTCGCCGAAACCCAGGCGCGACGGCTCTCGAAGTACTGGCTTTCCGGCCCGCAAGCCGGATCGGTGACGCCGCTGGCGGTGCACCTGCCGGGCATGCCGGACAACATCTCCACCGGCGCCGACGGCCGGATCTGGACTGCAATGGTGGCCGAGGTCAACACGGCCCTGGAATGGCTGGTGCCACGGGCGCCGGTTCTGCGCAAGCTGGCGTGGCGGCTGCCCGAGCGGCTGCAACCGCACATCAAGCCGGAGGTGTGGGCCCTCGCCTTCGACCCCGGCAGCGGCCACGTCGTCGCCGGTCTGCGCACCAAGCATCCGGAGTTCGGCGTCGTCACCGGGCTCGTGGAGAGCGCCGGCAGGCTGTGGATGGGCACGATCAACTACCCGGCGGTCGCGCACGTGGACCTGGCGGCCACCGGGCTGTAAGGCCGAAATCTTAGTAACTTCTGCAACACCAGTCACAGCGCGGCTCCGCGGAAATCCGTCGCCGATCGCCTAATCTGCACAGACGATGGCCCTCTTACGATCTGCGTTGTGCCTGGCAGGGGCGGTTTTCCTGCTGGCCGCACCGAGCATGCCCGCCGCGGTCGCCGAGCCCAACGTCGCGACGGGCACCTGCCCGTACCGGGTGACCACCCCGCCCGCCGTCGACTCCTCGGAGGTACCGCAGGCCGGCGATCCCCCGGTTCCGCTGCCGGTGCCCGCCGCGCCGGTCGGCGGCAACACGCTGGGCGGCTGCGGCGTGATCGCGGCACCCGACACGCCGCCGGTTCCCGGTGACGTCTCCGCCGAGGCATGGCTGGTCGCCGACCTGGACAGCGGCGCCGTCCTCGCGGCTAAAGACCCGCACGGTCGTCACCGCCCGGCCAGCGTCATCAAAGTGCTGGTCGCGATGGCCTCGCTCAACGAACTCAGCCTCAACAAGACCGTCGCCGGTACCCCGGAGGACGCGGCCGCGGAAGGCACCAAGGTCGGCGTCGCGCCCGGCGGCACCTACACGGTCAACCAATTGCTGCACGGGCTGCTGATGCATTCCGGCAACGACGCCGCGCACGCGCTGGCAATGCAGCTCGGTGGCATGCCCGTCGCGCTGGAGAAAATCAACACGCTGGCCCGCAAGCTCGGCGGCGGCGACACCCGCGTCGCGACACCGTCCGGGCTGGACGGGCCCGGCATGAGCACGTCGGCGTACGACATCGGGCTGTTCTACCGATACGCCTGGCAGAACCCGACATTCGCTGACATCGTCGCCACCCGCACCTTCGACTTCCCCGGCCACGCCGACCATCCGGGTTACCAGCTGGAGAACGACAACCAGCTGCTCTACCACTACCCAGGCGCGTTGGGCGGCAAGACCGGCTACACCGACGACGCCGGGCAGACGTTCGTGGGAGCGGCAAACCGGGACGGGCGGCGGCTGATGGCGGTGCTGCTGCACGGCACCCGCCAGCCGATTGCGCCGTGGGAACAGGCCGCGCACCTGCTCGACTACGGCTTCGCCACCTCCCCCGGCACCCGGGTGGGAACACTGATCGAACCCGACCCCGCGCTGGTGGCCGCCAAACCCGATGCCACCGAGGACGGCACCGCCAACCGGGCCGCACCCATTGTGCCGGCCGCCGACGCGCTGCCGGTGCGGGTGGGCGTGGCGGTCATCGGCACGATCATCGTATTTGGCTTGATGATGGCCGCGCGGTCGCTGAACCGCCGACCGCAGCGCGAGTTCTCATGACAGTTCAGGGTTTTTCTGCCTCGACCGAGCAGTGGAACGGCGCCAATGGATTCGGAACCTACGGCTGGTGGCTGATATCGACGAGCACCAGCTTGCTGCCACTGGCCATCGTCATCGCCACCGCGCTGAGACTCTTGCCACAGTGCTGGTCGCCTCAGTCCGACAGGATGCCCTTGAGTCAACCGGCTGGCGGGCGCCCGCTGCTATAAAGCGGTATGCGCCGTGCAGGACTGTTGGGTCTGACCGCGGCAAGCCTGGGCGTGATTTACGGCTACGACCTGTCCAACATCGCCGGCGCGCTGTTGTTCATCACCGACGATTTCGGTCTGAGCACACGGCAGCAGGAGCTGGTGACGACGGCAGTGGTGTTCGGCGAAATCGCCGGGGCCCTGAGCGGGGGCGCGCTGGCCAACGTGATCGGGCGCCAGCGCACGATGGTGCTGGTAACCGCAGGGTACGGCGTTTTCGCGCTGCTGAGCGCGGCGGCGGTTTCGGTGCCGATGCTGTTGGCGGCGCGGCTCTTACTGGGCGTGACGATCGGGGTGTCGGTGGTGGTGGTTCCGGTCTTCATTGCCGAGTCCGCCCCGGCGAGAGTGCGCGGTGCGCTGCTGGTCGCCTACCAAGTGGCCACCGTGGTCGGCCTCATTCTCGGTTATCTGGCCGCCTACTTGCTGGCCGGCGCGCAGGGTTGGCGATGGATGCTGGGCCTGGCCGCGCTGCCCGCCGTCCTGCTGATACCGCTCTTGCTCCGGATGCCGGACACCGCACGCTGGTATGCGTTCAAGGGCAGGGCTGCCGACGCTCGTCGGGCGCTGCGACGGGTGGAGCCCGACCGCGATGTCGAGGCTGAACTCGCGGAAATCGAACGCGCGCTGCAGGAAGACAAGGGCGGCGTGTTGGCCGAGATGCTGCGGGCGCCCTATTTGCGTGCCACCCTCTTCGTGATCGCGCTCGGCTTCTTCATCCAGATCACGGGCATCAACGCGATCGTGTACTACAGCCCAAGGCTGTTCGAGGCAATGGGTTTCACCGGAAACTTCTCGCTGCTGATTCTGCCGGCCTTGGTGCAGACCGCGGCGCTGGCCGCAGTGCTGGTCTCGCTGGTTCTGGTCGACCGGCTGGGCCGGCGCCCAATCCTGTTGTCGGGTATCGCGATGATGATCGCCGCCGACATACTGCTCATCGGTATGTTCGCCACCCACGCCCCGGCGATAGTCGGGTTCGTCGGCGTGCTGCTGTTCACGATGGGCTTCACCTTCGGCTTCGGGGCGCTCGTGTGGGTGTATGCCGGCGAGAGCTTTCCGTCGCGGCTGCGGTCGATGGGCTCCAGCGCAATGCTCACCGCGAACCATGTGGCGAACGCGGTCGTGGTCGGCGCCTTCCTGACGATGCTGCAGTCAGTGGGCGGCGCAGGAACTTTCGCCGTGTTCGGCGTTCTCGCGGTGTGCGCATTCGCCGTTGTCTACCGGTTCGCTCCGGAGACCAAGGGCCGCCAACTCGAGGAGATCCGGCACTTCTGGGAATGCGGCGGGCGCTGGCCCGACGCGGTGCCGACGGATGCCCGGCCATGCCCCTGATCGCCGCTGGCACAACGGTTATCGGGCAGCAGGTTTGCCGGCCCGGGTGGGTGGATGTGTCCGGCGCGCGCATCCGGGACTGCGGGCCGGGGTTGCCGCCGCGCCCAGCCGACGTCGACCTGCCCGACGCCGTTGTGGTGCCGGGCTTCGTCGACATGCACGTGCACGGCGGCGGCGGAGCCTCCTACGGCGGCCCGGACATCGTGCGGGCGGCGGAGTTTCACCGTCGCCACGGCACCACCACGACTTTGGCCAGCCTGCTCAGTGCCTCACCGGCCGAACTGCTCGCCGGAGTGCGGGCGCTGACGGAGGCGACCCGGGCAGGCACCGTCGCGGGCATCCACCTCGAGGGGCCGTGGCTGAGCGCACAGCACTGCGGAGCACACGACCCCCGGCAGTTGCGCGACCCGCAGCCCGCCGAGATCGACGCGCTGCTTGCCGCCGGTGACGGCGCCATCCGCATGGTGACCCTGGCACCGGAACGTCCCGGTGTGGACGACGCTATCGCGCGCTTTGCCGACGCGGGAGTGGTTGTGGCCGTGGGACATACGGATGCCAGCTACGAGCAGACGCAGCATGCCGTCGCGCTCGGCGCGACGGTCGCCACCCATCTGTTCAATGCGATGCGGCCGCTGCACCACCGCGAACCGGGACCGGCGCTGGCACTGCTGCAGGATGCCCGGGTGACCGTCGAGCTGATCGCCGACGGCGTGCACGTCCATCCCGCCGTGCTGCATGCGGTGATCGAGGCCGCAGGTCCCGCAAGGGTGGCGTTGGTCACCGACGCCACCGCCGCGGCGGGCCGGGGCGACGGCTCGTTTCGCCTGGGAACACTCGACGTCGACGTCGTCTCCGGGGTGGCGCGGGTGCGCGGGACGTCGACCATCGCGGGCAGCACGGCGACCATGGACCAGCTCTTCCGTACGGTGGCGGCCGAGGTCGGCCTGGCCGCAGCAGTGCAGATGACGGCGACGACGCCGGCCCGCACGCTGGGACTCGGCGACGTCGGCAGCTTGCGCGCGGGTCTTACCGCCGATCTCGTGGTGCTGGACCGGGATCTAGAAGTGACCGCCGTGATGGCGGGCGGCGAGTGGCTCGGTTGAGTTGTGCCAGCCCGAGATTCGTCCCTGTAGCGATCGGCGAGATGCGGCTCTTCCCCGAACCGGATGGCGCTCGCCTGGAATACCAGGAAGACCGCGAACCAGGCCAGCAGCCACGCCGACACGGTGACGGCCGCTTCGAATAGAGCCGATCGCGTCGGCGTCCGTCGAGGACCTGGTCGGCTGGATCGGACCGACCCTGCAGCGCTACCTCACCGGCACGTGACGAACGGGATGTCACATCTGCCTCCGGTGCGACGTCTTACCTAGGAACCAGCCGATCCGGAGGTCCACAAGATATGCCCATACACCCGTTCCGCGCCGCCGTCGAATCTCGCCAATTCGATACCATCGGAAGGCTGTTCACCGACGATGTGGTGCTGCACAGCCCCGTCGCACACCGACCCTATACCGGCCGGGCCGTGGTCGCGACCATCGTCGCGGCCGTCGCGACCGTGTTGGAGGGGTTTCACTTCGAGAAGGAAATCAGCGCGGACACTACGGCTTTGATGTTCTGCGCGACGGTGGATGGGCTGGACATCCAGGGCTGCGACTTCATCCATATTCGCGACGACGGCTTGATCGACGTGTTGACCGTGATGGTCCGGCCGCTCAAGGCCGCCAGGGTATTTGCCGCGAGGATGAGCGAGGCATTTGCTAACGTCAAACCCGTCAGCAACTGACACCGGACGAGGCCCGCCGTACCCGGCCAGCGACAAGACGGCGCGGTGGAGGTGCGCGATGGCCTGGCTGACCCTGGTGGTGTCGGGAATCCTGGAGGCGGTGTGGGCGACTGCGTTGAACCGCTCCGACGGCTTCTCGAAACTGGGCCCGTCGCTGGTTTTCGCGGTGTCGCTGACGTTGTCGATGACCGGGCTGGCGTTCGCGATGCGCAGTCTGCCGACCGGAACCAGCTACGCGGTATGGGTGGGCATCGGTGCGGTGCTCACCGTCGCCTACGCCATGTTGACCGGCGACGAGGCCGCGTCATTGGTGAAGGTGGTGCTGATCGCCGGGGTGGTCGGCTGCATCGTCGGCCTGAAACTGGTCAGTTAGCTCCCGCGAGGTCGGGTAGCCGGAGGGGATTTCACCCTCCGGCTCCCACAGATCCGTACGTGAGCCTCTCGGTTCATACGGCTCTTGTCACCTTGATCACCAGACTTTCGGGACAGCGGTGGCCCATGCCCAGTGGGCGAAGAACCGCGGGTGCTGGGTGGTGACCCGCCGCCACGCCTGTTGGAAGGCCCCGCGGGCCCGAAACCGCCGGTATTTCTTGCGGACCCACCGCATCAGGTAGGCGTTGATGCGTGGGAGGCGGAAAGTAGGAGCCCGACGACATCCGATTCCACACCTTATACAGATTGTTCTGTAGGTCGGCCTCGAACTCCTCGATCGACACTCCATCCACGCCCGGGGCGCCCTTGTTCGCCTTAACCTTCTCGAACGCCTCCCGAACCGCCCACTTCGAAATCTCGAACGGCTTGCCCGGCGACTTCAACTCGCCCATGCGACTCCTCCCGAACCCCATCGGGTTTCGGTTGATCCCACCAACACAGTCACAGATGACCCAGCCCCTTCGCTCCACCCCCATTACAGGAGCTTCACCACTACTACGAGCCAGTCCGCCAGCCGAACCCGCGACGGTACTCACACCCACGCTCAGGCGCGGGCTACTCCCTCTCGCCCACCCTCAACCGCAATGGGCGGTGTCGGATTCGGCCTTCTCCCGTTCCATGCAAAAGCCGCAGACCGGGCTCGCGTCGCCTCCATGCCGGACACCACCTGGCCAATCAACGGGCACCCGCCAGACTCATCCCGGGATCGGGTAGACACCCCGGTTTCGATGCCATCTGTTTTTTTCGACACGTCAACAGCGATTCGCTTGCGCTCGCCTTCCCGATCCCCACCTGACACGTCACGCGCGCCTTTTCCACATCGCTCACCACGGTCGCGTTACCACTCCCGCAGCATGTGGCGGTTTAAAGCCTCCCCCCGCAGGGCGACTCCGAAGGGCCAACAATCCTTCATCTCCTGCACAGCACCGCATCCAGCAGCTCTACCTACATCGACACTCCCTTCTACGTGCGGGACACACCAGACGCAAAAGTCCTCGCGCGCTCGGCGTGTCAGAGCTTTTTGCGTCTGCTCGCGCCAATGAGCCGGGAAATACCCAGCGCGCCAACGGCTCCCGCTGCGGCAGCGGTCAACGCCTGCCGCATACTCAGCCCGTCGTCGACCTGGACCCGCGGGGTGATGACCGCCGGGGCGGGCGGCTCGACAGGTGTCGCAAGCAGGTTTTCCGGCGACGTCGCCGCCCACGCCGTGGCGAATAACAGCAGCCGTGACGTGACGTAGACGAACACCATCAGGCCCAGCACCGGTCCGAACGTGGCACCCGCCGGGGTGTGCAGGACCGCCTGCAAATAGATCGATCCGACGAATTTGAACAACTCGAAGCCCACCGCCGCGAACAGCCCGGCCCGCACCGCGCTGGCGAAGCTGATCGACTCCCGCGGCAACCGGGCGATCATCCAGGTGAACACCAGCCACGACACCAGCACCGACATCAACATCGAGACAGCGCGCAACACCCCGTCGAGCACGGGGACATTGTGAATCCCAAGCCAGCCAAGCAGTTTGGCCATCGGCCGGGCGCTGGCCAACGCGCTGAGCGTGACGGTGGCCAGGATTGCCACGAATGAGGACACCATCACCGACAAATCCGAAAGTTTGGTGCGGATGAAACCGGGCGGCTCGGCGCGCTGCTTCCACATGCCACTGAGTGCTTCGCGCAGATTGGCCATCCAGCTCAGGCCGGCCCATCCAGCGGCGGCCAGGCCGATGATTCCGACCGACGCTCGCGAGTCGATCGCCGAATTCATCAAGTCGATCACCTGCTGCCCCAGGTTGCCCGGGACGCTGGCCCTCACCTTGTTGTCGATCTGGTGCAATACGTCGGGCCTGCGCGACAGCACAAACCCGCCGACTGCGAAACTTACCATCAGCAAAGGGAATAACGCGAAGATCGTGTAGTAGGTTAGGCCGGCGGCGAAGAAGTTGCCCTTGCATTCGTTGAAGCGTTCGTTGGCCAGCATGACGTGGTCGAACCACCCGTATCGCGTTCGCAGCCGATCGAGGATTCCAGGTCTGCCCGGCTCGCTCATCGATGGGGCAGGAACCCTAACCGGTCGTAGACACGATCGACGGTCTTTGCCGCGACGTCCTGGGCCCGTGCCGCGCCGCTGCCCAACACGGATTCCAATTCGGCAGGATCGGCGAGCAATTCGTCGACGCGGGCCTTGATCGGTGTCACGAATTCGACTACGGCCTCGGCGGTGTCCTTTTTCAGGTCGCCGTAGCCGCGCCCGGCGTAACGCTCAACCAAGGTCTCCACGTCGGTGCTGGTGACCGCGGACTGGATGACCAGCAGGTTCGACACGCCGGGCTTGGCGTCGGGGTCGTAGCGGATTTCGCGTTCGCTGTCGGTCACGGCCGAGCGAATCTTCTTGGCCGACAAGGCCGGATCGTCGAGCAGGTTGATCAGACCGGCGGCGGTGGCCGCCGATTTGCTCATCTTCGACGACGGGTCGGCCAGGTCGTAGATCTTGGCGGTGACCTTGGGGATGAGCAGCTCGGGAACCACGAAGGTGTCCGGGAACCGGCTGTTGAACCGTTGGGCGACGTCGCGCGCCAGCTCGAGGTGCTGGCGCTGGTCCTCTCCTACCGGTACCAACTCGGCGTCGTAGGCCAGCACGTCGGCAGCCTGCAGCACGGGATAGGTGAACAGGCCCACCGTCGTCGACTCGCTGCCTTGTCGCGTCGACTTGTCCTTGAACTGGGTCATCCGCGAGGCTTGGCCGAATCCGGTGAAACAGCCCAGCACCCATGCCAGTTGGGTGTGGGCGGGCACGTGGCTTTGCACGAAGATCGTGCTGCGAGCGGGATCGATACCCAGCGCCAGGTACTGCGCGGCGGTGACCAGGGTGCGGCGCCGCAGCACCTCCGGATCCTGCGGGATGGTGATGGCGTGCAGGTCGACGACGCAGAAGAAGGCGTCGTGGTTGTCCTGCAGGTCAGCCCAGTGGGCCACCGCCCCCAACGCGTTGCCGAGGTGCATCGAGTCGGAGGTGGGCTGCACGCCGGAGAAGACCCGGCGCAATCCGGTAGCGGTGCTCATGATGACTCGATCTTTTCACGCCTGCGTAGGGCCGCATGCCCTGTGCTTGCGGTACCGCCGGTATCACCTTAGTGTCGGCAGAGTGACGTCTCGCGCGCCCATTCACCTCGGCTCCGGTGAACCCGTCGTTCTGCTGCACCCGTTCCTGATCTCGCAGATCGTGTGGGACACGGTGGCCCAGCAGCTCGCCGACACCGGCCGCTACGAGGTGTTCGCACCCACGATGGCCGGCCACAACGGCGGCCCCTATGCGGGCACCTGGTTCCTGAGCTCGTCGGTGCTGGCCGACCACGTCGAGCGGCAACTCGACGAGCTGGGCTGGAACACCGCGCACATCGTCGGCAACTCGCTGGGCGGCTGGGTGGCCTTCGAGCTCGAGAGCCGTGGGCGGGCGCGAACCGTCACCGGCATCGCCCCCGCCGGCGGCTGGAGCCGGTGGACCCCGACAAAGTTCGAGGTGATCGCGAAGTTCATCCTGGGCATGCCTGTCTGGGCGCTGGCCCGCTTCCTGGGGCCGAATGCGTTGCAGCTGCCGCTGGCACGCCGCTTGGCCACCCTGCCGATTAGCGCATCACCCGACGGGGTCAGCGAAAGCGAGCTCGTCGAGATCATCGACGACGTGGCGCACTGCCCGGCCTACTTCCAGCTGCTGCTCAAGGCGCTGCTGGGGCCCGGCCTGGTGGACTTGGCGCACACCGCCGTGCCGGCGCACCTGGTGATCTGCCAGAAGGATCGGGTTTTCCCCGGGCCGAGGTCCCACCGCTACTTCCGGGCCCACCTGCCGAAAGGAACGCAGGTGACCGAGCTCGACGGCCTGGGGCACATCCCGATGTTCGAGGCGCCGGGCCGGATCACCGAAGTCATCACCGACTTCCTCGACCAGTACAGCTGGCCGCCCCGGGCGATCGAGGCCTGACCCCGCGAGAAGACGCAGAATCGCACATTTCGTCTCGAAATCGTGCGATTCTGCGTCTTCTCGCGCTACGCGCTGAGCGTCTTTTCCAAGTTGTCGGCGATCGTGTTGAGGAATTCCTCGCTGGTCTGCCACTCCTGCTCGTCGCCGATCAACAGGGCGAGGTCCTTGGTCATCTGCCCGCCCTCGACCGTGGAAACCACGACGTCTTCCAGCTTCTTGGCGAAGTCGATCACCTCGGGTGTGTCGTCCAGCTTGCCGCGGTGCTGCAATCCGCGGGTCCACGCGTAGATCGAGGCGATCGGATTGGTGGAGGTCGGCTTGCCCTCCTGATATTGCCGGAAGTGGCGGGTGACGGTGCCGTGGGCGGCTTCGGCCTCCACCGTCTGGCCGTCCGCTGTCATCAGCACCGACGTCATCAGCCCCAGCGAACCGTAACCCTGGGCCACCGCGTCCGATTGCACGTCGCCGTCGTAGTTCTTGCAGGCCCACACGTAGCCACCCTCCCACTTGAGGCAGGCCGCGACCATGTCGTCGATCAGCCGGTGCTCGTAGGTCAGCCCGGCTTCTTCGAACTTGTCTTTGAACTCCTCGTCGTAGATGCGCTGGAACTCGTCTTTGAACATGCCGTCGTAGGTCTTGAGGATGGTGTTCTTCGTCGACAGATACACCGGGTAGTTCTCTTGCAGCCCATAGGCGAACGACGCCCGGGCGAAGTCCTCGATGGATCGCTTGAAGTTGTACATGCCCATCACGACGCCGCCGTCTTCGGGGATCGACACCATCTCGTGCACGATCGGCTCGCTGCCGTCGTTCGGGGTGAAGGTCAAAGTGACATGCCCGGGCTTGTCCACCTCGAAGTTGGTCGCCCGATACTGGTCACCGAAAGCGTGGCGGCCGATGATGATCGGCTTCTTCCAGCCGGGCACCAGCCGCGGAATGTTCGAGATGATGATTGGCTCACGAAAGATTGTGCCGCCCAAGATGTTTCGAATCGTTCCGTTGGGCGAGGACCACATGCGCTTGAGGTCGAATTCCTTGACCCGGGCCTCGTCGGGAGTGATCGTGGCGCATTTGACGCCGACGCCGTGTTTCTTGATCGCGTACGCCGAGTCGATCGTCACCTGGTCGTCGGTGGCGTCCCGGTGCTCGATGCCCAGGTCGTAGTAGTCCAGGTTGATGTCCAGATGCGGAAAGATGAGCAAGTCCTTGATCCACTGCCAGATGACGCGGGTCATCTCGTCACCGTCGAGCTCGACAACCGTGCCTTCGACCTTGATCTTGGATTTGCCGGACATGTGAGTTCGAGTCCTCCTACGCACGACGACGAGTGATCACTCGTACGGGTGCCCCGTACCGACCGGTTTGAACCGGACCGCCCTGGAACCCGGTCAGCCGGCTGCGGCGAGCGCGGCGTTGAACGTTTTACTCGGCCGCATCACCGCCGTGGTCATCGCGGCGTCCGGCGCGTAGTAGCCGCCGATGTCCACCGGTTTGCCCTGCGCCTCGTTGAGTTCGGCGACGATGTCGTCTTCGTTCTTGGTCAGCGCATCGGCCAGAGCGGCGAAGTGTTCGCGCAGCTGCGGGTCGTCGGTTTGGGCCGCGAGTTCTTGCGCCCAGTACATGGCGAGGTAGAACTGGCTACCGCGGTTGTCGAGCTCGCCGGTCTTGCGCGACGGGCTCTTGTTGTTGTCCAGCAGCTTGCCGATCGCCGCATCCAGTGTCTTGCCCAGGACCTTGGCCCGCTCGTTACCGGTCTTGATCCCCATGTCTTCGAAACAGGCGCCCAGCGCGAGGAATTCGCCGAGCGAATCCCAGCGCAGGTGGTTTTCCTCCACCAGTTGGTGGACGTGCTTGGGCGCCGAACCGCCCGCCCCGGTTTCGTACATGCCGCCGCCGGCCATCAGCGGCACGATGGACAGCATCTTGGCGCTGGTGCCCAGCTCCAGAATCGGGAACAGGTCGGTGAGGTAGTCGCGCAGGATGTTGCCGGTGGCGGCGATGGTGTCCTTGCCGCGGATCAGCCGCTCCAGCGTGTACCGCATCGCCCACACCTGCGGCATGATGCGGATGTCCAGACCCTCGGTGTCGTGGTCCTTGAGATAGGCCTCGACCTTTTTGCGCAGTTCGTTCTCGTGCGGACGCTCGTCGTCCAGCCAAAACACCACCGGCATACCGGAATTGCGCGCCCGGGTGACGGCCAGCTTGACCCAGTCCCGGATCGGTGCATCCCGCACGATCGGCATGCGCCAGATGTCGCCGGCTTCCACGTTCTGGCTCAGCAGCACTTCGCCGGTGGTGAGATCCACGATGTTGGCGACGCCGTCCTCGGGGATCTCGAACGTCTTGTCGTGGCTGCCGTACTCCTCGGCCTGCTGCGCCATCAGGCCGACGTTGGGAACGGTGCCCATGGTCGCCGGGTCGAACTGGCCGTTGGTCTTGCAGAAGTTGATGATCTCCTGGTAGATCCGGGCGAACGTGGATTCGGGGTTGACCGCCTTGGTGTCCTTTTGCCGCCCGTCGGCGCCGTACATCTTGCCGCCCGCGCGGATCATCGCGGGCATCGACGCGTCCACGATCACGTCGCTGGGCGAATGGAAGTTCGAAATCCCCTTGGCCGAATCCACCATGGCCAGCTCGGGCCGGTGCTCATGGCAGGCATGCAGGTCGCGGATGATCTCCTCGTGTTGTGAGGCCGGCAGCGACTCGATCTTGCTGTAGAGGTCCACCAACCCGTTGTTGACGTTGACACCCAGTTCGTCGAACAGCTTCTGGTGCTTGGCGAAGGCGTCCTTGTAGAACACCTTGACCGCGTGACCGAACACGATGGGGTGGCTGACCTTCATCATCGTCGCCTTGACGTGCAGCGAGAACATCACGCCGGTCTTGCGCGCGTCCTCCATCTGCTCCTCGTAGAACTCGCAGAGCGCCTTTTTGCTCATGAACATCGAGTCGATGATGTCGCCGTCGAGCAGCGACACCTGGGGCTTGAGCACGATCGTCTCGCCGCTCTTGGTCTCCAGGACCATCTTCACGCCGCGCGCACGGTCCAGCGTCATCGACTTCTCGCCGTGGTAGAAGTCGCCGTGCTTCATGGTCGCCACATGGGTGCGCGACGCCATCGACCACTCCCCCATGCTGTGTGGATGCTTGCGCGCGTACTCCTTGACCGCCTTCGGCGCGCGGCGATCCGAGTTGCCTTGCCGCAGAACAGGATTCACCGCGCTGCCCAAGACGTTGGCGTAGCGCTTGCGAACCTCTCGTTCCGCATCGGTCTTCGGGTTCTCCGGATAGTCCGGCACCTTGAACCCTTTTTCCTGCAGCTCCCGGATCGCGGCCACAAGCTGCGGCACCGAGGCGCTGATGTTGGGCAGCTTGATGATGTTGGTGTCCGGCGACTGGGTCAGCTGACCCAGCTCGGCCAGGTTGTCCGGCACGCGCTGCTCTTCGGTCAGGTGATCGGGAAACTCGGCCAGGATGCGCGTCGCCACCGAGATGTCGCTGGTGCGCACCTTGATGCCGGCCGGCTCGGTGAACGCACGCACGATCGGCAGGAAGGAGTAGGTCGCCAGCAGCGGCGCCTCGTCGGTCAGCGTGTAGATGATGGTCGGCTGCTCGGCGCTCATGGTTTCTCCCGGCCTCGCTGTCGGTAGTGGGTCTGGGTGGTGATGACGGTGGTTGCCAGTATCCCGTACGGGACGCAGCGGGTCACCGCGGGTCGCCACCAAATAGCCCGGTGGCATCAGGTCGGCGACGTGCGATAAGCTGCACATCGGTCATGAGCGCCAGCGCTAAGCCCCGGCTTGCTGGCCGGCAACCCTCCAACCGCGGTGGGGTGCCCCGGGTGATGACCAGGTTGATGTAACCGAGAACCGGTTACGCGGCAAGCGCGGGTCCGCCGTGACGGGCCCCCCGAGTAGACAGGGAAACCTGATGCGCGCCTATTTGGGCCGGCCCATCGTGTCTCGCAGTTGCTGAACGCAGGCCTGCCGGTTGACGTCGTCTTGCGATGGCGTCCCGCAGCCCTGCGAGCGACCCGAACCTCCCAGCAGAAAGCATCCAGATGAGCGCTGAGCACACCACCGACGGCGACCCGGCCGCGCACTGGTCATTCGAGACCAAGCAGATCCACGCCGGCCAGCGGCCCGACCCGGTCACCCACGCCCGGGCGCTGCCGATCTACCAGACCACCTCCTACACCTTCGACGACACCGCGCACGCCGCGGCGCTGTTCGGGCTGGAGGTGCCCGGCAACATCTACACCCGGATCATGAACCCGACCACCGACGTCGTCGAGCAGCGCATTGCCGCGCTCGAGGGCGGGGTGGCCGCGCTGTTTCTGGCCTCCGGCCAGGCCGCCGCGACATTCGCGATCCTGAACCTGGCCGGCGCCGGCGACCACGTCGTGTCCAGCCCGCGGCTCTACGGCGGCACCTACAACCTGTTCCACCATTCGCTGGCCAAGCTCGGCGTCGACGTCACGTTCATCGACGACCCCGATGACCTGGAATCCTGGCGTTCGGCGGTGCGGCCGAACACCAAGGCGTTTTTCGCCGAGACCATCTCCAACCCGCAGATAGACATCCTCGACACCCCTGCGGTGTCGGCGGTGGCCCACGAGCACGGCCTGCCGCTGATCGTCGACAACACCATCGCCACCCCGTACCTGATCCAGCCGATCGCGCAGGGCGCCGACATCGTGGTGCATTCGGCCACCAAGTACCTCGGCGGGCACGGCTCGGCGATCGCCGGGGTGATCGTCGACGGCGGCACCTTCGACTGGACCAGCGGCCGCTTCCCCGGCTTCACCACCCCCGACCCCAGCTACCACGGCGTGGTGTACGCCGAACTGGGTGCGCCGGCGTTCGCGCTCAAGGCCCGGGTGCAGCTGCTGCGCGACTACGGGTCGGCCGCCTCGCCGTTCAACGCGTTCCTGGTGGCCCAGGGCCTGGAGACGTTGAGCCTGCGCATCGAGCGGCATGTCGCCAACGCCCAGCGGGTGGCCGAGTTCCTCGCCGGCCACGACGACGTGGTGTCGGTCAACTACGCCGGGCTGCCCAGCTCGCCGTGGCATGAGCGGGCAAAGAAGTTGGCGCCCAAGGGCGTTGGCGCGGTGCTGGCCTTCGAACTGGCCGGCGGGGTGGCGGCCGGCAAGGCGTTCGTCAACGCACTGCAGCTGCACAGCCACGTCGCCAACATCGGCGACGTGCGGTCGCTGGTCATCCATCCGGCCTCGACGACGCATTCCCAGCTCAGCCCCGAAGAGCAGCTGTCCACCGGCGTCAGCCCGGGGTTGGTGCGGCTGGCGGTCGGCATCGAAGGCATCGACGACATCCTGGCCGACCTCGAGCTCGGTTTCGCCGCGGCCCGTGCGCACCGGGACTCCGCCGATCCGCAAGCCGTGGCGGCGTTCTGAGGAGGCTACAGGTGACGATCTCCGATGTGCCGACCCAGACGCTGCCCGCCGAAGGCGAGGTCGGTGTCGTCGACATCGGCTCGCTGAAGCTGGAAAGCGGCGAGGTGATCGACGACGTCTGTATCGCCGTGCAGCGCTGGGGCGAGTTGTCGCCGGCGCGCGACAACGTCGTAGTGGTGCTGCATGCGCTCACCGGTGATTCGCACATCACCGGACCCGCCGGCCCCGGGCATCCGACGCCGGGCTGGTGGGACGGTATCGCCGGGCCGGGCGCACCGATCGACACCGACCGCTGGTGTGCGGTGGCCACCAACGTGCTGGGCGGCTGCCGCGGCTCGACCGGCCCCAGCTCCCTGACCCGCGACGGAAAACCCTGGGGCTCAAGGTTTCCGCTGATCTCGGTGCGCGACCAGGTGGAGGCCGACGTGGCCGCACTGGCCGCACTCGGCATCACCGAGGTGGCCGCCGTGGTCGGCGGCTCGATGGGCGGCGCCCGGGCGCTGGAATGGATCGTCAGCCATCCCGACCGCGTCCGTTCCGGGTTGCTGCTGGCGGTCGGCGCGCGCGCCACCGCCGATCAGATCGGCACGCAGAGCACTCAGATCGCGGCCATCAAGGCGGACCCGAACTGGCAGGGCGGCGACTACTACGACACGGGACGTACGCCCGACGTCGGGCTGCAGATCGCCCGGCGCTTCGCGCATCTGACCTACCGCGGCGAGGTCGAGCTGGACACCAGGTTCGCCAATGACCCTCAGGGCGACGAGGATCCGACGACGGGTGGCCGCTACGCGGTGCAGAGCTACCTCGAGCACCAGGGCAGCAAGCTGGTGTCGCGGTTCGACGCCGGCAGCTACGTGGTGCTAACGGAGGCGCTGTCGCGACACGACGTCGGTCGCGGCCGTGGTGGCGTCGCCGCCGCGCTGCGCGGTTGCCCGGTTCCAGTGGTGGTCGGCGGCATCACTTCCGACCGGCTTTACCCGCTGCGTCTACAAGAGGAACTCGCCGAGTTGTTGCCGGGCTGCTCCGGGCTGCAGGTCGTCGACTCGATCTACGGGCACGACGGCTTTTTGGTGGAGTCCGAGGCGGTCGGTGAATTGGTGCGGCAGACGCTGGCGCTCGCCGACGGAGTGCGGCCACGGTGACTCGCTCCCGGCAAGACCGCTCGCTGTCGTTCGGCGCGGAGGCGGCGGCCTACGAGCGGGGACGCCCGTCGTATCCGCCGGAAGCGATCGACTGGCTCCTGCCGACGGGCGCCCGCGATGTGCTCGATCTGGGTGCGGGAACCGGCAAGCTGACCACCCGGCTGGTGGAGCGCGGACTGGATGTGGTGGCCGTCGACCCGATCCCCGAGATGCTCGACGTGCTGCGCAGCTCGCTGCCGGACACGCCGGCGCTGCTGGGGACCGCCGAAGAGATTCCGTTGGCCGACAACAGTGTTGATGCGGTGCTGGTTGCCCAGGCATGGCATTGGTTCGAGCCGTCGCGGGCGATTCCGGAAGTGGCCCGGGTGCTACGGCCGGGCGGGCGACTGGGCCTGGTGTGGAACACCCGCGACGAGCGGCTCGGCTGGGTGCGCGAGCTGGGCCGCATCATCGGCAGCGACGGCGATCCCGCCCGCGGCGAGGCTACCCTTCCGGCGCCGTTCACCGACGTCGAGCGTCATCAGGTCGAGTGGACGAATTACCTGACACCGCAAGCGCTTATCGACCTGGTGGCGTCGCGAAGCTACTGCATCACCTCACCGACCGAGGTGCGCACCAAGACGCTGGACCAGGTGCGTGAGTTGTTGGCCACCCACCCGGCGCTGGCCAACAACAACGGCCTGGCCCTGCCGTACGTCACCGTGTGCGTGCGGGCAACACTTTCGTAGCGCCGAGTGGCCAGTTATTGCACGCTTTTTGGTGATTTGCGTGTCATAAGTGGCCACTCGGCACCTTAGAAGTTCAAGCCCGAGAACATGATTCGACCGGGGTCGTACTTTTGCCGCACAGCGGCCAGCCGGCCCAGATTCGGGCCGAAGTACCGCGACGCGGGCTGGTTCGCCTCGAGGTAGTTCACGTAGCCGCCAACCGAATATGGCCGCACCGCTTGGTGTGCGGTGCCCAGCCAGCCGGTGGCCGCCGAAGGGTCACCGGATGTCTCGACGTACCACTGGACCAGCGCGGACTGCCGCCGCCACGGGAACGCGGTGGCCGTCGGCGCCACACTGGCGAGCGCGCCGTCGAGGGCATGCATGATCGCCAACATGCGGCCGGCGCCACGCGGGAACGCGTCGACCGCCGACGCGATCCCCTGCGCGGCGGCCGGCGTGATCGTCGTGAAAACATCGGACCCGCCGACATATCCCAGCGGCGACGGGTTGAGGTTCCCGACGGCCAGGTAGTTGACCAGGTCCAAGTAGTTGAAGGTGTGGTTCTCGGTCCCGGTTGGTTGCATCCCAACGGCTTTGGTGATTGCGCCCGCCACGCTGCTGCCCGACCCGGCCGGGCAGGTGGCGAGGATACGACAGTGTGTGCCCATCGCGTCGACGGTGGCGTCGGCCAGCGCCCAACTGCTCGGGTCGGCGGTCCGCAGCCAGTTCTGCCAACCGACCAGAACCTGCGCGAACGACTGCGGCGGGAAGTTGAGGTTCACCGCGTCGACGTCGCCGGCGGGGAACGTGGCGAAGGTCAACGACGTTGTCACGCCGAAGTTTCCACCGCCGCCACCGCGCAACGCCCAAAACAGGTCGGGGTTATCGGTGGGCGATGCGGTGACCGCCTGGCCGTTGGGCAGCACGACCGTCGCCGATCTCAGCGCGTCGCACATCAGGCCCGCGTGGCGGGACTGCGCACCGAGCCCGCCGCCCAGGGCGTGCCCCGAGGCGCCGACCGACGGGCAGGTGCCGGTCGGGATGCCACGGCCCGCCGCCGCCAGCGCCTGGTGCATCGCATACAAGCTGGTCGCCGGTGTCACCGTGACGAGCCCGGTGCCGGCGTCGTAGCTGATTCCGCCGGGCAGCTGACGTAAGTCGAGAACCATCGCGCCGTTGGCCGTCGACGCTCCCACATAGGAGTGCCCGCCGCCGCGCGGCGCGACCTTGAGGTTGTGGGCGGCGGCGAATGCCATGGCCTTCTGGACGTCGGCCGCCGAGGAAGGAACAACGACGGCCGCCGGCGTCGAGTCGTTGTAGTTGGTGTTGAAAACCTGCTTGGCCGCGGCGAATTGGCCGCCGTCGCCCGGCGTGAGCACCTGCCCGCCGATGGCGGACGAAAGACCGTTCCAGCCAGCTGGATTCGGTTCCGCTCGCGCCCGCACCGGGCCGAATACCGCACCGGCGGCCAACGCTCCGGCTGCACCGCGTAGAAATGTCTTGCGTGAGAACTCACGAGCCACCGCCGCATTGTCGACCACGGGACTGGCAAAAACCGGGCTGACGCATACCGTGTCAGGCGTTTCGGGCCAACCGTAGGCGAACCTTTACCTCGCCGTGTCGTAGACGTGATGCGCGTGACTCAGTGTTCGTTGGAACCCCTAACAGATGAGGAGCGCGACATGCGTCGCAATTGGACATCACCAGCAGCTGCCGCTGGCCTGCTTGCGGCGGCTGCGGCCATCGCGGCGCCGGCGCAAGCAGATTCGATCGACGAATCGTTTCTTTCGGCGCTGGGCGGCGCCGGGGTCAACTACCAGGATCCGGCCGGAACGGCCGCACTCGGCCAGTCGATTTGTCCGATGCTGTCGCAGCCCGGCGGATCATTCGCCTCCGCCGCGTCGAGCGTGGTCGGCCACAACGGCATGTCGCCGGCCATGGCGCAGATGTTCACCAGCATCGCGATCTCGATGTATTGCCCGTCGATGATGGCGTCGATCGCCAACGGTCAGATGCCGAACCTGCCGCAAGTGCCGGGGATGCCGAGTATCTAACTCTAACGCGTGCCCAGCGGGTCGATCGTCGACGCGATGTAGACCATCGCCGTCGCCACCACTGCCGTCGTGGCGAAGTCAATTCCCTTGCTGCGCACCACCAGAAGACCCGCCCGGTCGTCGGACAGCACTAACCGCAGCACGGCGGCCATGCCCACCCCGATACCGATCAGCAGCGCGCCGCGGCGCCAGAAGTTCAAGCCCGCCAACGTGAACGCGGCGACGAAGATCAGCCCGACCGACAGGATCGGCCACTGCGCCCGCAACCTTGCGCGCAGACTCACCGGGTGGCCTCGGCCAGTTCGACGACGTTGGTCAGCAGAAAAGCCCGGGTCAGCGGGCCGACCCCGCCGGGGTTCGGCGACACGTGACCGGCCACCTCCCAGACGTCCGGGTGCACGTCACCGACCAACCCGTCGTCGGTGCGGCTGACACCCACGTCGACGACGTCCGCGCCCGCGCGCACCATGTCGGCGGTCAACAGGTGCGGCACACCGACGCCGGCTACGATGATGTCGGCTTGCCGAGTCAACGCGGGAAGATCGCGAGTTGCCGTGTGGCACAACGTCACTGTGGCGTTTTCGGAGCGACGGGTGAGCAGCAGACCTAACGGCCGGCCCACCGTCACACCGCGGCCGATGACCACCACGTGCGCCCCGGCGATCGGTACGTCGTAGCGGCGCAGCAGGTGCACGATGCCGCGGGGGGTGCATGGCAGCGGGCCCGGCGTGCCCAGTACCAGCCGGCCCAGGTTGGTCGGGTGCAGCCCGTCGGCGTCCTTATCCGGGTCGACGCGCTCCAGCGCGGCGTTCTCGTCCAGATGCTTGGGCAGCGGCAACTGCACGATGTAACCGGTGCACTCCGGGTTCGCGTTGAGCTCGTCGATGGTCTCGTCGAGCTTGGCCTGGCTGATGTCGGCGGGCAGGTCGCGACGGATCGAGGTGATGCCGACCTTGGCGCAGTCCGCGTGCTTGCCGCGGACGTAAGCCTGCGACCCTGGATCGTCGCCGACCAGGATGGTGCCCAGCCCGGGGGTGCGGCCCGACGCGGCCAGGGCGGCCACCCGTTGCTTGAGGTCGACGAAGATCTCGTCGCGCGTGGCCTTGCCGTCCAAAGTGATCGCACCCACGCCAGACAGTCTGGCACGCCTGCGTACCCTCCGAATATGCCCACCGACGTGTTCGCCCCGGCCAAGCTCGGTCCAGTGACGCTGCGCAACCGCGTGATCAAGGCCGCGACGTTCGAGGCACGCACACCGGACGCGTTGGTGACCGACGACCTGATCGAATACCACCGGCTGCCGGCGGCCGGTGGTGTCGGCATGACGACGGTTGCCTACTGCGCGGTCTCCCCCGGCGGCCGCACGTCGGGCGAGCAGATTTGGATGCGCCCCGAAGCCGTCGCCGGGCTGCGCCGGCTCACCGACGCCGTGCACGCCGAAGGCGCGGCGGTCAGCGCACAGATCGGCCACGCCGGGCCGGTCGCCGACGTCCGCTCCAACAAGGCCACCGCGCTGGCACCGGTGCGGTTCTTCAACCCGATCGGGATGCGGTTCGCCCGCAGGGCCACCCGCGACGACATCGACGACGTGATCGCCGCGCACGCCAACGCGGCGAAGCTGGCGATCGACGCCGGATTCGACGCGGTCGAAATCCATTTGGGCCACAACTATTTGGCCAGTTCGTTCCTCAGTCCGCTGATCAACCGCCGCGACGACGAGTTCGGCGGGTCGCTACAGAACCGGGCCAAGGTCGCCCGCGGGCTGGTGCAGGCGGTGCGCCGCGCGGTCGACAGCCAGATCGCCGTGACCGCCAAGCTCAACATGGCCGACGGCGTGCGTGGCGGTATCACGGTCGAAGAAGCGGTCCAAACCGCCAAATGGCTGCAGGACGACGGCGGGCTGGACGCCATCGAATTGACCGCCGGCAGTTCGCTGGTCAACCCGATGTATCTGTTCCGCGGCGACGCGCCGGTCAAGGAGTTCGCCGGCGCGTTCAAGCCGCCACTGCGCTGGGGCATCCGGATGACCGGCCACAAGTTTCTGCGCGAATACCCCTACCGCGACGCCTATCTGTTGCGCGACGCCCGGTTGTTCCGCGCCGAGCTCACCATGCCGCTGATCCTGCTCGGCGGCATCACCAACCGCGAGTCGATGGAGCTGGCGATGGCCGAGGGCTTCGACTTCGTCGCGATGGCCCGCGCGCTTCTGGCCGAACCGGATCTGGTCAACCGGATTCGCGACCAGCGCGACGTGCGCTCGGCGTGCATCCACTGCAACCGCTGCATGCCGACGATTTACAGCCGCACCCGCTGCGTCGTCACGGGCGCACCGGACAGCGCTGCCTGACGGGCGCGTCAAACCCGACTGCGCCACAATAGATACAGTCGGTTCGGTGAACCAACCAGCTACAGTTGTCTCGATGAGTCAAGCAGCACCTCCGGCGCTGACGGTTCGGTATGACGGATCCCAACGCACGTTCGCACCGGGCCATGACGTGGTTGTCGGACGTGACCTTCGCGCCGACATGCGCATCACCCATCCGCTGATTTCGCGCGCGCATCTGTTGCTGCGCTTCGACCAGGGCCGGTGGCTGGCGATCGACAACGGTTCGCTGAACGGCACCTTCGTCAACGGCCGCCGCGTGCCGGTGGTCGACATCCACGACGGCCAGAGCATCAACATCGGCAACCCCGACGGGCCCCGGCTGACCTTCGAAGTCGGCCGGCACGCCGGAATGGCCGGCCGGCCACCCCGCACCGCGTCGATGCGCGTCGTCCAACCGTCCGGCGCCCCTCGCCCGTCGCACCCGCAGCCGGCGCGCCAGCCGGGCGGGTCGTGGCCTCCGCAGTCGGCACCGATGCGCCCCCATCCGCCCGGCAACCACCCGCACACCGCCCCGGCCCCACCCCAGCCGATGTATCCGCCCAGCGGCGGGCAGCGACCCGCGGCCGCATACCCGGGCAGCCCCCCGCCGTCGGCACCGCCGCCCAGCGTCCAGCCACAGACGCGGATGGCGCCCGCCCAAGCCAAGCCGCCCGAGGTCGGCAACCTGGCGACGAAGATGATCCAGGTCTTGCGCCCGTCGGCCGCGACGCCGGAGAAGCCGAGCGGCTCGCTGACGATAGGCCGCGCGACCGACAACGACATCGTCATCCAGGACGTGCTGGCGTCGCGCCATCACGCATTCCTGGTGCCGTCGCCGCTGGGCACCGAGATCCGCGACGCACGCAGCATCAACGGAACGTTCGTCAACGGCGTGCGGGTCGGGTCGGCGGTGCTCAACGAGGGCGACGTGGTCACGATCGGCAACGTCGACCTGGTCTTCACCGACGGCACCCTGGTCCGGCGCACCGAGGCCGCGACGCGCACCGGCGGTCTCGAGGTCAGCAACGTGCACTTCAAGGTCGACGGCAAGGAGCTGATCGACAACATTTCGCTGACCGCCCGACCCGGCACGCTGACCGCGATCATCGGCGGATCCGGCGCGGGCAAGACCACGCTGTCGCGGCTCATCGCCGGATACACCCGCCCCAGCCAGGGCACGATCACCTTCGAAGGGCATGACATCCACCGCGAGTACGCGACGATGCGCAGCCGGATCGGGATGGTGCCGCAGGACGACGTGGTGCATCGCCAGCTGACGGTCAACCAGGCACTCGGCTACGCCGCCGAGCTGCGGCTGCCACCGGACACCAGCAAGGAAGAGCGCGCCCAGGTCGTGGCGGGGGTGCTCGAGGAGCTCGACCTGACCAAGCAGGCCGACACCCGGGTGGACAAGCTCTCCGGCGGCCAACGCAAACGCGCGTCGGTCGCGCTGGAGCTGCTCACCCAGCCGTCGCTGCTGCTGCTCGACGAGCCGACCTCCGGCCTTGACCCGGCGCTGGACCGCCAGGTCATGCTGATGCTGCGCCAGCTGGCCGACGCCGGCCGCACCGTGCTGGTCGTCACCCATTCCGTGTCCTACCTGGACGTCTGCGACCAGATCCTGCTGGTGGCGCCCGGCGGCAAGACGGCGTTCTGCGGTCCGCCCGCCAAGGTCGAGTCCGCGTTCGGAACACGGAACTGGGCGGAAATCTTCGCCAGCGTGGGCGCGGACCCCGACGAAGCCAACCGGCGCTTCATGGAACGGGAGGGCCGCCGACCCGAGCAGCCGGCGCGAGCCACCACCACGGAGCCCGGGGACTTGGGTGAGCCGGTCCACACCGACAGATGGCGCCAGCTCTCCACGATCGCCCGACGGCAGGTTCGGCTCGTCCTTTCCGACCGTGGCTACACGGTGTTCCTGGCGATATTGCCGTTCCTGATGGGTGCGCTGTCGCTGACCGTGAAAGGGCCGAAACCAGGACTCGGTGTCGCCGACCCACAGGGCCCCGCGCCTACCCAGCCGCAGTACATCATGGTCCTGCTGTGCATCGGGGCGGTGTTCATGGGCACCGCGCTGACCATCCGCGACCTGATCGGCGAGCGCCCGATCTTCCGCCGGGAGCAGGCGGTCGGCCTGTCCACCACGGCCTACCTGCTGGCCAAGGTCGTCGTTTTCTCCGCTTTCGCGACCATCCAGGCGGCGATCGCAACCGCCATCGTCAGGATCGGCAAGGGTGCGCCCACCGCGCATCCGCCGTTCTTCGACAACTCGACGTTCTCGCTGTTCCTGACCGTCGCGGCAACCTGTGTCGCGTCGGCGATGTTCGGCCTGCTGCTGTCGGCGATAGCGCAGACCAGTGAGCAGATCATGCCGCTGCTGGTGGTCTCGATCATGTCGCAGTTGGTGCTCTGCGGCGGGATGGGGATCCCGGTGACCGGCCGGTTCGGGCTCAACCAGCTGTCGTTCGTGACGCCCGGCCGCTGGGGATTCGCCGCCGGGGCGTCGTCGATCGACTTCCCGCACCTGGTCAAGGTTCCGCAGATCCCGACGAACGACCGATGGTGGCAGCACACGAAACACATCTACGTGATCGACATGGCGATGCTGGCGGCGTTGTCGATTGCCTACACCGTGTATATCCGGTGGCACATCCGGCTCAAACGGAAGTAGCGCTCAGCCGCCTGCGGGTTCCAGGGTTGCCAGCGCGTACTCGCTGATGGCGATCAGCGCGTCGGTGGCCGACCGGCGATCGCGGGCATCGATGTTGATGATCGGGATGTGCTCGGGCAACGTCAGCGCCTTGCGCACCTCGGCAACGGGATACCTTGGGGCGCCCTCGAATTCGTTGACCGCGATGAGGAACGGCAGGTTGCGGTGCTCGAAGAAGTCGACCGCGGCGAAGCTGTCCTGCAGGCGGCGGCAGTCGACCAGGATGATCGCGCCGATGGCGCCGCGCACCAGGTCGTCCCACATGAACCAGAACCGCCGCTGCCCCGGAGTGCCGAACAGATAGAGCACTAGATCCTCGTAGAGGGTGATCCGGCCGAAGTCCATTGCCACCGTCGTGGTCCGCTTGTCCGGGGTGGCCTCCAGCATGTCCACCCCTGCCGAGGCGTCGGTGACCATCGCCTCGGTGCGCAGCGGCATGATTTCCGACACCGCGCCCACAAAGGTTGTCTTGCCGGCGCCGAACCCGCCCGCGATGACGATCTTCGTCGAGGCGGTTTCCCGCGCCTCAGAGCGCTCGTAAGCCACGCAGCGTCCTTCCTATGAGTTCGCGGCGTTCATCGCGGGTGGAACGCTCATTCAAGGTCCGGCTCACCTGAAGGTAGCCCGAAGTCACCAAGTCGCCGACCAGGACGCGCGTGACACCGAGCGGCAAATCCAGCCGGGCAGAGATCTCCGCAACCGAGGGACTCTTGATGCACAGTTGGACGATCTTGCCTCGCAAGTCGCTGGCAGGCCATTTGTGAAACAATGCCGACTGCAGCGTCTGCACCGGCGCTTCCATGGGAAGGTCGACGGTGGTGTCGGTCCGCCCGGCCGTGAGGGTGTACGGGCGGACAAGGCTCGCCTCAGTCGCGGGCGGCGGCGGCTCGGGTCTTTCCATCGCGGCTCACGACTGCTTCACGAGGGCTGGGGAGCTCGCCGGGACGACTGCACGACGCCGCCAACCCGTTCGACAAGGACCGCCATCTCGTATCCGATCTGGCCGATATCGCACGACGTCGAGGCCAGTGTGGCCAGATGCGAGCCGTCGCCGACCCGCATCAGCAGCAGGTAGCCGTTCTGCATTTCCACCACCGACTGCAGCACCTGGCCGCCATCGAACAGTTGCGCGGCGCCGGTGGCCAGGCTGGCCAGGCCGGACGCCACCGCGGCCAACTGGTCGGCCCGGTCGGGCGGCAGATGCTCGCTGGCGGCGATCAGCAGGCCGTCCACGGACACCAGCACCGCATGTGACACCCCGGGCACGTCACGGGCGAAGTTCGACACCAGCCAGTCCAGCGAGTTGTCGTGTGACTGGCGCGACGGCTCGGGCGGAAAGGGCGAGCTCATTCGTGATCAGGTCCTTGATTTGTCTCGCGGGCGTGCGACCGTCCGGCCCGCACGCCGCCGAAGTGGCTGCTGATGGAAGCGCGGATCGCTTCGGGGTCCGGGGCTTGGTGCCGGCCGGAACCAAATCCGCCGTTCGATGCTACCCCGTTGTCCTCGTCGGCCCGGCGGTGCGCTGCACCGTTGACGCGGTCGCCGGACGGCTCGGGGGTTGCGCCGCCGGGTACCAGTCGCGCGCCGGGTTCACGCACCGGCAGACCCGTTTCGGTATGCGCGGAGACCGGCACGTTCTCCACCTCGGCGGCAGCCGACCAGCCGCGGTCCCACACCGTCTGCCAGTCCAGGTCGGCGCTGTGCGCCAACTCGTGCGGGTCGACCAGCCACTCGGAGAGCATTCGCTGGTAGATCAAATCCTCGGGTTCGGCTGGCTTGCTTGACGGCGCGGGCGGCTCGGCAGGCCAGTACTCGTCGGTCTCCGCGGTGGCGGGCTCGGCAGCGTCGGGCTCAACCCGCGACCGCGACGAGAAGAACGACGACGTATTCGAAACCGGTTGTGCCGCAGGCGGTTCGGCGTACGACTGGTCCTGCTTCTCCCGCCACGGCTGGGGCTGCTCGGGTGGCGGCGGTTGGACCGGACGGACCGGAGCGCCGGTGATGCCGCTGGAGCCCGGGGTGCGCCGCGGCAACAAGCTGGCCGGTGCTTCGGGCGGGTGCGACCCGTTGCGCTCGGCGGGTTCGGGCGGGGCGGCGAACTCGGCGGAGTCGTCGTAGTCCGCGGCTACCACCGCCTCCTCGACCGTGGCCATCCGCCGCTGCGCCGGGGCCGGTCGCGGCCCGGCGTGGTCGTCTGCGCCCGCCAGCACCGCCGGCGGCAGGTACACCTCGGCCGTCGTACCCGGACGGTGCCCGTCGCGCGAGGAACTGCGCAGCCGCACCCGGATCCCGTGCCGGTCGGCCAGCCGGCCGACCACGAACAGGCCCATGTGGCGCGCGTTGTCCGGGGTGACCTCGCCACCGGCGCGCAGCCGCATGTTGGCGATGCGCCGGTCCCCCCCGGTCATGCCCAGGCCGGCGTCGACGACCTGGATGAGCACGCCGCCGTCGTTGCGCCGCGTGGCGGACACCCGCACCGGTGACATCGGCGGCGAATAGCGCAGCGCATTGTCGATCAGCTCGGCGAGCAAGTGGACGATGTCGCCGGCAGCGGTACCGCGGACCGTGCTGTCGGGCACGGTCGGCGTCTCGACCCGGCGATAGTCCTCCACCTCGGAGGTGGCGGCGTTGATCACCGTCGACAGTGGCTGAGGTGCGCGCTGGTCGCCCCGGGAGGACTGCGCGCCGGCCAGTACCAGCAGGTTGGCCCCGATGCGGCGCATCCGGGCGGCCAGGTGGTCGAGCCGGAACAGGCTGTCCAGCCGCTCCGGGTCCTGCTCGTTGCGCTCCAGACGGTCGATCAGCGACAGCTGCTGGTCGACCAGCGAGCGGTTGCGCCGCGACATGGTCTCGAACATGTCGTTGACCAGCAGCCGCAGCCGGGCCTCGTCGCCGGCCAGCAGCAGCGCCTGGGTGTGTAGTTCGTCGACCGCGTGGGCGACCTGGCCGATCTCCTCGCTGGTGTAGACCGGCAGCGGTTCGGGGGCGCGCTCGTCGCCGGCCCGCACCCGGGCGATCTCACGCTCGAGGTCTTGGTGGGCGACCTTGAGGGCGCCGTCGCGCAGCACCCGCAGCGGCTGGATCAGCGAGCGCGCCACCAGCAGCACGATCACCAGTGCGGCCACGATGGCGGCCAGCACCAGCACGGTGTCGCGGATCGCGGCGTCGCGTCGGTCCTTGGCCCGGTCCTCGACTGCCTTGGTCACCGACGAGGTGGTGTCCTTGATGATTTGCGCGGCGATCGCGTCGGTGGTCTGGATCGACCGCAGCAGCGCCGGGTTGTTCACCAGCAGGCTGGCCGGGTCGGACATGACCGCCATCCGGGTCACCATCTGCTGCTGCAGCTTCTTGGCCTCCGGCGAGCCGACCCCCAGGACCTCCGCCATCCCGAACAGCGTCGACGGCTCGGTGCCCGCCAGGGTCATCATCGAGGTGCGCAGCTCCGGCTCGGGCAGGTCCCCGCCGCGGGTCACCAGCAGCTGCTGCATCATCATCTGGCCGCGGGCCCCGATAGCCCGGCTCAATCCCTGTGCGGCGGCGCGGATCTTCTCGTTGTCGACGCGCACCGACCCGTCGATGGCGTTCTCAGCAGTGAGCAGGATGGGCGCGTAGCTGGTCACCCGGTCGCGCAAACCGATGCCGTTCGAGGCGACCTTGTCCAGCAACGCCTGGCCCCCGTTGAGCAGCACGCCGAGCCCGTTGCGCACGTCGGGGGCGACGTCGGTGTCCGCCAGCCGCGACTGCAGCTCGTATTTGCGGGCCTCGTAGTTTTTCTTCGCACCCTCGACGTCGCCGCCGTTGGACGCCGACAACAACGCCACATCGAGGGCCGACATGTATTTGGTAATGGCCGGAACGACTTCGGCGCGGTCGGCGGCCAACCGAAGCTGGCTGGCCTCGTTCAGCGCGCCATAGATGCGCAATCCGCCGAAAACCATTGCCAGTATCAGCGGCACCGCGACAATCGCGACGACTTTCCATCGGACCGGCCAATTGCGCAACGACCATGTCGGGGGCCGTTTCGCCGGTGCGGCAGGGGCTTCCGGGGTTTCGTCTATAGCCGGCGACACCGCCCGAGTCGGGCGGGCAAACATGGTCACCGGACCGCGGTCGTGCTACCGACCGCTCCGCTGATATGCAGTGTTCGCGCGTCGTTCATAAGGCTTCCTGCTAATTGCACCCGTGCCGAGGGCAGACGGGCGAGCGATATGCGCCTGGCAATTCGACGAGTATGACAGCCTGCGGCCACAGTGACCATAATTCTTACTGAACAGACAGAGTTCGCCGGACCGTGCCAGACGCCGCAAAGGATAGCTGAGCAAATTGGTGACGGACAACTGCGATGATCGTCAGATGTTCCGGCTGTTGTTTTACTCGCCGCGGATAGCGCCTAACACCGGCAATGCGATCCGTACCGCGGCGGCCACCGGCTGCGAGCTCCATCTGGTCGAGCCGCTGGGCTTCGACCTGTCCGAACCCAAGCTGCGCCGAGCCGGGCTGGATTATCACGACCTGGCGTCGGTCACCGTGCACGCGTCGTTGGACGCGGCCTGGGACGCGTTGGCGCCGCGGCGGGTGTTCGCGTTCACCGCCCACGCGACGACGTTGTTCACCGACGTGCGGTATCAGGCCGGCGACGTGTTGATGTTCGGGCCGGAGCCCACCGGGCTGGATGCCGCGACGCTGGCCGACGCGCACATCACCGAGCCGGTCCGCATCCCGATGCTGGCAGGGCGACGGTCATTGAACCTGTCGAATGCCGCCGCGATCGCCGTCTACGAAGCGTGGCGCCAGCACGGGTTCAGTGGGGCGTGAGCGTCGTGTGGCCACTTAATGCACGCTTTGTGTCCCGAACCGTGACATAACTGGCCACTCGGCGAGAGGTTTACCAGCTGTTCCAGTGTGTGAGCTGCTCGGCGGGCAGCCGCTTGGCCGGCTTGAAGTCGGTGCCCTTGGTGTAGGCGATCGGGAACAACCCGCCTTGGCTGTACTCGTCGAAGGGGATGCCGAGCACCTCGGCGGCCTGCTTTTCGCCGTCGCCGACCAGATGCAGCGTCGTCCACGCCGAACCCAGTCCGCGCGAGCGCAACGCCAGCATGAAACTCCACACCGCGGGTAGGAGCGATCCCCAGAACGACGCGCTCATCCCGGCGGGCGAATTGTCCGGCCGCCCTTGCAGACACGGGACGAGCATCACCGGCACCTCGTGGAAGTGCTCGTTGAGATACTTGGCCGACTCGTACACCAGCGGCCGGCGTTCGTCGCGACTGTCGCCGTACTGAGGCTTGGGCAGGTCGAGGTACGCGGTCGCGTTGGCGCGGTAGATATCGGCCAGCGCCTTCTTCTTGTCAGGGTCGTCGACGAACACCCACTGCCAGCCCTGGGCGTTGGAACCCGTCGGTGCCTGCAGAGCCAATTCGAGGCATTCCATCAACACCTCCCGCGGCACCGGCTTCTCCAGGTCAAGCCGTTTCCGGACCGAGCGGGTGGTGGTGAGGACTTCGTCGAAGGACAAATTCAGGGTCATGTAGCGAGACTATCTTTCTGCCGCGAGCGTGCGTGTTCCCGGTCGACACGCCGGGTCGAAACCCGGTTTTGCGCACGCTCGGCGCAAAAGGCGTCAGCGGAAGTCGCGGGACTTCGAGGCCATTCTCAGGGTGAGCTTGCCCAGCCGCTCGGCCACGACAGTGACTGCGCCGCTGGCGTTTTGGACCTGGCCGCGGACCAGTAGCGCCGATGCCGTCTGCGCCAGCTTGCGGTGCCGCGCCCACACCCCCGGCGTGCAGAGCACGTTGACCATGCCGGTCTCGTCCTCGAGGTTGAGAAACGTCACTCCCTGAGCCGTCGCCGGCCGCTGCCGATGGGTCACCGCGCCGGCGATCAGCACCCTGTCGCCGTCGGGCACGCTGGTCAGCTTCTCGGCGGCCAGCACCCCCATCGCGTCCAGGTCCTCGCGCAGGAACTGGGTCGGGTAGCTGTCCGGGGAGATGCCGGTGGCCCACACGTCGGCGGCGGCCAGCTCCAGCTCGCTCATCCCCGGGAGTTCCGGGATGTGCGACGACGAGCCCACCCCGGGTAACCGGTCCGGCCGTTGGGTGGCCGCCGCCCCCGCCGCCCACAGCGCCTCCCGCCGCGACATCCCGAAGCAGGACAGCGCCCCCGCGGTGGCCAGCGCCTCGGTCTGGGGCACGCTCAGCTGCACCCGACTCGTCAGATCCAGCAGAGAAGCGAACGGCCCATTGGCTTTTCGCTCCTCGACCAGTTTCTCGGCCAGGTCGTCGCCGATATGACGCACACTGCCCAGCCCGAGCCGCACCTCTGTTCCCGCGTTCTCCAGGGTGGCGTGCGCCAGGCTGGCGTTGACGTCGGGACCGTGCACCGCCACCCCGTGCCGGCGGGCATCGGCCACCAGCGACTGCGGCGAATAGAAACCCATCGGCTGGGCCCGTAGCAGCGCCGCGCAGAACGCCGCCGGGTGGTGCAGCTTGAACCACGACGAGTAGAACACCAGCGACGCGAAACTCAGCGCGTGGCTTTCCGGAAAACCGAAATTGGCGAAGGCTTCCAGCTTTTCGTACACCCGGTCGATCACTTCGTCGGGTGCGCCGTGCAGCGCGCGCATGCCGTCGTAGAACCGGCCGCGCAGCCGTCGCATCCGTTCGGCCGAGCGCTTGGAGCCCATGGCCCGGCGCAGCTGGTCGGCCTCGGCGGCGGAGAACCCGGCGCAGTCCACCGCGAGCTGCATCAGCTGCTCCTGAAACAGCGGCACGCCAAGGGTTTTCCGCAACGCCGTCTCCATCGAGGGATGGTCGTAGACGACCGGGTCGACGTCGTTGCGCCGGCGGATGTAGGGATGCACCGAGCCGCCCTGGATGGGCCCGGGGCGGATCAGCGCGACCTCGACCACCAGGTCGTAGAACTCGCGCGGTTTCAGTCTCGGCAGGGTGGCCATCTGTGCGCGCGACTCCACCTGGAACACCCCGACGGAATCGGCGCGGGCCAGCATCTCGTAGACCGCGGGCTCTGTCAGGTCCAGCTTGGCCAGGTCCACCTCGACGCCCTTGTGCTCGGCCACCAGGTCGATCGCGTAGTGCAGCGCGGAGAGCATGCCCAGGCCGAGCAGGTCGAACTTCACCAAACCGATTGCCGCACAGTCGTCTTTGTCCCACTGCAACACGCTGCGGTTTTCCATCCGGGCCCACTCCACCGGGCACACGTCGGCGATCGGGCGATCGCAGATCACCATGCCGCCCGAGTGAATACCCATGTGCCGCGGCAGATTGGCAATCTGGGTGGCCAGGTCGATCACCTGCTCGGGGATATCTTCCACATCCGGGGAATCGGCCAACCCGTTCCAGCGGCTGATCTGCTTACTCCACGCGTCCTGCTGGCCTTGCGAAAACCCGAGCGCACGGGCCATGTCGCGCACCGCGATTCGCCCTCGATAGGTGATGACGTTGGCGACCTGCGCGGCGTAGTCACGGCCGTATTTGTCGTAGACGTACTGGATGACTTTTTCGCGCTGATCCGACTCGATGTCGATGTCGATGTCCGGCGGCCCGTCGCGCACCGGCGACAGGAAGCGCTCGAACAGCAACTCGTTGGCCACCGGGTCGACGGCAGTGACACCGAGCGCGTAGCAGACCGCCGAGTTGGCCGCCGAGCCGCGGCCCTGACACAAGATGTTGTTTTCGTGGCAGAACCGGGTGATGTCGTGCACCACCAGGAAATAGCCCGGGAACTTCAGTTGCTCAATGACTTTCAGCTCGTGCTCGATCTGCGCATAGGCCTTTCGCGCCTGAGACGGCGGGCCGTAGCGGTTGCGGGCGCCCGCCATGGCGAGGTGCCGCAGCCAGCTGTCTTCCGTGTGCCCGGACGGCACGTCGAACGGCGGCAGCTGCGGGGCGATCAGCGCCAGGCCGAACGCGCACTGCTCGCCGAGTTCGGCCGCGGCGCTCACCGCCTGGGGATGCCAGGCGAACAGCCTGGCCATCTCCTCACCGAAGCGCAGGTGCGAACCTCCCAGCGGGGCAAGCCATCCGGCGGCGTCGTCCAGGGACTGGCGGGCCCGGATTGCGCCCATCGCCATCGCCAGCCGGGCACGCGACGGCTCGGCGAAATGCGCGCCGGTGGTGGCGACCACGCTGACGCCAAATCGCGGCGCCAGCTCCGCCAACGTGGCGTTGCGCTCGTGGTCGAGCGGGTGGCCGTGATGGGTCAGCTCGATACTGACCCGGTCGGCACCGAACCGGTCCACCAGATCGGCCAGCGCGTCGGCGGCGGCTTCCGGTCCTTGAGCGTAAAGAGCCTGCCGCACATGGCCTTTGCGGCAGCCAGTCAGGATGTGCCAGTGCCCGCCCGCCGCTTCGGTCAGAGCGTCGAAGTCGAAGCGCGGCTTGCCCTTCTCGCCGCCGGCCAGGTGCGCGGCGGCCAGCTGCCGTGACAATCGCCGATAGCCCTCCGCGCCGCGGGCCAGCACCAGCAGATGCGGGCCCGGCGGATCGGGCTCCTCGGTGCGTGCGCCTGCGCCCATGGACAGCTCGGCGCCGAACACGGTGGCCATGTCCAATTCCGCGGCGGCCTCGGCGAACCGCACCGCCCCGTACAGGCCGTTGTGGTCGGTCAGCGCAATAGCGCGCAGATCCAGCCGCGCCGCCTCCTCCACCAGCTCCTCGGGCGTGCTGGCGCCGTCGAGGAAGCTGTACGCCGAGTGCGCGTGCAACTCGGCATAGGCGACCGACGAGCCAACCGACCGGCGCTCCCCAGCCGGCTGGTATGCCACACGCTTGCGAGACCACGGAGCATCATCGGCCGGCCCGCCCGCGGGCGTGCCGGAACGGCGCGGCTTGCCGTCGAGCACCCGCTCCATCTCCGCCCAGCTCGGCGGCCCGTTTCCCCAGCCCACCAGCCAAGCATATCGAACTTGTGTTCGACTATGGCGGGCGAGGATCAGGTCCGCGCCACGATCACCGGCGTGCGCGACGCCTGCACGACCGCCAGGCTGACCGACCCCAGCAGCATCCCCGCGAAGCCGCCCCGGCCGTGACTGCCCACCACAACCAGCTGCGCCGCGCGCGACTGCTCGATCAGCTGGTCGGCCGGCCGATCGCCCACGACCACCCGGCGCACCGCGACATCGGGGTAGCGCTCCTGCCAGCCCGCCAGCTGCTCCGCGAGCACCCGCTCGCCGTCGGACTGCATCGTGGCGAGGTCGATTCCGGGCACGTCGAACAGGCCCGTGTCGTGCCAGGCGTGGACGGCGACGAGCTCCACACCCCGCAACGACGCTTCCTCGAAGGCCAGCTCCGTCGCGGCATCGGAGACCGGCGAACCGTCGACACCCACAACCACCGGCGAGCCGGCAGAGTGCGTTGCCGGGTCTTCGTCGTGGATGACCGCCACCGGGCAATGCGCATGCCGGACCAGGTTGGCGCTGACCGAACCCAGCAGTGTGCGCCGCAACCAGCCATGCCCGCGGCAGCCGACCACGACCATCGCGGCTTGCTTGCTCAGGTCCACCAGGGTGGGAACGGTGTGCCCGACGACGGTCTCTGCGCCCACCTGCGGCGGGTCGGCCGTGCTCTGCTCGACGATCGCGAACGCCTCCTGCAGATGCCGCTGACCCTGTTCCTCCTGCCACTGCATGTATCCCGGCGGTATCGGGGTCTCGGGAAATGTCATCACGACGGGCGGGGCGAGCACGTGGACCAAGGTGAGCGCAACGCCACGCATGGCCGCATCGCGGGCCGCCCAGTCCACCGCCACTTTCGACGACGGTGATCCGTCCACACCGACCACGATTCCGCGATGCATCTCCTCACCTGCTCCCACGCTAAATCGCCGACGCACTTAATGTCATTGGCATGTCGGTCATCATCGACCCGCGCCGCCACGACGCGGTGCTGTTCGACCTGGACGATCCGTCGACCGACGCACTGACCCAGCGACTCCGCGACGCCGGTGTCGGCGCCGAGCGCATCGGGGCTTCGGTGCGGCCGGGCCGCTGCGCCGTCGTCACCGCCAGCGCGGACGGCGTCGCGAAAGCTCGGGCCGGCGGATTCGCGCTGGTGATCGGTGTCGACGCGACGGGATCAGGCGACGAGTTGCGCCGCAGCGGTGCCGACGCCGTCGTCGCCGATCTGCGCGACGTGCAGGTGCGCACCGGGGATCGGCGCATGTCGGAGTTGCCCGACGCCGTTGCGGCCCACGACGTCGCGGCCGGCCGCCAGCCCGCGGTGTTCTTCGACTTCGACGGCACGCTTTCGGAGATCGTCGACGACCCAGACTCGGCCCGGCTGGCCGACGGTGCGGCCGACGCGCTGACGTCGCTGGCGGCGCGGTGCCCGATCGCGATACTGTCCGGCCGCGACCTCGCCGACGTCCGGCAGCGGATCGGCCTGCCCGGCATCTGGTATGCGGGCAGCCACGGTTTCGAGCTGACCGGACCCGACGGCGAACACCACCACAACGAGGACGCCGCGGCGGCGATTCCCACCCTGGAGCAGGCCGCCGGACAGCTGCGCGACCAGCTTCACCAGATTACCGGTGTTGCGGTGGAGCACAAGCGATTTGGTGTGGCCATACACTACCGCAACGCCGAACGGGACAGGGTCGGCGAGGTGACCGCGGCAGTGCGGGCGGCAGGTCAGCGCACCGGGCTTCGAGTGACCACCGGGCGTGAGGTCATCGAGCTTCGGCCCAACGTGGACTGGGACAAGGGAAAGACGCTGCGCTGGGTGCTCGACCACATCAGCGACGTCGCAGACGGTCGCTTGCTACCGATCTACCTCGGCGACGACATCACCGACGAGGACGCGTTCGACGCCGTGCACGACGACGGCATCGGAATTGTGGTGCGCCACACCGAAGATGGCGATCGCGCCACCGCCGCGCGCTACGCGCTGGACAGCCCTGCCGCGGTCGTCGCATTCACCGAGCAACTGGCGAGGCAGATAGGACACCATCGATGACGACATTCTTCCGGCGGTTGGGTTCCCTGCTGTGCGCATTTGGGGTGGTCGCGACCGGCTGCACGTCGACTGCCGAGACTCCTCCCCCCTCGTCGTCGGCCGATCCGGCCAAGGCCCGGGCGGTGCTGAAAATCGTCCGCGACACGATGGCGCAGGCTCATCTGAAAGCGGCGCTCGTCCGAATCACGGTGGATGGCAAGGAGATTGTCACCCAGGCGGTCGGCGACTCGATGACGGGGGTGCCCGCGACGACGAGCATGTTCTTCCGCAACGGCGCGGTGGCGACGTCCTACGTCTCGACGCTGCTGCTCAAACTGGTCGACGAGAAAAAGGTGCGCCTGGAGGACAAGCTGTCCACCTGGCTGCCGGATATCCCCAACGCCGACCGGGTCACGCTGGGTCAGCTCGCGCACATGACGTCGGGCTACCAGGACTACGTGAACGCCGAGTTCACTGCGGCCCGCGATGCCGATCCCTTCCGGCAGTGGAATCCCGACGAACTGCTCGGTTACGCGGTGCACAAACCATTGCTCTACGAGCCCGGAACCAATTGGAACTATGCCCGAACCAACTACGTGCTGCTCAGCCTGGCGTTGGAGAAGGCCACCGGCGCTGAGCTACCGAAGCTTTTGCAGGACAAGGTGCTTGGGCCGCTGGCGCTGATCAACACCGCCAATTCGTACACGCCGCAGATCCCGGTGCCGACCCTGCATGCCTTCACCTCGGAGCGCCGCCGGGCGCTCAAGATCCCCGCCGGCACACCGTTTTACGAAGACGCCACGTTCTGGAACCCGTCCTGGACGATGCCCCGCGGCGCTGTGCAGACCACCAACATCTACGACCTCGAGGCCACCGCGGTGGGCATCGGCTCGGGCAAGCTGCTATCGCCCGGGTCGTACAAGGCGATGGTTTCCAACGATCTGCGCGGCAGCGTGCAGGGCGGCACCTACGGAATGGGAATCGTCGTCTCCGGCAATTGGCTGCTGCAAAATTCGATGTTCGCCGGCGAGTCCGCGGTCGAAGCCTATCTGCCGTCGCAGAAGATCGCGGTCGCGGTTGCAGTCACCTACCACCCCACGGCATTTGACGACCAGGGCAACTACCGCAACGAGGCCGACACGCTGTTCCAGAAGATCGGCGCCGAGTTGGCCCCCAACGACGCCCCGCCGGTGCCGCCCGCGGGCTAAGTCAGCTGTCCTTGTCCTTGTCCTTGTCCTTGTCCTTGGGCTTGTCGCCGTCGCCGGCCTGGCCTACCTCGATGGTGGCCCAGTGACTCGGCGAGATGAGGACGGACCACTTACCCGCCTCGCGCCCCATCTTGAGCACGCCGTTTTCGACTTCCCACTTGGTGCTGTCGTCGTAGTCGGTCTCTTGACCGTCGCTGTAGGTGAGTTTGAACGCCATGGCCGCAGAGTGCCGCAATGGCGGCCCCGTTAAACCTCGGTGTATTCCACCGCGCCGTCCTCGAGCACCAGCCGCGCGTCGCTGCCGTCGACCCCAGAAGCTTCCGTGCGGAACACCGCCTTGCCGGGCCCGGTGCGCCAGATCAAGGTGGTCAGCGTCTCCCCTGGAAAGACCGGCTTGGTGAATCGTGCGCTGATCGAGGTGATGGCGGCCGCGTCGCCCTTACCGAGCTCGGCGACCAGGGCGCGACCCGACACCCCGTACGTGCACAACCCGTGCATGATCGGCTTGGGAAAGCCCGCCAACTCCCGGGCGAACCACGGGTCGCTGTGCAGTGGGTTGCGGTCGCCGGACAGCCGATAGATCAGCGGCTGATCTTCCCGGGTGGGCAACGGAATTCGAGCGTCGGGCTCGCGGTCAGGGATTTCCGGTGCGACCGGCCGCTGGCCCGGCTCGCCGCCGAAGCCGCCTTCGCCGCGGATGACGAGCGTCGTGAGCGTCTCGGCGACCAGCGTCCCCGAATCGGGGTCGGTGCCGCGGCCGCGCAGCATGACGATGGCGTTCTTGCCCTCGCCCTTGTCCTGGATGTCGGCCACCTCCGAAACCACCGACAGCTTCCCCGCCGGCGGCAGCGGCCTATGCAGCCGAATGCCCTGCGAACCGTGTAAGAGCATGGCCCAGTTGAACGTTCCGATCTTGGCGGCCGCCCCGAATGCGGGACAGCAGATCACCGCATAGGTCGGGAGTACCTGCTGGGTGATGCCGTGGCTGTTCTCGGTCGTGAAGGACAGATCCTCGGTCCCGGCCCCGACACCGAGCGCATACAGCATGGTGTCGCGGTCGGTCCACTCGAACAGCATCGGCTCGGTCGTCGCGCCGATCGCCTTGGGGTCGATCGCCATCCAGGTCTCCTCTCGATCGGGCTCAGCGGCGTGGCCATTCCAGCCAAATTCACCACACTGAAGCCTCCGACAAGGCAGGCTATCGCCATGCCGAACCGCACCCTTATCTGGAAGGCTCTGGCCGCGCTCGTCGTGGGGATAACCGTCGGCGCCTGCTCGGGCGGCACACCGCACGTGCGCAGCATCACCCTGACCTTCGTCCGGCACGCCGAATCCGAGGCCAACGCCGACGGGATGATCAACACCGAGGTGCCCGGGCCGGGTCTCACCGAACAAGGCGAGGGTCAGGCCGAGCAGCTCGCCCGCCAGCTGGCTCGCAACAAATACGACGGCGTGTACGCCTCGACAATGGTCCGCACCCAGCAGACCGCCGCGCCGTTGGCCAGAGAACTCCACGAGCAGGTGCAGATCCTGCCCGGCCTGCGCGAGATCGACGCCGGCTGGTACGACAACACCCGCTCGGACCGTGCCGGCCAGACCTATCTGCTGGCTCCCGCCGATTGGCTCAACGGCGACATCCAGGACGCCATCCCGGGCTCGGTCAGCGGAAAACAGTTCAACGACCAGTTCAGTGCCGCCGTCCAGAAGATTTACGACAGCGGCGACAACAAGCCGATCGCGTTCTCGCACGGCACCGCGATCGCGTACTGGACGCTGATGAACGTGAAGAACCCCAACGAGAGCCTGGCCAAGTCCCATCCGCTGCCCAACACCGGGCGCGTCGTGATCACTGGGAGCCCCGCGATGGGATGGACGCTGGTGGACTGGGACGGCATCCGCGACTTCCGCCACTAGCCACGGGGCCATAGTGGCGACCCGCCGCGCCCGGCTTCGCCACGCTTGCGATCGCCACGGGGCCATAGTGGCGACCCGCCGCGCCCGGCTTCGCCGCGCTTGCGATCGCCACGTCGATCGCGTCACACGGCATTGACGGTTGCCGGTACCAGCGGTCACGATTGCTGGCATGCGCTATGTCGTTACCGGCGGTACCGGGTTTATCGGGCGGCGTGTCGTCTCACGCCTGCTGGCCGTAGAACCCGACGCCGAAGTGTGGGTGTTGGTCCGCCGCGGGTCGCTCGGCCGCTTCGAACGGCTGGCCGCCGAGTGGGGTGAACGGGCAAAGCCGCTGGTCGGTGACCTGACCGCGACGGATCTGGGGTTGACCGACGAGGCGGTGGCCGAGCTCGGCGACGTCACTCATGTGGTGCACTGCGCGGCGATCTACGACATCACTGCCTCCGACGCCGAGCAGCGCACCGCCAACGTCGACGGCACCCGTGCGGTGATCGAGCTGGCACGACGGCTCGACGCGACGCTGCACCACGTGTCGTCGATCGCGGTGGCCGGCGACTTCCGCGGCGAGTACACCGAGGCCGATTTCGACGTCGGCCAGGAGCTGCCCACGCCATATCACCAGACCAAGTTCGAAGCCGAGTCGCTGGTGCGCTCGACGCCGGGGCTGCGTTACCGGATCTACCGGCCGGCGGTGGTGGTGGGCGATTCGCGCACCGGAGAGATGGACAAGGTCGACGGCCCCTACTACTTCTTCGGGGTGCTCGCTCGGTTGGCTGTCCTGCCGCGATTCACCCCGATCATGTTGCCCGACACCGGACGCACCAACATCGTGCCGGTCGACTATGTGGTCAACGCGCTGGTGTGGCTGATGCACGCCGATGGTCGCGACGGCCAGACGTTCCACCTGACCGCGCCGAAAACCATTGGGCTGCGCGGCATTTACCGCGGTATCGCCGCCGAGGCGGGCCTGCCGCCGCTGCGCGGATCGCTGCCGCGTTCGGTGGCCGCGCCGGTGCTGCGGGTGCGCGGCCGGGCCAAGGTGTGGCGCAACATGGCGGCCACCCAGCTGGGCATTCCCGCCGAGGTCCTCGACGTCGTCGACCTGGCGCCCACGTTTGTGTCCGACGAGACGCGGAAGGCCTTGCAGGGCACGGGTATTGAAGTCCCCGAGTTCGCGTCGTACGCGCCGAAGTTGTGGCGGTACTGGGCCGAGCATCTGGACCCGGACCGGGCCCGTCGCGCCGATCCCGCCGGTCCGCTGGTCGGCAAGCACGTGATCATCACCGGGGCGTCCAGCGGCATCGGCCGTGCGTCGGCGATCGCGGTGGCCGAGCGCGGCGCGACGGTGTTCGCGCTGGCCCGCAGCGGCGAGGCGCTCGACGACCTGGTCGCCGAGATCCGCGCGGCCGGCGGCCGGGCCTACGCGTTCACCTGCGACGTCACCGATTCGGCGTCGGTGGAGCACACCGTCAAGGACATCCTGGGTCGGTTCGACCATGTCGACTATCTGGTCAACAACGCCGGCCGCTCGATTCGCCGCTCGGTGGTGAACTCCGTTGACCGGCTACACGACTACGAGCGGGTGATGGCGGTCAACTACTTCGGCGCGGTGCGGATGGTGCTGGCGCTGCTGCCGCACTGGCGGGAGCGGCGGTTCGGGCACGTCGTCAACGTCTCCAGCGCCGGGGTGCAAGCCCGCAGCCCCAAGTACAGCTCGTATCTGCCGTCCAAGGCGGCGCTGGACGCGTTCGCCGAGGTGGTGGCGTCGGAGACGCTGTCGGACCACATCACGTTCACCAACATCCACATGCCGTTGGTGCGCACCCCGATGATCGCGCCGTCGCGGCGGCTCAACCCGATGCGGGCGATCAGCCCCGAACATGCGGCGGCCATGGTGGTGCGCGGCCTGATCGAGAAGCCGGCGCGGATCGACACCCCGCTGGGCACGCTGGCCGAGGCCGGCAACTATTTCACGCCCAAGCTGTCGCGGCGGATCCTGCACCAGCTGTATCTCGGCTACCCGGATTCACCGGCCGCGCTGGGCATCGAGCCCGCGGATTCTGTTGCGCCGCAGCCGTCGTCGCGGCGACGGCCGAAACGCCCGGTTCGCGCCGTCACTTCCGTGCGCGTGCTCCGGCCGGTCCGGCGGGTGGCGCGTTTGGTACCCGGGGTGCATTGGTAATCCCCTTCGAGTGGACGCTGATACCTTCGCCGCGGCCGGCGTGTGCGTGATGCCCCCCATCGACGTGGCGCGCAGCCTCGGCGTCGACGAGGACGTCTGGACCCGGTTCGGCGCACATTGGGACGAGCTGGCCCCGGATCCCTATGCGGCGGAGTTGGGCATTCAGCGGCTGCGGCGCTACGGCCATTACAGATTCGCCGACGGCTTGTTCGAGCCGGTGCCCATCGGTGCGTTCGTGCAGCCGCAAGACTCCAACCCGCTCTACGTGGAGCGGGATCGCCACTTCGAGCCGCTGACCGACACGTTCGCCAGTGATCCACTTCTCGACGGCCTGCTGAGGCTGCTGGTCCGGTTCGCGACGGCCCTTGACGACGTTGCGGAGTGGACCGTCAAGGTGCATCCGTTCCGGGTCCTCGCATCGGCGGACAGCGACGGCCGGCCCACCCCCGAGGGACTGCATCGCGACGGGGTCACGCTGGTCACCTCGCTGCTGATCGGCCGGCGCAATGCGGTCGGCGGCGAAAGCACAGTGTTCGATATGGACGGTCGACGGCTGCTGGCGACGACACTGTCCGAGCGGGGCACGCTGCTGTTGGGCGACGATCGTCGCACCGTGCACGGCGTCTCACCGATCCGGCCACTTGACGAGTCGGCGCCCGCTGTGCGCGACGTTCTGGTAATCACGTTCGCATGAACACGTCACCGACTTTCGTCGATGTCGACACCGGTGTCGACGACGCCCTGGCGCTGGTGTACCTGCTGGCTAGCCCGGAGGCCGAACTGGTAGGCATCGCCTCGACCGGGGGAAACGTTGGGGTAGAACAGGTTTGCGAGAACAACCTCGCCCTGCTCGACCTGTGCGGGGCGCCCGACATCCCGGTCGCCAAGGGTGCCGGACAGCCGCTGAGCTGCCCGATGTGTCCGCCCGGAAAAGCTCACGGGCCCAAGGGTTTAGGGTATGCCGAGCTGCCCGTCAGTGATCGGCAGTTGGTCGGGTATGACGCTGCGACGGCCTGGGTGCAGGCGGCACGCGCCCATGCCGGAGAGCTGATCGGAGTGGCCACCGGCCCGCTGACCAACCTGGCGCTGGCGTTGCGCGCCGAACCCGCGCTGCCGACGCTGCTGCGCCGGCTGGTGATCATGGGCGGCGCCTACGACTATCGCGGCAACACCAATCCCGTGGCCGAATGGAATATCCACGTGGATCCCGAGGCGGCGGCCGAGGTGTTCGGGGCTTGGACTGAGCCCCTTCCAATCCTGTGCGGGTTGGATCTGACCCAGCACATCGCAATGACACCGGCACATTTGGAACGCTTGGGAACGACGGTGCTGACCCGGTTCATCGACGACGCGATGCGGTTCTACTTCGAGGCCCACCGCGACGCCGGCCACGGATATCTGGCGCACTTGCATGACCCGCTGGCCGCCGCGGTGGCGTTGGATCCGCAACTGGTGGATACCCGGCCGGCGACCGTGGACGTGGAACTGACCGGCGCGCTGACCCGCGGCATGACGGTGACCGACTGGTCGGGACACTGGGGCCGAAAGCCCAACGCGCTCATCGGCGTTGGCGTTGACCCTGAGGCATTCTTCGAGCGGTTCATCGACCGGGTCGGTGCGTTCGCGCAGCGACTGGGCTAGTTCGCCGAACGTGTAATCAGGGCGGAATTTTCGCGATTTTCTCGCCCTGAGTACACGCTCGGCAACTGCGATATCCACAGGCATCAAAGATTTCGGAGACCGTCTGCCAGAAAAGGTTGTTAGCATGCGCAAGGCGAGGGCCGAGCAGGTTCGGCACGTCGATGTTCAGGCGCTCACCACGTCAACAACACGTTGTTCAAATTGCTCGCTACACCAGAGCGGTAGCCGTCATTCGTAGATGCCCTCCAGATACCACCGCCGCTGGCGGTAGCACAGCAGCAGCGCCTTACCGGGATCGCCGTCCACCAGCACCTGAGCCCGCGCGGTGCGACCTTTGGCCCGGTCCGGATCCCACCATCGCTCGTCGACCGGCCATGGCCCGGCCCACCAGCGCAACGGGTTGTCACGACCGCGGGCGGTCAGCCGCGCCGGGTCGGCGGAAAACAGGCCCCGGCTGGTTACCCGTATCGGATTTCCTTGGACGTCAAGCAATTCCACCGGGTCGTCGGCCAGCACCGTCGGCGACGGCTCGGGCAATCGGCCCGGCCACGGTTGACGCGGGTCCGACTGCGGCACCGGCTCGTCGCCCAGCGGCGTCAGCGTGATGCGCTCGGCCGGACCGCGACCGCCGGACAGCACCGGCACCTGCACCGCCTCGGGACCGAGCAGGCCCTGCACCCGCACCAACGCCCGACGGGCCCGCAGCCGGTCGTCGTCGCCGAGGCCGCCCCACAGCGGGAGCTGCAGCGCTCCCGCGGAGACCACCTCTACCGCCTGTAGTCGCAGCAACGTCACCGGCGAAGTGGGCCGCTCGTCGGCGGTCCGCTTGTTCAACCAGCCGTCCAGCTGCCAGCGCACCCGGTCGGCGGTGCCGTCTTCGGTCAACGGCTCGGAACATCGCCAAACCCGTTGGAGCTCTTCGCCGTTGGCGGTGACGGCGTGAATGGCCAGCCGGGTGCATCCCACCCCGGCGGCCATCAACGTCTGATGCAACGAGCTGGCCAGCGAGCGCCCGGCGAAGGCCGCGGCATCCACCCGGTCGATCGGGGGGTCGGGGTGCAGCACCGCGTCGAGTTCGGTCGGCGGCTCACGCCCGGACGGCCCGCGCTCCGGCTCGCCGCGGGCGAACCGGTGCGCGGTCACCGCGTCGGCGCCGAACCTCGACGCCACGTCGCTGCGGGACAGCGCGGCGAACTGCCCGATCGTGCGAATCCCCATCCGCCACAACAGGTCCGCCAGCTCCTCCCGGCCGGGACCGGACAGGCTGGGCTCGGTGGCCAGTTGGCGGATCGACAACGCCGACAGGAACCGCGCGTCGTCGCCTGGGGCCACGACCCGGGCCGCACGGGCCGCGAAGACGGCGGTGGACAGCTGATCGGCGATCCCGACCTGACACTCGGCGCCGGCGGCGGCCACCGCGTCGATCAACCGTTCGGCCGCCTGCTGCTCGGATCCGAAAAAGCGGGCCGCCCCGCGCACCGGCAACACGATCAGCCCGGGCCGCAGCACCTCGGCGCGGGGCACCAGATCGTCGACCGCCACGAGAACGCCTTCGAAGAACCGGGCGTCGCGGTCGGCGTCCGCGGCCACGACGTGCAGTTGCGGGCAGCGCGCAGCCGCCTCCCGTCGCCGCAGCGCGCGCCGCACTCCCGCCGCGCGGGCGGCCGACGAACAGGCGATCACCCGGTTGGCCAGCGTGACCGCGACCGGAGCCGTCGCGGGCAGGCCGGCGGCCGCCGCCGCGGCGACCCCCGGCCAGTCCATACACCAGATCGCCAGCACGCGGGAGGCCATGGCTCATCCCGTCCGGGCCATCGCCCGTCCGCGCGCACAAACGTCAAGCCGCACTTGACGGATCCGCCCGAAGCCGGGTGCGCCGGTCTCATAACCGCTGACCCGGGCCTCCAGCCGCATCGACGCCCCCTGCCAGTCGCCGTCGGTGACCAGCAGAGTGCAGCCCTTCTGGTGCGCGCGGGCCACCACCGCCCGCGCCCGGCTCTGCGGCACCGAGCGTCCACCAAGCCCGAGCACCACCAGATCCATGCCGTCCATGAGCACCGCGGCCACCTCGACCGGGTCCGTTCCGGCGTCCGGTATCACCGCGAGACGGCTCAGGTCCGCCCCCATCTCCGCGGCGGCCAGTAACCCGATGTCCGGCTGGCCGACGATTGCCGCGTTGCCGCCCGCCGCCGTCACCGCCGCCACCATGCTCACCGGCAGCGAGCGGGCTCCCGACAGCACCGCCACCGTCCCCCGGGGCAACGCTCCGGGCAACACCTCGGCAAGCATCGGCGGGATCGGCAGGCCGGCCTGCGGCTCCGGCAACGGCCCCCGCGAGCCGACCGCCCCGGATACTTTTCCGGACAACACAGCCATCTGCCGTCGCAGCTGTTTGAGCTGCTCAGCGCGCCCTTGGAGTGCTGCCGCCGTCATCCGTCTTCTCACCTAGTTCTCGAATATATGTTCGATACTCGTGAGTCAACACCTACCCACCGACAACCGTCAAGCAACGGATACAGCTGGGGCAAATGGTGCTTCTGTGGCCTCCGGACGACGCCCAGATTCGCCCAGACTTAAAACAGTGCGACCCCCGTCGGCGTGTCTTCGCAACTGGTTCAGTGTCGCGCAAAAGCCGCCGCAACTACTCCCACTCGATGGTGCCGGGCGGTTTGCTGGTGACGTCCAGCACCACCCGGTTGACCTCGGCGACCTCGTTGGTGATCCGGGTGGAGATGCGCTCCAGCACCTCGTAGGGCACCCGGGTCCAGTCGGCGGTCATCGCGTCTTCGCTGGACACCGGTCGCAGCACGATCGGGTGGCCGTAGGTGCGGCCGTCGCCCTGCACGCCCACCGAGCGGATGTCGGCCAGCAGCACCACGGGGCACTGCCAGATCTGGTGGTCCATACCCGCCGCGGTCAACTCCTCGCGAGCGATCGCGTCAGCGCGCCGCAGCGTCTCCAGCCGGGCCGCGGTGACCTCGCCGACGATCCGGATCGCCAGGCCCGGACCCGGAAACGGTTGGCGCGCAACGATTTCCTCCGGCAATCCCAATTCCCGCCCGACCGCGCGCACCTCGTCCTTGAACAGCAGCCGCAGCGGCTCGACGAGCTTGAACTTCAGGTCGCCGGGCAGGCCGCCGACATTGTGGTGGCTCTTGATGTTCGCCGCACCCGTGCCGCCGCCGGACTCCACCACGTCCGGGTACAGCGTGCCCTGCACCAGGAAGTCAACGTCGTTGTCGCCCATGACATCCCGCACCGCGCCCTCGAACGCGCGGATGAACTGCCGCCCGATGATCTTGCGCTTGCCCTCGGGATTGGTCACCCCCGACAGCGCCTCGAGGAACCGCTCCGCCGCGTCGACCGTCACCAAATGGGCTCCGGTCGCCGCCACGAAGTCGCGCTGCACCTGCGCGCGCTCACCGGCACGCAACAGCCCGTGGTCGACGAACACACACGTCAACCGATCGCCGATGGCGCGCTGCACCAGCGCGGCGGCCACCGCCGAATCCACCCCGCCCGACAGGCCACAGATCGCGTGGCCGTCGCCGATCTGCTCGCGCACCTGCTCGACCAGCACACCGGCGATGTTGGCCGGCGTCCACTCCGCACCGATGCCGGCGAAGTCGTGCAGGAACCGGCTGAGCACCTGCTGGCCGTGCGGGGTGTGCATCACCTCGGGGTGGTACTGCACGCCGGCCAGCCGTCGGGCCTGATCCTCGAAGGCGGCCACCGGAGAGGCCGCACTGGCGGCCACCACCTCGAACTCCTGCGGCGCGGCGGTGACGGCGTCGCGGTGGCTCATCCACACCGGCTGGGTCTCCGGTAGACCCGAATGCAGTTCGCCGCCAAGGACTTTCAGCTCGGTCCGGCCGTACTCGCTGGTGCCGGTGGGCGCGACGGTGCCGCCGAGCGCCTGGGCCATGGCCTGAAACCCGTAGCAGATGCCGAACACCGGCACACCCAGGTCGAACAGCGCCGGATCAAGCTGGGGCGCGCCGTCGGCGTAAACACTGGCCGGGCCGCCCGAGAGCACCAGCGCCTGCGGATCACGGGCCTTGATCTCCTCGATCGACGCGGTGTGCGGTATCACCTCGGAGAATACCCGGGCCTCGCGCACCCGGCGGGCGATCAACTGGGCGTACTGCGCGCCGAAATCGACAACCAGCACGGGGCGGGGCGATGCTGAGTCCACCGGAACAGTCTATTGGCGAGCCGACAACGGACATGGTGGAGTAGTACTGCCAAAAAACGAGGGGGTCTGCTGTGCTGGGTTTGCCGGAAACGGTGCACGCGTGTCTGTTCGACCTCGACGGTGTTCTCACCGACACCGCGAGCGTGCACACCAAGGCCTGGAAGGCCATGTTCGACGCGTATCTGAAGCAGCGAGCCGAACGCACCGGTGAGCCGTTCGTCCCGTTCGATCCCGAAAGCGACTACCGCCAATACGTCGACGGCAAGAAACGCGAGGACGGTGTGCGGTCGTTTCTGGCCAGCCGCGGCATCGAGCTGCCCGACGGCGATCCCGACGACCCGCCCGACGCCGAGACCGTGCACGGCCTGGGCAACCGCAAGAACGACGCGTTCCAGCAGACGCTGCACGACGACGGCGTCCAGGTGTTCGACGGGTCGCGGCGCTATCTCGAGGCGGTGGCCGACGCGGGGCTGGCCACCGCGGTGGTGTCGTCGAGCGCCAACACCCGCGACGTGCTGGAGATCACCGGGCTGGACCGGTTCATCAGCCAGCGGGTCGACGGGGTGACGCTGCGCGAGGAGCACATCGCCGGCAAGCCGGCGCCCGACTCGTTTCTGCGGGCAGCGCAGCTGCTCGAGGTCGAGCCGGCCGCCGCGGCGGTGTTCGAGGACGCCCTGTCGGGGGTGGCGGCCGGGCGGGCGGGTAACTTCGGCTTCGTGGTGGGCGTCGACCGGGTTGGCCAAGCCGAGGACTTGCGCCGCAACGGCGCCGACGTCGTCGTCACCGACCTGGCCGAGTTGCTCAAATGATCACCGAGGAAGCCTTCCCCGTCGAACCCTGGCAGGTACGCGAAACCCGCCTCGACCTCAACGTGCTGGCGCAATCGGAGTCGCTGTTCGCGCTGTCCAACGGCCACATCGGGCTGCGCGGGAATCTCGACGAAGGCGAGCCGTACGGGCTGCCGGGCACCTACTTGAACTCGTTCTACGAGGTGCGGCCGCTGCCCTACGCCGAGGCCGGCTACGGCTACCCCGAGGCCGGCCAGACCGTCGTCGACGTCACCAACGGCAAGCTCATCCGGTTGATGGTCGACGACGAGCCGTTCGACGTCCGCTACGGCCAGCTGATCGACCACGAGCGCTGCCTCGACCTGCGCGCCGGCACGCTGACCCGCCGCGCGCACTGGCGCTCGCCGGCGGACAAGCAGGTGAAAGTGACGTCGACCCGGCTGGTGTCGCTGGCCCAGCGCAGCGTCGCGGCCATCGAGTACGTCGTCGAGGCGCTCGACGAATTCGTCCGTGTCACAGTGCAATCCGAACTCGTGGCCAACGAAGACCAACCGCAGACATCCGGGGATCCGCGGGTGGCGGCCATCCTGGAGCACCCGCTGGAACCGGTCGAGCACGAGCACACCGAACACCGCTCGCTGCTGATGCACCGGACCAAGGCAAGCGAACTGATGATGGCCGCGGTGATGGACCACGAGGTCGACGTGCCGGGCCGGGTCGAGGTCTCCACGGAGGCCCGGGCGGACGTGGCCCGCACCACGGTGATCTGCGGGCTGCGCCCCGGCCAGAAGCTGCGCATCGTCAAGTACCTGGCCTACGGATGGTCGAGTCTGCGCTCGCGGCCCGCGCTGCGCGATCAGGCGGCGGCCGCGTTGACCGGCGCCCGCTACAGCGGATGGCAGGGGCTGCTGGACGCCCAGCGCAAGTATCTCGACGAGTTCTGGGACAGCGCCGACGTCGAGGTCGAGGGCGATCCGGCGATCCAGCAGGCCGTGCGCTTCGGGCTGTTCCACGTGCTGCAGGCCAGCGCGCGTGCCGAACGTCGCGCGATTCCCGGCAAGGGTCTGACCGGCAGCGGCTACGACGGCCACACGTTTTGGGACACCGAGGGTTTCGTTCTCCCAGTGCTCACCTACACCGCGCCGTACGCGGCGGCCGACGCGCTGCGATGGCGCGCATCCACCATGGATCTGGCCAAGGAGCGGGCGGAAGAACTCGGCCTGGAGGGGGCGACGTTTCCGTGGCGCACGATCCGCGGCCAGGAGTGCTCGGGTTACTGGCCGGCCGGCACGGCGGCCTGGCACGTCAACGCCGACATTGCGATGGCGTTCGAGCGGTACCGAATCGTCACCGGCGACGATTCGCTGGAGGAGGAGTGCGGGCTGAGGGTGCTGGTCGAAACCGCCCGGCTGTGGCTGTCACTGGGACACCATGACCGGCACGGTGTTTGGCATCTCGACGGGGTCACCGGACCGGACGAATACACCGCGGTGGTCCGCGACAATGTCTTCACGAATTTGATGGCGGCGCACAATCTGCGGGTCGCCGCCGATGCGTGCGCCCGTCACCCGTTGGCCGCGCACGATATGGGCGTCAGCACCGAGGAGATGGCCGCGTGGCGAGCCGCGGCCGACGACGCGCACATCCCCTACGACGAGGAACTGGGCGTGCACCAGCAGTGCGAAGGCTTTACCACGTTGGCGGAGTGGGACTTTGAGGCGCACACCAGCTATCCGTTGTTGTTGCACGCGCCCTATGTGCGGCTGTACCCGGCCCAGGTGATCAAGCAGGCCGACGTGGTACTGGCCATGCAATGGCAAAGCCACGCGTTCACCCGCGAGCAGAAGGCGCGCAACGTCGACTATTACGAGCGGCGCATGGTGCGTGACTCGTCGCTCTCGGCGTGCACCCAGGCGGTGATGTGCGCCGACGTCGGACACCTCGAGCTGGCCCACGACTACGCCTACGAGGCGGCGCTGATCGACTTACGCGACTTACACGCGAACACCCGTGACGGCCTGCACATGGCGTCAATGGCAGGCGCCTGGACGGCGCTGGTGGCGGGCTTCGGCGGCCTGCGCGACGACGAGGGCGTGCTGTCGCTGGACCCGCACCTGCCCGATGGAATCGCTTGTCTGCGGTTTCGGGTGCGCTGGAGAGGATCTCGGCTCACCGTGAGCATCACCCACCACGACGTCACCTACACCCTGCGCGACGGGCCCGACGGGACATTGACCATCCGGCACGCCGGCGAGGAGCTCGAGCTCAGCACGGAGTCGCCGACGACGATCGAGTTGCATCCCTGCGAGCCGCTGCTGCCGCCGCCTTCTCAGCCGCCGGGCCGCGAGCCCACCCACCGACGCACACTGGCCCGGGTGCAGGTGGCCAGCCCGCCTATGGGACCGTAACGCGAGTCAGTGCGGTTCGAGAATCCGCGCGATCTCGGCGCCGACGGCCTGCTTCAAGCTGTCGTCGGACATGTCGTCGATGCCGGCCGCCGAACGCAGGAACGGCTCGAACAGACGCCAACCCAGTTGCATTGCAACGGCATTGGCCACCGCCAGGCGCGCGCTGCGGTCGCTGTCGTGTCGCGGCTGCACCTGCTCGAGCAGTAACGCCACGTTGGGAAAGCGGGTCTGCAGCTGGCCCGCGGGGTAGCCGTCGAGCAGTGTGCGGGCCATCACCCGCAGATGCCGGTCGACGGCGCGGTCGACCTCCTCGGCCGAGGCCCGGTCTGCCACTAACTCGGTCAGACTTGCGCCCAGGTGGTCGAGTACGGCGCCGACCAGTCGTTCCTTGGTCCCGAAGTGGCGAAACACCAAGCCGTGGTTGACCTTCGACCGGGCAGCGATGTCGCGGATCGACGTCGCGGCCGGACCGCGCTCGGCGAACAGGTCCGACGCGGCGTCCAGGATGGCGGGCACCACCTGCTCCCGGCCGACTGGCGACCGCTTGCGCTTGGCCCTTGACCCGGCTGTAGTCATGCGACTACAGTAGCGTACATCGTTGGTGTAGTCAGTTGACTACACATCGGATCGAGAGGACGACTTCAATGACGCTGACCGTGACCAGGCTGGGCAGCCGCATCGGGGCGCGGATCGACGGGGTGCGGCTGCGCGGCGACCTCGACGCCGCCGCGGCCGACGCGATTCATCGGGCACTGCTGCGCCACAAGGTGATCTTCTTCCGTGGCCAGCACCACCTCGACGATGCCGAACAGCTGGCCTTCGCGCGGCTACTGGGCACTCCGATCGGCCACCCGGCCATCAAGGCGGACAACGCACCGGTCATCACGCCGATCGATTCCGAATACGGCAAGGCGAACCGCTGGCATACCGACGTGACATTTGTGGCGAACTACCCGGCGGCGTCGATCCTGCGCGCCGTCACCCTGCCCAGCTACGGTGGCTCGACGCTGTGGGCCTCGACCGCGGCCGCCTACACGGCGCTGCCCGAACCACTCAAGCACCTGGCCGAGAATCTATGGGCGCTGCACAGCAATCGCTATGACTATGTCGCCGCCAATGCCGACACGCTCACCGACCAGCAGCGTGCGCTGCGAGAGGCGTTCGAGCAGAACGACTTTCGCACCGAACATCCCGTGGTGCGGGTACACCCGGAGACCGGTGAACGGACTCTGGTCGCGGGCGATTTCGTGCGCGGCTTCGTCGACGTGGACAGCTATGAGTCACACGTGCTGCTGGAGTTGCTGCAACGGCGAATCACCGTGCCGGAGAACACCATTCGCTGGAACTGGGAACCAGGCGACGTCGCGATCTGGGACAACCGGGCGACCCAGCACCGCGCCGTCGACGACTACGACGACCAGCACCGCCTCATGCACCGGGTCACCCTGATGGGCGATGTGCCCGTCGACGTGCACGGGCAGCGCAGCCGGGTGGTCAGCGGCGCGCCGTTGGAGACCGTCGCCGCAAGCTAGCCGGCCGAACGGGTCGGCTCGCTCGGCTCCCACCGCAGCGCACCGGGAGCGTCGGCAGGCACCACGGGGTTCTTCGGCGCGATCGGGTCCAGCCGGCGATACGGTTCGCCCTGGCGCGGCCGCAGGTCGTCCTCGCCCTTGTTCGGCCAGAGCGACGCGGCCCGCTCGGCCTGCGCGGTGATCGACAGCGACGGGTTGACGCCGAGGTTCGCCGAGATGGCGGCGCCGTCGTGCACCGAGAGCGTCGGGTAGTTGTACACCCGCTGATACGGGTCGATGACGCCGTGTTCGGGGTCCTCGCCGATGACCGCGCCGCCCAGGAAGTGCGCGGTCAGCGGGATGTTGAACAGCTCGCCCCAGGTGCCGCCGGCCACGCCGTCGATCTTCTTGGCGATGCGGCGGGTGACCTCGTTGCCGACCGGGATCCAGGTCGGGTTGGGCTGGCCGTGGCCCTGCTTGCTGGCATAGCGACGGATGCCGAGCCGGTTGCGCTTGGTGAACGTGGTGATCGAATTGTCCAGATGCTGCATGACCAAAGCGATCACCGTGCGCTCGCTCCACCGCCGCGGATTGAGCAGCCGTAATGTGCCGCGCGGGTCTTCCCGGGCGTTTTCCAGCAGCTGTTTCCACCGCGGCACGTCGGTGCCTTCGGGGCCGGGTCCGTCGGTCATCAGCGTCTGCAACAGGCCCATCGCGTTGGAGCCCTTGCCGTAGCGGACCGGTTCGATGTGGGTGTCCGACGTGGGATGGATCGACGACGTGATCGCCACCCCGTGCGTCAGGTCCAGGTCGGGGCTGACCTCCAGGCGCCCGGCGCCGACGATCGATTCGGAGTTGGTCCGGGTCAACTCGCCCAGCCGATCCGACAGCTTGGGCAGCTTCCCCTTGTCGCGCATCTTGAACAGCAGCTTCTGGGTGTTGTACGTGCCGGCGGCCAGCACCAGATATTTAGCGGTGAAGGTGCGCCTCTTGCGGCGCACCCAGCGCCCGGTGTGCACGGTGCGGACTTCCCACATACCGTCGGGCCGCTGCTCGAAGCCGGTCACCGTCGTCATCGGAATGACTTGTGCCCCAGCAGTTTCCGCGAGGCCGAGGTAGTTCTTCACCAGGGTGTTCTTGGCGCCGTAGCGGCATCCGGTCATGCAGGACCCGCATTCGAGGCAGCCCGTGCGGTCCGGCCCGACGCCGCCGAAGTACGGGTCGGGCACCGTCTTGCCCGGCGCTTTGGTGCCGTCGGGCCCGAAGAACACCCCGACCGGTGTGGGCACGAACGTGTCACCCACCCCCATCTCGTCGGCGACCTCTTTGACCACGCGGTCGGCGTCGGTGAAGGTCGGGTTCGTGACAACGCCGAGCATCCGTTGCGCCTGGCGGTAGTGCGGCATCAACTCGGCGCGCCAGTCGGTGATGGGGCTCCACTGCTTGTCGTTGAAGAACGGATCCGGCGGCACGTAGAGCGTGTTGGCGTAGTTCAGCGACCCACCGCCGACCCCGGCGCCGGCCAGGATCATGCAGTTCTGCAGGAGGTGGATGCGCTGAATGCCGTAGCAGCCGAGCTTCGGTGCCCACAGGAACTCGCGCAGGTGCCAGGAATTCTTGGCGAACTCGTGGTCGGCGAAGCGGCGGCCGGCCTCAAGCACGCCGACCCGGTATCCCTTTTCCGTCAGCCGCAACGCCGTGACGCTGCCCCCGAAACCCGAACCGATAATCAGGACGTCGTAATCCGGTTCCACCCGGCCAGCCTAGCTCTCAGCCCACGCGCTCGAGCGTGAAGTTAGGTTCACACACGGGCCCCAACGTGAACCTAGGTTCACTCTCGGCGGGCCGCGCCGGGGTCAGCTGCCGACGGTCAGGCCGACCTTCTGGAATTCCTTGAGGTCGCAGTACCCGGCCTTGGCCATCGAGCGCCGTAGGCCGCCGACCAGGTTCAGCGAGCCGAACGGGTCGTCGGACGGGCCGCTCAGCACCTTCCGCAGCGGCGGCCGTTCGCCGAACGCGACCTGCAGCAAAGCACCCCGCGGCAGCGACGGGTGCGCGGCGGCGGCCGGCCAGAACCAGCCGTCGCCGAGCGCCTCGGCCGCCTCGGCCAGCGGTGTACCCAGCACCACCGCGTCGGCGCCGCAGGCGATGGCCTTGGCCAGCTCGCCTGAGGTGTGGATGTCGCCGTCGGCCAGCACGTGCACGTACCGCCCACCGGTCTCGTCGAGGTACTCGCGCCGGGCGGCGGCGGCGTCGGCGATCGCGGTGGCCATCGGCACGCTGATGCCGAGCACCTCGTCGCTGGTGGTCACCCCCCGCGTCGATCCGTAGCCGACGATGACGCCGGCCGCGCCGGTGCGCATCAGGTGCAGCGCGGTGCGATGGTCGAGCACCCCGCCGGCCACCACCGGCACGTCGAGCTCGGCGATGAACGTCTTGAGGTTGAGCGGCTCGCCGTCGCTCGCGACGCGTTCGGCGGAGACGATCGTGCCCTGGATGACCAGCAGGTCAACCCCGGCGGTCAGCAGCGACGGGGTCAATGTCTGGGCGTTTTGCGGGCTGACCCGCACCGCCGTGGTCACCCCGGCCTCGCGGATGCGGGCGATCGCGGCGCCCAGCAGCTCGGGGTCCAGCGGCGCGGCGTGCAGCTGCTGCAGCAGCCGGATCGCTGCCGACGGCTCGGGCTCCTTTTCCGCCGCCTCGATGACCTGCGCGATCTTGGCCTGCACGTCGGCGTGCCGGCCGATCAAGCCCTCGCCGTTGAGCACGCCGAGCCCCCCGAGCCGGCCGAGCTCGATGGCGAACTCCGGGGACACCAGCGCGTCGGTGGGATGGGCGATGACGGGGATCTCGAACCGGTAGGCATCCAGCTGCCAGGCGGTCGACACGTCTTGCGACGAGCGGGTGCGCCGAGACGGCACGATGTTGATGTCGGCGAGCTCGTAGGTGCGGCGGGCGGTGCGGCCCAAGCCGATCTCGACCATGTCACGCATCGGACGTCACCCTCGTTTCTTTGCGAGATCGACATTTTGCAGGAGAAGTCCGAGAAGCGACCTGCGAAACGTCGATCTCGGCGCTAAGGGACCCGGTCACCGCACGTAGTAGTTGGGCGCTTCGGCGGTCATGGTGATGTCGTGCGGGTGGCTTTCCTTGAGGCCCGCCGCGGTGATCCGGACGAATTGCGCCTGCTGAAGCATTTCGATGGTGGCTGACCCGGTGTAGCCCATCGCGGCGCGCAGCCCGCCGGTGAGCTGGTGGATCACCGTCGCCAGCGGCCCGCGGAACGGCACGCGGCCTTCGATGCCCTCGGGCACCAGCTTGTCCTCGGAGAGCGCGTCGTCGGCGAAGTAGCGGTCCTTGGAGTACGACTTGCCCTCGCCGCGGCCCTGCATGGCGCCGATTGACCCCATCCCGCGGTAGCTCTTGTACTGCTTGCCGTTGACGAAGATCAGCTCGCCGGGCGCCTCGGCGGTGCCGGCCAGCAGCGACCCGAGCATGGTCGTCGACGCACCGGCGGCCAGCGCCTTGGCGATGTCGCCGGAGTACTGCAGCCCGCCGTCGGCGATCACCGGCACACCCGCCGGGCCGCACACCGCCACCGCCTCCAGGATCGCGGTGATCTGCGGGGCGCCGACGCCGGCGACCACCCGCGTGGTGCAGATGGACCCGGGGCCCACCCCGACCTTGACCGCGTCGGCGCCAGCCTCGACCAGCGCAGCCGCCGCCGACCGGGTGGCGACGTTGCCGCCGACCACCTCGACCCGGTCGCCCACCTCGGCCTTGAGCTTGCCGACCATGTCGAGCACCAGCCGGTTGTGCGCGTGTGCGGTGTCGACGACCAGCACGTCGACACCGGCGTCGACCAGGGTCATGGCGCGCACCCAGGCGTCGTCGCCGACGCCGACGGCCGCGCCGACCAGCAGCCGTCCGTCGCTGTCTTTGGTGGCGTTGGGGTGCTGCTCGGTTTTGACGAAGTCCTTGACGGTGATCAGCCCGGTCAGCCGGCCGCGGCCGTCGACGATCGGCAGCTTCTCGATCTTGTGCCGGCGCAGCAGGCCCAGCGCCGCGTCGGCGGTGACACCTTCCTGGGCGGTGATCAGCGGCGCCTTGGTCATCACTTCGGCGACCTGCTTGGACTGGTCGACCTCGAAGCGCATGTCCCGGTTGGTGATGATCCCGACCAGCTCGCCGGAGTCGCCGACCACCGGCAGCCCGGAGATCCGGAACCGCGCGCACATCGCATCGACCTCGGCCAGCGTGTTGTCCGGGCGGCAAGTGACCGGGTCGGTGACCATGCCGGCCTCCGAGCGCTTCACGGTCTCGACCTGCCCGGCCTGTTCGGCGACGGGCAGGTTGCGGTGCAGCACGCCCATGCCGCCGGCGCGAGCCATCGCGATCGCCATCCGCGACTCGGTGACGGTGTCCATCGCCGAGCTGACCAGCGGCACCTTCAACCGGATCTTCTTGGTGAGCTGGCTGGAGGTATCGGCGGTGGCGGGCACCACATCGGAGGCCGCCGGCAGCAGCAGGACGTCGTCGAAAGTCAGGCCGAGCATCGCGACCTTGTGCGGATCGTCACCGCCGGTGGGCACCGCATCCTCGGGGATCCCACCGACGCGGGCGTACGGGCTGACAATCAGGTCGTCGGTGGACATCGCCGGGGTCCTCCATACGCAGGCGGAGTGAGAATCCCATCCTATCGGCTCAGCGGCGGGCAGCGACGACGCGCGCCGGGCCGCCGGTGATCCGCTGGCGCGATGCCTGTGGGGCTGCGTAATGTGGAGGCGTGCGCGACTACCTCCCACCGGGTTTGCCGCCCGATCCGTTTGCCGACGACCCGTGCGATCCGTCGGCGGCGCTTGACGACGTCGAGCCCGGTCAGCCACTGGACCCGCAGGAGCGGATGGCGGTAGAAGCCGACCTGGCCGACCTGGCGGTCTACGAGGCTTTGTTGGCGCACAAGGGGATTCGCGGTTTGGTGGTTTGCTGCGACGAATGTCAGCAGGACCACTACCACGACTGGGACATGCTGCGCGCCAACCTGCTGCAGTTGCTGGTCGACGGCACTGTCCGTCCCCACGAGCCGGCCTATGACCCCGAGCCGGACGCCTACGTCACGTGGGATTACTGCCGCGGCTACGCCGACGCCTCGCTGAACGAGGCGACGTCAGACACCGAGGGGTTTCACGGGCGGCGTTGAGTCCGGGTTTGGTCACGCGGCCAACGGGTTCGTCCAGCGAAGACCAGGAAAGCGCATGAAATCTGTATCGGCAGAGGCTATTTCGACTCCGTGCTCGATCGCGAGAGCGGCCAGCTGAGCATCGGGAACGAGATTGCCCGTGATCTCGACTTGTGCGCATAGTCTCGCGTAAACGCTTGCGGTGTTTTCGCTAGCCGGCGGGATCCAGACCACTGGAACGGCGAGCCACTCTTCTACGTACCTCCAAGCCTCAGCGCCCGACAATGGGTTCTCGGTAACTCGCGGATGGCTGACGATCCTCAGGAACGCGCCAATCGTCTGCCAGGGCAGTCCAATTCGGCTATCACCCTGAAGGGTTTCTTGCAGCCAGGCTGCGGCCGCCGCGTTATGGCTGCTGTTCTCGTCGACAGCGTAGAGCAGCAGATTCGCATCAACGATCATCGTCGAGTAGCTCAAGCACGTCGGCAACGTTTGTGACGTCAACTTTCAAGCCGATTTTTGAAGTTCGGTGCTGGTATTTGCCGGCCTTGGTGGTGGCGCTTTCGTTGGCCATGCCTCGTCGCGCCAGAAAGTTCAGGGCCTCGCTGAGGCCCATTCCGGTACGACGCAGTCGTTCGATTTCGGCGGCTACATCGCTGTCGATCACCACGGTTGTTCGCATAGCGCCATGGTATCCCGCGCCAGTGCATCATGATGCGTCGTTAGCCGCATCAGCATGCCTAAGGGATCCCGGCCAGGTCAGGGGCGTGTGGACGTCGACGCCGGGGAGGGCGGTTGCGCGAGCCCCGATGTTTCAGCTGAGGTCGGCGGCGTGGTGGCCGACGCGGTCGGCGCGGCCGCGGGTGACGAGGTGGCGGTCGACGACGTCGAGGCTGGGCTTGGCGACGTCGGTGAGGTCGATGCGACAGCGGATGGCGACGACGTCGGGGTGGCGCTTGGGGTCGGAGTCGTCGCGGCCGGGCTGGTCGTGGTGGTCGGAAGCGACGTCGTCGCCGTCGGGAGCGACGTCGTCGTCTCAGCGCTGGTGTCGGAACTGCTGACGGAGGCCGTCGTCGAAGTCACCGGTGCGACAACGGGATTCGGCGACGAGCTGGGTGCAGCGGTCGCGTTCGGATCGCGGGTGGACACCTTGGCGTTCAACTGGTTCACCTGGTCGATCAGATTCTGTTTACGGGTGCTGTCATTGACGCTCTGCACGCTGGTGCTGAGCGCCGCGAGCTTGTCCTGGGCCTGATCCCACTGGCCCTGGCTGATCATCTGCTGCACCTGCTCGATCTCGGTTTTGGCGGCTAGCTCGACACGGTCGTCGTGCGCCGACTGCGGCTCACCGAACAACATCGCGTGCACGCCGTAGAGCGCGTCGCCGGGCTGGGCCCCGCCCACCATGGCGCCGAACCCACCGAGCGTCAGCAGGGCCGCGGCCACCGACCCGACCAGTGCCAGGCGACGGCGGCCGGTCGGCCGTTCGGCCAATCCCCGTTCCAGCGCAGCGACCGCCTGGCGGTCGGACACCAGCGCGCTTGCCGGTGGCCACCGCAAGTCGTCCCGCCAATCCGCCAGCAGCACGGCCAGCGCCTCGTCGCCGGGATCACTGAGGTCGACCGGGCGACGGTTCGCGAGTGCGTCGATCAGCCGATCGGTGCGTGCCACCGCGGCCAGGTCGGGCTGACTGAGATCAGGCATAGTCACGTCCTGCCGCGACGATCTCGGACTTCAGCCGCGCCAGCGCGCGGTGTTGCGCCACCCGGACGGCACCCGCGCTGCTGCCCACGGCGGTGGCGGTCTCTTCGGCACTCAGCCCGACCACCACGCGCAGGATCAGGATCTCGCGCTGCTTGTCGGGCAACACCTCGAGCAGTTCGTTCATCCGCGTGACGGAATCGGCTTCGATCGCCATTTCCTCGGGTCCCGCCTCGACCGACCGGCGCTCCGGCAGCGACTCCGCGGGATAGGAAAGGTCGCGACCGGCGGCACGATGCGCGTCGGCCACCTTGTGCGCGGCGATGCCGTACACAAAGGCCAGGAAGGGGCGCCCGCGATCCCGATAGCGCGGCAGCGCCGTGATGGCCGCCAAGCACACCTCCTGCGCCACATCGTCGGCCGACAGGCCACCCCGCTCGACCGTGCCCACCCGCGCGCGGCAGTACCGAAGGACGATCGGGCGGATCGTCTCCACCACTTCGCGAAGCGCGTCCCGATCTCCTGCCACAGCGTCAGCGACAACAGCGTCGAGACGTTCTTCTTGGGTTGTCATCGACCGCGGCATCTCCAACGTTACGAACCGGACGTAGCCCGGCGCGGTGGCACAGCTAAACCATAAGGGCCGATACGCGGTTTCGGGGTTAGCGCATGCTCCAAGCGCCCCCGGCGTGGCGCACCTGTTCGGCGCACCCGTCGCGAATTTCATGCAGCTGTTGTCTTGTGCGCGTTGCACTTCCGAGGTCGACGAGCAAGCACGCCACCGCCCAGCGCAGCGGCACCAGACCCAAATTGGCGGTGGTCTCCAGTGCGGCATCACCGACGGCACGCGCTTTTTCAACGTCCCCGGCGCTGCACAGGGCCGCGGCGAACACCACGTCGCTCTTGGCCTGGTGGCGCTTCGATCCGGCTGAAGCCAATTCGATTGCGATTTCGGCGTGTCTGACAGCGGTGTGGCCGTCGCCGGATGCCATCGCCAACTCAGCCGCAACCCACGCCCGGCGCACCTGGAGTCGGTGCACGGCGGCCGCCTTGGTCAGCGGCTCGGCACGGCTCAGCAACGTCGCCGAGGCGGCCAATCGGCCCACGCCGAGCGCGTCGGCGCCCAGCCCGATGAGCGCGTCGGCCGCGGCCTCGGGATCGTCGCCGGCGAGCGCTGACGCGCGACCGTCCCAGCCGCGGGCCAGCCCGTGCCAGCCGAGCTGGCGCAGGAACGACCCCTGCGTGCTGTGTGCCAGCGAGGCAAGCCGGCCCGCCGGGACAAGGCGGAGCAGCGTTGCCAGGTCGCTGCGGGCACTGCCGTAGCGGCCCTGCCCGCCCGCGGCGATCGAGCGCAGCCAAAGCTGCTGCGGCGTCCTGGCGGTAGGCAGGGGCCAGCGGCCGGGCTCGTCGCCGAACGCGGCCGCGGCCAAGGTTGCCTCGACCGTTGGATCGGAAGAGATATCAATCACTGTGAGCATTAGTTAAAAGTCTGTGGTTTCTGCGTTACGGCGATATTAACCGCTGCACCCGCATCGGAAATTGCACGTCCCATCCGGCCCCGGCGCGAACAGGCAAATCGCGACATAGAGCGAGTTCGCGGTAGCACGCTGCGCCCTTGGCAACAGCATCGCGGCGATGAACGAAAAGTAAATTCTCAAGGCACAGTTAGATATTCGGCAGCTTGCACTGCTATTGACGGAATTTCATCGGCACCCCTACCTTTAATGCAGACGGGTAGTCATCGGCGACACCGCTCGAATCAGTTGACGATTTACGTGATCACAACTGGTCCCCACATGCGCGTGTAGAGAGGGATTTTCATGCCACAGCCGGAACAGCTACCGGGGCCCAACGCGGATATCTGGGAATGGCAACTGCAGGGTGTTTGCCGGGGTGTGGATTCGTCGGTGTTCTTCCATCCCGACGGCGAACGCGGCCGTGCTCGCATGCAACGCGAGCGGCGGGCCAAGGAACTCTGCCGGCGCTGCCCGGTGATCGAGCAGTGCCGCAGCCACGCGCTGGAAGTCGGCGAACCGTACGGTATCTGGGGCGGCCTGTCGGAAACCGAGCGTGACCTGTTGCTCAAGCGCGACATGGGCCGCTCGCGCGGGATCCGCCGCACCGCCTAGCCTGCGCGAGCAGCCGCAAAAGCCCCCGCACGCGCGGCGTGTCGCGGACCTTCGCGTCTGTTCGTCAGTGAGGTAACGCAAGCGGGTCGCCCACCGGGTCGAGGCCGAAAACCTGCACGGCGGCGGACTTGCCCTTCAGCGGATGAAATCCTCTGTCGGCCAGTCCGAGTGGTCGAGAGGCCAGTGCGTCGACCGACTGCTGGGTGAGAAGGATCGCGTCACCGGTGGTCTTGGTGAGCTGCTCGACGCGCGCGGCGACGTTGACGGTGTCGCCGATCAGGGTGAACTCGAGCTTGCCTCCGCCGCCGATGGTTCCGGCGATCACCACGCCGGTGTTGATCCCGATACCGATCCGCAGCGCGCCGCCGAATCGCTCGGCGACGAGGCGGTGAATCAGAACCGCTGCATTTACGGCGGCGTCGGCATGGTGGGCAAGCTCGTTGGGGGCGTTGAAGACGGCCAGCGCACCGTCGCCGAGAAACTTGTTGACGTGCCCTCCGGCGTCGACGACGGCGGGCACGACGATCTCGAACAACGCGTTGAGCCGGGCGACGGTGTCCTCGGCGGTATTGGCTTCGGCGAACGGCGTGAAGTCGCGGATGTCGATGAACATCACGGTGACTTCGCGGCGCTCGCCGGTGAAGACATCGTCACCCTGTTCGAGAAGACGCGCCGCCAAGGCTGGGTCGACGTAGGTGCCGAATGCGGCGTGAAGTCGTTGCCGCTCAGCCAATCCCGCCTGCATGCGGTTGAAGGACGCCGCAAGTGCGCCGAGGTCGTCGTCTTGGACCACTGGCAGTCGTTGGCTGTAGTCGCCAGCCGCGACGCGTTTGGTGCCTTCGGCAAGATCGCGAATCGGTTGCAGGGCCGGGGCGAACGAGGCGGCCACCGCGATCGGTGTCGAGACGCCGAGCGTGTACGCACACGCTATCGCCACGGCGAGCGCGGGGCCGTATGCAGCCAGATCGAATATGGCTGCGAGCATTGCGCCCGAAATGACAGACGCGAACGCCGTCATGATCATGGACATGTTCGTCCAATTGGCGAAAGTCGGGCGAGAGCGAGGCAGTGAGTCACCTATGCCGGTATGGCTGGAGATGGCCACTCGGGCCGGCCGCAACGCTCCTTCCGCGAAGCTGTGCACTGAGATCAGCATGTTGGCCACGCCGATCGCGACGCCCAGGATCGCGTACTGAACCAGCCGCGGCCCAGTTGCCCCGGCGATCGCACCAACAGCAACCATGAATAGAGCAGTCCAAACCGCGTCGGACCCGACTGTCCGGCCAACCGCCCGCCGAGCATATGCATATGTGGCGCCTAATACCGTCGTCGGATCGACCGCGCACCCCGTGGCCCACTGCTCGACCAGGCGCATCCCCTTCATTCCAGGAAGAACAAGCACGTACGCCCGCACCACGACGGCGACAACCGTGAAGACGGCCGCTTCGCCGTAGTGACCGGACCGTTCGAAGGCCACAATGATGAATGACCAGAGCAAAAAGACCGGCAGCGACAACGGATACATCAAGGCGCAGAGTGCCCACGAGTATCTGGACCCGTAGCGATCCCACGCCCACTGAAAGATGCGGTCCATGCTGGGAGAGTAAACGCAAATGATCGCTGAACTGCGTCTTTTGTAGAGCAGCTGCCCCCGTCGACTGTGCCAGTAATTGCGGAACAGCCCTCCAAAGGAAAGGCGGCTGTTACGGTCGCGTCAATGTTGGACCGAGCAGGAGATAGCACCGTGAGAAAACAGCTTCTAGTCGGGACCATCGCCGCGGCAGGTTTCGCCGCTGGTTTGATCGGCGCACCGGCGGCTCATGCCGACGACCAAGGATTCCTCAACGAACTTCAGGCCAGTGGCTTCCAGGGTTGGTCTGTTGGAGGCCAGCAGATGCCTGACGGCGTGCTTGTGGCGCAAGGCTATATGGCTTGCAACAGACTGCATCTGGGAGAGTCACCGGACCAGTTGGTTGGACAGTTGAGCCCGAACGATGCCGGTACCGGCCGAATGCTGATACAGGCCGCACAACACAATCTGTGTCCCGACACGCTGTAACGGTCTGAGCGCGCGTTTGGCCGTCGCAGCGGATGCCATCTGCTGGTGCTTAGCTCGGGATTGTGGAATCGCTCGTTACGTTGTTCCGCGACACAGTCGCGGTTCGGATAGTGGTCGCCGCCGCGGCCGGAATTGCCGTCGCTCTCGCGGTGGCTAACACCCTCGGCTGGCGCTTCGCGCTGTGCGGCTGGGTCGTTGCCGCCGGTGTCTACGTGGTCTGGACGCGACTCATCCTGGGCGGAATGGATGCCGATCAAACCCGCAGATATGCGACCCGGGAGGATCCCACCCGGTGGGCATCCGACGCGGTCATCATGTCGGCGAGCGTCGCGAGCCTGGGCGGGGTCGCTTATGTGGTCGCCGCCGCGTCGCGCTCGGGCGCCGGAGCGGTCGAAGCCGCCGTGGTCGGCATTCTGGCCGTCGCGGCATCCTGGTTTGCCGTGCACACACTGTTCACGGTGCACTACGCGCGGCTCTACTACTCGGGCGAGCCGGGTGGAATCAACTTCCACGACCCGGAGCTACCCCGCTTCCGGGACTTCGCGTATGTCGCCTTCACCGTCGGCATGACCTTTCAGGTGTCGGACACCGAGATCGGATTGACTTCGATCAGGGCAACGGTGTTGCGCCATGCATTGCTGTCCTACCTCCTCGGCGCGGTCGTCTTGGCGGTCACCATCAACCTGATCGCCGGATTGGGTTCTAAGTTCTGATCGAGCGGAAGGGTTGTGAGCGCGAGTGAGCATACTGAATCTCTTTGCGCTGCATGGCAAGAACGCTCTCGTGACTGGCGCCTCAAGCGGTATCGGCAAGCAGGTGGCGCTGGCCTACGCGCAAGCCGGGGCCGCTGTGGCGATCGCGGCCCGACGTCATGAGCCGCTGCAGAAACTGGCGTCGGAGATTGTTGCCGACGGCGGGACGGCGGTACCCATCAGCTGCGATGTCACCCAGCCGGAGTTGGTAGACGCGATGCTGGACCGAGTCGACGGCGAATTGGGCGGGATCGACATCGCGGTGTGCAATGCCGGAATCATCGACTTCAACGGCTTGCTGGATATGCGGCTGGAGGATTTTCAGCGCATCCAGAACACCAACGTCAACGGTGTCTTCCTCACCGCGCAGGCCGCGGCGAAGGCCATGGTCGCGCGGCGGCGCGCGGGGAGCATCATCACCACGGCGTCGATGTCGGGCCACATCGTCAACACCCCGCAGCAGGTAGGCCATTACTGCGCCTCGAAGGCAGCTGTCATCCACCTCACCAAGGCCATGGCGGTGGAGTTCGCGCCCCACAACATCCGGGTGAACAGCGTCAGCCCAGGTTACATTCTCACCGAACTCGTGGAGCCCTACGCCGAATACCACGCCTCGTGGGAGCCGAAGATCCCGCTCGGACGCCTGGGCCGACCGGAGGAACTCGTCGGCATATACCTCTATCTGGCCAGCGACGCGTCGAGCTACATGACCGGTTCCGACATCGTGATCGACGGCGGCTACACCTGTTGGTGAAACGAAGCGCCCCCGGCGCTTTGAGACCGGGGGCGCTTGCGCAGAGCTACCTAGTGAGCGTGACCGTGGTGGTGGTCGTGCTCGGCCTCTTCCTCCGGCTTCTCGACAACTGCGGTTTCGGTGGTCAGCACCATCCGGGCCACCGAGGCGGCGTTGAGCACCGCGGAGCGGGTGACCTTGACCGGGTCGATGACCCCGTCTGCGGCCAGATCGCCATAGGTCAACGTCGCCGCGTTGAACCCGTGCCCGGCAGGCAATCCGGCGACCGTGTTTACCACCACTGAACCGTCGAACCCGGCGTTGGCCGCGATCCAGTACAGCGGCGCGCTCAGGGCATCGGAGAACACGTCGACGCCGAGCGCCTCGTCGCCGGACAGCGACAGCTGACCCAGCGCCTTGCGGGCCTGGATCAGCGCGGTTCCGCCGCCCGCCACGATGCCCTCCTCGACCGCGGCCTTGGCGGCGGCGACGGCGTCCTCGACGCTTTCCTTGCGCTCCTTGAGCGCGGTCTCGGTGGCGGCGCCGACCTTGATCACGGCAACCCCGCCGGCCAGCTTGGCCAGCCGCTCCTCGAGTTTCTCGCGGTCCCAGTCGGAGTCGGTGGTCTCGATTTCCGAGCGCAGTTGCTTGGCCCGATCGGCGATGGCCTCCTGGGTGCCGCCGCCGTCGACGATCACGGTGTCGTCCTTGGTGACCACCACGCGACGGGCCGTGCCCAGCACGTCGAGGCCGACCTCGCGCAGCAGCAGCCCGACGTCGGGGTTGACCACCTGACCGCCGGTGACCACCGCCAGGTCCTCGAGGAACGCCTTGCGGCGATCCCCGAAGTACGGCGCCTTGACCGCGACGGCCTTGAGCGTCTTGCGGATGGCGTTGACGACCAGCGTGGCCAGTGCCTCGCCTTCGACGTCCTCGGCGACGACCAGCAGCGGCTTGCCGGCTTCCGCGACCTTCTCCAGCAGCGGCAGCAGGTCGGGCAGCGAGCTGATCTTGTCGCGGTGCAACAGGATCAGGGCGTCCTCGAGCACGGCCTCCTGCGCGTCGAAATCGGTGACGAAGTACGCCGACAGGTAGCCCTTGTCGAAACCGATCCCCTCGCTGAACTCCAGCTCGGTGGTCAGCGTCGACGACTCCTCCACGCTGACGACGCCGTCGTGGCCGACTTTGGTCATCGCCTCGCCGACCAGCTCGCCGATCTGCTCGTCCCGTGACGACACGGTGGCCACCTGCGCGATGCCGGTCTTGCCCGCCACCGGGGTCGCCGAGGCCAGCAGCGCCTCAGACACCGCGTCGGCGGCCTTGCCGATGCCCGAACCCAGGGCGATCGGGTTGGCGCCAGCAGCGACGAGCCGCAGCCCGCCCTTGATCAGCGCCTGCGCCAGCACCGTCGCGGTGGTGGTGCCGTCGCCGGCGACGTCGTTGGTCTTGGTGGCCACCGACTTCACCAACTGGGCGCCCAGGTTTTCGAACGGGTCTTCCAGGTCGATCTCGCGGGCCACGGTGACGCCGTCGTTGGTGACGATCGGTCCGCCCCAGGCCTTGGTCAGCACGACATGGCGCCCCCGCGGCCCAAGTGTGACCCGCACCGCGTCGGCCAGCTTGTCGGCGCCCAATTCCATGGCGCGCCGGGCGGTTTCGTCGTACTCAATCAGCTTGCTCATCAGTCTTTCCTGTCTCTGTAGAGCGGTCCGCCCCGGAAATCACCCGCATTCGCGCGGGGATCGCCGGGGCGGAACACGCCTCTAGCTACTTGGAGACGACAGCCAGCACGTCGCGCGCCGACAGGATCAGGTACTCCTCGCCGTTGTACTTGATCTCGGTGCCGCCGTACTTGCTGTAGATGACGGTGTCGCCCTCCGACACGTCGAGCGGAATCCGCTTCTCGCCGTCCTCGTCCCACCGGCCGGGGCCGACGGCGACGACGGTGCCTTCCTGCGGCTTCTCCTTGGCGGTGTCGGGAATGACCAGACCGGACGCGGTCGTGGTCTCGGCCTCGTTGGCCTGTACGAGGATCTTGTCCTCGAGTGGCTTGATGTTCACGCTCGCCACGATTGGAGCCCTCCACTAGTTGGTAGCAGGTCCGGGGCGGTCGCCCCGGACTGTCCGAATTACCAGGTGCTTCGGCATTCGTCCGTGCCCTCGCGTCGTCGTCGCGGGTGCCGACACCAGGGTGTGTCCGATTGCCACCTAGCACTCTATACACGAGAGTGCTAGCACTCAAGGCTCCCCTGGTGCTTCAGGCCGCCGTTGGCGCGAGCGTGCACAAACCCGGTGTTCACCCGCATGTGACTGCGACACTCAGCACGCTCGCGGACGGGGCTGATAATGGTGGCCATGACTCGCCCCGCTGTCCTGGCCCCGCTGATCGTCGCTGCCTTCATCGGACTGGCCGGGGTCGCGCACGCCGACCCGAACGGCCAGATGTACGGCGACCCGGGGGCCGCCGCTCCCTATTGGCGCTACCAGCATCAAGAAGACTGCGGTCTGATGGCCGTCGCCGACGTGGTCGGCCAGCTGTCAGGCCGCGAACCCACCCAAGTCGGCATCGAGCTACGCGGCATTTTCACAAAAAGCGAAGCCCACCGCGGCAGCATCTACTTCTTCGACGGCACATCGCCCGAAGATCTGGTCGTGCTGCTCGAGAAATACGGCATCCAATCCGACCTCACCACCGGTAACACCATGGAGGGACTCGAGCAGGACCTGGCAGGCGGCCACAAGGTGATCGCCGGGCTCAACGCCGAAACCATCTGGAACTATCCGCCCGGCAAGGGTCAGCGCACCGCGGCCGACCACGCCGTCGTCGTCACCGGCGTCGACACCCGCACCAACATCGTGCACCTCAACGACAGCGGCACCCCCAACGGCCGCGACGAGCAGATCCCCATGGCCACCTTCACGCAAGCCTGGGCCACCGGCAACAACCTGCTGATCGTCACCCGGCAAACCGGCCGCTAGCGCACTTGGCCTTTCACCACCGGCAGGCCCGGATCGCTGGCCACGTCCAGCGGCGACGGCGGCGCCCCGGCGGCCAGCAGGTGCGCGGCGAACGAGGCGATCATTGCACCGTTATCGGTGCACAGCCGGGGCCGCGGGATCCGTAACGTCAATCCGGCTGTGGCACAACGCTCTTCGGCTAGTGCGCGCAATCGCGAGTTGGCCGCCACTCCCCCGGCGATCAGCAGGGTGGAAACACCGAGTTCCGTTGCCGCGCGGACGGCTTTCATGGTCAGCACGTCGGCCACCGCCTCCTGGAAGCCAGCCGCGATGTCGGCGGTCGACGCGTCGGGATGGCTCTCCACGTAGCGGGCGACGGCGGTCTTGAGCCCGGAAAAGCTGAAGGCGTGCCGATCGTCGCGCGGGCCGGTCATGCCGCGCGGGAACACAATCGCGTCGCGGTCGCCGGTGCGGGCCAGGTCGTCGAGCACCTTGCCGCCCGGATAGCCGAGCCCCAGCAGGCGGGCCACCTTGTCGTAGGCTTCGCCGGCGGCGTCATCGACGGTGGCGCCCAGTTCGACGATCGGCTCACCTAGCGAGCGCACATGCAGCAGGTGGGTGTGCCCGCCGGATACCAGCAGCGCCACGCTTTCCGGCAGCGGCCCGTGCTCGTAGACGTCGGCCGCCAGGTGCCCGCCCAGGTGGTTGACGGCGTAGAACGGCACGTCCCAGGCAGCCGAATAGGCTTTGGCCGCAGCCACTCCCACCAACAGTGCGCCAGCCAGTCCCGGCCCGATGGTGGCCGCGACGACGTCGGGCCGCTTGATGCCCGCGGTGGCCAGCGCGCGGCGCATGGCCGGGCCGAGTGCCTCCAGATGCGCGCGCGACGCGACCTCGGGTACGACGCCGCCGAACCGGACGTGTTCGTCGACGCTGGAGGCCACCTCGTCGGCGAGCAGGGTCACGGCGCCGTCGGCGTCGAGCCGGGCGATGCCGACACCGGTTTCGTCGCAAGAGCTTTCGATGGCGAGGATGGTTCTCATGCGGGGTCTCGTCTCATCGTATAGGCGTCAGCTCCGCTGACCCGGTAGTAGCGCTGTCGCACGCCGACGTCGGTGAATCCGACGCTGCGGTACAGCGCGATCGCCGCCTCGTTGTCGGTGCGCACCTCCAAGTGGACGACGCCACCGTCGGCGACGTCCAGCAGTTCGTTCAGCAGCCGACGGCCGATCCCTCGGCCCTGGTAAGCGGGGTCGACGCCGATTGTGTGCACCTCGTACTCGAACGGCGGTGTGCGGCCCAGCCGGGAGATGCCGGCGTAACCCACCAGCAGGTCGCCGGCCCGCGCGGCCACGTAGCGGTTGTGTTTGGCGGCCAGTTCACGCAGGAACGCGGCCTTCGGCCAGGGGTCGTCGCCGGGAAACAGCAACGACTCCAGCTCGGCACACCGCTGCGCGTCGGCGGGCGTCAGCGGGCCGAAAGTGACTTGTGCCTCAGGTGCTTTCGCGTCAGGCCGGCGCAAGTACAGCGGCACCAGCGGCGGCGGGCTACCAGACCAGTCGGTCACCGCCGCCACCAGCCCGCCGGGCGTCGGGCGCGTCGGGCCGCGGTGCGGCAGGTCGAACAGCGCCGCGTGCTCGGGTGAGCCGGCCACCGCCTGGGCGGCACCGGGGTCGACGTCGCCCGGGGCGTTGACCGCGGGGCCGTCGATGCGGACCCCGTCGCCGTAACGCGCCCAATAGATCTCGCGCCGGCGCGCATCGGTGACAACCAAGGTCTCGCCGGTGGTCTGCCCGCCGATGGCGTCCAGGCTGCAGACGCCGTACACGGGAATGTCCAGGGCGTGCCCGTAGGCGGCCGCGGTGGCCATGCCCACCCGCAGACCGGTGAACGGGCCGGGACCGCAGCCCACCACCACGGCATCGAGGTCGGCCATCGCCAGGCCGGCATCGGCCAACGCCGCCAACACATTCGGGGTGATCCGTTCGGCGTGCGCGCGGGCGTCCACCGTGACCCGTTCGGCCAGCACCTCGCCGTCGCGCACGACACCGGCCGTCACGGCCGGGGTCGCGGTGTCGATCGCCAGGATCAGCACGGCCCGCTCCACCGCCAGGTCGCGATCCGGACGTCGGAGTTGGTGACCCGCTCGAGGCGGACGTCGAGGTGACGCTCGGAAAGCCGTTCGGCCAGGCCCTCTCCCCACTCGACCACCACGACGGCGTCCTGCAGATCGGTGTCGAGATCCAGCGAATCGAGTTCGCCGAGCAGGTCGGCTCCGCCGTGATCCAGCAACCGGTACATGTCGACGTGGATCATCGCGGGCGCGCCGGCCCGCCGAGCCGGATGCACCCGGGCCAGCACGAACGTCGGCGAGGTGATGGGCCCTTCGACATCCATCGCTGCGGCAATTCCCTTGGCCAGCACTGTCTTTCCGGCGCCGAGTGGACCGGATAGCACGACGACATCGCCGGCGTGCAGGTGCGCGCCCAGCTGCGATCCGAGCGCCAAGGTGTCTTCGACGCGCTCCAGCGTCGCAGTTCCAGACTCAGGCACGGCGAAGGACCCGCTCACGCCACCGCTGAGTCACCGCGGCCAGCCGGCCCGGGGTGGCTCGCTTCACCAACCGGACCAAGCCCCCGTTGATCGGGTCCGGCTTACCCAGCAACACAAGATGGCCGGCCCGCCCGACGATGATCAGCTCGCAGTTCGGCAGCGCGCTTGCCATCTTGCGTGAGTACTCGGCGGGGGTGAGCAGGTCGTGATCGCCACAGACGATCAAGGTCGGGATCCGGCCCAGCGTGGGCAGCGCCGCGGTCTCGTCGTGCGTTTCCAGAGCGTGCAGAAACTCGACCATGGTCGGAATGGGGGTGTCGTGCATCATCTTCTGCGAGAACGCCACCACGCTGGGACTGACGTTGAAGTCGCCGTAGGAGGCGGCCCGCAGAATCGGGCCGATCAGCGACCGCGCCACATGGCGGCCGCGGTGCACCAATTTGGGCGCGGACCGGGCGGTGAACCGGATGGCATCCAGCGCCGGATTCTGCAGCACCTCGCCCAGCGGCGATTTCGCAACCCCTTCGGCCGCAGAGGAAATCAGCGCCGCGCCGACGATCCGGCTGCCGTAGTGCTGGGGGTATTGGCGCGCATGCGACAACACCGTCATGCCGCCCATCGAATGACCGACCAGCACGATCGGTCCGCGCGGCGCGATCACCTGTAGCACGGTCTCCAGGTCCTTGCCCAGCTGGGCGATCGTGTAGGTCTCGGGCGGCGCTTCCCCGGAGCGCCCGTGGCCGCGTTGGTCGTAGAAGATCATCCGCACCCGCGGACCCCACTCGTCGCAGAGCCGCATCCGCTGGAAATGGAAGGCGCCCATACGAAGACAGAATCCGTGAGCGAACACCACGGTCAGTGGCGCGTCGACCGGCCCGACCTCTCGCACCGCCAGCGGCACTCCGTCGGGTGTGGTCACCACGTAGCTGCGGTCGCCGTCGATCGCCTCGAAGTTCTCGTTGACGTAGGGGTCGTCGACAACGGCCCGGCGGGTCACCTGCCGGGCGACCGATACCGCGGCGATGGTGCCCACCGCGCTCAGTCCGGCCGCACCCGCCAACCAGCGCGCCTTGCGCCCGTCGTCACCGCTCAACGGTTTTCGGCCTCGCGGTAGGTCCGGGTGATGCGACCGCGCGGGCTGGTGACGACCTCGTAGTGGATGGTGTCGAGCATGTCGGCCCAGTCCTGCGCGGTGGGTTCACCCTGGGTGCCGGGGCCGAACAGGATCGCCTCGTCGCCCTCGGCGACGCCGGGCTGCCCCGGGCCGAGGTCGACGACGAACTGATCCATGCAGATCCGCCCGACGCCGCGGCGCAACCGGCCGTTGATCAACACGTCGAGGCGTCCGCCGAGCGCCCGGAACACCCCGTCGGCGTAACCGATGGGCAGCAGCGCGAGGTTGGTGTCGCGCTCGGCGATCCAGGTGTGCCCGTAAGACACGCCCTCCCCGGCGCGGACCGGGCGCACCAGTGCCACAAAGGTTTTCACGGTCATCGCCGGCACCAGGTCCAGGTCGTCGCGTTGGGAGAACGGGTTGAGCCCGTAGACGGCGATACCGGGCCGCACCATGTCGAAGCCAAGGTCGGGCCGGGTCAGCGCCGACGGTGAATTCGACAGGTGCGCAACCTCGTAGGGCACGCCACGCTCGCGCGCCTCGGTGAGGATCTCGCGAAACCGCCCCGCCTGTAGGTCGTTGGCGGGATGCTCGGGCTCGTCGGCGCAGGCCAGATGCGACATCGCGCCGCGCAGCCGGATGGCGTCGTCGGCAAGGGCGCGGCGCAACGCGGCCAGCATCTCCGGATGCTCGGCGGCGCGAACACCGTTGCGGTTCATCCCGGTGTCGACCTTGACCGTCACCGTCGCCGTCCGGCCCGTGCGGCGCACCGCGTCGAGCAGCTCGTCGAGTTGACGTACCGACGACACCGCGATCTGGACGTCGGCGGCCAGCGCCGGTGCGAAGTCGGTGCCGGGCCGGTGCAGCCAGGCCAGCACCGGCTCGGTGATGCCGTCGGCGCGCAACGCCAGCGCCTCCTCGATGGTGGCGACACCGAGCTCGGCCGCGCCGGCGTCCAGTGCGGTGCGGGCCACCCGCGTGGCCCCGTGCCCGTAGCCGTCGGCCTTGACGACGGCCATCACCTGCGCCGAGCCGGCGTGCTCACGCAGCACCCGCACGTTGTGGGCGATGGCGCCGAGGTCGACCATCGCTTCGGCGATCAGGCCCGGAGTTGTCACTATCATCCCGGCCATTGTCCCAGAGCCGCGAATGTGGGCTTGATGCACGCTGCCAGCAGATTTGCGTGACACAAGTCCACGCTCGGCGCATAAGGCCTCAGTGCGCGAAGTGCTGCTCGTCGAAGTGCCCGCCCGGCTTGAGCTTGTCCAGGTGGCCGATCGCGGTGATGGCGTCGTCGTGCAGGGCCCGGGCCAGGTCGGCGGACAGGCCTTCACGCACCACAATCCGCAGGACCGAGACGTCGGTGGCGTTGTCCGGCATGGTGTAGGCCGGCACCTGCCAGCCGAAGGTCCGAAGCTCGTGGGAGACGTCGAACTCGGTGTAGCCGCGATCCCCGGTCAGCCGGAAGGCCACCACCGGGATCGCCGACCCGTCGGAGATCAGCTCGAAGTGCTCGCTCACGGCCAGCTGCCCGGCCAGCCACCGCGCCGTGCCCGACAGCGCCTGCATCACCTGCGTGTAGCCCTCCCGGCCCAGCCGCAGGAAGTTGTAGTACTGGCCGACGACCTGGTTTCCCGGGCGGGAGAAGTTGAGGGTGAAGGTCGGCATGTCGCCGCCCAGGTAGTTGACCCGGAACACCAAGTCCTCGGGCAGGTGCTCACGGCTGCGCCACACCACGAACCCGATCCCGGGATAGGTCAGCCCGTATTTGTGCCCGCTCACGTTGATCGACACCACCCGCGGCAGCCGGAAGTCCCACTTCAGGTCGGGGTGCAGGAACGGCACCACGAACCCGCCGCTGGCGGCGTCGACGTGCACCGGGACGTCCACCCCGCCGCCAGCGGCCAATCGGTCCAATGCGGCGCAAATCTGGGCGATCGGCTCGAGCTCACCCGTGTAGGTGGTGCCCAGGATGGCGACGACGCCGATCGTGTTCTCGTCGACGGCGTCGACGACCTGCTCGGGGGTGATGACGTAGCGACCCTCTTCCATAGGCAGGTAGCGGGGTTCGACGTCGAAGTACCGGCAGAACTTCTCCCAGACCACCTGCACGTTGGAACCCATCACCAGGTTCGGGGTGCGCGTGCGCCAGTCGCTGCCCACCCGCTGGCGCCACCGCCACTTCAACGCCAGCCCGCCCAGCATCACCGCCTCGGACGAGCCGATCGTCGACACCCCGATCGCGCTGGAGGGGTCGTCGTCCCTGAGGTCCTCGGCGTGGAACAGGTCGGCCACCATGCACACGCAGCGCTGCTCGATCGCCGCAGTCGCCGGGTATTCGTCCTTGTCGATCATGTTCTTGTCGAACGTCTCGGCCATCAGCCGGCCGGCCTCGGGATCCATCCACGTCGTCACGAACGTGGCGAGGTTCAGCCGCGAGCTGCCGTCGAGCATCAACTCGTCGTGGATGAATCGGTAAGCAGCCTCCGGATCCATCGACTCGTCGGGCATCCGCAGCGCCGGCACGGGCGCGGTGAACAGCCGGCCCGTGTAGGCGGGCGCGATCGAATGCGCGGGCACGGACGGATGGGGCATGGCGGATCCTTTCCGGGACTACAAACTTGCCAGGGCCGTTCGAATGTGGCCGATGATGCGCGACGCCGACGTGGGCGCGTCTCCCGGCCCGGGATCGCCGGCCGACAGTGCCGCCGCCCGGGCGTGCACGAACGCCGCGGCCGCGGCCGCCTCGGGTGCCGGCAGTCCCGCGGCCAGCAGCGCGCCGATCATGCCGGACAGCACGTCGCCCGAGCCGGCGGTGGCCGCCCAGGATTGCCCGGCCGGATTGAGGTACACCGGGCCGCCGGGTTCGGCGATGACGGTGACGTTGCCCTTGAGAAGCACGGTGGCGCCGAACGCGTCGGCGAGCTTGCGGGTAGCGCCGATGCGGTCGTCACCGGGCGGGCCGCCCGCCAATCGGGCGAACTCGCCGACGTGCGGCGTCAGCACGGTCGGCGCCGCCCGGTTGGCGACTAGGTCCGGGTGCGCGGCTAGGATGGTCAGGCCGTCGGCGTCGACGAGCACCGGCAGATCGGTGTCCAACGCGAACCACAGCGCGGCGGCGCCGGCCTCCTCAGTGCCCAGTCCCGGCCCGACGACCCACGACTGCACCCGACCGGCCGCCGCGGGATTGGGTGCCGCGACGACTTCCGGCCAGTGCGAGAGCACCTGGTCCAGTGCGCTGCCGACGTAGCGGACCATGCCCGACGTCGCCGCCACCGCGGCGCCGGTACACAACACCGCCGCCCCCGGATACGTCGACGACCCCGCCAGGATCCCGGTCACGCCCTGGGTGTACTTGTCGTCGTCGGGTCCGGGCACCGGCCAGCGTTCCTTGACGTCGGCCGCCTCGAAGCCGCGAATGTCGGTGTCGGGCAGGTCCAGGCCGATGTCGACCAGCCGGACCCGGCCGCAGTCGGCGAGCGCGTGTACGGGCTTGAGCCCGCCGAAGGTGACCGTCAGCGCGGCGTGCACGGCGGGTCCGGTGATCGCGCCGGTGGCCACGTCGATTCCGCTGGGAATGTCGACGGCGGCCACCGGGATCCCGGCCTTGTCGACCGCGGCGAACACCTCGGCGGCCGCCGGCCGCAACGGCCCGGAACCGGAAATGCCCACGACCCCATCGATAACCAGATCGGTCGCGGCCGAAACGCTTTCGACGACGCGGCCGCCGGATTTGCGGAACGCGGCGAGTCCCTTGCGATGCGCGCGCTCCGGGTTCAGCAGTATCGCGTCGGCCGCGGCGCCGCGACGCCGCAGGAACGTCGCCGCCCACAACGCGTCGCCCCCGTTGTCACCGGAGCCGACGACCGCGCACACCCGCCGGCCGGCCACCCCGCCGGTGCGGGCGGTCAGTTCGCGAACGATCTCGGTGGCCAGGCCGTAGGCCGCGCGTCGCATCAGCGCGCCGTCGGGCAGGCTGGCCAGCAGCGGCGCTTCGGCCTCGCGGATGGCTTCAGCCGAGTAGTAACGCCGCATTCGCTTGCATACCCTCCTCGTCCTGCCCGCGCGTCACCAAGATTACGTGGCCGGGTTGCCGGGTAGGCTCGATTAAGTGAGCTAAGTATCGACTACGGGAGGGCCGATATGCCACGAACCGACGACGACACCTGGGATCTGGCGAGCAGCGTGGGGGCCACCGCGACCGGCGTCGCGGTGGGACGGGCGTTGGCCAGCCGGGGTGCCAGCCCGCTGATCAACGACCCGTTCGCCGAACCGTTGGTCCGCGCGGTGGGGGTGGACTTTTTCACCCGATTGGCCAGCGGCGAGCTCAATCCGGCCGAGGTCGACGACAACGGCGAGTTCGGCATGCAGCGGATGCGCGACATGATGGCCGTGCGGACACGCTTTTTCGACGACTTCTTCGTCGAGGCGGCCAACAGCGGGATCCGGCAGGCGGTGATTCTGGCGTCGGGCCTCGACGCCCGCGCCTACCGGCTGCCCTGGCCGGCCGGAACCGTCGTGTACGAAATCGATCAGCCCCGGGTCATCGAGTTCAAGACAAAGACGCTGACCGATCTGGGCGCCGCCCCCACCGCCGACCGGCGCTCGGTGGCTGTCGACCTGCGCCACGATTGGCCGACCGCGTTGCGCGGCGCCGGTTTGGATTCCACCGAGCCGACGGCGTGGAGCGCCGAGGGATTGCTGCCGTTCCTGCCGCCCGAAGCCCAGGACCGACTGCTGGACAACATCACTGCGCTCAGCGCCGCGGGAAGCCGGTTGGCCACCGAGAACCTGCCGGACGCCGCACGGTCCGTGCCGATGATGGCCGAGCGGATGCGGGAGGTGGTCGAACGCTGGCGCGCACACGGGCTCGACGTCGAGATGACGGATCTGTGGTACGAGGGCGACCGCAGCGACGTGGTCGACTACCTCAGGGGCCACGGCTGGGAAGCCGCCGTCACAAGCGCAACCGATCTGTTTGCCGCTCACGGGCTTTCGGTCGAGCCGGACGACGACAACGACGCGGCGATGTTCGGCTCGCTGGGCTACGTCACTGCTGTGCGGAGCTGACGAGCGACGCACGCTTTCATGGCGATGCGACCGAAAGTCCTTGCGAGCCAGCGACATTCGCCATTCGTCGGTCGTAGGTGACAAAAGCGACCAGCTCATCACCCAACGTCTCGGCCGTTGCCACATGGAACGCGTCGAGCGTCTTCAGGCCGCCCGGCAAGGCAGCTGCCCGATCACGAATTTCGTCGGTGACCTTGAGCTCGCTGTAGTCCCGGATAAGTCGGCTCATCAGTTTCGGAAAACTGCCCGCACGATCACAGGTGCGGACGGTTTCAACCAAGCCGAAGGTGCTCGTTGCCAGCCGCACGCCTGAGTGATCTCGTAGATATCTGCGCAAGGCCGCAACATTTGAACGTTCGAGCACGTTGGTGACGATCGCTGACGCGTCGAGATAGATCATGGATTGGCTTTGCCAGCGGGCTTACGTTTGGCCTCCAGCTCCTCCCTCAAGTCACGCTCCCAATCACTTTCGCTGTAGCGCTCCTCGAGCAGCAGTTGGAGGGGATCCGGAGCACCCTCGGGCAGCTCGATTCGGGTGAAGGTGTCCAGATCGTCTGTCGTCTTTTCCGACAGCCGAAGCGCTCCGCATGCTACGAGCTCCTCGACGCGGCTTCGCTTCTTCTCTTGCCCGGGAACCAGCCTGGCGATGACCTTGCCGTGGCGGGTGATCTCGATCGTCTCCCCCTTCTCCGCACGGGCGAACATGGCGCTCGGATTGTAGGAAAATTCGCGCACCGACACCGTCGTCATTCCACACCCAACCATTTGTGCCTACGTGTACCTACATCAGGATAGGGCCTTGATCACCAATGACGCCGCCGCGTATCGTATCGGCCTATTACGAAACGATGAGTAGCGTAATCCTGGGAAAGGATCCACCCGATGCGCAGCCGCTACGCCGGCCGACCCTTCACAACGCCCACTGCCGAGATCGCCGCCGCGCTCGAACAAGTCAGCATCCCCACGCTGCTGCTCTCGTGCGTGCACATCACCGGCAACCCGCGTTTCATCCGCGACTTCAAGCCCGCCGGGATATTCCTCAACGAGGTCCAGGGGTTCATGTCCGAGGAGGACAAGGCGCGCGCCCGCCAGGCGGCGCTGCCGGTGATCACCGACTACCGCGACCGCGGCTGTCCCGAGCCGGCGCCGCTGCCGCGCGAGCTGATCAAGGAAATGATGGACTGGGCGGTCTGCGAGACCGTGCCCGACGACTACGTCGCGCTGCTGGTCGAGGAGATGGACCTCGATGGAGTCGATCCGCGCCGGCCCGCGCCGCTGGAGCCGGACCGGGCGGCGCACGTTCCCGTCGTCGTCATCGGCTGCGGTGAGTCGGGCATCCTGGCCGGAATCCGGCTGAAGCAGGCCAACATTCCGTTCACGATCGTCGAGAAGAACGACGGTCCCGGCGGAACCTGGTGGGAAAACACCTATCCGGGTGCACGCGTCGACGTCGCGAATCACTTCTACTGCTACAGCTTCGAACCCAGCAACAACTGGACGCACTACTTCGCCGAACAACCCGAACTGCAGGAGTACTTCACCGGCCTGATCGACAAACATGGGCTGGGCGAGCACATCCGGTGGCGCACCGAGGTGACCGACGCGACGTGGGACGACCACGACGGCACGTGGAGCGTCACCGCGCGCACACCCGGCGGCGAGACCACCACGATGCGGGCGCGCGCGGTCATTTCTGCGGTCGGGCAGCTGAACCGGCCCTATATCCCAGACTTCGACGGCGCCGACACGTTTCGCGGACCGTCGTTTCACTCCGCGGCCTGGGACCACTCGGTGGACCTGACCGGCAAGCGGGTCGCGTTGATCGGCGCCGGCGCCAGCGGTTTTCAGATCGCGCCCGCCGTCGCCGAGGACGTCGCGCAGCTGACCGTCTTCCAGCGCACCGCCCAGTGGATGTTCCCGAACCCGATGTATCACGAGTCGGTCGGCGACGGCGTGCGCTGGGCGATGGACCACCTGCCGTTCTACGGGCGCTGGTACCGATTCCTGGTGTTGTGGCCCGGCGCGGACAAAGGCCTCGACGCCGCGCGGGTCGATCCCGCATACCCCGACCAGGACTATGCGGTCAGCGAGATGAACGCCGCCGCCAGGCTGATGTTCACCGATTGGATCACCAATCAGGTTGACGGGGACTCCGATCTGCTGGCGAAGGTGCTGCCGGACTATCCGGCCACGGGGAAACGGACCCTGCAGGACAATGGCACCTGGCTGCGGACGCTGCGCCGCCACAACGTCGAGTTGGTGCGCACACCCATCCAGCAGATCACTCCGAGCGGAGTCGTCACCACCGACGGCGTCAGCTACGACGCCGATGTCATCGTGTACGCCACCGGTTTTCGGCACACCGACGTGCTGTGGCCGATGACGATCACCGGCCGCGACGGCATCGACTTGCGCAGCCGTTGGGGGCAACGCCCCTACGCGTACCTGGGCATCACCGTGCCCGGATTCCCCAACTTCTTTCTCATCTACGGGCCGGGCGCGCACCTGGCGCACGGCGGGAGCCTGATCTTCAACTCCGAACTGCAGATGCGCTACATCAACAGCTGCCTGAAAGAGTTGGCGGACAAGAACCTTCATTCCGTCGAGCCGACGCCCGAGGCGGCCGCCGCGTGGCATCGACGCACCCAGACCGAGATCAAGAAGATGGTGTGGTCACACCCGGCGGTCAAGCACTCCTACTTCAAAAACGCCGACGGCGAGATTCACACGGTCAGCCCGTGGCGGCTCAACGAATACTGGTCGGCGGTCCGTGAACCCGACTGGTCCCAGTTCGTCATCCGGAAAGGATCAATGTGAGTGGAGTAGTGATAACCGGTGCCGCCTCGGGCATCGGGCGGGCGTGTGCCGAGGCGCTGGTTGCCGACGGGCGGCGAGTGGCCCTGTGGGACATCGCCCCAGCGGTACAGGAGGTTGCCGCCGATCTCGGGCTGCCTGGTGCCGTCGTCGATGTCAGCGACGACGCGGCGCTGGCCGATGCGGTCGCGGCCGCCGCCGATGCGCTCGACGGGATCGACGGCCTGGTGCACGCCGCTGGCCGGGTGCTGGCCGAGCCGGTGGGCGCCTATACGGCCGAGTCGTGGGATGCCGTCCTGGACGTGAACCTGCGGGCGCAGGCGATGCTGGTGCAGCTGCTCTTGCCGCACCTGGAAACCTCTGCGCGCGAGGGCCGTTCGCCGGCGGTGGTTGGCATCTCGAGCATCGAAGGGTTGACCGCCAACCCGTTCATCCCGGCCTACTGCGCGTCCAAGGCCGGCCTGCTCGGGCTGACTCGGTCGATGGCCGCGCAGCTCGGCCCGGCAGGCATTCGGGTCAACGCCGTGTGTCCGGGTTTCATCCACACGCCGATGCTGCAGGTGGCGCTCGACGTCGAGGAAGTCCGCGCCGGTTTCGTGCAGGCCGCGCCGTTGGGGCGCATCGGTCAGCCCGCCGAAGTCGCCGCGGCGGTGGCGTTTTTGATGTCGGAGCGCGCGTCGTTCATCACCGGCACTCACCTCGTCGTCGACGGAGGCGTCACTTGCCGGCATCCCTGAGTTGTGCTGTCCGGGCCATCGGGTAGAAGCACAGCCCGATGAAGATCGCCGCGAAATGCCCGATCGCGGTGAAGTTTACATGGATGATCAGCGGCACCGTGAAGACGAGGATCAGTATCGCCAGGTAGCCCCACCGCCACGGCTTGGCGATGTGGTAGGCCAGCACCGCCATCGCTGCGACCATGAAGTAGCTGACCCCGATATCGCGGGCACGCACCAGCTTCTCGGGCTCCAGGTGATGCTGGATGGCCAGGTACAGCAGCCCTTCGCTGATATACGTCGCGCCGATGTGCGCCGTCAAACCCACAGTCAGCCAACGCAGTTGGCCGAGCCAGCGTTCGGCCGGCGCGAGAAACAGGGTAAACAGCACCAGGTAAGGCGTCCAGTAGCGGCCGTCGATCCACAGCAGGCTGGCGAAGAGCACTTCCAGGGGATCGCGGCCCAAGTGGTAGAGGTTGGTCGAGCCGTGCACGAGCACGGTGTGCAGCTCACGCCTGGACAGATGGTGCTGGATGATCGTGGTGATCAGCAGAACGGTCAGCCATAGGTAGGTCAGCGGTGCCGTGCTGACCCAGCGCCACACGGCGGCCAACCAGGCTTTGAGTCCCATTCCACCGCGGCCCAGAAGCTAGGGCTGTGATACTCGCCGAATTACGACCCTGCCTGCTGTCTCGCGCATCTGGCTCGGTTTACTCGACGGTGACGGACTTGGCCAGGTTGCGCGGTTTGTCGACGTCGTATCCGCGGGCCTGCGCCACCGAGGCGGCGAACACCTGCAGCGGGATGGTCGACAACAGCGGCTGGAAAAGCGTTGACACAGCGGGGATTTCGATCAGGTGATCGGCGTAGGGCCGCACCGTGTCGTCGCCCTCCTCGGCAATCACGATGGTGATCGCGCCCCGGGTCTGGATCTCGCGGATATTGGACAGCAGCTTGGCGTGCAGCGTGGCCGAGTTCTTGGGTGAGGGCATCACCACGATCACCGGCAGGCCGTCCTCGATCAGCGCGATCGGCCCGTGCTTGAGCTCGCCGGCGGCGAAACCCTCGGCGTGCATGTACGCAAGTTCCTTGAGTTTCAGGGCACCCTCCAGCGCCACCGGGTAGCCGACGTGGCGACCCAAGAACAGCACCGTCTGCGACTGCGCGAACCGGTAGGCCAATTCGGCTACCGGCTTCATGCCGGTGAGCACCCGAGCCACCAGGTCAGGCATGGATTCCAGTTCGCGGTACTCGCGTTCGACCTCGTCGGGGTATTTGGTGCCGCGGGCCTGCGCAAGCGCCAGCCCGACAAGGTAATTGGCGGCGATCTGCGCCAGGAACGTCTTCGTCGACGCCACCCCGATCTCCGGTCCGGCGCGGGTGTAGAGCACTGCGTCGCATTCGCGGGGAATCTGCGAGCCGTTGGTGTTGCAGATGGCGAGTACCTTGGCCTTCTGCTCCTTGGCGTGCCGGACCGCTTCGAGAGTGTCGGCGGTCTCACCGGACTGCGAGATGGCGACGACGAGCGTACTGCGGTCCAAAACCGGGTCGCGGTAACGAAATTCGCTGGCCAGCTCCACCTCGACCGGCAGCCGGGTCCAGTGCTCGATCGCGTACTTGGCCAGCAGCCCGGAGTGATAGGCGGTTCCGCAGGCCACCACGAAGACCTTGTCGACCTCGCGCAACTCCTGGTCGGAGAGCCGCTGCTCGTCAAGCACGATCCGGCCGTCGACGAAGTGCCCGAGCAGCGTGTCGGACACGGCGGCGGGCTGCTCGGCGATCTCCTTGAGCATGAAGTACTCGTAGCCGCCCTTCTCGGCGGCGGCCAGGTCCCAGTCGATGTGAAACTCGCGATATTCGACGTCGGGGTTGCCGTCGAAATCGGTGATCCGATAGCCATCGGCGGTGATCACCACCGCCTGGTCCTGGCCCAGTTCGATGGCGTCGCGGGTGTGCGGGATGAACGCGGCCACGTCGGAGCCGATGAACATCTCCCCGTCGCCGATCCCGACCACCAGCGGCGTGGAGCGGCGGGCGGCCACGATGGTGCCGGGCTCGTCGGCGTTGGCGAAGACCAGGGTGAAGTGACCCTCGAGTCGGCGCAGCACGGACAACACCGACGCCGGGAAGTCGCCGACCGTGTCGCCGTGCCGATATGCCTGGGCCACCAGGTGCACCGCGACCTCGGTGTCGGTGTCGCTGGCGAACTCCACCCCGGCGGCCTCCAGTTCGTGACGCAGGGTCGCGAAGTTCTCGATGATGCCGTTGTGGACGACGGCGATCTTGCCGGCCGCGTCGCGGTGCGGATGCGCGTTGCGGTCGGTGGGCCGGCCGTGGGTGGCCCACCGGGTGTGCCCGAGACCGGTGCCGCCGGCGAGCGCGGCCGGGTCGGCCTCCTCGAGGGCGTGCTCGAGGTTGGCCAGCCGGCCGGCACGCCGGCGGACGGTGAGCTTGCCGGCCCCGTCGACCAGCGCGATGCCCGCCGAGTCGTAGCCTCGGTATTCCATCCGTCGCAGCGCCTCGACGACCACCTCGCAGGCAGACCGCTGCCCGACATAGCCGACGATTCCGCACATAGCTGACCAGGGTAGTGCAGCCGGTCCCGACGGGTGCTAAACGCGCTGATCAGTGGCATACAGCCAGTACAGTCGCGATATGTCCGGCCACACCATCAACGGGATCCCCCGCGTCGACCCGCGGGCACCCCGCGCAGCGTGGAAACGCGCCATGCTGGCCCTGGTGGCGACCAAGCCCGGCGCTGCGATACACCGCGCGCTCGCCGCCCCGCTGGACGCGCCGCTCATGCGGCTCACCCGCGGGCGCGTAAGCCTCGCCGCGGGCGCCATGCCGCTGGTGGTCTTGACGTCGACCGGCGCCCGCAGCGGCCAGCGGCGCGAGACACCGCTCGGCTATTTCACCGACGGCGACGACGTCATCTTGGTTGCGTCCAACTACGGCGACACCCGGCATCCGGCCTGGTACCACAACCTGCTCGCCCATCCGGAATGCGAATTGCATGTCGGCGAGCACGGCGGGCGGTTCGTGGCGCGCGAGGCGACGGGCGCCGACCGCGATCGGCTGTTCGACCTGGCGGTGAATTTCTACCCCGGCTACGCCAAGTATGCGGAGCGCACCGACGGCGTTCGCACGATTCGGCTGATGCGGCTGACGCCGGCCGGCTAGGCGAAGGACCGCTGATCCGGATGCGGAATGGCGCGAACCTCAAGTTGCGGGATGGCGTCGAAATCGTCGGGATTGCAGGTGTACAAAGCGACACCGTGGGCGATAGCGGTGGCAGCAATCAGGGCGTCGTAAGCGCGGGCCGCCGGCTTACGTCCGGAGGCACGCAGCGACGCGGCCACTACGGCGAATGCCCGGGCCGCCGCCTCATCAAAAGGGAGTACGTCGAAATCCGATTCGGCCTGCTGCAGACGGGCCTGTCGGGCAATGCGTTCTTCCTCGGTCTGCGCCACATGCGGCCCTACCGATAATTCCGCCAGCGTGATGGCGCTGATAACCGCTTCTTCCGGCAGCACCCTCGGATCGGTGATTCGCCCTAGCAGGATCACCACCGACGTGTCGAGCATGCCCATCGACGCCGGCTCGCCCATCACAGCGACGAATCGATGACGGCGTCCATGTCCCGTCGCAGCGCTTCGGGATCGACGGTCGGCAACCGCTTCCAGCGCTCGATCAGTTCATCGGGACGCGCACTGCGACGCGGCAGGGGCCGCAACTCCGCGACGGGACGCCCATCCCGGGTCACGATCACACGCTCTCCGCGCTCCACCCGGTCCAGGACGTCTCCCCCTTTGTTGCGCAGTTCTCGCACGGTCACCGATCTCATAAACAAACGGTATCACCGGTGAGACGCACGCGCCTCGCGCGTCCAGACATTCGGGCGATTCACTGCAACGGTGCGCTACCGTCAACGCGTGCCCGGCGTCAAAAAACTTTTCACCACCCTGACCAGGCGTGGCCCGCACCGGGTACTGCGCGGCGATCTCGCCTTTGCCGGCCTGCCCGGGGTGGTGTATACCCCCGAGGCGGGGCTCAATCTGCCGGGCATCGCCTTCGGCCACGACTGGCTCGCCGGCGTCGAGCGCTACTTTGGTCTGCTCGAGCATCTGGCGTCGTGGGGCATCGTGGCCGCAGCCCCCGACACCGAGAAGGGACTGGCGCCCTCGGTGCTGAACCTCGCCTACGACCTGGGCACCGCGCTCGACATCGCCGCGGGCGTGCGGCTCGGTCCGGGCAAGATCAGCGTGCATCCCGGCAAGCTCGGGCTGGCAGGTCATGGGTTCGGCGGCTCGGCCGCGGTGTTCGCGGCGGCCGGGATGCCGGCCAAACCCAAAGTCGTCGCGGCGATCTTCCCGGCGGTGACCAAACCGCCTGCGGAGCAGCCGGCGGCGTCATTGCGGGTTCCCGGAGTGGTGTTCAGCGCCCCTGGTGACGCTAAGTCGTTGCATTCCAACGCTATTCAGCTCGCCCAGGTTTGGGATGCGGCGACGCTACGGGTGGCGAGCAAGTCCAAGCCCGGCGGCCTGATCGAAGGGCGGCGGTTGACGACGGTGTTCGGGTTGCCCGGCGCAGATCGCAAGACGCAAAAGGCGGTGCGCGCGCTGCTGACCGGATATCTGCTGTATTCACTCGCCGGCGACAAGACGTATCGCGAGTTCGCCGACCCGGAGGTTCAGTTGCCCCACACCGAGACAGTGAAACAGGAGCCGGTTGCTCTCGAGGAGAAAGTCGTCGCGCTGCTGAAGGGCTGAGGTTACCAACCAACCGGTTGGGTGCTATAAAGTCACGATGCGAATCGGCATCATGCTTGACTACTCGGGCGGTTTCCGTGAAGGCGTCGACCGGGTGATCGAATTGGAAAAGACCGGCATCGACGTCGTCGTAGTGGCCGAGGCATATTCGTACGACGCGGTCAGTCAGTTGGGTTATCTGGCGGCCAAGACGTGCACCGTCGAATTGGCCTCCGGGGTATTTCCGATTTACACGCGTACCCCTTCGCTGCTGGCGATGACGGCCGCGGGTCTGGACTTCGTGTCCAACGGCCGGTTCCGACTGGGCATCGGCACGTCGGGACCACAAGTCATCGAGGGCTTTCACGGCGTCCCGTTCGACGCCCCACTGGGCCGTACCCGCGAGGTGGTCGACATCTGTCGGCAGGTGTGGCGGCGCGATCGAGTCACCCACAGCGGCAAGCACTATCAGGTTCCGCTGCCCGCCGACCGGGGGACCGGGTTGGGCAAGGCGCTGAAAATCATCAATCACCCGGTGCGCGAACGGATCCCGATATCGATCGCCGCACTGGGCCCGATGAACGTCGAGCTCACCGCCGAGATTGCCGAGGGTTGGCAGCCGGTGTTCTTTTATCCGGAGAAGGCACGGTCGGTGTGGGGTGAGGCGCTGGACGCCGGTCTCGCCAAACGGAATCCGGAGCTGGGGCCGTTGGACGTGATGGTCGGCGCATCGCTGGCCATCGGCGACGACGTCGAGGACCGGCTGGCGTGGGTCAAACCGCAGCTTGCGCTGTACATCGGCGGGATGGGCGCCAAGAGCCGCAACTTCTACCACAACCTGGCAACCCGATACGGATTCGGCGAAATCGCCAACCGCATTCAGGATCTCTATCTTTCGGGCCGCAAGAACGAGGCCATCGCCGCAGTCCCCGACGAATTAGTGCGCCAGGTTTCGCTGATCGGGCCGCGCGGATTCGTCGCCGAGCGGGTGGCGGCCTTCGCCGAGGCCGGGGTGACGACGCTGTTGGCGACGCCGGCGTCCACCGACCGGGCTGAGTCCGTGCATTATGTCGAGGAACTGAAGAGCTTGTTGTCCTAGGGCGGCGACGGCTTACTGTCCCGCCTGCGGCAGTTCGTCCGCGGCGATCTCGCAGGGAGTCGATCCCTCCGGCGGTGCGGCTGGCGGCTGCTCGGCGGGCGGCGGCGCGGGGGGGGGGGGTTCGGCGGGCGGCGGCCCGTCTACTGGCGGCGGTTCGGCGGGCGGCATAGCTGCGTCTTCAGCGAGTTCCCCTGTAGCCGAGGGGTTTTCGTCCGAAACGGTCGTGTCGGCGTCGACGTTGTCGTCTTCTGCGCCGGCCTCGTCTTCGTCGGGATCGCTGGCCTCGTCGTCGGGCTCCTCCTCGAGCGGATCGTCGGCGTCCAGCGGGTCGTCTAACGGCGGGTCCTCGGATGCCGACGAATCGCCAAGCCCGTCGGCAAGCGAACCCAACAGGCCGCCAATTCCATCGACAATCGCGCCGACTACACCGCCAACACCGCTGCCCAGACCGCCGAGGCCTCCCAGACTGCCTGCACCACTGGATATTCCGGCGGCATCGCCCAGTGGAGCCGCCAGGTCGGAGAGCGGCGACGCCGCCGATGGTGTGACTGGCTCGTCGAGCGGCGGCGGTGGCAGCGGAGTCGGCATGGCGGCGGGGACGGTATTGATAGGCGGCGCTGGCGCCACAGACATGGCTGCGGGCACGGCGTCGGCCGCCAACGCCGCCGGCTCGTCGAGCGGCCGCGACTCAAGGCCGCCCGGGATTTCGAAGCACGCCTCCGGCGCGGCCGCCAGCGCGTCGACAACTGCGTCGTACGCGGCGGCCACCGACGCGGTGGCGGCGCGCATCAGGATCAGCCAGTCGCTGCTAATGTCGTTGTCCACGTAGGGAATTACCTGCTCACGGACCAGATCCTCGGCGGATCGGTCGGTCGGCCCAGTCGTGACGGTGTGCGAGGCGGCCAGCCATGCCGGGCGCTGCGCCGAACTGCGATCGTCGACGCCGATCGCCGTCGCGGCCTTACCGTCGACCGCCTGCCACAGCTTGTCCCGCAGCGCGCCACAGCCGTCGGCCGCCGCCCGGACGCGTGCGGCCACCGCGCTCGCGGCGTCACAGTGACGACGCAGGAACTGCATCGCCGCGTCGGCTCCCGACCCGTGCCACACGGCGCCGAGCTCGGCGATCTGCGCGCGCTGCCGCGCCAGCGCCTCCTCGGTCGCATTGGCCGCCGCCCCCAACGCGGCGCAATCACCCTCGAGCACATGAAGATTCAGGCCGTCCTCGGTGTCATACCAGTCGAACACCTGCGCGCCGTGGGAGGTCAGGTCCGGATGCTGGTAACCCAGCGCGCGGCAGGCGCTCACATACGTTTGCGCGTGGTCGACGGCCGCTCGGCCCTCGGCCAGCCGCACCGCAACATCCAACCGCGGGGCCACCCGGTCACCCGATCCGGGCCGCGCCGCGCAGATCAGCGTCGGCGTAGCGATCGGCGCCGGCCTGCAGCGCGGCGGCGATCTCGACGCACGCCCGCTCCCACTGCGACAGCTCCCCGGTCAGGCGGTTGAGCGCGGCCTGCAGTGCGTCGCCGCGGGCGACGTGTGCCCGCCCGGCCACCGCCCCGCCGAATGCCAGGCTGGCCAACCGCGAACGGGCCGCGCCGGCGATGAATTCCGCGGAGTCGTCGATCCGGCCGGCGATCGCTCGCACCGCCGCAACGTCGATCCGGGTGGCATCTGCTTGTCCCATACCGGTTTGGACGTGCCGCGCCCAGCCGGGGTTCCGTCGTCAGCGCCCGGCGCGCACCGACTCCGCGATGCATGTCGCCAGCCTGCGCGCGGTGTCCTCTTCGGCCGCTTCCACCATCACCCGAATCAACTGTTCGGTTCCGGAGGGCCGCAACAGGATTCGACCGGTGTCGCCCAACTCGGCCTCGGCTTGCTGGACCGCGGCCCGAACCGCGGGCGCCGCGACCGCCGCGGATTTGTCGGCCACCTCGACGTTGATCAGCACCTGCGGCAGCGTGCGCATCGCCGACGCCAGGCCGGCCAGCGTCGAACCGGTCTGCGCCATCCGCGACATCAGCCGCAACCCGGTGAGGATTCCGTCGCCGGTGCTGGCCAGCGCGGGCAGCACGATGTGGCCGGACTGTTCGCCGCCCAGGGTGTAGCCGCCGACCCGCAGTTCTTCCAGCACGTAGCGGTCGCCGACTCCGGTGGTGCGGACGGTGATCCCCGCGGAGCGCATCGCCAGGTGCAGGCCGAGGTTGCTCATCACGGTGGCGACCAGCGTGTTGCCGGCCAGTTCACCGGCGTCGCGCATCGCCAGCGCCAGCACCACCATGATGTGGTCGCCGTCGACAACCTCGCCGGAGGCGTCGATGGCCAGGCACCGGTCGGCGTCCCCGTCGTGCGCCAGACCCAGGTCAGCGCCGTGCGCGAGCACCGCCGTGCGCAGCGAATCCAGGTGGGTCGAGCCGCAGCCCTCGTTGATGTTGAGCCCGTTGGGTTCGGCGTTGATCGCGATGACACGGGCGCCGGCAGCCCGATAGGCACGCGGCGCCGCAACCGACGCCGCGCCGTGGGCGCAGTCGACGACGACGGTCAGTCCGTCGAGCCGGTCCGTGCTGGCCTTGCCCAGCTGGCGCAGGTAGCGGTCCAGCGCGTCCTCGGCGTCGACGACGCGGCCGATTCCCGCTCCGACAACGCGCAGTCCCGGCCCAGCAGCGACCAGCTCCTCGATCTGGTCTTCGGTGGCATCGTCGAGCTTGTGGCCGCCCGGCCCGAAGATCTTGATCCCGTTGTCGGGCATCGGGTTGTGCGACGCGGAGATCATCACGCCGAAGTCGGCGTCGTAGGCACTGGTCAGGTAGGCCACCGCGGGCGTCGGCAACACCCCGACCCGCAGCGCGTCCACACCCTCGCTGGTCAGCCCGGCGATCACCGCGGCTTCCAGCATCTCGCCGCTGGCGCGGGGATCGCGGCCGACGACGGCAACCGGCCGGTGCGGGACGCCAGGGCGGGCCAGCTGCCGGGCCGCCGCGCCGCCCAGGGCGAGCGCGAGCTCGGCGGTCAGCTCACGATTGGCGACCCCGCGGACGCCGTCGGTGCCGAACAGTCGACCCATAGCCATCCTTTATCCGCCGCGAGCGTGCGTGTCCCCGGTCCGACACGCCAGCCAGGAACCGTTTTTGCGCACGCTCGCGGCCAGGAAAGTGATACCCGATCAGCGCTTGCTGTACTGCGGCGCCTTACGGGCCTTCTTCAGGCCGTACTTCTTGCGCTCGGTGGCCCGCGGGTCACGGGTCAGGAAGCCGGCCTTCTTCAGCGCGGGCCGGTCCTCGGGCGTGACCAGGATCAGCGCCCGCGCGATGGCCAGCCGCAGCGCCCCGGCCTGGCCCGACGGGCCACCGCCGTTGAGGTGGGCGTAGATGTCGAAGCTGTCGACCCGGTCGACGGTGACCAGCGGGGCCTTGATGAGCTGCTGGTGCACCTTGTTGGGGAAGTAGTCCTCCAGGCTGCGCCCGTCGAGGTCGAACTTGCCTGTGCCCGGGACCAGCCGCACCCGCACCACGGCCTCTTTACGGCGCCCGACGGTCTGGATGGGACGCTCGATCACGAAGGAGTCTGCGCGGGTGGCCGACGCCTCCGACGCGCTCTCGGCAGCCACGGTTTCGTTCTCTACCGCTTCTGTCATTGCGTCACCTGCTTGATCTCGAACGGAACCGGCTGCTGAGCGGTGTGCGGATGCTCCGGGCCGGCGTAGACGCGCAGCTTGCGCTTGATCTGACGGCCCAGCTTGTTCTTGGGCAGCATCCCGACGATCGCTTTTTCCACGACGCGGTCGGGGTGGCGTTGCATCATGTCACCGATCGTGCGGCTGCGCAGACCGCCGGGATAACCCGAGTGGCGGTAAGCCAGCTTGTTCTGCAGCTTGTCGCCGCTGATGGCGACCTTGTCGGCGTTGACGATGATGACGAAGTCGCCACCGTCGACGTTCGGGGTGAATGTCGGCTTGTGCTTCCCGCGCAGCAGGTTCGCTGCCGCGACGGCAAGCCGGCCGAGCACCACGTCCGTGGCGTCGATGACGTACCACGACCGCGTGGTGTCACCCGCCTTCGGCGTGTATGTAGGCACAGCGCTTACCTAACTTTCTCTCGGGTTGGATCCCGGTGCGACCCGGGTGCCGGTCAGGCGTCGACGGCAGGGGATGGTCTCGGCGACCGACATTGACCCGAGCCCCGGCGTACCGTACGCCAACGGTGCAGCTTACCGGCGGGCATCCGCGCAGGTCAAAACGGCGGTCAGCAAGCTCGACCGTTGGTTTTTTTGTGCTCCTTACTGCGCTGGGGCGGTGTTAGCCTGCTAAACGTGGCCGCGGAGAAGTTCGAAGTCAATACCGAACACCTGATTGCAGGTGGTGACTTTTGCCGCTATGCCGCCGATTCGGCCCGAGAAGCGGCAGAACACCTCGCCAGCGCAGACTTGGCACCGGGGATCTTTGGTGATTTCGCTGAAGCGCATCAGGTTCACGGCAAACTCAGGGCTGCTCATCAACAGCATCACACCCAGCTGCAGGGCCATCACGCGACGTTGACTGGAGTGTCGGCCAAAGCGGACAAGGCGGCACAGGTTTTCACGGCCACTGACGAGTCGGCAGCCGACGGCATCAACTCGGCCGGCGAGCGATTCTAGCGGGCCGCAGTGGGGGCACCACCGGCTCTGAGCAACCTCGATATCGGCGAATTGTGTGGGGCGGCCGGCGGTAATCCGTGGAAACTCGACGACGAATTACAGGCCGGCGATCCGCAGGCGATCAATAAGCTCGCCGATGCTTTTCACCAAGCCGGCAACCGCGTCAAAGAAGCCGACGACGACTTCGACAAGGCCAAGCAGAAATTCAACGCGGCCTATACCCGCAACCAGGGCGAGCACCCCATCAACGAGTCGGCCGAAGTCCAGCAGGCCACCACCGCGCTAGCCGGACACAAGGAAGCACTGCCGCGAATCGCCGCCAGCTTGGAGCAGACCGCCGCCTCACTGGCGACAGCGCAGCGCCAAAGCGACGCCGCCCTCGGGCAGGCCGATTCCGCGCTGCATGAGCTCGACAATCAGCTGTCGGCCGCCAAAGCCAACGATCAAGACACCGGCGTACTGCACGAACAGGCCGTCGGCGTGGTCAAATCGGCGCTGGGACAGGTTAACTCGGCCCGCAGCGCCTACGTCACCGACTTGCATGCCGCCGAAACCGCGATGTCGGGTGCAGGCTACGTGCCTGAGTCGCTGGGCAACCTCGACGCCCTGCCCGGCGACGACGCCGCCAAGGCTGCCACCCAATACGACAAGTCAGGTCAGCGTGCGCGCGATCAGGCCATGGTGGACAAGGCCAAAGCCGAGGGCCGGACCCACTACATGGCCAACGACGCGGGCCGGCCGGGAAACATGACCGCCGAGGAGGCGGCCGCGGCACAGCGGCTCAAAGACTATGCAGCCATCACTGACCCAAACAGTCGCTTCGGACCTGGTTTCGACCCACATCAAGCTGCCCAAGCCCGCCGCCTGGCGGGGGAACGCCTCGGCGACTACAACACATCGAAAGTGGTCGGACCGCTCACGCGAGATCCAGTCTTTGGTGTCGATGCTCGTACTCGGGCGCAAGCCAGGCTTCAGCTCCAGCATGATCTCGAACAGGGCCAACTCCCGTGGTCACGGCAATTCATGACACCGGACCAAGCAACTCAGGTCATAGACCAAATGGAAGCGACGGATCGCGCGACTGCGGTCGCCAAGTTCCAAGAGGCACTCCAGAAAGGCGGCATGTCACCTCCGGCTGCGGCCGCTGTCGCCGAAGACATGGCGCATGGAGAAATCCCGAAAGAACTTGTCGCAGGTGCCTCGTCAGTCGGTAAGGGACTCGACGGAGGCAAAGAAGGGTTCACGCATTGGGCCGAAGCAATGCCCACCGATGATTTCCTAAGCACAGCACGCTTCTCTGCCGAAGACGTGGAAGCATTCAAAAGAATCGGCGGGCGTATCGGAGCTGCCGGTAGCTTGCTGGAAGCAGGAATAGGACTCTACGAGATATTTGGCGAGGGTAAGCCGGCCGGGGAGGTAGTCGCAAAGTCTGCCGGCGGCATGGCTGGAGCGTACGCTTTGGGTGGACTTGGAGCTGAGGGAGGTTTTTTGGTCGCGGGCCCGCCAGGGGCCTTTGCGGGTGCACTCATCTTCGGGACCGCTGGAGCATTCCTCGGGGAAGACGCTGGCGAGAAAGTTTTCAAATGGTTCAAAGAATAGCGGATGCCGAGCTCAATACGGTGAATATTGTTTATGTAGCCGCGCAGCCAACGCTCCACAATCCGCGCACACTCGCGTTTTTCGTTGCGACGCTGCTGTGTTTGACTGCCGCCGCCTTTCCACTTTGGACAAAACGAGATCGTAGCTGGCAAAGACGAGTCTTTTGGGCAAGCATCGGGATAGCCAGTCTAAGCGCCTTTCTGGCTTCGCTGCCCGATTGGAAACTCGGCAGTGGCATGGTGCTATTCGTCGGCGGCTGCGCGATAATCGGTGCGTATTTTAATACTCCCTACATAAAAATCCGCGGAAGAATATACGCCTTTTATACACAAGACAGCCGAGCTGATTCATCGCGAGACAGAACGGTCCGGTCAGCAGATAAGAAAGCGGATTACAGCCCACCGCGTGATTCCTACAGTGGGTTGGCAAGCGCGAAAAAATTCTGGTGGCTTATGGTTGTTGGGATCGCAATTTGCGTGTTTAATGTGGTTACTATCGACGTGAACAAGCCGTGGGTCGGTATATTGGCTGCGGCCGTAATCGTGTTAATTGCCAGCTACTTCGGCTACGGTGATGCAAGCTCAGGGTACCCAATCGCGCGAGGGCAGCGCTTGCAGTTTGTCATCATCTCAGCCATCACCGCAGGAGCTTTCACCCTTCTATACTTCGCGGCATATCAAGCGGGAAAACGCTGGCCGCTGGGACGCGAGCAATCTATGGCGCACGGAACACAACCGCGTCACCAAAAAGGTATGCCTGAGGCAGCTCGAGGCCATGATCTCATGGGGCAAGACTAAACCTCTGGTCCATATCGTTGCGCGGATACCGTGACATCGCGAGTAACCCAAGTCCTTCTCGGCGTGATATGGACCGTGAGTGGCGCTTTAATGGTTTTGAATCCGCCACCGGAAGGCTACCGCGCGTCTCGGAGGTTGCCCTTCGTCGGCGTTATCGCAGTGGTCGTTGGAATCTATTTCGCCGTCAAGGCGCTCCGCCCTGATGAAGTTCCAGATAGCGGCCAGCCGCCACGACATGCCAGCGGAGAAGAAACGAGTGTGCGCGATGCGATCAAGTTGATCCTGTCCCTGCTGGTCGGCGCGGCGCCGCCTGTCTGTGGTGGGGGATCAACTCAGGACTGCTCTCGATCCTCGGACTGGGCCTCGCGATCTTTGGCATGTCGGTTCTCGGAATACCAGCCGCGGTACCCGTCCTGAAATGGTTGCTGCGCCGGGCGAATCGCTGAGACGCCGCATAACTGCGCGGTCCCGTCGTCTCTCCCCTCCGACGGGACCGCGCAGAGTCTTTGCTACCGGGCCCAGATCCCGGCCGCCCGGTGGTCGGCGTCGGCGACATCGTCGGCGCCGTCGCGGACGGCATTACCCAGCCCGGTCAGGATTTCGTTGAGCGCGGTGGCCGCCTGGTGCCATTTGAGCTGCTCGACGCGGTAGGCGGCGGCGGCTTCGCGAGTCCACAGCTCCTGCAGCGGCGCTACCTGCGCTCTCAGCTCCTGCAGCGAGGCGTTGAAGCGGGCCGACGTGGCCTGGATCTCCTGGCGCACCGAGTATTCGATTTCGGCGAAGTTGTACGACAGCACTGGGTCCATGGGTCACAGGCTCCCGCCGGCCGCGGCGATGCGGTGCGCATGGTCGTCGGCTGCTTCCCGCAATGCAGTCTCGTTGTAGCGAATCGTCTCGGCGATGGCGTGCAGCGCGTGGTGCAGTTTCATCGACTCGGCGTTCCACCGATCCACCACTTCTTTGAAGCGGGCGGCCGCAGCCCCACCCCATACCGACGCCGGCACACTGCTCATGCGCCCGATGAACGCCTGCAGCATCGCCCGGATCTCCTCGTTGCGGGTATCCATGGTCGCCGCAACGGAACGCATCAGGTCCAGATCGGCGCTCAGTGTGTTGGTCACATTGGTAGGACTGTGATGGGCTTCGTTCGGTTCCACTACTTCACCTCATGCGCGGACCGCACAGCCATGTCGCACACGTCGCGGATGGCGTCGTCGTCGCCGCGGCGGTTCTGACAGCCGATGGCGATCCGGACGGCAGGGTCGAGAACCACGCTCCATCGGATGTCGTGGTCGGCACGCACCTCGCGATAGGTCACCGCCGGGCGTCCGGCGCTGACCCCGGCCGGGTTGAAGTCGACGAAGACACCGGGCGGCTCCGCGTCGATCGCACGTTTCAACGATTCGGCGGTGACGGCCAGTGTCTCAGGGCCGACCGGCGATTGCGTCACATGGACCGCCAGCTGCGGATCCGACGGCGACGTCACCTGAACCCGTGCCGAGCCCGGCCCGGCGATCACCCGCTCCGTTGTCCATTCCGCCGGCACCTGCACCGCCACCCGGCCTTCGACAAGAAACGTCGTCGGCATATCCCTGGACTCCGACGGAGCGTGATGGCTGAACGCGATAAACCCAAGCGCCACCGCAATCAACGGGACCAACACGATGGACCCTCGATAGCGACGCGGGCGACGAACGACGACATCGACAGCTTGTTCGTCGCCCGGAACGGCGGATGCCGCGAGCCGCTGCAACCCAGCGTCGTCGACCTGTCGCACGGCTAGGCCGGCGGGCAATCGCTCGGCGATCATCGTCGCGACCACGCGCGCCCCGGGCACCGAGCACGGCGCGTCGATCACCACCGTGGCAGCGCTGTTGCTTGTCATGCCGGCGACGACGCGTGCGACGGCCTCGGCCACCCGCTGCGGTTCCCCACGGCGCGGTTCGGCCCGCACCACAGCGCCGATGACCACCACCAACCGCTGGGCGATTTCCACGACAACCGTTGGCAGTGGCGAACTCCGGGCCAGCAGCCATGCCCGCGGTCGAAGTTCGACCTTGTCGGCCAGAACTTGCGCGGCGGCGGCGACTGTCGCGATCCGCGTCTGCGTCCACCATGACGGGTGGACGACGACCGCGCGTTCAGCGCGCTCGCAGAGCAGCGACTGCAGGACCGTGCGCCACAGCGACTCGACGGCGACCGGGCGCTCGTCGACCAACGCGACGGGGTCGTCGATACCTTCCAGGGCGGCCGCACCGCTGTCACCAGATACTGTTCTGCCGCAACATAATTGGCGTACCGTACCCGGACCGGACTCGATCATGCATATGCTCACGGCGGCGGGCTCCAGGCGACCTGCACCACTTGGTTACCGTCACCGCGAGTGATCAGGGTGCCGCGACCCGGCGGCAACGAACAGGGCCGGACCGACCCGATCAGCGGCCCCTCGTCCGGGCTTGCGCTCATCATCAGCCCCACGCAGCCGGAGTCGCGCAACTCGGCGAGCAGCGGGTCGAACAGCGCACGGGCGGCGCCGCCGCTTCGCCGGGCCACTACCAGGTGCAGGCCGAGATCCCTGGCGTGCGGCAGGTATTCGAGAATCGGTGTCAGCGGATTGGCAGCGCCGGCGGTGACCAGGTCGTAGTCGTCGACCACGACGTAGATGTCCGGTCCTGACCACCAGGATCTGTTGCGCAGCTGGGTCTGCGTGACGTGTGGTGACGGCATCCGGCTGTGCAGCACGCCGAGCAATCCCGGCAGCAGTTCGCCGAATGCTGCCGCCGACATCGCGTAGCCGCCGAGATGAGCGGACTCGACGACACCGAGCAGCGTGCGCCGGAAATCGACGATGAACAACTGCGCCTGCGACGGCACCGCTGTCCGCACGATTTCACGGCAGAGGGTCCGCAAGGTGGCGGTCTTCCCGCATTCGATGTCGCCGAAGATCAGCAGGTGGGTGTCCCTGTCGAAATCGACGGTGACCGGCGCGAGTTGGCGTTCTTCTAGCCCCAGCACGATCTGGTTGCCCAGCTCGTGGTCTGCCAGCTCGACCCGGGTGGGCAGCAGCGGGATCGCGGGTGCGCTCGTTGCACCGCGACGGCCTATCTCCGCCCTGGGCAGCGCGATCACCATGTGCTGTCCGTCGCGGGACAGACCTCGACCCGGCCAACCCTCGGGAACCTGCCATGCACGACGGCGGTCCAGTTCCGAATCGGCCGGATCGCCCAGCCGCAACTCGATGCGGGTGCCGATCTGGTCCTTGAGCGCCGGCCGCAGCTCGGCCCACCGAGAAGCCGACACTACCACATGGATGCCGAACGAAAGCCCTTGGGCGGCAAGGGCGGTGACCTGTCCTTGGTGGTCGCTGGGCAGGCCGGCCCAGCCGTCGACCACCAGGAACACATCGTCACCGAAGCGGTCGTGATGCCGCGCCCCGAACTGGCGAAAGCCGCCCTCCCGCGACGTCAGGAGCGACTCGAGCTCGGCGATCGTGCGGCCGACCAGATCGGGCTCGGCTCTGCCGGCCACCGAGCCGACGTGCGGCAAGCGCCGCAGCGAGGTCAGCGTGCCACCGCCGAAGTCCAGGCAGTAAAACTGCACCTGGCGTGGATCATGGGTGGCCGCCAGCGCGGTCACCAGCGTGCGCAGGGCGGTCGACTTGCCCGACCGTGGTGCCCCGATCACCGCGACATTGCCGGCCGATCCCGCCAACTCGACGGTCAGCGGTGTGCGACGCTGTTCGAACGGGCGGTCGACGATGCCGATGGGGACGGTCAATATACCGCTGGAGAAGTCGCGCAGCACGGCGTCGAGCGCCGGAGCCGCATCAAGCGGGGGCAGCCACACCTCATGAGCTCGCGGGCCGAGCCCGGACATCCGGTCCACGACCGTCTGCAAGACGGTGCGCCGGTTGGCCGGGCTGATCTCGTTGGCCGACTGGGTGACCCGGCCCACCGGCGTCGCGGTGAACCGCCGAACCGGTGCCTTCCCGTGGCTCGATGCGACTCTTCCCGCCGCGGGCCGGGCGGTGAGCATGCACGGCCCGGAGACGTATGCGCTATGGAAACGAATCGGCTCACCGGTGGCGGCGCGGAGGTATCCCGCTCCCGGGGTATTGGGCAGCTCGTAGGCGTCGGAGGTTCCCAACACGATGCGCGACTCGTTGGCGGACAGTGTTTTCAGACATATCCGGTAGGACAGATGGGACTCCAGCCCACGCAGCCTGCCCTCGTCCAGGCGCTGGCTGGCCAGCAGCAGATGCATCCCCAGTGACCGGCCGAGCCGGCCGATCGCGACGAACACCTCGGCGAAATCCGGGTGCTGGCTGAGCAGCTCGGAGAACTCGTCGACGATGATGAACAGCGTGGGCAACGGGGTGCCCGCGTGCCGCGCACTCTGGTATGCCGTGATGTTGTCGAGATTGCCAGCCGCCCTGAGCAATTCCTGACGGCGGTTCATCTCACCGGTCAGCGCCTCGCGCATCCGGGCGACCAGTGCTGCTTCATCGGACAGGTTGGTGATGACGGCCGCGACGTGCGGGCTCTTTTCCAGACCGAGAAAGGTTGCGCCGCCTTTGAAGTCCACCAGGACCAAGTTGAGCACTTCGGGTGAGTGGCTGACCATCATGCCCAGGGCAATGGTGCGCAGCAGCTCGGATTTTCCCGACCCGGTGGCTCCCACGCACAGCCCGTGCGGGCCCATGCCGTTTTCGGCGGCCTCCTTGATGTCGAGTTCCAGCGGGGTGCCGGCGGTAGTCGTGCCGATCGGGACCCGTAGCTGATCACGCCGAGACCGGCTGCTCCACCACACCGACGGCGCAAACGCGGGCAGGTCGTCGATGCCCAGCAGCTGCTGCCACGGCCGGGTGTCGCCGGCCGCGGCGTCGGGTTCCTCGGTGTGGTAGGCGGCCATCCGCTGCGCGCACGCGAGGGCGGCGGCGTGATCCATTCGGTCCGGCCGCGCGATCAGGTCATCGCCGATAGTCACCTGTTGCGCGCCAACCCGAAGCCGTGTACCCGCCGAGATGTCGCAACCGCCGCCTGCCTGCAGGACGGCCAGCCCGATAACCCCACCGCCGTCGACGACGGCCACCACGTGTGGCGGCACCGGATGATCGAGCCACAGCCCGGCAACTGCTTCCTCGGCTGCATGCAGCGTCGGATACACCATCCGGGCCGGGCCGACGTCGTCGGCGGCTTTCGGATGTTGGTGGTGCGGCAGCCATTTCAGCCAGTCCCAATGAGCTCGTTCGCGATCGTCGATCGCGCCGACGAGCGACAACCGGGCTGGGCTGTGCATGACCGCGAGTTGGCAGATCATCGCGCGCAGCAGTCCCCGCGCGCACGTCCCGTCGCCGGCGACCGTCACCACGCCCACCTCGCGCAGGTCGAGCGTGACAGGCACGTCCCGGATTGTCTGGTGCGCCTGCAGGAAGCGGCGCAACGCGGTCACGGTGACCGGATCCGAGCGGCTGGCCGTAGGCAGCTGGGGAGGCACCAGGCGAGTGGCGAGTTCCCGGTCGCCGATTCCGATGCGCACACAACAGAAGTCGGGGTCGGTCGGTCGCCGCTCCCACATCCGGCTGCCGCCGAGAAGCGTCCACAGCGCTTCAGGCTCCGGATGGCACCAGTTCAACGCCGCACGTTGTGCGGCAGCGGCTTTCACCACAGTGCCACGCAGGCCGGCGAGATAGTCGAGATAGTCCGTGCGGTCGCCATCGAGGTCGGCGCGCCACCGGTCGCGGCCGGCGATCGCGGCCGCCACCGCCGAGATCAGCATCATCAGCGGAAACGCCACGAACACCGGGCTGCGCGCGATACCGGACCGGAAGTAGAAGGCCACCGCCATCATCGCGAGAGTGGCGCCCGCCATCGCGACCGGCAACAGCCGGCTCACCAAGCCGGCCTGCCCTGCCCGCGCAAGCTGCGGCGGAGCGGCGACCGCGATGTCGGCGGTGTCGAACACCGGCGGTGGCCGCCGTGGCGCCGGCCTGAACCCCGTGGTTGCGGAACCGCTGTCCATGCCGGCCTCCCCCGCCGATCGATTGCACGCTAAGCACCACCGTGATCGCGCGCAAGTCAGCTGTGGATTGGCGTCTGCGCGCCACCGTCGGCCGCGGTTAGCGTGCCCACCGTGCGGGAAGCAGATCTGCGACGAGTGTCGGTTCACGCCGACGAGATCCGGCTCGACCTGGCGCTGCCGGCGGCCGTGCCGATCGCAACGCTGATCCCGCCGATCGCCGACATCCTGGCCGCCGAGCACGGCCACCCTGGCGGGCCGACGCGCTACCAGCTGTCGTGTCCGGGCCAAACCGCGCTTGACGGGTCGACGACGTTGGCGCAACGGGGAATTCGCGACGGCGCGGTGTTGATTCTCACCCGCTCGTCGACCGACATTCCGCCACCGCAGTTCGACGACACGGCCGAAGCCGTGTCCAGTTCACTCGCCACGGCCGCGCGTCCCTGGACCAGGCACGCGGCCCGGGTTACCGGCGCGCTCGCAGCGCTCTGGCTGGCGAGCGTCGGCGCAGTGCTCTTGACGCGACAAGCGGTGTGCGACAGCGATGCCCGGCCGGTGGGCACCTCGATTGCAGCTGTCGCCGGTTGCATCGCGTTGACCGGGGCCACGGTCGCGCACCGCGGATTCCGTGACGGCACCACCGCGCAGTCGCTGGGATTGCTGGCGATCGGATTCGCCGCCGTCGCCGGCCTACTGGCAGTTCCCGGTGGCCCGGCCGCCCCCAACGCGTTGCTTGCGGCGACGGCCGCTGCCGTCACCGCAGTCCTCGTTCCGCGGCTAACGCGCTGCGACACACCGTTATTCACCGCAGTGGCCGGTTTCGCGCTCGCTTCGGCGGCCGCCGCGCTGGCGGCCACCTTGATAACCGTGCCGGTAGCGGCGATCGGCGCGATGTACGTCGTGGTGTCGCTGGCCCTGATCGCGGCTTCACCGCCGATCTCAATCCTGTTGGCCGGGTTGTCACCACGGCTGACCGACGATGAGTCCGCAGACACCTTGCCCGCCAAAGCGATCCGAGCCAATGCCTGGCTGACCGCTCTGATCGGCGCATTCTCCACCACGGCAGCATGCGGTGCCGTCGCGGTCGCGATGTGCCCGGCCGGAGGCCACCGCGTCGTCGGCGTCGCGTTCGCCACCCTGACCGGTGCGGTGTTGCTGGCGCAAGCACGCTCACACCGTGACATGCCGAAGTCCGTGATGCTCGTCGCCAACGGCACCGCCACCTTGAGCGCGGCTTTGGTAGCGGCGGTCGTCGCCTTCCGGCCGCCCATCGCGTGGCTCGGAGCGACGACGGCGATGCTCACCACCGCCGCTTTCGTCGTTCCCGTCGTGCAACTCTCCCCCGTCGCACATCGGGGTCTCGGGCTGCTGGAGCGTCTCGCGCTGGCGGCCCTGGTCCCGCTGGCGTGCTGGATCTGCGGGCTCTACGGCACCGCCCGCGGCCTCAACCTGCCATGACCAGGCGGGTGTCGCGCGCAGCAAGCTGCATCGCGGCCGTCGCGCTCGCGGCACTGCCGCAGTGTGCCGCGCCGCTCGCGCACGCGGTGGCGCCGCCACCGATCGACCGCAGCCGGCTGCCGGAGCCCGCACCGCCAGCCCCGCCGACGCCCACCGTGCAGCGCGAGGTGTGTTCGGTCCCGGCAACTCACGACGCCAAGCCGGCCCAGCTCGCCGGCCTCGACCTTCAGCAGGTGTGGCGGCTGAGCCGCGGCTCGGGTCAACGGGTCGCGGTCATCGACACCGGTGTCGCGCCGCACCCACGACTGCCCGAGACGGTGGCCGGCGGCGACTATGTGTTCACCGGCGACGGCACGCAGGACTGCGACGGCCACGGCACCGCGGTTGCCGGAATCATCGCTGCCGCAGCCGATCCCGAACAGGACAGTTTCAGCGGTGTGGCGCCCGATGTCACGTTGATCAGCATCCGGCAGTCCAGCACCAAATTCGGCGCAGTCGCCGACCCGTCGAACACCGGATTCGGTGACGTCGACACGTTGGCGAAAGCCGTCCGGACCGCAGCCGATCTCGGCGCTTCGGTGATCAACATCTCGTCGGTCGCGTGTGTCCCGGTGGATTCCCGGCTCGACGACCGCGCGTTGGGCGCGGCGCTGGCCTACGCCGTCGACACCAAGAACGCCGTGGTGGTCGCGGCCGCCGGCAACACCGGCAGCCCGGCCCAGTGCCCAGCACAGCAACCCGAAACAACCTGGGACACTGCCACAGTCGCGGTCAGCCCGGCCTGGTACGACGACTACGTGTTGACGGTGGGATCGGTCAACGCACGCGGTGAGCCGTCGTCGTTCACCCTCGCCGGGCCATGGGTCGACGTGGCCGCACCCGGCGAGGCGGTGATGTCTCTGAGCCTGACCGGTGACGGGACAATGAATTCACTTGGCGAAGAGCATGATTCGACCCTGACGGGAACGAGCTACGCCGCGCCGGTCGTCAGCGGACTGGCCGCGCTGATTCGGTCCCGGTTCCCCGCCCTGACCGCCCGGCAAGTGATGCAGCGCATCGAGGCCACCGCGCACCATCCGCCGCGCGAACGGGATCCGTTGGTGGGCAACGGCGTCGTCGACATCGTTGCCGCCGTCAGCTCCGGCGCCCCGGCCGACCGGCCTCCTCGTCCGCATAACCGGCCGCTGCCGGTTTCGGCGCCGACGCCGCCGGCGGCTGCGGACCGCGGCCCCCGCCACACCGCGTTCACCGGCGCGTCGATCTGCCTGGCGGTCCTCGGGGCGGCGATACTTGCCGGCGCTGTGACGGCCCGGCTACGGCGCACCGACGGCGTCCCGGACGACTAACGCGTTTGCCCTGCTCAGTTCGGGTCCTGCCGGCAGCGGCGCCAACACTGGCCAGGGCGCCGGAATCGCGGTCTGCGGCAGACCCAGGGCACGCGCCGCGTCGTCGTCGGGGACGGCGAAGCGCACCCCGGTATCGGTGACCAGAAATCGGGTGCCGGCCTCAGGGTGGTCCCCGGACAGGCCGGTGGCGCGGACGTACGCGCTGCGACCGGGCGGGACGAAGACGGCGTCGACGGCGGGCCCGGTTCCGTCACCCTGCGACAGCGCCACCGGCAGTTGGCCGGCCGGAATGGGCGGTGTGCCGGCCACAATCGATACGGCGGCGCCATCGGCTGTGACTGTCCACGTCGCGCACAGCGGCGCATGGCCGGCATCCGGCGGCGCCGAAGCCCGCTCGGGAAATGTGGAGACCGGCAGATCGGTCACCGCCGGAGCCACGCGGATGACGTCGGGGGCCACCGAGATGATGTTGCGGGTCCCATGTGCGTTGCTGAGCCGCAGCAGATCTGCGGCAACCTGCCCGACGCGCTGAACGCCACCCGCGAGCACGACGTAATGGTCGTCGCCGTCGGCGCGCGCCATCCGCAGCACGCTGCCGATTGGAAATCCCGGCACCCTGCCCGTCCCGCCGGCCCCGGGAATGCGCGGCACGCTGATCCGCGGCACCTCCGGAACGGCATTCACTAGGACACGCGAAACCCTACGCGGCACAACGTTTTCCAGCCGCAGCGCGCGGACCACTGCAGGCTCGGTCAGGTCGACCAGCGCTCGAAGCCCGTCGTAGAGCAGGTAAGCCGACCCTCCGGAATCCGCGGCAACCAGTACGGTCTGGGCCACGGGCAGATGTTGCGGCGCATCTCCGGAGCCGACGACGACCGTCGTGCCGGCGTCGCTGTCACAGACCGTCCACCGCGTGCCGTCGGCGCCCAGTGGCTCGGCCAGTTGTTGGGGAGCACCGGGGATTCCCATCATCGGACCGCGTTTGGCGTGGGTCAGCTCGGCTTCGGCCACCGGCTGCGGGTTGCTGTTCGACGCCGTGATCAGCCGCGCCGACGCCAGATTCAGCACCGGATGCAGGGTGTCTCCGACCCGGACGTAGAGCGCTCCGGACAGCCGGGCCATCACGATCGGCGCGTTTCCCAGCGCCCCCTGCGGCCGCAGCAGGGCAAGCACGGCACAGCCGGCAACCACGATTGTCGCCACCAGGGCACCGGCCGCCAGTGCCCGCGTCGGCTGGACGCGAGTACCCCGGTCCAGCAGCGCGCACTCGATGCGGCGCAGCAGAAATCGATACCCGCTGAGCTGCAGCTGGGTCGTTGCCATCGTTCCCCCGGAATCGGCCTCACGATAAGCCGGTGACCGGGCCTGGTGTGCCCGTCAATCCACAGGAAATGAGGATTTCGCAGGTTACCGGTAATATCTCCTCGTGCTTTACCACCACACCCGTCGCTGGAACCGCCTGGGCGCCGCGGTACTGGCCGCCGGCGCCATCTTGGTCGCCCCCAGCGCACTCCCGGCCGGCGTCCCGTCAGCTTCCGCGGTCGACTGCCCGGACGTCGAGGTGATCTTTGCCCGCGGGACCAGCGAAAAGCCCGGTGTCGGACGTGTCGGTCAGGCCCTGGTCGACTCGCTGCGCGAGCAGACCGGCCTGAACATCGACGCGTATGGGGTGAACTACCCCGCGGGCAAGCTCCAGTTGGGCGGCGGCGACGGCGCCAACGACACCATCAAGCGGGTCAAAGACGTCGTGCAAGCCTGCCCGAACACCAAGATCGTGTTGGGCGGATACTCCCAGGGCGCATCGGTGATGGACATCGTGGCGGGTGTGCCGGTGGGAGGCCTGTCCTTCGGCAGTCCGCTGCCCGCCCAGTACGCCGACAACATCACCGCACTGGCCACCTTCGGCAACATCGCCGACCGGTCGGGCAGCCCGATTTCCGCCCAGAGCGCGCTGCTGGGTTCCAAGGCCATCGACCTGTGCAACCCCGGCGACCCGATCTGCCACGCCGGCCCCGGTAACGAGTGGAGCGACCACACCGACGGCTACGTGCCTACCTACACCACCCAGGCAGCGACGTTCATCGCGGCCAGGCTGTTGGCGGCTCAAACACAGGCGCCGCCGCAACCCGACGTACACATCAATTAGACCGGCTAATATCAGGCTATGGGTCTCCGCTCGATTCGCCGGTGGCCGCTGGTGCTCGCCGCAATGATTGCCACCGCGGCGTTGGTGAACGTTCCCGCACCCGCCGCGTCGGCGGCGTCCTGCCCGGACGCCCAGCTGGTGTTCGCCCGCGGCCGCATGGAGCCACCCGGGCCCGGGCAGATCGGCAACGCGCTGATCAGCGCGCTGCGGTCCAGAGTGCCCAACAGGAACATCGGTCTGTATGCCGTCAACTACGCCGCGAACACCGACGTGCAACAGGGCGCCAACGACATGAGCGGCCACGTTCAGTACATGGCCAACAACTGTCCCGACACCCGGCTGGTGCTCGGCGGGTACTCGCTCGGTGCTGCCGTCACTGACGTGGTCCTCGCCGCTCCTGGCCCGATGTTCGGGTTCGACAACCCGCTGCCGCCCGGCATGGACGAGCACGTCGCCGCGGTCGCGCTGTTCGGCAACGGAAGTCAATGGGTGGGGCCCATCACCAACTTCAACCCGATCTACAACGACCGGACCATCGAGCTGTGTCACGGCGACGACCCGATCTGCAACCCGGCCGATCCGAAGACCTGGCAAAACAACTGGCCTCAGCACTTGGCGCCCGCGTACATCCAGGCCGGCATGGTCGGTCAAGCAGCCGACTTCGTCGCCGGCAAGCTCTAAAACTCAACCGCGCGAACGTAGGTCGCGGGTCACCAGGGTCCGGGCCTGCAGCTCGTGATCGGGCGGGTAATCCACGCCGATCAGCGTCAAACCCTGCGGGGGCGCGGCCGCGAAGTCACTGGACCGGCGCGTCGCACTGAGCAGGCCGGCGCACCAGTCCGGGGTGCGCCGATGCTCGCCGACCGCCAGCAGCGCCCCGACCAGCGACCGCACCATCGACCAGCAGAACGCGTCGGCGCTGACGTGCGCCGTGACCAGGTCGCCGTCGCGCGACCAGTCGAGTCGCTGCAGGTCGCGGATCGTGGTGGCGCCGTCGCGGTGCCGGCAGAACGCGGCGAAGTCGTGCAGTCCCAACAGGTTTCGTGACGCTTGCGTCATCGCGTCCAGGTCCAGTGGGCGCGGCCAGGCCGTCACGAACCGGGCCTGCAGCGGATCCACTCCGTACGGCGCCGTCGAGAGCCGATAAACGTAGTGCCGGCGCAGTGCTGAGAATCGGGCGTCGAAACCCGCCGGGGCGCGGGTGACATCACGCACCCGGACGTCGGCGGGCAGCAACCGGGCCAGGCGTCGCAGCAGCGGCACGAATTCCGGCTCGGCCGAACGCTTTACGCGCGGATAGGCGTTGGGCAGCGCATCGGCCGGGATGTCGGCGTGGGCCACCTGCCCGGTTGCGTGCACGCCGGTGTCGGTGCGTCCGGCCGCGCGTAGGCGCACCGGTGTCCGGAATACCGTCGACAGCGCCTCGTCGAGCGCACCGGCGACTGTGCGCTGACCCGCCTGCACCGCCCAGCCCGCGAAATCCGTTCCGTCATAAGCGATGTCGAACCGAAGACGAACGTGCCCGCCACCGGTGTCGGTGGCGGGCACATCCACAGTGTCGTCAGGACTCGTCGGCGTCAGCCTTCGGTTCGTCGTCCGCCGCCGAGGCTTTTTCGGCTTCTTCGGCGTCGGAACCGGTCTCGGGACCAACCGCAGCCTCCGGCTCGACCGCGGCCTGCGGCGCAGCGGCCGCCGCCACGGGTGCAGCCTTCGATGCGGCTGCCCGGCGGGCCCGGTTGGCCTCCGAGGTCACCGTCTTCTCCTGCACCAGCTCGATCACCGCCATCGGGGCGTTGTCACCCTTGCGCGCCTCGACTTTGATGATGCGGGTGTACCCGCCGTCGCGGTCCGCGAAGTGCGGCCCGATCTCGGCGAACAGGGTGTGCACCACGTCCTTGTCGCGGATCTTCTTGAGCACCTCGCGTCGGTTGTGCAGTGTGCCCTTCTTGGCGTGGGTGATCAGCTTCTCGGCGTACGGCCGCAACGCCCGTGCCTTGGGCTCGGTCGTCTTGATCCGGCCGTGCTCGAACAGCGCCGTGGCCAGGTTGGCCAGGATCGCCTTCTGGTGCGACGACGACCCGCCGAGGCGACGGCCCTTGGTGGGCTTGGGCATTGGGACTCCTTGGTTAGTGCAGGCTGCTTAGAGCTGTTCGGTTTCGGCGTAGTCCTGGTCGTCGTAGCCGGCATCGTTGGACCAGGTGCCCGTGGCGACGTCGTAGCCCGCCACCTCGGACGGGTCGAAGTGCGCCGGGCTGTCCTTGAGCGACAGACCCAACTGGTGCAGCTTGACCTTGACCTCGTCGATCGACTTCTGACCGAAGTTACGGATGTCCAGCAGGTCGGATTCCGTGCGGGACACCAGCTCGCCGACGGTGTGCACACCCTCGCGCTTGAGGCAGTTGTACGAGCGCACGGTCAGATCCAGGTCGTCGATCGGCAGCGCGAACGACGCGATGTGGTCGGCCTCGGCGGGCGACGGCCCGATCTCGATGCCCTCGGCCTCGACGTTGAGTTCGCGTGCCAGCCCGAACAATTCGACCAGCGTCTTGCCCGCCGACGCCAGCGCGTCGCGCGGGGTGATCGAGCTCTTGGTCTCCACGTCGAGGATCAGCTTGTCGAAGTCGGTGCGCTGCTCGACGCGGGTGGCGTCCACCTTGTAGGTGACCTTGAGCACCGGCGAGTAGATGGAATCGACTGGGATGCGGCCGATTTCGGCGCCCGATGCCTTGTTCTGCACGGCCGGCACATAGCCGCGGCCACGCTCGACGACGAGCTCGACCTCGAGCTTGCCCTTGTCGTTCAGCGTCGCGATGTGCATGTCGGGGTTGTGCACGGTGACCCCGGCCGGCGGCACGATGTCCCCGGCGGTGACCTCACCCGGACCCTGCTTGCGCAGGTACATCGTCACCGGCTCGTCTTCCTCCGAGGACACGACCAGGCTCTTGAGGTTCAAGATGATGTCGGTGACGTCTTCCTTGACACCGGGCACGGTGGTGAACTCGTGCAGCACACCGTCGATGCGGATGCTGGTGACCGCCGCGCCGGGAATCGACGAGAGCAGCGTACGCCGCAGCGAGTTGCCCAGCGTGTAGCCGAACCCCGGCTCCAGCGGCTCGATGACGAACTGCGAACGGTTTTCGCTGATGGTCTCTTCGGACAGGGTGGGTCGCTGTGAGATCAGCATGGTTTCTTCTTCTCCTTCTCGGCACCCGCTATTTGATGCCGTTGGGGTTTCGAGCCGGCCGGCTCGAAAGTCCGTTACTTCGAGTAGAACTCGACGATCAGCTGCTCGGTGAGCGGGATGTCGATCTGAGCCCGCTCCGGCAGTTGGTGGACCAGGATGCGCTGACGCTCGCCGACCACCTGCAGCCAGCTGGGGATCGGACGGTCGCCGGCGGTCTCGCGCGCGATCTGGAACGGCAGCGTGTTCAGCGACTTGTCCTTCACGTCAATGATGTCGTACTGCGACACCCGGTAGCTCGGGATGTTCACGCTGACGCCGTTGACCAGGAAGTGGCCGTGGCTGACCAGCTGGCGGGCCATCCGGCGGGTCCGGGCCAGCCCGGCGCGGTAGACCACGTTGTCCAGCCGGCTCTCGAGGATCTGCAGCAGCTCCTCGCCGGTCTTACCGGGGCGGCGGACCGCTTCCTCGTAGTAGCGGCGGAACTGCTTTTCCATCACGCCGTAGGTGAAGCGCGCCTTCTGCTTCTCCTGCAGCTGCAGCAGGTATTCGCTCTCCTTGATCCGCGCGCGGCCATGCTGGCCGGGCGGGTAGGGCCGCTTCTCGAAGGCCTGGTCGCCGCCGACGAGGTCGGTGCGCAGCCGGCGCGACTTGCGGGTGACGGGTCCGGTGTAACGAGCCATAGTCAGTTCTCCTAGACGCGCCGACGCTTGGGCGGGCGGACACCATTGTGGGGCTGCGGGGTGACGTCGGCGATCGCGCCGACCTCCAGGCCCGCGGCCTGCAATGACCGGATGGCGGTCTCGCGGCCCGAACCCGGGCCCTTGACGAACACGTCGACCTTGCGCACACCGTGCTCCTGCGCCTTGCGGGCGGCGTTCTCGGCGGCCAGTTGGGCGGCGAACGGCGTCGACTTGCGCGAGCCCTTGAAGCCGACGTGGCCCGAGGACGCCCAGGCGATCACATTGCCCTGCGGGTCGGTGATGGTCACGATCGTGTTGTTGAACGTGCTCTTGATGTGAGCGGCGCCGTGCGGGACGTTCTTCTTTTCCCGCCGCCGGGTCTTCTGACCCTTCTTCGCTGCGGCGGCCTTCTTTGCGGGGGGCATGGGTTACCTGGCCTTCTTCTTGCCTGCGATGGTGCGCTTGGGGCCCTTGCGGGTGCGCGCGTTGGTCTTGGTCCGCTGGCCACGCACCGGCAGGCCGCGGCGGTGCCGCAGGCCCTGGTAGCAGCCGATCTCGATTTTGCGGCGGATGTCGGCCTGCACCTCGCGGCGCAGATCACCCTCCACCTTCAAGTTGCCTTCGATGTAGTCACGCAGCCGGGTCAGCTGGTCATCGGTGAGGTCCTTGGTGCGCTGATCCCGGTCGATGCCGGTGGCGGCCAAAATCTCGTTCGACCGGGTACGGCCTATGCCGTAGATGTAGGTCAGCGCGACCTCCATGCGCTTGTCGCGCGGCAGGTCCACGCCCACTAGACGTGCCATAAGTGGCGTTCCTCTTTCTTCGCGGAGGTCTGATCCCAGTCCGTTCCCGGCTGACTGCTCCGGGGCCCGGCCTCCGTTCCGGGCGTAGATGAGCGGCCTATCCGCTCAGTGGTGCTGGGAGGTCTGCATTCAGTTGTATGGGGCCAGGACGTGGTACTTGGCGGCGACCCGCTGCGCCCGGCTACGCCGCGCGTGCGGCCGCCGCTCAGCCCTGACGCTGCTTGTGGCGCGGATCGGAGCAGATCACCATGACCCGCCCATGCCGGCGGATCACCCTGCACTTGTCGCAGATCGGCTTGACGCTCGGGTTCACCTTCACGGCTGTTTCGATCCTGTTCTGTCTTCTCGCTGGTCGGATGGTTCGGGTCTGGTCACTTGTACCGGTACACGATGCGGCCCCGGGACAGGTCGTAGGGCGACAATTCCACCACCACCCGGTCCTCGGGCAGGATGCGGATGTAGTGCTGCCGCATCTTGCCGCTGATGTGGGCGAGCACCTTGTGGCCGTTTTCCAGCTCAATGCGGAACATCGCATTGGGCAGAGGCTCGACCACGCGGCCCTCGACCTCGATGGCACCGTCCTTTTTGGCCATAACCTTCCAGGGATCCTCGTCTTGGGTTTCGGTCGGGTACCCGCCCGAACCGGCGCAGCATTCGCTCGACTTAAAACGTCGGCCGATGTTAGGAAAATTCCGCAAATTCCTAGGACAGGGCACGCAAAAAGCCGGCGCGGATGACGCACCGTTGCTCCACGATACCCGCATTGCCGCGCTGCGCCAAAATGCTTGACCAGCGGAATAGCAGTGGTCGGCCGTCGGGTTCCACACACCATGACTGACGCAGCAGCAAGCAAACCAAACCTCGGCCGGTTCGGCTCGTTCGGCCGCGGTGTCACCCCGCAGCAAGCCCGGGAAATCGAGGCCCTGGGCTACGGCGCCGTTTGGGTGGGCGGCTCACCGCCGGCCGAGCTGGAGTGGGTGGAGCCCATCCTGGAGCAGACGACGACGCTGCAGGTGGCCACCGGCATCGTCAACATCTGGACGGCGCCCGCCAAGCCGGTGGCCGAGTCGTTCCACCGCATCGACAAGGCCTACCCGGGCCGCTTCCTGCTGGGCCTCGGAGTGGGCCACCCCGAGGCGCACAGCGAGTACCGCAAGCCGTACGACGCGCTGGTCAGCTACCTGGACCAGCTCGATGAGCTCGGCGTGCCCGCCGACCGCCGGGTGGTGGCCGCACTGGGACCGCGAGTGCTGACGCTGTCGGCGCAGCGCTCCGCCGGAGCACACCCCTACCTGACCACGCCCGAGCACACCGCCCAGGCACGCAATCTGATCGGCCCGTCGGCGTTCCTGGCGCCCGAACACAAGGTGGTCCTGACCACCGACGCCGACGCCGCCCGGGCCGTCGGCCGCAAAGCCCTCGACATCTACCTCAACCTCGCCAATTACCTGAACAACTGGAAGCGGCTGGGCTTCACCGACGACGACATCGCCCGCCCGGGCAGCGACCGCCTGGTCGACGCGCTCGTCGCCTACGGCACCACGGACGCGATCGCCGCCCGGCTCACCGAACATCTCGACGCAGGCGCCGACCACGTCGCCGTGCAGGTGCTGACCGGACCTGACAAGCTGGTGCCGGCGCTGGCCGAGCTGGCCGGCGCGCTAGGACTGAACCCCGCCTGACCCGAAGGATCCCGATGACCGAGGCCGTTTCGCTCAAACCCGACCTGGGCCGCTACGGCGTGTGGCTGGGCACCCGCACCCTCTCCCCCGACCTGGCCGCACAGATCGAATCGCTGGGCTACGGCGCGGCCTGGGTGGGTGGATCGCCCGACGCCGACCTGGCGTGGGTGGAACCGGCGCTGGCGGCGACCAGCTCGCTGCAGCTGGCCACCGGGATCATCAACATCTGGTCGTCGCCGGCCGCGGCCGTCGCCGAGTCCTACCAGCGCATCGAAAAGGCCTATCCGGGACGGTTTTTGCTCGGCATCGGCGTCGGTCACCCCGAGCACACCCAGGAGTACCAGAAGCCCTACGACGCGCTGGTGAGCTACCTCGACGAACTCGACGCGGCCACCGTGCCGACCAGTCGGCGGGTGATCGCGGCGCTGGGCCCCAAGGTGCTGCGGCTGGCCGCCCAGCGCAGCGCCGGCGCCCACCCGTATCTGACCACGCCGGAACACACCGCACACGTCCGCGAGCTGGTCGGCAACACCGTGTTTCTGGCGCCCGAACACAAGGTGGTGCTGAGCACCGACGCGGCGGAGGCCCGCCGGATCGGCCGCAAGAGCGTCGACTTCTACCTGGGCCTGAGCAACTACGTCAACAGCTGGCGCCGGCTGGGGTTCACCGAGAGCGACGTGCGCGAGCCGGGCAGTGACAAGCTGATCGACGCGCTGGTGGCCTACGGCAGCCCCGAGGCCATCGCCGGGCGGCTCGACGAGCATCTGGCAGTCGGCGCCGACCACGTGGCAATCCAGGTTCTGACCCGGCCCGAGAACCTGGTGCCGGCGTTGACCGAACTCGCCGCCGCGCTGGGACTGACAGCCAAAAGTTGATCCGGCTCCTGGGCTAGGGTTTGACCATGCGGCTGCTGGTCACCGGCGGCGCCGGTTTCATCGGCGCCAACTTCGTACACAGCACGGTGCGCGAGCATCCCGACGACACGATCACGGTGCTCGACGCGCTCACCTACGCGGGCAGCCGCGAATCGCTGACGCCTGTCGAGAACGAAATCCGGCTGGTGCAGGGCGATGTCACCGACGCCGACCTTGTTTCCCGGCTGGTCGCCGAGGCCGACGCGGTGGTGCATTTCGCGGCCGAGACCCACGTCGACAACGCGCTCGCCGACCCCGAGCCGTTCCTGCGTACCAACGTGATCGGGACGTTCACCGTCCTCGAGGCGGTGCGTCGCCATGGTGTGCGGCTGCATCACGTTTCCACCGACGAGGTCTATGGCGATCTCGGGCTCGACGACCCGCAGCGATTCACCGAGTCCACGCCCTACAACCCGTCCAGTCCGTACTCGGCCACCAAGGCCGGTGCCGACATGCTGGTGCGAGCCTGGGTGCGCTCCTACGGTGTGCGGGCGACGATCTCGAACTGCTCCAACAACTACGGGCCTTACCAGCACGTGGAGAAGTTCATCCCGCGCCAGATCACCAACGTGCTGACCGGACGACGACCCAAGCTGTACGGCAGCGGAGCCAATGTCCGGGACTGGATCCACGTGGACGACCACAACGCGGCGGTCCGGCGGATCCTCGAGGGCGGCCAGATCGGGCGCACCTACCTGATCGGCGCCGACGGCGAGCGCGACAACCTTTCGGTGCTGCGGACGATACTGAAGATGATGGGACAACAGCCCGACGACTTCGACCATGTGGTCGACCGTGTCGGCCACGACCTGCGCTACGCGATCGATCCGACCCAAATGCACGACGAATTATGCTGGGCGCCAAAGCATACTGATTTCGAGGACGGCTTGCGCGCCACCATCGACTGGTATCGCGCGAACGAAGCGTGGTGGGGCCCGCTGAAGGATGCCGTCGAGGCCCGGTACCAGCAGCGCGGTCAGTGACATGGAGGCACGCGAACTCGACATCCCCGGGGCATGGGAGATCACCCCCCAGGTGCATGGCGATTCCCGCGGAATGTTCTTCGAGTGGCTGACCGACCGCGAGTTCACCGCGTTCGCCGGTCACCGGCTGGATGTTCGGCAGGCCAACTGTTCTGTCTCGTCGGCCGGGGTTCTGCGCGGGCTGCACTTCGCGCAGCTGCCGCCCAGCCAGGCCAAGTACGTCACCTGCCTGTCGGGTTCGGTGTTCGACGTCGTCGTCGACATCCGGGTCGGCTCACCGACATTCGGGCAATGGACGTCGGTCGTGCTCGACGACCAAGACCGCAAATCGGTATACATCTCCGAAGGCCTCGCACATGGATTCCTTGCACTGCAAGACAATTCGACTGTGACGTATCTATGCTCGGCGGAATACAACCCGCAACGCGAGCACACCATTCGTGCCACCGACCCAGCACTGGGCATCGACTGGCCGGCCGGCTATGACCTGGTGCTGTCCGAACGGGATGGCGCCGCGCCCACTCTCGAGGAAGTGCGCGCCGCGGGTCTGCTGCCCACCTGGGAGGCGACCCAAGCCTTCGTCGACGGTCTGCGGGGCGACTCTTAGGATCCGCTTTCCTGCAAGCCTGCTCGTTCGACGGTCAACAGGCTTTCCGTTCGGTGTTCTTTCCAATAGGCTTCGGCTCCTCCGTTGAGGCCGAAGAGTCGTTTGCTCCACAGCAGCCAGACCACGGCGACGACGTTGACCAGGAACGCGATCACGCGCAGCGTCGTCACCTTCTCGGTCAGCTCATAGATTTCCAGCGGAAGGAACACACTGGTCGCGATCACGGCGAAATACTCGCCCCACCGTCGCACCAGCCACAGCCCGACCGCCTCGACGAGCTCGATCACCGCATAGGCGGTGAAGGCCACCGCGATCCACAGAAACGTCGACGACGACAGCGAGAACAGGTGCCCGATGTGGCGGACGATCTTGGAGTCGTCCGGATTCCAGCCGAGCTGGTTCCCCAGCGGTCGGAGCAACGGGAGATCTTGCTCGAATGCCTGCTGCAGACGCTCGCGTGATCCGCGGACCTTGAGCACGCCGGCGGCGAGTGCCAGGAAGACGACGCCGCGAACCGCGCGTTCGACGGCGAGCGCACGCATCAATGTCCGATCCCGCAGCAATCGGCCGCGCGGGATCTCCGGCGCGGTGTCCGCGGGACCACGTCGGCGCGGCGGACCGACAACGAACGTCTCGCACCGAAGGCAGCGCCATGCCTCCCCGGCCGGAGTGTCGGCCTTCAGGCGCTGCCGCAGCCCGGGCTCGTCGGGCGCAAACGTCGCGTGTCCGCGCAACCCGCACGAGCGCAGAGCGAAATCGACCATGCACGCACGCTAACGGTCGCGGCGCGCCCCCCGCATGGCAATCTGACGATATGACGAGCACCATTCTGGTCACCGGCGGCACCGGCACCCTGGGCCGCGTCGTCGTCGACCAACTCCTGACCGCCAACGCCAACGTCCGCATTCTCAGCCGCGGGCGGCGCCGTCGCAGTGCCGACGTCGAGCACGTCGTCGGGGATCTGCGCACCGGTGAGGGGCTCGACGCGGCGGTGTCCGGCGTGGACGCGATCGTGCAGTGCGCCGAGCACGCGCAGCACCTGGTCGCGGCCGCCCAACGAGCCGGTTCACCGCATCTGGTGTACACCTCCATCGTCGGCGTCGACCGCGTGCCGTTCGGGTTTTACCGGCGAAAGGTGGCCGACGAACAGTTGATCGCCGGCTCCGGACTGCCGTGGACGGTGTTGCGGGCGACGCAGTTTCACGACTTGATCGCGGTGCTGCTTCGCATGCTGTCCAAACCGCCTGTCCTGGCGCTGCCCGCGGGCTGGAGCTTCCAGCCGGTCGACGTGCGCGAGGTCGGAGACCGGCTGGCCGGGCTCGCCCTCGGCGAACCCGTCGGCAGAGCACCGGATTTCGGTGGACCACAAGTCAGCTCGATTGCCGATCTCGCCCGAAGCTACCTTGCCATCGTCGGGAAGCGACGAGTGATCCTGCCGGTGTGGCTGCCCGGCAAGGTGTTCCGGGCGTACCGCGCCGGCGGGCACCTGGCGCCCGACCACGCGGCGGGTACCGTCACCTTCGAGCAATACCTCACCGAGCAGCTTGCCGCCGGCCACGTCCCGTACGCCGACGCCCTTCGCGACTACCTGCCGCTGCGTCGATCCAACAAGCCGCGATGACATTCACCGTCACACGGGTCCGGCCTCGACCACACTGAGCGGCGATGCGGTCTGCACCACCCGCGTCATCCGGAAACCGGCCTGGCTGAGCAGGTCTCGGTATTGGGCGGCGGTGCGTTCGCGGGCCGCCAAATTCAGCAGCATCTCCAGATCCGCCCATTTCCCGGCAAACTCGCGGTCGTGGCCGGGGATGACCATTTCGACCAGCAACACCGTGGCCCGCGGGCCGGCCGCGGCGCGCACATTACGTAGGATCTGCACCGCCTTCTCGTCGGGCCAGTCGTGAACGATGTTCTTCAGGACATAGGCGTCACCGCCGGCCGGAATGGCGTCGAAAAACGATCCTGTCGCGATCTGCACGCGGTCGGCAACATTGTGCCGGCACAACAGGTTCGGCGCCGCCTCAACCACACTCGGCAGGTCGTAGAGAACGCCGCGAGACGCCGGTGCCGCGGTCAAGATCGCCGCCAGCAGCGGACCCTGCCCACCGCCGACGTCGACGATCGTCGGGTAGCGGCCGAAGTCGTAGCCGGCCACCACCGCCGCGTCGGTCAGCTGCGAAATGCTGGTCATGGTGCGGTTGAACAGTTCGGCGTGCTCTGGGTGCTCGGCGAAGTAGTCGAAGCTGCCCGTGCCGTGCAGCACCGGAACGACGGCCTGACCGGTTCGCACCGAGTCCGCCAGCAGGGTCCAGCGATCCCGTTGCTCGGCCGACCCGTAGAACCGCGCCGCCCAGGCCATCGACACAGGCGCGTCCGAACGCAGAGTGGCGGCGAGGGAATTCAGCTCGTAACGGCCGTCGCCGCGACGACGGAAGATGCCCCGGCTGATCAAGGCCCGCAGTAAGCGCTCCAGCGCGTCGGCGTCGGCGCGCACCCGGGCAGCCAACTCGTCGATCGGCAGCGGCCCGTCGGCCAGGGAGTCGGCGACGCCGAGTTGGGCGGCCACCGTGATCGCCTGCGACGCCCACGCCGCGATGATCATCTCCAGCATCGCCGCCGGCGGTGGCATCAGCCGTTGATGAATTCGGAAGAGGTAGTACCGAATCCGCTCGACGACACGGGCCACCCCGGCCGGCGGCACCATGGCGGTCGTCACGACCGCAGGCCGGCTGTCAAAGCGCCGGCCTTGAGCTCGCGGCTGATTGCCGCGGACATCCGGTGATGACTGACCGAGCGCAGAAACGTCGCCAGTGCCCACGTCATCAACCGGTCCGAAATCATGCCGGCCGGTCGCAGCATCGACTCGCTGCGCGAGACCTGTTGTGTGGTCACCCACGAAACGGCCTTGACGTTGCGCCGCCTGGTGTTCTCGTACCAGCGCAGCGCGTTCGGAGCGTGGTGGAATTCGCGCAGCGCCTTACGCAGCACCATCGTGTCGAGCAGCGCTTGGTTGGTGCCCTGCGCAAGCGTCGGCGGCATCGTGTGCGCGGCGTCGCCGAGCAGGGTCACCGCGCCGCGGCCCGCCCGCGGAATGGGGTGGCGAAAGTGCGGGTACGGCGAACCCGCCAGGTCGTCGTCGGTCAACGTCGCCAACAGGCGATCCACCACGTCGGACCATCCGGCGAAATGGGACCGGATCATCTCGATGGGCCGTTGGGGCCGGACGAAATCCGGCGACCAGGGCAGGTCGAACCACCACTGCACGGCAAATCCTCCGGCCGGCCACAGGCCGAGGTTTCCGTGTTCACCGATCATCATCAGCGCGACGCGCTCGTCGGTGACTTCGGGAAGACTCACTAACCCCTGCCAACTGCACCAGCCGGTCGGCTTCGCGTGTGGCGCGCCGACGATACGCCGGATCGCCGAGTGCAGACCGTCCGCACCGATGACCACGTCGCCCTCGGCCGAGGTGCCGTCGTCGAAGTCGACCCGCACCCCGTGTCGGGTATCGACCGCTGCGACCGCCCGGACGCCGCACCGGATGCGATCGACCGGAAAGCCGTCCAGCAGCCGTTCCAGCAACACTCGACGCGGAACCATCCGCACGGGTTCGCCCAGCAGATCCGTGATCGTCGTCAGGTCCAAGGTGGCGATCGGGTGGCCCGTCGAAGTCAGCACCTGCACGCTGGACAGCAGTTGACCGGCCCCCGCCATGTCGACACCCAGCTGCGCGAGAACCGTTGCGCCATTGGGCCATATCGTCACAGCGCCGCCACCCGCGGTGATCTCCGGTCGCTGGTCGAACACGGCGACGTCATGTCCGTCGCGCAACAATCCGCGGGCGACGGAAATGCCGCCGACGCCGGCGCCTACAACCAGCACCCGAAGCGGCATCGGCTCAGTCCTCGACGTGGCGCTCATAGGCCCAACGTTCAAGTCGCGCTTGCAGCTTCACCAGGCCCAGCCCGGCGATCGGCGTGCCCGCCGAAAGGTAGACCATCAGCAACTGGCTCATCGCAAAACCTCCTGCTGCTTACACGGTGTACTTCGCCGAGAAGTTCACCGCGCCCAGGAGTCAGCCGCCGCGCAGCGCAACGAGTTGGCGCATGTCGGCCAGGCCCTGTTCCTGCGCGTCGTTGAGGAAGGCCGGCAGGGGTGCCCGCACTTCGGGCAGCACCTCGTGGTCGATGAGGGCCTGCAACGCTGCTTCCTTGCCGCTGCGGCCGGCCTGGTTGTCGAGCTCCTGGCGGCCCGACGGCGTTGAGTAGTCGTAGAGTTCGCGCTCGATCGGTCGTGTCGTATCGATTTCCATGCCGCCGGGCGTCCAGTAGGAATACATGCTCAGCTTGGCGTCCGGGGTCCGCACCGCCACGACATGATTCGGTGCTGACGTGGGAATGTTGGTCGGCAGGTCAGCTCCGCCGAACACGGCGCGGATTTGCGGCGACTTCAACAGGGTGGCCATCTCCTCGACCGACATGTCGTCGGTGACGTGCGCAATCCACGGCCGCCCCTTCGCCGCCGGGTTGCGCGCGATCGCGGCAAGGTCGGCGCGGCCCGCCAAATAGGAGTACCGGGGTTCGGCGCGCCAGCCGTCGCCGCCGTACCCGATCGTCAGCAGCAGCGCGGCCAGGTCGACGCTGGAGGTCAGCTGGGTGCGGGTGTCACCGGGCTTGGGCGTCAGACGCCCGTGCGGGTCACGGACGTACAGCGGTACCCGAATCGCCTCGTCGTAGGCCGCTGCGCCCTTGCCGCGCAAACCGTGCGAGCCGCCGTACTCGCCGTGATCGGAGGTGAAGACGACGACGGTGTCGCGGTCGATGTCGGGGTGGGCGGCCAGCTTGTCGAGCACTCTCCCGATTTGGACGTCGACCTGCTGCTGCAGCCACAGGTACATGTCCAGGCAGCGGGCCCACTGCTTCGCGACGTCGGGCCCGGAATACGTCAGCACGCCGGTCAGCAGCGGCGACATGAAGTTGAGGTAGTCGATCTGCAGTTGCGGCTTGCCGCGCCGGCGCAGATCGTCGGGTGTTTCGAAGTTGACCGGCGCGGCGTCGAACCAATGCGGAACATCTTCGGGCAGCGGATTTTTCGGCCACCAGCAGATGTCGTGCGGGTTGACCAGCGAGACGGTGGTGCACCAGGGGCCGTTACCGCCGTTGCCGTCGAACCAGTCGGAGAACTGGTCGACAATGCCGGGATCCTTGTGTAGTCCCTGGTTCGGTGAGCCGTTCGGCGACGGATACGTGCCGCCCGAAAAGCCATGTTCTTCAAGGCCTTCGGGGGTGTTGTCACCCGAATGTCCCAGATGCCACTTGCCCCACCACCAGGTCCGGTAGCCCTGCTGGCGCAGCATGGTGCCCCAGGTCGGGAACCGGGGCGCCAGCGTCGACTCGCTGGGTCCTTCGCCGGTGAACAAGCATCCGGTTTGATGCGAATAAAGCCCGGTGGTCATCACGCCACGCGACGGCGTGCACATGTTCGACGCGGTGTAATGCGATTCGAACGACACGCTGCTGCGTTGCAGCCGGCCGAGATTGGGCAGCAGCGTGTTGAGCTTGTGGGGTTCGGGAAACCACTGCGGCGCGCGCATCTGGTCCACGACGATCACCAGGATGTTGGGTTTGTTACCGCCGCTGCGTGCCGACTCGCTCGGACCGGGCGTGCGCAGGAGCTCGTATCCGCCGATTCCCGCCGCGACGGCACCCGCCGCCGCCGCACCCGCGAGCACGGTCCGCCGATTAATCGAAGCCATGCCTCAATCTAGATCCGGCCTCGTCTGAGCTGTGCGCCGCCCACCTGAACCGCCCCACTACATGACGGGTCGAATTACAGCAGCTTGCCACACCGTCGTCGGTTTACTAGGATATCCTAGTATCCGCTTTTTCGCATATTGGTGAGGGCACCCATGACCGCACAGATTCCGCATTTCCTCGATGGCCGGCGCAGCGCCGGGCAGTCCGAGCGCACCGCCGAGGTGTTCGATCCCAACACCGGCCGGGTGCAGGCGCTGGTCCCCATGGCCGGCAAGGCCGACGTCGACGCCGCGGTGGCCTCGGCCGCCGAAGCGCAGAAAGGCTGGGCGGCGTTCAACCCGCAGCGGCGCGCCCGGGTGATGATGCGGTTCATCGAGCTGGTCAACACCCACGTCGACGAGTTGGCCGAGATGCTGTCGCTGGAGCACGGCAAGACGCTGGCCGATTCCCGCGGTGATATTCAGCGCGGTATCGAGGTGATCGAGTTCTGCATCGGTATCCCGCACCTGCTCAAGGGCGAGTACAGCGAAGGCGCCGGCCCGGGCATCGACGTCTATTCGCTGCGCCAGCCGCTGGGAGTGGTCGCCGGCATCACCCCGTTCAACTTCCCGGCGATGATCCCGCTGTGGAAGGCCGGGCCCGCACTGGCATGCGGAAATGCCTTTATTCTCAAGCCTTCTGAGCGCGACCCGTCGGTGCCGTTACGGCTGGCCGAGTTGTTCATCGAGGCCGGCCTGCCGCCGGGCGTGTTCCAGGTGGTGCACGGCGACAAGGAAGCCGTCGACGCGATCCTGACCCATCCCGACATCGCCGCGGTCGGTTTCGTCGGCAGCTCGGACATCGCCCAGTACATCTATGCGACCGCGGCGAGCACCGGCAAGCGCGCACAGTGCTTCGGCGGCGCCAAGAACCACATGATCGTGATGCCCGACGCCGACCTGGACCAGGCGGTGGACGCGCTGATCGGCGCCGGATACGGCAGCGCCGGCGAGCGGTGCATGGCAATCAGCGTCGCTGTGCCGGTCGGCGAGCAGACCGCGGAACGGTTGCGGGCGAGGCTGATCGAGCGCGTCAACAACCTGCGGGTCGGCCACAGCCTCGACCCGAAGGCCGATTACGGTCCGCTGGTCACCGGCGCTGCTCTGAACCGGGTGCGCGACTACATCGGTCAGGGTGTGGCCGCCGGCGCCGAGCTGGTCGTCGACGGACGCGAACGCGCCAGCGACGACCTCTCGTTCGGTGACGCCAACCTGGAGAGCGGGTTTTTCATCGGACCCACGCTGTTCGACCACGTCACGTCCGACATGTCGATCTACACCGACGAGATCTTTGGGCCCGTGCTGTGCATAGTGCGTGCCCACGATTACGAAGAGGCGCTGCGGCTTCCTTCCCAGCACGAATACGGCAACGGCGTGGCGATTTTCACCCGCGACGGCGACACTGCCCGTGACTTCACCTCGCGCGTGCAGGTGGGCATGGTGGGTGTCAATGTGCCGATCCCGGTGCCGGTCGCCTACCACACCTTCGGGGGCTGGAAGCGCTCCGGTTTCGGCGACCTCAACCAGCACGGCCCGGCGTCGATCCAGTTCTACACCAAGGTCAAGACCGTCACCTCACGCTGGCCGTCGGGCATCAAGGACGGCGCCGAATTCGTCATCCCGACTATGAAGTAGCGCTGGAATGCAATTCTTCGGTCTGGACGACGACGAGCGCGAGATCGCCGAGACGGCGGCCGCGTTCGCCGAAAAGCGGCTCGCGCCGTACGCGCTGGAATGGGATGCCAACCAACACTTCCCGGTCGACGAGCTGCGGGAGGCGGCGCAACTCGGGATGGCGGCGATCTACTGCCGCGACGACGTCGGGGGCAGCGCGCTGCGGCGGCTGGACGGCGTGCGGATCTTCGAGCAGCTGGCGATCGCCGACCCCACCACGGCAGCGTTCCTGTCCATCCACAACATGTGCGCGTGGATGATCGACACATACGGTACGCCCGAACAGCGCAAGAGCTGGGTGCCGCGACTGGCGTCGATGGACGTCATCGCCAGCTACTGCCTGACCGAGCCCGGCGCCGGTTCGGACGCCAGCGCGTTGCGCACCCGGGCGGTCAAAAACGGTTCGGACTATGTGCTGGACGGCGTCAAGCAGTTCATCTCCGGCGCGGGCGCCTCGGACGTGTACGTGGTGATGGCGCGCACCGGCGGCGAGGGACCGCGCGGAATCTCGGCGTTCGTCGTCGAAAAGGGCAGTGCCGGAATGAGTTTCGGCGCTCACGAGCAGAAGATGGGCTGGAACGCGCAGCCCACCGCGCAGGTGGTGCTGGAAGGCGTGCGGGTGCCGGCCGACGCGATGCTCGGCGGTCCGGAAGGTGAAGGCACCGGCTTCTCGATCGCGATGAACGGGCTCAACGGCGGCCGGATCAACATCGCGGCGTGCTCGCTGGGTGGGGCGCAGGCGGCGTTCGACAAGGCGGCGTCGTACCTTCGTGAGCGCCAGGCGTTCGGCTCCGCGCTGCTCGACGAGCCCACCATCCGGTTCACCCTGGCCGATATGGCCACCGCGCTGGAGACGTCGCGAATGATGTTGTGGCGCGCGGCCGACGCGCTCGATGAGGACGCCGACGACAAAGTCGAACTCTGCGCGATGGCCAAGCGCTACGTCACCGACGCGTGCTTCGAGGTCGCCGACAAGGCCCTGCAGTTGCACGGCGGCTATGGCTACCTGCGCGAGTATGGTCTGGAGAAGATCGTCCGCGATCTGCGGGTGCATCGCATCCTGGAAGGGACCAACGAAATCATGCGGGTGGTCATCGGCCGCGCCGAGGCTGCCCGCGTCCGCGCCGGCACGTAGGAGGGCTGATGTCGACGGTCGCGTTCCTGGGGCTGGGCCACATGGGTGGGCCGATGTCGGCGAATCTCGTTGCGGCAGGCCACACCGTGCGGGGCTTCGACCCGGTGGCCGCCGCGGCGACCGCTGCCGCCGACAAAGGTGTCGCGGTGTTCGACAGCGCCGCCGCGGCGGTGGCCGGCGCCGAAGTGGTCCTCACGATGCTGCCCAATGGCGATGCGGTCAAACGCTGTTACGCCGATATCCTGCCGGCGGCACAGCAGGGCACTTTGTTCATCGACAGCTCGACAATCTCCGTCGACGACGCCCGCGAAGTGCACGCGCTAGCCGGCTCGCACGGCTTCGCCCAACTCGACGCACCGGTCTCGGGCGGGGTGGCGGGCGCGGTCGCCGGCACACTGGCGTTCATGGTCGGCGGCGATTCGGAGACGCTTGAACAGGCGCGCCCCGTGCTGGAACCCATGGCGCGCAAGATCATTCACTGCGGCAGCGCCGGCGCCGGCCAGGCCGCGAAGGTCTGCAACAACATGGTGTTGGCCGTGCAGCAGATCGCGATCGGTGAAGCGTTCGTGCTGGCCGAAAAGCTCGGCCTGTCAGCGCAATCGCTGTTCGACGTCATCACCGGAGCGACCGGCAACTGCTGGGCCGTGCACACCAACTGCCCGGTGCCGGGGCCGGTGCCGACGTCGCCGGCCAACCACGACTTCAAGCCGGGCTTCGCGACCGCGCTGATGAGCAAGGACCTGGGGCTGGCGATGGACGCGATCGCGTCAACCGGCGCGACGGCGCCGCTGGGCACCCACGCCGCGCAGATCTACGCCGAGTTCGCAGTCGACAACGCCGACAAGGATTTCAGCGCCGTCATCGAGATGCTGCGCAACGGCTAGCGGCCGGGGCGAGTCGTCGCGAGCCGGAAACTATGGTCGCGATCCGGCCGCGCCCACAGCCCTGGCTTCTGTCTCGCGACAGGCCGCGGCGCGCTTTTGGCGGATCGACCAGCGCCGGTGCAGTTGCCGGCAATCGGCCGCCGACAGATCGTCGTATCCGGTACGCGATTCGGCGGCCAGCCCTGCGGCTACGGCCGCGCGCAGCGCCCGCCCGGTTCCGGCGAACGCCAATGCGGCCGCGGGCGTTATCCCCAGCTCCCACAACGCCAACCGGTACAGCTCGACGTCGTCGCCGGCTTCGGCCACGTCGTCGGCCGTCACCAGTGTTTCGACCAGCCCCTCGCCGACCAGTTGGCGGACCCGCGTTTGCGCCCACCCGCGGCGGCGTCGGCTCACCACGCCCACCCAGATGCCGGCGACGAACAGACTCATCACCAGGTCGATCAGCCCGGCCCGCGGCTCGTCGTCGAGGTCGTCCAAGTCGAAGATCACCGCACGCAGGGGATGGACGTCGGCGTCGACCGCGGGCGCGCGGTCCCACCAGAACGTCCGTCGGGCCGTGGTCTGCACGCCCATAGCGTGCCCGGGGCCGCCGCTGCGGGCGTCCCCCATTAGGGGGATTGGCATGGCGAATTGGTCTTAGGGTGGGGCCATGACCGTGCGGCTTGTGCTGGTCGACGACCACGAAATGGTCATCGAAGGGCTCAAGGCGATGCTGGCCGCGTTCAAGGACCGGGTGCAGGTGGTCGGGCAGGCGATCGGCGCCGAGCGAGCGGTCAGCGTGATCGACGAGCTGCAGCCCGACATCGTGCTGTGCGACGTGCGCATGCAGGGCTCCAGCGGCCTGGACCTGTGCTTAGAGCTGCGCGAACGCGACCCCCACCGCAAAGTAGTGATGCTGTCGGTGTACGACGACGAGCAGTATCTGTTCCAGGCGTTGCGGGTCGGGGCCTGCGGCTACCTGCTGAAGAGAATCAGCAGCGACGAGTTGGTGCGCCAGCTGGAATTGGCGCACAGCGGCGAAACCGTGATCGACCCCGGCATGGCGGCCCGCGCGGCCGACACCGCGGCGCGCTTGCAGCGCAACGAGTTCTGGCCCGGCGCACGTCAGGGGTTGACACAACGCGAAAGCGAGATCCTGTCCTACATGGTCAGCGGGCTGTCCAACCGCGGCATCGCCAACAAGCTCGTCATCGGCGAAGAAACCGTCAAGAGCCACCTTCGGTCGATCTACCGCAAGCTCGGTGTCACCGACCGCACCGGTGCGGTGGCCACGGCGCTGCGGGAAGGCATTTACCAATGACCGAGCGCAGACGTCCGTCGAACGCGGTGCGCGATCTGGTCGACGCCGACCGGGAATTGGTGCTGCTGCGCGAGCTCATCCAGGCCGCCTCCAGCGGACCCGCAGTAGAACCGCTGGCGGCGGCGGCCGCGCGGATGATCACCGCGGCCACCGGGACCGACGTGTGTTTTGTGCACGTGCTCGACGACAGCGACCGGTCGCTGACGCTGGCCGGTGCGACACCGCCGTTCGACGGTCAGGTGGGAAAGATCCGGCTACCGCTGGGATCTGGGATATCAGGCTGGGTGGCGCGGCATCGCGAGCCGGTCGTGATCACCGACGACAAGGAAGCCGACCCGCGCTATCTGCCGATCCAGTCGCTGCGCGGACGGGATTTCACGTCGATGGTGTCGGTGCCGATGGAAACCGATCCGGGCGGCCTGGTCGGCGTGCTCAACGTGCATACCGTCGCGCGCCGTGAATTCACCGACGGCGACGTGGAATTGCTGCGTGTCATCGGCCGGTTGATCGCCGGCGCGTTGCACCAGGCGCGGCTGCACCGCCAGCTGGTGGCCCGCGAACGTGCTCACGAGTTGTTCGTCGAGCAGGTGATCGAGGCGCAGGAAATCGAACGTCGCCGGCTGGCCGGTGACATTCACGACGGCATCTCGCAGCGCCTGATCACGCTGTCCTACCGGCTCGATGCCGCGGCCCGCGCGGTCGGCGACGATCCGGTTGAGGCCTCCGGACAACTCGACGAGGCCCGCGAATTGGCCCGGCTGACATTGGAAGAGGCCCGCGCCGCGATCAGCGGGCTGCGCCCGCCGGTGCTCGACGATCTCGGGCTGGCCGGCGGGTTAGCCAGCCTGGCCCGTTCGGTGCCGCACCTCAACCTCGAGCTCGACCTGTCCGATGCCCGGCTGCCCGAGCACATCGAGCTGGCGCTGTACCGCATCGCCCAGGAAGGCTTGCAGAACATCGTCAAACACGCCGAGGCGACCGCGGGCCGGCTGCGGTTCGCGGTCGACGACGGCACGGCGCGGCTGGAAATCGTCGACGACGGCGTGGGTTTCGACACGTTCGAGAATCCGCTCGGCGGCGACGAGATGGGCGGCTACGGAGTGCTGTCGATGGCCGAGCGGGCCGAGCTCGTCGGCGGGCGGCTCAACATCCGGTCGCGACCCGGCGCCGGCACCGCGGTCACCGCGACGATCCCGCTGCCCTCCCCCACGACGCGAGCGTGCGTGTCTCCGACCGACACGCCGACATAATGCCCGGGTTTGCGCACGCTCGCGCCAAGGGGTGACCTCAGAAATCGCCGGCGTTGTGGCGCAACGTTTCGATCGACGACACCAGCGCCTGTGCCTCGGCGTCGGAAATCCCGATGTCGCCGAACACCTGCTCGTTGAGCGTGACGGTGGCGTCCTCGACGGTCGACCGACCCAGGTCGGTGATCTGCACCAGCGTGGTGCGCCCGTCGGTCGGGTGCGGCACCCGCTGCACCAGCCCGTCGGCCTCCAGCCGGCGGATCGCATGGGTGACGCTGGTGACGTGAACCTGCAGCAGGTCGGAGGCCTTGGTGATCGGCAGCGCCCCGGTGCGGCTGAACGCCAGCAGCCGCAGCAGCTCGTATCGGGAGAAGCTCAGATCGTAGGGGCGCAGCGCGTTCTCGACGCGGGCCAGCAGTATCTGGTGGGCCCGCATCACCGACGTCACCGCGACCATGCCCTGCGCGACGTCGCCCCAGCCGGCGCGCTCCCAGTTGGCGCGCGCCGCGGCGATCGGGTCGCGGTTATCAGAGCTCGAAGCGGCCACGTCCTTTCTTACCGCACTTTCGGGCGAGTTCGGGTCAGCCGCGCGACTTTCCCACCGCGGACAGCACCGCCTGCGTCGACGTCCGGTTGCCGACGGTGACCCGCGCGCCGCCGTCGGCGTAGTACCGGACTCGCAGCCCACTACCCGCGAACGCCTCGCGCCACGGCCGACCCCTCGGCGGCAGGAACACGAAGTTGGCGTGCGCGTCGGTGCTGTAGACCCCCATCGCGGACAACCGCGCCCGCAGATATCGACGCTCGGCGGCGATCAGCCGAATCCGGTGGCGCAGTTGGTCTTCGGCCTGATAGGACGATGCCACCGCCAACAGGCTGGTAATCGGCATGCCGAACGGCAGCTGCTTGCTCCACAGCGTCCGTACCAGGCTCGTCGACCCGATGCCGTAGCCGATCCGCAGTCCGGCCAGCCCATATGCCTTGGAAAAGGTCCGCACGACCACCACGTTGGGGAACCGGTCAACCAGCGCCGTCGCGTCGATGCGGTGCTCGGCAGCGACGAACTCGATGTACGCCTCGTCGAGCACGACGATCGTCTCCGCCGGCACCCGGCGCAGGAATTGCAGGACCTCGTCGGCAGGCTCGAGTGTGCCGGTCGGATTGTGCGGCCGGCACAACACCACCACCCGGGCTTTCGCGGCGGCGTCGGCCAGTGCATCGAGGTCGTGGTGGCCGTACTCATCGAGAGGCACAGTCTTCGAGATCAACCGGGCTATCTGCGCGAAGATCGGATAGCCGTCGAACGTCGGTGTCGCCATCACGATCGTGTCGCCCGGATCGGTCAGCGCGTGCAGGGTCTGCATCACCACACCGGTAGCACCGGCGCCGAGCACCACCTGTTCCTCACGCACGCCGACACGTTCGGCGATCAGGCGGCGCAGCCGCTCGGGCAGAAATTCCGGATAGCGGTTGGCGGCGTCGATCGAGCGGATCAGCGCCGAGCGCACCGCCGGCAGCGGCGGGAACGGGTTTTCGTTGAGCGACAAGGCAAACGGATCGATCGCATCGGGTAACGCATCGTCGATCATCCCCGACGCCGCCAGAACCGACATCAGCCTCGTCCGCCCCATCGCACCGCTGCCGCGCCGGCGAAGTCGCCGGCATGCGCGAACGCGGCCATCAACACGATATCGCCGGCGTTGACCTGACCGTCGGATATGGCGTGATCCAGGTTGATCGGGATGCCCGCGCCGAACAGGTTGCCGCATTCGTCGAAGGTATGGCGATGACGTTCGCGCGGCACCTCGAGGGCTTCGCGCCAGTTGCGCAGGAACACCCGGTTGGGCTGGTTGGTGACCAGCAGGCCAATATCCTTGGGGCTCAATCCGATTCGATCACAAACCGCGAGCGCGACTTCGGGGACCTGACGGTTGCCGCGAGCCAGCACCTTGGCGATCTTGGTTTCGGTGAACCCGATGCACCCTTCGCCCGGGCCGGGCTGCCACCACTTACGGGGTGGGTCCATCGCGATCGTCATGTCACCGGCGTATTCGCCGTAGGTGCGGCATTCGACGTCGAGGATCGGCGATCGGTCGGACAGCGTCACCAATGCCACCGCGGCGCCGTCACCGGGAATAGCGGACTGGGCCTTGCGCCGCACACCTGGCTGGTCGAAGACCTGTCCCGCCGCGTTCTGCGCAATCGCGATCAGCGCGCTTCGACCTTCACCGGATGCCAGGAGCCGACGGGCCACGTTGAGCGCCAACACAAATGCCGCGCACCCGCCGTTGTGCAGGTCGAGTACCCAGGATGGGCGCATCCCCAAGCGGTGCGCGATGCCGCCGCCCGCGCCATAGAACGGCATGTCCGGTATCTGGGTGTGGGTGATCAGTACGTCGATGTTCGAGATGACGTCGTACCCATGGCGCTCGATCAACCCGGCACAGGCGCGTTCGATCATGTCGACGGCGGTTTCGTCGGGTGCGACGTGATGGCGGAACTTGGGCGCGCGAAACATCACGTTGGCGGCCAAATCGTCCGAACCGGCGAATTGCGCGTAATAGTCGGCGCTGATCGGTTCTCCGGGCAGATAGGTGGAAACGTCGGTCAGACTGACGGCGGTTGATGTCATGGCGGAGCTCATCTCATCCAGGCCGGCGTGATCGGCAGGCCGTTGCGGTGGCGGTATTCGGCGATTGCTTTGAGGTTGTTCAGCTCCAGCCCGTGACCCGCGCCGAAGAGATCCCAGAAGTCGCCGACCCAGCCGGTGCGACCCGCCGGGGCGGCCTCGGGATACGGGTTGTGGTCGTAGAACGGGTGACGGCAATTGGTCCACAGCACAACGGAACCCGGCTTGTTCAGCACCTCCTGCGCGTCGACGACGCGCATCAGGTAGATCATCCACAGGTGCTTGCCCTGATCCCACGCGCAGTGGTAGTCGACGGTGCGCGCCTGCGCGTTCGCATGAGTGCGGGTGTAGATCTTGGTCTCCGGGAGCAGCTTGTCGTAGGCCTCCCAGAGGCCGGGCTCCTCGGTGGGGGTGAAGCCGCGCAGCGTGTAGGTCCACTCCTCTAGGCTTCGGGTGTCGGACAGGTATTCGAACAACTCGTCGGGTGGGCAGTCGACGTAGTCGTTGACCGTGCAGTACTGGCCGAAGACCTCGTCGTGTGGGTACACCGATCGCATCTTCGCCATGAAGATCGGCGCGGTTTCTTCCAACGGCGAGGTCTCGATGCGGACCACCCCGTCGATATCGTCAAGCGCTGGCAGGGACATGGGTTCGGTTCTCCTCGTGGTGTGTAACTTGTTGTCGGGCAATCGGAACAGCTCGATTCAGGAATGCCGCGAACGGCGGGATCTCGTCGGCGGAGCACTCGACGCTGACCACCGACGGGCCGTCGACGGCCACCGCCTGTTCCAATGCGGCAGGTAGTGCCTCGAGGTCGGTGACGTCGACCGAGGAAAGGCCGGGGAACATGGCGGCCAGGCCGGCGCCGAGATTGCTCGGGCTGAACCGGTTGTAGCTGTACAGGTCGTCGTAGAAGAGCTGCTCACGGGTGACGCACATGGCGTGGGCGTTGTTGTTGAACAACACGAAAGTCACCGGCAGCCGGTATTGCACCGCGGTGTGCACCTCCATGCCGTGCATGAAGAACGCCCCGTCACCGGCGATGACGACGGTGCGTCTGGCCCGGCCGAACGCCATCCCGATACCGGCGCCGAAGCTGTAACCCATGCCGCCCATGCCGAGCGCAACGGCGAATCGACCGCCGCGCCGCACCGGCAGATAGTGAATTGCGGCCGCACCGGTGTTGCCGGCGTCGACGACGATGTCGGCGCCGACGGGTAGCGCGGCGTCCAGTACTGCCATCGCGTCGCGGTAGCGCACACCTGGACCGTCAATTACGGGGGGCCGCAGTTCGGTGCGTGGCACGGCGTCGGGCACCCGCAGGCCGGTGGGCCTCCCGCCGCCGGCGAGCTCGCGGGTCAGCATGCTCAGCGAGAGGCGCACGTTGTCGGTGTGCACGTGCGTGCACGGCAGGTAGGGCGGCGCCGAGCCGATCGAGATCGTGTGCGTTGCAGCCAGCGCGTCGTCGAGACCGGCGCGCGCGGTCACCGACAGGCGAGTGCCGACTACCAGGCACAACCCGCTGCCTGCCACCGCCTCGGCCACACCGGGATGACCCATCACACCGGTCAGGCCGAGCGCCGAGGACGATCCGAAACCCGGTGTGCCGGCCACGTCCTTGGCATCGGGCACGCACGCCACCCGGGCGCGCAGCAGGGCGCGCAGCTCCTCGAGTTCTCGGCGGGCGTCGTCGCGGGCCACCTGCTCGCCGGCGATGATCGTGACCGGTCCGTGGGCACGGCGTAGTGCCCGCACAATCGGATGCAGGTCGCCGGTCCGCGGCGCCGCACCGCCGAGTTCGTAACCGTTGGTCGCGGCCAGCCCTTGCTGAATATCCTTGGGTAGCAACAACACCGCGGGCCCACCGGTTCGGGCGGCCGCCACCGCTGCGGGCAGCGCGGACGCGATGTCGGCGGGTGTCACCACCCGTCGGCAGAAGACCGATACTGCGGAAAACAGCGCCTCGGCATTGAGCGAACCGTTGCGGCCACTGGTGTCCTGAAAGCTGCCGCGGCCGTCCATCGCGGTCGCGGGCTGACCGACCAGCGCCAGCACCGGCACCCGGCTGGCGAACGATTCCCCGAGTCCCGGAACGAGATTCAGCGCACCGCCGCCCGATGTTGCCGCGACTACGCCCAATTGGGCGCCGCCGCGGCTGTAGCCGTCGGCCATTGCCGCGGCGGAGAACTCATGCTTGGCCAGCACAGCGGTGATATCGGAGCGGAAATGCGCTGCATCGTAAAGGTCTTCGATGTTGGCGCCGTCGACACCGAAGATGTAGTCGATCCCGATGTTCGCGAGATGTTCGACGATGTGGTCGACCACCCGGTGTTGCCTGGCCATGTCGGTAATACGACTGCGGGGTGGCTTTGGTTCACCCCGGCGCCGGATTTACAGCGAACGCTCCAGCAACACGTGGCCGTTGTCGGCGGAAACCACTTGCACGGCGGCGATTTGATCGACCGGCGTGGAAATGCTGCCGGCGGGCGTCGCGGTGTGGCCGGGTTCGGCCACCCAGGTCGCCAGCTGGGTGCGGCTGCCGTCGCGGCCCACCACCACCATCGCCAGCCTGTCGTGGTGGGCGTACACCGGCGCCAGGCAGACGCATGTCATGTCGATATAGGTTCCCCAGTGCTGGCCGCTGACCGACACGGTCGAGGCCAACGCTTTGGTCCCTACTTGCGCCATCTCCAGCGACGATGCGCGCGGCTGCGGCGCGGCCGGGACGGCCGGCGCGCTCGCCTGCGGCGGCGCGGGCACGGACGCCGGCGAATGAGGCTTGACGCCGACGAACACACCGATGGCCAGCACCGCGGCCGCCACGCCCGACGCTGTCCACGTGATCACACGGGAGCGACGGCGCCGCCAGGCCACCTTGGCCAGCAGTGACGGCAGCATCGCCGAAGGCACGGGTGCGTCGCCAGTGTGGTCGGCCGCCTCGATCGCGGCAACCACGTTGTCGTCGAGCCGCGAGAGCAGGGCCGGCATGCCGCTGAGTTCGGCGACCGCGCTGCGGCACGACGCGCAGTCACGCAGGTGCGCCTCGAATTCGCGGCGGTCGGCGTCCGACAGCGAACCCAGCACGTAGGCGGCGTCCCACATCGCGTACTCATGGTCGTCGCCCGGGGCTCGCCCACCGTCATCGGTTGGACCGGCGCCCCATCGAGTAATCATCGGGTAACCCCCATCTCCTGAAGGGTGAGTCGTAAAGCTCGCAGGGCGTAATGCAGCCGTGATTTCACGGTACCCTCGGCGATCCCGAGGTCGGCGGCGGTCTGAGCGGTGGTCCATCCCCGGTAGTACGAGCGGGAGACCACGGCACGATGCTCGGGTGACAATTGCGCCATCGCCTCGGCGATCAGCATTCGGTCGAGGGCCGAATTGACCTCGTCGGGCCCGGCCTGCTCCGGCGCGTTGTCCAGCGAGCCCACTTCGTTTCGCGAACGCGCGCTTCGGCTTTGATCGATGATCATGTTGCGGGCGACGGTGAACAGCCAGGTCCGCGCCGAGCGCTCGCCGTCGCCGATGACCTCGGGGTGCTGCCAGGCCCGCAACAGCGTCTCCTGAACGACGTCTTCGGCACGGGCCCGGTCACCGGTCAACCGGACCGCAAAACGCCACAACGCCGCGGCGTGCTCGTCGTAGAGCGCCTTCATCAGCGCCTCTTCGGGAGCCGCCCGACCGGTGGCGTCCCGGACCGGATCGTCCATCACCAGCCTCACTGTGATTACACGAAACAAGCACCTGTTTCGTTCACTTGGCTAACCTCTGCTCAGTCGGCGATCCAATTGCCGTGGAAACCGTGCGGCACCCGCCGCGGCATCTGCACTCGTGCAACTGGTTCACCAGCGAAATCCGAAGCGTCGATGATCACCAGATCACTGCCGTCGCGCGCTGGGTCGTACACGTAGGTCAGGTACCAGCCGGCCGACTCGTCAGACCCACCGGGGACAAACACGGCCTCGTCGGGATTGCCGAGCCCACCGTTGCCGCCGAACCGGTGTTCTTCCGCCGCATCGCGTAAGAGGTCGTAGCGCACCAATGTGTTGATGCCGACCGCGACGGAGTAGCGGGCCGACCGTCCGGTCAGCCTGTCGTCGATCCGCGGGAACTCGATGGCACGGTCGTCGAGTTGCCGTTCGTCGACGACGCCGGCCTGCAGGTCGATGGTCCATTGCCACAGTGCCGCGTCGGCGTCGAACACACTGCCCTCTCGCCACAACTCGGGATAGCGAACCACCTGCAGCACAATGGAATTAGCACTGTCGTACGCATTGGCAAGGTGGAAGGTGTAGCACGGCTCGATGTCGAACCAGCGCACCGGGCCGTATGGGTCGTCGCGGCGCAGCACACCGAGCCGCGCGCCGTAGGAGTCGTCCCACCGGTAGGGCACGTCCTGACCGGCTTCCATGGTCAAGGCAACGCTCAGGTCGAATACCACTGGCAGGTCCAGGAAAACGACATGCTCGGCGGTCAGCGCGAAGTCGTGCATCAGCGTGAGCGCCGGAACGTCGACGGGCCTGCTGATGATCAGTTCGCCCTCGGCATTCGCGCGGTGATAGGTGACGTGCGGTTCCGAGATGCTGCCGTAGCCGAAGAAGTGCAATTCGCCGGTGTCCGGGCAGATCTTCGGGTGAGCCGTCATCGCGTCGGCCAGCCTGCCGCCGAAGTCATAGGCGCCCAACGTTTTTAGATCGTTGGTGATCTCATACGGCAGCGACGTCTCCATCAGTGCCAGGGTCTTGCCCGCGTGCCGGACCACGTGGGTGTTGGCGACGCTGGAGCGCAGGTTGCGGCTGCCGTCGGGGTTGTATGCCGGGAACGAATGCCGGAAGCTCTCGGTGCGTACCCAGCGGTTGCGATACCAGGCGACGCGGCCGTTCTCCAGCCGTACGCCGTGCACCATGCCATCGCCGACGCACCAATGTCCTTGGGCGTCAAGCGGGTTGGGGCCGTTACGCAGGTACCAGCCATTGAGCTCGCTGGGGATCCTTCCCTCGACCGGCAGATCGACGGCGGTGAGCTCGTCGGGCACCGGCGCATAGTTGCCGGTACGAAAGACCGGGAAGACGGTCTGGGCCGGCACAGCGTTGGCCTTCGGCCGCCATCCGGGCACGTCGACCTTGTCGAGCACCAGCAGGGGCGCAGCATCTGCAGAGCGGTCGTCGTCGAGCGCGGCCACCTCGTCGGCATCGAGCAGCGCCAGGCGAGCCGGCATGTCGGCCAGTTCGTCGACGGCCCGCCGGCAGGATGCGCAGGCACCCATATGCGTCTCGAATTCGTGCTGTTCGGCGGCCGACAGTGAGCCCAGCACATAGGCCGCGTCCCATAGCGCGTACTCGTGGCCGCCATGCGGCTCACCGTTGTGGGCCATGCCGTGGCCCGGTGCGCGTGTCATTGCGCCACCCCCGTCTCCCCCAAAGTCTGTCGTAAGGCGCGCAGCGCATGGTGCAGCCACGACTTCGCCGTATCTTCGGCGATCCCCAGTTCGTCGGCGATTTGCGCGATAGGCAACCGCTGGTAGTAGGCGCGGTGAACCACCGCGCGATGTTCGGGGGACAGCCGCGCCATCGCATCGGCCATCTGCGCCCTGTCCAGCCCGGCATCGGCTTCCGGAATATCCATCACCAGCCCTCCGGTGGAACACGACTCAAACGCCCGTCTGGTTCACCGGCGCTGTACACGTGGGTCAGCCAGCTGTCAGAATCCGTGCCGGGTCGCGGTCACCGCCACGGCGTGTGTTCCCAGTGTGGACCCCCTGGGCCTTGCGCGCCAGACATCCAGCTGTGGAATCGGCGATCGGGGTCGTAGGCCGAGCGCACGCTGTCCAGACGTGCCATGTTGGGTTCGGTGATGAATCGCGCCGGACGACGGCACAAATTCTCGTCGGCGAGTGAGATGCCGGTCGACAGGTGTGACATCGCCGCCAGGTTCGATGCGGCCCAGTCGCGGTACCGTTCGTCGTCGGCCGGGTCCCGCCAGATGGTGTAGAGAGCCAGGTAGATTTCGGCCTCCAGGCCGTACACCTTGTCGGCGCGCTCCGGCGACGTGTTCCATCCGGTGAAAATGAAGTGTGACGGGTGCGGTGGCATGGTCTCGATGATCCTGCGGATGCCCGGCAGTAGTTCGTCGGCGGAAGCCGACGTGAACATGCTGTCCGCGATATAGCGGTAGCCCCTGGGATAGCTGGCCATCACGGCGCCATACCAGTTGGCCAAGGTGGTGGGCGCATACGCCAGGTTGACGATCGCCTTGTCGATCACAGGGCAAGTCCCCAGCGGCGCAAGGGCTTTGACTGCTTCCTCCTCGGAGTCAGCGAAGACGGGTGAGGCGATCGTGATGCCGGGCTCGTTCCGCCCGGCCGCCGGAAAGCTGCGCGCGGTGTGGATTTGCAGTTCGACCCTGGCGTCGATCTCGGAACGGACCGCGCGTCCCCAGCTGAACACTTCGTCGGCGACGTCGATCGGGTACATGTACAGGCAGGTGCCCCAGACCGGCGGGCGTGGGTGAACGCGCAGTCTGAAAGAGGTGACCACGCCGAAGAAGCCCGGCCCCGACCCGCGGGCCGCCCAGTACAGGTCGGGATGGTTTTCGGGGTCGCAGTAGACCTGTTCGCCGTCGGCGGTGACGACGTGTATTCCGAGCACGCTCTCGCAGGCCGGCCCGAGCGTCGGGCTGTTCCAGCCGTATCCGCCCTGCAACAGATAGCCGCCGAGGCAGATGCCTTCGCAGTGGCCCGCCGGAAAGAAAAGCCCCTGCGCATCCAATTCGGTGGCGAAGACACTGGCGACCTTGCCCGGCCCGACGTCGGCGGTCATCCGATCCGGGTCGACGCTGCAGTGGTCGAGGCGGCTGACGTCGAGCAGCACACCGCCGTCACGGAGATGGCTGGCGGTCCAGCTGTGACCGCCGGAACGTACGCCGACTCGATGCCCGTGGGCGCGCGCATAGCGCAGCGCTGCCACCACGTCATCGGTGTCGTGCGCCTGCACGATCACGTCGGGAAAGCGGTCGGGCAGCAGGCCGTTCCATACCGTTGCCCGGCGAGCTGCTTCGTAACCGTCCGAGCCCCGAAAGAAGGACTTGTCCGCGGATAGGCAAATCATTGCAGCACCTCGCTTTTCACCCGGTGCGGTGCTGCCGACAGGTAGGCCGCGACCTCACTCGCGAGCGGTGTGGCGGCGAGCCGAATCGCGCGTAGCGGGCCGTTGGGCGGGATGCCGTACCCGATGGCGAACATTCCGTCGCCGAGGTGCGAGGCAAAGCCGCCGCGTGGGTTGCCCTGCTCGTCGAGCACGCCCAGGTGGCCGACCAGACCGTCGAGGTCGGTGCGGAAGCCGGTGGCGGCGATGATCGCCTGCGGCGCGACGGAGGTGCCGTCGGCCAGTAATACGCGGTCGGATTCGACCGCCTTGACAGCGGCCACGACGTGCACGCGGCCGGCTCGCACCATGTCGATGAGTTCGTCGGCCAGCGTGGGGATGCGTCCCCGCGTTTCCACCGTCGCCTTCAGCCCGAGTGGTGGCCGGCTAAAACCTAAGGCCGTCAGGTCATTCCACATCAGGCGATTGAGCCGCCCGATCAACGGGTCGACCATCCGCGCCGGGACGTGGGCGAACAGTTCGAGGAAGATGTCCGACGGAACCGGTCCGATGGCCCGCCGCACCAGGTGCGGCGGGGTACGCACCGCAAGCCAGATGCGGCGGGCGCCGTCGTCGGCGAGTTGCACGGCGATGTCGGCGCCCGAATTGCCTGCGCCGACAACGAGGACGTCGCGGCCGCGGTAGGGCCAGGCGTTGGTGAAGTTTCCGGAGTGCACGAGCTCGCCGGTGAAGCCAGCCAGCCCGGGCCAGCCTGGAATGGTGGGTGCGCTGTAGTTTCCGGTGGCGAGAACGATTGCCGTAGTGCGGATTTCACCCTTTGATGTGTCGAGTTGCCAGGCTCCCCCTGCATAGTCAACGCGGTGAACTTCACATCCGAGCAGCAGCGCGATGTCCTGTCGCGCAACGTAATGGTCGAAATAGCGGACCATGTCCTCCTTGGTGGGCCAGCGGCCGGCGGTCAGCGGAATCCGTTGTCCGGGAAGATGCGACAGGAATCCGTTCGTGTTGAGCCGGAAGTTGTCATAGCGCCTGCGCCACGAAATCGCCGGCGCCGCGGCTCGGTCGAGGACCAGCGCCCTGACGCCGTGCTGATGGCCGAGTTGGCGTGCCACCGCAAGACCGGCGGGTCCCGCCCCGATGACCACGACCTGGAGGTCGTCACTGGGCAGGCATGGGCCTCGGGTCACAGCAGTAATACGACCGGCAACCGGTTGCGGTTCAATCGGTCGGCCGGTTCAGCGCCGGACGGGCCCGGCCGAGGTCAAGATTCGCGGACCGTCAGAGGTCACCGCGACGGTGTGCTCCCAGTGCGCCGCCCGCGACCCGTCAGCGGTAACGACGGTCCATTCGTCGTCGAGCACCTTGGTTTTGCCAGTGCCCAGCGTCAGCATCGGCTCGATGGCCAGCACCGACCCGACCCCCAGCAGCGGGCCGCGTCCCGGGGCGCCCTCGTTGGGCAGGAACGGATCCATGTGCATGTTCCGGCCGATGCCGTGACCGCCGTAACCCTCGACGATGCCGAACGCGCGGCCGTAGCGCTTCTCCGCGGCATGCGTGGCGGTTTCGATCGCGTGCGAGACATCGGTCAACCGGTTGCCGACCACCATCGCGGCGATCCCGGCATCCAACGACTCCCTGGTCGCCTGCGACAGCGCCTCGTCGCCGTCGGCGACCTGCCCGACCCCGAACGTCACAGCCGCGTCGCCGTGCCAGCCGTCCAAGATCGCGCCGCAGTCGATCGACACCAGGTCACCGGGCGCCAGGATCTCGCTGCCGGATGGAATGCCATGCACCACACGGTCATTCACCGACGCGCAGATCGACGCCGGGTAGCCGTGATAACCCAGGAACGACGGCGTGGCGCCGGCGTCGCGGATCACCGATTCGGCGATCTCGTCGAGCCTGCGGGTCGAGATCCCAGGCGCGGCCGCGTCCTGCACCGCCCGCAGCGCGGCGGCCACCACCGCACCCGCCGCGGCCATCGCATCCAGCTCACCAGCGCTGCGCTGCGGCACGACCTTGCGGCTGCGCAGCCCGGCCAGGGCGATCACGGTTACTTACCCAGGGCTTGCAGGGCGCGGGCGAATACCTCGTCGACGGTGCCCACGGCGTCGACGGTTTTCAGCTCGTGCTCGTGCTGGTAGTACTCCAGCAGCGGCGCGGTCTCGTCGCGGTAGACCTTCATCCGGTTGAGGATGACCTCGTCGTTGTCGTCGGCGCGTCCGCGTCCCTTGAGCCGCTCGAGCAACACGTCTTCGGGCACCCGGAACTCAAGCACCGCATCGAGCTTGGTGCCGCGGCGTTCGAGCATGTCGTGCAGTGCCTTGGCCTGCTCCAGCGAGCGGGGATAGCCGTCCAGGATGAAACCGGACGCCGCGTCCGGGTCATCGAGGCGGTCGTCGACGAGTTGGTTGGTCAGCTCGGAGGGCACCAGGTCGCCGGCGTCCAGGTAGCGCTTGGCTTCCATGCCGAGTTTGGTGCCCTCGCTGATGTTGCTGCGGAACAGCTCCCCGGTGGAAATCTGTGGGACTCCGAGTTTTTCGGCCAGCTTGACCGCCTGCGTGCCTTTCCCGGCGCCGGGCGGGCCAAGCAAAACAACTCTCACTTCAGGAACCCTTCGTAGTTGCGCTGCATGAGCTGGCTCTCGATCTGTTTGACCGTATCCAAACCGACGCCGATCATGATCAGAACCGCGGTACCGCCGAACGGCAGGTTCTGCACCTGCCCGGTATTACCGATCTGCAAGAACAGGTTGGGCAGCACCGAGATCACGCCGAGGTAGATCGAGCCCGGCAACGTGATGCGGCTCAGCACAAAGCGCAGGTAGTCGGCGGTCGGCTTGCCCGGGCGGATGCCGGGAATGAAGCCGCCGAATTTCTTCATCTCGTCGGCGCGTTCGTCGGGGTTGAACGTGATCGACACGTAGAAGTACGTGAAGAAGATGATCAGCCCGAAGTACAGGCCGATGTAGACCGGGTCGGCGGGGTTCGACAAGTAATTGCCGACGAACTTGTCCCACCACGTATTGCCGACGCCGCCGGTGCCGCTGCGGATCAGCTGAGTGATCAGATGCGGGATGTAGATCAGCGACGACGCGAAGATGACGGGGATAACACCGGCCTGGTTGACCTTGAGCGGCAGATACGTCGAGGTGCCGCCGTACATCCGCCGGCCCACCATCCGCTTGGCGTACTGCACCGGGATGCGGCGCTGGCCCTGCTCGACGAACACCACGCCGACGATGATGACCAGCGCGGCCACCAGGACCGCGGCGAAGATCGGCCCGCCGCGGCTGTCCAGGATCGACTTGCCCTCGGCCGGGATGCGGGCGGCGATGCCGACGAATATCAGCAGCGACATGCCGTTGCCGATCCCGCGCTCGGTGATCACCTCGCCCATCCACATCACCAGCGCCGCGCCGGCCGTCATCACCAGCACGATGACGATCAGCGTGAAGATGTTCTGGTCGGCGATGATGTCCAGGCTGCAGCCCTGCAGCAGCCCCCCGTTGGCGGCCAGCGCCACGATGCTGGTGGCCTGCAGGATGGCCAGCGCGATCGCCAGATAGCGGGTGTACTGCGTCATCTTGGCCTGGCCGGATTGGCCTTCCTTGCGCAGCTCTTCGAAGCGTGGGATGACCACGGTCAGCAGCTGCACGATGATGCTCGCGGTGATGTAGGGCATCACCCCGACTGCGAACACGGTCAGCTGCAGCAGCGCACCCCCGGAGAACAGGTTGATCAGCGAGTAGATCTGCGCGGCTTCCCCGCCGCTGACCTGCGCGATGCACTTCTGCACGTTCGGGTAGTCCACGCCGGGCGACGGCAGTGAGGCGCCGACCCGGTAGAGGATGACGATGCCCAGCGTGAACAGGATCTTCCGTCTCAGGTCGACTGTCCGCAGCGATGAGATGAAAGCCGAAAGCACTCTTCCTCCTGCGCAGCCGGGCTCTGGTCGCGGCGTGCCGATGGGGCTGGTCTGGCCAGCGTCGGTTGGTCCTGCGTTGCGCGCCGACCCGCAGGCCAGGATATGCAGAGTCGCGCGCCAAGCAGTCTACGAGAGTAACAGCGCAGGCAGCGGTCCCCGGCCACAGGCGTACAGTTTCTGCTGTCATTATATTGGCTAAGTATTGAGGGGCTGGTGGATGGGCAGCACACGGTTTGAGGGCGACACCTGGGACTTGGCCTCCGGCGTCGGGGTGACGGCCACCATGGTCGCGGCTGCCCGGGCGGTGGCGACCAGGAGCCCCGACCCGCTGATCAACGACCAGTTCGCCGAGCCGCTGGTGCGCGCCGTCGGCGTCGACTTCTTCACTCGGATGGCCGGCGGCGAGCTCGATCCGCAGGATCTCGACGACGACGAGGCCAAGGGTCTGCGCCGGTTCGCCGACGCGATGGCCATCCGCACCGAATTCTTCGATCGGTTTTTCTTGGACGCGGTGGGGGCGGGTATCCGCCAAGCCGTCATCCTGGCCTCGGGCCTGGACTCCCGCGCCTACCGGCTGCCGTGGCCGCCCGGCACGACGGTGTTCGAGGTCGACCAGCCGCAGGTGATCAGCTTCAAGACGGCCGCGCTGGCCGATCTGGGCGCGCAGCCGACGGCGGATCGGCGGGTGGTCGCGATCGACCTGCGCGACGACTGGCCCGCCGCGCTGACGGAGGCCGGCTTCGACCCGGCCCAGCGCAGCGCCTGGATCGCCGAGGGGCTTCTGGGCTATCTACCTGCCGCGGCACAGGACCGGCTGCTCGACCAGATCACCGAGCTGAGTGTGCCCGGTAGCCGGTTCGCCACCGAAGGCCTGGTGGACGTCAACGACCTCGGCGAAGCGGAGCTGCGGCGCCGCATGCAACGCCAAACCGACCGCTGGCGCCGCCACGGCTTCGAGCTGGACATGGCCGCGCTGGTGTATTTTGACCACCGCACCGACGTGGCGACCTATCTGGCCGGCAACGGCTGGCAGACCACCGGCGCGAACGCCACGGATCTGCTGGCCAAACATGGCCTGCCGCCGATCGATCCCGACGACGCCCCGTTCGGCGACGTCGTCTACCTCAGCGCGGAGTTGGCGCGATGACGCGGTCGGAACGCGACAGCTGGGACCTGGCGTCCAGCGTGGGGACGACGGCGACGATGGTCGCCGCGGCACGGGCTTTGGCGACGCGCGCCGACCCTCCGCTGATCAACGATCCGTTCGCAGAGCCGCTGGTGCGGGCGGTGGGCATCGACTACTTCGTCCGCCTCCTCGACGGCGACATCGCGGCCGGGGACGCCGCTCTGCCGGTGGATCCGCGCCACATCGTCACGAACATCGCCGTGCGCACCCGGTTTTTCGACGACTTCTTCACCGCTGCGGCCAACGACGGTCTGCGGCAAGCGGTGATCCTGGCTGCCGGCTTGGACACCCGGGCCTACCGGCTGCCGTGGCCGGACGGCACCGTGGTCTACGAGCTCGACCAGCCCGCGGTCGTCGACTTCAAGTCGGCGACGCTGGCCGAACTCGGCGCCCAGCCGAGGGCCGAACGGCGAACCGTGCCGGTTGATCTGCGGGAGGACTGGCCGGTTGCCTTGCGCGCCAACGGCTTTGACGACAGCCAGCCGACCGCGTGGATCGCCGAAGGCCTGCTGTTGTACCTGCCGCCGGAGGCGCAGGACCGGCTGTTCGACATCATCACCGCGCTCAGCGCGCCCGGCAGCCGGCTGGCCACCGAATACCACCCCGACGGCGGCGCTGCGATGGCCGAGCGCAGCAAGGATATGGCGCCGCACTGGCGCGAACAGGGGCTGGATCTCGACCTGTCCGAGCTCGTCTACCACGGCGAGCGCAAGGCCGTGCCGGACTACCTGGCCGCGCACGACTGGACGATCTCGATGTGTAGCCGCGCCGAGCTGTTGAGCAGCTACGGTCTCGAGCTGCCCGACGACGCCGCGTCGGCGCCGATGCGCAATACCGTCGCGATCACCGCGGTGCGATAGCCCTGGACGGCCGGTCGGCCAGCTCGAGGAAACGGTGATAGCGGTCCTCCGTCGCGCTTGCCCACGCCGGATCGGGTTCGACGAGGCGCTCGACGCTCGCCCACCGGGCGGCGTCGGTCATCGATGACTCCAGGCCGACGGCCATTCGCGCCAGGAAGGCAGCTCCCAGCGCCGCACCCTCGGCGACCGCCGACAACTGCACCGGCCGACCGGTGGCGTCGGCGATGGCCTGCATCCACGGCCCGACTCGGGTGCCGCCGCCCGCGGCCACGATGCGTGACACCGGAGCTCCGCTCAGCTCGATCAACTGGCGCACGACGAAACCCGATGCCTCGTAGGCGGCCCGGCGCAGGGCGGCGGCGTCGTGGGTGAGGTTTAGCCCGTCGAGCACGGCGCGCCGCTCCGGATCGTGGTAGGGCACCCGCTCGCCGCGCACATACGGCGACCACACCGGCACCCGTCGCGGGTCTGCGGCTGTGGGGTCTCCTGGCCCCAGCAGCCGGTCCACCCAGCCAAGGAACAGCCCGCCGGCGTTGCTGGGGCCGCCGAGCTGGCTCTTGCCGGCAGCAGTGTGCGGGATGGTCCACAGGCCCGGCACCTGCCGGTGTTCGGGAATGGTCACCCAGACGATGAGCGTCGTGCCGCACAGCACCAACACGTCGCCGTCCTGGTCGGCGCCGGCCACCAGCTGCTCGCACAACGCGTCGATTGCCCCGACTGCCAGAACGGTGTCGCTGTCGGCCAGCTGCCCGGCCGCCACACCCGGGGCATCCACCCGTGGCATCCGGTCCACGGTCGCGCCGCAGTCCTTGCATGCCTGTTCGTTCCAGCCGGTGCCGTCGAACAGCGGCAGGCTGGTGTAGGCGGTGGCGAAGTCGACCACCGCGTCACCGGCCAGCGCGTGGTTGGCCACCGCCGGCGCCGGCCAGTAGCCGGCCGCGTCGGGTGCCTCCGCGGCCGTCCAGCGCAGGAACTGGGCCGCCTCCCCCGTCGGTGGGAGCGACGCGGCGGCGTCGACGTGTGTGCGGCCCCGGGCGTCGCCGTACAGCAGCCCGGGCGTGATGGGCCGGCCGGTGGAGTCGACGGCGGTCAGCGACGGCACCATCGCCGATACCGCGGCGGCGCGGGGGTTTTCGCCGGCCAGTTCGCCCAGGGCGGTCAGTGGGCCACGGCGCCACGCCTCGTCGGCGTCGTGCTCCAGCCGGTCCGGGGCGGCAACCCGCAACTGGTGAGGAATGCGTGTCCGCGCGATCACGTGGCCGTGCTCGTCGGCGACCACGGCTTTGACGGCGGTGCTGCCGATGTCGATGCCCAGTGTGACCTCTTTGCGTGACACGGGCGTCACCGTACGCCAGCATTGGCAGTCGTGACGCGTGCTTTGGTGACCGCGCCGCTGCGTGGCGACGGGTTCGACAAGTTGCGGCGGCTGGTCGACGTGGTTTACGACCCGTGGATCGACCAGCGGCCATTGCGTATTTATGGCGCCGAGCAACTCGCCGAGCGGATTTCGGCCGAGCGTGCCGATGTCGTTGTGGTGGAGGCTGATTCGGTGAGCGGTCCGGTGTTCGAGCTGGGGCTGCGGGCGATTGCCTCCACCCGAGGAGATCCCAACAACGTCGACGTCGCCGGCGCTACCGCCGCCGGGATCCCGGTGCTGTTCACCCCGGGCCGCAACGCCGACGCGGTCGCGGAGATGACGATTGCCCTGCTGTTCGCCTGTACCCGGCGTTTGCTGACCGCCGACGCCGACGTGCGGGCCGGGGAAGTGTTCCGCGACGGCACAATTCCCTATCAGCGGTTCCGGGCCGCCGAACTCGCGGGCCTGACCGCCGGACTCGTCGGTCTGGGCGCGGTCGGCCGCGCGGTGAAGTGGCGGCTGGCCGGGCTGGGGATGCGGGTGATCGCCCACGACCCGTACAACGACGAGGCCCGGCACGGCCTCGACGAACTGTTCGCCGAGGCCGACATCGTGTCGCTGCACGCGCCGGTCAGCGACGACACCGCCGGGCTGATCGGGGCCAAGCAGTTCGCCGCCATGCGCGACGGCGTCGTCTTCCTCAACACCGCGCGCGCGCAGCTGCACGACACCGACGCGCTGGTTCACGCGCTGCGCAGCGGAAAGGTCGCCGCGGCCGGGCTGGATCACTTTGTCGGCGAATGGCTGCCGGTCGATCACCCTCTGGTGGGCATGCCGAATGTGGTGCTCACCCCGCACATCGGTGGGGCAACGTGGAACACTGAGGCACGGCAGGCGCAAATGGTTGCCGACGACCTCGAGGCCTTGCTGACCGGGAGGACGCCCGCCCATATCGTCAATCCGGAGGTGCTTCGGCATGAGATTCGTTGACAACCCGGAGGCCGCGGTGCTGGCGGCGGCCAAGGACATGCTGCGCCGCGGGCTGGTCGAGGGCACGGCGGGTAACATCTCGGCGCGACGGGAGGACGGCAACCTGGTCATCACGCCGTCGTCGGTCGACTACGCCGAGATGATGCTCGACGATCTGGTGGTCGTCGATCCCGACGGCGAGGTGCTCCACGCCGGCGAGGGCCGCTCCCCCTCAACGGAAATGAAGTTGCACCTGGCCTGTTACAAGGCTTTTGACGACATCGGTGCCGTCATTCACAGCCATCCGGTGTGGGCGACGATGTTCGCTATTGCGCACCAGACGATTCCGGCCTGCATCGACGAGTTCGCCGTCTACTGCGGAGGAGAGATCCGCTGCACCGAATACGCCGCGTCCGGCACTCCCGACGTCGGCGCCAACGCGGTCAAGGCGTTGGAGGGCCGGGCGGCCGCGCTTATCGCCAACCACGGCATGGTGGCCGTCGGTCCGCGTCCGGACAAGGCGCTGCACGTCACGGCGCTGGTCGAGCGGACCGCGCAAATTGTCTGGGGCGCAAGAGCTCTCGGTGTTCCGGTGCCGATTCCCGATGATGTCAACGCCGGCTTCGCGGGCATCTACAGCTACTTGCGCGCCAACCCGATGTAGTTCGGCAAGCCTCCGCCGAGAGTGAATCTCACGACGCAACACGCCGCGAACTCGTCGTGAGATCCACAGTCACCCTTCTCACGGGTCAGGCGACGTCGAACAAGCGCAAACCGTCCACCCGATCGAAGTGCTTGCGGTTGCGCGTAGCGAACGGCAGGTCGAAGTTCAAACAGATGCCCGCCTGCAGGCAATCGGCCATGCCGATGTCTTGGCCGGCTGCCCGCAGGGTCGCAGCTACCTCCCCGGCGCGTAACGCACTAGCCGGATCCAGTGGGAAAGTCCGCGAACGGACAAGGCGGAGAATGTCATCGCGGCGAGCCAAGAAATCCGTGCCTATGCGCAATTCGAAGGCGGTTATCGCGGTGAGCCGAAGGCGGTGGCGGGTGATCAACTCCCGCACCAACCGCACGCCGGGTCCCTTGCCGCGGAGAAAGTCGACTAGAAAGTCGGTGTCGACGACTACGAGGCCCGCCATCTAGCCCTTGCGTCATCAATGCGCGAGCGCACCTCTCGTGCCTCGGAGTCAGTAAGCGTGCCTTCGAGTCCTAACAGCAGGTCGATCTCCTCGTTGTTCAGACTCGCCAGATACACATCCAAAGCCTCCTGGACAAGCGCGGAGAAGCCGCGTACGCCGCGGCGCTGAGCGATTGCACTCAGCGCGCGATGCTGCTGATCGGTAATCTCCACCGTCGTCCGCATGCATGCATGTTAACACATGCACTTCAGCCTGCGGCGGCCCGCCAGCTGCGCGGTGACGTGCCGTGCGCGCGGCGAAACAGCCTGCTGAAATAGCCTGGGTCATAGATGCCCACGCGTTGGGCGACCGCGGCAACGGGGAGATCGGTGTCGGCCAGCAAATTGCGGGCTTCGGCCATGCGCCGCTCGATGATCCACTCCTGCACAGTGCGCCCGGTGCGACGGCGCACGACCGTAGTCAGATGCCCCGGCGTCATCCCGAGCTCCGCCGCGACGTCGCGCAGCGACAACGGCTCGCCGTAGCGCCTGTCGATCACCGCGAACACCTCGGCCAGCAGCGGTTCACCGCTGCGCCGCAGATCGCCCACGACGTCGCCGGCCAGCCGCGCGAGATCGATCAGCAGCAGCGTCAGATATGCCAGCGCCGCCTGCCGATAACCCTCCCGGCGGGTGGCCAGTTCGGCCTCGATCGACCCGATCGTGGCGTCCCACACCGGTCGGCGCTTCGCGGGCACGGTCAGCTCCAGCAATGCACCGGAGCGTCCGTGCAAAAACGGGAACAGCAGTGGATGGGCCCGCCACGCCGGCCACGGCGATCGCCCGTCGCCGCCCAGCGCTGCCGGGTCGAAGAACAGGCCGACGCCACCTTCGGTGCGACTCACCCGCTCGAGGTCGATCACTTCACCGGGAGCGACGACATAGACCAGCCCTCCCGCTTGCACGTACCACAACGCCGGGAAGTCGTGGATGTGACGGCCACGTTCGAGGACGTCGTCGCGGCCGCCTCGGACCACTGACACCGGCGGTGTGTTCACGTCGGCCCGGTACGCGTAAACCGGTACCCCGCCGCGGTGGCGAACCAGCCGGGCTGCTACTGTCATGACCTTAAGATAATCCTACTTTCGCAGATTATTAGCTAATTCGCAATGCCACCAACGCTTCACCATGGAAGTATGACCGAACATCGTCTACATCGACTCCTGGGCAACAACCACGACTACCTGCCCGCCGCCGGCCGCGACATCTTCCTTCCCGGTTACGACCTCATCTCTCGGCTGCTCGGCATGGCCAAGGTCCACGACACCCTCATCGCGCAGGCCGAACTCGACGGCGGTCAGCGTGTTCTGGAAATCGGTTGCGGGACCGGCAACGTCACGATCCGCGCCAAGCGTGCTCATCCCGGCGTCGAGTTTGTCGGCTGCGACCCCGACCCTCGGGCGCTGGCGCAGGCGCACCGAAAAGCGCAGGGGCTCAGCGGCATCCGCTTTGACCAGGGCTACGCCCAGCAGTTGCCCTACTCGGCCGCCGAATTCGACCGCGTGCTGTCGTCGATGATGCTGCATCATCTTCCCGACGACGCGAAAGCCGCCGCTGCTGCGGAAGTTTTTCGCGTGCTCCGGCCCGGCGGCAGGCTGCATCTCGTCGACATCGGCGGCGATATGACCGCCCGCGACGGCCTGGCGGCGCGGCGGATGCTGCGCAACCGCCATATGGCCGGAAACCTCGGCGACGCGATTCCACGCCTGCTGCGCGCGGCCGGATTCGACTGCCGCGAGGTCGCGAGCCATCGGCATCGCTTAGTCGGGCGACTCACCTATTACCGCGCCACCCGCCCCTAGCGAGCAACCTCAGCGCTGGTCGAAGGCCACCTTGACCGCTCCGCTCTCGCCTTGGTTGGCAATCGCCAGGAAGGCATCGCGCCACTGGTCCAGCCGAAACGTGTGAGTCAGCATGGGCCGCAAGTCAATCCGACCCTCGACGGCCATGTCGAGGTAGTGCGCGATCGCGTGCTTGCGGACGCTGTTAACTTCCTCCACACCGAAGGCGTTGGAGCCCACCCAGTTGATCTCCTTGAAATAGAGCGGGCTCCACTCCCAGCGGCCCGGCGCATGCACCCCTGCTTTCACCAGCGTGCCGCGCGCGCGCAGCACCCGCACCCCGACCTCGAACGTTTCCGGCTTCCCGACGGTGTCGTAGACGACGTCGACAACACCCGGATGCGCCATCGGCAGACCTTGCAGCGGATGCCGCAGCCGGCCACCGCCCCACGCGACAAGCTCCTCGATCACCGCCAACCGTGGCTCGTGCGCCAGCACGAGGTCGGCGTTGAACCGGCGGGCCAGCTGGGCCTGGGCGTCGAAGCGCGCCACCACCGCCACGGCCGCATCCGGGTACAGCGCCCGCAGGATCGCGACGGCGCACAGCCCCAGCGACCCAGCCCCGTATACCAATACCCGGCCGGAGGCGGGCGGCGGGTGGCGGGTAATCGCATGCAGCGAAACGGAAAACGGGTCGGCGAACACGGCCAACTCGTCGGGCAACGACTCGGGGACTGCGAACAGCATGCTGTCGTGGGCCGGCATCAACTCGGCGTAGCCGCCGGTCACATCGGCGGACACCCCGGTGTGAATGCCCGGTTTGATGTCGCCGTCGCAAAAACTCCAGCACAAGCTGTAGTCGCCGGCCTGGCACGCCGGGCACGGCGGGTCGATGCCGCGCGGCCCGCACGACAGCCACGGGTTGAGCACGACGCGCTGCCCAATATCCACACCGCGCGCCTTCGGCCCCAACATCACCACGTCGGCAACCACCTCGTGCCCCATCACTTGCGGGAACGAGCAGAACGCGGCCATCGCGTTGTCGGTGTCACCCTCGCCGAAGTCCAGCAGGATCTGTTTGGAGTCCGATCCGCAGATTCCGGTCAGCCGCGGCCGGGTGATCACCCAATCGTCATGCAGCAAACCAGGTTCCGGGATATCTTGCAGCGCAACGGGACTGTGGGCGAGAGCGTCGTCGTAGCCCTCGACCGGCGGCACCCCGAAGACCAGCGCCTTCATCGTCGGGCCATCGCTGCCGCGCCGGCGATGTAGGCGTCGATGTCGGCGTTCTTGACGTCGACCACAGCCTTCATGTCCGGCAGGTAGTGCTCGAAGCGGTCGCTGCCCAACGCGGCGATGATGCCGTCGGCCACCTCGCCGGCCGGCACCTTGGGCCCGTGGTAGAGCGGATCGTCGTTGTCGGGCTGATCCCAGATCTCGGTGTCGACCGGTCCCGGCTCGATGAGCTTAACCGACACACCGGTGCCGTGCAGGTCGACAGCCATCGATTCGCTCCACCCGCACAACGCGAACTTGCTCGCGCAATAAGCAGCTTCGTGAACGATGCCCAACCGGCCGCCCATGCTGGACACGTTGACGATCACACCGTCGCCGCGTTGCAGCATCCGCGGCAGCACGGCCAGACACAAGCGCATCGGCGCAAAGAAGTTGACCCGCATCACCGCTTCCACCACGCCCGGATCCAGCTCGGTGACCGCGCGGCGCTTGGGGATCGCGGCGTTGTTCACCACCACGTCGATGCCGCCGAGACCATCCCAGGCCCGCGCCGCCAGCTGCTCGATGCCCGCGGTGTCGGCCAGATCGGCGACCCACATCTGCGAAACGGGTGTGCTGCGCCGGCAATCGGCCAGCACCGCCTCGAGCCGCTCGCGCCGGCGGGCGATCAGGCCCACCACTGCTCCGCCGGCGGGGAGCCGCTGGGCCAGCGCGGCACCCACACCCGACGACGCCCCGGTGATCAGTACCCGCTTGCCTGCTGTCGAGTACGCCATGGCCACAGCCTCGCGCGCACGGGCTTTGGTGACGTGGGTTTCGCCAAGATCGCCGAGCGCGAGTGGCCGGCCACCCGACTTTAAGTTATATTGGCTAAGTAACGACTTGAAGGGGATATCGGAAATGGCACGTACGGACAACGACACCTGGGATCTGGCCTCGAGCGTGGGGGCGACCGCCACGATGGTCGCGGCGGCCCGGGCCGTCGCGACGCGCAGCGAGCGCCCGCTGATCAACGACCCGTTCGCCGAGCCGCTGGTCCGCGCCGTCGGCGTCGACCTGTTCACTCGGCTGGCCACCGGCGAGCTGAACCCCGCCGACCTGCAGGACGATGACCAGCCGGGCGTGGACCGCATGACCGACAACATGGCGGTACGGACCAAGTTTTTCGACGAATTCTTCCTCGACGCCACGACGGCGGGAATCAGGCAGGCGGTGATCCTGGCGTCCGGGCTCGACGCCCGCGCCTACCGGCTGCCCTGGCCGGCCGGCACCGTCGTCTACGAAGTCGACCAGCCGGACGTCATCGAGTTCAAGACCCGCACCCTCGCCGAGTTGGGCGCCGAGCCGACCGCCGAGCGACGCACGGTGGCCATCGACTTGCGCGACGACTGGCCGGCGGCGCTTAAGGCGGCCGGGTTCGACCCCAGCCAACGGACGGCGTGGAGCGCCGAGGGGCTGCTAGGCTACCTGCCACCGGACGCGCAGGACCGCCTGCTGGACACCATCACCGCACTCAGCGCACCGGGCAGCCGGATCGCCACCGAAAGTGCACCTGCTCCGGGCCCCGGCGACCAGGACCGGATGAAGGAGCGGATGCAAAAGGCGTCCGAGCGCTGGCGCGAGCACGGCTTCGACCTCGACATGACCGAGCTGGTTTACTTTGGTGACCGCAACGAGGCGGCACCCTACCTGTCCGACCACGGGTGGCAGATGACCGGCAGCACCCTGCGGGATCTGTTCGCCACCAACGGTTTTCCACCGATCGACGACGATCTGCCGTTCGCTGACATGCGCTATGTCAGCGGCATCCTGGCCGGCAACAGTCACGCATAGGAGGAGTCCGCATGCCACGTACTCACGACGACACCTGGGATCTGGCTTCCAGCGTGGGGGCCACCGCCACCATGGTTGCGCTCTCGCGCGCAATGGCCTCACAGGGACCCGACGCGCTGCTCGACGATCCGTTCGCCGACCCGCTGGTCCGCGCGGTGGGGGTGCCCCAGTTCGTCCGGCTGCTCGACGGAGACGTCAGCCTCGACGACGACCCGGTGCTGAACCGCAAGACCCGCACCCAACAAATCGCGGTCCGCACAAGGTTTTTCGACGAGTTCTTCCTCGACGCCACAAAGTCGGGGATCAGGCAGGCAGTGATCCTGGCGTCCGGTCTGGATACCAGGGCCTACCGATTGCAGTGGCCGGCGGGAACGGTGGTCTACGAGATCGACCAGCCGCAAGTCATCGACTTCAAAGGCAAGACGCTTGCCGACTTCGGCGCCACCCCGGCCGCGGAGCGCCGCGCGATCGGCATCGATCTGCGTGACGACTGGCCCGCGGCCCTGCGCAACGGCGGGTTTGACACCGGCCAGCCGACGGCATGGATTGCCGAAGGGTTGTTGCCGTACCTGCCGCCGGAGGCTCAGGACCGACTGTTCGACAACATCACCGCGCTCAGCGCCCCGGGTAGCCGGCTGGCCACCGAACACGTCCCCGACCCGGCCGCCTTCACCGACGACCGCGCAAACAAGATCAGCGAGCGGTGGCGCCGACTCGGATTGGACCTCAACGCGAGCGACTTGTTCTACCAAGGCGAGCGCAGCATCGTCATCGACTATCTGACCGGCCACAGCTGGCGGGTGACCGAATATCCGGTCCGGGAGCTGTATCGCCGCAACGGCTTTGAGTTTCCCGAGGACGAGATAATGGCCACCTTCGGTGAACTGAGCTACGTCTCGGCGACGCTCGGATAGCACCCACATGCCTCGCACACATGACGACACCTGGGACCTGGCTTCCAGCGTCGGCGCGACCGCGACCATGGTCGCGGCGGGGCGGGCGTTGGCGACCAAGGACCCACGCAAACTGATCGACGATCCGTTCGCCGACCCGTTGGTCCGCGCGGTGGGGGTCGACTTCTTCGTCAAGATGATCGACGGCGAGCTCGACCTGTCGACCATCCCGAATGCGTCACCGGCCCGGGTACAGGCGATGATCGACGGAATGGCGGTGCGCACCAAGTTTTTCGACGACTACTTCAGCGACGCCATGGACGCCGGCATCCGCCAGGCCGTGATCCTCGCTTCCGGGCTGGACGCGCGTGCCTACCGGTTGCGCTGGCCGGCTGGGACCGTGGTCTACGAAATCGACCAGCCACAGGTCATCGACTTCAAGACCACCACGTTGGCCGGCATCGGCGCCGAGCCCGCCGCGGAGCGGCGCACCGTCCGCATCGACCTGCGCGCGGATTGGCCGGCCGCCTTGCGCGAGGCCGGATTTGACGCCGCCGTCCCGACGGCTTGGTTGGCCGAAGGCCTGCTGATCTACCTACCGCCCGAAGCCCAGGACCGGCTGTTCGACAACATCACCGCGCTCAGCGTGCCGGGCAGCACGATCGCCACCGAATACGTGCCGGGCATCAGGGATTTCGACGCCGACCTTGTTCGGGAGATGTCTGCGCCGCTGCGTGAGCAAGGCATCGACATCGATATGGCATCGCTCGTTTATGCCGGTGAACGCAACCACGTCCTCAAGTACCTGAGCGAGAACGGATGGGGTGTCAGCGGCGTATCGCGCGAAGAGTTGTTCAGGCTCAACGATATCGAGGTTCCGCTGCTCGAGGATGACGATCCGCTGGGCGAGATCATCTTCGTCAAGGGCACGCTAGCCGGCTAGAACCGCGACTCCCCCAGCCACAGGGCGCTGGTGCCGGTGAACGTCCGCTCGACCCGGTCGAAGAGCCCGGCGACCGACTGGACAATCAACGCGCCCACCGCATCCGGCAGCGACGCCGCGGCGGGCTGCGACGACGGGCGCGGCCGCAGGAATTCCCACAGCGACGAACCCGGGTAGCCGACCAGACGGACGTCGGCGTCGGCGGCCAGCCCGGCCAGCACCTTGGCCCGGCGCACTGCGGTTCGCAGCCCGCCGAGCTCGTCGACCAAGCCGCGCTCGAAAGCATCCGCACCGCTCCAGATTCGGCCGCGAGCCACCTCGTGCACAGCCTCCGTGCTCAGGTGACGGGCTTCGGCCACCCGTTGCACGAAGTCGGCGTAGAACAGGTCCGCTTCGGCTTCGACCTTGGCGTGTTGTTCAGGAGTGAAAGGCTCGTTGATCGACCACGCATCGGCGTTGGCGTTGGTACGCACCGCATCCGACCCGACGCCCAGCCGGTCCTTCAGGTTTCGCGCCACCAGCTTTCCACTCAGCACACCGATAGACCCGGTGATGGTGCCGGGATTCGCCACGATCGCATCCGCCCCCATCGCGACGTAGTAGCCGCCCGACGCGGCGACCGCACCCATCGATGCCACTACCGGCTTGCCGCGACCGCGGGCCTTGGCCACCGCACGCCAGATGGTTTCCGACGCGTTGATCTCGCCGCCCGGGCTGTCCACCCGCAGCACGATCGCCGCCACCGAGTCGTCGGCGGCCGCGTCGCGCAGCCCCGCCGAGATGGTGTCCGCACCGCAGCTCGGGGTGCCGAACGGCAGCACCCGCGGGCCGCCGCGGCCACTGACGATCGGGCCCGCCACGGTGACCACGGCGATGGTCGGCTTGGGCCGGCGGCCGGGAATCGGCGGCACTGGTCGCGGCCCGCCGGCACGTGCGTAGCGCGCCAGGTACAGCCGCGGCGGCGCAGCGTCGTCGTCGGCGTCTCCCGTTTCCGGTGAAATCCCTTCGGTGCCAACCAGTTCAGCGATTCTGGCGTACGCCTCGTCGCGGTAGCCGATGCGGTCGACCAGCCTGGAGTTCACCGCGTCGTCGCGCAGCAGCGGCGCGCGGTCCGCCAGCGCGTCGACCTCGTCGGGGTCGATCTTGCGCGATTCGGCGACGGCCTGCCACACCTGGGCGTGCAGGCTCTCCAGCAGCCGGCTGTCGGCCTCACGATGCGCGTCGGTGTAGCGGTCCTGGGTGAAACGGTTTGCCGCCGACTTGTATTCGCCACGGGCGACGAATTGTGCTTCGATGCCCGCCTTGTCCAGCGCGTCGCGCAAAAACAGCGCATTGGTGGCAAAACCGACCAGCCCGACGGTTCCCGACGGCTGCATCCACACCTCGCCGAACGCCGACGCCAGGTAGTACGACAGGGTGCCCGGGTACGTCTCCGCCCACGCCACCGACGGTTTGACGGCGCTGAACGCAGCGACGGCATCACGCAACTCCTGCACCGGACCCGCGGCGGCGGCGGGAAGCTGCACGCGCGCGATCAAGCCTGCCACCCGCGGGTCGTCGGCGGCGCGGTGAATCGCGGCCACGGCTTCACGGAGCAGCAGGGGCCGGCCGCCGCCGCTGATGATGGCCAGCGGGTCGAAGCCGCCGGTCTCGGGTGGGGTGGCATACAGGTCGAGTTCGAGCACACAGCCCTTGGGTACGCCGTGGTGGCGGGCGGTGTCGACCCGGCGGGCCAGCGCGCGCGCGTCGTCGACGCCGGGCGGGTCGGGCAGAAAACCAAGCATGTCGTCGAGCCTACCGATGACCCGGCCTACGGTGATGGGATGCGCTTTTCCATCTCGATACCCCAGCTCGCCGATCCGTTCGACGCCGCGGGTGTGCGTGCGTACCTGGCCCGTGCCGAAGAGCTCGGCTTCGAAGGCGGCTGGACCGTCGACCAGGTCGTCGGCGAGGCCCCGCTGCTGGCGCCGCTCGAATTGTTGGCGTTCGCCGCGGCCTGCACCCAGCGGCTGCGGCTGGGTGTCGCCGTACTTGTTGCGTCCCTGCATGATCCGCTGCAACTGGCGGCAGCGGTGACGGCCGTCGACCAGATCAGCAACGGCCGGCTGGACGTCGGAGTCGCGCCTGGTGGCGGTCATCACCAGTTCTCCGCCTTCGGAGTGGACAAGGCCACGTTCGTGCGGAGTTTCACCGAGGGCCTTCAGTTGATGAAGGCGGCGTGGTCCGACGAGCCGCGAGTGACGTTTCACGGCCGGTTCCGCCAGGTCGACGACCTGCCGATTCAGCCGAAACCCGTGCAGCGGCCGCATCCGCCGATCTGGTTCGGCGGGCAGGCGCCCAAGGCGCTGGCGCGGGCGGTGCGCCATGGCGACGCCTTCCTGGGCGCGGGCTCGTCGACCACCGCCGCGTTCGCCGAGGCGGTGAAAACCGTGCGCCGCGAACTCGCCGATCAGGGCAAAGACCCCGCGCGGTACACCATCGGCAAGCGGGTTTACGTGATGATCGACGACGACGTGCGGCGCGCCCGCGAGCGGGTGCTCGCCGGCCTGCACCGCATCTACGGCCAGATGCGAGGGATCGACGAGGTGCCGGTGTCCGGTGGGCCCGACGACATGGTGCGCGGATTGCGTGAGGTGATCGATGCCGGCGCCGAGATGATCCTGCTCAACCCGGTCGGCGACGACGTCAGCCAGGACCGTGAACAGATGGAACGCCTTGCCGCAGAAGTGATTCCAAAGCTAGCGTCTTATGCCGAGCAGACGCAAAGTTCCCCCTTTTCGAGCTGAAATGGAGCCTTTTGCGTCTGCTCGCGAGCCGGAACCGGCTGATGTGATTCGCCGGGTGGGTATCAAGCTCGCCGCGCTCGCCCAGGATGGGCTGACATTCGCCACCAACGAGTACGACGAGGACCGCTACCGGCAGGTGCGCGGCCTTGCCGCCGAGCTGATGTCGGCGCTCAGCGGTCGGCCCGCCGACGAGCTCACGATCGAACTCGGGCGCGACTCCGGCTACGCCACACCGAAGATCGACGTGCGCGGCGTGATGTTCGACGAACAGGAGCGGGTGCTGCTGATGTGTGAAAAGGCCGACGGCCGTTGGTCATTGCCCGGCGGCTGGGCCGATCCGGGTGACTCGCCGTCGGCTGCGGTCACCCGTGAGATTCTTGAGGAAACGGGCTATCGCAGTTCGCCGGTGAAGCTGATCTCGTGCTGGGACCGCGAGTTGCAGCACCACCCGCCACCGCTGCCAGTGCACGTCTACAAGCTGTTCTTCCTGTGCCGCGCGCACGAAGCGGTGCAGCCGCCCGCCGCGCTGGAGACCTTGGCCGTCGGATGGTTCGGACTGGACGAGCTGCCGCCGCTGTCGGTGGGCCGGGTCAACCGGCGGCAGCTGGAGCGGGCGCTGGCCCACCATCGCGACCCGACCCTGCCGACCGAGTTCGACTGAGAACCCTCGCCGGGCCGACCGATCACGGTATAACCGCTGAATGGTTCTCAAAGTCACGGTGTCACGGGATTTGATCGGCGGAGACGTCGACGAGGGGTACGGCAAGGTCGCCGACGCCTTTCGCGCCAACTTCGCCCGCGGCCGCGAAGTCGGTGCCGCCGTGGCGGTCTATCGCGACGGCGTCAAAGTCGTCGACCTGTGGGGCGGCTACCGCGACGGCACGACCAGTGCGACGTGGCAGCAGGACACGCTGGTCAACATGTTCTCGACGACGAAAGGCATTGCGTCCCTTGCTGTTGCCGTCGCTGCCTCGCGTGGACTCATCGCCTACGACGCCAAGGTCGCGGACTACTGGCCGGAGTTCGCGCAAGCCGGCAAGGCCGAGGTGACGGTGCGACAGCTGCTGTCGCATCAAGCCGGACTGCCGATGCTGGATGCACCGCTGCGGCTGGCCGACCTAGCCGATCCGGGCAAGGTGTCGGTGGTGCTGGCGGCGCAGGCCCCGGTCTGGCCGCCGGGAACCCGGCACGGCTATCACGCCCTTACCCTCGGCTGGTATGAGTCGGAGCTGATCCGGCACACCGATCCGGCAGGCCGGACACTGGGCCGGTACTTCGCCGACGAGGTCGCCGCGCCGCTCGGCCTGGACCTGCATATCGGATTGCCCGCCTCGGTCGATCGCGACCGCGTCGCGCATTTGCACGGCTGGCGCCGTTCGGAAGCGCTGCTGCACCTCAACACGATTCCCCCGAAAGTTGCACTGGGCCTGTTGAACCCCTTCGGCCTGACCGCCAGAGCCGTCAACCTGCCCAATGACGTCGACGCGATGCGCGACTTCAACCGCGAAGATGTGCGCACCGTCGAAATGCCTGCGGCCAACGGGATTGGCACTGCTCGGTCGGTCGCCAAGGCTTACGGCTGCGCTGCCACCGGCGGCAGCGAACTCGGTTTGACGCCGGCCACTGTCGACGCACTCACCCAGCCAGCGGTCCCGCCCAGTCGCGGATTACGCGACAAGGTGCTGCATGTCGATTCTGTGTTTTCGCTGGGCTACTGCAAGCCGGTGCCGCACTTTTGCTTCGGGTCTTCCGACCGCGCGTTCGGCACTCCCGGACTGGGCGGGTCGTTCGGGTTCGCCGACCCCGACAGCGGCGTCGGGTTCGCTTATGTGATGAACCGGCTGGGTTTTCATCTGTGGAGCGATCCGCGTGAAATCGCCCTGCGCCAAACGCTGTTTCGCGACGTGCTGGGCGCCCGCCCGCAAACGTGACCGTGCCGCAAGCGTGCGCAAACCCGGCGACACTCTGCATTTGAACCTGGGACACGCACGCTCGCGCCGGAAAGGGAGCTCGCGCTACAGTTCGGTGACCGAACCGCCTGCGGCGGTGATCTTCTCCCGCGCGCTGCCGCTGAACTTGTGGGCGGTGACGTCGGCCTTGACGGTGATCTTGCCGTCGCCGAGCACCTTCACCAATGAGTTCTTCCGCACGGCGCCCTTGGCGACCAGCTCGTCGACGCCGATCGAACCGCCTTGCGGGAAAAGCCGATTGATGTCGCCGACGTTGACGATTTCGTACTCGGTGCGGAACCGGTTGCGGAAACCCTTGAGCTTGGGCAGCCGCATGTGGATCGGCATCTGCCCACCCTCGAACGTCACCGGCACGTTCTTGCGGGCCTTGGTGCCCTTGGTCCCGCGGCCGGCGGTCTTGCCCTTGGAGCCGTCACCGCGACCGACGCGGGTGCGCTTTGTTTTCGACCCCGGGGCGGGCCGCAGGTCGTGAAGTTTGATCGTCATTTCTTAGCCTCCGCGGGTTCTACCTCGACGAGGTGGCGCACGACCGCGATCAAGCCACGGGTCTGGGCGTTGTCCTCACGGACCACCGACTGGCGAATCTTCCGCAAACCCAAGGTGCGCAGGCTCTCTCGCTGCTTCCAGCGAGCGCCGATCGTGCTGCGCACCTGGGTGATCTTCACCTCTGCCATGGTTATGCCGTTCCCTCACGCGCCGCGTTCGCCGCCAGCGCTTCGCTCTCCCGCCGCGCTTTCAACAGGCTGGCCGGTGCGACGTCCTCGATCGGCAGGCCACGCCGGGCCGCCACTTCCTCGGGCCGCTGCAGCAGCTTGAGCGCCGCCACCGTGGCGTGCACCACGTTGATCGCGTTGTCGCTGCCCAGCGACTTGGCCAGGATGTCGTGCACGCCTGCGCATTCCAACACCGCGCGCACGGCACCGCCGGCGATCACACCGGTACCCGGGCTGGCCGGGCGCAGCAGCACCACACCGGCGGCGGCCTCGCCCTGCACCGGATGCGTGATGGTGCCGCCGATCAACGGCACCCGGAAGAAGCTCTTGCGTGCCTCCTCGACGCCCTTGGCGATCGCGGCCGGCACCTCCTTGGCCTTGCCGTAGCCGACGCCGACCATCCCGTTGCCGTCGCCGACGATCACCAGCGCGGTGAAGCTGAACCGCCGGCCGCCCTTGACCACTTTGGAGACGCGGTTGATCGCCACGACCCGCTCGAGGTAGTTGCTGCCGTCGCGGTCTCGGCCGCGCCCGCCGCGGTCGTCGCGCCGGCCCCTGCCTTCACGCCCTTCGGCGCGTCCTTCACTGCGGGTCCCGCTGCCGGTGTCCGGAGCGGCGCCCCCTGAAGTCGGCTGCTCCGTCATCATGCAGTCCTTCCGTCGTCAGTCATCTAGAACTTCAACCCGCCTTCGCGCGCAGCGTCGGCCAGCGCGGCGATCCGGCCGCCGTAGGTGTAGCCACCGCGGTCGAACACGACGGTGTCGATGCCGGCGGCCTTGGCCCGCTCGGCGATCAGCTGGCCGACCCGCACGCTGCGGGCTTTCTTGTCGCCCTCCACGCCGCGCACATCGGCCTCGATCGAGGAGGCCGCCGCCAGCGTGGTGCCGTTGAGATCGTTGACCAGCTGCACGTGAATGTGCCGTGCCGACCGGTGTACCACCAGCCGCGGGCGCTCCGGTGTGCCGGAGATCTTCTTGCGCAGCCGTGCGTGCCTGCGCAGCCGGGCTGCGCGACGGGCTGCGGATACGCTCTGCCCCACCGGCTTCCGCGCGTCTGCTTGTGTTCCAGCCATGGCTACTTACCTGTCTTTCCGACCTTGCGGCGGATCTGCTCGCCCTCGTAACGCACGCCCTTGCCCTTGTACGGGTCGGGGCGGCGCAACCGGCGGATATTCGCCGAGATCTGGCCGACCTTTTGCTTGTCGATCCCCGAGATCGAGAACTTCGTCGGTGTCTCCACCGCGAACGTGATGCCTTCCGGCGCCTCGATCACCACCGGGTGGCTGTATCCCAGCGCGAATTCCAGCGTGTTGCCCTTGAGCTGCACGCGGTAGCCGACGCCGAAGATCTCCATCTTGGTGGTGTAGCCCTGCGTCACGCCGGTGACGAGGTTGGCCACCAGGGTGCGAGACAGCCCGTGCAGCGAACGGTTGCGCCGCTCGTCGTTGGGCCGGCTCACCACGATCGCGCCATCGTCGTTGCGCGACACCGTGATCGGTTCGGCGACCGACAACTCCAGGGTGCCCTTGGGGCCTTTCACCGAGACGTTCTGGCCGTCGATCGTCACGTCGACGCCGGAAGGAACCGGGATCGGCTGCTTACCAATACGCGACATTGTTAACCCCTCACCACACGTACGCGAGGACTTCGCCGCCCACGCCCTGTCTGGCCGCCTGACGGTCGGTGAGCAAGCCCGAGGAGGTCGAGATGATCGCCACACCCAGGCCGCCGAGCACCCGCGGCAGGTTGGTGGATTTCGCGTACACCCGCAGACCCGGCTTGGACACCCGGCGCAGACCCGCGATGCTGCGTTCCCGGCTGGGGCCGTACTTGAGCTGCACCACAAGCGCTTTGCCGACTCGGGCGTCTTCAACGTGGTAGTCGCTGATGTAACCCTCGCGCTTGAGGATCTCGGCGATGTTGGCCTTGATCTTCGAGTGCGGCAGCGTCACCTCGTCGTGGTAGGCCGAATTGGCATTGCGCAGACGTGTCAAGAAGTCTGCGATCGGGTCCGTCATCGTCATAGTTGCGTCCTATGTCCCGTCACCAACTGCTCTTCTGCACGCCCGGCAGCTCGCCGGCATGCGCCATCTCGCGCAAGCAGATCCGGCAGAGCCCGAACTTGCGGTAAACCGCATGTGGGCGGCCGCATTTGCTGCAGCGGGTGTAGGCGCGCACCTTGAACTTCGGCTTACGCTGCGCCTTGTTGACCAGTGCCTTCTTCGCCATCTGCTCAGTTCTCCTTGAACGGAAAGCCGAGGGCCCGCAACAGCGCTCGTCCTTCGTCGTCGGTCGTCGCCGAGGTGACGACGGTGATGTCCATGCCACGGGTCCGGTCGATCGAGTCCACGTCGATCTCGTGGAACACCGACTGCTCGGCCAGCCCGAACGTGTAGTTGCCTGCGCCGTCGAACTGCGTGGGCGACAGCCCGCGGAAGTCGCGGATACGCGGCAGCGCAATCGAAGTCAGGCGGTCGAGGAACTCCCACATCCGATCACCGCGCAATGTCACCCGCGCCCCGATCGGCATGCCCTCGCGCAGTTTGAACTGCGCGATGGACTTGCGGGCGCGGCGGATTTCGGGTCGCTGCCCGGTGATCAGCGCGAGGTCGTTGACCGCGCCGTTGATCAGCTTGGCGTCGCGGGCGGCGTCGCCGACACCCATGTTGACGACGACCTTGACCACGGTCGGGATCTGCATGACGTTGCGGTAGCCGAACTCCTTGTGGAGCGAATCCCGGATTTCGTTGCGGTAGCGCACCTTCAGCCTGGGCTGAACCTTTTCTGCCGTCGTCATCGTTAGATGTCCTTGCCGTTGCGCTTGGAGATGCGGACCTTCTTGCCGGTTTCCTCGTCTCGCCGGTAGCCGATCCGGGTGGGCTTACCGTCCGAGTCGACCACCATCACGTTGGAGACGTGGATCGGCGCTTCCTGCGTGACGATGCCGCCGGAGCGTGCGCCGCGCTGGTTGGTCGAGATCGGGGTGTGCTTCTTGATCCGGTTGACGCCTTCGACGAGCACCTTGTTGCGGGCCGGGTAAGCCTGCAGCACCTTGCCCTTGGCGCCCTTGTCCTTGCCGGAGATGACCAGCACGGTGTCGCCCTTGTGGACCTTCATCTACAACACCTCCGGGGCCAGCGAAACGATCTTCATGAAGCGCTTCTCGCGCAGTTCGCGGCCGACCGGGCCGAAAATGCGGGTGCCGCGCGGGTCGTTGTCGGGCTTGATGATGACGGCCGCGTTCTCGTCGAACTTGATGTAGCTGCCGTCGGGCCGGCGGCGTTCCTTGACCGTGCGCACCACCACGGCCTTGACCACGTCACCGCGCTTGACGTTGCCGCCCGGGATCGCGTCCTTGACCGTCGCGACGATGACGTCGCCGATACCGGCGTAGCGCCGCGACGAGCCACCGAGCACGCGGATGCACAAGATCTCCTTGGCGCCGGTGTTGTCGGCCACCTTCAGCCGCGATTCCTGCTGAATCACTAGATCTCCTGACCTGGTTTCGCGTGTGCACGCCCATGTGTGCCGTCGCGGCCTGACGAGCGTAGTTTCATCACCGAAGGGCACGCGGGGCCGACGAAATCGCCGGCCGAGGTCTGCCCACGGCAACCCCTAGAGTCTAGGTGACGGCCTGCTCAGCGCCAAATTGCGCCCGATCGGCCGGTGCCACCTCCCGGGCGGGAGATCCAGCCGACATTCGCCGTCGTTGGTGACGAGCGCCACGGTCCCCCGACTGCGCAGATTGTTAGATTGTTTATTAGATTTGATCCATGGTCGGGATCCGCTGTGCGACAACCTGGTTGCGCCAACAATGAACATCGGGGACTGCTTCGACACCGCAGGCAACATCGTTTTGCCCGACGGGATCACGTTGCCGTCGTGCCTTGACGAGACCGTTGCCGAGAACGGGGACGCCCCGGCCTACCGGTACATGGACTACACCCGCGACCGGGACGGGGTTGCCGCCGAGCTGACCTGGAACCAGCTGGGAGCCAAACTGCGCGCGGTCGGCGCCCGGCTGCAGCAGGTCACTCGGCCCGGTGACCGGGTCGCCGTGCTGGCACCCCAGGGCCTGGACTACGTCGCCGGCTTCTTCGCGGCCATCCACGCCGGCAACATTGCGGTCCCGCTGTTCGCCCCGGAGCTGCCCGGGCATGACGAACGGCTTGATGCGGTGCTCGCCGACTGCGCCCCGTCGGCCGTGCTGACTACCAGCTCGGCGGCCGAAGGCGTCGGCGCGTTCCTGCGCAAGCTGCCCCGGTCGCGGCGCCCGCGGGTGATCGCCGTCGACGCGGTGCCTGACTCGGTGGGCTCGACGTTCGTCGCCCCGACGCTGGGCACCGACGACATCGCCTACCTGCAGTACACGTCCGGGTCGACCCGCATACCGGCCGGCGTCGAGATCACCCACCGCGCGGTGTGCACCAACGTCTTGCAGATGATCATCGCCGGCGAGTTGGACATGAACATCCGCAGCGTGAGCTGGTTGCCGCTCTATCACGACATGGGCCTGATGATGATCATGTTCCCGGCGCTGTTCGGCAACTACATCACGTTGATGTCGCCGCTGGCGTTCGTCCGCCGGCCGTACCGGTGGATCAAGGAGCTGGCCGCGGAATCGGTGCACGGCCGAATCTTCGCGGCCGCACCAAATTTCGCGTACGAGCTGGCCGCCAAGCGCGGGTTGCCGGCCGACGGGGAGACCCTGGACCTGCGCAACGTGACCGGCCTGCTGAACGGATCGGAGCCGGTGACGATGGCCGCCATCGACCAGTTCGTCGCGGCGTTCGCGCCCTACGGGCTGCCCCCGACGGCGGTCAAACCGTCCTACGGCATGGCCGAGGCGACGTTGTCGGTCGCCAGCATCGCCCAGGCGGCGCGGGCGAGCGCGATCCACGTCGACCGCGAAGCGCTCGGCGCCGGCCGGGTGGTGACGGTGGCGCCCGACGCCCCCAACGCCGTCGCTCTGGTCTCCTGTGGGCAGGTGCTGCGCAACCAGTGGGCCGTCATCGCCGACCCGGACATCGACGCCGAACTGCCCGACGGCGCCGTCGGCGAGATCTGGTTGCACGGCGACAACATCGGCCGCGGCTACTGGGACAAAGACGAGGAGACCGAACGGGTCTTCCACAACAAGTTGCAGACCCGCCTCGAACAGGGCAGCCACGCCGAGGGCTCGGCCATGAACGGCCTGTGGCTGCGGACCGGTGACCTGGGCTTTTACCTCGACGGCGAGCTGTACATCGCCGGGCGGATCAAAGACCTGGTGATCGTCGACGGGCGCAACCACTACCCGCACGACATCGAGGCCACCGTCTCGAAGTCGTCGCCGGCGGTGCGCGCCGGGTACGTCGCGGCATTTTCGGTGATGGGCGACGGCGGTGAACGGTTGGTGGTCATCGCCGAACGCGCTGCCGGCGCGGGCCGGGCCGAACAGGCGCCGGTCGCCGACGCCATCCGCGCCGCGGTGTCGCGTACGCACGGCCTGGCAGTGGCCGATGTGCGCCTGGTCAACGCCGGCGCCATTCCCCGCACCACCAGCGGCAAGCTGGCCCGCCGCGCCTGCCGCGCCGAATACCGCGCCGGTCTGTACGACCGGTAGTCACCGATCCGCCACGCAGCGGAACCCGATATGGGTGGTGGCGGTGTCCTGCGACTGCGGCGAGCGCGCCGCCGGCCGGTAGCGGTGGCAGTACTCCGGCGCGCACAGGTGCGAGCCGCCCTTGAGGGTTTGCGCCACGGTCGGATCCGCGGGCCCGGATGGCGTGCAGCACGACTTAGGCGGCTGGTTCGGGCGGTGATGCGCCGAGAATTTGGTGGTGGTCCATTCCCAGACGTTGCCGATCATGTCGAGCAACCCGAATCCGTTGGGCGGAAACGTCCCCACCGGCGACGTTCCGGCCCAGCCGAGCGCGCCCTCGTTGCGGTAAGGGAAACGGCCCTGCCAGGTGTTGGCCATCAGTTGCCCGCCGGGCTTCTCCTCTTCGCCCCACGCGTAGGTCGTGGTGGTTCCGCCGCGGGCGGCGTACTCCCACTCGGCTTCGGTGGGTAGTCGCCGCCCGGCCCAGCGCGCGTACGCCGCGGCGTCGGGGTAGGCCACCTGTACGACGGGATGCTCGGCCTTGCCGGAGATGTCGCTGTCGGGGCCAAATGGGTGACGCCAGCTTGCACCCGGCACCCAGTGCCACCACTGCCGCCAGTCCCGCAGGTCGACCGGACCGGGCGTCGGCTTGAACACCAGCGCGCCGGGAACGAGGTCAGCCGGGTCGGCACCGGGGTACAGGGCGGGATCGATCGGTTGCTCGGCGACAGTCAGATAGCCTGTCGCCGTCACGAATTCGGCGAATTGGGCGTTGGTCACCGGGTGACGCTCGACCGCAAACGCGTCCACCGTGACGGTATGGATCGGCGCTTCCTCTGGGTAGAAGCTGGTGGACCCCATCCGCAACGATCCGCCCGGAAGGTCGACCAGCTCGGTTAACTCAGTCACGCGAAAATGCCAGTGCCAGTTTCTTTTCCAGGTCTTCGTAGGGTGTGCCGGAGATGTCGACGGTGACCTGCGCGATGGCGCCGCCGGTGAACGCGAAGGGCGCCTTGTAGCGGCTGGACACCGCCGAACCGCTGTTGCGCCCGACGCTGATGGTGGCGCCGGCCAGTCCGAAGGTGCCGGGCTGGGTGGTCATTTCCGGCAGCGACGCGACAGCTTGGTCGTCGACGTACAGCACGGCTTCGCCGAGCGGGGTGTGACTTCCCGGCACCGTGCCAGACCGAGTGTAGCGGACACCGAAAAGATGCCGGCCCAACGGAATTGCGCCGGGTGAGGCGATTATGTGTTGCCGCTCACCAAGGAAGTTGTACACGTAGTGCAGCCGGCCGTCCTGGATGAACAGGACGTGGCCGCCGTGCGCCCCGCCCTGCTTGAACAGCACCCCTTCGGCGCCGGTGCTGTCCACGGTCACGTCGGCGACCACCGAGAACGACTGGCCGCGGATCTCGACGGCGGCGCCCATACCGACCTCGGCCGCATCGGGATAGTACGTGTAGGTGGACCGCTCGCCGGACAGGTACGGCCGCCACCGGGTCACTGTTTCGAAGAGGTTCAGGTCGGCCAGTGGTAGCCCGTTGTACTTGGCGGCCTCGGAAAACCACAGCGCCTTGAGTTCTTCGAGCTTCTCTGGTTGTTCGGCGGCCAAGTCGTGGCACTGGCTGCGGTCGGCCGCGATGTGAAACAGCTCCCAGCGGTCGGCGTCGAAATGCGACCAGCCCGCCGGGGTGGCGGCGTGCACGGTGTTGGCGAACCAGCCGTCGTGCCAGATCCCGCGGGTGCCCAACATGGTGTAGAACTGGGTGTCCTTGCCGGTATCTGCTGTCGGATCCTGCAGCGCCGCTTTGAAACTCACGCCATCCAGCGGTCTTTGCGGGATTCCCTTGACGGTGTGCGGAGGGGTGATGCCGAGCAGGTCGTAGACGGTGGGCGTGATGTCGCAGACGCTGACGTAGTTGTCGCGGACCTCGCCGTGGGCCGCAATCCCGTTGGGCCAGGAGATGATTGCGGTGTCAGCGATGCCGCCCTCGTACGAGGCGTAGCGCTTGAACAGTTTGTACGGGGTGTTGAACGCCATCGCCCAGCCGATCGGGTAATGGTTGTAGGTCTCCGGGCCGCCGAGACGGTCGAGGAATCTCATGCTCTCGTCGACGGTGTCGATGTAGCCGTTGAAGAATTTCCCCTCGTTGACCGACCCGTTCGGCCCGCCTTCGCCGCTGGCGCCGTTGTCGGAGATCACCACGACAATGGTGTTGTCCAGCTGGCCGGATTGCTCGAGATAGTCCAGGATGCGGCCGATTTGGGCGTCGGTGTAGCTCAGGAAGCCGGCGAACACTTCCGCCATCCGGGAGAACAGCTTCTTCTCGTCGTCGCCGAGCGAATCCCACGGCCGCACGGTGTCCTGCAACGGCCAGGGCTCACCATTGGGGCCCGTCACGTCGAGATACGGATTGATCGGCGACAGTTCGGTTTCCGGTGGGACGATGCCCATCGACTTTTGCCGTTCAAGCACGACCTCGCGGTAACGCTCGTAGCCCGTGTCGAAGCGGCCGGCGTATTTGTCAGCCCATTCTTTGAAGACGTGGTGCGGGGCGTGGCCGGCTCCGGGGCACACGTAGGCAAACCACGGCTTGTCCGGCGCAATCACCTTGGCGTCGCGGATGAATTCGATTGTCTTGTCGGCAATGTCCTTCGACAGGTGGTAGCCATCCTCGGGGGTGCCGGGCGGCGGCACTGGGTGGTTGTCGTACACCAGGTCGGGGTACCACTGGTCGGTCTCGCCGCCCATGAAGCCGTAGAACCGTTCGAACCCGCGGGACAGCGGCCAGTGCCGCTTGGTCGACGCCAGGTTGGACTCCTCGAGGGGAGTCAGATGCCATTTGCCGGTGCAGTAGGTGTTGTAGCCACGTTCGGCAAGTACTTCGGGCAGCAGCGCGGTGTCGGCCGGGATGCGGCCGTTGCAGTTGGGGAATCCGTCGGTGAACTCTTCGATGGTGGCCATGCCGACCGTGGTGGCGTTGCGACCGGTCAACAGCGACGCCCGGGTCGGCGAGCACAACGCCGTGGTATGGAACTGCGAGAGCCGCACGCCGCGGTCCGCGACGCGGGTCATCGCAGGCATCTCGACCAGTCCGCCGAAGCAGTCCCACGTCGCGATGCCGACGTCGTCCCACACCAGATAGAGGACGTTGGGCGCGTTGTCCGGTGCGACGGGCGCGGCGTACGGGCCCCAATCCGGTTCGGAGTCCCGAATGTCCAACTCGATCTTGCCCTGAAACTCTGTGGCCATTGCCCGTTCCGTTCCGCTTGTCGGTGCGGCGACTATACCGGTCGAACGGCACCAACACTGTTCGATCGGCAACGCAGCGGCTACACCTGATATGTGACGCAGGCCGAGCTGACCCTATTCCTGTGCGGCGACGTGATGACCGGCCGCGGCGTCGACCAGATCCTGCCGCACGGGGGCGATCCCACGCTGCGGGAGCCGGCGGTAACCGACGCGAGAAGCTACGTGCGGCTGGCCGAGCGCGCCAACGGTCCGATTCCCGCTCCGGTGGACGACGCCTGGCCGTGGGGCGATGCGTTGACGGTGCTCGACGACGTCGCTCCGGACGCCCGCATTCTCAACCTGGAGACCGCCGTCACCGCCGACGGCGACTTCGCGCCCGGCAAGGCGGTGCACTACCGGATGCACCCGGACAACCGGGGATGCCTGACCGTCGTCCGGCCGGACGTCGCCGTGCTGGCCAACAACCACATTTTGGACTTCGGTCCCACCGGGCTCGCCGACACGCTGCGTGCGCTCACTGCCGCCGGAATTCAGCCCGTCGGCGCGGGACTCAACGCCAGCGAAGCGAAACAGCCTGCGGTGCTTGGGCTTCCGGACGGAACGCGGATTGTGACCGCTGCCGCCGCCATGACCTCCAGCGGGGTTCCGCTCGGCTGGGCCGCCACGGCGACGCGGCCCGGAGTCGCCGTCGCAGAGCTGTCCGAGCGGGACGCCGTCGAGCTCGCCGACCGAGTCCTGGCCGTCAAGCGGCCGCGCGACATCGGGGTGGTGTCGCTGCACTGGGGCTCCAACTGGGGATACCGCATCGAGTCGGACCAGGTTCGCTTCGCGCACCGATTGGTCGACGCGGGCGTCGACGTGGTGCACGGCCATTCGTCGCACCATCCGCGCCCGGTCGAGGTGTACCGCGGCAAGCTGATCCTCTACGGCTGCGGCGACACCGTCAACGACTACGAGGGCATCGCCGGCTACGAGGAGTACCGCGACGAGCTGCGGGTGCTGTACTTCGCAACGGTAGACCGCGGCAGCGGTGCGCTTGTCGCGCTGCGCCTGGTTCCGATGCGGGCCCGCCGCATGCGGCTGGAGCACGCCTCACCCGGCGACGCCGAATGGCTGCGCGGCACGCTTGACGACGCCAGCCGGCACTTCGGAACACGCATTGACGCGGCGCCCGACGGCACCTTGGTCGCCAACCCGGCGTGAGAAGATGCAAAAGCCCCCAATTCCGTTGCGAAATAGGGGCTTTTGCGCCTGGTGGCGCTGCGTGGCTACTTGGCCTTCTCCAGGATTTCGACGAGCCGCCAGCGCTTCGTCGCCGACAGCGGGCGGGTTTCCATCAGCGAGACCCGGTCGCCGATGCCGGCGATGCTGTTCTCGTCGTGCGCCTTGACCTTCTTGGTGGTGCGGATGATCTTGCCGTAGAGCGGGTGTCGCACCCGGTCCTCCAGCTCGACGACGATGGTCTTCTGCATCTTGTCGCTGACCACATAACCGATGCGGGTCTTGCGCCGGCCCCGCGGCTTAGGCGTGCGCGGAGTGTGCTTGGGCCCCTTGTCTTTCGGGGTCGCGGCCTCCTTCGGAGCTGCCTTCTTCGGAGCGGCCTTCTTGGACGCGGCCTTAGCGCCGGTCTTCGCCTCTGCCATTACGATTCCTCACCCTCGGGCCCGGAAGCCAGGCCGAGTTCACGTTCGCGCAGCACGGTGTAGATGCGCGCGATTTCCTGACGCACCGTGCGAAGTCGACGGTTGTTGTTGAGCTGCCCGGTCGCCATCTGGAAGCGAAGGTTGAACAGCTCTTCCTTGGATTCACGCAGTTTGTCGACCAGTTCTTCGCCGGTGAGCTCGCGCAGTTCGCCAGCGGAAACGCCCACTGCCATCAGAACTGCTCCTCTCGGGTAACGATGCGTGCCTTGATCGGCAGCTTGTGGATTGCTCGGGTCAGCGCGGCCCGCGCGATCGCCTCGTTCGGGTAGCTGAGCTCGAAGAGCACCCGGCCCGGCTTGACGTTGGCCACCCACCACTCCGGTGAACCCTTACCCGAACCCATCCGGGTTTCCGCCGGCTTCTTGGTCAGCGGGCGGTCCGGGAAGATGTTGATCCACACCTTGCCGCCACGCTTGATGTGGCGGTTGATGGCGATACGAGCGGACTCGATTTGCCGGTTGGTGATGTAGGCGTGCTCCAAAGCCTGGATGCCGTAGTCGCCGAAGCTCACCGTGGTTCCGCCGCTGGCGATGCCGCGCTGACGCGGATGATGTTGCTTACGGTGCTTGACCTTGCGGGGAATCAACATGATTCAGCTCTCCGTGCTCTGCGTTTCGGCGGCCTGCTCCTCGGCCGGAGCCGCGGTGGCCGCGGCGTCGTCACCGCCCGAAGCGGCCCGACCGGCGTCGGTGCTGGTGGCCGTTGTGCCCGCGGCGCCACTGCGGCGGGGACGGGTACCCGATGGCCGCTCGCGGCGCGGACGCTCGGCGCCCCCTGCCGTCGGAGCAGCCAGCTCGCGCTTGCCACCGACGATGTCGCCCTTGTAGATCCACACCTTCACGCCGATCCGGCCGAAGGTGGTCTTGGCTTCATACAGGCCGTAGTCGATGTCGGCGCGCAGCGTGTGCAGCGGGACGCGACCCTCGCGATAGAACTCCGAGCGGCTCATCTCCGCGCCGCCGAGACGGCCGGAGCACTGGACCCGGATGCCCTTGACGTTGGGCTGGCGCATCGCCGACTGGATGGCCTTGCGCATTGCGCGCCGGAACGCGACCCGGTTGCTCAGCTGCTCGGCGACGCCTTGGGCCACCAACTGTGCCTGTGACTCAGGGTTTTTGACCTCGAGGATGTTGAGCTGGACCTGCTTGCCGGTCAGCTTCTCCAGGTCCGCGCGGATGCGGTCGGCTTCGGTGCCGCGGCGGCCGATGACGATGCCCGGCCGGGCGGTGTGGATGTCCACTCGGACCCGGTCGCGGGTGCGCTCGATCTCCACGTCGGCGATCCCCGCGCGCTCCAGGCCGGTGGACAGCAGCCGGCGAATCGCCACGTCTTCCTTGACGTATTCGGCGTACTGCTTGTCGGCGTACCACCGAGACTTCCAGTCGGTGGTGATGCCGAGCCGGAAGCCGTGCGGATTGATCTTCTGGCCCACTACTGCGAGCCTCCCTTCGCTTCAGAAGCCTCATCGGTCTTCTTGGCCGCTTCCGCGGACTTGGCGGCGGATGCCTTCTTCGCCGGCGCCTTCTTGGCCGGCGCTTTCGTGGCGGGCGCCTTCTTGGCGGCGGCCTTGCTCGCCTGGGCGCGACGGGACCGAGCCGACTGCGAGGAGCGTTCGTCTTTCACCGGACGGCTTTCCACCACCACGGTGATGTGGCTGGTGCGCCGACGGATCCGGAACGCTCGGCCCTGGGCGCGCGGACGGATCCGCTTGGCGGTGGGGCCGTCGTCGGCGCAGACGCTGGCCACCACCAGCGTCGCCGGATCGAGCCCATTGTTGTTCTGGGCGTTGGCCGCCGCGCTCGCGATGACCTTGGCCACCGGAACGCTGGCCGCCTGCGGCGCCCAGCGCAGGATGTCGAGCGCCTCGGACACCGACTTGCCGCGCACCAGGTTGATCACCCGGCGCGCCTTGGTCGGCGACACCCGCACAAAGCGCGCCTTGGCTGTCGCAGAAGGAAATTCAGTCTTGGTAGTCATCGCCGCTTGGCTTTCCGGTCGTCCTTGATGTGTCCCTTGAAAGTGCGCGTCGGCGCGAACTCACCAAGCTTGTGGCCGACCATCGCCTCGGTGATGAACACCGGCACATGCTTGCGTCCGTCGTGGACGGCGAAGGTGTGGCCGATGAAATCGGGGATGATCGTCGACCGCCGCGACCAGGTCTTGATGACCTGCTTGGTGTTCTTCTCGTTCTGTGCGTCGACCTTCTTGAGCAAATGGTCGTCGACGAACGGACCCTTCTTCAGGCTGCGTGGCATCGCTACTCCTCTTAACGCCCGTGCTTCTTGCCGGTGCGCCGGCGGCGGACGATGAGCTTGTCGCTGGGCTTGTGCGGTTTACGGGTACGGCCCTCGGGCTTGCCCCACGGGCTGACCGGGTGACGCCCACCGGACGTCTTCCCCTCACCACCACCGTGCGGGTGATCGACCGGGTTCATCACCACACCGCGGACCGAGGGGCGCTTACCTTTCCAGCGCATCCGGCCCGCCTTACCCCAGTTGATGTTGGCCTGCTCGGCGTTGCCCACCTCGCCGACCGTGGCCCGGCAGCGCACGTCGACGCGACGGATCTCGCCGCTGGGCATCCGCAGCGACGCGTAGGTGCCTTCCTTACCGAGCAGCTGGATGCTCGAGCCCGCCGAGCGGGCCAGCTTGGCACCCCCACCAGGGCGCAGCTCCACGGCGTGGATCAACGTACCGGCCGGAATGTTGCGCAGCGGAAGGTTGTTGCCGGGCTTGATGTCGGCGTTCGGACCCGACTCCACCACGTCGCCCTGCGAGAGTCCCTGCGGGGCAATGATGTAGCGCTTTTCGCCGTCCAGGTAGTGCAGCAGCGCAATCCGGGCGGTCCGGTTCGGGTCGTACTCGATGTGCGCGACCTTGGCGTTGACGCCGTCTTTGTCGTTGCGGCGGAAGTCGATCACGCGGTAGGCGCGCTTGTGGCCGCCGCCCTTGTGGCGAGTGGTGATCCTGCCGTGCGCGTTGCGGCCACCGCGGCCGTGCAGCGGGCGCACCAACGACTTCTCCGGGGTCGAGCGCGTGATCTCGGCGAAGTCGGAGACGCTGGCACCGCGACGACCCGGTGTCGTCGGCTTGTACTTGCGAATTCCCATGGCTTGTCTCTCTATCCTCGGCTACGCCGGCGCGCCGAACAGGTCGATCGGCTTGCTGCCCGGCGCCAGCGTGACGATGGCGCGCTTGGTGTTCTTACGCTTGCCGTAACCGGTCCGGGTGCGCTTGCGCTTGCCCTGCCGGTTCGCGGTGTTCACCGCCGCCACCTTGACCGAAAAGATCTTCTCGATGGCGATCTTGATCTGCGTCTTGTTCGAGTCGGGGTGCACCAGAAACGTGTACACGTTGTCGTCGATCAACCCGTAGGACTTCTCCGAGATGACCGGCGCCAGGATGATGTCGCGTGGATCGGTGACGGTCGCCATCAGGCCGAAACCTCCTCGGAAGTGTTAGCGGCGATGTAGGCGTTCAGCGCCTCGACGGAGAACACCACATCATCGGCCCGCAGCACGTCGTAGGTGTTGAGCTGGTCGGGGGCCAGCACATGCACGCCGGGCAGGTTGCGCGCACTCTTGGCGCCGATCTCGTCGCTGCGCTCGGTCACCACCAGCACCTGCTTGCGGTCGGTCAGCGTGGCCAGAAAAGCCTTGGCGCTCTTGGTCGACGGGGTCTGACCCGACACCAGCTCGGTGATCGCGTGGATGCGGCCGTTGCGCGCCCGGTCCGACAACGCGCCGCGCAGCGCGGCGGCGATCATCTTCTTCGGGGTGCGCTGGCTGTAGTCGCGCGGCTTGGGACCGTGCACGACGCCACCGCCGGTGAACTGCGGCGCCCGCACCGAACCCTGCCGGGCGCGGCCAGTGCCCTTCTGCCGGTAGGGCTTCCGACCGCCGCCGCGGACCTCACCGCGGGTCTTGGTCGAGTGCGTGCCCTGCCGCGCCGCCGCCCGCTGCGCGGTGACGACCTGGTGCATCAGAGCGATGTTGGCCGGCGCATCGAACAGTGCGGCCGGCAGCTCCACCGAGCCGCTCGTCTTGCCGTCCGGCGTCTTGACGTCAATCTTGATGCCAGCCATCACTTCTCACCTCGTTTGATCGCGCTGCGGACCATGACGAGCCCACCGGTGCGGCCGGGGACGGCGCCCTTGATCAGCAGCACGCCGTTCTCGGCGTCGACCTTGTGCACCAACAGGTTCTGCGTGGTCACCCGGTCGTTGCCCATCCGGCCGGCCATCCGGGTGCCCTTGAACACCCGCGCAGGGGTGGCGCAGCCGCCGATGGAGCCCGGGCGGCGGTGCACTGCCTGCGCGCCGTGGCTGGCACCTTGGCCGGCAAAACCGTGCCGCTTCATCGTGCCGGCAAAGCCTTTGCCCTTGGAGGTGCCGGTCACGTCGACATAGCTTCCAGCGGCGAAGATTTCGGCCGTCAGCTCCTGACCCACCTCGTATTCGGCGGCCGCGTCGGCGTCGTCGAGACGCAACTCGGCCAGGTGCCGGCGCGGGTTGACCCCGGCGGCGGCGTACTGACCGGACAACGGCTTGTTGACCTTGCGCGGACTGATCTCGCCGTAGGCCAGCTGCACCGCGCTGTAGCCGTCACGCTCGGGTGTGCGGATTCGGGTCACCACGTTCGGTCCGGCCTTGACCACCGTCACCGGAACCACCCGGTTGTTCTCGTCGAACACCTGTGTCATGCCCAGTTTGGTGCCCAGAATGCCTTTTCTCGCCATTGTGTCTGGATCTCCTACTGGATGTTGACGTCGACGCTGGCGGGCAGATCGATACGCATCAGCGCATCGACGGTCTTCGGTGTCGGATCGAGGATGTCGATCAGCCGCTTGTGCGTGCGCATTTCGAAATGCTCCCGCGAGTCCTTGTACTTGTGCGGAGAGCGAATAACGCAGTACACGTTCTTCTCTGTCGGCAGCGGCACCGGACCCACCACGCTTGCGCCGGTCCGGACGACCGTCTCGACGATTTTGCGCGCCGAGGCGTCAATGGCCTCGTGGTCGTAGGCCTTGAGCCTGATGCGGATCTTTTGTCCCGCCACGCTTCTCCTACCTCACTCTCCAATGTCCGGACCTAGGTCCCACGGCGCGCCGGTGGTCTGGCGTCGCGCCGGATGTTGCGCCGCTGTTTACCTGTCTTGGTCCACCGACCCCCGCGGTCGGGTGTGTCGCCCTCACGCAGCCTTGTTCGCGGCCAAATCGTCGCGCTCCAAGGATGGGACCGGACGCGCCCGTCTGGGCGCCGGTCGTATGCCCGGCCAGGCGCTGACCCGGCGCAAGGCAACCTGAACAGTATGCCCCAGATCGCGGCATCGGCCAAATTCCAGCTCGGCGACGACGCGGGCTGCGGCGCCACTTTCTTACTCCAGAGTAAGATGTGCTGTCATGACCGCTCCGACCAGCACCTATGCGGCGTGGAAGCGCCTGTCCGGCCGCCCGGGCGGAACCCGGCTGTTTTCGGTCGCGACGATGGCACGAGTCCCCTACTTCGTCTCGGTACTACCGCACGTGGTCCGGATGGAACCCGGACTGGCCGAGGTGCGCATTCCGAAGTGGATTCTGGTCCACAACCATCTGCACACCGTGCACGCGATCGCGTCCTGCAACGCCGCCGAGGTCGCGATGGGCATGCTGATGGAGGCCACGGTGCCGCGCAGCCACCGCTGGATCCCCAAGGCCATGAACGTGCATTACTTGGAGAAGGCCACGACGTCGCTGCGGGCGGTGGCCCAGCTGGACCCGCCCGACTTCGCTCAGATCACCGACGGCATCGAACTGGTCGTGCCGGTCGGCGTTACGGACCGCAACGGCGTGGAGGTCGTGCACGCCGACATCACGACCTGGGTCACGCCGGTCGGCTGACCCCGCTCACGACTTACCCTTCAGCGTTGCCCAGAACGGGCATTGGTGCGCCTCCTCGAAGCTTGTCGTGACCCGGCTGGCGTCGGGACGCAGCGACATCCAGCGGGAGTGGTCGCCGCCCACTGTCGGCCAGCCGGGCTGGCCCGCGGCCTTCGGCACGCCGGTTGTCACGAATTGGCTCCAGTAGGCGATCATCTGCTCCGACAGCGCACGTTGTTCGGGAGTCAGCGGCGGGGCGCCGCCGACATTGAACAGGTAGCGCAGCTCCAGAGAATGACTGGCGCCGACCGGAAAAGGTGCGTGCCGCAACGGGTCCGGCGCCGGCGCGTGCGGATCGTCGAACTCGTAGCCGTAGACCGGTGCCGCCCGACTCAGCGCGACGGCCATTCTGTCTGCGACACAGGCGAAGACACCGTCGGTGACCGCCGCGGAGTAGGCAAGCGACACGTCGCCGCCGTAGCGCTCAGGTGGATAGTGCGCCAGTACTCCTCGCCCGTCGGCGCCGAAGATGTCGGCCAGTACGCGCGGATACTCGGCAGGGGTGACGCCGTGGCCCCGCTTCAGATAGCGCAGCGCCGCGAACATCGTGAACTCGTCGTGGTTGACGCCGATCAGCACTGGCACCCGCGCGGCCCGGCCGGCCGACATCGCCGCGACGGACCCCATCGGCAGCGCCGCCGTGCCGGTCACCGGGCCGGTGAGCGCGTCGGAGTCGCCGATGTAGGAGTACCAGGGCGGTCGCGTCAACTTGCCGGCCGGCAACGCGCGCAGGCACCCGGCGGCAGTGGCCGGATCCGGGCAACCCACGGAGGTCGCATACTCCACGCTGATGTGCTGGGCAACCGGCAGCTCGGCTTGTGCTTGGCACGGCGCGCTTTGGATGATCGCGGCGCGGAACAGCCCCGCCGATCCCCGCGCCACCAGGTGATCGCACACCGACATCCCGCCGGCAGACTCTCCGGCAATGGTCACCTTGCCCGGGTCGCCGCCGAACGCGGAGATGTTGTCTCGCACCCACCGCAATGCAGCCTGCTGATCGGCCAGCCCGTAGTTGCCGACGTCATCGCCGGTCCCGAGTGCCGGGTGAGCCAGGAATCCGAGCGCACCCAGCCGGTAGTTGATCGTGACGACGATGATGTGGCCCTTGGCGGCCAGCCAGCGCGCGTTGTAGATGTCGCCGCTGCCGTTGACGAAGCCGCCGCCGTGAATCCACACCATCACGGGGCGCTTGTCGGGCCGTCCCGGGGCGGGAGTCCACACGTTGAGCGTCAGGCAGTTCTCGCCGGTCGGCTTGACCGTCCGGGCCTCACGCGGGGTTTCCTGAACGCACTGCGGCCCGGGCTTGCTGGCCTCCAACGTCCCCGGCCACGGCGCCGCCGGCCGCGGCGGCTGCCAGCGCAAGGCGCCGACTGGCGGCGCGGCATACGGAATGCCTTGAAACAGGCGGTAATCCGCGGCGACCAAGCCGCGCATCGGGCCCATTGGCGTGCGCACCACCGCCGCGTCCAGCGGGCCGGCATACGCCGGCTCGGATTTCTGCGGTGCGGCGCTGCCGCCGTGGCCGCAGCCGACCGCCACCGCCGCCGCTACCAGCAGCGCGGCCCACGCTCGTCGGCGCTCAGGCAATCGCATCGGCACGGAACTCCAATTTACGGATCCGCCCAAACCGCTTCCCTCATATTTGCGGTCGTGCGAGACTTGAAAAAGTTGACGGGTGTCAAGTATAGGAGCCCCATGAGCACTCCGATCATTGACGAGGCCGCCAAGGTGTTCGCCGACCCGACCTCGTATGCCGACGAGCCGCGGCTGCATGCGGCGCTCACCCACCTGCGGGCCCATGCGCCGGTGTCGCTGGTCGACTGTCCCCCGTACCGGCCGTTCTGGGCGATCACCAAACACGCCGACATCATGGACATCGAGCGGGACAACAGCTTGTGGATCAACGAGCCGCGGCCGCTGCTGGCCACCGCCGAGCAAGACGACTTCGCGCGCGCGCAACTGGATTCCGGGATGGGGCTGCGGACGTTGATCCACATGGACGATCCGCAGCACCGGGTGGTCCGTGCGATCGGCGCCGACTGGTTCCGGCCCAAGGCAATGCGCGCGTTGAAGGTTCGCGTCGACGAGCTGGCCAAGATCTACGTCGACAAGATGATGGCTACCGGCACCGAATGCGACTTCGTCCAAGAAGTCGCCGTGAATTACCCGCTGTACGTGATCATGTCGCTGCTGGGGATCCCCGAATCCGATTTCCCCCGCATGCTGCGGCTGACCCAGGAACTCTTCGGTGGCGACGACGAGGAGTTCAAGCGCGGCAACACCCCCGAAGAACAGCTTCAAATCCTGCTCGACTTCTTCGGCTACTTCAACGCAATCACCGCGTCCCGGCGGGAGCATCCGACCGAGGACCTGGCGTCGGCGATCGCCAACGCCCGCGTCGACGGCGAACCGCTCTCGGACATCGACACTGCGTCCTACTACGTGATCATTGCCACCGCCGGCCATGACACCACCAGCGCCACGATCTCCGGCGGCCTGCAGGCGCTGATCGAAAACCCCGACCAGCGCGCCCGATTGACCGACAACCTCGACTTGATGCCGCTGGCCACCGAGGAGATGATCCGCTGGGTCACCCCGGTCAAGGAATTCATGCGCACCGCGACCGCGGACACCACGGTGCGTGGGGTGCCGATCGCCGAAGGCGAGTCGGTATACCTGTCCTATGTTTCGGGCAACCGCGACGAAGAGGTGTTCGACGACCCGTTCCGCTTCGATGTAGGCCGGGATCCCAACAAGCACTTGGCATTTGGTTACGGCGTGCACTTCTGCCTGGGAGCTGCGCTGGCCCGCATGGAGGTGAACAGCTTCTTCACCGAACTACTGCCGCGGCTGAAATCCATTGAGCTGAACGGGGAGCCGGAGCTCATCGCGACCGTATTCGTCGGTGGACTCAAGCACCTGCCGATTCGCTACGAGCTGCGCTGACCGACTTACCCTGGGTCCGCTGCACGTGCAGGAAGCCGTCCACGGCGGCGCGGGCACACTCCTGGTAGTCGAAATCCGGCAACGTGCTCAGCCGGCCCACCACCATCGGGCCGATCAACAGGGCGATCGCACGGGTCCGGTCGATCTCGCCTAATTCGGCCGCGTCCGGGCTGTCGAAAATGGCGTCGAACGGTGCTGCGTACTGCTGCGCGATGCGCTCGCGCAGCGTGCTGATCGCAGCGCTGTCCGCGACGGGCGTGCGGCGCGCTTCGGGTAGCTGTTCCAAGTCGCGGCCCAGCGCCAGCCAGGACATCGCGGTCAGCATACCGGGCGCCTCGGCGATCAACTGGCCTTGAGCCACCACCAACTCGATCAGACGATCGCGCAGCGTCCCGTCTTCCGACGGCATGGGGGCCGGTGGTATCAGGCTGTTGAAAGCCGCTGCGAGCAAATCGTTTCCGCTCGGGAAGTGGCGGTACAGGGTAGCGCGGGCCACATTAGCGCCTCGGGTGACCGCGTCGACGGTCACCGCGCTGGGCCCACCGGAACGTAGCAACGCAGTGGCGGCTTCGAGCAATCGGGCTCGAGACCGCGCCGGGCGGGGATCGGTACTGCCGGCGATGGCTACCACCTCCCGTCTAGCAACAAGACTATCGGTCTATCTAGGAGACTGTTAGTCTCAAAACTTGCCTCGCCGCCGAAAGGAGGCACGCCTTAGTGGTCAATACCTTCGTCCGGCCTGATCAGCGTACCGATGGACTGACACCGCTCGGTTCCCGCCGCGCCCGAATCTGGACAATGGCGGTCGCCTGCATGGGCGTGTCGCTGGTGATCGCATCGATGGTTGCGCTCAACACCGCGCTGGGCGACCTCGCCGTGGCGACCTCCGCGACGCAATCCCAACTGACGTGGGTGGTCGACGGTTACACGGTGGTGCTGGCCTGCCTGCTGCTGCCGGCCGGGGCCATCGGCGACCGCTACGGCCGGCGCGGAGCCCTGCTGATCGGCCTCGCCACATTCGCGATCGCATCGGTGGCGCCGACAGTCTTCACCAGCCCGCTGCAGATCATCGTCGCGCGCGGCGCCGCCGGCGCCGGCGCGGCGTTCATCATGCCCGCCACACTGTCGCTGTTGACCGCCGCTTATCGCAACGACGAACGCATGAAGGCAGTGGGCATTTGGGCCGGCGTCGCGGGCTGCGGCGGGGTCATCGGGATGCTCGGATCCGGTGCACTGCTGTATTTCTGGCCGTGGCAGTCCATTTTCTGGGCGTTCACTGCAAGTGCGGCACTGATCTTCGTCCTGGCGTGCACGGTCTCCACGTCGCGCGACGAAGGCGCGACCCCGCTGGACTGGCCGGGCGCGGCGCTAATCGGCGGCGCCGTCGCGGTTTTCGTCTTCGCGGTCATCCAGGCGCCCGAACGCGGCTGGAGCGACCCGTTGGTGTGCGGTTTGATGGGCGCCGGCGTGGTCTTGGCGGTGGTCTTCGGGTTTGTCGAGGTTCGACGGCGGCACCCTCTGCTCGATGTTCGGCTGTTCCGCAGACCGGACTTCGCCACCGGCGCGGCAACAATCACCGTCTTCTTCATCGCGATGTTCGGCTTCTTCTTCGTCATGATGCAGTTCGTCCAACTGGTGATGGGCTACAGCCCCATCCAGACCGCATTGGCGTTCAGTCCGCTGATGCTCCCGATGCTGACCTTTTCCGTGCTGTCCCAATGGTATGTTCCACGGCTCGGTCTGCGGGTCGTGGTGTTCATCGGCCTGCTGCTGATCGCCACCGGATTTCTCTGGGTCCGTGCGCTCGAGGTCAATTCGCCATATCTGGACATGGTTGGGCCGTTGTTTGTGATCAGCAGCGGGATCGGTTTGTGCACGGCGCCGACAACATCGGCCATCATGGCGGCGGTTCCCGACGAGAAGCAAGGCGTCGCATCGGCGGTCAACGACGCCACCCGCGAGATCGGCGCGGCAGTCGGGATCGCCCTGGCCGGCTCGATACTCGCCACACGCTACAGCCACCTCGTCGCGCCGCATCTGCAGGCGTTTCCCGAACCGCTGCGCGGTCCGGCCGCCCATTCACTGGCTCAGGCGCTGGAGGTTTCCAAAACCCTTGGGCCGCGAGGCGAGCAACTCGCCGATATCAGCCGCGACGCCTTCGCGCGGGCCATGGACTCCTCGTTTCTGGTGCTGGCAATTGTCATCGCCGTGGCAGCCGCGCTAATCGGCGCGTGGGCGCCGGGCCGCGATGGACAGCAACTGCGCCCCGTCCGCCAACTCACTCGACGAATTCGGCGGCCCGGTGGCCGAGCATGACGATGCTGGCGTGCGGGCCGCGACTGGTGATCACAGGCAGCACCGACCCGTCGATCACCCACAGCCCGTCGACGCCGTGCACTTGACAGCGGTGATCGACGACGGCCCGCGGATCGTCTTCAGCGCCCATCGGGGCGCTGCCGCACAAGTGCTGCGACGTCGACCACGCCGGTTCACCGACTTGCGTTGCGCTCGCGGCTAATTCGCGGGCCAATCCGCACCCGCGCTGCAGCGCGGCGACGTCGGCGGGTTCGCTGTCGTAGCGGTGCTCGATCCGCGGCGGAACCCGAGGGTCGGCGGAGACCAACGTGACGCGTCCACGCGCTCGCGGCTGCATCAGCGCCACCCCGATGTGCGGCCAATCCGGATGGCCTGCCGTACCATCTCCGACCATCGCAACGAAACCACCGGTGTAGGGCCGTATCTCGAGGCCATCGGGCGTGCTGAGCACTACCTCCAGCGCCGGCCTGCTGGCCGCGACCGCCCAGTTCGTCGGCAACACCCATTCCGGGTGATCGCTGCACCCCATCCCGACCGGCAACGGCGTCACCACGTCGATTCCGGCGGCCCGCAGCACGCTTTCCTCGCCGATCCCGGAGAGCATCAGCAGGTGCGCCGACTCGATTGCGCCGGCGCACAACACGATCCGATCCGCTGTCACCGTGAGTGGGCCACCGGGACCGACCGCGTCCACCCCGGCCGCGCGGTTGCCGGAAAGCCGCAGACGCATCGCCCGCGTTTGCGTCAGCAGCGTCAGGTTGCGCCGCTGCAGCGCGGGCATCAGATAACCCGCGCCCGCGCTGGTGCGCACGCCGTCGACGATGTTCAGCGGCACTGCCCCCACGCCCGCCGCCGCGTGTGGGTCGTTGAGGTCGTCGATCCAGTCGAATCCCGCGCGCTCCGCTGCAGAGACGAAAGCTGCGGTGCTGCCGACGATTTCGGTGGTGCGCCGCACTGCGATGGGGCCGCCGTCGCCGTGGACCGGCCCGGCGAAATCCAGGTCGGTTTCGATGGCCCGGAAGTGGTCGATGACGTCCCGCCATCCCCAACCGGGCAGCTGGTAGCCGTCGAAGTCGCGAGGCAGCCCACGGCAGAAGTAGCCGCCGTTGACGGCGCCGGACCCGCCGATGGTCGCGCCCCGCATGATCGGAATCTGGCGTGGCGGATGCTCGGTGAGCTGAGTCTGGTACCGCAGCACCAGCGGGCTGGCCGCGCCGATCGGCAGCTGCAGCCCGTTGGCGGTCTGAGCCAGTAGCGCGGGATCGCCCAGCCCGATGCCGCCCTCCAGGACGGTCACCACGCGGTGAGGGTCGGCGGAAAGCCGCTCGGCCACAACCGATCCAGCACTTCCCGCGCCGATGATCAGCACATCGCTGTGCAGGGTGGCCGCGGTCAACTGGGAATCAGACCCGGATCTGAGGCTTGAGCGGTCCGATATTGCGTTCCCGCACGACTCCGCACCACAATCCGATTCCGTATGCCAGGTCGTCGACGCGTTTGAGCAGTAGGTAGGTCAGCAGGCCGATCGGTTTGGCGTCGTCGTCGCTGGCCCCTCTGCGGCGGAGCCAGTCCACCACGCCGTCGACGATGGCGGCGATCACCACAACACGGCGGCAGTACCGGGACATGATGGCGGCGAGCAGCGCGACGGGCCAGTAGTGGCGGCAGATCGCCGAGGCCAGTTGCAGCGCCGCCGACCAGAGGCCGCGGGTGGCCACCGCCAGCACATCCCAGACCTGGGTGTCGGGGCCCTCCAGGGTCTTGGCGATCTTGCGACCGGTCACCGCGGCGATCAGCAACGACGCCAAATACCCCAATCCCGAGCCGACCGTCATCAGGATCCAGGCCGCCAGCGCCCAGCCGGAGATGACCAACGGCGCGGTCTTGTCCGGGTGGCGCGCCGACAGCGGCGCGGCGGACCCGCCGTAAAACGCTTTGCGCGCAATCCAATCCCGCAAGTCGGTGCGATGATCGTGTGCCACCAACGCAATTGGTTCGTACCGCAGCCGTGCACCGGCTTCCACGAGCCGCCAGCAGAGGTCGACATCCTCACCGGAGTGCAGACTTTCGTCGAACCCGCCGACCTCGCGCAGCGTGGCACGCCGACAGATGATCGCCGCACTGGGAACGTACGCGACATTCGTGTACGGGACGACGGGCGCCTCGTGCTGACCCAGATCCAGCGATGAACGCACTGCCTCGTAGCGGGCCACCAGATGGTCACTTTGGGCCAGGCCGATGATGCGCGGGGCAACCAGCGCGACGGTGGGGTCGCAGAAGTGGCCCAGCAGCGCTTCCAGCCAGCCGCGGCGCGGGACCACGTCGGAGTCCAGGAATGCGACGAAGTCGGTGGTGCAGGCGGCCAGCCCGGTGTTGCGCGCCGCGGCGGGTCCTTTGCTCACCGGGTGCCGCAGCACCTCGATGTCACAGTGCGCGTCGGCGAAGTCGTCCCGCTGGATCGGCTGGGCCGAGCCGTCGTCGACGACGATGACACGCAGGCCGCGGAGCGACGCCAGCAAGCGTCGCAAGCCAGATACGTTGTCCCGCACAGGAATTACCACGGTTACGTCGCGGTGCGACGGACCGCCGGCCGGCCGGGGATGGGCCACCGTGGCGTCCAGCAGGGTGCGCGCCAGCTCGGCGCTGACCGCGTCGTGGACCTTCAACCGGCCGTCGGCCAGCATGTCCTGCGCGGCCGGCGCCAATCGCAGCAGCCGGGTGGGAGACCCGCCCAGCAGAGCCGAGCCATGGCCGAGCACGCGCACACGCCTGTCGACCTGTACAGCAAACCCGTCCGGCAACCGGGTCTGGGTCATGTCAGCATCCCGTCGGCGCCCGGCGCCCAGTGCGCGACCCGGCGCACGCAACTCTCGACCATCTCGGTGAAGATCCGCTCCCCCTCGGCCGTGGTCGCCGTCGTCGGATCCCCCAACACGCCCACCTCGCTGACCGCCGCGACTCCCCCACGTCGCATCGACGGTAGCAGGTCGGCCAGCGGCGCGCCGTTTCCCGCACACCACCGGTCGCAGAGCACGTCAGCCGGCGAAATATGCAGCAATACCGATGTTTCGGTGTGCCCGGCATGCGCGTCGGCGCCACTGGCCGTGCACGCGCACCAGGCGGCGTCGCGTCCTTCGGATCGCAGTAGCCGCACCGCGCGGCTCAGAGCGGCGATGTTGCCGCCGTGGCCGTTGACGAAGACCAGCCGCTGCGCCCAGCAGGTCGCCGACCTGCCGAACTCGACGAGCAGCGTTGCCAGCGCGTCGGTGCCGATGGAAAGCGTTCCGGGGAAGCTCTGGTGTTCGCCGCTGTCGCCGTAGCCGATGGCCGGTGCCACCAGCCACTGCAGCCGATCGGATGCTTCGAGCAGGCGAGTGGCGAGCGCGCGGGCGACCGCGCGGGCGATCCGCGTGTCGGTGTCCAGCGGCAAGTGCGGCCCGTGCTGTTCGGTGGATCCGACCGGGATCATCAGCGCCGCCGACATGCCTTGCAGCTGGTTCGACGTCAAGCTGCCAAGTTCGCCGAGGACGGCCACTCGCCGATGGTAGGACGAATTCACCTGGCGTGCATCGGTTGTTGGGTGACTCGACGAATTTTTTCCAGGGTTCTCGATCGATTTGTCCCGACCGGTCACCACAGCCCCGCCTGCCACGCGAGTATCAGACTTCTCGACGGCGTCGTCCCGGCACCGTCAGACCCCGCCCGCGGCGGGCACTCCGAGCGCTCGGGCAAACTCCGGCGGGACCACGATGTCGTCGGCGTTGAGGTCATGCACGGAGCCATGACCGAGCCCCATCAGCGCGCAGTCGATGCCGGCGCGAAGGATGTCGAGCACGTTCTCGACCCCGGGTTGTCCGGCCGCGGCCAGGCCCCACAGGTAGGCGCGGCCGATCATCACCGCACGCGCGCCCAGCGCCAGCGCCTTGACGACGTCGCTGCCGCGCCGGATGCCGCCGTCCAGCAACACCTCGATCTGATCACCGACCGCGTCCGCAACCGCCGGCAGTGCACGGATAGCCGCCGGAGTTCCGTCCAGGTTGTTGCCGCCGTGGTTGGACACCGAGATCGCCGAAACACCAGCATCCACAGCCCTTTTCGCGTCGTCAACCCGCATCACGCCCTTGAGCATGAACGGTCCGCCCCACAGTTCACGCAGCCAGGCGATGTCGTCCCAGGTCGGTGGTGGGGTGCCCATCCATTCGCCGTACGCGGCGAAGAACGGTGGACCGGGCTCGCCCTTACGCGCTTGGTTGGGCACCTGCAGGTTCGGCGGACGCAGCGTCTTGCCCCACTGCCACAGCCAGCCCGGGCGGGTGACGGCCTGCGGGGACAGCCGCAGGATGGTTGCCAGGTTCATCCGCTCGGGGATCTTGGGGCTGCCCCAGTCCCGACCGTGCGAGAAGGTCCAGTCGGTGGTGACGATCAGGCCGACGGCGCCGGCCGCACGGGCCCGCTCGACGCGCTCCGCGATCGCGTCTCGCCCGCCGAGCCAATACACCTGGAAGAACAGCTTGGGGTTGGCGGCGATGACGTCCTCGATCGGCTTGCTGGCAAACGACGACAATCCCATCGCCGTGCCACGCGCGGCCGCCGCCCTGGCGACAGCTACTTCGCCGTGCGGGTGTACGGCCTGCACGCCGGTGGGCGAGATGATCACCGGCAGCGAGATGTCTTGTCCCATAACGGTGGTCGCCAGTTCACGTTTCTCGACCGCACCCACCACATGCGGCGCGAAACCCAGCTCGCTGAACGCCTCGACGTTGTCGGCGACGGTGATGCCCTTTTCGCTGGCGGCGACCAGCGCGGCGTACACCGACTTCGGCAGCCGGCGCTTGGCGCGCTGCTGAGCGACGGCGACCGTCTCGAACCAGATGTCCCGTGCCATCGACTACACCGGGCTTTCGTTGCAGATGCGTCGCGGCGGGCGCGTGGACAGGGTCAGCGGCACCGGCGCGCCGCGGGAGTGGTCGCCGGCCGGGCGGGGTTTGTCGCGTTCGCGGGCCAGCGCCGGCGCGCCGTGGCCCTGCACGCATTCCGGATCGGGCCCGTCCAGCGGCAGACCGGTGAAGAACTTCGCCGCCATGCAGCCGCCGCGGCAGCTGTCGTAATGCCCGCAGCTTCCGCAGGCGCCGGCGGACTGTGGTTCGCGGAGCTCACGGAACAGCGGTGCATTCTTCCAGACGTTGTCAAATCCGCCGTCGGACAAAACGTTTCCGGCGAGGAAACGGTCATGGATGGCGAAGGGGCAGGCGTAGACGTCGCCGACCGGGTCGATCAGGCAGACCACCCGGCCCGCCCCGCACATGTTGAGGCCGGCCAGTGCGCCGGGTTCGCCGAGCGCCGACAGGTGGAAGAACGAGTCGCCGGTCAGCACCCCCTCGCCCTTGGCGACCAGCCACTCGTACAGCCGCACCTGCTGGTCGGCGGTCGGGTGCAGCTCGTCCCACACATCGGCGCCGCGACCCGACGGACGCAGCCGGGTGATGCGCAGCGTCGCGCTGTAACGGCTTGCCAGCGCGGCGAATTCGTCAAGCTGGTCAACGTTGTGACGGGTGACCACCACCGAGATCTTGGCGTCGCTGAAGCCGGCGGCGGCCAGGTTCTCCAGCGCGCGGATGGCCATCGCGTACGACCCGGGGCCCCGCACGGCGTCGTTGACCTCCGCGGTGGCCCCGTCGAGGGAGATCTGCACGTCGACGTAGTCGCTGGCGGCCAGCCGCGCGGCCACCTCGGGCGTGATCCGGACCCCGTTGGTGGAGAACTTGACACCGACATGGTGTGCGGTGGCGTAGTCGACCAGCTCCCAAAAGTCCGGCCGCACAGTGGGTTCCCCGCCACCGATGTTGACGTAGAACACCTGCATGCGTTCCAGCTCGTCGATGATGTCCTTGCACTGCCGGGTGGACAACTCGCGCGGATCGCGTTTGCCCGACGACGACAGGCAGTGCACGCACGCCAGGTTGCAGGCGTAAGTCAACTCCCAGGTCAGGCAGATGGGTGCGTCGAGGCCATGCTCGAACTGCTCGATCAGCCGCGGAACTACCGAGGTCATTGATTCTCCTTGCGCACCAGCATGTTCGAGTCGGCAAGCACACGCAACGCACGCAGATATGGGCGCTCTTCGCCGTCGGCGACACCCGCGGCGCGGCAGGCGGCCCGGACGTCGGTGTGATCGGCCAGCGACTGCACGACTGCCAGGATGGTGCGGTTCTTCAGGAACGACAGCTTGCGGGTGCCGAAGTGATAGAGCAGTGCGCCGAACGACTCCGGGCGCACTGCCACTTGCGGGTGCAACCGCCAGCCGGCGTCGGGATTGAACCCGCCCGGCGGGCCGGGCACGGTCAGTAGACCCCGCACATCCCGTCGATGGACACCTCTTCCACCAGGGTCTCGGTGACCAGCTCGGTGTCGCTGTCGATCTGCTGGTTCGGCTCCATAAACTTGCCTTTCGTCGTCAGGGGTTCGACAATCTTGGTCAGAATATGGCATCGAGTGCCGAAATGGAAGGGCGGGTCATGCTGACTCAGTCGCGAGTGGGCCGGCGCCGCTCGACGACGCCGCACCACATCACCGATGTTGCCCTCGGCTTGTTCGCTGCCCGCGGTTTCGCCGAGGTCAGCGTCGACGACGTCGCGCAGGCCGCCGGCATCGCCCGCCGAACCCTGTTCCGCTACTACGCCTCCAAGAACGCAATCCCGTGGGGGGATTTCGACGCCCATCTACAACACCTGCGCGAACTGCTCGACCAGGTCGACCCGGACGTGCCGCTCGGCGAGGCATTGCGTTCAGCACTCTTGGCGTTCAACACCTTCGACGAATCGGAGACGGCCCGGCACCGGCAGCGCATGCGGGTGATCTTGCAAACCGCTGAGCTGCAAGCGTATTCGATGACGATGTATGCCGGCTGGCGCGCCGTCATCGCCGAGTTCGTCGCGCGCCGCTCCGGTGCCAACGCCGCCGACCTGCTTCCCCAGACCGTCGCATGGATGATGCTCGGGGTGGCGTTGAGTGCCTACGAGCATTGGCTCGACGACGAATCCGTCTCGTTGCCGCAGGCGCTCGGGGACGCGTTCGACGTCGTCGGCGCCGGGCTGGACCAACTGGACCGGTGAGCACCCGGTTGCTGCGGTCTCTGCGAATGCAGTCGCAGGCGTGCGCGGAGCTGGGCTCCGCGATGTACGGCGAGCTGCTCGATCGGGTGGCGGCCGACGTCGACGCCGGTGGCGTGTTCGCGGGAATCCTGGCCGGCCACGAACACGATCCGGTGCGTGAGGCGGTGCCGCTGCGACTGCTCGGCGGATTGCACAGACTGGTGCTCGACGGGCGCGCGCCGAAGTTGCGCCGCTGGTATCCGAGCACCGGTGGTCGCTGGGACGCCGGGGCCGCGTGGCCGGAGATCACTCGCGTCGTTGTTGAGCGGGCCGACATGCTGCGCACCGCGCTCGATCAGCCGCCACAGACGAACGAGGTGGGCAGGTCCGCGGCGCTGATCGGCGCACTGCTGATTCTGAGTCGCCGATTCGGTTTGCCGATAAGGCTTTTCGAGATCGGATGCAGCGCCGGGCTGAACCTGCGAGCAGACCATTACCGCTACCGCTATGCCGGCGGCGAGTGGGGTCCGGCCGACTCACCGGTGACCATCGACGACGCCTGGCGTGGCCGGCTACCGCCGGCTGCGGACCTGCAGATCGTCGAACGGCGCGGCTACGACATCGCGCCCGTCGACGCCACCAGCCGCGACGGGGAGCTGACGCTGCTGAGCTACGTCTGGCCGGACATGACGGTCAGGCTGGACCGGTTGCGCGGCGCGATCAGCGTCGCCCGACGGGTTTCCGCGCCGCTGTTGCGCAGCGGGGCCGCCGACGCCGTCGCCGAGCTCACCGTTGCGCACGGCGCGGTCACCGTGCTGTGGCACTCCATCATGTGGCAGTACCTTTTCCGCGACGAACAGCAAGCCACGACAAACGCAATCGACACTCTGGCGGAGCGGGCGACCGCCGCGTCGCCGTTCGTGCATCTCACGTTGGAGCCACGACGGCGAACACCCGATTCCCCGGTCGAGTTCCTCGTCTGTGCCCGCAGTTGGCCCGGCGGTGCCGACGAAGTCCTGGCCGCGTGCTCGCCGCACGGCCCGCCGGTGACCTGGGAATAGCGTGCCGGCGCAAAATTTTCCACGCAAGCGCGTCGGAGTTGGGCACGCCACCACGACGATAGAGGTGTGAGCGCCGAATCGGACCGGAACGACGCTCCGCGCGCGCTGCTGGCACTCTACGACGACGCACTGCCGATTGTGTACGGATACTTCGTCCGGCGCTGCGGTGATCGCGGGACGGCCGAAGACCTGACGTCGGAGACCTTTCTGGCGGCGATGGACGCCGCCCGCAAATCCGAGCCGCCACCGATCGCGGTGCCGTGGCTGCTCGGTGTGGCACGGCACAAACTCGCCGACCACTGCCGGCGGCGACACGACTTGCCGGTCGCCGACTTGCCCGAGCCGATCGACCCAGGCGACGACTGGGAGGCCGAGTTGGATCGCATCGTCGCCGAAAGCGTGCTGGCGCGGTTGTCCGAGCCGCACCGCACCGTGCTGGCGTTGCGGTACATGGACGACTGCTCGGTACCCGAGTGCGCCGAGCTGATCGGGCGCACCGTGCATGCCACCGAGGCGCTCTTGGTCCGTGCACGGCGGGCGTTCAAACAGCACTACCCGGAAGGAGGCGCGTCATGATTCCGCGCGACCGTCGTGACCCACTGCGCGTGCTGCGCGCCGATGACCTTCCGGTGCAGCCCGATCCGGCATTCGCCGCGCGGCTGCGTCGGCGCCTGGAATCGGCACTTTCCCTGCCCACTGGAACCGAAGGAGTTGCGATGAGTGGCACTGCCGCGGTGATTTCCGAACTGACCGAACCCTCCACGGCCACGACTTCGGCCGCACCCCGGGCCGCAGCGGTGCCGTATTTGTTCGTCGCCGACGCGCGGCAGGCTATCGACTGGTACGTCGGCGCACTGGGCGCGGTCCTGGTAGGAGATCCAATCATCATGGCCGACGGGCGGATTGGGCACGCCGAGCTCGCAATCGCCGGTGGCGTGCTGTATCTCGCCGACGAATACCCGGAGATGGGACTCAAAGCCCCTGTGGCCGGGGCCGTTTCGGTGAGCCTGATGCTGCATGTCGCCGACGCCGACGCGGCGTTGCAGCGGGCCCGTGAACGCGGCGCATTCGTCGAACGAGAACCGTACGAAAACTACGGCGCACGCAACGCGACCATTATCGACCCGTTCGGTCACCGCTGGATGCTCAGCGGGCCGACGAGCACTGCGGACGCCCGAATCCAGCACGGCGACATTGGGTATGTCTCGGTGTGGGCCCCTGACCCCGAACGGGCAGCGGCCTTCTACCGGCACGTGCTCGGCTGGACCTACGACCCGGCCTCGCACCGCGTGACGAATACCGAACTGCCGACGGGGATTTTCGGTGTCGACGGCGAACCTACGTTGTTCTGCTGCTACGCCGTCACCGATCTGCATGCCACCCGCGAAGCGATCGCCGCGGCGGGCGGAACGGCGGGCGAAGTCCGGCAGTCTGACTATGGCCCGATTCTCGACGCCACCGACCCGCAGGGCGTCGCGTTCGCGGTCTACCAACCTGCGGGCGACCCGAAACGCCCCGCGCTCAACGGTTCCGGTCCGGGCGAGCTGTCGTACGTCACGTACCAAGTTCCGGATTCGGCGGGCTTTCGCGAGTTCTACGGCCGGATACTGCACTGGACCTTCGAGCCCGGCCATGTCGAGGACGGCTGGCAGGTGGTGTCGACGCATCCAATGGCCGGTGTCGCCGGCGGCAGCGCACGCGCAACAACGGTGCCGATGTGGGCGGTGGCCGACATCAACGCCGCGGTCACGCGGGTCCGCGAAGCCGGCGGCATTGTGTTACAGGCACCCGCCCGGCGGCCGTACGGGATTACTGCCGAATGCGCCGACGATCATGGCGCCCGTTTCTACCTTGGTCAGTTCTAGCGCGAGCCGTTACTCCAGTACGTCCGAGATCGGTGCTCCGGCAGCTATTTTGGCGCGGGTCTTCATCACCTTGGCGGGCATGCCGCCGCCGACCACGCCGACCACCACGCCGTCGCGCTCGTAGTAAGCCAGGAACCGACGGCCGTCGTCCTCGACGAGGTGCACAATGTCGGTGGCGTGCGGCTCGCCCAGGCACTGAATCTTGACGTCGTACTGGTCGCTCCAAAAGTACGGGACGACAACATTTGACGGCGTTTCCCGGCCCAGCATCGCCGGCACCACCACCCGGGCCTGTTCGGCGACGTTGCTCCAATGCTCAACCCGCACTTGATGTCCCACCGGGTTGCGCCACGAGGCGACATCACCGAGCGCCCACACGTTGGGCACGCTGGTGCGTCCGGCCGCGTCGCACAGCACACCGTTGTCCACCTTGATCCCACTGCCGTCCAGCCAATCGGTGGCCGGCCGCGACCCGATCCCGACGACCACCAAATCAGCGCTCACCTCGGCGCCGTCGGTCAACACCACGCTGTCGACATGTCCCTGGCCTCGGACCTCCGCCACACCGGCCTCGGTGCGCACGTCGACGCCCTCGGCGCGGTGCAGCCGCGCCACCAGCTCGCCGATCTGCGCGCCGAGCACGGCGGCCAGCGGCGCGGGCTGCGGCTCGACCAGCACCACCTCCACGCCCAGGCCCCGCAGGCTGGCCGCCACCTCACAGCCGATGAAACCGGCGCCGACGACGACGGCACGTTGCGCGGCCGATGCGTGCCTGCGCAGCGCGAGACTTTCGTCGAACGAACGCAAGACCCGGATGCCCTCGAGGTCGGGGAAAGCCGGAATGCGCCGCGGCACCAGGCCGGTCGCGATGACGAGCTCGTCGTAGCCGAGCACCGTTCCGTCGTCGAGCGTCACCGTTTGCGCGGCAGTGTCAAGGCTGGTGGCGGCCGAACCCAGTCGCAGCGTGATGTTGTTCTCGTCGTAGAACTCTCGCGGTTTGAGGGTGACGTCGTCGACCTCGCTGCGCAGCACCTCTTTGGAGAGCGGCGGCCGGTCGTAGGGCAGATGCACCTCGTCGCTGACGATGGTCAGAGGGCCGGCGTAGTCCGCGCGTCGCAGTTGTTCAGCGGTCCGCGCCGCGGCGAGCCCCCCGCCGACGATCACGATGCCTCTTTCGCTATTCCCCACGTGGAGTTCATACACGATCGCGGCGGCCAATGGTGCGCCACCCCGCCTTCCGCGCAAAATGGCCTTGACTAGTTGAACGCGGGTGTAACGAAACGCCTCAGCATTTCCTCTTCGCGACGGCTGTCGCCGATTGGCCAGTACGCCAGCGACATGACCACCCGCACGATCCACTGCGCGGCCTGGGAGTCGTCATCGGTGATGCCGGTGAGATCGGCGGCGAGACGGGCCAGCACCGGCGACGAATGCAAATCCCCCAAATCGGCTGCGGTGGTCGAGTCAAGCATCAGGCGGCGCATCGGATCCGACCTGATCTCTTCCAGTGCCACGGTGATCGCAGTGATCATGCGTTCCGACCCGCTTAGCCCATCTACGGCGCGCCGAACAGTGTCGACAATGCGAGCAGCCATGCGCATCAGAACGGCGTCGCGGATTTGGGCTTTCCCACCCGCATAGCGATAGATCGTGGCGCGAGAACAGTGGACGCGGGCGGCCAAAGTATCGATGTCGAAAGCGTCCAGCCCTTTGCGGACAATAAGTTCCGTGGCCGCGGCGTAGATGCGGTCCGCGGCAGCGTGGCGGCGATCGCCACCGACGACCCAATCCTCTCGAACCATCGATATAAGCCCCCTCACACCCGGAAGGTTCATCTTCTCAAATTTGAGACGGAAAAGAGTCTGCGTTTCACAGTTCGTGCTAAACAGGAGCACCTCCTGAGACAACGGCCGTCGTCAGCGGCCACCGGCGATTTCAACTTCGCCCGAACCGCTTGACGCCGCAGGTCGCCTCGCTGAGGTTTGAAGACATGACGTCGCTGGACGCCCACCTGGGCATCGAGCTATTCCACGATCGATTCGTGCAGGATCCCTACCCGCTATACGAACGCATGCTTGCGGCAGGGCCGGTGCACCAGATCGGCGATTCCGGCTTCTACGCGGTGTGCAGTTGGGACGCCGTCAACGATGTCATTGCGCGGCCGGACGATTTCTCCTCAAACCTGACCGCGACGATGATCTATCAGCCCGACGGAACCGTGGCCGCTTTCCCGGTGGGAGAACTCGGCGGACCGACTCAAGCGCTGGCCACCGCCGACGATCCTGCGCATGCCGTCCATCGAAAGATGCTGACACCACAACTGGCAGCGAAACGCATTCGCGCCTTCGAGCCGTTCATCGCTGCAACTGCCGATCAGTTGTGGAACGCCAACTGGCGCGACGGACGTATCGAGTGGATGGGCGCCGTGGCGAATCGGCTCCCGATGATGATTGTCGGACGGATCATCGGAGTTCCCGACGAGGACGTCGACAGGCTCGTCCGATGGGGATATGCCGCAACCCAGGTCGTTGAAGGACTCGTCAACTCCGAACAACTCACCGCCGCAGGCATTGCAGTGATGGAACTCGGCGGCTACATCACCGAACAGTTCCACCAAGCTGCAGCCGACCCTCGCGACAATCTGCTCGGTGACCTGGCCACGGCGTGCGCCTCGGGCGAATTGGCCGAGTTGACGGCTTTGGCGATGATGGTGACGCTGTTCAGCGCCGGAGGTGAATCCACCGCCTCGTTAATCGGCTCCGCGGCTTGGGTTTTGGCGACCCGGCCGGATATCCAGCAGCAGGTGCGCGACCAACCGGAGCTGCTCGGCACGTTTCTCGAGGAAGTATTGCGCTACGAACCCCCGTTCCGGGGGCATTACCGCCACGTCGTCCGCGACACCGCATTGTGCGGTGTTGACGTCCCAGGGGGTTCGCGCCTACTGCTGCTGTGGGGGGCGGCCAATCGCGATCCGTCGCATTTCGAGAGCCCCGACGAATTTCGGCTCGACCGTCTCGGCGGGAAGGGGCACATCTCCTTCGGCAAGGGCGCACACTTCTGCGTCGGCGCTGCACTCGCCCGGCTGGAAGCACGCATCGTGCTTGGTCAGCTCCTGCAACGCACCTCGAATATCGAGGCGGCCCAAACCGGGCGGTGGCTGCCGAGCCTTCTGGTGCGCCGCCTCGAACGCCTGCAACTGGCTTGCGACTAGCGACCGACGACTGTCAGTACTTCAGCACGCCCTTGTCGACGGGAATCTGCGCACCCGACAGTGTGCCCGAACCGTCGCCGGCCAGCCAGACCACCACATCGGATACCTCGTCGGCCGTCATAAATCCGTTGGGCTGCAACGGCATTGGCGCAAAGCTATGGATGTAATGCGGATGCCTGGCGAAAATCTGCGTCATCGCTTCCGGCTCGATCATCGGGGTGTCCACCGAATACGGGTGGATCGAGTTGACCCGGATACCGAATTCGCCGAGCTCCAAGGCCAACGTATTGGCCAGCCCGACGAGCCCGTACTTCGACGCCGCGTAGTGCCCGTTGCCGGGTGTGGCCTTCAGCCCGGCCGACGAGCTGACCACCACGATCGAGCCGCCGTTGCCGGCCTCGATCATCGCCGGCACCACCGCGCGGATGGTACGCCAGGTGCCCGTCAGGTTGACGCCGATGACGGTGTCCCACTGGTCGTCGGTCAGTTCCCAAACGCGGCCCCAGCTCAGCACACCGGCATTGGCGACCAAGATGTCCAGACGACCGAATTGCTCGACGCCGTCGGCCACCAGTTGGCGCAGCGCGGCGTCGTCACGAATGTCGATTTGGCGCGCCAGCACCTTGCGCCCTTCGGCCTCCACCGCGCGGACGGTCTCGACAAGGTCCTCCGTGGTGGCCGCCGGGTAGGTGATGCTGTCGGACACCGGTGCACAGATGTCCACGGCGATGATGTCGGCGCCCTCGCGCGCCAGCCGGACTGCGTGCGAGCGTCCCTGACCGCGGGCGGCGCCGGTGACGAATGCCACCCGGCCGTGCAACGTAGCTGACAACGACATCCCTTCCACTGACTGCCGACCAGGCTAGCAGCCAAACTGAAACGTGTTCTAGTGGGGCCGATCCGCTGCCGCGCTCCGATTTCGGCGATGATCTGGGCTCGTTTGCTGGCATACTCCTCGTCGGTCACCGCACCCGACTGGTGCAGCCGCTCCAACTCCTGCAAGCGTTCGCCGATCGACGGTTCCGGCGCGGTGTCCAATGGCCCCGCGGCCGGTGCGACGGCTGCTGCGGGTTGGGCGGCCTGGCTTGCCGCGTGGCGCACCACCGCCTGAATCTGCTGACGAAGCGCCGGGTTGGACCGCACGTCGACCATCCGGTTCACCGGAACGCCGTTGGCCTTGAGGATTTGCAGGATCTTGGGATTTCAGGTAGCGCCACAACATTGCGTGGGGGTAGCGCTACCGCGTGCCGATCAGACGTAAAAGCCCCCGAAATCTCGCGATTTCGGAGGCTTTACGTTGCTACAGAAACTACTTGACGATCTTGGTCACCCGGCCGGCGCCCACGGTACGGCCACCCTCGCGGATGGCGAACCGCAGACCCTCGTCCATCGCGACGGGCTGGATCAGCTTCACCGAGATGTCGGTGTTGTCGCCGGGCATCACCATCTCGGTGCCCTCCGGCAGCGTCACCACACCGGTCACGTCGGTGGTGCGGAAGTAGAACTGCGGACGGTAGTTGTTGAAGAACGGCGTGTGCCGGCCGCCCTCGTCCTTGCTCAAGATGTAGACCTGACCCTCGAACTCGGTGTGCGGCGTGGTGGTGCCGGGCTTCGTGACCACCTGGCCACGCTCCACGTCCTCACGCTTGACACCGCGCAGCAGCAGCCCGACGTTGTCGCCAGCCTGGCCCTGGTCGAGCAGCTTGCGGAACATCTCCACACCGGTGACCGTGGTCTTGGTTGTCTCCGGGCGGATGCCGACGATCTCGACTTCCTCGTTCACGTTGATCACGCCACGCTCGACACGGCCGGTGACGACGGTGCCGCGACCGGTAATCGTGAACACGTCCTCGACGGGCATCAGGAACGGCTTGTCGGTGTCGCGGACCGGGTCCGGAATCGACTCGTCGACGGCGTTCATCAGCTCCTCGATGCCCTCGACCCACTTCGGGTCGCCCTCGAGGGCCTTCAGCGCCGATACCTTGACCACCGGGGCGTCCTCGTCGAACTCCTGGGCGGCCAGCAGCTCGCGGACCTCCATCTCGACGAGCTCGAGCAGCTCCTCGTCGTCGACCATGTCGGCCTTGTTCAGAGCGACCAGGATGTAGGGCACCCCGACCTGGCGAGCCAGCAGCACGTGCTCGCGAGTCTGCGGCATCGGGCCGTCCGTGGCGGCGACCACCAGGATCGCGCCGTCCATCTGGGCGGCGCCGGTGATCATGTTCTTGATGTAGTCGGCGTGGCCCGGGGCGTCGACGTGCGCGTAGTGACGCTTCTCGGTCTGGTACTCCACGTGGGAGATGTTGATGGTGATACCGCGCTGACGCTCCTCGGGCGCATTGTCGATCTGGTCGAATGCGCGCGACTCGTTCAACTCCGGGTACTTGTCGTGCAGGACCTTGGTAATAGCCGCGGTCAGCGTGGTCTTGCCGTGGTCAACGTGACCGATGGTCCCGATGTTGACGTGCGGCTTCGTCCGCTCGAACTTCGCCTTCGCCACTTCTGTGTCCTCCTGGACTTGTTGGTGCTTAAAAAAGCAGTGTTGATGGTTTCAGTTGTGCCCCGGTAGTGACCGGGCAAGGTTACTCCCCGGGCGAGATCACTCGCCCGTCGCCTTCGCGATGATCTCCTTCGACACGTTCGCCGGCACTTCGGCGTAGGAGTCGAACACCATGGAGTAGTTCGCCCGGCCTTGAGTCTTCGACCGCAGGTCGCCGACGTAGCCGAACATCTCCGACAGCGGCACGTGCGCCTTGACGACACGTGCACCGCCGCGCTCCTCCATGGCCTGGATTTGACCACGGCGGGAGTTCAGGTCGCCGATCACGTCGCCCATGTAGTCCTCGGGCGTGGTGACCTCGACGGCCATGATCGGTTCCAGGATCACCGGCTGCGCTTGTCCGGCAGCCTTTTTCAGTGCCTGCGAACCGGCGATCTTGAACGCCATTTCCGACGAGTCCACCTCGTGGAACGCGCCGTCTTGCAGCGTGACCTTCAAGTTCACCAGCGGGTAGCCGGCCAGCACGCCGTACTGCATGGCGTCCTGGGCGCCGGCGTCCACCGACGGGATGTACTCGCGGGGCACCCGGCCACCGGTGACCTTGTTCTCGAACTCGTAGGTGGCGCCGTCCTCGCCGGTGAACGGCTCGACGGTGATGATGACCTTGGCGAATTGGCCCGAGCCGCCGGTCTGCTTCTTGTGGGTGTACTCGACGTTCTCGACCTTGCGGCGGATGGTCTCCTTGTACGCCACCTGCGGCTTACCGACGTTGGCCTCGACCTTGAATTCGCGGCGCATCCGGTCGACCAGGATGTCCAGGTGCAGCTCGCCCATGCCGCCGATCACCGTCTGACCGGTCTCCTGGTCCAGGTGCACCTTGAAGGTCGGGTCCTCCTCGGCCAGCTTCTGGATCGACGCGGACAGCTTCTCCTGGTCGCTCTTGGTCTTGGGTTCGATGGCCACCTCGATCACCGGGTCGGGGAAGGTCATCGACTCCAGTACGACCTGCTGGTTGGGGTCGCTCAAGGTGTCGCCGGTGGTGGTGTCCTTTAGGCCGATCACCGCGTAGATGTGGCCGGCGCTGGCCCGCTCGACGGGGTTCTCCTTGTTGGAGTGCATCTGGAACAGCTTGCCCAGCCGCTCCTTCTTGCCCTTGGTGGCGTTGATGACCTGGCTGCCGGAGTCCACGGTGCCCGAGTACACCCGGATGTAGGTCAGCTTGCCGAAGAACGGGTGCGTCGCGATCTTGAACGCCAGCGCCGAGAACGGCTCCCCGGTCGTGGCGTGTCGAACGACTTCCTCGTCCTCGTGACCGGGTGCGTGACCGATCGCCGGCGGCACGTCCAGCGGCGACGGCAGATAGTCGACCACCGCGTCGAGCATCGGCTGGACGCCCTTGTTCTTAAACGCGCTGCCGCACAGCACGGGGTAGATCTCGGAGGCGATCGTCAGCTTGCGGATCGCGGCCTTGATCTCCTCGACGGTGATCTCCTCGCCGCCGACGTACTTCTCCAACAGGTGCTCGTCGGACTCGGCGACGGTTTCCAGCAGCTTGTTGCGGTACTCCTCGGCCGTTTCGGCCAGCTCGGCGGGGATGTCGACGACGTCGTACTTCTCGCCGAGCTTGGTCTCGCCGCGCCAGACCTTGGCGTTCATCTCGACCAGGTCGACGACGCCCTCGAACTCGCTCTCCGAGCCGATCGGCAGCTGGATCGGCACCGCGTTGGCGCCGAGCCGCTCCTCCATCGTCTTGACCGAGAAGTAGAAGTCCGCGCCGATCTTGTCCATCTTGTTGACGAAGCAGATCCGCGGGACGTTGTACTTGTCGGCCTGGCGCCACACCTGCTCGGACTGCGGCTCGACACCTTCCTTGCCGTCAAACACGGCGACCGCGCCGTCGAGCACCCGCAGGTTGCGCTCCACCTCGACGGTGAAGTCGACGTGGCCGGGCGTGTCGATGATGTTGAGCTGGTTGTCTTTCCAGAACGTCGTGGTGGCGGCGGAGGTGATGGTGATCCCCCGCTCCTGCTCCTGCTCCATCCAGTCCATCGTGGCGGCGCCGTCGTGGACCTCACCGATCTTGTAGTTGATGCCGGTGTAGTACAGGATGCGTTCGGTAGTCGTGGTCTTGCCGGCATCGATGTGCGCCATGATGCCGAAGTTGCGGACCTTGCTCAGGTCGGTTAGCACGTCCTTCTGTGCCACAGAAGTCTTCCCACTCTTTCGGTTGCTTGGTTAGCTGTGGTGCGGGTCTCCGGCGTCGTCGCCGGAACTCTCACCAGCGATAATGCGCGAAGGCGCGGTTTGCCTCGGCCATCTTGTGGGTGTCCTCACGCCGCTTGACGGAAGCCCCGAGGCCGTTGCTGGCATCTAAGATCTCGTTTGCCAGACGCTCGACCATGGTCTTCTCCCGACGTTGCCGGGAGAAGCTGACCAGCCAGCGCAGCGCGAGCGTGGTGGACCGGTCCGGGCGCACCTCGACGGGCACCTGGTAGGTGGCACCACCGACGCGGCGGCTACGCACCTCCAAAGCCGGCTTGACGTTGTCGAGAGCCCGCTTGAGCGTGATGACCGGGTCGGTGCCGGTCTTCTCGCGAGCCTGTTCGAGCGCACCGTAAACAATGCGTTCGGCGAGCGATTTCTTCCCTTTCAGGAGAACCTTGTTCACCAGCTGGGTGACCAGCTGCGAGCCGTAGACCGGGTCGTTGACCAGCGGACGCTTCGGCGCGGGGCCTTTGCGCGGCATCAGCTCTTCTCCTTCTTGGCGCCGTAACGGCTGCGAGCCTGCTTGCGGTTCTTGACCCCCTGCGTGTCGAGCGAGCCGCGGATGATCTTGTAGCGCACGCCGGGCAGGTCCTTCACCCGGCCGCCACGCACCAGCACCATCGAGTGCTCCTGCAGATTGTGGCCCTCGCCGGGGATGTATGCGGTGACTTCAACCTGGCTGGTCAGCTTGACGCGAGCCACCTTCCGAAGCGCCGAGTTCGGCTTCTTCGGAGTCGTGGTGTACACGCGCGTGCACACGCCACGGCGCTGCGGGCTGCCCTTGAGGGCCGCGGTCTTGACCTTGCCGATCTTGTCGCGGCGCCCCTTGCGGACGAGCTGCTGAATGGTTGGCATCTACCGGCTTTCTGTGTTGCTGTATTCAAGTCTCTGTACTGCAGTTACGCCCCGCCGCAGTACCCCGCGACCGGGCGTGTCGCACGCGCCTGCCTCGAACACACCGTAGCGTCATCCGTTGCATCGTGGACATGCGAATTGGCCCGGCGGCACGCCTTACGTCACCGAAGGCGCCGTACGAGGCCAGGCGCGAGCATCAACAATACCCGCCGCTGGTCGGACAGGTCAAAGCGGCGATCAACAACCTAGCCGGCGGTGGCTCCGCTGCGGCGTTCCAGGCCTGCGGCCAGCCGCAGCACCATGTCGGAGAACACGGCGTCGGTGTCGATCTCGTCCATCACCCCGGTCATCTCGAGCAAAACGAACCCGTGCAGCGCCGACCAGAATTCCAGCGCCGCATAGAAGGCTTCCTCGCCGTCCAGCCCGTAGGACGTCAGCACCGAGATGACCGGCGCGGCCGCTGCCCTGGTCGCGGCCGTGTATTCCGGGTCGTCGCCGCCGAGCGGCATTCGGGTGAACGCCGAATAGCGGCCGGGGTGGTGATGGGCGTAGCTGCGGTAGGCGCCCGCCATGACCAGCACGGCGTCGTCGCGGGCCCTGCCCTCGCCGACCCTGTTCAGCATCGTGATGATGTCGTCGATCACCCGCATGCGCACCGTGCGGCGCAGGTCTTCCAGGCTGTGCACGTGGTTATAGAGCGACGGCCCCTTGGTTCCCAGCTGCGTCGCCAGCGCGTTGATGGTCAGCGCGTCCCAGCCCTCACGGTCCAGGAAGGTGAGCGCGGCGTTAATGATGATGTCGCGGCTCAGCTTTGCCGGGCGGGCCGTCGACTTGGTCCCGGCACGCGAGCGACCACCCGATGCTTCCGGCTCTGCTGCCATGGTGATCGCCCTTCGGTTTGCGTTGACCCGCGTTCTCAATTGGACCGGGGTCAGCGAAGAACTCTAGTTGACAAATGCGGGAAGGCGGCCATCACACGGGGCGATGCACGTAGGCTCTCCTCGAGCAGATCACCCGCCATGGCGAGAGGAGCCGCGGTGACATGGACGACCCTTGGCCGCACGTCGGCGGCGTGTGCGATGGCCGTTGGTTTCACATTGTTCGCCGGGGTGCCCTCCGCCGCCGCCAAGAACGGTGACACCCACATCACCGGCGAGGGCGTCGAGCAGACGGTGGACTGCAACGACGCCACGCTGATCGTCAACGGCACGTCCAATTCCATCAACGCGCTGGGAACGTGCTGGGCGGTGACGGTCATGGGTTCGGGCAACACCGTCGTCGCCGACACCGTCCTCAACGACATCACGGTCTACGGCTCCGACGAGACCGTGTACTTCCACAACGGCGACCCGGTCATCTGGGACCGCGGTCGCGAACTGGGCATGGTCAACCGCATCAACCGTGCAGCGACGTGAGTTTTCCTGCAACAGCGACAATCCCGCCACAACCTGAGAATCGAGGAAGAATGCGCGCGTACACGATTCTGGCGCTGTCGGCCGCGGTAGTGGTTTCAGGGCTAACCGGCTGCGGTTCGCACGAGAAGCACGCGACGCCGTCGACCAGCACCACCAGCGGAAGCACCGGCGCACAGTTCGAGGTCGGTAACACGATCAACTACGGATCGTTCGGAACCACAACCGACCTCGACTGCGGCGACGGGAAGTCGCTGAACGTCGGCGGCTCCAACAACACACTGACCGTCAAGGGCACATGCGGGACCGTGAGCATCGGCGGCGCTGACAACAAGATCACCTTCGACAAGATCGACAAGCAACTCAGCGTCGTCGGGCTCAACAACACCATCACCTACAAAAACGGCGACCCCAAAGTCGACAACCTCGGCTCGGGCAACACGATCAACAAGGGCTAGGTTCTCCCGCGACCAGACGCAAAAGGCCCCTAAGAATGGCCGTTTTGAGGTGTTTTTACGTCTGCTCGCGACCGCGTTAGGCGCTGGCGCCGTGGCGGCCGGCGCCGGCCGCGAAGCGTCCCGCGCCCTCCATCGCCTCGGCGCTGACCCGGGAGATGCTGGCGAATTCGTAGTCCAGCGCCTCTGATTCTGTTGTGCCCCACTGGTGCAGCGCCGAGAGCCGATCCGACCGCATGCATTGCTGCGGGAGCGCGGCCAGCTGCGCCGCCAGTTCCTCGGCGGCCCGGCGGGCCTGCCCCTTGGGCACGACGCGGTTGGCCAACCCGATCGCGTGCGCTTCGGCGGCGTCGACGCCGCGGCCGGTCAGGATCATGTCCATCGCCCGGCTGTGCCCGATCAGCCGCGGCAGCCGGATGGTGCCGCCGTCGATCAGCGGAACCCCCCAGCGCCGGCAGAACACTCCGAACACCGCGTCCTCCTCGGCGACACGCATATCGCACCACAACGCCAATTCCAGGCCGCCGGCCACCGCGTACCCGCTCACCGCAGCGATCACGGGCTTGGACAACACCATTCGCGTCGGGCCCATCGGGCCGGGACCCGTCCGGTGCACTTGGTTGGCATCAGGGGTGCCGAATGCTTTCAAATCGGCCCCGGCGCAAAACGTTCCGCCGTCACCCCACAGCACCGCCACCGACGCGGTGTCATCGCGGTCGAACTCCTCGAAGGCGGCGAACAAAGCGGCAGCCGTCGGGCCGTTGACGGCGTTGCGCGCCTCCGGGCGGTTCAGAATCACTGTGGTCACCGGGCCATTGCGCTCTACCCGTACCGACTCGCTCATCGTGCCTCCACTAGTTGGATACCGTCGCGCCGCTTGGTCAGTTCGGTGGCGAAGTCGTGGTAGGCAGCGCGCAGTTGCGTGCCGGGCCAGTCGGCGGGCAGCAGTTCGCTCGGCAGCATCGGGTCGCTAAGCAGGTGACGAACCATCGCAGCGGCTACCACGAACCGGCCGGGAATGTCGGTGGCGGCGGCCATTTCGTCCAGCAAGCCGCGGCCGGTCTGCGACCATCCGGGCAGATCCCACAGCTGGCCGGCCAGCTCGGCGGGCCGGTCATCGCGGGCCGTCAGGATGCGCAGCCGGGTGCGCACCTCGGCGTCCAGGTCCAGTGCCAGGTTGTCCGGCCGCATCCACACCCCTTCGCGCAGTTCACCGAATCGCTTGTCGTGCAACGTGGTTCGCAGGGTGGCGCGGGTACGTGCGTCGGTACCGATGCTGGTCACGATCAGCGTGGTCCAATGGCCGCGCCATGGCTTTACCCGCAGGCTGATCGCCTCGTCTTGACGGCGCTGCCGGGCCAGCAGCCGGTCGGAGAGCCGGTAGCCGTCGGCCGACCGGACCAGGTCGCCGTTGCCGACCATCCGGGTCAGCGCTACCCGCAACGTGGGCTCCTTGATGCCGAAATCGCTGGTGAGCTTGACTAATTCGGCGGCGCTCGCCCATGCCGGGTGGGCGCCCAGCAGCACCGACAGCACGACGGAGCGTGCGGTCATGCGGGCCAGCGTTTTCGGCATACCTACACCCCGGAGGCTTGGCGGCCGTAATCGCCGAACGGCTCGTCGCGGTGGCGCACCGCGTCGCGGAAGCCGTGTTCGACCGCGTCGGCAACGAACACATGGCCCTCCGGGGTGTGCCGGGCGATGCCGTCGAACACGGTGCTGACCATTCTGCTGGTCGCCACCCCCTGCTGCAGGAGCGCGGAGTTCAGCGCGAGCTTAACCATGATCAACTGGTTGACCGGCACCGCCGCGATCCGCTCTACGAGTCGCTCGGTGCGCTCGTCGAGATCCTTCGGGTCCGGCGCCTCGACCGCCAGACCCCACTCGGCGGCTTGCGCGCCAGTGATGCAATCCCCGGTCAGCAGAAGGCGTTTGGCGCGCTGGTCGCCGAGCCGGTGGGCCCACAGCCCCGCGGCCGGCACTCCCCACACCCTGGTCGGCGGATAGCCGATCTTGGCGTCCGCGGCAGCGATCACCTGGTCGGCGTGCAGCGCGATGTCGGTGCCGCCGGCCACACAGTAGCCGTGGATCTTCACTACGGTCGGCTTGTCGGCGTGCATCAGGCTGGAGAAACCGCGCACGAACCGGCTCATCATCTGGTAGTCGATCATCGGGTCCCACGGCTGGTTGGGAAGGTGGTTGACGGCCTGGGTCTTGCCGTCAAGCACGGTGCCCTTGTAGGCGTTGCCGCCACCGGCCGACGACGAGCCCTCGGCGTAGGCGCTCAAATCGAAACCGGCGCAAAACCCTTCACCCCGCCCGGAGACCAGGATGACGTGCACGTTGGGGTCCAGGTCGGCGCGCTCGACGAGCGCCGACAGCTCCAGCGGGGTGTCGGCGATGATCGCGTTGCCCTTTTCGGGCCGGTTGAAGGTGATCCGCGCAACCCGGTCGGTGACCTCGTAGGTCATCGTCTTCAGGTTGTCGAAGTCGACCGGTCGGATCGCGTGAGTCATCGCTCGAGTCCCCTTCGCGAGCAGACGCAAAGTATCCCTGAAAAGGCGAAAATTGGGTGCTTTTGCGTCTGCTCGCCAGTAAACGTCATCCCTTGACCATTGCACGCTCGAGGATCGGCGCCAGATCCAGGCCGGTGGGCATCGTGCCGTAGGCGCCGCCCCACTGGCCGCCGAGCCGGGTAGCCAGGAACGCCTCAGCGACGGCAGGGTGCCCATGGCGCACCAGCAGCGCGCCTTGCAGTGCCAGGGTGATGTCCTCGGCGACCTTACGGGCCCGGTACTGGATAGTGTCGAAATCACCGAGTTGCGGCCTGAGGCGTTCGACGTGTGCGTCCAGCCGCGGATCCTGGCCCGCGCTCTTGGCCAGCTCGGCGAACAGCACCTCGACGCATTCGGGCCGGGTTGCCATGGCGCGCAAGGTATCCAGTGCGCTGACGTTGCCGGAGCCCTCCCAGATGCCCATCAGCGGGGCCTCCCGGTACAGTCGCGGCATTCCGAAGTCCTCGATGTAGCCGTTTCCACCGAGACATTCCATCGCCTCGGCGGCGTGCGGGGTGGCTCGCTTGCACACCCAATACTTGGTGGCGGCCAATCCGATCCGGCGCAGCAGCGCCTCGGTCTCGTCGCCGCGCACCGCGTTGTCGGTGGCGCCAGCCATCCGCATCGCGACCATGGTGGCCGCCTCGGCCTCAACAGCCAAGTCCGCCAGCACATTACGCATCAGCGGCTGGTCGATCAGATACGCGCCGAACGCCTTGCGGTGCTGGGCGTGGTGAACGGCGCGGGTCAGCCCGCTGCGCATGCTGGTGGCGCTGCCCAGCGCGCAGTCCAACCGGGTCAGGTTGACCATCTCGATGATGGTCGGCACGCCGCGGCCCTCCTCGCCGACCAGCCAGGCGACCGCCCCGTCGTACTCGACTTCGCTGGAGGCGTTGGCGTGGTTGCCCAGCTTGTTCTTGAGCCGCTGCAACAACATTCGGTTGCGGCTGCCGTCGGGCAGCACTCGGGGCAGCAGGAAGCACGACAGCCCGCCGGGCGCCTGGGCCAGCACCAGGAAGATGTCGCACATCGGCGCCGACGTGAACCACTTGTGCCCGGTGAGGCGGTAGCTGCCGTCGGCGTTGCGAGTGGCCTGGGTGGTGCCGGCGCGAACATCGGAGCCGCCCTGCTTTTCGGTCATCGACATGCCGGCGGTGATTCCGGCCTTGGCCGTCGCCACCTTGAGTTCCGGGTCGTAGACCCGGCTGGTCAGCAACGGCTCGTAAACCTTTGCCAGCTCTGGGTTGTGCCGTAAGGCGGGGACAACCGCGTAGGTCATCGAGATCGGGCACATGTGGCCGGGTTCGGTGGTCCACACGCTGGTCTTGGCGGCCCGGACGACGTGCGCGCCCGGCCGTGTGTCCGCCCACGGCGCTGCGTGCAGGCCATGGGCGATGGCCCTGCGCATCAGCTCGTGATAGGCCGGGTCGTACTCCACCTCGTCGATGCGGTGCCCGTAGCGGTCGTGGGTGTGCAGAATGGGCCGGTTGCGGTCGGCCAGCTCGCCCCAGCGTTGGGTCTGCGCCGAACCGGAGATCGCACCGAGTTCGGCGACCTCGTCGAGACCCCACTGCCCGCCCTCGCGGATCAGCGCCTCGATGAGGACCGGCGAGGTGGCAGGGTTGTGGTCCTCCAGCGGCGGGACCTGGTTGGTGACGACGTGCGTGTCTGACATGCCTTCCAGTGTTACATTTTTGCGACAACCGCACAAGAGACGTAATACTCAGTCGGCGTGGGCGGCGAAAAACCGCCACAGTGTGGGCGTCGCGAATTGCGGCCATTCATGGCCACCGCCGTCGACCGTCATCAGAACGACGCTGCGGTTGTCGGGACACTCGGCGGTCGAGGTGGTGACCCGGCGCTCGGTGCTGGTGGTCGGCGGCGCGCAATGGTCGACGTTGCGCCAGAAGGCATTCACCTGCGGCACCGGGGGCCCGTCGATGTGTGCGACGCCGGCACCGCGTCCACCGTTGTAGCGAATGTTCTGGTCGCCGGTGCCGTGGATGTGCATCACCGACGTGCGATGCGGCGACGTGCACGGGTCGAGTTGGGTGGCAGCGTCGGGGCCGATCGCCGCGAACATGCCGGTATGGCACGCCAGCGTGTACGCCATGATGCCGCCGTTGCTGATACCGGCGGCGTAGATCCGCGACGCATCGACCCCGATCGCGTGGCTGATCTCGGTAACCGTCGCCGTGATGAAGGCGACGTCGTCCACCCCGTCGCGGCCGGGTTGCCCGCAACACCCGCCGCCGGTGTTCCAGGCCCGCCCGACGCCGTCGGGATAAGCGACCAGAAATTTCATCGAGTCGGCCAATTGGTTCCAGCCGTAAGCCTTTTCGGCTTGCCGCGCGCTGCCGAACCCGCCGTGCAGCATCACCACCAGCGGCGCGGACTCCGGCAGCCCGGTCGGCTTGTACACCCGATAGGTCCGATCCAGGCCGCCAACGCTGATCGTGTGCACACTCATGCCGTCCGGCAATGCGGCCGTCGCCGGCGGGGAAGCCGCACACGCCGCCACCGTCGCGAGCACACCGAGTAGCGCAGCGAGCCGGGCGACCATGGCTAGCCGACGCGGTCGCGGAGGAAGGCGATGTCGTCCTTGCGGCCATCGTCGGCGGTTTCGCAGACGACGGGCGCGTTGGCCGCTTTCACCACCGCGACCAGCAGCTCAGGATTGATCTGGCCGGAGCCGATGTTGGCATGGCGGTCCGCGCCCGAGCCCGCCGCATCCCTGGAGTCGTTGCAGTGCACCAGATCGATGCGGCCGGTGATCGCCTTGATGCGGTCGACGGCGTCGATGAGCACCTCGCCCGCTGCCCATGCGTGGCAGGTATCCAGGCAAAAACCGATACCCGTGTCGCCGATGTGGTCCCAGAGCCGGGCGATGGTCTCGAAGTGGCGGGCCATCGCGTGGTCACCGCCGGCGGTGTTCTCCAAGTACACCGGCACATCGGTTTCCAGGCGCTCCATCGCTTTTCGCCAGCGCTCGCAACCGGCTTGCAGATCGTCGTCGTCAACATGTCCACCGTGCACGATCACGGCGGTGGCCGCGATCTCGGCAGCCGCATCGCAGGTGTCCTGCAGAATCTTGCGCGACGGGATCCGCACCCGGTTGTTCGCCGATGCGACGTTGATCAGGTACGGCGCGTGAACGTAGAGCGGCATGCTCGACGCCTTCAGCTGGGCCGCGTCGTCGCGCGGTTTCGGCTTCTTCCAGCTCTGCGGATTGCCGAGAAAGATCTGCACCAAGTCGGCGCCCTCAGCCGCTGCGGCGGCCAGCGGATCCTTCGGGCTTACATGCGAACCGATGAGCATTGACATCAGTGTAGTGGGTCACGTTCCTCCGCGAGCAGACGCAGAATCGCACGTTTCCGTGCCCGAACGTGCGATTCTGCGTCTGCTCACCCAGCCAAGCGCGGCGTCGCCAGGAGGCCCGTGATCCGCGCTACCAGGCCGAACGGATCGCCGCGGATATCGTCGACAGTCATTGGGACAGTAGACCAACCGCATTCCTGCAATCGGGCGGTTTTCAAGCGGTCATGTAGCAGGGCTTCACGGCCAACATGCCACTCGACACTGTCGTATTCGGCGACGACCATTGCCGCCGGCCAGGCGAAGTCGACGCGCCAAACCTTGCCGTAGTAGTCGACGATGTTGTACTGCAACTCGGGCATGGGCACTCCGCCGTCGATAAAGACCAGGCGCGCCTCACTTTCCATCGGCGACTCAGCGCGGCCGTCGGCGTAGCCAATCAATTCGCGGACCTTGACGATGCCGCGACGGCCTTTCTGCTCGCGGATCGCCGCGTGCAGTTCGCCGGTGGTGCAAGCGCCGACATGCAAGGCCGCGTCGAGCGTCGCCAAGGCTCGTGGCCGTCGCAAGGACCGTGCGATTTCGATCGCGGTCCATGCTGGCGCTGTTGCGAGCCGACCTTCGACTCGCCGCAGCGGTGCACCGATTCGCTGATGCACCATCAGGTTTCGCGACGGCCGCATCCGTACGCCGGGATCGAGCACGTGGACGCGCGACGTGACCTCGGTATCGAAGCCGTACAACGCGGCGGCTGTACCCATGCAGGCGACCGCATGACGTCCCATGAAGAGGTCGAGTGCCTTCAAGCGGCCCAACAAGTCGGGTTCAGCCGCAGCATAAATGCCGTACCACACCCTGGTGAGGCCGCCATTCTTCACCTTCACATCGAGTTCCTGACGAGTCATCACCGAAAGCAACTGCGCTGCCGTAGCGAAGCCTCCGCCCTCCGCTAAGACGGCTATCGCATCGACGTGCACACCGGAAGCATGAGAGGGTTCCGGGGAATTGGCTAACCACCCTGGGGATGGCGCAGTGAGCAGACGCAGAATCGCATCGCCAGGGCACCTGGCGTGCGATTCTGCGTCTGCTCGCGGTACTAGCGGTAGTCGGAGTACCCGTAGTCGTCCAGCGGCACCGCGGCACCGGACGCCTGGCCGAAGTCCGGGCTGTAGTACTGATCCTCGTACGACGGGATCGTGTACGCGGCGGCCCGGGCCTCCTCAGTCGGCTGCACCTGGATGTTGCGGTAACGGCTGATGCCGGTGCCGGCCGGGATCAGCTTGCCGATGATCACGTTCTCCTTCAGACCGTTGAGCTTGTCGCTGCGGCAGTTGATCGCCGCATCGGTCAGCACTCGCGTGGTCTCCTGGAACGACGCCGCGCTCAACCACGAGTCGGTGGCGAGGCTCGCCTTGGTGATCCCCATCAGCACTGGACGGCCGGCGGCGGGCTCGCCGCCCTCGGCCACCACCCGACGGTTCTCGGCCTCGAACTCGGCACGGTCGATCAGCGAGCCGGGCAGGAACTCCGTCGAACCCGAGTCGATGATCGTGACCCGGCGCAGCATCTGCCGGACGATCACCTCGATGTGCTTGTCGTGGATCGACACACCCTGGGCCCGGTAGACCTCCTGGACCTCCTTGACGAGGTGGATCTGCACCTCACGCGGGCCCTGCACGCGCAGCACCTCGTGCGGGTCGGCGGAGCCTTCCATCAGCTGCTGGCCCACCTCGACGTGGTCGCCGTCGGCGAGCAGCCGCTCGGTGCCGTCCTCGTGCTTGAACACCCGCAGGCGTTGGCGCTTGGAGAGCTTGTCGTAGACCACTTCCTCGCCGCCGTCGTCGGGGACGATGGTGATCTTGTAGAAACGCTCGCCCTCCTCCAGGCGCACCCGTCCGGTGACGTCGGCGATGGGCGCCTTACCGCGCGGCACCCGGGCCTCGAACAGCTCCTGCACGCGGGGCAGACCACCGGTGATGTCCTCACCGACACCACCCTGGTGGAAGGTGCGCATGGTCAGCTGCGTGCCGGGCTCGCCGATGGACTGGGCGGCAACGATGCCGACGGCCTCGCCGATGTCGACCAGCTTGCCGGTCGCCATTGAACGCCCGTAGCAGGTGGCGCACACGCCGGTTCCGGTCCCGCAGGTCAGCACCGAGCGCACCTTCACCGACGTGATGCCCGCGGCCAGAAGAGCGTCGATCTCGGGGTCCCCGAGGTCGTGGCCGCGCGCGACGACGACGTTGCCCTTCTCGTCCACCGCGTCGGTGCCCAAAGTGCGGGCATAGGCGGAGGTTTCGATGAACGGGTCGCGGATCAGGGTGCCGTCGGGTTGGCGCTCGGCCAGCTCGACGGTGATGCCGCGCTCGGTGCCGCAGTCGGCCTCGCGCACGATGACGTCCTGGCTCACGTCCACCAGACGCCGGGTCAGGTAACCCGAGTCGGCGGTTCGCAACGCGGTGTCCGCCAAGCCCTTTCGGGCGCCGTGGGTGTTGATGAAGTACTCCAACACCGTCAGGCCCTCACGGAACGACGACTTGATCGGCCGCGGGATGAACTCACCCTTCGGGTTGGTCACCAGACCCTTCATGCCGGCCAGCGTCCGGGTCTGGGTGAAGTTACCCGTCGCACCGGAGTCGACGATCGTGATGATCGGGTTGTCGTCGGGGTAGTGCTCACGCAGCGCCTGCCCCACCTCGTCGGTGGCTTCCTTCCAGATCTCCACCAGCGCCTCGTTGCGTTCGTCGTGGTTCAAAGCACCACGCTGGAACTGCTTTTCGACCTTGTCGGCCCGCTCCTCGTAGGAGTCGAGAATCTCCTGCTTGCGCGGCGGCACCAACACGTCGGCCATCGACACGGTCACACCGGAGCGGGTGGCCCAGTAGAAGCCGGCGTCCTTGAGCTTGTCGACGGTCTGCGCGACCACGATCATCGGGTAGCGCTCGGCCAGGTCGTTGATGATCGCGGCCTGCACCTTCTTGTGCATCTGCTGGTTCACGAACGGGTAACCGACCGGCAGCAGCTCGTTGAACATCACCCGGCCCAGCGTGGTCTCGGCCATCCAGGAATCCCCTGGCTGCCAACCGTTCACGCCGAACAGCTCGGCCTCCAGCTCGGCGGGCGGACGCAGCTGATCCAAGCGCACCTTGATCTTGGCCCGCACGGACAGCACGCCGCGGTCCATCGCCATGATCGCCTCGGCCGGCGAGGAGTACACCCCCGACTCGGGACGGTCCTTCGCGGCCGCGACGTATTCGCCTTTGTCGCCGGGCACCTCGGTGGTCAGGTAGTACAGCCCGGTCACCATGTCCAGCCGCGGCATCGCCAGCGGGCGACCCGAGGCCGGCGACAGGATGTTGTTGGAGGACAGCATCAGGATGCGGGCCTCGGCCTGCGCCTCGGCGGATAGCGGCAGGTGCACCGCCATCTGGTCGCCGTCGAAGTCGGCGTTGAACGCCTCACACACCAGCGGGTGCAGCTGAATCGCCTTGCCTTCCACCAGCATTGGCTCGAACGCCTGGATACCCAGCCGGTGCAGGGTGGGTGCGCGGTTCAGCAGCACCGGGTGCTCGGCGATGACCTCCTCGAGCACATCCCACACCTGCGGACGCTGACGCTCGACCATCCGCTTGGCGCTCTTGATGTTCTGCGCGTGGTTGAGGTCGACGAGCCGCTTCATCACGAACGGCTTGAACAGCTCCAGCGCCATCAGTTTGGGCAGACCGCACTGGTGCAGCTTCAGCTGCGGGCCAACCACGATGACCGAACGGCCCGAGTAGTCGACACGCTTACCGAGCAGGTTCTGGCGGAACCGGCCCTGCTTGCCCTTGAGCAGATCGGAGAGCGACTTCAGCGGGCGGTTGCCCGGCCCGGTGACCGGGCGGCCGCGACGGCCGTTGTCGAACAGCGCGTCGACGGACTCCTGCAGCATCCGCTTCTCGTTGTTGACGATGATCTCAGGCGCGCCGAGGTCGATGAGCCTCTTGAGCCGGTTGTTGCGGTTGATCACCCGGCGGTACAGGTCGTTGAGGTCCGACGTGGCGAACCGGCCGCCGTCGAGCTGCACCATCGGACGCAGCTCCGGCGGGATCACCGGCACCGCGTCGAGCACCATGCCCATTGGCGAGTTGCCGGACTGCTGGAACGCAGCCACCACCTTCAGACGCTTCAACGCGCGAAGCTTCTTCTGCCCCTTGCCGTTTCGGATCACCTCGCGCAGCGCGTCGGCCTCGGCGTCGATGTCGAAGTTCTCGATCAGCTTCTGGATCGACTCCGCGCCCATCGCACCGGTGAAGTACTCGCCGTAGCGGTCGACCAGCTCACGGTAGAGGTTCTCGTCGACGATCAGCTGCTTGGGGGCCAGCTTGGTGAAGGTGTTCCAGATGTCCTCCAGCCGGTCCAGCTCACGCTGGGCACGGTCCCGGATCTGGCGCATCTCCCGCTCGCCGCCGTCGCGAACCTTGCGCCGCGCATCGGCTTTCGCGCCCTCGGCCTCCAGCTCGGCCAGATCGGCCTCCAGCTTCTGCGCGCGCGCCTCCAGGTCGGCGTCGCGCTGGTCCTCGACGGCCTTGCGCTCGACGACCATCTCGGCCTCGAGCGTGGACAGCTCGTTGTGCCGCAGCTCGTCGTCCACACTGGTGATCACGTAGGCGGCGAAGTAGATGATCTTCTCGAGATCCTTGGGCGCCAAGTCCAGCAGGTAGCCCAGCCGCGACGGCACACCCTTGAAGTACCAGATGTGCGTGACCGGAGCGGCCAGCTCGATGTGGCCCATCCGCTCGCGGCGCACCTTGGCGCGGGTCACCTCGACGCCGCAGCGCTCACAGATGATGCCCTTGAAGCGCACCCGCTTGTACTTGCCGCAGTAGCACTCCCAGTCGCGAGTCGGTCCGAAGATCTTCTCGCAGAACAGGCCGTCCTTCTCCGGCTTCAATGTGCGGTAGTTGATGGTCTCCGGCTTCTTGACCTCGCCGTAGGACCACTGACGGATGTCGTCGGCGGTGGCCAGGCCGATCCGGAGTTCATCGAAGAAGTTGACGTCTAACACGTAACTCCCTTTCCCCTTTCGGGACTAGAAAACAATTAGGCTAAGTCCTCAACCGAGGCAGATTCGTTGCGGGACAAGTTGATTCCCAGGTTGGCTGCAGCGCGCTCCAGATCCTCGTCGTCACCGTCGCGCATCTCGATGGCCGCGCCATCACTGGAGAGCACTTCGACGTTGAGGCACAGCGACTGCAGCTCCTTGAGCAGCACCTTGAACGACTCGGGGATGCCCGGCTCGGGGATGTTCTCGCCCTTGACGATCGCCTCGTACACCTTGACCCGCCCGACGGTGTCGTCGGACTTGATGGTCAGCAGCTCCTGCAGCGTGTACGCCGCGCCGTAGGCCTGCATGGCCCAGCACTCCATCTCACCGAACCGCTGGCCACCGAACTGTGCCTTACCGCCCAGCGGCTGCTGGGTGATCATCGAGTACGGGCCGGTGGAGCGGGCGTGGATCTTGTCGTCCACCAGGTGGTGCAGCTTCATGATGTACATGTAGCCGGTGGTCACCGGGTACGGGAACGGCTCACCGGAGCGCCCGTCGTAAAGGATCGCCTTGCCGTCGCCGTCGACCAGCACCTCGCCGTCGCGGTTGGGCAGCGTGGAGGACAGCAGGCCCTGCAGCTCCTCTTCCCGCGCGCCGTCGAACACCGGCGTCGAGACGATCTTGTTCGGCTCGGCCTCCAGCAGCTCCTCCGGCAGCTTGGCGGCCCAGTCGGGCTTGCCCTCGACCTTCCAGCCGCTGTGTGCACACCAGCCCAGGTGGGTTTCCAGGATCTGGCCGATGTTCATCCGTCGCGGCACCCCGTGGGTGTTCAGGATGATGTCCACCGGCGTGCCGTCGGGCAGGAACGGCATGTCCTCGACGGGCAGGATCTTGCCGATCACGCCCTTGTTGCCGTGCCGGCCGGCCAGCTTGTCGCCGTCGGAGATCTTGCGCTTCTGCGCGACATAGACACGGACCAGCTCGTTGACGCCTGCGGGCAGCTCGTCGTCGTCCTCGCGGGAGAACACCCGGATGCCGATGACCTTGCCGGACTCGCCGTGCGGCACCTTCAGCGACGTGTCGCGGACCTCGCGGGCCTTCTCGCCGAAGATCGCCCGCAGCAGCCGCTCCTCCGGGGTCAGCTCGGTCTCCCCCTTCGGGGTGACCTTGCCGACCAGGATGTCGCCGTCGCGAACCTCGGCGCCGATGCGCACGATGCCACGCTCGTCGAGGTCGGCGAGCACCTCATCGGACACGTTGGGGATGTCGCGGGTGATCTCCTCGGCGCCCAGCTTGGTGTCGCGGGCGTCGATCTCGTGCTCCTCGATGTGGATCGAGGTCAACACGTCCTCCTCGACGAGGCGGTTCGACAGGATGATCGCGTCCTCGTAGTTGTGGCCTTCCCACGGCATGATCGCCACCAGCAGGTTCTTGCCGAGCGCCATCTCGCCGTTGTCGGTACACGGGCCGTCGGCGATCACCTGGCCGGCCTCGACGCGCTGGCCGGCGTCCACGATCGGACGCTGGTTGGCACAGGTGCCGTGGTTGGACCGGGCGAACTTGCGCAACCGGTAGCTCTGCCGGGTGCCGTCGTCGGCCATCACCGTGATGTAGTCGGCAGACACTTCCTCGACGACGCCGCCCTTGTCGGCGACGACGACGTCACCGGCGTCGATCGCGGCGCGCAGCTCCATCCCGGTTCCCACCAGCGGACGCTCGCTGCGCACCAGCGGAACCGCCTGCCGCTGCATGTTGGCACCCATCAGGGCGCGGTTGGCGTCGTCGTGCTCGAGGAACGGGATCATCGCGGTGGCCACCGACACCATCTGGCGCGGCGAGACGTCCATGAACTCGACCTCCGACGACGACACGTACTCGACCTCGCCGCCCTTCCGGCGGACCAGAACGCGGTCCTCGGTGAACCGGCCCCCGTCGTCGATCGGCGAGTTGGCCTGCGCGACGACGTGGCGGTCCTCCTCGTCGGCGGTCAGGTACACCACCTCGTCGGTCACCCGGCCGTCGACGACCTTGCGGTACGGCGTCTCGATGAACCCGAACGGGTTGACCCGGGCGTACACCGCCAGCGACCCGATCAGACCGATGTTCGGGCCCTCCGGCGTCTCGATCGGGCACATCCGGCCGTAGTGACTCGGGTGCACGTCGCGCACCTCGAGGCCCGCCCGCTCCCGGGACAGACCACCCGGGCCCAGTGCGTTCAGGCGCCGCTTGTGGGTCAGCCCGGACAGCGGGTTGTTCTGGTCCATGAACTGCGAGAGCTGGCTGGTGCCGAAGAACTCCTTGATCGCCGCCACGACGGGACGGATGTTGATCAGGGTCTGCGGCGTGATCGCCTCGACGTCCTGAGTGGTCATCCGCTCGCGGACCACCCGCTCCATGCGGGACATGCCGACTCGGATCTGGTTCTGGATCAGCTCACCGACGGTACGAATGCGCCGGTTACCGAAGTGGTCGATGTCGTCGGTTTCCACCGGCACCTCGACTCCGCCCGGGACGGTCATCGTGGTGTGGCCCTCGTGCAGGCGGACCAGGTACTCGATGGTGGCGACGACGTCCTCTTCGGTCAGAGTGGTCGTCGTGATCGGGGACGCGGTGTTCAGGCCGAGCTTCTTGTTGACCTTGTAGCGGCCCACCCGCGCGAGGTCGTAGCGCTTCTCCTTGAAGAACAGGTTCTCCAGCAGGGTCTGCGCGGACTCCTTGGTGGGCGGCTCGCCCGGGCGCAGCTTGCGGTAGATGTCCAGCAGCGCCTCGTCGGTGCCGACCGTGTTGTCCTTCTCCAGCGTCGACATCATGATCTCGGAGAAGCCGAACCGCTCGGTGATCTGCTCGTTGGTCCAGCCCAGCGCCTTGAGCAGCACGGTGACCGGCTGGCGGCGCTTGCGGTCGATGCGCACACCGACGGTGTCGCGCTTGTCGACGTCGAACTCCAGCCACGCGCCGCGGCTGGGGATCACCTTGACCGAGTGCAGGGTCTTTTCGGTCGACTTGTCGATGGTCTCGTCGAAGTAGACACCGGGAGAGCGGACCAGCTGGCTGACGACGACGCGCTCGGTCCCGTTGATGATGAACGTGCCCTTCTCGGTCATCATCGGGAAGTCGCCCATGAACACCGTCTGGCTCTTGATCTCGCCGGTGTTGTTGTTGATGAACTCCGCGGTGACGAACAGCGGGGCCGCGTACGTCATGTCCTTGTCTTTGCACTCGTCGACGGGCGCCTTGACCTCGTCGAAGCGCGGGTCGGAGAAGGACAGCGACATCGAGCCGGAGAAGTCCTCGATGGGTGAGAGCTCGTCGAGCACCTCTTCCAGCCCGCCCTTGGGCGCGACGTCGCCGCGGGCGGCCGCTTTCTCACGCCATTCCGGCGTGCCGATCAGCCACTCGAAGGAGTCCGTCTGCACGTCCAGCAGGCCGGGGACCTCGAGCGGTTCACGCAGCTTCGCAAAAGAAATTCGGTTGGGTGCTCCGGGAACGGAGCTATTGGAGGAAGTTTGACGGTTTGTCTTGCTCTGGCGGGAGACTGCCAAGATGCATCCTTCCAGCACCTCGTGCGACTAACAGGAGCCGGCGGCCACCGGACCTTTTGCCGCGATAACTGTGTCGGTTCGGCTGGCGGACGAACTGTCCAAATCTCACGCACGCGGCTAGATCGCTGAGCCGGAAACGGGCTCAGGCTAGGACCACGGTGTCAAGTGGCGGGTGAGATGGGCAGGAGGCAGCCAGCGCAACGTCCAACGATAGCGCAGGACTGCGCATTCCTCAACTACCGTGCCCAGGAACCTCGGCGATCCGGGCGCTGGCCGCCGCTTCGGGATTCCCCTGCACACATGCTGCCCAACAGACTGACCCCTTCCGGCTCGTCCGTCAAGGGTTGACGCGCCAACTTGTCAGCGAGAACTCCTTCCCGGCACTGCCGCGGCGTGGCCCGACTATTGCGTGCGGATGGTCTCGGTGGGCGCGTCGTAGTCGCGGTGGCGGCCACGGTCCTCGCCGCCGAAGTCCCGCTCGTGCGCCGGGTAGTCCTGGACGCTGCCCTCGAGGGACTCGAGGATGGCTTGCTGCGCATTCTTGGGCAGCAGGTGCAGGTTCTCGCGGACGCGGGCCTGACGGCGGGCGACGGCCTTGCGCTCCGGCATGCCCGGGGTGGCGGTGATCTGCGGCGGCACGCCCTCGATCTCCTCGACACCACCGCCGTGGTGGCCGGCCTCCAGGTGGGCCTGCTCCTCGGCCATGGTGGCCTCGTCCTTTTCCTCCGACATACCGATCGGCCCGATCCGGCGACCGTTGAGGAACTGCTTGACCACGGGCTCGTCGCTGGTCAAAAGCACCTCGCGCGGGCCGAACATGACCAGCTTGCGGCGAAACAGCATGCCCATGTTGTCCGGCACCGTGCGGGCGATGTTGATGTTGTGCGTCACGATCAGGATCGTGGCGTCGATCTGCGCGTTGATGTCGATCAGCAGCTGACTCAAATACGCGGTACGCACCGGGTCCAGACCGGAGTCCGGCTCGTCGCAGAGGATGATCTGCGGGTCGAGCACCAGCGAACGCGCCAGGCCGGCACGCTTTTTCATACCGCCCGAGATCTCACCGGGGAACTTCTTCTCATCACCGGCCAGACCGACGATCGCCAGCTTCTCCATGACGATGTCACGGATCTCGCTTTCCTTCTTCTTGGTGTGCTCACGCAACGGGAACGCGGTGTTGTCGTAGATGTTCATCGACCCGAACAGCGCGCCGTCCTGGAACATGACCCCGAACAGGGTGCGGATCTCGTAGAGCTCCTTGGCCGAGCACTCGGTGATGTCGACGTCGTCGATGATGATCGAGCCGCGCTCCGGGCGCAGCAGCCCGATCAGCGACTTCAAAAACACCGATTTACCGGTACCCGACGGGCCCAGCAACACGCTGACCTCGCCCGGCGGGATGTCCATCGTGACGTCTTCCCAGATTCGCTGGGATCCGAAGGACTTGGTGAGTCCTTCAACCCGGATTGCCTTGCCCATGCGAATCCTCCCGGTGACGTTGCCGACTGGCCTGTGGTTTCAGTCACTTTAGCCTACCCGGGCGGGCGGCAACACGCCTATCGCTGGCTACCCGCGGGTAGGTGTGTCAAGGCCAACGCCGGCTGGATCGGATGGCGCCCAGTTGCCGTGAAACCCCATCGGCACCCGTTGCGGCAGGTGCACGGTGGCCACCGCCTCGAGGGTCTCGGCGTCGAGCATCAGCAGCTGACCCTCGTCGCGGCCCCGGTGATACCCGTAGCCGATCAGGATGCCGTCGTCTTCCGAGGTGCTGGTGGGATTGGGCACGAATGACATCTCCCCGATTACAAGGTCGGCGTCCAATGCGGCTACGGCGCAGGATCCGGTCGCGTAGTCGTGCTTGTAGAGCGCCGTACGCATCTCGGATGGCCCATCGGGGACGTATCCGCCGGCGGTGCCGACGGCGTAGCCGAACCGATGCCGGGCACCGAGCAGGCTCTCGTTGATCCGCGGGAATTCCTGCGGCCGGTCGTCGCGGCGTTCGGTGGTCACTGACCCGGCGCCGAGGTTGATGGTCCAGCGGTCCAGGGCGGGCCGGCTGTCGCCGGGCCCACGCAGGTCCTGGTCGAACATCCGCGAATAGCGGACCACGTCGAGCACCAGCACCTCGGCGCCATTGCGGTCTTCGGAGTAGGCGTTGAGTGGGTGAAAGACATAGCACGGTTCGATGTCGAACCACCGGACGTCTTGGTTGTCGCCTTCGCGCGGCATGACCCCGATGCGCGCCGGATAGCGGGGGTTCCATTTGTAGGGCATCTTGTTCGTCGGCTGACTGTTGCGGTTGATCATCGTCGCCATCGGGCTCGGCATACGGACGCGCCCGAGCAGGGACTGCATCACCAGGCGGGCGGGCAGGCCGAGCCAGCGCGGCACGTTCGTCGGCAGCACCTGTACCGGGTCGAACGTCACCGGCAGGTCGTAGATCACCACATACTTCTCGGTCAACGAGAAGTCGTGCATCATGGGCGATCCGCTCACCGCGATGTCGACGGTTCGCCGTGCCCGCCCCAGGGTGTCGATCACCGAATACTGGACGCTGCGCGCGCGCGCGAAAGAGTAAGAGACGGCGTGCAATTCGCCGGTTGCCGGGTCGCGGTGCGGGTGAGCGGTGTAACCGCCGGCCAACGTGCCGTCGAAGTCGCATGTCCCGACGGTGTCGAGCTCCTCGGTCAGCTCGTAGTTGGCGCCCCCGCCCTCCACCAGTGCCAGCGTGTGTCCGGCGTGGCTGAGCACGTTGGTGTTGGGACCGACGGACAGCATCCCGGCGCGCGGGTTGAGCCGTGCGGGCGGCGCCTCGCCCAGCGCCGCACACACGACCGAGGTGCGGACCCAGCGGTTGCGGTACCAGCGGGCCTGCCCGTCGCGCAGCGCCACGCCGTGCACCATGGCGTCGCCGCTGAACCAGTGGTAGGCGGCCGGGTCGACTTCGGCGACCGGGTTGGGCCCGTTGCGCAGGTACCGCCCGTCGAGGTGTTCGGGGATGTGGCCGGTGACCGGTAAGCCGGTCGCGGTCAGTTCGGCACGCACCGGCGCCAGGAAGCCCTCGAGGTAGGGATTCGTCGATGGGGCGGTAGCGGCGGTGGCCATATCTAGCTCCTATAACATTGATATTACATTGTTATAAGCACTGTACGCTGCCTATGCCAAGATGGCAATGATGAGTTCCCCGCAGATGCAACGCAGCGTGCGCCACGAATTGGTGCACGCCGCGGTCAGGCTGCTCAACGATGACGGCCCCGACGCGCTGCAAACCCGCAAGATTGCCGGTGGGGCGGGGACGTCGACGATGGCGGTGTACACCCATTTCGGTGGGATGCAGGCGCTGATCGCCGCGGTTGCCGAGGAGGGCCTGCGGCAATTCGCCGACGCGTTAACGGTCCCGCAAACCCCGGATCCGGTCGCCGACCTGGTGGCCACCGGCATCGCCTACCGGCGCTACGCAATCGAGCGCCCGCACATGTACCGGCTGATGTTCGGCAGTACCAGCGCGCACGGCATCAACGCCCCGGCGCACAACCTGCTCACTCTGACCATTGCCGAGATCAACGAGCGCTACCCGAGCTTCGCGCGGGTGGTGGATCCGGTACACCGGTCGATGCGCTCGGGCCGGATCACCGCGGGTTCTGCTGGCGACGACGCGTCCGTAGTGGCGATTGCCGCCCAGTTCTGGGCAGCGATCCACGGTTTCGTGATGCTGGAACTGGCCGGCTACTACGGCGACGACGGCGACGCCGTCGGGCCGGTGCTTGCCGCGATGACGACGAACTTGCTTGTCGCACTGGGTGATTCACGCGAATTGACGCAGCAGTCGCAAATCTTGGCGGTACACGAAACCCCCGGGTCCGGTGGCGATCGCCAGCGCGGCGGAGCCGGGCGCAGCGGGTCGCCACCGAAGAGCCCGTAGCGTTCCCGGGGGTTGTCGTGCGTCGAGCTACTTGACGGTGACCGTGGCGCCTGCGGCCTCGAGCTTGGTCTTGGCCTCCTCGGCGGCCTCCTTGGTGACCTTCTCCAGCAGCGGCTTGGGCGCGCCGTCGACCAGGTCCTTGGCCTCCTTGAGGCCCAGGCCGGAGACGATCTCGCGGACGACCTTGATGACGCCGATCTTCTTGTCGCCGGCGCCCTCGAGGATGACGTCGAACTCGGACTGCTCCTCGGCAGCCTCGGCGGCGGCGGGGGCAGCGCCCGGCGCAGCGGCCGCGACGGCGACCGGGGCGGCGGCGGTGACCTCGAAGGTCTCCTCAAACTTCTTCACGAACTCCGAGAGCTCCAGGAGAGTCAGCTCCTTGAAAGCGTCGAGCAGTTCGTCAGTAGACAGTTTGGCCATGGTGTGGGTCCTTCCTCGGTGTGCGTTATTCGGTTGATGTCTCGGCGGTTGCGGCGGGAGCCTCGGCCGGGGTCTCGCCGGTTGCGGCGGGAGCCTCGGCAGCCCTCTTCTCCTCCAGCGCGGCCGCAAGGCGGGCCACCTGCGATGCCGGCGCGTTGAACAGCCCGGCCGCCTTGGCGAGGTTGGCCTTCATCGCGCCGGCCAGTTTGGCCAGCAGCACCTCGCGGGACTCCAGGTCGGCGATGCGCTCGACTTCGGCGACGGTCAGCGCGCGACCGTCCATGTACCCGCCCTTGATGACCAGCGCCTTGTGGTCCTTGGAGAAGGTCTTGATCGCCTTGGCGGCGTCGACGGCCTCGCCGGTGACGAATGCGATCGCGGTGGGCCCGACGAACAGCTCGTCGAGCCCTTCGATGCCCGCCTCCGAGGCGGCCCGCTTGATCAGCGTGTTCTTGGCGACGGCATAGCTCGCCGACCCGGCCAGCGACCGGCGCAGCTCAGCCAGGTTGGCCACCGTCAGACCCCGGTATTCGGTGATCAGGGTCGCAGTGGACGCCTTGAACTGCTCGGCGATGTCTGCAACGGCGGTGGCTTTGTCAGCCCGGGCCATGCATACCTCCTTGGCGTTACGGCCCGGGAAAGACGAACGCCCCGACGCAGGAAGCGGTCGGGGCGTGCAGTATCAGCTCAGCGTGCCTCGTCCTCCTGCGTGGGCCGCCGGGAATTCCCGGACCTTCAACCGATTGCTCGGTGACCGACGGTCTTCGGTGGATCGGCCACCACAATAGCGTTTGCGCCGCGATCAGCCAAAACAGGCGGCGGTCAGCAAGGCGAAGATCGCCACCATGATCGCCACCCGCAGCCAGTGCAAGCGATCCCAGCGGCGCGCCAACTCGCGGGAGACCTCACCGGTGGCCGACCAGGCGCCGATGCGGTTGTTGATCGGTACCAGCACCGTGACCGTCAGCAACACAACGGCGGTCATCAGCACGGCAGCGATCCCGGTGAACCAACTGCGCGTGACGGCCGTGACGAGGACCAGCGGTACCAGCGAGCCCGCATACCAGAACGGCATCACCCTGCCCAGCAGCCGGCTGGCGTCGCTGCGGGCCGCGCGGAAGGCGTCGTCAGGCAGGCCGGCGAAGATCGGGTGCGCGAACGCGGCGACTGCGAACTCGACGCCGACCATGGAGCCGGTGATCAGCACCGCCAAGATTTGTCGACGACGGAATCATCGAACGCTACGACGCCCGCACTGTCCCGCCCTGCGTGCACTACTCGATTTCGGACTACGGTTTGACCCTCGCCCCGGTGCTGGCGCCCCTGTGCGACTGGGGCCGACAGCGCATGCACCGCAACATCTGGCTGCCGCCGAGTGGCCAGTTATGGCACGCGAAAAGCCTTGGAGCGTGTCATAACTGGCCACTCGCGCGAGGTGGAACAAGTAGTGCGGCGGCCCCGACCAGGCCGGCGTCGCCGCCGAGCGCGGCCGGCACCACCCGCAAGTCGCGGATGAAGTCCAAGCCGGCGTGACCGGCCACTGCCGCGCGCAGCGGGTCGAACAGCACCCCGCCGGCGTTGGCAACTCCCCCGCCGACGACCACCACGTCTAGGTCGCAGACCGCCGCCACCGAGGCGATCATCGCGGCCAGTGCATCGGCGCCGCGCTGAAATGCGCGCAGCGCCAACGGGTCTCCGGCCGCGGCTGACTCGGCCAGCGCCAGGGCATCGGCGCCAGACCAGCCGTTGGCCCGCGCCCAGCGCGTCATCGACGGGCCGGCCGCGACGGTCTCGACGCAGCCGCGCCCGCCGCACGAGCACGGCTGGCCATCCGGGTCGACGACGACGTGCCCGACGTGCCCGGCGTTGCCGGTGCGGCCGTGGTACGGGGCGCCGTCGAGCACCAGCCCGCCGCCCACGCCGGTGGACACCACGATGCCGAGCAGGAAGCGCGCGCCGCGCCCCGCGCCGCGCCAATGCTCGCCGAGCGCCATGCACAGCCCGTCGCCGCCGAGCCGCACCGGCACACCCGGTACCGCGGCGGCGACCCTGTCCCGCAGCGGGAATCCGCGCCAGCCGGCGATATTCACCGGGCTGACGGTCCCCGCGGCAAGGTCGATCGGCCCGGCCGCCGCCACTCCCACGCCGGCCACCGCGCCGCCGGCGACGTCCATCGCCTCGCCGATCATCGCCTCGACCACGGCCCACACCTCGCCCGCCGGAGTCGGGCGCTTGGCGGAATACACCACTGTGCCAACGGAATCGACCAGCCCGGTTGCGATCTTGGTGCCGCCGATGTCGAGAGCCAAGATGAGCATGCGGAACTCAGTGGCGGTGGGTGTTGTCGGGCTGTCGCGGGTCGCCGGGATGCTCGTAGCCGGGGGCCAGCCGCACCAGCGCGGCCCGGCGCGCGTCCAGCCAGACCCGAAATGCCTTGCGGCGCGCTGCTGCTCGCAGATGCTCGGCGATCTGCGGGCGCACGTCGTCCAATGTCGGCGCAGCGGCCGCCGGTCTGCACCAGCCGTCGCCGCCGGCCGCCGGCGCGGCGAATCGCAGCGGGTTGCGGGCGTGGTAGGCGGCGACGTCCGCGTCGCTGACGTCGACGTCGGCGGTGATGCTGACAAAGACGTTGCGCGCCAACGGGTTCGCCAGTGCTGCGGCGGCCACGCTGCCGATCTCGAGACGGGCCGTCGCATCGGGCAGCAGCTCGGACTCGCCGGGTGCATCCGTGTCGGTCACACCGAGCGCCGCGGCCTCGGCGGCGATCACCCGCTCGGTCACGATCAGCTGGGTCAGCCAGCGTCGCAGTTGCCGTCCCTCGCTGGTGCCCGGCGCCGGCAGCGCAGCGGCCAGCGGGCCGTCGCGCAGCCGCGCCTCGCGGGCGTCGACCTCGTCGACCGGGACGCCGGCGCCACCGACGGTGGCGACGATCATCGGACCGCCACCCTCACCGCCGGCGAATACAGCAGGTGCCCGGCGCAGGCCAACCGAACCAGCGCCCACCACTCACCGGGCTCGGCCCACGCGGGTGGCGCGATGTCGAAGCCGAGCTCGACGGCGCCGCGCGCGGGCAGCACCGCTCCTTGCGCAGCCGGGCCGGTCCATTCCCACGTGTCCCACGGGCTGATCAGGTGTGCCTCCAGCGCCAGATCCGCGCACGCCTCGGTGCCGACGGTGACGACCAGCCGCGCCGAATCTCCGGCGCTGACCTCGACGTCGGACGGCTCGCCGACCAGGGACACCAGCCGGCCGTCGACGCCGCCGACCGCAACCACGCAAACGTCCTCGACCACCTGGCGCCATGCCGCCGGCACGTCGTCGCCGGTGACGTGCAGCTGTGCCCGCAGCGGGTACAGCCCGGCTTCGGCGCGCGGCGGAATGGCCACCCTCACATCGGTTTCCCGGTAGTCACCGGGCTCCAAGGTGTACGGCAGCTCGGCGGGCCTGGCCTTCCAGCCGGCCGGACAGCGAAGTGCGACACGGCCGGTCAGCGACGCATCGGTGCAGTCGCTGACCACGGTCAGGCGCAGCGTTACCTCGTCGCCGGCTGCGGCGCTGACCCGCTGCGGGTGCAGGTAAGCGACGGCCGGCAAGCCGCCGAGTGGGGCCGGCCCGCGGTTGTGCAGCCAGTACCGCGCGTAGAGCGGCTGCGCGTGCTCGGCCTGCGGGGCCTGGCCGGCGCCGTCGGAAACCTTGGGTATGTCAAGTTGGGCCAGCGTGGTGGCGATCTGGTAGCCGTGCAGCGTGGCGGGTTGTCGATGCTGCTGGGGTGTTTCCAGCAGGTCGGCCGGCCGGATCTTCGACAGCGTGCCGAGCGGCGAGCGAACGTCTACTTCGGTTGCAGCGCCGTGCATTTCGACCAGCCGCAGGGCGATCGAATGCGGGTCGACGGGTTGGGCGCTGCCGCGGGCCAGCGGGTTGCCCGCGGCTTTCACGGCGCCCAGCTGTACCGCACGGGCGGGCTCGATGCGCAACAGGGAACCGCCGGCGGGCAGCTCATCGGTTCCCCCAACAGCCGCCAGCAGCGGGTGCCCGAATTCTGCGCTGCGAGCGGGTATTTCGGCCTGTCGCCAATCGCCGCTGCCGGAGATCAGCGCGTAGTCGAAGGTGTGGGTCCAGTGCTGCAGCTGGAAGTTGGACCCGTCGGGTGCGGTGCGGCGCGGTTCGTCGGTCCATACACCGGACGGCCAGCCGGTACACGAGCGCATCAGCGCGGTGTGCAGCGTGCCGTCGGTGTCGACGGCGAAACTGGGCACCCCGCGGTTGAGCAACGCGACGGTGTGCGAGTCGAACCGTTGCATCCCCGACGGGGCCTGTTGGGCGACAACGATTTCGGCGTCGGCGAGGTCGTCGGTCACCGATGCGATCGCCGGGCCGAGGTCGGCGTCGTCACGCCCGGCGATCACCAGCACCGGCAGTGCCCGCGGGTCGCGCAGGTCGGCGCCGGGCACCCAGGTCGTCGCGAGCGGCGCCGCCGCCGGCACCCACAGCCGGGCGCGGCCGGTCTCCGCGAGCTGGCGGTCCAGCTCGATGCTGTACACCGGATCGGCTGCGGCCAGAACAGCTTTGGTGAACGCATTCTGGCCCGGCCCACCGAGCGCGATCCGGGTGTCGGGGAGGTTGGAGTCGACGTTGAGGTAGCCGTAGCGGGGCTTGTCGGCGCTGCTGCAGGTGGCCGTGACGCCGGCACGAGCCAGGGCCACCATCAGGTCACGGGCCAGCGGGCCAGACACGGTCTCGGTGGGCGACACCACCTCCGCGACGGACACCGCGTGCACCGAATCGCCGCGCTTTCGATCGCCGCGGTCGCCGAGGCGAACCCGCACGGCCGACGACAGCCCGAACCAGCCGTAGGCGGGGTTGTCCAGTGTCCACGGGTGCTGTGCGGTGTCGACCGACCGATCGCCGTCGTGCAGCAACGCGAAACCGCGCCCGACAACGGCGTCGCCGACCTCGCTGACCGGCGTCGCGCCCGGCACCGGGCAGGGCCAGCGCAGCCGCAGCAGCCGGTCGGAGCCGGTGAACTCGTCAATGGTAGTGCGGCAGTCCACCCGCGAAATCCCGTGCCACAACGTGAGAGTCTGGGTGTAGCGCAGCAGGTTGCCGATCCGGCCGCGCACGACGAGCCGCTGGCCGACCGGCGTGCGATACGCCTGCACTTCGGCCGACGTTTCCGCCGAGCCCACCACCAGCCCCTTGGGCAGCAGGTGCCACGGGCCCTCGCCGCCGGTCGGGTGCGCGGGGTATTCCTCGTAGACGGCCAGCTCGTTGCCCACCCGGCCGTCGGCGATCAGCTCCCGCCCGTCGACCCGCAGCGACGAGACCCCGCCGCCGCGCGCCGGGTCGACCACCAGCCGGTAGTGTTCGTTGACAATCATGTTGCCCGCCAACGGCTCCCAGGGACGTGGCTCGCCGGCGCCCACTCGGTAGGCGCGCCAGCCCAGTGACGGCACGTCGCGCGCCAGGAAGGTAACCGAGTCGTCGTGAGAGACATAGGGCACTTCGGCGCCGTCGGCGTCTACAATTCGCGCTCCGGTGCCGAGCCGGACCGTGACCACGTCGGTCCGGTTGTGCGCCAACGGGTTCCACACGACAACGTCGCCGCCCACTAGTCGGGACAGCACCGCCAGCGACGTGCCGCGCGCGGCGCGACCGAGTTCCCACGCGTCGCGCCAGCCGGTCAACAGGTCGAGGTAGACCTGATCGGATTCCGAGCCGGTGATGGCGTCGTGGTGAGCGCCGTAAGCCAGTTGCACCCACGCCTTGGCCAACGCCGCCTGCGGGTATTCAGCACCGCCCAAAACGCCTGCGAACACCGCGAATCGCTCCGCTTCCAGGACAGCGTGCTCGGCGGCCCGGTTGGCCTGCTTGGTGTCAATGAACGACACGTCCTTGCCGGTGTAGATCGGGTTCATGTCGCGGGTCTGCGGCGACGGCGCCAGGCCGCGGGCGTTCAACTCGGCGCGCACGGCGGCGAAGAACTCCCGCGGCAGCGCGCACACGAACCGCGGCCAGGTGTAGCGGGCGGCCCAGTCGCGGTGAATCTCGGTGACCCACTTGTTCGGTGGCGTGTAATCCGTGCCGACCGGCAGCAGCACGTTGCGGGTCAGCGCCACCTTCTTCAGGTCGTCGAACAGCCGGTAAGTTGCTTGTTCGGCCTCGGCCAGCGAGGTGGATTCGTCCATCCACCAGCCGGCCGAATAGTGCGCCGGCATGTAATGGGTGAGCAGGCCGCGCCCGGACGGGGCGATCCACTCGAACTCGCTGCAGAACTGCATGCCGGAAAGGCCGCCGTCGCTGTGCATCGGGCCCCATTGGTGGTGCGGTCCGCGGGCCCACGAGCTCGACGTCAGGCCGGCGTCGGCGGCCAGCCCGGGGAACTGCGGGTCGTGGCCGAACACGTCGAGCTGCCACGCGGTGGCCGGGTCGCTGCCCACCACGTCGCGTTGGAAACCCATGCCGTGCACCAGGTTTCGGATCGTGGTTTCCGGGCTGGTGAGGTTGGTGTTGGGCTCGTTGTAGGTGCCGCCCATGATCTCGACGCGGCCGTCGGCGATGAAGCGCCGCAGGTCGGCACGGTCCTCGGGGTGGGTGTCCCAGTACGGCTTGAGGTAGTCCACTTCGGCCAGCACGAATTTGTACTCGGGCTCGCGGCGGGCCATCTCCAGATGCGCATGCACCAGCTCGAAGCCGTTGGCCTGCCGGCACCTGCCGGGCGGATCCTCGCGCCACACGCTGGTGTAGGCGGCCTGGGTGTTCCACCACACCGGGTCGTAGTGGAAGTGGCTGATCATGAACATCGTCCAGCCGGGCTCGGCCACCGTGAACGGGAACCGCATCGAGGCGCCGGCGACGGAAACCGTTGCGGTCCGTCGCTGGCCGATCACCGGATATTCGACCGCGACAGGCACTTCGACGACGTCCTGCCCGGTCTCGAGGCCCGCTTGCCCGGCGAGCCCGTCGCCGTCGACCCGGAGCTGTGTCGGCTCCGCGCAGCCGCTGACGGTAACCCGGGCCAGTTGCAGCGGTGCGTCCGGCGGGCCGACGAACAGTTCCGTCGACTCCGCAGCGATGACCTGCACTCCCGCACCCTACGAGGTTGTGCGCGCCCTCGTCACGTCGACGACGACCGGCAGGTGATCCGAAACCGGTAACGCGGGCGTCGCACAGGAATCGACGACCAGACGGGCGTCGTCGGTGAGGATGTGGTCGAGCTGGCGGTCGGGAGCCTCGACCGGAAAGGTCTTGGCTTCGGCCAGCGGGCGCATGCCCGTCCAGCGCCGCGGCGCGGGGGGGCTCATGTTGAGGTCACCCATCAAGACCCGCGGACCCGGGAAGCCGCGCAGATCGCGGATCAGCCGGCGCAGCTGCACCCGGTTCCACCCCGGCACGAAAGACAGGTGGGTGTTGGCGACGGTCAGCTCGCCCAAAGCGGTGTCGAGCCGGGCCACCACCGCCGCCCGCGGCTCCTCGTCGACGACCTGGACCCGGCCGGTCCCGGGCAGATACATCGGAAACTTCAGCGGAATCCGCGGCAGCCGCAGCACCTGCCAGCTCAGCGCCGGATACCGCGACAGCAACGCGATGCCGTACGCGGCGGTGCCGGGCTGCTCGTCGCCGGTTGCGGCCATCCAAGTGGCCCCGGGCGTGCCGGCGATCGCCGCGACGAACCGGTGGCTGACCGCGCCCATCGCTTCGGCCGCGACGGCGGTGAGATCGGCCATCGCCGAACGGGGCTGATCGCAGTCCACCTCCTGCAGGGCCAGCACGCCCGCGTCCAACCGCCGCACGCAGTCGGCGAGCCGGTCAACGTCGACTTCGCCGTCGTGCATGCTGCGGCCGTGCAGGATGTTGAAGGTCGCCATCCGCATGGGTATTACCTACCCAGCATGAGTGCCCCCGGATCACCGCTGTTCGCACGCAACGACGAATTGCGTGAGGCGCTGCGACGCGCGGCCTCGGCGCTCAAGGCGCACGGGCCGCAGTTCGCGCTGGCCGGCAGCTACGCGCTGTGGGTGTACGGGGCGCCCGAACCGGTGCACGACGTGGACCTAGTGGTCGCCGAGCCCGAGGTCGAGGTGGCCGTCAAGACACTCGCCGAGGCCAGGTTCACGATCGACCGCACGCCGGAGGACTGGCTGTTCAAGGCGTGCGTCGACGACGCCGTCGTCGACGTGCTGCACCGCATCAACGGCGTGCCGGTCGATGCGGAGCTGATCGGGTCGGGCGAGGAGCGCGACGTGTTGGCCATCCGGATGCCGGTGCTGGCGCCGACGCAGGTGGTGATTCAGAAGCTGTGCGCGCTGACCGAGCACCATTGCGACTTCGCGTCGCTGCTGCCGTCGGTGCGTGCGGTTCGCGAGCAGGTGGATTGGGATCGGGTGCGCGCCGACACCGCGGGAAACGACTTCGCGGCGGCGTTTTTGGTGCTCGTCGAGCGGCTCGGGATCACGGCGTGATAAGCACTGACCCATGCCCGCTCTCGCCCCACCCGTCGCCGACGAGCGCAGCGCGCTGCGCGAATTTCTGGCCTACCACCAAAGTGCCTACTTCGCGGTGTCCTACGGACTGACCGACGAACAAGCTCGATCCACCCCGACGCACAGCGCGCTGTCGATCGGCGGGCTGATCAAGCACGCGACCGGCATGCAGCGGACCTGGATGGCGCGGGTGGCCGCCGCGCCGGGCGCGCCGCCGAAAGATCCTCGCCCGTTCGAAGAGATCGCCAGGGACTTCGCCGACCAGCATGTGATGCGCCCCGACGAGACGCTGACGGGCCTGCTGGCCGCCTTCGAGGCGCAGAACACCGAATCGCTGCGGCTCGTGGAGACCACCGATCTTGACGCGAAAGTGCCTGTGCCCGAAGACATTCCGTGGTTCCCCAAAGGCATCGAGGCGTGGTCGGTGCGCTGGGTGATCCTGCACGTGCTCAACGAGCTGGCCCGCCACGCCGGGCACGCCGACATCATCCGGGAGACTATCGACGGCGCAACGATGTACGAGCTGATCGCCGGCCTGGAGAATTGGGAGCCCCGACCATGGGTCACGCCTTGGAGAAAGCGTGCTGACCCGTAGCGGCATCGCTCAAGGCGCCGTCGACCTCTACTACGAGGACCTCGGCGACCCGGCCGATCCGCCGGTGCTGCTGATCATGGGGCTGGGCGCCCAGCTGCCGATGTGGCCGGACGGCTTCTGCGCGCGGCTGGTCGACGCCGGATACCGGGTGATCCGGTTCGACCACCGCGACACCGGGCTGTCGGCCAAGATGCACGGGCTGCGCGCGGAAGGCTCGGTGTACCGGCGGGCGTGGCGCTATGTCCTCGGCCGGACCAGCCGAGTGCCCTACACGCTGGTCGACATGACGCACGACGTCGTCGGGCTGCTCGAGCACCTCGGCATCGAGCGCGCGCACGTCGTCGGAGCGTCGATGGGCGGCATGATCGCCCAGATCCTCGCCGCCACGGAGCCGCAGCGGGTGGCGTCGCTGGGCCTCATCATGTCCGCCACCGGCAAACCGCTGTCCGCGCTGCCGGCCTGGCGGGTCATCAGGCTGGCGTTCGACGCGCCGGGCAAGGACGCCTCCGACGAGGAAAAGCTGGCCTACGAGGTGCGCAACGTCGCGGTCTTCAACGGCCCCCACTTCCTGCCGTCCCAGGCCGACCTGCGCAAGCGCGTCGAGCAGCTCGCCGAGCGCTGCACGTACCCGCCCGGCCGGCTGCGCCAGGTCGACGCGTTGCTGGGCACCGGCAGCCTGCTGGCTTATAGCAAGGCGATCACCGCGCCGACGGTCGTGATCCACGGTTCGCACGACCCGATGGTGCGGCCGCGCAACGGCCGGGCGTTGGCCACGGCCATCCCGGACGCCCGGTTCGTCGTGGTCGACGGGATGGGCCACGACCTGCCCGAACCGGTGTGGCGCCCGATCGCCGAGACGCTGCAGGAGAACTTCGCCCGCTCCCTCCTGCCGCGAGCGTGCGTGTCGCCGGCCGACACGCCGACATAATTCCCGGGTTTGCGCACGCTCGCGGCAAAGCGGAGTGGCCGCGATTCGATACCGACCTGCGCAATTTGGCACACTGCACTGATGAGTTCCAACAACCATCGCGAGCTAGCCAAGCTTGACCGGGTGCCGTTGCCGGTCGAAGCGGCCCGCATCGGCGTGACAGGTTGGCAGCTCACACGCACCGCCGCCCGCGTCGTCACCAAGCTCCCCGGCCGCGGCCCCTGGCAGCAGAAGGTGATCAAGCAGCTCCCGCAGACCTTCTCCGACCTGGGCCCCACCTACGTCAAGTTCGGGCAGATCATCGCCTCGAGCCCGGGTGCGTTCGGCGAAACGCTGTCCCGGGAATTCCGCGGGCTGCTCGACCGGGTGCCGCCGGCTGACCCGAAAGAGGTGCACAAACTCTTCGTCGACGAACTCGGCGCGGACCCGAAGGAGCTGTTCGCCAGCTTCGAGGACGAGCCGTTCGCGTCGGCGTCCATCGCGCAGGTGCACTACGCGACCCTGCACAGCGGCGAGGAGGTCGTCGTCAAGATCCAGCGGCCGGGGATCCGCCGCCGGGTCGCCGCCGACCTGCAAATCCTCAAACGCTTCGCGCAGGCCGTCGAGCTGGCCAAGCTGGGCCGGCGCTTATCTGCCCAGGACGTCGTCGCCGACTTCTCCGACAACCTGGCCGAGGAACTGGACTTCCGCCTCGAGGCGCAGTCCATGGAGGCGTGGGTCTCGCACCTGCACACCTCCCCGCTGGGCCGCAACATCCGGGTCCCCCAGGTGTACTGGAACTGCACCACCGAGAAGGTGCTGACGATGGAGCGGGTGCGCGGCATCCGCATCGACAACGTCGCCGAGCTCCGCAAGGCCGGGTTCGACGGCACCGAGCTGGTCAAAGCGCTGATCTTCAGCCTCTTCGAGGGCGGCCTTCGGCACGGGCTGTTCCACGGCGACCTGCACGCCGGCAACCTCTACGTCGATGCCGACGGCAAGATCGTGTTCTTCGACTTCGGCATCATGGGGCGCATCGACCCGCGCACCCGCTGGCTGCTGCGCGAGCTTGTGTACGCGCTGCTGGTCAAGAAGGACCACGCGGCGGCCGGCAAGATCGTGGTGCTGATGGGCGCCGTGGGCACGGTCAAACCCGAGGCGCAGGCCGCCAAGGACCTGGAGAAGTTCTCCACCCCGCTGACCATGCAGACGCTGGGCGAGATGTCGTACGCGGACATCGGCCGGCAGCTCTCGGCGCTGGCCGACGCCTACGACGTCAAGCTGCCGCGCGAGCTGGTGCTGATCGGCAAGCAGTTCCTCTACGTCGAGCGGTACATGAAGCTGCTGGCGCCGAAATGGCAGATGATGTCCGATCCGCAGCTCACCGGCTACTTCGCCAACTTCATGGTCGAGGTCAGCCGCGAGCACCAAAGCGACGTGGAGGTCTAGTGCAGGTCCGCAAAGGCACCGCCCGGTCCGGCGATGTGGACCTCTACTACGAGGACATGGGCGACCCGAACGACCCCGCGGTGTTGCTCATCATGGGCCTGGGCGCGCAGCTGCTGCTGTGGCGCACCGCGTTCTGCGAAAAGCTGGTCGCCGAGGGCTACCGCGTCATCCGGTACGACAACCGCGACGTCGGCCTGTCCACCAAGACCGAGCGCGTCAAGGCCGGCCGCAAGCTCCCCCGGATGATCCGGTTCTGGTTCGGCCTGCCCGGCAAGTCGACCTACGCCCTGGAGGACATGGCCGACGACGCCGTCGCGGTGCTCGACCACCTCGGCATCGAGCGGGCCCACGTCGTCGGCGCCTCGATGGGCGGGATGATCGCCCAGATCGTCGCCGCCCGATACAGCGCAAGAACCCGGTCGCTGGCGGTGATCTTCTCCAGCAACAACCGGGCGTTCCTGCCGCCACCGGCACCGCGAGCGCTGCTGGCCGTCATCCAGGGGCCGCCGCCGGACTCGCCGCGCGACGTCATCGTCGACAACGCCGTGCGGGTCACCCGGATCATCGGCAGCCCCGCCTACCCGGCGCCCGAACAGCGGATCCGCGAAGAAGCCATCGAAGGCTACGAACGCTGCTACTACCCGTGGGGGATCGCCCGGCATTTCAGCGCGGTCCTGGCCAGCGGCAGCCTGGTCCGCTACGACCGCCAGATCACCGCGCCCACGGTGGTCATCCACGGCCTGGCCGACAAGCTGATGCGGCCCTCGGGCGGCCGCGCAGTGGCGCGGGCCATCCGCGGCGCACGATTGGTGACCTTCGAGGGCATGGGCCACGAGCTGCCCGAGCAGCTCTGGGACCAAGTGATCGGCGAGCTGACGACAACGTTCGCCGAGGGCTGATCGAGGTAGTTTGCGACTCGGCCAGCGCCGATCCACTAGCATGTCTGGCGGGTATGGGGGGGTCGTGCCGCTAGTCGAAGCGGTGAACGCGTGAAACCGAGGAAAGGCGCTGCCGACATGGCGGAAAAACTTCAACCGCATTTTGAAGACGTGCAGGCCCATTACGACCTGTCCGACGAGTTCTTCGCGCTGTTTCTCGACCCCACCCGGACCTACAGCTGCGCCTACTTCGAACGCGACGACATGACGCTGGAAGAGGCACAGATCGCCAAGATCGACCTGGCGTTGGGCAAGCTGGGCCTTCAGCCGGGCATGACGCTGCTCGACGTCGGCTGCGGCTGGGGTGCGACCATGCGCCGGGCGATCGAGAAGTATGGCGTCAACGTCGTCGGGCTGACGTTGAGCAAGAACCAGGCCGCCCACGTGCAGAAGATGTTCGACGAGATGGACACCCAGCGCAGCCGGCGGGTGCTGCTGCAGGGCTGGGAACAGTGGGACGAGCCCGTCGACCGGATCGTGTCCATCGGCGCGTTCGAGCACTTCGGCCACGACCGCTACGACGACTTCTTCACGATGGCCCACGACGTGCTGCCCGACGACGGGGTGATGCTGCTGCACACCATCACCGGCTTGACAGGGCCGCAGTGCATCGAGCGGGGCATCCCACTGACGTTCGAGATGGCCCGCTTCATCAAGTTCATCGTCACCGAGATCTTCCCCGGCGGTCGGCTGCCGTCGATCGAGAAGGTGCAGGACCACTCGTCGAAGGCGGGCTTCACGCTGACCCGCAGGCAGTCCCTGCAGCCGCACTACGCCAAGACCCTCGACCACTGGGCCGCGGCGCTGGAGGCCAACAAGGACAAGGCCATCGAAATCCAGTCCGAAGAAGTCTACGAGCGCTACATGCGGTACCTGACCGGCTGCGCCAATGCATTCCGGGTCGGCTACATCGACGTCAACCAATTCACCCTGGCAAAGTAGGTGGGGAATACCAGGCGCGCCCTCCAAGCCGGGTATGGTGCTTTCACCAGTCAATGACATGCGGCAAGAAGGGCGACGACACACTGATGCCTGACAAGCAGATCAGTCCCGTGAACACGCGGACGCGCTTCGAGGACATCCAGGCGCATTACGACCTGTCCGACGACTTCTTTGCGCTGTTCCAGGACCCTACCCGGACCTACAGTTGCGCCTACTTCGAGCCGCCCGACCTGACCCTCGAGGAAGCCCAGATCGCCAAGGTCGACCTGAACCTCGACAAGCTGGACCTGCGGCCCGGCATGACGCTGCTGGACATCGGCTGCGGCTGGGGCACCACGATGAAGCGCGCGGTGGAAAAATACGACGTCAACGTCATCGGCCTGACCCTGTCGAAAAACCAGCATGCCCGCGCACAGCAGGTGCTGGACGGCATCGACACCGACCGCTCCCGGCAGGTGCTGCTGCGGGGCTGGGAGGACTTCAGCGATCCCGTCGACCGGATTGTGTCCATCGAGGCGTTCGAGCACTTCGGCCACGAGAACTACGACGCCTTCTTCAAGAACTGCTTCAACATTTTGCCCGACGACGGGCGGATGACCGTGCAGAGCAGCGTGAGCTATCACCCGTACGACCTGCACGCACGTGGCAAGAAGCTGACCTTCGAGACGGCGCGGTTCATCAAGTTCATCGTCACCGAGATCTTCCCGGGCGGGCGGCTGCCGACCACTGGCATGATGGTCGAGCACGGCGAGAAGGCCGGTTTCATTGTCCCCGAACCGCTTTCGCTGCGCCCGCACTACATCAAGACGCTGCGCATCTGGGGCGACGCGCTGCAGGCCAACAAAGACAAGGCCATCGAGATCACCTCCGAAGTGGTCTACGAGCGCTACATGAAGTACCTGCGCGGCGCCGAACACTATTTCAGCGAGGACATGCTCGACTGCAGCCTGGTCACCTATCTCAAGCCGGGCGCCGCCGCGTAGCGCGAGCACCTGTCGGATTGGCGTCGCCTCATTCGTCGGACAGGTAGCGAGTGGAGCACAGGGTTCCGCTCACTACCGGAGGAGACCACGACATGCAGTACCTGGCCCTGTTGATGAGCAAGGAACGGGACTACACCCCCGACGAGGGGGCGGCCCTGATGGCGGCGTTCGAGAACTTCCACGCCAAATCGGCCTCGGCAATCCGGGCCGGTGACGCGTTGACGCGGCAGGCAGCCGGGGTGCGCATCACCGGCGGCCCGGATGCCCCGGTGGTCACCGACGGCCCCTTCGCCGAAGGCGCCGAAGTCGCGTGCGGCTACTACGTATTCGAAGCCGACAACCTCGACGAGGCGCTGGCACTTGCCCGCGACGTCCCCGTCGCCGCTCACGGTGCGATCGAAGTGCGGCCCACCTACCACACGTTCGACCCGGAGTGGTCGCGCTCCGGCGGCGCCCAGTGGTTGGCGCTTCTGCTGGAGCCGCCGGGATCGGTCAACTCGCCCGGAACGCCCGAGTGGGAGGTCGAGGCCGCACGGCACGGCGAATTCGCTGCCGGCGCAGGCGATCACATCGTGGCCGGCGCGGCGCTGCACGAGCCGGCGACGGCGACAACGGTGCGGGTCCGCGACGGCGAGGTGCTGTTGACCGACGGGCCGTTCGCGGAAAGCGCCGAGATCGCCACCGGCTTCTACCTGCTGTCGGCCGCCGACCGCGACAAGGCCGTCAAACTGGCCTCGATGATCCCCGCCTCGACCGTGGAGCTACGCCAGCTGGCGGGAGTCTCCCACCTGTAGCGCATGGCCAACCTGGACGGCGTCTTCCGACGGGAATGGGGCTCGACCGTGGCCGCGCTGGCCCGTTGGTCGGGAGACCTGTCCGTCGCCGAAGACGCCGTTCAGGAAGCCTGCGCCGAGGCGCTGCGGGTGTGGCCGCGCAACGGCATGCCCGACAACCCGGGCGCATGGCTGCTGACGGTGGCGCGCAACCGCGCCCGCGATCGGCTGCGTCGCGAATCCATCCGTCCCGGAAAAGAATTGGCTGCAGTGGTGGAGGAGATCGTGGCGCGCACCGACGGTGCCGACCCGCACCCAGTCCGCGACGACGAGCTGCGGATGATGTTCACGTGCGCCCACCCGGCACTCGACCGGGTCTCGCAGCTGGCGCTCACCCTGCGGCTGGTCTCCGGGCTCACCGTCGCCGAGATCGCGCGGGCGCTGCTGCAGACGGAGTCCGCGGTGGGGCAGCGAATCACCCGTGCCAAGAACAAGGTTCGGCACGCCAACATCCCGCTGCGGGTGCCGCCGGCCGAGCTGCTGGCTGAGCGGGTACCGCACGTGCTGGGCTGCATCTACTTGGTGTTCACCGAGGGGTACTGGTCGACGGCGGGCCCGTCGGCCATCCGCGATGAGCTGTGCGACGAGGGGGTCCGGCTGGCCGGCGAGCTGTGCGCGCTGATGCCTTCCGACCGCGAGGCCCAGGCGCTGGCGGCCCTTGTGCTGCTTCATGATTCGCGGCGGTCAACCCGCGTCGACGCGGCCGGGGCGGTGGTCCCGCTGGACGAGCAGGACCGCAGCCGCTGGGACCGCGGCCGCATCGCCCGGGGCCTGGAGCGGTTGCGGCAGGCGGAGGGATCGACCGGGCCGTATCTGCCGCAGGCGGTGATCGCGGCCGTGCATGCGACGGCGCCGAGCTGGGAGCAGACCGACTGGCCGACGATCTGCACGGCCTACGACCGGTTGCTCGAGATCGCCGAGTCGCCGGTAACGCGCGCCAATCGTGCTCTGGCCGTGGGCTTTCGGGACGGGTATGGCGCCGGCCTGGCCGCACTGGACGTGGTGGCCGACGACCCGCGGCTGGCCCGCTCGGCCTTGGTGCCGTCGATCCGCGCGGATCTGTTACGCCGCGACGGCCAGACCGCGGAGGCGGCTATCTGGTATCGAAAGGCGTTGACTTACACCGGCTCCGAGCCGGCCCGGGCGTTCCTGCAACGCCGGATAGCCGAGTGCCAGTAGCACCGCGAGCAGACAGAGAATCGCGTTACCTGAGGGGTTTTCGTGCGATTCTGCGTCTGCTCGCGAGGGGAAAAGCTACTCCGCGGCGAAGTTGCGGGTGATCGACGGGTCGACCGGGATGCCCGGGCCGGTGGTCGTCGAGACGGTGACCTTCTTCAGGTAACGCCCCTTCGACGACGACGGCTTGAGCCGCAGCACTTCGTCGATCGCCGCGCCGTAGTTCTCCGCCAGCTGCTTCTCGTCGAACGACGCCTTGCCGATGACGAAGTGCAGGTTGGCCTGCTTGTCCACCCGGAAGTTGATCTTGCCGCCCTTGATGTCGGCGATGGCCTTGGCGACGTCCGGGGTGACGGTGCCGGTCTTCGGGTTGGGCATCAAACCACGCGGCCCCAGCACCCGGGCGATGCGGCCGACCTTGGCCATCTGGTCGGGTGTGGCGATCGCGGCGTCGAAGTCCAAAAACCCGCCCTGGATCTTCTCGATCAGGTCGTCGCTGCCGACGATGTCGGCGCCGGCGGCCTCAGCTTCGGCGGCCTTCTCCCCCACCGCGAACACCGCGACCCGCGCGGTCTTACCGGTGCCGTGCGGCAGGTTGACCGTGCCGCGGACCATCTGGTCGGCCTTGCGCGGGTCGACGCCGAGCCGGATGGCCACCTCGACCGTCGCGTCCTGTTTGGTCGACGACGTCTCCTTGGCAAGCTTCGCCGCTTCCAGCGGGGTGTAGAGCTTGGTGCGGTCCACCTTCTCGGCGGCGGCGCGATATGCCTTGCTGTTCTTGCTCATTCGTTTTCCTATCTGTGGTTAGAAAGCGGGCCGAAGCTGGCCCTCCCACCGGTCGAGCAAGCTACTCGACCGTGATGCCCATCGATCGGGCGGTGCCGGCGATGATCTTGGCGCCGGCCTCGACGTCGTTGGAGTTCAGGTCGGCCTTCTTGGTCTCGGCGATCTCGCGGACCTGGTCCCAGGTGACCTTGGCGACCTTGTTCTTGTGCGGCTCGGACGAGCCCTTGCCCACGCCTGCGGCCTTGAGCAGCAGCTTGGCGGCCGGCGGCGTCTTCAGCGCGAACGTGAAGCTGCGGTCCTCGTAAACGGTGATCTCCACCGGGATCACATTGCCGCGTTGGTTTTCCGTCGCGGCGTTGTAGGCCTTGCAGAACTCCATGATGTTGACGCCGTGCTGGCCGAGCGCCGGACCGACCGGCGGCGCGGGATTGGCCTGACCGGCCTCGATCTGGAGTTTGATCAGCCCGGCGACCTTCTTCTTCGGGGCCATGGGTGTTGATTCCTTTCTTGCCTTCCAGCGAATTCGGCGCGGTTTTCGTCGCTGAGCGACGATTAGCGCGCCGAAATCGCCCGGTTAGATCTTGGAGACCTGGCCGAAGCCAAGTTCGACAGGTGTTTCGCGGCCGAAGATGGACACCAGCACCTTGAGCTTCTGTTGTTCGGCGTTGACCTCGCTGATCGAGGCCGGCAGCGTCGCGAACGGGCCGTCCATGACGGTGACCGATTCGCCGACTTCGTAGTCGACCTCGACGGGCGCCCGTTCCAGCCCGCCCTCGGCAGCGGCGGCCGCAGTGCTGGCCGCACCCTTGGCCGGCTTCTTCGCCGCGCCCTGCGGCAGCAGGAACTTCACCACGTCGTCCAGCGACAGCGGCGACGGGCGCGACGTCGCTCCGACGAACCCGGTCACGCCCGGCGTGTTGCGCACCGCGGCCCACGACTCGTCGGTCAGGTCCATGCGCACCAGGATGTAGCCCGGCAGCACCTTGCGGTTGACCTGCTTGCGCTGACCGTTCTTGATCTCGGTGACCTCTTCGGTGGGCACTTCCACCTGGAAGATGTAGTCGCCGACATCGAGGTTCTGCACACGGGTCTCGAGGTTGGCTTTGACCTTGTTCTCGTATCCGGCGTAGGAGTGGATGACGTACCAGTCGCCGGGCTTGGTGCGCAGCTCGGCCTTGAGCGCAGCGGCGGGGTCGACCTCTTCGGCCAGCTCCTCCGGGGCAGCGGCCTCCGGGCTGGTCTCTACGTCGGCATTTTCCAGGTCGACCGCTTCACCCGCGGGCGTATCGCCCTCGAAGGTAGTCACGGGTTCAGTCCTCTCTATAACTTCTGCTCGCTCAGCGATTGCCGAACGCGAGCATTACCAGCTTGGCCAGGCCGAAGTCGGTCAGCCCGATCAGCGCCACCATGAACACCAGGAACGCCAGCACCACCGAGGTGTAGGTGATCATCTGCTTGCGGTTCGGCCAGATCACCTTGCGCAGCTCGGCGACCACCTGCTTGAGGTAGTTGTAGACGTAGACGAAGGGGTTGGGACCTCGCGACGCCCCTGCCTTCTTGGCTTTCTTCGCCTTCTTGGCCTTGGCGTCGGCCTCGTCCCCGGTGAGCTCGATCGCCCCCGAGGTCTCGTCGGCCTCGGCCCGCTGACGGGACCGCTTGCCGGTGGGACGTTGCGGTCGCGTCACCACCGCCGTCCGGCCGCCGCGCTGTTCCTCGGTTTCGTTGGCGTCGGCTGCGTCGGCACCGTCGCGCTCGTCGCTCACCGCATGCTCCTTAAGTTCGACTAGGTGGTCGCCTTCCAGTGTCCACCATTGCACTGCTGCGCTGTTTTGTGGTCCGGCTTTTCCGCAGGCCATCCCGGCCCGCGTCGTCGCCGCACGGTTCCCTCAGCAGGGGCGACAGGACTTGAACCTGCAACCTGCGGTTTTGGAGACCGCTGCTCTGCCAGTTGAGCTACGCCCCTTCGCCGGTTGGCAGGCCAACCCGCACGGGGCCTCACATGACGCGCGCGTCCGCTTGGTCAAACCCGGAAAGCGTGCTGATGATGGGAAAACCCCGAGGTCCGAGTGTACATCGGCGCCGCGGCTAGGTACTAATCACGCGGTTCGGATGACCTGCCCGGAGTCCATGTCCCACTTGAGGGCAACCGAGTCGGTGGCCTCGTTGCCCATCATCGTGGTGTAGGCCTCCAGCACCACCTCGCCGGCGGCGTTGGTGCAGATGTTCCTGGTGACGACGATGTCGGCGCCGAACCGCTCGTCGACCGACTGGACCTGCATCTCGGCGTGCAGCACGTCGCCGGCAAGGATCGGCTTGTGGAAGATGAACTTCTGGTCGACCTGGACGATCTGCATGGTCTCGTAGCCGGTGTCGACGCTGCGCATGAAATCGCTCTGGACCAGCTTGGCGAAGATCGTCGCGAACGTCAGAGGTGCGACGAGGCCGTCATACCCCTGTTCGGCGGCGGCCTCGTCGTCCAGGCTGGCCGGGTCGTCGGCCTTGATCGCCCTGGCGAATTCCCGGATCTTCTCTCTGCCTACCTCGTAGGTGTCCGGATACCGCCAGACCATCCCGCGGATGTCTGTCTTGATCGCCATCCCTACGCCAGCTTCGCCGACGCGACCGCACGACCGAAGATTTTCTTGCCGCCGGTGGTGGCCGTCAACGCGATCGTCACCGATTTGCTCTCAGGATCGACCGACTTCACCTTGCCGCTGAACACCAGCTCGGCGCCCTTGCCGTCGTTGGGGACCGGCACGACCGCGGTGAACCGCACGTTGTACTCGGTCACCGCCCCCGGGTCGCCGACCCACGAGGTGACGTAGCCGCCGCCCAGGCCCATGGTCAGCATGCCGTGTGCGATCGCGGTGTCCAGGCCGACGGCCTTGGCCATCTCGTCGTCCCAGTGAATCGGGTTGAGGTCGCCCGAGACGCCGGCATAGTTCACCAAATCCTGCCGGGTCAATGCGTACACCCTCTCGGGAAGCTGGTCACCCACCTTCACGGAACTGAACTCACGCAGTGGCATCGCTGAAACCCTCTTCCCCTTCGCCGGCACGACCCGCCAGGGTCGTGTAAGTCTCCTGTACTACTTCGCCTGCTTCGTTGGTGACGATGTTCTTGGTGACGATGATGTCGGTGCCGTGCGCCCGTCGCACCGAGTCCACGTAGACGTCGCAGTAGAGCTTGTCGCCCACCTGGATCGGTTTGAAGAACTTCAGTACCTGATCCACCTGCACGATCTGCGCGTCGTTGGTCGCGATGTTGGCGTGCTCGAAAAAAGCCGCCTGCGCCCTGTAGCCGAACACCGAGATGAACGTCAGCGGTGCCACCAGGCCGTCATAGCCCAGTTCAAGGGCCGCCTTTTCCTCGAAGAACCCCGGGTCGTCGTTTTTCACGGCGACCGCGTATTCCCGGATCTTCTCCCGTTCCACTTCGTAATGGTCGGGATAGCGGTAGTGCATCCCGACGATCTTGTCGCCCAAAGACACTGCTGTTCGAACCTAACGGGTTTCGCGGTGCGCCTGATGCTTGCCGCAGTTGGGGCAGAACTTCTTCAGCTCCAACCGGTCGGGGTCGTTACGGCGGTTCTTCTTGGTGATGTAGTTGCGGTGCTTGCACACCTCGCACGCCAAAGTGATCTTCGGCCGTACGTCGGTACTGGAGGCCACGTCAGTTCTCTTTCACAGATCTCGTTGTTGTCTTGTAGCGATGGCCGGACTCGAACCGGCGACCTAACGATTATGAGTCGTTCGCTCTAACCGACTGAGCTACATCGCCTTGCGCCGCCAGCCTGCTCGGCGTCCGCCGAGCCCCCTAACGGAATCGAACCGTTGACCTTTTCCTTACCATGGAAACGCTCTGCCGACTGAGCTAAGGGGGCGCTCACCCGTAGCGACCAGGTCAGGTCGTGCCGCGGGCCTAAAAGAGGGTACAGCCCGGGCCGCAACGCGACCAAACCGCGTGGCGCTCACGCGGACGTGTCGCGCAGAACCGCAGAACTACCCGGGATCGGGACTACCCGGTACTCCGGGATCCCCGGGGGTTCAAGGCGCCGAGGTCGAACGGGTCTTCCTCTTCCTGGGCGTCCGGCGACGGTTCTGGGGCGGCAGAGCTATTGACGAGGGTCCGAAGCGCAAGATTGACCGCTTCCCGGGCACTCCGAAGGTGATACCGGCGTATCACCTCGTCGACCAGGGTCTGATCAATCTCGATCTCAACCTTGGCAAACGACATAATTCAACGATACCCAGTCGACCGGCTCGCCAACCAGCAAAATTCGGCCCAAACCCGCAGGCAGGCCCCGTGAGGCAGCACACAGCGCGTCGTAGTCTGGGGGCGTGGCTGACTCGGACCGCTTGTACTTTCGCCAACTGCTTTCCGGACGCGATTTCGCCGCCGGCGACATGTTCGCATCGCAGATGCGCAACTTCGCCTACCTGATCGGCGACCGCCAGACCGGCGACGCCGTGGTGGTCGACCCGGCCTATGCGGCCGGGGATCTGCTCGACGCGCTCGAGGCCGACGGCATGCATCTGTTCGGGGTGCTGGTCACCCATCACCACCCGGATCATGTCGGCGGGTCGATGATGGGCTTCGAACTCAAGGGGCTGGCCGAGCTGCTGGAACGCGCCAGCGTGCCCGTTCACGTCAATTCCCATGAGGCGCAGTGGGTTTCGCGGATCACCGGGATCTCCATGGGAGATCTGACCGCACATCAGCATGGCGACAAGGTCAGCGTCGGCGACATCGAGATCGAGCTTCTGCACACCCCCGGTCACACGCCGGGCAGCCAGTGTTTCTTGCTCGACGGCCGGCTGGTCGCCGGTGACACGCTGTTTCTGGAAGGCTGCGGACGCACCGACTTTCCCGGCGGGGACTCCGACGAGATGTATCGCAGCCTGCAACAGCTCGCGCAGCTTCCCGGCGACCCGACGGTGTTTCCCGGGCACTGGTATTCGGCCGAGCCGAGCGCGTCGCTGTCGGAGGTCAAACGCACCAACTACGTGTACCGGCCCGCCAACCTCGATCAGTGGCGCATGCTGATGGGCGGCTGAGCGGGCCTTTAAGATCGCACCAACGTAGGACCACACGGCGGCCAAGGCGGAGGGTGGATTCTCTTGAGCTGGATCCAGGACCGCTGGCATGAGCTGGTCACGGCGGGCTCGACAACCTGGTTGGCGTTGGGTACCTGGGCCGTGCTCGCGGTCGGGGTGTTCGCGCTGTTCTGGGCCAATCGGCAGGTCCGGCGCGACCGCGAGCTGTCCGTCGAGGAGACCCGTCCGCACGTCGGGATGTTCATGGAGCCGCACGCCGCGGATTGGCACGTGATGGAACTGGTGGTGCGCAACTTCGGCAGGACCGCGGCCTACAACATCCGCTTCGCGTTTCCGCACCCGCCCACCGTCGCCGCCTACGAGAACACCTCCGACGGCTACGCGGACGTCGTCGAACTGCACCTGCCCGACGAGTTGGCGACGCTGGCGCCGAACCAGGAATGGCGCACGGTGTGGGATTCGGCGATCGAGCGTGCCGAACTCGGCGACGACATCGAGTCCCGTTTCACCGGCACGGTGACCTACTACGACCGCCCGGACGCGCGGCCGCGCTGGAAGTTCTGGCGGCCCGCCCGGCGCCAGTTCGAGACGCAGGTGGTGCTGGATTGGGGTGCGCTGCCGCCGGTTCAGCGGGTCGAGCTGATGTCGACGCACGATTTGGCCAAGCGGGAAAAGCAGAAGCTGGAACTGCTGCGCGGCGTGCTGAGGTACTTCCACTACGCCAGCACCGAGCCCCGCCCCGACGTGTTCCGCAGCGAGATCGAACGGATCAATCGCGCGGCGGACGAAAACCAGCGACGGTGGCGCGCCCGCCAGCAGCTCGACGACCCGACAGACGTCCACCTGCGCTGGGGCCAGCCCGAACAGGCGGTCGGCAAGCACCGGGTCTGACTGGCGCCGTGGTTCAATCGACTCCCATGGGCAGCCCGGTCAGTTATCGCCACGACGAAGCCATCGCGGTCATCACGATGGACGACGGCAAGGTCAACGCGCTGGGCCCTGCCATGCAGCAGGCGCTGAACGACGCGCTCGACAACGCCGACCGCGACGACGTCGGCGCCGTGGTGATCACCGGAAACGACCGGGTGTTTTCCGCCGGGTTCGACCTGAAGATCATGACGTCCCGCGAGGCGCAGCCGGCGATCGACATGCTCCAGGGCGGATTCGAGCTGAGCCACCGGCTGCTGTCCTACCCCAAGCCGGTGGTGATGGCCTGTACCGGCCACGCGATCGCGATGGGCGCGTTCCTGCTGTCCAGCGGCGATCATCGGATTGCCGCGCCGGCCTACAACATTCAGGCCAACGAGGTCGCGATCGGCATGACGATTCCCTATGCGGCCCTGGAGATCATGAAGCTGCGGCTGACGCCGTCGGCGTATCAGCAGGCCGCCGGGCTGGCCAAGACGTTCTTCGGCGAAACCGCCGTCGCCGCCGGCTTTGTCGACGAGATCGTGATGCCCGACATGGTGCGCGACCGCGCCGTGGAAGCCGCGCGCGAATTCGCCACCCTGAACCAGAAGGCCCACGCCGCGACGAAGTTGCGGACCAGGGCCGACGCGTTGACCGGCATCCGCGCCGGAATCGACGGCATGGCGGCGGAGTTCGGGCTGTAACGACCAGCTAGGGCCGTCGATAGCTTTCCCGGTACTGCGTCCAGTTCCAGGTGGACAGGAACGCCTGCGCCGCCTCGTAGCCTTTCTGGTAGAGCGCTTCCATCTGTTCCCGCGAGATGTCGAAGTCCAGGAAGCCGACGTTGGTGGAGTCCACCCGGATCGCGCGGGCGCTGACCCACGGCTGGTTGAGGTAGGCCTGATCACGACCGACGATCATCGTGGTGATCAGGTCCTCGAGCAGCGTCGGGCCGCCGAGCCAGTGCAGGGGTTTCAGCGCGGGGATCACTTTGTCGTTGCCCTGCGGCAGGTTCGGGAGCACGGTGATGCCGAAGGTGGGCCAGCGCGGCGGTTTGCCGTCGGGCCGGTCGAACGAATCGATCGGGAAGTTCGACAGCATGCCCCCGTCGACCAGCGTCGACGTCAGGCCGCCGGCGCTTTTGAGTTTCACCGTGCGGAAGAAGAACGGGATCGACATCGAGGCCCGCACCGCGTCGGCGACCTGCTGCTCGTCGGGGTCCAGCCCGTAGAGCCGGCGGTAGTCCCACGGCAGCCGGACCAACTGGCCGGTGGTCACGTCGGCCACGGTGACCACCAACCGGTAGCGCCGCTCCGGCAGCACGTAATCGTCGTCGAAGGCCAGATCCCCGAAAGTGCTGACCCCGAGGTTCTTCAGCTCGGAGCGGATCCACTCGTGCGCGAAATCGCCTTTGTAGATCCCTTCTTCGCTGAGCAGGCCCCAGGCCGGGCCCAGCAGCGGGATTCGTTCGATCGGTCCCGCGTCGAGGAATTTGCGGTAGGGCACCGTCATCGTCAGGTGCCTGACTTCTTCCGGAGTCAGCTGGTCGTAGCCGGCGGCCAGGATCGCGCCGACGATCGAGCCGGCCGATGTGCCCGAGACGCGCGGGATTTGGTAGCCGGCCTCCATCAGTGCGACGACGGCGCCCACCAGGCCGATGCCCTTGACACCGCCACCGGACAGCACAAGGTCTGTGGTGTTGTTCACTGAGCCCCTCCCGAAACCCAGTCGTAGGGAAGGAATTTCCCGTCGAACGTCACCACCACCCGATCACCCGTCGGGTGCGGCTTCTTCTCCACCTCGACGCTGAAGTTGATCGCGCTCATGATCCCGTCGCCGAACTGCTCGTGGATCAGCTCCTTGATTGCGGGCCCGTAAACCTGAAGGGCTTCGTAGAAGCGGTAGATGGTCGGGTCGGTGGGCACCGCGGTGGGCAGGCCGCCGCGCATCGGCACTGCGGCCAACACCGCGACGGCCGACTCGTCGAGCCCCAGCATGTCGACGAGCACCTTGCCCAGTTCGGTGGGAATGGGATGCTGTCCCAGCAGCGCGGACGTGGTCCACACCACCGGCCGGCCGATGGCGTCGGCCAGCTCCTGCCAGGTCAACCCTTTGGCCAGGCGCGCGACGACGATCTGTTCGGTGATCTCGTTTCTGGTCATGCCTACCAGCATGCTCCTAGCCCGGCTTGGTCGCCGTCACCAGACGCGTCGCGGCCCAGGGGCCGCCGTACCACATCCGCCAGCCGAGATTGCGGCGTTGCACGTCGCACCACCCGAGTTCGCGTAAATGAGCGGCGTGGCGCCGGGTCTCCCACAGGTCCGCGATCGCGAGACGACCACTCGGGCGCAGCACCCTGACCGCCTCGCGCAGCGCCTGCCGCCGACCGTCGCGCGTCGGAATGTTGTGGATCGCAAGGCTGCTCACGATCACGTCGAAACTGTTGTCGTCGAAGGGAAGCACGGTCATGTCGGCGGTGCGGACCTCGACGCGGTCTCCCACCTTCTCCAGGTCCGCGTTTTTCAGCGTGGCCGACGGCGAGTTGTCGGTCTGGTCGGCGCGCCACAGGTCGATGCCGATCGCGTGACCGCGCGGAAGCCGCTTGGCCGCCGCCAGCAGTACGGCGCCGCGACCGCAGCCGAGGTCGAGCACCGTCTCGTCGCCCCGCAGCTGCAGCTCGTCGAGAATCCGTTCCCACACCACGAACTTGCCGGCCCGCGTGGCGTAGAGGTAAAGCGTTGTGTGGGCGGCGATTCCAAGCCCCCCGGCGCCGGCCAGCGCTGCCTTGTGCCGCTTGCCCTTCGCCCAGCTGACCGCGGCCCACAGCAGCAGCGCAACGGCTTGGACAGCCAGACCACCGAACTGCACGCCCGCCGGCACGGTCTTGAACGATCCGTCGATCCCGTACTCGCCCTTGTGGCGCACAGTGCGCCGCGCGCGAATCGCATCCCAGGTTTCCATCTCAATCGCTCCCTCGTCCGCCCCGGCCGTCTAGGGTGGCACCCCAATGGCGCTTCATCTTCACCGTGCCGAACGTACCGATTTGCTCGCCGACGGGCTCGGTGCCCTGCTGGCCGACCCGCTGCCCGACCCGTTCGCCGAGGAACTGGTGCTGGTCCCGGCGCGCGGGGTCGAGCGGTGGCTGAGCCAGCGGCTCGCGCAGAGGCTCGGGGTGTGCGCGGGGGTGACATTCCGCAGCCCGGCTTCGCTGATCGCCGAGATCACCGGGACGGTCGACGACGATCCGTGGTCGCCGGAGGCCCTGACGTGGCCGCTGCTGGAGGTCATCGACTGCTCGCTCGACGAGCCGTGGTGTCGCACGCTGGCAACGCATCTGGGCCACTGGGACGACGACGACCTGCGCCGCGGCCGGCGCTATTCGGTGGCGCGACGGCTCGCGGGACTGTTCGCCTCGTACGCCCGGCAGCGTCCGCGGCTGCTCGTCGACTGGCTCGACGGGCGCACCGCGGACCTTGATGCCGACCTCGCCTGGCAACCGAAATTGTGGCGGGCGCTGGTGGCGGCGGTACCCGCCGACCCGCCGCACATCCGGCACCACAAGACCGTCGCCCGGCTGCGCGAGGGCCCGACCGACCTGCCGGCGCGGCTGTCGTTGTTCGGGCACACTCGGCTGGCCTGCACAGAGGTGGAGCTGCTCGACGCGCTGGCCACCCACCACGACCTGCACCTGTGGCTGCCACATCCCAGCGACGAGCTGTGGCGGGCATTGCAGGACGTGCACGGCGCGGTGCCCCGCGGTGAGGACACCAGCCGGCACGCGGCGCGGCATCCGCTGCTCGAAACTCTCGGCCGGGATCTGCGCGAGCTGCAACGCGGCCTGCCGGCTCACCCTGCGACCGACGAATACCTCAGCGGCGCAACCAAACCCGGCACACTGTTGGGCTGGCTGCAGTCCGACATCGCGGCCAACGCCGTGCAGCCAGAAGGCCGCGTCCTTGCCGCCGGCGATCGCTCGGTGCAGGTGCACAGCTGCCACGGACCGGCCCGGCAGGTGGACGTGCTGCGCGAGGTGCTGCTCGGCCTGCTGGAAGACGACCCGACGCTGGAGCCGCGGGACATCGTGGTGATGTGCCCGGACATCGAAACCTATGCGCCGTTGATTGTCGCCAGCTTCGGGCTCGGTGAGAGCGCCGGCGGCAGCCACCCGGCGCACCGTCTGCGGGTTCGGCTCGCCGACCGTGCGCTCACCCAGACCAACCCGTTGCTTGCGACGGCGGCGGAACTGCTCGCCATCGCGGGCACCCGGGCCACCGCCAGCCAGGTGCTCAACCTTGCCCAAACCCCGCCGGTGCGTGCGCGATTCAGGTTCACCGACGACGACCTCGAGGCCATCACCGATTGGGTCCGCGACTCCAACATCCGGTGGGGCTTCGACCGCGACCATCGCGCGCCCTACGGCCTCGACCACATCGTGCACAACACGTGGCGGTTCGGGCTCGACCGCATTCTGGTGGGCGTGGCGATGTCCGACGACTCCCCGGACTGGCTGGACACCGCGCTGCCGCTCGACGACGTCGGCAGCAACAAAGTGGAGCTCGCCGGCCGGCTCGCCGAGTTCGTGGCCCGGCTGCAATCGGCCGTCGACGCGCTCAGCGGGCTGCGGCCGTTGACCGAGTGGCTGGACGCGCTGCGCGATGGGGTAGCGAGACTGACCAGCTCGGAGGAAGCGTGGCAGGCCGGCCAGCTGCAGCGCGAGTTCGCAAACGTGTTGCAGGAGGCTGGTTCTCGGGGTGACACACTTTTGCGGCTGCCCGACGTGCGTGCGCTGCTGGCCGGGCATCTGGCCGGACGGCCCACCCGGGCCAACTTCCGCACCGGCACACTGACGGTGTGCACCATGGTGCCGATGCGATCGGTCCCGCACCGGGTGGTGTGCCTGGTCGGGCTCGACGACGGGGTCTTCCCGCGGGTTCACCTGCCCGACGGCGACGACGCGCTGGCCCGCTGTCCGATGACGGGTGAGCGCGACATTCGCTCCGAGGACCGGCAATTGCTGCTCGACGCCGTCTGCGCGGCCGGCCAGACCCTGGTGATCACCTACACCGGCGCCGACGAACACACCGGTCACCACCGCCCGCCGGCGGTGCCGCTGGTCGAATTGCTCGACGCGCTGGACCAGACCACCGAGCAACCCGTGCGCGGACGTATCGTCGTCGAGCATCCGTTGCAGCCGTTCGACCTTCGCAACGTCACGCCCGGCGCCCTGGTGCCGGAGAAGCCGTTCACGTTCGACCCCACCGCGCTGGTAGCGGCGAAAGCCGCCGCCGGACAACGACATCCCAAACGCCCGTTCCTGGCGCGTCCGCTGGCGGAGCCACCGCAAGACGATGTCGTGCTGGCCGACCTTCTCACGTTCTTCAAGGACCCGGTCAAGGGTTTCTTCCGCGCGCTCGATTTCACCCTGCCGTGGGACGTCGACGAGGTCAAAGACGACATGCCCGTCGACATCAATGCCCTGGAAACGTGGACGGTGGGCGACCGGATGCTGCGCGACATGTTGCGCGGTCTGCACCCCGACACCGCAGCGCACCGCGAGTGGCGTCGCGGAGCGCTGCCGCCCGGCCAGCTCGGGAAGCGCAAGGCGTGCGAAATCCGCGACGAGGCAAAGCAACTCGCCGCGGCTGCCCTGAGGCTTCGCCAGGACGACCCAGACGCGCACGATGTCGACATCGGCCTGGACGGCGGGCGTCGGCTCACCGGCACCGTGGCGGAGGTCTTCGGCGACCGAACGGTGTCGGTGACGTATTCCAAACTCAACTGCAAGCACCTGCTGCAGGCCTGGATTCCGTTGGTGGCGTTGGCGGCGCACCAACCGGACCGGCCGTGGCGGGCGTCGTGCATCGGCCGCGACAGGCGAGCCAACCGGATCCTGCACCGCGTCCTGGTTCCGCCGCCGGACCCGGTCGGGGTGCTGCGCGACTTGGTGCTGCTCTACGACAACGGCCGGCGTGAGCCACTGCCGCTGCCGCTGCGCACCTCACACGCGTGGGCCGACGCCCGTGCGTGCGGCAACGACCCGTTCGATGCCGCGCTGCGGCGGTGGAAATCGACCAACTACTACAAGGGGGAAGCCGAGGACGAGGCCCACAAGTACGTGTGGCCGCATCGCCGGCTCGAGGACATCCTGGGCACACCGCGTCCCGGTGAGGAGACCGACGGCGAGAACACCCGGCTGGGTGCGCTGGCCGCGCGGCTGTGGCTGCCGCTGATTCGGGCCGAACGGGAACCGGACTGATGGACAGCTTCGACCTCCTTGGCCCGCTCCCCGCGCCCGGAACCACGACAGTGCTGGAGGCCAGCGCCGGCACCGGCAAGACGTTCGCGCTGGCCGGGCTGGTCACCCGCTACATCGCCGAGGGCATCGCAACCCTCGACGAGATGCTGCTGATCACCTTCAGCCGCGCCGCCAGCCGGGAGCTACGCGAACGGGTCCGCGGCCAGATCGTGGAAATCGTTGCAGCGCTGTGTGGTTCGCCCGACGATGCGCCCAACACGTTCGTGGCCTATCTGTGCCGCGGCAGCGCCGCCGAACGAGACCAACGCTGCAATAGGCTGCGTGACGCGCTGGCCAACTTCGACGCGGCCACGATCGCCACCACGCACCAGTTCTGTCAGCTGGTGTTGCGCTCGCTCGGGGTTGCCGGAGACACCGACGCCGGCGTGACCTTGGTGGAGAGCCTCGACGACCTGGTCACGCGAATCGTCGACGACCTGTATCTGGTGCACTTCGGATCCGACCGCGACGAGGCAGCTCTGACCCACGCCGACGCGCTGAAGCTGGCCCGCGCGGTTGTCGCCGATCCGTGCGCCGAGCTGCGACCCGAGGATCCGGATCCGGAATCCGTTGCGGCAGTGCGGTTGCGGTTCGCCCGCGATGTGCTCGACCAACTCAAGGTACGCAAACGTCGGCTGGGCATTCTCAGCTACGACGATCTGCTGACCCGACTCGCCGACGCGCTCGAAGACGACGACTCTGACGCCCGCGACCGGATGCGCACCCGCTGGCCGATCGTGATGGTCGACGAGTTCCAGGACACCGACCCCATTCAGTGGCAGGTCATCGACCGCGCTTTCAACGGTCACTGCACGCTGGTGCTGATCGGCGATCCCAAGCAGGCGATCTACGGGTTCCGCGGCGGCGACATCTACACCTATCTGAGGGCCGCCCGCACGGCCGCCCAGCAGTGCACGCTGAGCGTGAACTGGCGCAGCGACAAGGTTCTCGTCGATTCCCTGCAGACCGTGCTGCGCGGCGCCGCGCTCGGCGACCCGGACATCGTCGTGCGCGACGTCGAGGCACACGTCACCGAACACCGACTGCACAACGCGCCACGGAATGCGCCGTTTCGGCTTCGGCTGCTCACCCGCGCGATGTTCGGCCGTTCGGGCACCGCGACGATTCCGATCGCCGCGCTGCGGGACTACATCCCGGCTGATCTCGCCGCCGACATCGGGGCGCTGCTGGCCAGCGACGCCACCTTCGACGGCAATCCGGTGCAAGCCGGCGACGTCGCGGTGATCGTCGAGAGGAGCGACGACGCCCTGGCGTGCCAGAAAGCGTTGGCAGCAGCCGGGATTCAAGCGGTCTACACCGGAGACGCCGACGTGTTCGCCTCCGACGCGGCCAAAGACTGGCTATGCCTGCTCGAGGCGTTCGACCAGACGCACCGCGACGGCCTGGTCCGTGCGGCCGGGGCGACGGTCTTCTTCGGCCACACCGCCGACGACCTCGCTGCCGGCGGCGACGAGCTGACCGAGCGGCTGGCCGCCACCCTGCGGGACTGGGCCGACCATCTGCGGGCACGCGGACCGGCCGCGGTCTTCGAGGCGGCCCAAATTGCCGGGCTGGGCCGTCGGGTGCTCGGCGAGCCGGGCGGCGAGCGGACGATGACGGACCTCGCACATATCGCCCAGTTGCTGCACGAGGTGGCGCATCGGCAGCGGTTAACCCTTCCCGCACTGCGTGATTGGCTGCGCCGGCAGCGCGAGGAGCGCGACGGCCCGCAGGAACGCAACCGTCGCATCGACAGCGACGCCGCCGCGGTACAGATCATGACGGTCTGGGGCGCCAAGGGCCTGCAGTTCCCGATCGTCTATCTGCCGTTCGCCTTCAACCGGCACGTGTTCGTCGACGAGATTCCGCTGTTTCACGACGACGGTGTTCGCCGCCTGCACGTCGGTGGCCCCGAGAGCGCCGACCGCTTGGACATCGCAGCGCTCAGCCGGGCGGAGGCGGCGCGCAACGACATCCGGCTCACCTATGTGGCGCTGACGCGGGCGCAATCGCAGGTGGTGACGTGGTGGGCCCCGGCCTGGGACGAACCGAATGGTGGCCTGTCGCGGCTGTTGCGAGGACGGCGGATCGGCGAGGCGCAGGTGCCGGATTCCTGTGAGCCCAAGACGATTTCCGACGACGCCGCCCTGGCGCTGATGCGCGAATGGGAAGCCGCGGGAGGGCCGGTGATCGAGGAGCCGTCGGTTACCGGCGTCGCGCCGGTTCCTCCCCCTGCACCGCCGACCGACCTTGAGGTGCGGCATTTTCACCGGTCGATCGATACCACGTGGCGGCGCACCTCGTATTCGGCGCTGATCCGGGGCGTCGAGGCGACCGGGGTGAGCAGCGAGGCCGAGGTCACCGCCCGCGACGACGAGGTGGAGGTGGTCCCTGCCGGTGCGCCGGGCGACGCGGGCGTGCCGTCGCCGATGGCCGAGCTGCCGTCGGGGGCAACGTTCGGGTCGCTGGTGCATGCGGTGCTAGAAAACGCCGACCCGTCCGCTGTCGATCTGGCCGCCGAGCTCGAAGCGCAGGTGCGGCTGCACTCGACGTGGTGGCCGGTCGACGCCGAACCCGCTGCGTTGGCCGCTGCGCTGGTGCCGATGCACGACACACAGTTGGGTCCGCTGGCCGCCGGTCTGACGCTGCGCCAGATCGAGGTGGCAGACCGCTTGCGGGAGTTGGACTTCGAGATTCCGGTGGCCGGCGGCGATGCACGGGACCCGAGGTTGGACGTTCGGCTCTGCGACGTCGGCGCACTGCTGCGCGACTACCTGCCCGCCGACGACCCGTTCGCGCGCTACGGGGAGCGGCTGGTCTCCGACGGCCTCGGCGGCCAGTTGCTGCGGGGCTATCTGTCCGGGTCGATCGACGTCGTCCTGCGGTTGCCCGGGCACCGCTATCTGATAGTCGACTACAAGACCAACTTCCTCGGCGTGACCGCAGCGGATTACAGCCCGCCGCGGCTGACCGAGGCGATGCTGCATTCCGACTACCCGTTACAGGCCCTGCTGTACCTGGTTGTGCTGCACCGGTTTTTGCGATGGCGGCAGCCGGGCTATGACCCGTCGGCGCACCTCGGCGGGGTCTTGTACTTGTTTGTGCGGGGCATGTGCGGTGTGGATTCACCGGGGGCCGGGGTGTTCAGCTGGCAGCCGCCGGCCGGGCTGGTGCCGGCGCTGTCGGATCTGCTCGACGAGGGGCGGCAGCCCGCATGACGGTGACCGACATCGAGATGGCCATCGGAGCGTCCGGGCTGTTGCGCGAATTCCACGAAGCAGGCTTGCTCGAGATCGCCGACGTCCATGTGGCCCAACGGGTTACCGAGCTGGCCAACGGGTCTGACGAAACGGTGGCTTTGGCGGTGGCTTTGGCGGTTCGGGCGCTGCGGGGCGGATCGGTGTGCGTGGACTTGACGACGGTGGCGGCCGATTCCGGGGATCTTCCGTGGCCGTCGCCTTCGGACTGGCTGAACGCCGTGCGCACGTCCGGCTTGGTGGGCACGCTGTTGCGGCTCGATGACGACCGGCTCCTGTACCTTGACCGGTATTGGCGCGAGGAGGAGCAGGTCTGCACGGACGTACTTGGCCTCCTGGCATCCGGAGAAGCAGTCGAAAGCCCCGCCGTCGCACGGCTTTTCCCGGCAGGCTACGAGGAGCAGCGGGCCGCAGCCGAAATCGCTCTGGCGCAGTCGGTTACGGTGCTGACCGGCGGTCCGGGCACCGGGAAGACGACGACGATCGCGCGGCTGCTGGCACTGCTCGCGGACCAGGCGGAGCTCTCCGGTCGGGCGGGCTTCCGGATCGCGCTGGCGGCGCCGACCGGTAAGGCAGCGGCACGATTGACCGAAGCGGTGAAGGCCGAAGTCGACAGACTCGACGACGTCGACCGTGACCGCCTGACCGGCCTGCAGGCGGTGACCCTGCACCGGCTGTTGGGTAGCCGGGCCGATACGTCGGTGCGGTTCAAGCACAATCGCGGCAACCGGCTGCCGCACGCGGTGATCGTCGTCGACGAAACGTCGATGGTGTCGCTGACCATGATGGCCCGGCTGCTGGAAGCGGTGCGCCCGGATGCCCGGCTGATCCTGGTCGGCGACCCGGACCAGTTGGCGTCGGTGGAAGCCGGGGCCGTGTTGGCGGACCTGGTGGACGGTCTTTCGGCGCGCGCCGACGTACGGGTGGCGGCGCTGCGGACGTCGCATCGGTTCGGCGCGTCGATCGGCGCGTTGGCGGACGCGATCCGCGGTGGCGACGGCGACCGCGTGGTCGAGCTGCTGCGGGCGGGCGACGAGCACATCGAGTGGATCGACGATGCGGACCCGACGGCGCGGTTGCGGTCCATACTGGTCCCGCATGCCATCCGGCTGCGCGAGGCCGCCACGTTGGGGGCGGATACGGTTGCGCTGGCGACGCTGGACGAGCACCGGCTGCTATGCGCGCACCGGCAGGGGCCGTTTGGCGTCCGGCACTGGAACCGGCAGGTGGAGCAATGGCTGTCCGAAGAAACCGGCCTGCCGCCGTGGTCGGAGTGGTACGCCGGACGGCCACTGCTGGTGACGGCCAACGACTATGCATTGAAGATCAACAACGGTGACAGCGGCGTGGTGGTGTCGGGTCCGGATGGCCTGCGGGCCGTCATCTCCGGCGCCGCTGGGCCGCTTGACTTTTCGACCAGCCGACTGGCCGACGTCGACACGATGCACGCGATGACGATCCACAAATCCCAGGGCAGTCAGGTCGACGAAGTCACGGCGCTGATCCCGTCGGAGGATTCGCGGCTGTTGACACGAGAGTTGTTCTATACCGCGGTGACTCGCGCGAAGCGAAGGGTGCGCGTGGTGGGCTCAGAGGCGTCCATCCGTGCTGCGATCGAGCGGCGGGTGGCGCGAGCGGGCGGATTGGCGAAGCGACTGAGGGCGGTCTAGTGCTTCGCTCGTTTAACCACATCTGCCACAGGAGTCTCCGCTCCGAGGCATGACCCAATGTGCCTGCCTCACAGCGACAACCGGGTCAATCTCGGGTTGGGCGGACGCCGGATCGGGCACTTGTGACACTGCCGTCTTTTTAGTCACACCCGTTACGGCAAATTCGCGTGTTTCACCATGCCCGGCTACGCGCGACAACGGGTCGGTTGTCGCTCAGAGCCGGGCATCAGCATCCGGATTTCTAGAGACTCCTGTGATCGCCTGCCCATTGCCTCTGGCGCTGAAGCGCGCCTAGGCTCCCGCCATGACACTTCCTCCGCCGTCGGCAGAGTCGGTCGCCGTGGTCACCGGAGCGTCCTCCGGCATCGGCGAACAATTCGCCCGCCAACTCGTGGCGCGCAGCTACCGCGTCGTCGTCACTGCCCGCCGTGAGGACCGGCTGCAAAAGCTGTGCACGGAACTGGGCGGCGACGAGCACGCCGTCGCGGTGGGCACCGACCTCGCGGTGCCGGAAGACCGAGACCGGTTGGCCGCGCGGATCGACGAGCTCGGTGCCCAGGTCGACATCCTGGTCAACAATGCGGGGCTGGGCATCTACACCAAGTTCGGCGCCGAGGGCCGCGACAAGGAACTGCAGATGTTGCGGGTCGACGTCGAGGCGGTGGCCGACCTGATGCTGCGCTACCTGCCCGGCATGGTCGATCGCGGTCGCGGCGCGATCATCAACATGTCGTCGGTGTCGGGGTTTCAGCCGGCGCCGTACAACGCTGGCTATGCCGCGGCGAAAGCCTATGTGCTGTGGTTGTCGGAGGCCGTCAACGCCGAAGTCGCCGGCAGCGGTGTGACGGTCACCGCGGTCTGCCCCGGCCCGGTGCCGACGGAGTTTCAGTCCGCCAACGACGCCGATTTCCTGGTCGACCGGATGCCGTCCTTCGTCCGGGTTTCGGCCGAGCGGGTGGTTGCCGACGCGCTGAAGGCCGCCGAGCATGGACACGCATCGGTGGTCCCTGGCGGGCCGCATGTGCGAGCGTTCCTCGGATCGTCGCGGTTCGTGCCGACGCCGTTGGCGTTGCCGGTCGTCGCGCGAATGTACAAGCGCTAGAGGCATATTCGGCCGCAGGTCGACTGAGCACCCGAGAAAAAGCATCAGCCGGGCAGTGGGCGTCGCGTCACCGAAACTTAACTCATTGCGAAGCGTTTCGGCGTGTCGCCGCAACATATCAGTGTCGCGGCAGCTTGGAGCGGTGACAGACTGGGCGCATGACAGCTCCCGATGCGGGCCGTGTTGCGGTCTACCTCGACTTCGACAACATCGTGATCTCCCGCTACGACCAGATCAATGGCCGCAACTCGTTTCAGAAGGACAAGGCCAAGGGACTGGACAAAGACCGGCTGACGCGGGCCACCGTCGACGTCGGCGCCATCATCGACTTCGCGTCGTCGTTCGGCACGCTGGTGCTCACCCGGGCGTACGCGGACTGGTCGGCCGAGGTCAACACCGGCTACCGCGAGCAGTTGGTCGGTCGCGCCGTCGATCTGGTGCAGTTGTTCCCGGCGGCCGCCTACGGCAAAAACGGCGCCGACATCCGGCTGGCCGTCGACGCGGTCGAGGACATGTTCCGCCTGCCCGACCTGACCCATGTGGTGATCGCGGCCGGCGACTCCGACTACATCCCGCTGGCGCAGCGCTGCAAACGCCTCGGCCGCTACGTGGTGGGCGTCGGGGTTGCCGGGTCGTCGAGCCGGTCGCTGGCGGCCGCCTGCGACGAGTTCGTCACCTACGACGCGCTTCCCGGGGTTCCGGTGCCCGAGCCCGCGGAAGCACCCCGGCGACGGGCCAAGGATGCCGAGGAGCCGCTGCCGCCCGATCCGCAGGCCGCGGCCACCGGTCTGTTGACCCGCGCGCTGCGCATCGGCATGGAAAAAGACGACGCCGAATGGCTGCACAACTCCGCGGTCAAGGCGCAGATGAAGCGGATGGACCCGTCGTTTTCCGAAAAGTCGCTGGGATTCAAGTCTTTCAGCGATTTCCTGCGTTCCCGCTCAGATCTCGTCGAGCTCGACGAGAGTTCGACGACGCGGATGGTACGGCTGCGTTAGGTCCGCTGCGCGGACACGAACAGGTTCCAGGGCGCGGCCTGCTCGACGTCCTTGGCGGGTTCGCGGCCGTAGCGGGCCATCAGCTCGTCGGCCGGTGTCACCGTGACGTCCCAGTCGTGGCGGCGCAACCACTCGCCGACGTCTTCGCGCTCCTCGAAGTACCACAGCTGGTCGCTGCGGGGGACCTGGCGCTGCGGATCCACCTTGGCCATCAACTCCTGGACGCGCTCCATGCGCTCACGGCGCTGCGCGATGGCATCGGGGTCGGCGAAGTTGGGCGCGAGCGCCTCGACGCCGATCCGGCTGCCCGCGGCGGCAAGCTTTTGGATGCGGGCGAACAGCAGGTCTTGGGCCGCCGCCGGCAAGTACATCAGCAGCCCCTCAATCGACCAGGCGCTCGGAGCCGATGCATCAAATCCTGCCTGCAGCAACGCCGTTGGCCAGTCGTGGCGCAAGTCCACAGCAACCTCGACCCGGTTGCACGTCGGCTCGTGGTCCCGCAGCGTCGACGACTTGAACTCCAGCACCCTGTGCTGGTCGAGTTCGTACACCGTCGTGCCGTCGGGCCACGGCAGCCGCCAGGACCGCGCATCCAGGCCCGCGGCCAGGATCACCGCCTGACGGATGCCCGCACGGGTGGCGTCGAGGAAGAACGTGTCGAAAAAGGCTGTCCGCGAAGCGAAGTAGTCGACCAGCGACCGCATCCGCGCCGGCAACTCAGGTTCGGCTTCGACCACCTCGGCGGGCAGCTCCGGAGCCTCGTACCAGTTCCACACGCCGTCGCCGACGGTGTCGAGGAACACCCGCGCGAACGGATCGCTGATCAGCGGATTGTCGCTCTCGGTTTCCGCCGCACGGGCCGCGGCCACGCCCAGCGCCGTCGCGCCCACGCTCTCGGTGATTTCCCAGGTGTCGTTGTCGGTTCTCGCCACGCTTTGACCTTACGGAAGAATCGCGGTCAGCATGAACGACACCTCATCGACGGTATCCCGACGGCGCCACATTGTGCGGCTCGCCGTGTTCGCTTGTTTCCTGCTCGGGCTGTTCTATCTGGTCGCCGTCAGGCGAGTCATCGACGTCGAGGAGGTGCGGCGCATGATCTCGGCGACGGGACCAGCGGCGCCGCTGACTTACGTCGTCATGTCGGCCGTGCTCGGCGCGTTGTTCGTGCCGGGCCCGGTGCTGGCCGCCGGCAGCGGGCTGCTGTTCGGTCCGCTGCTGGGGATCGCCGTGACGCTGGGCGCGACGGTGGGCACCGCAGTCGTCGCGAGCCTCGTGGGTCGTCGGGCCGGCCGCGACAGCGCGCGGGCTCTGCTGGGGACCGAACGCGCCGACCGCGTCGACGCGCTGATCGACCGCGGCGGACTGTGGGCGGTCGTCGGGCAGCGCTTCGTTCCCGGCATCTCGGATGCGCTGGCCGCCTATGCGTTCGGGGCGTTCGGAGTTCCGTTGTGGCAGATGGCCGTCGGGGCGTTTATCGGTTCGGTGCCGCGGGCGTTCGTCTATACCTCGCTGGGCGCCTCGATCGCGGACCGATCGGCGCCGCTGGCCTACGCGGCGATAGCGGTGTGGTGCGTGACGGCCGTCGTCGGCGCGTTCGCTGCGCACCGCGGATATCGGAAATGGCGTGAGCATGCCGGCGCCGCCGGGGACGACGTGCCAGAGAGCGAGGCGCCCTGAGAAGCGCTCTCATCCCTCGAGCGCGGATTGAATACCTGTATGCCCGAAGTCGTCGCCCTTCCACAGCAGCGGCTCGCGAAAGTCGAGCGCCAGCGCGTATGACAGGCAGTCACCGAAGTTCAACGCGGCCGGGTGACCGCTGCCCTTGCCGAAATCTGCGTAGGCCTGACGGGCCAGCCGTGCCTGACGTTCGGTCACCGGTTCCACCACGCACTCTGCTTCCTGGAGAAGCTGGTCCAGACCCCTGCTGACGATCGGGTCCCGTTGGGCGTCGAGGACGATCCCACACTCGAGATAGCTTGCCGCGGAAAGCCTTCGGACGTTAGCACCGGCGATGGCCTGGGCATAGAGAGCGGCATCGTCCTCTTCGCTGAGGATCGCGATGATTGCCGACGTGTCAACGATCACGCCGGAAGCCCTCGCTCGTCGTAGAGAAGGTCAGCGTGGTCCAGGCGCTTCGCCTCTGAGCTCATCCGACTCGCGGTCTGGTGGCCAACGGCCAGGAGACGGGCTGCGAGATCGTCTCTCTGCAATCTGGCGAGACGTTCGTTAACCGCGGTCGCCACGGCCTGCGCCTGGGACTCACCGGTGATTTTCGCGATCTCCTTGACCGCTTCGTGGATCGACGGATCCTTGATGTTCAACGCCATGCTGGTACCTTTCTACCTTTGCGATGGTACCAGTACTCACGCTGGTTCCGCTCGTCGTGTCTGTCGCAGGTTGCACGCATCGACAAAACGTGCCCACTCGGCCGCCGTCGGACGGACCACAGGTCGGCTCGTTTCGGACCTCGCCGCTGAGCCAACCCCGGCATAGGGTGGTCGTCGTGGCTGACGCACCCGGCGAAACACTTGCGGGAATTCTGGCCGAGCACGGCCCGCTGCACGAGGACGACATCGCGCGACGCCTGCGTGAGAATGGCGTCGCCGACCCGGATGCCGTACTCAAGCAGCTCCACTACGAAATCGATTTCCCAGCACGGCAATTGGTCGACGAGCGATGGGTGTGGCTCCCGCCGCTGATGACCGGGCGGGTGCTCACCCACCGGATCGCCGCAGACGAGTTGGCCCACGACATCCTCAACGTGTGCCCGGATCTGGAGCCGATCACCACGCTCTGCGAGCACGCGCAGTACCAGCGGTTCGCCGACGGGTCGCCGGCACCAGTCGTGATGGTCGACTACGACGACGAGCTGCTCGAGGAGCGCGGAATCCCGGACGAGGCGGTCGCCGAGGGCGGTGCGCTGCTGTTGGCCCCGGGCACGCTGGCGGGGTTGAGCGTGGCCGAAGGGGATCTGGTCGGCGTGCAGCTGACTGAGCAGGGACTCGCGGCCGAACGGGTCAGCGAGACCGCGGATTCCCCGGTAGGCGAGCGACTGGTCGCGATGCTCGACGCCGACGAGCCCACCTACCTCAACGCGGCGGTATGGACGGCGTGCGTCGAAGACCCGGCATGGTTCACCGAGCCGCTGCCGCCGCTGTGCGAGATCGTCGACGACCATGGTCTGGCACGCTGCCTGGATTGGGTCGCGCCTGCCGGGTTCGACTTTGACAGTTGGCGTTTGGAGTTGCGGTGCGCGTTGCTGGCCGAGCGCCATGACCTCGATCCCGACGACGCGTTCGCGTTGTACACGCTGGTCAAGCTGTACGAGCAAATATCGGCGCTGGTCGAAGCCGCCGAGGACGAACTGCCGGCGGATTCCGTGGCCGCGGCCGGCGAAGACGCCGAGACGCCGGAGGACGACGAATTCACCGATCTCCTGGGTGAGCTGGGCGCCGCGCTCGCCGACCCGCGGCTGGCGGACCTCCTGGTTGCCGAGACGGTCGGCGTCGACAGTTCCGGGGCGCCCGCGCTGGGACTGTTCGCCGACGTGCTGGAGCCGAAGGTGCCGCGCGCGGCGCGGGTGGCGTGCCGGTGGCTGCGCGCGGTGGCGCTGGAGCGCATCGGCGACATCGAGGCGGCCGAACGTGAGCTGCTGACCGCAGAGTCGATGGATCCGGAGTGGCCGCTGCCGCTGCGTGAGCTGGCCCGCATTGCCTCCGACCGCGGCCACGTCGAGCGGGGATTGGCGTTGTTGCGCCGGGCCGGCGCCGAGCCGGACCATCCGCTGGTGGAGCTGCTCGAGCGCTACCGGCCCGAGCCTAGAACCGACCTCGGCCGAAATGAGCCATGCTGGTGCGGCTCTGGCCGCAAGTACAAGAAGTGCCACCTCGGGCGTGAGCAGCTGCCGCTGGCCGAGCGAGCGAAGTGGTTGTACGCCAAGGCTATTCAGCACGTGCTGCTGAGCGGATGGGATGACCTGCTGGCCAAGGTGGGCTACGAACGCTGCCGCTACACCGACGATGATCCCGATGTGCTGGAGGATCCGCTGGTGCTGGACGCGGTGCTGTTCGAAGGCGGCGCGTTCGAGGAGTTTCTGGAGATCCGTGGGTCGTTGCTGCCCGACGACGAGCGGTTGCTGGCGGAGCAGTGGCTGCTGGCGGAGCGGTCGGTGTTCGAGATCGAAGGCGTGCAACCCGGACGCTCCGTCACGCTGCGCGACGTGCGCACCGGCGACACCCAAGAGGTGCAGGAGCGGACGGCCAGCCGCCAGCTGAAGCCCGGGCAGCTGATCTGCGCACGTCCGATACCCGTCGGGGACGACACCATGCAGTTCTTCGGTGGGCTGGAACCCGTTGCGCTGCATCAGCGCGACCGGCTGATCGACCTGCTCGACACCGAACCCGACGCCGCCGAGCTGGTGGCGGAGCTGAGCCGCCGGTTCGCGCCGCCGATGCTGGTCAACAGCGAAGGCGATCCGCTGGCGATCTGCGAGGCCACCGTGCGCGTCAGCGACCCGGATCGGATACAGGACCAGCTCGACGACACCTACGACCGCGTCGACGGCGAGGAGCCGCCGCAGTGGTTCGAGTACGTGGAAATCCAAGGTCTACAACGGCTTCGGGCCTCGATGAGCCTCGAGGGCGGCACGCTGGACGTAGCGACCAGCAGCGAAAATCGGATGGACCGCGTGCTGGCCACGCTGGCACGCCTGGACCCCGAGATGAAGGTGCTCGACGACTTTCGCCGCCCGGTGCGCGACGCCCGTGACGCCGCCGAGCTGGCCGAGGAGTTTGGTGTCGACGACGAGGACGAGCTCGACGACGACGATCCGAAAGTGGCTGCAGCCCTTCAGGAATTCATCCGTGACTACGAGACCAAGTGGCTGGATCAGCCCATCCCGGCGCTCGACGGCCACACGCCGCGGCAGGCCGCCGACGATCCGACCCGGCGCGGCGACTTGATCAAGCTGCTGGATAGCTTCCCGTCCGGTGCAGCGGCCCGCGCGTGCATGGACGTCGACCGGCTGCGCGCCGCGCTCGGGCTGTAACGAGCGGCTTTTCAGCCGGCTACCCGGCCGCCCTCAGCCCGCCCAGATTCGAAGCAATGCCCGCGAGGGACGGGTGCCGGGCTTGGCAGTGGAATCCAGCCCGCGCGTCACACCAGTCTCAATAGTCACGCCGCAGAACCACCACCATGCAAATTGCCCGCCTCCGAGCGACAATCGTTGTGCGCCTTGAGTTGTCGCTGTGAGGCGGGCAAACCGTGCGCCGGCCGGGCCAGGGATTCGTGTGGCAGAAGTGATTTCCATCCCGACATTGGCGTCGAACGTCGTAGGGTACGGGCATGCGCTCGTGCCGTTATGCGGTCGGTGTGATCATCAGCTTGGTATCGGCTGCTATTGTGGCGGCGGGATGCACCACGATCGCCGGAACACCGGTGGCAGAAACTAATCGCGCTCCGGTCACTTCGCTGACCACGACAACCTCGGCATCAGCGCCGCCCACCGGCAAAGCCGTTGGCACGGCAGTGATGAAGGTCAGTGGCAGCAGCGCACCTGTGACGATCCGCTACCGGATCAACGGAGGTCCAGAGCAGACCGAGACCAACGTGACGCTGCCGTGGGAAAAGCAGTACACCGTCTACGACGAAGTGGAGTCGGAGGTAGCCGCCGACGGTGGCGACACGGACCTCACCTGCTCCATCATCATGGACGGCGACAAGCTGGCGTCATTCAAGACCGAACCGCGGCCCACGTGCAGCTTCGCCTACTACGGCTGACGTGCTGCCTGTTGATGCCACTGTCGCCACTGGGTGTCGATAGTTCGTATGGGAAGTTGCTGTGTCAGCTGCCGTAAAGGTGCAAGACATGGGCTGCCGCCGTGGCCACTTCACCGCGCAGATCCGAAATCGGTGGACTGCCTCGTACCAGGATTGAGTTCGCGAGCAGGATTACGTAGGTATCCGAGCCGGGGTCAATCCACAGCGAGGTTCCGGTAAAGCCTGTGTTGCCGAAACTTCCGACGGGAAAGATCCTGCCTCGCGGCTGGGAATAGGCGGTGTCGATATCCCAGCCGAAGCCAAAAAGGTTTTGCCCCTTGATCGCTGGATAACGCGGAGCGCCCGACTTCGCGCGGGCTTCTCGGGCCGCTTCGATCTGTTGAGCGGTATGTCCGGGCTGCTGCGGGGTCGTCATCAACTCCAATGTCGCTTGCTTCAGCGGAAATTCGCTCGGGCGGCCCGCGAGCCGATCAAGCAGGGCCTGCGCGTAGATGCCGACATCGTGCGCCGTCGAGAACGCACCGGCATGCCCGGCCACTCCTCCCATGCGGCGCGCCGTCGGGTCGTGCACGGTGCCCCGAAGCAGATATCCGTAGTCGGGATTCTGGCTCGGATCGCCGCTGTTTTCCTCGTCAAGGGCAGTCGGTGCGACGCGCGGCAAAATACTCGTGCTCCATGTACCGGCCGGGCAAGCGTGCCCCTGCGGCCCGGGGGCCCAGGCAATCGCCGCTCCTCGCACCGTGTGCGGACCGCATGCTTTGGCGAAAGGCAGATAACCGGTGTCTGTCATGCCAAGCGGCGCAAAGACATTGCGCTGAACGTACACATCCTCTGTCTCGCCGGTGACCTTCTCGAGCAGCGCGCCCAGCAGAATGTAATTGATGTCGGAGTAGCGGAAAACCTCGCCGGGGCCCGACTGCAGCGGCGTGGTGAGCGCACGGTGAGTACCTTCGGCTTTGTCGGCTCGGCCCAGTCCCCACGGGTCTTGAAGGTTTACATCTATCCCTTCGCCCGAGGTGTTCGTGAGCAACATACGCACGGTCACCTTTGCGCGCTGCGGGTCGTTGGTCGTGTTGAAGCCGGGCAGATAATTCTGCACGGGATCGTCGAACGCAACCTTGCCTTGTTCGTAAAGCTGCATGACGGCGGTCGCCGTTGCGAGGCACTTTGTCAACGACGCCAGGTCGAAGATCGTGTCCTCGGTCATCGGCTCTGCAGGTGCTGGCGATCCGTCCAGCCCCGGTTCGCCGGCAAGCCTGCGAGAGCCAAAAGCCTTCCGGAAGACGACCTTGCCGTCATGTCCGATCGCTACCACGGCGCCTGGCAGCCGCTCTGCCGCAATCGCAGCAGTCAGCAACTTGGATACTGCTGCGAAGTCAGGAGTACCGGCCGGCGTTGCCGGTGCGCTGCCGCTTACTGTTTTGTGCGCTGCACAGCCGGCCGCAGCGAGCGTAAGCAAAACAGCCGCAACAGAAATGGCCTTCCGCAGCTTCATGTCAACCGGTTTCGCCACCGTGCAATGCGGCTCGTCGGCGCCTGAATCGCCGCCATGACGGCACTCATTGGCGACGCCACCGACTTCGCGCGCTTCGCAGGCCCACCGGCTGGCGGGCCGTCGCCTTCCCACCAGGTCGGCTCCAACAGCGCCGACGTCACCGGAAGAGCCTTCTCGACGCTTCGCCGCCCCCAGCGGCACGCGCGGTCGATGGCTGCGACGGAGGGCGCCAGGTTCGCGGGCGACAGCGTCGGCCCGAACCGGACCAGGTGATCGGCGTACGGCAGGTTGCGCACCATCTGCAGCTGGACCGCCTGGGTGATCGGCACCAGCCACAGGTGTCGCGGATCCCATTGCGGGTGAAAGCAATCGAAGGCCAGATAACACGCGTTGCGGGTGCCCAGCCGGCCGTCGCGGACTCGCTTCCACGCCAGTTCGACGGGCACGTTGCTGGCCGCGCCGCCGTCCACCAGAGCAGCGACGTCCTCGTCGGCGCACAGGTCGTCGAGCATCGGGTGCATGCGCGGATCACGCGATTCGTGGTGCAGCACACCGGGAATGGCCGACGAGAAGGACGCCGCGTCGACGACGTTGATGTCGCGGCCCGGGACGTCGTCGCCGATGACGATCGGCTTGACGACCCGCAGGTCGATGAACGCGGCCACCTGCCACATGCGAGCCGCCACCCGCGGGCCGATGCCGATCGGCATGAACGGCAGCGATCGCAACTGCAGCGCCGCCAATTCGGGACGACGAAACCGCGACGGCAACGTGGAATACGGCTGTTTGCGCACCCCGGCGACCACGAGGTCGAGCGGGATCGCCAGGTCCGACATGCGCATGAGTTCGCCGTCCTCGCGGCGAAACAGGGCGTCGGCGAATTGGTCGAAGCGCAAAGCGAATAGGCCGGCCAGGCCGTGACGGCGGCGCAGCCGCTCGGGCCCGAGGATGGCCCGATACGACACCGTTTTCGCCCAGGCGATGTACTCCTCGATCGGCACCGGCAGGGCGCGACTCACCAGGCTGCCCAGGATCGACCCGAACGACGAGCCGATCAGGTAGTCGGGCACCTGGCCGGCCTCCAGCAGCCGCTCCATGCCGCCGATGTAGACGAAACCCGCTCCCCCGCCGCCGCCGAGGACGGTGACGAGCTTCTTGTAGCCGACCTCGGCGTCCAGTTCGGTGGCCGAGAAGTCGTTGCCGTGGCGCTCGATGAGGACTCGGCGCTGGTCGTCTTGATCGGCGGCCAGACACTCCAATGCTTCTCGCGCCGTCGTGAGAGCGGTGATGGGATCGGGTTCCTCGCGCAGCGGCCCGTACAGCGCGTCGCCGACCCGGGACCGCCACGGCGCGATTTCGGCGCCGACGGAGATGTCCCCGCGTCCGCGGCTCCCGCCAGGACCCGCGGCGCCCGGTTCGAAGTCGGCGAGCCGGGCGAAGTTGAGAATGTAGCGCAGCCGCCGCAGGTCCTCGGCGCTCAGCACGTCGGGGTTGTCGAGGTGGTGGCGGAGGAGCCGGTTTTCCATTTTCTGCAACAGCAGGGCCGGCTCGGCCGGTGGCAGCTCGGCGACGTCGGCGTCGACGGTCTCGTCCTCGATCTCCTCGACGGCCTCGAGCGCGGCCTCGCGGCGGGCGAGGCGGCCGAGCACCGCGTCGGCAAACGGGATCTGCATGAGGATCAACCTACTGGCGTCGGCTTCGGTGACCTCACGGCTCGGCAGTGACCGCACAAGGCCGAGCTCCAGCTGCGGGGCCCCTAGATCCGCACATTGCTGGCGGACAGATCGGCAACATGGCCATGGACAAAATGGCAATTCAATGCGAGACGGATCCGCAATATACATGCCGACAGATCCGCAGCGTATCGTGGCCGAATGGCTGTAGTCGCTCGCGCGATCGCCCCCTCTGTGCTGGCCGCCCTCGGCGACACTCCGGTCGTAGTTGTGAACGGTGCACGTCAGGTCGGGAAGACGACCCTCGTCGCGCGACTCACCTACCCGGGGTCAAGCGAGGTCGTCTCGCTCGATGACGCCGCCAGCCGCGATGCTGCTCGCGACGATCCCCGCGCATTTATCTCGCGGCCGGTGGACACGCTAGTGATCGACGAGGCACAGCTCGAACCGGGACTGTTCCGGGCAATCAAGGCCGAGGTTGATCGCGATCACCGACCCGGCCGCTTTCTGCTCACGGGTTCGGCGCGGCTTCTCTCAGCCCCCGACATGGCCAACGCACTGGTCGGCCGAGTCGAGATCATCGAGCTCTGGCCGTTCTCACAAGGCGAACTCGCCGGATTCGCCGACAACTTTGTCGACCTACTGTTCACCGCACCACGTGAACTGATCCATAACTCCGATATGCGGCGCGCCGACCTTGTCGAACGAATCGCCACCGGAGGCTTCCCTGAAATCGTCGCCCGCGCGCCGTCGAGGCGCCGGGCGTGGTTCAACAACTACCTCACCACGGCGGCACAGTCGGTAATCCGCGAGCTCTCGGCGATCGAGCGACTTGCCGAAATTCCGCGATTACTTCGGCTATGCGCGGCGCGGACTGGTAACGAGCTCAACGTGAGTGCGTTGGCGAACGAGCTGTCGATCCCGGCCCGCACCACCGATGGCTACCTGGCCTTGCTGGAAGCAGCCTTCCTCATCCACCGAGTGCCTGCCTGGTCGACCAACCTGAGCCGCAAGGTCATTCGCAGACCAAAGCTGGTCGTGTCGGACAGCGGGCTAGCCTGCCACCTGCTCGGTGTTACCCCCGCAACACTGGATCGTCCCGGCGGCCCCCTCGGCGCGCTTCTAGAAACGTTCGCGGCCAATGAAATTCGGAAGCAACTCACCTGGTCAGCCGAGGGCGCGAGTCTCTGGCACTTTCGCGACCGTGGCGGCGCCGAAGTTGATCTCGTGCTCGAACATCCCGACGGTCGGGTCTGCGGCATCGAAGTCAAAGCGACCAGTACGCCGCGAGCCGAGGATCTTCGTGGTCTGCGCTATCTCGCCGAAAGGCTCGGTGATCGTTTCCAGTTCGGCGTCCTCCTCACGGCGGCGCCAGAAGCCACGCCGTTCGGCCCAAAGCTTGCGGCGCTGCCTGTCAGCACGCTCTGGCTCCGCTGACCCTGCACGTTTACCGCGTCAATGGCGCTGGTCGTGGAATGAACCGCTGCCGCTGGCATAGTGGTCCGCTAAGGCGAGCAGTCCCCGGATGTCGTCGGCGGTGAGGGTCGAGCCGAACACGTCGCCGTCGTCGATAACACTGGCGAACAGCTTGGCTTTGCGCGCGTTGAGGGCCAGCACCTTGTCCTCGATGGTGTCGTGGGCAATGAGCCGGTACACCATGACGTTGCGGGTCTGGCCGATGCGGTGGGTACGGTCGATGGCCTGGACCTCGGCGGCGGGGTTCCACCACGGGTCGAGCAGGAAACAGTAGTCGGCCTCGGTGAGGTTCAGCCCGAACCCACCGGCCTTGAGGCTGATCAGGAAAACCGGTGCATTCCCCTCCTTGAATCGCTGTATCGCGTTGGCGCGGTTACGGGTTCGCCCGTCGAGATAGCAGTAGCCGATTCCCTCGGTGTCAAGGCGATTGCGAACCCGGCCGAGGAAACGAGTGAACTGACTGAACACCAACGCACGATGGTCGCCGTCGATGACGTCGCGCAGCTGCTCAATGAGCGCGTCGATCTTCGCGCTGGCCAGCGTGTCGTGTGCGGGATCGACGAGCCCGGGGTGCAGCGCCATCTGGCGCAGCACGGTCAGCGACTTGAGGATCGTAAACCGGTTACGCTGCATGTCGTCTAACAGGCCAAGCACCTTTTGCCGCTCGCGTTGCAGCCGCTTGTCGTAGAGCACACGGTGCCGCGCCGGCAGCTCGACATCGAGGATTTGCTCTTGCTTGGCCGGCAGCTCGGCGGCCACGAGCTCTTTGGTGCGCCGCTTGACCAACGGCTTGATCCGGCGGCGCAACAGAGCCAACAGCTCGGGATCCCCGGTCTTTTCGATGGGCTTGGCGAAGAACTCGGCGAACTTCACCGGGTGAGGGAACAGGCCCGGGGCGGTGATCGACAGCAGTGACCACAGCTCCATGATGTTGTTCTCCATTGGTGTCCCGGTGATCGCAAGTTTGAACGGTGCGGGCAGCCGGCGTGCGCACTGGTAGGTCTTGGCGTGATGGTTCTTCACATATTGGGCTTCGTCCAGGATCAGCCCGGACCACGTTCGGGCTGCGTGGGCGTCGAAGTCCAGCCGAAACAGCGTGTAAGAGGTGACAATGATGTCGGCGCCCGCTGCCAGCTCGGCGAGGTTGGCCCCGGCGCGGCGCAGCGTGTCGACGATCGGCACGACCGAAAGCTCGGGTGCGAACCGGGTAGCTTCGGCGGACCAGTTCGTGACGACACTGGCCGGCGCGACGACCAGAAATGGTGCCATGCCCGGATTCTGTTGGCGGACGTGGCAAATCAACGCCAGCGACTGGAGGGTCTTGCCCAGTCCCATGTCGTCGGCCAGAATCCCACCGAGCCCGTGGGCGTGCAGGGTCGCCAGCCAGCAGAACCCCTCGACCTGGTACGGCCTGAGCTGGGCGCGCAGACCGGCCGGCACCGGCGCTGGTTCCAGACCCTGCAACGCGCGCAGCGCCCCGACCTGGCGCCGCCATTGCTTGGCCTGGCGCGTCACGACGCCGAGTTCGGCCAGTTCGTCGAACAACCCGACCTGGAAGCGGCTGATCCGGGGTGGCCCCTCATCGGCATCGGTGAGCGCGCGGGCCTCTTCGATGAGCCGGCGCAGCTTCACCAGCTCCGGTTTATCTAGCGCGAAGTAGGCACCGTCGGCAAGCAGCAGGTGCGACTGGCCGGACGCGAGCGCGGTGAACACGCTGACGAATGGGACCGGTTTGCCTTCAATGCTGATGGTGACGCCCAGGTCGAACCAATCCGTCTCGCCGGCCACTGCGTCCGTGCTCACCGCGATAACGAGCGAGCCGCCCGCCTCCCGGTAGTCCACCGGGTCGCCGGCCACTTCCAACGCGACATCGGGAAGCGCGGCGAGCAGCGGTTGGACTTCGGTGGCGAATCGCATGGTGTCCAGCCCGGACAGCCGGGTTGCGGTGAGCGTGCCGTCGGCGGCGCGAAGCCCCCACTGCTTTAACGGCACGTCGATGCCCGAGGCGAGGATGTTCTCCGCCCCCAGGTCGCGGTAGGCGGCATACTCCCCCGTCGTGCCTACGGGTGCGCGAAACTCGTTGTTGCCTAATCGATATCGCCATTCCCAGCTCAACTCGAGCTCATGGTCGGCCTGGTAGTGAGCCAGCAGCACCAGCATCGGCCCGACAATCTCGGGCGGCGTGAACGACTGGTCCGACGACGTGATGGCCGCGATGTGGCGCAACCGCGGATAGTACTCGGTGGCGAACCGCGGTTCCTGGTCCGCCGGGATGACCAGCGGCTTACCACCGAGCGCCATGCGCTGCAACGCTTCTGGCACCGGCTTGTCCAGTCGCGCGAGCCTTAGCCCGTCGTTTTCATACACCGCACCATGACCCGACGATCCGACGAACGCCACGGGTCGTGTCGCGGCGCCGTCGAGACGAAGCACGGGCGTGACGGTGAGCTCGCCCGTCTTGCCGGCAGTCACGTCCAGGCACAGCCGCGCCGGGACGTACGCCGGCACCTCCTGCCATTCCCGTGCCTGCAGCAGCCGCAATCCGACTCGACGCGCCTCGTCCAGCAGCGGCCACAGCTGCGGAGATTCGAATCGCAGCAGCGGAATCGTCTTCTCGTCGCCGTACGAGTAACCCGCGTATGAATACCTGTAGTAGCCAGTCGAATTCGAGCTCGACGCCCGGTAGGTCGCGTAGAGTTCCTGCAGCAGCCGAACCTGCGCGGCCGGATAACCGCTGTGGCACAGCATGTGCAACTTGCCCCAGCTCAGGTCACCAGCCACCCAGCCGCCGCGCTTGCCCGGCCGCACCAGCCGCGCGTCCAGAGTCGTTGAGGGCCCGCTCACCGACAGGCTGAGCTCGATGGCCAGTAGTGTCTCGACGCGATCGTTCGCCGAGGGTGGGGGAAGCACCGCGTCCAGCGACTGCTGCCATGCCGGAGGAGCCGGCGGCGGCAGAGGTTGGGCGGGCATGATGGTGGTTCCCGCGGCCGCGATGACGATTGCCGCGACATGCTTGCAGTTCACGTGCACCGGGCAGCTGCAGAACCCGCTGTCGAAGCACCAGGTGTCGGCGTCTACCGGCACCAGCTGCACGGTGGTGGTGTAGGGGCGGGCTTGGCTGCCGCAAACACTGCCGGAAAGGTTGTGCAGGCTCGGGTCCCACCGGCAGCCCAGCACCCGTCCCTCCCGCGCGTACGAGACGCCACGGCGCCACGTACCGGCGTCAAGCTCATCGAACGTGCTGTCGAGGTCGATCGACGGATACATCAGCGACTGCATGCCCGCACCGTAACGACGAGGACCGACAAGAGCGCTCAGCCACGCCGCGCGGCGCGTGGCCGGACCGTCCGTGGTTACACGAACGCGCCCGGCTCAGGCGGCCCGACCTCCGATGGATGACGAACGTCGACGAGATCACCAATGATGTGAAAGTCGCCGGTGTTGTGGGTGAGCAGCGGCACGTCGTAAACGTTTGCGGTGGCAGCGATTACGAGATCGATTGAGCGACGCCGCGGCTGGCCGCCCCGATTACTGACAGCCGCTGATAACCTACTCCACTCCCGGGCGACCTCAACCGTGATCGGAAACGGGTCAAACGCGGATTCTATTGCGCCCAGCCTCTCGGTACGAACTGCCCGTTCATCGTCATCGCGGGCGACAAGGACACCGAAATGGAGTTCGGCTATCGAGGCGACGCTGATTGCGGCTTCGACGTGCGATGGCGGTTCCTCGCCGATAAGCACGGAGGTGTCAAGGACTGCGCGCATCCGCTACTCGAACGGGTCGGCAATCGAAGCGGGAAACCGTTCGAGATCTGCGCCAAGCGTTTTCGGGGCAGGACCGCGCCAGACCGCGCGCAATGCAGGCCCGCTGACCCATCGCCTCGGCATGGCCGGGCCAAGCTGCGCAACCGGCCGGCCTGCAACCGTGATTGTGATCTCCTCGCCCGCTTCCGCTCGGCGCAGCACCTCACCGACGTTGTTGCGAAGCTCCTTCTGGGGAATGGTCGCCATGGTGCGATGGTAGCAGAATTGCTACCGAGCTGATTGTGCCAGCGCGGCGCATGATGGAAGGGTGCGGATCGGAGTGGGGGTTTCCACCGTGCCTGACGCACAGGATGCCGCGGTGGAGGCTGCAACGCACGCGCGCGACGGGCTCGCCGGTGCGGCGCCGTCGCTGGCCGTGCTGCTGGGATCGCGAGCGCACACCGACAAGGCGGTGCACATCCTCAAGGGGGTGCAGGAGGTCATCGAGCCGCCCGCGCTGATCGGTTGCGTCGCACAGGGGATCGTCGCCGGCCGCCACGAGATCGAGCACGAGCCGGCCGTGGCGGTGTGGCTGGCGTCGGGCCTGGCCGCCGAGACATTCCACATGGACTTCGTGCGCACAGACAAGGGTGGCCTGATCACGGGTTACCGATTCGACCGGACCGCGCAGGATCTGCACCTGCTGCTGCCGGACCCGTACACATTCCCGTCGGATCTGCTCGTCGATCACCTCAACAGCGACCTGCCGGGAACGACCGCGGTGGGCGGCCTGGTGAGCGGGGGGCGAGGACGTGGCGACACTCGGCTGTTCCGCGATCACGACGTGCTCAGCGCCGGCCTGGTGGGCGTGCGATTGCCCGGCGTGCAGTGTGTGCCGATCGTGTCGCAAGGCTGCCGGCCGATCGGGCACCCGTATATCGTCACCGGCGCGGACGGCGCGGTGATCACCGAGCTGGGCGGCCGCCCGCCGCTGGTGCGGCTGCGGGAAATCGTGGAAGGCCTGCCGCTCGACGAGCAGGAGCTGGTCAGCCGTGGCCTGCAGGTGGGGATTGTCGTCGACGAGCACTTGGCGTCTCCGGGCCAGGGCGACTTCATCATTCGCGGGCTGCTGGGCGCCGACCCCTCCACTGGGGCGATCCAGATCGGCGAGGTTGTCGAGGTTGGTGCGACGGTGCAGTTTCAGGTCCGTGACGCAGCTGGGGCGGATAAGGACCTGCGGCTTTCCGTGGAGCGAGCTTTGGCCGAGCTGCACGGACCTCCGGTGGGCGCGCTGTTGTTCACCTGCAACGGGCGGGGCCGGCGGATGTTCGGGGTCGCCGATCACGACGCGTCGACGATCTGCGACCTGCTGGGCGGGATTCCGCTCGCCGGCTTCTTCGCCGCCGGGGAGATCGGCCCGATCGCGGGACGCAACGCCTTGCATGGGTTTACCGCGTCGATGGCGCTGTTTGTCGACGACACGAAATGAGCTGGTGCGCCGACGTATTGGCGCGTCAGTGCAGCGGCACGCTGGATGGCCGGTACCGCGCCGCGGGTCGACGGCAGCGTGCCGATGCCGCCGGTTCGCCTGCACGGCAAGGTGTTTGCGGTCGTTGAGCGGAACGCGAGTAGAGTAGCTCCGATGGCTGTCGCTCCATCGAATGAGCGGATGATCGCGGGGGTCGCGGCCGCGGCCATCGCGCTCGGGGTAGCCCAGCTGGTGGGCATCCCGTTCGGCGCGCAGGCCGATGCGCGTGCTGCCATCGGCTCAGTGGCCGTCGACCTGACACCGGGGCCCATCAAAGAATGGGCGATTCAGACCCTGGGCTCTCTGGACAAACTCTTCCTGGCCGTCGTCGTGCTCGTGGTGATCGCGACGATCGCCGCAATCGCCGGCACCCTCGAGACTCGGCGCCGACCGCTCGGCAGCGCCGTGATCGCAGCGGCGGGCGTCTTGGGATGCATCGCTGTGCTGTCGCGGCAGGGTGCGACGGCACTCGACACCATCCCCACCGTCGCCGGTGCCGCCTGCGGCGTGGCGGTCCTGCGCTTGCTCACCCGCCGGTTCCAGGCCGGTCCGGGAGACAAAGCCGACCACGACGAGCCGGATGCCGGCAGGCGCAGATTGGTCGTGTTCGGATTGCTCGGATTCGGAGTAGCGAGCGGCGTAGTGAGTGCGGTCGTCACGCGGTTGGTGCATTCGGTGGCCGCTGATCGCAACAGCTTCGCGCTTCCCCAACTCCGCACGTCGGCGCCACCGATACCTGCTGATGTTCAACCGAAAGGCGTTGCGCTACCGAACTTTATCACCCCCAGCGCCGACTTCTACCGGGTGGACACCGCGCTCGTCGTTCCCCAACTCAGCCGCGGCGACTGGCGGCTGCGCATTCACGGCATGGTGGACCGCGAAGCCACCTACAGCTTCGACGACCTCGCCCACTTCGACGTCGTCGAAACGGTGACGACGTTGACCTGCGTGTCGAATCCCGTTGGAGGCAACTTGATTTCGACCGGCGTCTGGACCGGCTACCGGCTGGCTGATCTGCTCGGAGCGGCCGGCGTGCACGCGGACGCCGACATGGTGCTCTCGACGTCGATCGACGGGTTCACCGCCGGCACACCAGTGGAAGCGCTCACCGACGGCCGCGACGCGCTCCTGGCGGTCGGCCTCAACGGGCAGCCGCTGCCGATCGAGCACGGCTACCCGGCCCGGCTGGTGGTGCCCGGGCTCTACGGGTACGTGTCGGCCACCAAGTGGGTCGTCGACATGGAGCTGACCCGCTTCGACAGAGCAAAGGCGTACTGGACGCGGCAGGGTTGGGCGCCGCGTGCACCGGTCAAAACCGAATCGCGGATAGACGTGCCGAAAGGCGGCCAGAAGGTGCCGATGGGTCCCGTCGTGTTTGGCGGTGTCGCGTGGGCACAGAATCGTGGCGTGCGAGCCGTGGAGGTCCTCATCGACGACGGCGGGTGGCAGCCCGCGCAACAGGGCGCGAGCTATTCCAACCAGACGTGGCGGTTGTGGAGCTTTCCCTGGCAGGCGAAAAGCCCTGGGAAACACACCATCACGGTGCGCGCCACCGACAACACCGGAGCTACCCAAACGGCGGATCGGGTTGGTGCCGTCCCTGACGGCGCCACCGGCTGGCACACGGTCGACTTCACCGTGGCGTAGCCATGAGCACTATTTCGACGAGAGTTTCCGCCAACTGAATACCGCGATCACGATGCCGATCAGCACCGTGATCGGACCAATGATGGACCAGGTCGTGGTGTGGCTCATCGGGCTACCACCAAGCACTCCGAATCCCTGGAGCGCCCAGATCAGACCGAGCAGTGCGACGATCAACCCGATCGCGAATGTAGCGACGAAAGCCCTTCGCATATAGGGATCCTAAGCGCCGGAGAGGGGATGTCGCGCCTCGACCCAGCAGACCGCGCAGGCAACAGAAGAAGTAATCAGGATGGACGTCTTGCGTTCATCTCCCGAGTCAATTTCTCCACGCTCGTCTGGTGGTTTGCGTATGAACCCAGTTCTCGCGACGGTCCCAGCGGATGTTGTATTGCGTACCATAAACTTTCAAGACGACTATTCATTTTTCCTGTTTCTCGTAGGTGTTCATCGTAGCACAATTCGGCCCACTGACCTGCGATTACACAACTCGGACGGCGCTCCTGACGAAAGGAGCGCCGTCCAAGCACGAACCACCTGGTTAACAAGCGTGCATGACGCGCGGTGAAATGTGGCCTCGGCGTCAGGAGACACTTCCGCCGCCTGACGCAAGCCCACCACGCTGTGCCCAGTTGATGGGCTTTGCCTTGCGTGGGTGCCTGATGCTCGTGCTGGCGCCACAGCCGAGAGGAGGAATCTTCTCTTCCGGTCCGACCTTGGTCTGCCGTGGATCCGCTCTTTGAGTCTACGCCTATCCGGGTAAAGCAACAGTAAAACCGTTGGGGCCGAGCGTTCAACGGGCTGATCCCGGTTCGACGCTCACGTCCGACGAAGCTGGCGATCAACCAGCACCCGCTGTCCACCTCGCCACTGAACGACGCGAATCTGATGGCCGGTTTGCACGCCGGTGACCGGGTCGACGCGAAACCGACCGAATAAGGTTGTGGTGTCGAGTCCTTGGGACGCGGCCCGCACCGGCAACGGTTCAACCGTTCCGGCCTCCTTGACGCAGCGCTGCCAAACGACACCCGCGGCGAAGGCCGCAGCAGCCGGATAGGGCGGCTCAGTACCGTTCGCGTCCCGGTAGCAGTGGCTGAACCACTCGCTGTTGGGTCCGTCCGCGGGATCATCTGTCCCGTCGTCGAACCACTGGCACGGTCCGTAAAGCCCCTCAACGCGATCACCGACGGCGTGCCGGAGCTCGTCGACGCCTGCGGCGACCAATCCCACTGCGCGCCAACGGCGTTCGCTGGCCCACTGCGCGATGGCGACGTCATCGTCGAAGGAACCGGCCGATAACAGCACATCGCCCGCCGGGACCTGCGTCAGCACCTCTCTCGCCCGAGCTGGCCGAAAGCTGGCCGACCGCGGCAGGAGACCGAGTCGCCGGACCGCCACCGCCGCCCCTTCGGCCACCTCGCGGCCGAACCCCGTGTCGACGTGGAGTATCACCACCTCCGACCCCTCGCGAAGACCTTCGGCGGCAAGGGTTTCGAGCACCGCGGCGAGATAGCGGTAAGCGGGAGACTCCACGTTGACGACACCCGGATAGGTCGGCCGCGACAGCCGGGCGGTAGCGCCACCGTGGTTCCAGACGACCCCTTTGGCCGCGGCCGCCGCCGCGAGCGCCGGCCCCGAACCGTAGGGTCCGAACACCACGTTGGGCCGGCTGGCCTCGGCGGCCCGTATTGCGGACGCCACGGAGGGGTAACCGTCGATCACGTCCAGACTTACTCCGGAACGCTCGGCCCAGAGAGCGAGGGCGCTCGCCCCGGCTTTCCCGAATCTGGCCAGCGGCCCCGACAGTGGGGTAACCAGGACGGCGCGAACTGCCACGCTCACAACTTAAGCGTGTCGGCTGCAGGCACACCGGCCTTCACGGACGTCGCCCGCCATCCGGTCAGGCCTGTTTGAGGGCCTCGAGCGCCAGCGTGATCGTGACCTTGTCACCCACCATGGTGCCACCGCCGTCGAGTGGCAGCTCGGCGCCAACTCCGAAGTCCTTGCGGCTCAACACAACCGAGGCGTCGAACCCGGCGACTTCGCCGCGTCCCATCCCCGGGTTGACGCCGTTGAACACCAGCGTCAGCGCGACCGGCCGGGTAACACCCTTGAGCGTGAAATCGCCGTCGAGCACGTAGTCGTCCCCGTCGGGCCGCACTACGGTGGACACGAATGTCGCGGTCGGGAACTGGGCGACGTCGAAGAAGTCGGCGGCCTTGATGTGAGCGTCACGCTGCTCGTTGCCGGTGTCGACCGAGTTCACGTCGATCTCGGCGGTGACGGACGGAGTGCCGTCTTCACCGACCGTGATCGCGCCGCTGAACCGATCGAATCTGCCGTGAATCTTGCCGACCATCAGATGGCGCACCGAGAAGTTGATCGACGAGTGGACCGGGTCGATCGCCCACGTCCCGGCGCTGAGCTTCTGAGTCCCCACGGCTGCGGTCATGCTGAATCTCCTTCGAGTTGGACTGCCAAGTACCACGGGCAACCGGACCATAGTCCGGATTATTCCCGCCGGTGGTCATGTCCAACCGAGTGCGTCCCGCACGCGTCCCCGCGCCCGGTCGAGCCGGACGGCGGCCTCGGCCGCGTCGACACCCGCGAGGAGCGCGACGATCGCGGTCTTGGCGTGACCGCCCGCGGCGGCCAGCGTGGCGGCTGCGGCCTGCTCGTCGACGCCGGCCGCGTCGCGGACGATCCGCACCGCGCGGCGACGCAGCTTCGCGCTGGTCGGGCGCACGTCGACCATCCGCGGTCCGTAGGCCTTGCCGAGCGCGATCATCACGCTCGTCGACAGCGCGTTGAGCACAACCTTCTGGGCCGTCCCCGCGGTCAGCCGGGTGGAGCCGGCGAGAACCTCAGGGCCAGTGAGTAATTCGACCATCAGGTCGGCCGACGCCTCGCTGCCGGGGTTGTTGACGATCGCGACGGTCAGCGCACCCGCCGCGCGCGCGTGCTCAAGCGCCCCGAGCACGTACGGCGTGCGGCCCGACGCCGTGATCCCGACGAGCGCGTCGGCGGCGGTCAGGTCGGCGAGATCGGTGGGGTCGAAAGTATCTTCCGCGCCCTCGATCGCCTCGGTCAGCGCCGCCGGCCCGCCGGCGATCACGCCGCGCACGAGGTCGGTGCCGAACGTGGGCCCGCACTCGGCGGCGTCGAGCACGCCGAGTCGCCCGGGTGTTCCGGCGCCGGCGTAGATCAGCCGGCCGCCGCTCTCGAGCCGTGCGGCGATCGCCTCGGCGGCTGCCGCGATCCGCGGGACCGCCGCCGCCACTGCTTGGTGCGCCTCACCCTCGGCGGCGACTAGCAACGCGACGACCTCGCCGATCGGCCGCGCGTCGAGGTCGTCCAGGTCCGAGCGCACCGCCTCGGTGGCCAGCGCGTCGAGCGCTTGCGGGGCAAGGGTTTTGGGGGCCGCCTGCACGCGGATCACGTGCGGCTGGTGGATCGCCCCCAGCCGCAGCGCGCCGTCGAGCGCGTCGCCGGCGGCCGGGACGAGGTCGAGCTGCTTACGCAGCGCCTCGAAGCCCGCCAGGCCGCCGACCATCGCCACCGGTCCGTCCCCAGCCGCGCGGGCGGTCGCGGCGAGCGCCTCGGCGGCGGCGCGGACGATGGCCAGCGCCGCGGCATCGCCGTCGGCAGCGAGGACGTCGGGCGCGAAGGACGCCAGCGCGGCGGCATCGGTGAGTTGGGTGGGCCAGGTCTGCGGCGCGCCGTAGCGGGCGCGGGCGGCGTCGAGCAGCGCGGTGGACGGGCCGCGTCCGTCGTGGGCGCGCAGCGCCGCGCGCAGCCCGGCGGCGCCGATCCACGCGCCACCGCCCTCGTCGCCCAGCCACGGGCCCCAGCCATCGAAGGTCCGTAGCGCGCCGTCCGCGTCGATCGACAGTGCCGCGACGCCGGTGCCCGCGATCAGCACGACGCCCGGTTCGCCGTTCAGCGCGCCGGCGTGTGCGATCACGGCGTCGCTGGTCACCGCTATACGTTGGGCGGGCAGCGAAGTCAGCAGCGCATGGCCCAGCGCGCGCGCTGCATCGGGCGCCGCCAGCGCCCCGGCGGCGCCCACGATCACCTCGTCGAGGGGACCGAGATCGCGCGCGACGGCAAGGATCGCCGCCTCCGCGGCCCGCACGCCGCCAGGCGCCGCGAGCCCCGGCGCGCCCGGACCCTCAGCCCGTCGGGCGCCTGCTGCGGCTCGGCAGGACGTCTTGCCGAGATCGACGGCGAGGATCACAGCACCACCCTTTCACCGCGGTTGCTCGAGGTAGCGGCGTGCGCCCCAGTAGTCCGTGGCCAGGCGAACCGGGGTGATGCGCACTGGTGTCGTCTTGTCGAATGCCTCGATCATCTCGCCGTTCCCGGAATACATGGCCACGTGGTAGATCGCGTCGGGATTGGCGGGGTCCCTGCCGCCGTGCGAGTAGAACAGCAGATCGCCGGGTTGCAAAGCGGATTTGTCGATCGCGCGGCCCCGGCTGTCGGCGGCTTGCGGGCCGGCATCGCGCGGCAGGGTGACGCCGTACACCTGGTAGATGGTGGAGGTGAAGCCGGAGCAATCGAACCCGAAGCCGGCACGCCCGCCCCACAGGTAGGGCACGTTGACGAACGTGGCGGCGTAGCGGACCAGATCGGCTCCGGTGGGATGCGGTATGTCCGTGGGCTTTTCGTAGACCGCGACCGTTCGGGCATTTAGCCACTTCGGGCCGCGATCGGGGGTGGCCACCTGAACGGCCTTGTCGGTGCGGCTCAGGACGGGAAGCCTGGTGTTGGTGCTGATCTCGAGGTCGTGATTGGAGAGTCCGGATTCGCGGTACAGCCAGGTGGTGGTGCTGCGATCGGCCAGCGCGAAGGGCGCGTGTTCCCTCAGTGCGCCGTAGCCCTGGTCAGTCGCCAACTGCGCCTTGGGAATCCAGCCGGGATAGCCCAGCGCGTTCTTCGGTGTGGGCTGGCTTGGGACCAGTACCTGGTCCCAGTCGCCCTGTTCCCCCACCACAAGGACGCGGTCGCCGAAGAGGGCCTGCGTTTGGCTGAGATTGCCCGAGATGAGCGCCTCCCGCTGGGCCGGCGTCATCCCGGACAGCCAGCCGCGAATATCGACGGGATTTGTCAGGGCGGGATGGTCGACCGGACGCGGGCTCTGCGGCGTGGTCCACACCGTGGCCACCGAAACTGCGACATAAGCGCTGCGCGCCGCCGGCGACGCGGAGAGGTTGGCAGGGTCAGCGGTTACGGATACTGCCGCCAGCCCGATGGACAAGACACCGGCAAGCACTGTTCGGGTCGCGGTGCCGGTCACGTGCGTCGACGTTATCCGAGCCACCTGACTTTGCTCCGGTGAACTCGCCCGCATTTTCTGACGTATATCTCTATGAGAGCGGCTCACCGCCGCAGCGACACTGATCGGAGTGGCCAATGGGCATAGCGACGCACATTGGGCATCACAGATTGCCCGACGGTGGGGTGCTGCGGGTGGACTTTGAGATGGGACGTTGGGTGGGCACGCTTTACGCGCCCTCCATGACGATCAAGACCCAAATCATCGGTAGCGATGCCCAGGTTCACGCCTGGGCCGCCCGCCTTGCGGCATAACACTTCACTCGGCATTCGGCTTAGTCGGATTGCCCGCCTGATAGCGACAATTTGCGGCGGTGCGTCGGAGGATCTTCAGTTGTCGCTTTGGCGGCTCCGGGCCAGGGCGACTTCATCATTCGCGGGCTGCTTGGCGCCGACCCGTCGACCGGGGCGATCCAGATCGGTGACGTGGTCGAAGTAGGCGCGACCGTGCAGTTTCAGGTCCGTGATGCAGCTGGGGCGGACAAGGACCTGCGCCTGACTGTAGAACGGGCTGGGGCAGAGCTGCCCGGGCGTCCGGTGGGCGCATTGTTGTTCACCTGCAACGGGCGGGCCCGGCGGATGTTCGGGGTCGCCGATCACGACGCGTCGACGATCTGCGACCTTCTGGGCGGGATTCCGCTTGCTGGCTTCTTCGCCGCCGGAGAGATCGGCCCGATCGCGGGACATAATGCGCTGCACGGGTTTACCGCTTCGATGGCGTTGTTCGTCGAATGAGTCGCTGCCGTTGCACTGGCGCCAGGAACCCATTTAATGTTCAACGCAGTTTAGCCAGAGGCGCACTTTGCGTCTCAATGCCGTCAATGGAATGCGTATTTATGCGGGGAGATTGTGAAGCCGTGCTCATAAGAAGTGCCCCTATTTGCCGTGCATGTTAACTCGTCGGGCCCTGTAGCAACGCACTCCACAGCTCCGACCTGGATAGACGCACCGATCGGTAGCGGCGGGACAAAATCAATGATTCGATCCAGTACAGCAAAATGGGCTTCGAGGTTGCTTGGAGCAGCTTCCAATACGACCGAGTTTGGTTTCGAACCGTTTACCAACGGCGCGTCGGGCGGAAGTGCGCCTTGGCATACGACATCTCTGACGGTCCGAGAATCACCCAGGCTTATCTGGCACCAGATGTTCTTTTCCGGGGAGGAAAATGCGTATGCCTCGCCGCGGATGCCGGGCGCGCCGGGCGGGGTTCGGTATAGCCTAAAATCTACGCTATTGCTCTCATCGCGGTTCAAGACAAACACCAGCCTAATCTCGGTCCCATTCTTGTCACATTTCAGCTTGTACCCGGCCAAGGCCGCCTCAGAACCGTCGAAGGAGACGCAGTTCCACCCATCTCCCACCGGGAAATCGACATCCGCCTGGGCGGCATCGTTGTATGCGTTAGTCACGGTTCTTGTGGCCTCACCGCAGGTAGTCGATCCTCGATTGACAACTATTTTCGTGTCGCGAATATCGACCTTGCCCTTTTTGGCTCCAGGAGGGTAGTAGGAGCCGCAGTCTTCGCCGGCGGTCACGGTCGTGTGCGGGCCTTTGGGCGCTGGCGGATGCGACAACGGGTTCTCATCAGGATGCGTCCTCAAGAGCCAAGGTATAGCCACAACTACTGCGACTAAAGCAACACCAGCAAGGAGCAGCAATTTTTGCCACTTGCCCAAGCGTCCTGCGATTCTTCCCATCTATCCGCCACCAACAACAAACGCTGTAACTCCATGGTGCGATAGCGCACCAGACAGATTCAACCAGGCCCGTCCAGGGGTGGCCGGATCAATAATTACACCCGGCACCCCAGAATCTCCGTGCCCCAAGTTGTATTGCCACGGGTTTATAATCTCTGCCCATACCGTCCCGTCGGGATCGCGGTGGGCGCTGCTCAATGCGTATACATGTCTTCCTACCAGGCCATCGCGGTGGGGATCTATACCGATCGGCGTTGCCGATGGTGACGTTGCCATTACGACCGGTTTTCCCGAATTGAGTGCGTTGATCAAATCCGTCTCATCCCGACCGCCACCGGGAAACCAATTGTAGGAAGCCTTACCTGCCAGTTGCTGGAGTCCGTCCCCAGGAAAGCCGCCCCCACCCATGGCAGACAGCCCACTTGCCACATCACCACCGCCTCGGGCCTTAGCCTCTGCGGCTTCCAGCACTACCGGCCACAGCACTTTCTGCCCAGGATGATGCGATAACACTTCCTGTATATCTTTATCCGTAACCGGATAATGACTTAATGTGTTGCCTAACGGGTCTTGCAGTCCTGTTACATAGTATTTCCCATCCGGGCCGGCCTCGATCATTCCTGTTATCCGACTCGGATTCTTATCGGAAACAGCGATCTCTGCGGCCTCGAAATAACAATCGCCGACGTCGCGCTGCAAAACATCCCCCGGATGAGGTTTGCCATCCGGACCATATAATGGCAAGTCACCCTCTGCACGATCAGTTTTGAAACCGACCGCTTGCACACGAGATCCCTCGTTCTTGTCAAAGCGCACAGCGCGCAGCCCAGCCCCGGCGGCGGGAAGCCTGGCGGCGATGTCCTGGTCGATCCGCATCAGGGATGCCGCTTCGGCACGGATCTCAGCGGCGAACTCACGCGCCGCGTCCCGGCGGGCCTTGGCCTGATCCCACGACGTGTATTTCATCGTGTCGGTAACCGACAGGTCTTCACCCACGACATACCCGGCAGCGGTCGCCTCGGCGACTGCCCGCAGAGCGGCGGCCTTGGCGAAGCCCTCATTCTCCCCGGCCATCCGCAAGATTTTCGCCGCGTCGCGCAACGCGGTGCACCCGCCGCGCGCCTTACCCAAGTCGGTTTCGATGCGCTGCACGGCGCTGTCGTAAGCCTGCCCCGCCCAGTCGGCCTCGCGGAGCTGCTGATGGACTTCAGTGAAGCCGTTCTCCCACCGGTCGGCTTCGGCGTCGCACCACTCGGCGATCGCACCGAAATGCTCGGTGGGCCAGGCTTGTAGCTCCGAGAGGCTGGGCAACGGACCGGGCGCGGTCATTTACACCATTTGATCGCCGAGCTTGGCTGCACCGTCAGCGTCGGTGTTCGCGTACGCAGCAGCGGCAGAACCGACTTCGACCGATGTGTCCCTTATCCGACTGGCGATGGCTTCCCGAGCCACCCCGGCATCGGCCAGCAGCGTTTCTATCGCCGCCGTGCTCGGCTGACACGACAACCCTGATTCTGCCGACGGCGCCGCGGTACCGCTCAGTTTGGCAGCCAACTCCGCACATCCCGAAGCGACCGCGCGCAGCGATGTGTCGCTTACTCGCAAGGCCTCTTGCATACGGGGAGCGTAACCGACAGAGTGACGGTGCCTTGCATGTCATATGAGGACCGGGGCAGCGGATATTCGAGATCGCCGACCACGACGATCGACGATGTCAGACCTGCTGGGCGGGATTCCGTTCGCCCGTTTCTTCGCCGCCGGCGACATCGGTCCGACCCACACTGCACGGCTTTATCGCTTCGACGGCGCTGTTCGTCGAATGAGCCGCTGCCCGTGCACTGGCACGGCGGCCCATTTAATGGTCAACGCCGCTCAGCCAGAGCCGCATGCTGAACCCTCCTCTCGCCGCACACTTACGTTCTGCGACAGCGACAATGTTTTCGAGGGTGTGGCCCTGAGTGCCGGCGACCGCAGCGAGGACTTCGACGATGTCGGCGGCTTCTTCGATGACGGCTTCGGTGCTCTGAGCGGCGATGAGTTCGTCGACTTCTTCACGCAGCTTGACGTCCAGCGTGGCTCGGTACTCGCCCGGGCGCAGCGTCATCACATGAGGTGTGCGTCCGGAGGCCCGAATAATGTCGGGCACTCTGTCCCGCACAAGATTGCCCACGTTGTCCCTTCCGATCGCAATAATGCGGTGGTGCAGTTCTATCCGACCGGGCCGACGTCGAGGGTGCGCCGTAAGCGATGAGACCGCCGACCCGCTTCTGCTCGGGCAACGCGTGGTCGCGATCCTGGAGACCGGCCTGCGCACAGCCACCTACAAACTGGCAACGTTGATGGCATTGATCGATCACTGCATCGAGAACATGCCCCGGCAGGCCAGCGATGTGCTGGAGGTACCGATTCCCGATCTGGCGCACCGGGTGCTGGAGATCTACTGGCAACAGGTGCGTCCGTTCGAGGGCAACGAATTACGCCAATCCACGCAGCGGCGGGCGCGAATTCTGAACGCCACGACTGCGCTGCGCAGAGCGGCCGGGATCACGGGCACCACCGTGTCGGTGGACATCGCCAAGTTGCGAGCGCCTGACGCATACCGAAGCGCCATCGACGAGATCACGCTGTGCCTTGCGCAGCAGCCGCTGCATCGGCTGCAAAAACTGCCGGGGTCGTCCGCGAGTGATCCATTTCTATACGACGACTCGTTCTTGCATGACCAAGTGTCGCGGTCGACGCTGCGGGCCCGCGGCGACGCGATACAACTTAAACCCGGTGTGGCGCATGGCCTTGCACGGCTAGCCGGACTGCTCAAGCCGGCCCTCGAAATCATGTGGGTCGACGACGTGCGGCGGATGAACAAGTTCCTCTACGACAAGGTTCCCGACGTTGCGGGTCATCTGTTCGGTCGTGAACGCGCCGCACTGGCCGCCGTCCGGGAGCCGTTCAAGGAAGCGTTCGGACCACACTGCTTCTACTGCGGCACTCACCTGCCAGTGAGCAATCCAATCGATCATGTGCTGCCGTGGTCGCTGGTCGGTATCGACGGGCTAGCCAATCTCGTGCTAGCGTGCGCCCGCTGCAACTGCGACAAGAGCGGCGCATTGCCGGCGGTGTCGATAGTCGACCGGGTGCTGGAGCGCGATCGAGAGGTGCTGGAACAGATCGCATCCCAGATTCAGTGGCCTACACAGCATGAGCGCGTCGTGGCCGCGGCGCGCGGCATCTACCGCGGGCAGCGTGCCGGCGTGCCGACGTGGTCGGGCTACAAGCAAAGTGAGCGGCTCGACATCAGGTTTGCCCAGGCATGGAGATGAGCTGTGATTGGCATGAACTCTATTCGAAATCGAGCTCAGAGACTACGTCTGGGAGCTGCGAGCAATGCACGCACGGAAGCCGACCGCTTGACGATCCGCTCATTCAGGTGAACACATCGGAGGTAGTCATGGCCAACCAAGCCGACGGTGATAGCGCAAGAGAATCTGCGACAGACCATGGATATGACGCGTTTCTAAGCGACATAAAGGTCGGAAAACCGAAAAGGATTAGCGTTAAACACTTTCTCAAACTATGGAACTACCAGCGGCGCGGCGCATATATTGTGCGTCAAATCGAGAACGAGTTAAACAAAAGAGGGCTTGCCTGTACTCCAGAAATCGCTAAGGCTGATTACTATGGTTCAGTTAACATTTTGGACAAGAGGGATCTTGCGCCGGGATCGTCCAATGAAGCCGGATGGCCCATCTCATCGGTTATAGATGACGAACGCGAGCTTGTCGGCGTGGGCCTTGACACTCCGCTATGCGAGGTAGAGACCATGATGGTGATGCGGGACTTCTCGCAATTGCCTGTCCTGAGCAAGACTCGAAGAGAGCTATACGGGACGGTTAGTTGGAAAACCTTGGCGCGTTGGCCTCATTCGCGAAAGGACTCAACAGCAAAAGAAGCAATGGTTAAGGGTGATCACGTAGCGCCATCAAGTGATGATTTGCTACAGCACATAGGCGCGATAATTGCAAACGACTACATCTATATACGCAGTCCAGATAACGTTTTCGTCGCTATCTTAACCGCGACTGATCTGGCCGACAATTTTCTTAAGACAGCCGGATCGTTTATAAGGATTGGGGAAATTGAACAACGCCTGCGGGCGTTGGTCAACCGGCTGCCCCTGCCGACCCTCCAAGAGGCCAAGCTCCCTGGCGACAATAGAGAAATCTTAGGCGCTTCGGACCTTACCTTTGGTCAATACGTTGCGATCTTAGAAAAGCCAGAGAACTGGGATAAGATCGGGTTAGACTTTGATAGAGCGACGGTGGTGAAGAATCTAGTTTCCATAAATCAAATCAGGAATGATGTGATGCATTTTAGGCCGCGGCCATTAGAACCCGAGATGGAAGACCTAATACAGCAAGGTCTGAATTGGTTGCGTCAAGCAAGGCCCGTAAGGGATTGATACCTTTTCGGTCGGGCTTGAGGTGCGCGGCCTGGCAGGTGCGGCGTTTTTATTGCCGTCGATGACCGACCACCGAAGATGAGACATTCAGGATGTAGTGCTTGCGATGCGGTGCCTGCTAGGACCATCTGAAAGTCGTCGTGTTCCAAGCTGCGACCGCCGAGGAGCCCCTACCGACGTAGTCGGCTGCGGCCCACGTCTCGCCCACAGAAGGTAAGGGCTGAAACGGGAATCCGGTCGAGATGAACTTCTGGTCGACTCGCCACAACGGAAGATGCACGGCACCTTCCACATACGCACCGTGCTCCCGAACATCAGCTGATTCGACCGTGAACAGCACCGCATGGGATACCTCCCAGGTCTCGTCATACGCCTGGAAGAACGGATGGCAGGCGATGCGGAATGGACACCATCCGCAGGCTTCAGCCGATGGTGATGCCAGGCTCTCGTCGAAGCCGTCGGCCGCAGCGGAGTTAAAACTGTCGAGCATATCGACGGCCCGTTCCATCAGGGTCTTGACCTCGTTCGGATCGACCGAAAAGGCGTGCCGCTCACCCCGTGACGTTTCGATCGCAGCGACAGCGGGCATCTCACCGAGATTGGCTTGTACTAGCGCACAGTAGATCAACAACTGGTCCCGCTGATCTGGTGACGGATCTGCTTGCCGCAATCCGGTTTTCGTGTCGACGACCCAAATCTTCCCATCAACTCGCTCTACCAGATCAGGCTGGCCGGCCAGCGGGAGGCTCGGATGATCCAGCCGAAGTTCGCGCCACGGTAGCGGCGGAAGAAAACTGCTTTGTGCCGGTGCCGTCCGGGCCACAGGCCGAGGCTCAGAGCGGAGCCATGCCTTGCGGATGCGGGTCTTGGTTAATGACCACCCTGGCCAGTTATCCGGTGACGGTGGGGTAGCCGGAGCCCACTCCGCAGCGAGCCTGACCTGCGCAGTGGCAACCGCAGCATCCCATATCGCTTCGAATCCCCTGGGGTCCCCGAGCTGTCGCTTGACCGAATGAGCCACTGTGCCAAGCGCTGCGGCGGGGCTCCATCGGCCCAAGGAGGACATCGCTGGGTCGCGTCCGAAACCAACCCGCCAGACGCACTTGTTCAGGTCGGTCAGCGCGGTGGCGGTGATGCGGTCGATCAACCGAGGGTGCGGGCGAGGCGGTCTAAGCATTAAGTTGCGCCCAAACGGACAGCGGGTTTGTCCGGAATACGCGGATGTCCTGTACATCCACGTGGCGGAAGCGATCCATGGCCTCGTCATACGCTTCTGCTTGGTCATCAATAAATAACGCCGGTTCAAGGCGCCATAACGGATGGCACAGAACAACACAGTTGTCGTTGCGCGTCACAATGGGCACAGAATTGATGCTGTCCGCCGAGGCATCCATGGCAGCTGCAGCGGTCTTGATCCAGGGCTCATCGACAGACAATGACCGGCTCAGCGTCAATCGCTCGCCGTTCGCCAGCTCCAGCATATCGAGGGCTAGTCGCCAGTCCAGCAATGAGTGCTGGCGCGAATTATGGTATGTACGAAGGCAGTCCGGGCAAGATGTGTCGCATCGCTCTCGGTGATCTGGGTGGTCCCAAAGGGTGCGCCGATCGATCAGGATGTCCTTCAGCATCTGTTTGAAAAGATCAGGTTGCCCCAATTCGGCTGCGTATCCGGCACCGTTTGCCGCTGCGTCGGCGAGGAAAACCGCAGCGGCCACCTGGGCCTTGCTGTCCGGTGATTCAGCTCCAAACATGGGAAGGCGCAAAGGCGTTAATCCGGTGTGTAATTCGATCGGGTCGAGGTCCAGGTAGACCTGCGCGCCGCGGGAGATGACCTCAGCGAACGACGTGTAGGCAGCCTTCCCTGACGGTTGGTCGTACAGCGCGACGGCGCCAGTCTTCACATTCAGGCGACTCGGGGTGACCTGCAGAGTGTCGGTGACTCGAATTTCACCAATTGTCACCAATGGGGACACATTGGCGAGACCCGGCTCCGCAAGGTATGTTTCGTCGGATTGTGGAACCAGTTTGAATCCTCTGGACATGTTGTCGTTGATGGACACAAGCCTGCTCTGCTCGTAGAGATCGAGGTCGACGCGATCCAATTTCGCATGCGAGGTGGGTAAGGCGGGCACCGTCAGCTCCGGGCTGCCGGCACCGCGCAGAACATCCAATTCTTCGTCGAAAGGCTTAGGCTTGTAGTCAGTTCGGAATCCGCGTGGCTCATAGAGGGTGATCTGCTGAAGCGTGTCGTGACATGTATTGCAGGTCGTGCTCTGCCCCAGCTCGGTGCGACCGCATCGCTTACATCTTCCGACAGGGTGCGGTGTACCTAGCGGATCCACAGCCTCTATCACTTTGCCCTTGGGTCGATATGCGGCGAATCCCGCCGCCCGATGGATTAACCCGTCCTTCACTACCTGCGCACCTGGCGCGAACGAGCTGATCGCCATCGACAGCGGACGGTCGCTTACAATGTTGTTCAGGAAGGCATTTCGGTTGTTAACCGCTGAATACCACAGGTTTCTGACCCTGGTGGGAAATCCAAACATCGGCAATTTACCGTCCGCCGCAAGGGCTTTGCTCAGCTCGGTGTCAGCTGACCCAGTTTCGAATTCGACGACTTCGTCGATCTCATCGACCAGTTTGTGCTTCAACCATGCGCGGATCTTGTCGATTTTCGATCCTTCGAGCGGTGTGTGCGCGACCAGACGGCCGACGATCTGATCGACCTGTGGCGAGGAGGCCAGCCACGCCGCGACCGTGGGACGGTACGTCGGCCACTCTTCAAACTGCCCAAAGGTGCCGTGGCTGCCCTCCGGAGTCCAGTCAGGGCCGGGCGCCAACGCCGAGAACGCCTCATACAGGCACTCACTGGCGGCAACACGCTGGATGATTCGGGTTCTGGTGAGGTCCAGGAATGGCTGCGGCGGAATGTCGCCGGTGATGCGGTCGGCGCGGTTGTAGTAGTACTCGTCGTGGCTGCGCTCCCGGCACATGGTGATCGCGAAGCTCAGCGGTTGGCCGGCACGGCCAGCGCGTCCGACGCGCTGCTGGTAGTTGAACCGCTGTGGCGGCATATTGGCCATCATCGTAGAGCGCAGTGAGCCGATGTCGACGCCAACCTCCATCGTTGTCGTCACGGACAGCACGTCAAGCTCGTCGGTCAGGTCATTCTCGTTTTGTATGAACGCGCCTTTGAACCACCGTTGTCTATCTCGCTGCTCAGAAAGAGGTTTCGTCTGGCCTGTCAGCTCTGCGATAGCAAGCCGCCGCGGTACTTGATGCGCCAGCCACGCGTAATAGTCGATTTCAGATTCCTCGTCGATCTCGACCCCTGTCAGTTCGCCGTGGAAACACTGTCGGTTCGCGCAGACCCCAACGCTTGGATGCAAGTGCCCGAAATTGCAGCGCATACAACGCCACATCCTTCCGGTGCCACGTTGTAATACCAGGCTGGAATCGATCGAGGTTGTTTTTAGAAGCCACCCGGATATTGCGCGACCGACAGCTGGATCGGCGACCAGATCGTCCAACTGTCGTTCCACGGCTGCCTCGCTAATCCCTACCTTGGCAGCAACGGATTTGAGGTATTTCTTTACCGGTGTCGGAGGCAAAGCTTCGGGATGAACGCCGCCCTTCGTGCTGTTCTCCGTCCTGCCCCACAGTCCTAGGATTCGGAGCACACTGGCCAAAAGTTGGGATTGTTGGGCTTCGTCAAGCGGGCCGTCGACGGGCTCCCAACCGTCGACGGCGGCGAAGGCGATACCCACGTTTTCTAAGTCTCGTCGGGCCCGATCGAAGGTTGTCTCGATAACGGACGCTCGAAGCGCTGAACGTAATTTCTCCTGCCCCTGTAGAAGCGGCGGCTCAGCCCACAGGCCGGGCGCAGGCGGCGGGAACGCGCGGTACCACGGCGTCGTTCCCCACAACTGGTCCTCCAGCTGTTGGTTATACGGATTGGGTCCACCCGGATTGACTCCCAGTGACACCAGGATGTCGGTGACCTTATTACACAGCTCGTTGAATGAAACGCTGGAGCTCTCCCCGAGTGTCTTGATCGCGTGGGCGAGAGCCTGTTCCTCGGAGGGATCTAGGGGAATACCGGTCTTCTGCTTCATCCTCGCGACCACCGCTGGGCCAAGGCCCTTCTCCTGCGCCGTGGCCGGCGCGTTAATCATGATGGCGTCCAGTGCTGTCAGCCCGTCCGGGCCCGCCTTGATCTCCTGACGTACAACCTGCGCAACAAGGCGACGATGATGATTAAGCGCAACGCCCGCAGCGGTACGGGCGGCGTCGTCGCGGCTGTCGTTGAAGATAATCGTCTTGGAGTCGGCGATCGCCTGCCTCCCCGTTTTCCCGCCCGCCAGAGACCGAATGAGTTGCGACAAATACAGCTGTATTGAGGCGGCCGTACCAGCACCATGGGCTCGGATCGGGGAGAAGAGCTCTCCTTCACGGAAGTTGGTCACGCGACGGGAGATAAAGCCGCATGCCGGACACCGGTCCGGCAGCGCGGGAATCCGATCTTCTGGCTTCTGGCCAACCACCTTAAGGCTTACGCCCGTTGCGTTGGCAGGATTGGCGGACGGGTCAGCAGCCCCGATTGCCGGATCCCACGTGGTAGTGGCGAATGCGACTTTGAGGGTGCCGCCGTCCTTTGTCCACTCGCCGGGCAGATCCTCGGGCACCCCCGGCCGATACCAGAAAAAGTCGGTGACCGGGCGTTGGAAGACCAGTTTGCCGCTCTGATCTTCGGTCACCGGCCCAGGTGACAAAAGGATCTCGTCGTAGTCATTATCAGTGGGAACGATGAAGCCACCTAGGCTGACGTCGCCGCACTCATAGCAATACAACAGTTCGAGGACCCGGGAACCGCAGGTGGCACAGGCGCTGAGCGGGGTGTTGTACAAGCGGCCGATCTTTCGTTCTGGCGATGTTTCGATCACCCCGGAGCACTCGGGGTTCGAACAGGCCCACAACCCGTGGGGAGTCCGTACGAACAGGTGCCCACGGAACGGAATTAGCTCATTTGATACCGACCCGGGATCTGAATCCGCAAGGAGCTGAAGTACTTTAGCGACTTCAGCTGGGCCATTTGGAGAATCGGGAAATAGCCGACTCGCGATGTCGTCAATCGAGGTCGCGCGCAACCGATGCTCTACAGGATCCATGCACGCGGCGGCTAGTCGGTGTGAGATCTTCGCCGGGTCGTCGCCGATCGGCCTGGTATCGGTATAGAGTGGAATCTGCGTGCCAGGTTGAATGGTAAATGCGTCGGGCGAAACCCCAAAGAACTGCTCAAGATAGCGCCAACTAGCCTCAGACTCGTCCAATGAGGCCGAGGTCGCGATCACCCGCAACTGCGGGCTGTCGGGAGATATCCCAAACCGCCGAAGTAGGGCCCGCAGGATCATCGCGACCTCACTGCCCGACGTGCCGCGATAGATATGCAACTCATCCACCACTAACGTGAAGACGTGGTTTGGGTCGGCCTCCAACCAATCTGCGGTCTGCTTAAAGATCGATTGCTCGAAATGCCGCATCATCATGGTGTTGAGCATCGAGTAGTTAGTGACCATGATGTCGGGCGCACGGTCGACCATGTCCCAGCGGGTCATCATCTCCCCAGATCGCGGGTCTGGGAATTGACTCAAGTCGATTTCACGGCCGGCGTCACGGGACTTCTGCAACTCATTGAATTGCCGTTGGTAAGAACGTAATTCAGCTGCAACATCAGCTGCGGCGCCCTTTGAGGGCTTTTTGTTGGAGCCCAAGGTGTTGCCCGTATACCGTCCGAACCAGATCGGCTTGTCAGGCATCAGCGCGCGCAAGTCTCGGACCGCGCGACGTAAGCGGGTCATCTGGTCCTCGACCAGCGCGTTGGTCGGATACAGAATGAGTCCACGGACTGCGGACGCGCGGGTTTCTGGGTGGCGCATTGGGACAAAGTGTGGATTATCTGAATCCCACCACCACTGGGCCTCATGTTGGGGGCGCCAGCTCCATGTCTCTGCGGCCAGACGTAGCAGCAGCGGCAACAGGAACGCCTCGGTCTTACCTGAACCCGTACCCGATGTGACGACGACATTGCGCCCGGGGGCGTCGCCACTTTGGAAATGATGGGCGATGGCCTGGGCCTGATGCTCGCGAAGCTTCAGATCATCAGCTGCGACATCAGGGAACACGGCCCTTGCGACGTCACGGGCGACCCGCTCGGAAATACCAACGCGGGCGACGACATCCAGCAATCGCTCGGTACTGGCGTAGGGGATTACCGGCTCGAGCATGATCTGCCCGACCAATGCGCCCGGTTGCTCTAGCAGCGCGCGGCGCTCCCTCATCACCGACTCGTCGTTGAGCCAGAAAGCGGTGTCGAAATACCGGAGGAAGGCATCGCGCAGTCCGATAGCAAGCGTGACCGGGGTGATCTGGTGTTCCACGATTCGGCTCCTAGGTGGTGAACAGGGTGGCCAGGAGGTCCGCTGCGGCCCGATCGACGTCGGGATATACCAGGCTGGCGCGACGGGTTTGGTTGAACGACAGCTGCTTAGGCTGCGGCAACGCGCCCGACATCGCGACGATCGCCCGCCCGTACAGCCCCGGCAGGTCGCTGCCAAGGGGCACCAGGACGCTCTTTAGGGCGATTTGGTAGCTAACGAGAGACGTGCCAATCATGTTGGCGGCCAAATGTTTAGCAAGAAAAGGTGGGGACAGTGCGGCTGTCGAGGACTCCACGTCGGACGCGCTCCGGAAGACATAGAGCGTCTCGAACCCCCTTCGCAACCGGTATGCGCCGGCGGCGTAAGGATCCCCCGTCGGCACCCAACTGGCCGAGGCAACGTCGAACCGCTCGGCCGAATCGAACCCGGGCATACCGGCACGGGGCAGTGCCGCAGCAACCTCCGAAAGCCTCGGCAGAGTCCGTAGCATCCGTATACCTGCATCGTCGACGACGGTCACACTGCTGTCCGCAGCGACCAGGTTGCTCGCGTCGCCTCGGCTGATACCGGTGACGCCGTATTCGGTCGCCGCGTCAGCGCTGGGATGTTTGGCGAACTGGCCCCCGTAGGCAGCCGCCGCATCAACGACGTTCTCAATGTCGTCCGGCGTCCAGAAGCCCGTGAACCGGTACTCGCCATCTGCGGTCTCAGCCAGGCACGGCGGGGAGATCTCCCACCGGGCCGGGCGCCAACGCTCGTCGCGTTCGACCGCGATGTGTCCAAGTATTTCCAGCGCCCGCCGGAAATTCTCGGCGAACAGCGCGGTGCCTTCCAGTTGCAGTGCAATCTGATTCAAAGATGCGATAGGACCGCCGCCCAGGTGTTTGAGAGCGTCCAGCGCCGCGTCCCAGTCAGCTTGATTATCATCAGCTTTCGGTAGATCCCGCACCTCCACTGCGCTGTTTGCGGATGAGCGTTGCCCAGCCGAGCGTGAGCCCGCATTGCCGATCCAACCTGGGGAGCGTTTGACTAAACCGCAGTAGCGGCAAGTGCCGTGAATGTATTTGGGTTGCCAACCGCCTAGAAACGGTGGGTACACGAGGTAATGCGCCCCGGTGACGACACAAGAGTTAGGGTCGGGGGTGCCGATCTGAATCGGAACCCTCGGCGCGCTCGGCCGTGGCTCGCCCCAGTTGACCGCTGCCGTGGCACGCACGCTCGGGTCGACTCCCGACTCCTCGCCTGACGCCACCAGGCCGTCGACGACGGACGCGTAGATCTCGTCGCCCTGCTCGGACGCCGACACCACGCTCAGAGCATCGGTCAACGGGTATACCAGGCGAGGGGCGTCGTACCAGAGAACATCCACGTTGCTACTCGCACGCAACCGAATGGACGACTGTTGGACCGGATCTTTCCCGCCGCCAACGAATAGCGACAACCGGTAGTCAGCGTCCGCGAGGTTGAGTTCGTCGAGGGGCGCGACGATCGCACCCTCGTCACTGATCCATTCGTGGATGACGTCGTCGGAGTCGGTGTGGGCAATCGTCACGCGCAAATGGGATTCGGTTTGCGCGATCGCTCGAATTTCCGGTGGGGCCAGCGTCGACCATTTCCGGAGACGCGACGGGATGCGCAGTCCGCCGGCAATGGTGAGCTGGTTCTGGGCCAGCGGGATTAGTTCGTTGACATCGGTGCTCGGAGTTCTAAACAGCTGCACGTTCTTGAAGAGCGCCCAGCCGTGGGGCAGGCCTTGAAGCGCGTTCACGATTTCGAAACCAGGGCGTGCCGCCTGCTCCAAGGCGCTGCGCACCTGCTCGGCAGCGTTGATCTTCGCCTGGTTTTGCGCGTGCATGCGCACGAGTAACAACGAGTCGACGCCCAGTTGGAGACGTTCGGTCTCGACGAAGGCAGATTGCAGCTCGTCGTAGCTCAACGGAATGATCTGCTTTGGGAAGTGCTTATACTCCGGCCCATCTTCGTCATCGGCACGCCGTAACCGCACCACACCTTCGAGCATGGACTCAGCGTCGAGAGCTTCGGCATACGAGGTCCGCCAAAGGCCTGCCGTTCCCGGAGCCAGGTTGATCTGCAACCACGATTGGTCCCGGGAAAGGACTTGCATCCTGCCGTCGGTGTCGGGGGGCAGTCGCAGCCCGAGCGCGATCTCCAGCGACGATCCGCGAAATCCAGAACGCACGTTGACCACGAGGCCTGCACGGGCGGTGAGGCTCACGGCCTGGTTGGTGCCGCTATCGGGCAGCACGCCGTCCCAGTTGCTCAGCTCCACCGCCGCGATCGAGGCGATCCGCTCGTGGCTGGTCGGGCGTTGCCACAATTTGACAAGGTTGCCCGGCGCGCTCGAGCCCGGCTTCAGCCAATCGTCTAGGTAGCGGGTGAGGGCATCAGGCGCGATCTGCATGCCAGGGCTGAGGCCGTACCGCGCGAACATTTCAGGAAACTTGCGACGGTCACCCTCGCGGATAAGCGCCTGCGACATCGGTAGGCCGACGTAGCGGTGGGTAAGCGCATACGCTGTGGGCAGCCCCCGGTTCCCATCGTGGTTGGCGAGCCAAGTGTTCAAGCACTGCCAGAAGAATTCGGCGTGTTTGCGGTACTGGGTTTCGACTGATTTATCGCCCTCAGGCATCCCTAGCCGGCGGGCCAACCGCGGGTAGTAGGCATGGGCGGCCAACTTTTCCTCGGACTGGCCCATGTCCTCGGCGGCCAACACACTGACTGCCAAGAACGCCAGGCACGGTGGCGGTACTTCGTTATTGTTGCGGCCATTCCACGCCGACGTGCGGAACTCCAGTGATTGAAGATCCAGCTTGTCCCCGTCGACCACTACCGCGCGCACTGCCTTGGCCAGCGCCTTGTCCGGGTCTGGCCCGGTGTACCTGGCCAGCTCGGCGATGGCGTCGAGCTCGTTGGTCTCCAAGTCCATATAGGCCGGCACCGCCTCGTTGCCGACCGGGTAGATCACCTCGGCAGTGGCGGCGTTCCACTTCAGGTACTCGTCCCATTGGGTGTTGGATGGCGTAGGAATCACCCCTTGCTACATGTCTGTCTGGCTGTCTAGCAGAAATCTTCGATCGAAGGTGCGTGTTTCTGGCCAGCTGCTGTGCGTAGTTTGCCTCAGGGGTAAGACATTTGATTTTGTTCAGCGTGACTGACCGATCGTGAGTTAGCTCGTCCCGTTCCGGTTGCCTCGCACGGCAGCGGGCGGGCCGTGTAGGACTGAGACCCGGCAGGGCGGACATGACCTAATCGGGGCCATAGCGGTCCAAACTCTGCGCAATCGCTTGGATTGAGCGGTCGGGATTATGGCGCGACGTGTTGCGTCCAGGGAAGTGGTGTACGGGGGGCTTCGGCCAGCGTGTCGTAGCCGGGTAGAAGGCGGTCATCGCGTGA
>NZ_LQOM01000025.1 GCF_002101595.1 Mycobacterium celatum
AGCGGACAACGACTGCCTGCCGCGTCGTCGTATCGCCGGTTTGTGAGCTGGCTGGCTGATCGTGACCTCGACGCCGCGCGTGCCGCCTGGCGCGAGGTGCTCGCCGGCTTCGAGACCCCCACCCTGGTAGGTCCGGCCCGACGGATTGCGCTGGGGCAGCGACGCATTCGATCGTTCCGGGTGTCCGAAACGACGACGGGCGCGCTCACCGACCTGGCGCGGTGGTGTCACACCACCGTCAACACCGTGCTGCAGGCCGCCTTCGCGCAGCTGTTGACATCATTGACCGGCCAACACGACATCGCCTTCGGCACCACCGTCTCGGGCCGCCCGGCAGAGGTGGTCGGCGCCGATTCGATGGTGGGCCTGTTGATCAACACGGTGCCGGTGCGGGCGCGCATCACCGCGACAACCACCACCGCAGATCTGCTCGAGCAGTTGCAAGCCGAGCACAACGACACATTGGAGCACCACCACGTGGCGCTCGGCGAGATTCACCGAATCACAGGTCAGGAACAGCTGTTCGACGCGCTGTTCGTCTACGAGAACTACCCGATCGATACCGGCGTGCCGCTGGGCGACGACCAGGAACTGACCATCACCGACTTCGCCGTGCGGGAATCCACCCACTACCCGCTGACGGTGCAAGCGCTGCCGGGCCACCAACTCGGTTTCCGCGTCGAATACGACACCGATGTGTTCGACGAAGACAGCATCGAGGCGCTCGTCGAGCGGTTCGAGACGGTGTTGGGAGCGATGACCACGGACCCGACCGGGCGGCTGTCGTCGATCGATCTACTCGACGCCGCCGAGCACGCCCGCCTCGATGACGTTGGCAACCGGGCGGTGTTGACCCAGCCGGCAGCCAGTCCGATGGCGATTCCGGTGTTGTTCGCCGCGCAGGTGGCGCGTACCCCTGATGCGGTCGCGGTCAGCTGCGCGGGCCGTGCACTGACCTACCGCGAGCTGGATGAGGCCGCCAACCGGCTGGCGCACCGGCTGACCGAAAACGATGCGGGTCCGGGACAGTCTGTGGCACTGATGTTTTCGCGGTCAGTCGAGGCAATCACGGCGATTGTCGCGGTGCTCAAAACCGGGGCGGCCTATCTGCCGATCGACCCCGCGTTGCCGACAACGCGGATCGCGTTCATGCTCGCCGATGCCGCGCCGATCGCGGCGATCACCACCACCGAGCTGGCCGGCCGCCTGGAAGCCCATGACGTGCCGGTCGTCGACGTCAACGATCCCCAAATCTCGGCCTATCCATGCACGGCCTTGCCTGCGCCCGCGCCCGACGATCTGGCCCACCTCATCTACACCTCGGGCACCACCGGTATGCCCAAGGGCGTGGCGGTCACCCACCACAACGTCACCCAGCTCTTCGACTCGCTGGACGCCGGCATCGAGTTGGGGCCGGGTCAGGTGTGGACCCAATGCCATTCGTATGCCTTCGACTTCTCGGTGTGGGAGATCTGGGGCGCCCTGCTGCACGGCGGCCGGCTGGTGGTGGTGCCCGAGTCGGTGGCCCGCACTCCGCAAGCCGTCCACGACCTGCTGATCGCGGAACACGTCAGCGTCCTCACCCAAACCCCCTCGGCCGTAGGTGTTTTGACGCCCGAAGGGTTGGAGTCGACGGCGTTGGTGATCGGCGCCGAGGCCTGCCCGGCCGAGCTGGTGGATCGCTGGGCGCCCGGGCGGGTGATGGTCAACGTCTACGGCCCCACCGAGACCACGATGTGGGCGTCCAAGAGCGCACCGTTGACGCCGGGAACCGGTGCGCCGCCGATCGGTTCGCCGGTGCCGGGCGCGGCGTTCTTCGTACTCGACGGGTGGTTGCGTCCGGTGCCGACCGGCGTGGTCGGGGAGCTGTATCTGGCCGGTCGCGGCGTGGGCTGCGGATACTGGCACCGGTCCGGGTTGACCGCGTCGCGGTATGTGGCGTGCCCGTTCGGGGCTCCCGGGCAGAGGATGTATCGCACCGGGGATCTGGTGCGCTGGCGCCCCGACGGCCAACTGGACTATCTGGGCCGCGCCGACGAGCAGGTCAAGATCCGCGGGTATCGCATCGAACTCGGCGAGATCCAGTCGGCCTTAAGCGGTTTGGACGGCGTAGCACAGGCGGCGGTGATCGCCCGCGAGGACCGCCCGGGCGACAAACGCCTCGTCGGCTACATCACCGGCACCGCCGACCCGGCCCGGATCCGCGACCAATTGGCCGAGCGGCTGCCGGGCTACATGGTCCCGGCCGCGGTGGTGGCCCTTGACGAACTGCCGTTGACGCCCAACGGAAAACTCGACACCCGCGCCCTGCCTGCCCCCGAATACACCGCTGGCCATTACAGTGCCCCGGCCACGGCTGTCGAGGAGACCCTGGCCGGCATCTACGCCCAAATACTCGGCGTCGAGCGCGTCGGCGTCGACGACTCGTTCTTCGACATTGGCGGCGATAGCATTTCGGCGATGCGCCTGGTGGCCGCCATCAAGGTAGCGCTGGACGCCGACGTCGCGATACCCACCGTGTTCGAGGCGCCCACGGTACGAGGTTTGAGCCAGCGGGTCCAAACAGATACCGCTTCGCTGCCCGACTTGCTTCCGGTCCAGACTCTGAAGAACGGCACCGGCGTCCCGCTGTTCTGCATTCATGCGGCCAGCGGTGTGAGCTGGCCCTACCGAGCCCTCGGCGCTCACCTGGACTGCCCGATCATCGGCCTGCAACAGACCCTGCGGGGCGAAGAAGACGAACCCCGGTCAATTCGCGAAATGGCCGAAAACTATGCCAACCGAATCCAGAACATTTATCCGAGCGGGCCTTACAAGCTTCTCGGCTGGTCGTTCGGCGGCGTCGTCGCCCACGAAGTCGCCGTCGAGCTTCGGCGTCGCGGGTGCGTCGTCACCGGCCTTGTCCTCCTGGACGCTCAACCCGCCCTCGATAGCAGCATGCTTAGGCGAAATGCTCTGGCCGAGAAGGACATACTGGAAGAAGTCTTGCGGCTCTATCGCATAGACGTTCCGGACCAAGACGAGCCGCTGACGTACGAGCAGGCAGAAGAACTGGTGCGCGAGCGCGGTGCCGGAGAGCTTGGCCGATACCGCCAGGTTCTGGATTCGATCGTCCGACACACCAACGACAACGTGGCGCTGTATCAAGCACACCGGCCCGATGTATTCGAGGGCAACGTCGTCATATTTGCTGCCGCGCATCGGGGCTCGTATCTTCGGCAAAGCTGGCGGCCCTATGTGGCCGGCGACCTCGCCGTGCACCCGACCGACTGCACGCATCAAGAAATGCTGACTGCGGAAGCGCTCGGCATGTACGGCGACCGGCTCAAGCACGCATGCCTGTCGCGCCCGGCCACCGTGGCGGTGTCTCGGCTCCAGCCGTACGCGGCCCCGGCGTTTGCCGAAATGTCGGCGCTGGGCGCGCGCAACGGCACGGTGGATCTCGGGGTCGGATATCCCGACGAGGACGGACCCCCCGTGATGCTGCAGGCGGCCCAACACGCGATTGCCGAAGGCTTCAACCAGTACCCGCCCGGAACGGGCATCGCGGCCCTGCGGCAGGCCATCGCCGGTCAGCGCAAGCGGCATTTCGGCGTCGAATATGACCCGGACAGCGAGGTATTGGTGACGGTCGGGGCCACCGAGGCCGTCGCGTCGGCGGTGCTGGGCCTGGTCGAGCCGGGGTCTGAGGTGGTGTTGATCGAGCCGTTCTACGACTCGTATTCGCCGGTGGTAGCGATGGCCGGTGCCCGGCGGGTGATCGTACAGTTGGTGCCCGACGGCAATGGCTTCGCCCTTGACGTCGACGCGCTGCGGCGCGCGGTGACAACACGGACCAGGGCGCTGATCGTCAACTCGCCCCACAACCCGACCGGCTTGGTGCTGACGGCGGACGAGCTTGCCGCCGTTGCGGAAATCGCGGCGGACGCCGACCTGCTGGTGATCAGCGACGAGGTGTACGAGCAGCTCGTATATCCCTCGCCCCGCGGGCACCGCCACCTGCCTCTGGCCGGCTTCGACGGCATGGCCGAGCGCACCATCACCGTCTCGAGCGCGTCCAAGATGTTCAACTGCACCGGGTGGAGGATCGGATGGGCCTGCGGCCCAGCGGAACTCGTTGCCGGGGTGCGCACGGCCAAACAGCACTTGAGCTACGTGGGCGGCGCGCCGTTTGAGCACGCGGTGGCGCTGGCGCTGAATTCCGAGGATGCCTGGTTGGTGGCACGGCGAAACTTGCTGCGGGCCAGGCGGGATCGGCTCGCGACAGCCTTGACCGAGATCGGGTTCGGCATGCACGACAGCGCCGGCACCTACTTCCTGTGCGCTGACCCGCGTCCGCTGGGTTACGACGACAGCACGGCGTTCTGCGCGGCGCTGGCCGAGAAGGCGCAGGTGGTCGCGATGCCCATGTCGGACTACTGCGATCCGGCGGCTGAACATGCTGCGGTGTGGAATCACTTGGTGCGCTTCAACTTTGCGAAGCAAGACCAAACCCTTGACGAGGCGATCAGGCGACTCGCCGCGCTCCGGAACGGGCGGTAGCGATCAGCCCCGGCTAGCTACCACGATCTGCGGCTTGAACGGCCCGCGGCGCAACTCGACCGTGATGGCCGGATCGGCATGGCGGGCAAGCGCACGCAGCGCCGACGGGCTGTAGGCGCGCAGCGAGCTGATGAACCCGTCATGCGCGCTGGGGCGCACCGGCGCCAACGGCAGGCGCAACGCCAAGGCCACGAGGTGCAGCAATGACGGCGGCCGTGGTAAGTCGATGATCAGCAGCTTGCGCGCGGCGCGGGTGCCTTCGGCAAACGCCCGGCAAGCCATGGCCGGCGGCAGGTGGTGGAAGGACAGCGCGAACACCGCAAGGTCGTAGCGCCCGTCGGGCGCATCGATGGCGGTGGCGTCCATCTCCCGTACGGTGGCGCGCGGGTGACTGCCGAGGTCGCCGGCGGCGATGGCGGCCACCGACGTGGGCTCGACATCGGTGACGGTCACCCGGGCCGTGGGACTCATCGCCAGCAGCGCACGCGATATGCCGCCCAGGCCGGCACCCAGTTCGAGGATTTTGGGATCGGTCACGTCGGTCACTTCGGCCAGCGCGATGCGCGCGAAGTTCTTGTGCCAACCGAAAATTCGTCCGCTGCGGTCCAGGGAGCGGATCACTTTGGCTTTCTTGTCGCCGACGTCGTCGCGGTCCAGGTATTCGAGACGGTCGGTCTGCAACCGTCGGTCCAGCCACGATGCGTCCGGGCCGCCGCGCGGCATGTTGTCGATGTCAAAGGCCGCCATGTAGTCCATCATTACGTCCTTGGGCCACCTTCTGGAGGCGGATTCGGCGCGACGGTGACTTCAGCGATTTCCTGGCCATGCAGGAAATTCGACTGCCGGAGTACTTCGCGGCCCGTCACGGCGATCGACGAAACGCGGCGTGCCAGCACGGTCAACAGACTGCGCAACTCGAGACGGGCCAACACCGCGCCGACGCAGTAGTGCGGGCCGCCGCCGAAGGACAGATGCGGATTCGGGTCGCGGTCCACGATGAAACGCTCACCGTCAGGGAACGCAGCTTCGTCGCGGTTCGCCGAAGGTATCCACACCACGACGCGATCGCCCGATCGGATCCGCGCGCCCCCGAGAACGACATCGCTGGTGGCGGTGCGCATCACATGTCCGGGCGGCGACGTCCAACGCAGGATCTCCTCCACCGCCGACTTGAACAGCTCCGGGTGCTCGCGCAACTGTTGCCAGCAACCGGGGTCCCGGGCGAAGGCCACGATGGCGCCGGATACCGCCAGCGGAGTCGTCTCAAGGCCGCCGGTGAGCATCCCGTCGCAATTCAGCAAGATCTCGTCGTCGCTGAGCGGGCGGCCGTCGACGGTTGTCTGCGACAGCGCGGTGACAAAGTCGTCCTGCGGGTCAGCCCGGCGCTGCTGCAGCAGCTCGTCGAGATACATGAAAAGTTCACCGTGGGCTTCGGCGGCGTCCTGCGCAACGTTGGTGGCGTAGGCGGCGTCGGTCAGCCTGCCCAGTTTCGCCCAGTCCGCATGCGGAATTCCCAGCACTCGCGCAAGTACCTGGCGCGCGATGACGGCGCCCAGGTCTTTGACGGCGTCAAAAGTGCACCCGCCCGCAATAAGCTCGGCAAGCAGCTTCTCGATGTCGTCCTCGATCGCGGATTGCATCCGGTCAACTGCGGAACTCGACAGCCACGCCGAATGTGCGGCGCGCAATCTGCGGTGATTGGCGCCGTCGGTGACGACCAGCATTTTTCCCGACGCCAACGCGACCGCCCGGGCGTTGGAGCCCAGGCGCATGCCCGAGCCCGAGGCGAAGTCTCGAGGATTCTGCAGCACTTCACGCGCCAACTGGTGGGTGGTGACGGACCAGAATTCGCCGTGGCTGACAGAGTGGGTCCAGGCGACCGGATGCGCGCGGCGCGCCGCCTCCCACACCTGGTATCGATTGGGCGCAGCGTGAAACGACGGGTCGGCAGGGTCGCCAGATGCTGCGTCCAGCTGCCACATGGGCCAGCGCCCGTTCAGCGCACGCGACGGGTGTTGGGGCGCGTCCCTTTGATCCATGCTCGAAATCGAGCGTAACCAGCCGGGCGCGAATCGGTCCAGTACGCACGCGTACCCTCGTCGTTACCTTTGAAAGACAAGGAGCATCGGATGCGAGTAATCGTCGACGAGTCCCTGTGCGAGGCCAACGGGTTCTGTGAATCGTTGGCCCCGGATGTGTTCGAAATCGGCGACGCCGACGTGGTGCAGATCGCCGACGGCGAGGTGCCGCAGCACTTGGAGATCGACGTGCGCGCCGCCGTCGACCAGTGTCCGAAAGCCGCTCTGCGACTTATCGATTGATCACCGTAACGCGATCGACATCTCGTCGTAGATCGACATGTTGGTAACCAGGCTGGGGTAAGCAACTTTCGGCGGACCCAGCTCGATGCGGTCGGCCCGCAACAGCAGCTCGTCGAATACCGCGCGCAACTCGGCGCGAGCCAGGAACGCGCCCAGGCAATGGTGCGGCCCGCCGCCGCCGAACGCCACATGCGGGTTGGGCGCCCGGCCGATGTCGAAGGCGAACGGCTCGTCGAACACTTCCTCGTCGCGGTTCGCCGAGCGCAGCATCGACACGATGCGCTCACCGGCAGGGATGTGTTGGCCGTCGAGCTCGATGTCGACATTGGTGGTGCGCGTCCAGTACGCGACCGGCGTGGCCCACCGCAGCACCTCCTCGACGGCGCCGGTCCGCACCGACTCCTCGGCGCGGTAGCGCTCGATCTGATCGGGGTTGGCGACGAACGCCTGCAGCCCGGCGGCCAGAGCGTTCTTGGTGGTGTCGCTGCCGGCGAAGGCCAGCACGAAGAAAAAGATCTCCAGCTCGTTGGCGGGCAGCCGGAACTGCTCGCCGTCGTCTCCGACGATCTCCGCAGCGGCCAGCGTGCTCCAGATGTCGTCGGCCGGATTGTGCCGCTTCTCCGCGGTGAGCTCGAGCGCGTAGCCGAAGATGGTGCCGTAGAGATCCAGTTCTTCCTGCTCGGAAAGCCGGGCCGTGGGGGAGCGGGCGGTCAGGATGCGGTCGAAGACGCCGAAGATACGGGGCCGGTCTTGATCCGGGATGCCGATGATGTCGCCGATCACCGTCATCGGGAGCGCGTCGGCGACGTCGGCGATCCAGTCGCCGCCGCCGCGAGCCAGCAGGTCGTCGACCATCCGCGCGGCGCGGGCGCGGATGCCGTCCTCGAGCTTGGCGATCGCGCGCGGAGTGAACGCGCTGGAAATGAGCTTGCGGCGCTTGCTCAACTCGGGCGGGTCCATGTTGATGATCGTCGGGTACGACGAGAACGTGTCGAGCGGCTGGACGAGCGGGCCGTCCTTCGCCGTGAACGAGTCGGCGTCACGGTGGATGCGCACGGCGTGCCGGTGTTTGGTGGTGATCCAAAACTCGCGTTGGGCGCCGACCTTGGCGACGCCGGGGGTGAGTTGATGCCGGAAGATCGGCTTGTTGCGCCGTAGGTCGGCGAACAACGCGTCGGGAAAACCATTGCGCCACAATGTGAAATCCGACAGGTCCAATTCGGCCGTGGTCATGCCCAACCTCCAGCCTGCCGGTCGGTTGACGTGCAATGACTAAGATAGTAACAATTGGTGTCAGTGCCAACGTCGAGTCGTTGGGCGATTGGTGACGCAATCACCCCGACAAGTCGACGCTCGGCCGGGGAGAGGGAGAACTCGACCATGGATCCGTCGGAACGCGAATTCGGGGCGGCCGGCATTGCGCTGTCGACGTACCGCTTCCCGACCGGGTGGTTCATCGTCGGGTTCGCCTCCGAGCTGCCTGCCGGCGAGGTCAAGCGGGCGCATTACTTCGGCGAGGAGTTGGTGCTCTTCCGCACCGAGTCCGGCCAGGTGCACGTGCTCGATGCGTACTGCCAGCACCTCGGCGCGAACATGGGCGTCGGCGGCACCGTGGAGGGCGAGAACATCGTCTGCCCCTGGCACGGCTGGCGCTGGCGCGGCGACGGAAGCAACGCACTGATCCCGTACAGCAAGATCGGCTGCAAACAGAACGTGCGCATCCGCACCTACCCGTGCACCGAGTGGTACGGCTTCATTTTGGTCTGGCACGAGCGCCACGGCCGTGCGCCGTACTGGCAACCGCCGGTGCTGCCCGAGTTGGAGACGGGCGAGTACTACCCGCTGCACCCGCACAGCCGAATGCTCAACCGGGTCAAGGTGCACGCGCAGATGATCATCGAGAACGCGGCGGACCCGTATCACGTGCAGTACGTGCACAAGGCCGCCAGCCCGGCGAACACCGCGTCGTTCGAGGTGTCCGGCTATCACCTGCACGCCACCGTCAACGCCCACTTCGGTGGCGGCCGGGCGCAGACCTGGCTGACCCCTCACGGCCCGGTGGACGCCAAGATCATCTACGACAACTACTCGCTCGGGCTGGGCGTGGTCCGGTTCCCCGGCGATCTGGTCGCCACCATTCAGGTCACCGGGCAGACCCCGGTCGACGAGGACTACACCGACTACTTCTACACCCAGGCCTCGGTTCGCGAGCCCGGCGACACCGGTGAGGTGCCCACCGGGCGGGCCGCGAGATTCCTTGCGCTGCAACAAGAAGTCATCAAGCAAGACTTCTTCACCTGGGAGAACATGAAGTACCTCGAGAAGCCGAACCTGGCGCCGGAGGAAGCACGTGACTACGCGGCCCTGCGCCGTTGGGCGCACCGCTTCTACCCGGGCGAACAGCCTTCACCCGGCGACTTCGGATACACCCCGGACGGTCAGCCCGACCCGGCAGCCGCACAAGCCTGATGCCGATCGGGCCGGCTGATTTCGGCGTCGAGGCATTCAGCGTCCCGGCGGTGCTCGACCGGCGCGCCGAGCAGTTTCCCGACCGGGTGATGATGTCGGTGGCCGGCACGCCGGTGACCTTCGAACAGATGCGACGGCGATCCGCCGCAGCGGCGAAAGTGTTGCAGGACCGAGATATTGGCCGTGGGGATTGCGTCGCGCTGTTCACCGCGACCTGCCCGGAGTGGATCTACTTCTGGCTGGGTGCCGCGCGCATCGGTGCGGTGACCGCCGCCGTCAACGCCGCCAACAAGGGCGAGTTCCTGCTGCACGCGCTGCGGGTCTCGCAAGCGAAAGCTGTTTTCACCGATGCCGAACGGCGCCCGCGCGTCGACGAGGTGTCAGACCGGTTGCCGATGCTCAAAGAGCTGCTGATGCAGGGTGATTCGCTCGACGAGGGTGCTTCGGGGGCGGACGACCCGGCTGACGGCGGCGAGGTCGGATCGCTGTTTTTCACTTCCGGCACCACCGGTGCGTCCAAAGCGGTTGCCACCAGCTGGCACTACCTGTTCACCGCGGCGGCGACGGTCGCGTCGGCGTGGAAATTGGTTGCGGGCGAGGTGCTGTGGACGGCGATGCCGTTGTTCCATCTCAGTGCGGCGCCGTCGGTGCTGGCGCCGATGCTGGTTGGCGGGACCACCGTGCTGGCACGTGCCTTTCATCCCGGTTCGGTGTGGGACGAGGTGCGGGCCTGCGGCGCGGTGGGCTTCGCCGGCGCCGGCGCCATGGTGTCGATGCTGTGGAACCAGCCGCCACATCCAGGCGATGCGCAGCTGCCGTTGCGGTTCATCTCCGCAGCGCCCATCGACGCCGCCATTTACCGCGACATCGAAAAGCGTTACGGCTGCCGCGTTGTCACGATGTACGGCCTGACCGAGGCCTTCCCGATCACCGTCAAGAGCGTCGACGAGGATGGGGTGCCCGGAACGTCGGGCCGGCCCAACCCGAGCTTCGACGTGACAATCCTCGACCCCAGCGGTGACCCGGCGTCGGCCGGGACCGTCGGCGAGATCGCGTGCCGGCCCAGGTATCCGCATGTGATGAGCGAGGGGTATGTCGGCAGCGACGGCAGAGTCGAGCCGCACCCGCAGTGGTTTCGCACCGGTGATCTCGGTGTGCTGGACGACCAGGAAAACCTGACTTACCTTGACCGCGTGAAGGATTCGCTGCGCCGGCGCGGCGAGAACATCTCGTCGGTGGAAGTCGAGGCAACCGTGCTACGCCATCCGGCTGTTGCCGAAGCGGCAGCGGTCGGGGTGCCCAGCGAGTTGGGCGAGGACGACATCCTGCTGGTCGTGACGCTGCGACCGGAGTCGTCGGTGGACTACGTTGAGTTGCTGGACTTCTGTTCGGCGCGGATGCCGTATTTCTGTGTACCCCGCTATATCGAGGTCGTGGACGAGATTCCCAAGACCATCATTGGGCGGATACGCAAAGATGTCTTGCGGGCCCGCGGGCTCGGTCCGGGCGCCTGGGACCGGGAACGTCACGGATACATCGTCAGCCGATGAGGTGGGGAGGAACCACGATGAGCATGAGCTACCAGCAGCAGTACCTGCTCGACGGCGCTACGGGACGCGACGCCATCCTGGATCTGACCGCCCGCCACAACCGGTGCTACTCCGACGGCGACCGCGACGGCTGGATCGCGACGTTCCGGCACTCCGGCGCCAGCTACGTCCGCGGCGGTGAGGAGTTCAGCGACTTGCGTGCCGCCTTCGACGGCGGCGGCGGGCAGCGGCTGGTCAGCGTCGATCACGAGATCAGCGTCGACGGCATCGACGCCATCCAGCGCTGCGTCGCGCTGCTTTACGCTGTTGGTGACGACGGCGTGGCCGCGCTGCGCGCCACGGGCACGTACCGCGATCGGCTCATCTACGAACGCGGCGGGTGGTACTTCACTTCCCGTGAACTGCAATGGGATTCGGCGCCAGCTCGGGTATGACGGGGATCCAACTCGCGTTCGGCACCTACGAAGACGCGCTGCGGATGGTCGGAGTGACGTCCGAGCCACGAACCGCGGGCACGGCGGTCAGCGCGGCGCGCATCCAGATGTTCGCCGCGCTGGTCCGCGACCCCAACCCGTCGTACTGGGACGCCGAATTCGCCACGGAGGCATGGGGTGGCCTGCTGGCGCCGCCTGCGCTGCTGATGGGCTGGCTGATACCACCGCCGTGGCTGCCGACGGGCGCGTCGCGGGTGACGGCGATCGCGCTGCGGGTGCCGCTGCCCGGCACCACGTTCGTCAACGCCGCCAACGACGCCGAATTCCTGCTGCCCATTGTCGAAGGCGATCGGCTGACCGTTGTCGAGGAGGTGGTGTCGGTGTCACCGGAAAAGCGGACCCGCCTCGGGGTCGGGCATTTCGTCGAGACGCTCGACACCTTTACCCGCCAGGACGACGCGGTGGTGGCCCGCAACCGAAACACGTTGTTCCGCTTCACTCCCGAGCCGGCGAGATGAGCGTGCAATGGGACCGGCTCACTGTCCCGGTTGAACTACCAGTGGTGCTCGACGAGATCGACTACCAGCGAGTCGTCATGAACTCCGGTGCTACCTGGGACTACTTCCCCGGCCACTTCGATCCCGGGTACGCCTATAACCAAGGCCATCCAACGATTTTTGTCAACACCATGCACCTCGCCGGGTTCGCCGATCGCATCGCCACGGACTGGGCCGGCCCGGGGAGCCGGGTGGTGCACCGCACGATGCGCCTGGTCGGGCCGATCTACGCCGGCGACACCATGGTGGGCGGGGGACGCGTGGTCGCCAAGCGCACCGACACCAGCGTCGACCCGCCACGTTACCTGCTGGACCTGCAGATCGAGGTGAGCAACCAGCGCGGCGAGTTGTGTTGTCCGGTCGAGCTCACCTTGCAGGTACCGCCCTCGTAGGCGCTGAGTGTGGGCTTGGGGCACGCGAATTCGCGCGTAGCGTGACACAACTCCACATTCGGCGGATCGGCTAATTCAGCGGGCTCTTGCTGACGACCGACTGCAGCTCCACGTACTCGGCCAGGCCTTCGGGGCCGAATTCCCGCCCGATGCCCGATTGCTTGAAACCACCGAACGGGCTGGCGATGTCGAGCATGTACATGTTGATGCCATAGGTGCCGGCGCGCACCGCCGAGGCGATCTCCATGCCGTGGGCGGCATCGGCCGTCCACACCGACCCGGCCAGACCGTAGTCGCTGTCGTTGGCGATGCGCACCGCGTTGTCCTCGTCGGTATAGGTCAGCACCGTAAGCACCGGGCCGAAGATCTCTTCCCGCGCGATACGCATGTCGTTGGTGGCGTCGGCGAACAGCGTCGGCCGCACGTACCAGCCGCGGTCGGTGGGCGGATCTTCGCCGCCGAGCACAATGCGGGCGCCCTCTTTGCGCCCGGAGCGGATGTAGTCCTGCACCCGGTGTTGCTGTCGTTGGGCCACAAGCGGTCCGATATCGGTGGCCTCGTCGAACGGATCACCGACCTGCAGGCCGGACATCATGTCGGCCAGCGCATCGACGACGTCGTCACGACGGCGTTCGCTGACCAGAATGCGGGTCTGCGCGACGCAGGCCTGCCCGTTGTTCATCAGCCCGGCGGTCTTCAGCCCGGCGACCGTCTTGTCGATGTCGGCGTCGTCGAGGATGATCGCCGCCGACTTGCCGCCCAGTTCCAGGCTCACCCGTTTGAGCTGCTCCCCGCAGATGGCGGCGATGCGCCGGCCGACGGCGCTGGATCCGGTGAACGCGATCTTGTCGACCCCCGGGTGGCGGACCAGCGCCTCGCCGACGTCGGGCCCACCGGTGACCACCGACACCACCCCGTCGGGCAGGCCGACCTGCTCGAGCATCTCGGCCAACCACAGCGCGTCCAACGGTGTTTCCGGCGCCGGCTTGACGACGACCGTGCAGCCGGCGATCAGCGCGGGAATCAGCTTGGGCATGATCAGGAATTGCGGCACATTCCACGGCACGATCGCGCCGACCACGCCCACAGGGGCGCGACGAACGAGAACCTCACCGCGCACGCCCTGGCGACGTTCCGCCCATGAGAAGTCACGCGCTGCCGCCAGCGCAAGGTGAATCATCGACGCCGCGCCGGCCCCTTGACCCAGCCGGCTGAAACTGCGCGGCGATCCCATCTCGGCGGTGATGAGGTCGGACATTTCGTCGACGTGGGGCGCGTAGACAGCGGCGAGCTCTTCGATCTTGGCCATCCGTTCGGCCGGGTCCAGCCGCGGCCACGGCCCGTGGTCGAAGGCGTGCCGCGCGGCGGTGACCGCGGCGTCGACATCCTCCGGGCCGCCCGCCGGCGCCTCGCCGATGGGCTCCTCGGAGTGCGGCGAGATCACCGTCAGCCGGCCCCCGTTCAAGGGTTTGCGCCACTGTCCGCCGATGAAAAGCTCGTCGTAGCAACGATGGTCAAGCTGCTCGGGCATACGGCACCGCCTCGTGACATGGCTATTACTGCTAACATAGCAAGAAAACGTGGGAACAGGAGTCCGTGTGGGCGACGACTGGCGCTGTTACCCGTATTCGTTGGTGCCCGACGACCCGATGCTGGAATTCCCCGCCGCCGAAGGCGAGCACCCCGACCAGGAGTCCGACACCTGGTTCGTCGCGGGCGAACTGACTGCCGCGTCTGGCCGGTCGTTCGCGTTCCTGACCATCTTCAACAAGAACCGTCCGGGCGGATCGGTGGTCGCCGACTTTTACACGATGGCGCTATTCGATTGCGAAGCAGGCACATACGGCACCTACACTAACTACGACATGCCGCCGCGCAACGCGGCCACGCCGAAACTATCCGCGACGGCAGGCCACCTCGACATCCGATACGAAAGCGGCGCCGGCATGGCCACGTGGACCACCTGCCGCGACGACGACGGCCAGCTGCTGCCCTACACCTACCGGCTCAACCTGGTCGGCGTCGATCAGGCCGGCGGGCCGATGGGTCTGGAGCTGGCGGTCACGCCGACGCGCAAGCCGGTTCCGCTGGGCGCATCGAAGTACGACGGCCGGATCGCCTGCTTCGGCCAGGACGACACGTATTCGTATTTCCAGACCCGAATGGCGATGACCGGGACGCTGCGCTGGGGCGACGTGTGCGAAGACGTCAGCGGCAGTGCGGGGCATGTCGACCGGCAGTGGTTTCCCCGCTATGCCGGCGGCGGCGGGACCGGGGGAGACCCGCGCGCCCGCTCCCACGAGTGGCGCACGATCAACCTGGACAACGGCGTCGACCTGAGCATCTGGCGACAGTTCGACCGCACCAACCACAATGCGCTGCAACCCTTCTCCGGGGTAACCGTGAGCTATCCCGATGCGCTCCCGGAGTGTGCCGAGGACGTCGAGGTCAGAATTGACAGCTATGTGCGCTGGCCGGAGTCGATTCGCCCCCTGGTGCCGCCCCTGTCGCAGGTCCGCTACATGCCGGACCGCCACCGACTCACCAGCGCCACATTGCAACTCGACCTCACCGGCGAGCCGCTGGTGGCCGCGCCGGCACATGCGCTGCCCATCGAATACATGGAGGGTCCGTACCGCTACCGCGGAACGCTGCGCGGAAAACCGGTGAGCGGCTTCGGGTTCTATGAGCGATCGCTGGCGCTCTACCGGGACTGGGAACTCGCCGATGTGCTCGCCCGGTGAGCTACCTGGGATGCGCCGAGATCGACGTCAGCGTGGCGTCTACTCGAACTTTTCCGCGCTAGCGTAGATCTCGCGGCCGAGGGCGTCGGCCCAACTCTTGTGACGATGCTGCAATCCGGGCTCGTTGCGGCCGAACAACAAATGGTCGCGCACTCCCGACTCCAGGTTGGCCTGTAACCCTTCGACCAGCCGGTAGTCCTCGTCACGCACGGTGGCGTGCGCATAGTCGAACACGGCCTGCGCGCCGGCTGCCACGGACTCGTCGGACAGATCCAGCGGCGTCGAATTCTGGTGCACCGTAATCGATCTGCCCGGCTTCTCGCCCGGGTAGATCCGGAAAAGCTCGCCGTTGGCGATCGTCACCGACAACACGATGTTGGGGAACAACGCGTAGATCACCACCATGTTCTGGAACGGATCCCATTGTTCCTCGGGAACGTTTTCCAGCTCGAGGATCGAGTTGAGCGGGAAGATCAACCGGTGATGCGCGCCGAAAGCGTCGAATACCGTGCAGTTGCTGCGCGCGATCGTCGCGAACGTCTGCCGGTGCACGGTGGCGAAATGGTAGTTCTCCGAAAAGGTGTCGACCGCGAGCTTCCAGTTGATCGGGGAGTCGAGGACCTTCTCGCCCAGCGGTGACCACCGCCCGATGCCCCACGAGTCGAGTTCCTCGGCCAGCGAGCCCAGATGCGCGGCGACGTCCAGCTCGGCATCGGATTGCAATGACACCCACAGGAATCCGGCGAACTCGGTGGCCGGCAACTCGGTCAGCCCGTCGGATTTCACGCCTACCCCCGGAAAGCCCTCCCGGCCGGGCACTCCCACCAGCCGCCCGGTGTTGTCGTACGTCCACGCGTGATACGGGCAGCTGAACCGCTTCGCCGTGCCACAGCCGCTGACCACCTGCGACTGCCGATGCAGGCAGACGTTCTCGAACGCCTTGACCGATCCGTCGGATATCCGGGTCAGCAGGACCGACCTGCCCATCACGGTCTTGGTGCAGTAGCTGCCCGGCGCCGGCAACTCGGAGACGTAACCGACCAGTTGCGGGCTGGCCAGCAGCATCGCCACGTCACGCTCGTGGCGCTCGAGCGACGTGTACTCGCGCGCGGCGACCGCGTGCTCGGCCGGCGCCAGGTCGGTGGTGTTGTCGCGCGCCAGTTTCACCGCGCGCCGGGTCAAGTCGATCAGCTGATCGCGGTCCATGCTTCCACTACAGACCTTGTCACCGTTGTAATGTCAAGGCGTGGCTGAGCAGTTGCTGATCGGCGACGTCACGGCCTTGACCGGGATCGCGCCGGGCCGCATCCGCCACTACGAGAAAATCGGGCTGTTGCGAGCGGAGCATCTGTCCAACGGCTACCGGGTCTTCGACGTCGGGCAGGTGCTCGACCTGTTGCGCATCGACTTGCTCCGAAGCCTCGGCCTGGCCATCAAAGACATCCAGCGGTTGGCCGACCAGACCACCCTGGCCGACGTCCTCGACGAACACCGCGCGTTGCTGGTGGCCCAGCGTGACCGGCTCGATCGACTGATCGCGGCCATCGACGCCGCCACCGCCATCCGAGACGACGACGTCAACGAACGCATCCTGCGGCGACTGGCCACCTCGCATCGCGACAGCATCGGTGTCATCGGGCGGCTGAGCGCCCCGCTGTCCCCGGCAACCGCTGAGATGTATACCGACCTGTTCGACGCCTGGGAGCTGCCGGTTCCGGCGCTGTTCGGTCAGATGGTCCTGCCGCCCGCGGCCAGCACACTGCTCGAGAAACTCGCCGAGACGCCGGGGCGCGACGTGCTGTTCGACCGACTGCGCAAACTTGCCGGCGAAGTTGTTGCTCTCGGCGAAAACCACTTGGCTGCAACCGAACTGGCACACACCTGGATCGACCAACAGTTGGCCGACCCGCTGCCCGACGACGTCGTGGACGCGCTGCGGTGCGTACAGCCGCTGCTGGAACGCGACCCCGTCATCGTCCAGGGATTTCGGACCTGGGCGGCGTCGATCACGCCCGCCGCGGCCCATTTCATCGACGAACTGACCCGGGAGACCGCCCGGCGCGGACTGGAAACGGTCAGCGTGATCGTGCTGCCGCCGGCAAGGGAAAGTTAGTCAGCCACCCGGCGGTTGCCAGGCGAATCCGCCGGGTGTATCGACGCAGCTGATCGGAACCCCCGTGTTCGAGACGGTTGCCGTGCCCGCCTGCTGAGGGCTGCAGGGCATGCCGAGGGCCGGCCGGGTGTCCAAAGGCGGCGCCGAGGTTGAGGGCGTCGTGGTCGTCGTCGCCGCGCGCGTCTCGGTCGTCGGTGATGTGCTCGTTGGCGCCGTGGTCGTCGCAGTAGACGACGGCGGTGTGCTGATTTCCGACGGCAGTGGCGGCGCGGGTACCGGCGCAGCAGGGGCGGGCGTCGGCAGCGTGGCCCTCGCCGGCGGCGGGACAGCGGGCCGGATCGTGGTCACCGGCGCCGGCGTCTCGACGCTTGGCGTGTCGTGGAACGAGCGCGACCGCAGCAGCATGACCGCGAAGTACCCGAGCAGCGCCACCGCCACGATTGTGAGAGCGAACGCCCCCGTTTGCAGCAGCCGGCGACGGCGCGCCGTCGCCGAGGCGTCCGCAGTCGCCGCGCGAGCGACCGCTGGTTCGAAGAACGTGGCCTGGTCAAACTCGTTGTCTTCCCAGACTTCTTCTGGTGGCTCCGCGACGGCCTCGTCCGCTTCGTCAGCCATTGCATCGGACACCGCAGGCTCGGGGAACGTGGTGGCATCGTCGAATTCGTTGTCGTGCCAGACATCTGGTGGCGCTGCTGCGGTTTCGTCAGCTTCGGGGAACGTTGCGGCGTCCTCGTACTCAGTGTCTTCCCACACATTTGGTGAAGCAGTTTCTTCAGTCGCGGGCATCGCGTCGTGCGCCGGCCATCCAAGGACTGCAGTGGCGTCGGCGTCTTGCAGGTCGGACCTATCGCGGTGATTCCCCTCGAGCGCTGCGGCGAAGTCTCGACAGCGCGGGAATCTGTCGGCCGCCGCCTTGGCGAGTGCGCGGGAAAAGGCCTCGTCGAAGTAGGCCAGTTCCGGCTTGACATCGCCCGGTCGTGGCGGTGATTCGTTGAGGTGCTTACTGATCACTACGGCAGGATTGTGGTGCGCGAACGGCGGCGACCCCGTCAATAGGTGAAAAGCGTTGCACGCCAACGCATATTGGTCGCTCGGGCCGTCGACCGAGTCGTCCATCAGCTGCTCGGGTGCGGCATAGCTCACGGCGCCGATCGTCATGTCCGTCTGCCGGGGTACACCGAAATCTGCCAGCAGGATTCGCCGCATACCCGATTCGGGTCTGGTCAGCAGTATGTTGCCCGGCTTCACATAGCCGTGCACCAGCCCATGGCCGTGGGCGTGGTCAAGCGCCTCCGCGACCGCGGTGACGATCTCGAGGACCTCGTCGGGCGGGACGCCATCGGGATAGGCATCGCTGAGCAGCTGAGTCGCGTCGGCGCCGTCGACGTAGTCCGTCAAGAGCCACAGCCGGCCCTCGAATTCGCCCCGGTCGTACAGGCCGACGATGTTCGGATGCCAGAGCGCCGCCGCCAGGTCAGACTCGCGGTAGAACCGCTCCTGGTACTCCGGGTCGGCGGACACGTCGGCGGGCAGGAGCTTGAGAGCGTGACGGCGCGGCAGCCTCGGGCGCTCGACTAGATAGACCTCGCCGTGCTGGCCAGAGCCCAGCGGCCGGACAATGCTGAATCCGGCTGCCGTCGCACCAGTGACCAGCGGCATGGGGAGGATCGTACAAGCTGGTGCCCGCAGACCAGAATTTCAGGCTCAGTGAACCGGGTGGTCACCGGCACACTGCGCGGGTAGTGCACGAAAACTAGGGCCAGCCGCCGGCAGGTGGCCGCGCGACTGACCCCTCAGCTCGGCCCTTGCGGACCCACGGCGAGCACCCGGCGGTGCTGAACCGCGCGACCAGGGGCCCGATGACCACGTCCTGGCTGTCGTTGCCGGCCTCCAGCAGGTTGCCGGCGTTGTCGTAGGTGTGCCACGAGCAGCCAGCACCGGCAACCCCGTTCGCCGCCGCGTAGAGGCCCGGCGACATCTCTCCGGGCACCGCATACGTCCCGGGCGGGATGAACGGCCCGGTGGACCCGGGCGCACCCGCCAGGACCGCCGCGGCGGCCTCGCATTTGTCGCGCGGAAATTCCTTGAGGCAGTTGCGCCAGCCGTATTCGCCGGCGATCAGCGGATACATCCGTTCCACCTCGGCGTTGGGCTGCCACAACGAGCCGTGCCGCACCCTCATACAGCGAATCGGGGTGTTCGAGTTCGAGAACGTGGTCGTGTTGATTTCCTCACGGGCACACGGCGCACCGATCGGTGGCCTGCCGTGCTCTGCGGCCGGAACCGCCGACGGTGTCGCGCGGGGCTGGCCGAGGATGCCGGCGGCGTGGGCAGTGAGCGACGCAGATCGCCGCGCGTCGCTCACCCGAGTGCCGGTGACGATGACCGATCCGGTCAGCATCATGGTCACGAGCATCGGGACGACGACGGCGGCCCGCACCAGCGGGTGGATCCGCGATGCCGAAGGCCTCCCGGCCGCCAGTCGGGTGCGCAGACGGCGCCCCCGTTTGCAGCGATCCCCCTTGAGCGCCTTCGCGAAATCCCGGCAGCAGGCGAACCTGTCGGCGGGGTCTTTGGACAGCGCGCGGGCCAGCACGGCATCGAGGTGCGCCAGTTCCGGCTTGATGTCGCTCAGCTTGGGCGGGACCCCGTTGAGATGCTGGCCGATCACCACCGCGGGATTGCTGTGCCGAAACGGTGGTGACCCGGTCAGCAGATGAAACGCGGTGGCGGCCAACGCATATTGGTCGGCCCGCCCATCGATGGGGGCGTCCACTAGCTGCTCGGGTGCCGCGTAGCTCATGGTGCCGACGGCCATGTTCGTCACCGTCAGCCCGCTGATTTCATCCAGCCGCCGGGCGATGCCGAAGTCTGCCAGCAGGATGCGTCGCCAGCCGCAGACCGGCTGGGTGATCAGGATGTTGCTCGGCTTCACATCGCGGTGCAGCAGACCACTGTCGTGGGCGTAGTCAAGGGCGTCGGCAATTGCACTGACGATCTCGATCACCTCGTCGGCCGGCATGCCGTCGGGATACCTGTCGTGCAGCAGCTTGGCGGCGTCGGAGCCGTCGACGTAATCCATCGAAATCCACAACTGGCCCTCGTATTCGCCCCGGTCGTGCAGGCCGACGATGTGTGGGTGCCACAGCGCCGCGGCCAGATCGGCCTCCCGGTTGAACCGCTCGCGGAACTCCGGGTCGGCGGACACGTCGGCGGGAAGCACCTTGAGCGCATCGCGGCGCGGCAACCTCGGGTGCTGGGCCAAGTAGACCTCACCCATCCCGCCCGACCCCAGGTGCCGGACGATGCGGAAACCGGCACACGTCGTGTCGCTCGCCAACGGCATGGGCGAATACTACAGATGTAATTCGGTCCTTGGCATGTGTCACCGCCGTGGCGTAATAGGACTTCTGATACTGGCGCGGCCAGTATTGCCGAAGTGGTAATTGATGCATTTGTCGTATCCTGTGACTCGTGCCTGTGTCCCGGCGCGAGGTGCTCAAGTACGCGGCCGCGACGCCAGCCCTGTTCGGTTTGGGCGTTGCGGCCTCGTCGCTGCGCGCCGCGATCGCCTCGGCCGGCCCGCTGGGCGTGCTGCTGGACTATGCGGCCGGCGTCATCCCCGCCAGCGACATCAAGGCGGCGGGCGCGGCAGGGTCGATCCGGTACGTGTCGGACCGCCGGCCGGGTGGCGCCTGGATGCTCGGCAAGCCGATCCAACTGGCCGAAGCCCGTGACCTGTACGGCAGCGGGCTCAAGATCGTGTCCTGCTACCAGTACGGCAAGCAGGACACCGCCGACTGGCTGGGCGGTCAGGGCGCCGGCGTCGCGCACGCCCAGCGGGGCTGGCAGTTGCACACCGCTGCGGGCGGACCCACCGGCGCGCCGATCTACGCCTCGATCGACGACGATCCGTCCTACGAGCAGTACAAGCAGCTGGTGGCGCCGTATCTGCGGGGCTGGGAGTCGGTGCTCGGCCATCAACGGGTCGGGGTCTACGCCAACTCGAAAACGATCGACTGGGCGCTGCAGGACGGGCTGGGATCCTACTTTTGGCAGCACAACTGGGGTTCGCCGCGCGGATACACCCATCCGGCCGCCAATCTCCACCAGGTGGAGATCGACAAGCGCAGCGTCGGCGGCGTCGGGGTGGACATCAACCACATCATGAAGCCGCAATTCGGCCAGTGGGACTGACGCGACGGCTCGCACACCTGACTCGCGGGTAAGGTTCCAGCAAACTTCTCAGACGCCCTCCGGCGGCCCGATTTACGTCGCCGACGGCGCGGCTCGGCGGCCGACGCCTCGCGGAGCACGCAACGAAGCCGAAAAATCAGACATAACGATTTTATAACAATACTGCCTTGATCAGCGCCGTTGTGCCTACTCGACCGTAACCACCTGCACGCAGCAGGTTTGTTCCGCGCGCTGCCGGGCGCGGTTGAACGCCGTGTTACCCACGTAACCGCTACCCGTGCGTAGAACTCGCCAGTAACCGATCTGGGCGGGAAAACCCCAGGGTTCTTATGACACTCTTATTGCAGCCGATGCAGTCCCCGGGCCGGCCCGCCGCAGCGCTCGGGTCAGCGGGGAATCGGCCGGATTCGACGGGGAATCAGACGACGCCCAGGGCAGCGCAGCTCTGACAGACAAGCGATACGTACAGGGAGATACGCAACGTGACGATCCACGAGCACGACCGGGTGTCCGCCGACCGCGACGGAATGTCCGCCGAGGCCACGCAGGGCACCCATGCTCTGGTCGATCGTCTGACCGCGGGCGAGCCCTATGCCGTCGCGTTCGGCGGGCAGGGCAGCGCCTGGTTGGAGACCCTTGAGGAGCTGGTGTCCTCGGCCGGCATCGAGTCGGAGTTGGCGACGCTGGTCGGCGAGGTGGACCTGCTGCTTGAGCCGGTCGCCAAAGAGCTGGTCGTGGTGCGCCCCATCGGCTTTGAGCCGCTGCGCTGGGTGCGCGCGCTGGCCGCTGAGGACCCGGTACCGTCGGCCAAGCAGCTGACCTCGGCCGCGGTATCCGTGCCCGGCGTGCTGCTCACCCAGATCGCCGCGGTGCGCGCGCTGACGCGCCAGGGCTTGGACCTCTCAGCAACCCCACCGGTGGCCGTGGCCGGACACTCGCAAGGCGTTCTGGGCGTCGAGTCGCTGAAGACCGCCGGTGCCCGCGACGCCGAGCTGCTGGCCCTGGCGCAGCTGATCGGCGCCGCAGGCACCCTGGTGGCCCGCCGGCGCGGCATCTCGATCCTCGGCGACCGCCCGCCGATGGTGTCGGTGACCAACGCCGACCCCGAGCGCATTCACCGGCTGCTCGAAGAATTCTCGCAAGACGTCCGGACCGTGCTGCCGCCGGTGCTGTCCATCCGCAACGGCCGGCGATCGGTCGTCATCACCGGAACCCCCGAGCAGCTGTCCCGCTTCGAGCTCTACTGCAAGCAGATCTCGGACAAAGAGGAAGCCGACCGTAAGAACAAGGTCCGCGGCGGCGACGTGTTCGCGCCGGTCTTCGAGCCCGTCCAGGTGGAGGTGGGTTTCCACACGCCGCGGCTGTCCGACGGTATCGACCTTGTCGGTGGCTGGGCCGAAAAGGTCGGCATCGACGTCGACCTGGCGCGCGCGATGACCGAAGCCATCCTGGTGCAACCCGTCGACTGGGTCGACGAGGTCGTCTCGCTGCACGAGGCCGGCGCCCGCTGGATTCTCGACCTGGGGCCCGGCGACATCCTGACCCGGCTGACCGCGCCGGTCATCCGCGGCCTGGGCATCGGCATCGTGCCCGCGGCCACCCGCGGCGGCCAGCGCAACCTGTTCACCATCGGCGCCGTTCCCGAGGTGGCCCGCCCGTGGTCGAGTTACGCCCCGTCCGTGGTGCAACTGCCCGACGGCCGGGTCAAGCTCTCGACGAAGTTCACCCGGCTCACCGGGCGCTCACCGATCCTGCTGGCCGGCATGACGCCCACCACCGTCGACGCCAAGATCGTCGCCGCCGCGGCCAACGCCGGGCACTGGGCCGAGCTGGCCGGCGGCGGGCAGGTCACTGAAGAGATCTTCAACAACCGCATCGAAGAACTTGGCGGCCTGCTCGAGCCCGGCCGCACCTACCAATTCAACGCGCTGTTCCTCGACCCGTATCTGTGGAAGCTGCAGGTCGGCGGAAAACGCTTGGTGCAGAAGGCCCGTCAGTCCGGCGCGCCGATCGACGGGCTGGTGGTGTCCGCCGGCATCCCCGAGCTTGAAGAGGCCGTCGAGCTGATCGATGAGCTGCGCGAGATCGGCATCAGCCACGTGGTGTTCAAGCCCGGCACCGTCGAGCAGATCCGCTCGGTCATCCGCATCGCCACCGAGGTGCCGACCAAGCCGGTGATCATGCACATCGAGGGCGGGCGCGCCGGCGGCCACCACTCCTGGGAAGACCTCGACGACCTGCTGCTGGCGACGTACTCCGAATTGCGGTCGCGGCCCAACATCACCGTCTGCGTGGGCGGCGGCATCGGCACCCCGAAGCGGGCGGCCGAATACCTCTCCGGGCGCTGGGCACAGGCTTACGGCTTCCCGCTGATGCCGGTCGACGGCATCCTGGTCGGCACCGCGGCGATGGCCACGCTCGAGTCCACCACCTCGCCGTCGGTCAAGCGGATGCTGGTCGAAACCCAGGGCACCGACCAGTGGATCAGCGCCGGAAAAGCCCAGGGCGGCATGGCATCCAGCCGCAGCCAGCTCGGCGCCGACATCCACGAGATCGACAACACCGCCTCGCGCTGCGGCCGGCTGCTCGACGAGGTCGCCGGCGACGCCGAAGCGGTCGCCAAGCGCCGCGACGAGATCATCGCCGCGCTGAACAAGACCGCCAAGCCGTATTTCGGCGACGTCCGTGAGATGACCTATGCGCAGTGGCTGCGCCGCTACGTGGAATTGACCATCGGAGACGGCAAGTCGACCGCCGACACCGCCTCACCGGGCAGCCCCTGGCTGGCCGACACCTGGCGCGACCGCTTCGAAGAGATGCTCAAGCGCACCGAAGCGCGTTTGCACCCCAAGGATTTCGGTCCGATCGAGACGCTGTTCACCGATCCGGAACTGCTGGACCGCCCCGCCGAGGCGATCGATGCGCTGCTGGGCCGTTACCCCGACGCCGAAACCGTGCAGCTGCACCCCGCCGACGTGCCGTTCTTCGTCACGCTGTGCAAGACGCTGGGCAAGCCGGTCAATTTCGTGCCCGTCATCGACAAAGACGTCCGCCGTTGGTGGCGCAGCGATTCGCTGTGGCAGGCGCACGACGCCCGCTACGACGCCGACCAGGTGTGCATCATCCCCGGCACCGCGTCGGTGGCCGGCATCACCCGGATGGACGAGCCCGTCGGCGAGTTGCTGGACCGTTTCGAGCAGGCCGCCATTGACGACGTGCTCGCATCCAACGGGCAGCCCCAGCCGGTGACCGCGCGCCGGCAGGGCCGCACCGACGTGAGCGGGCCGCTGGCCGTCGTGCTGGACGCGCCCGACGTGCTGTGGGCCGGCCGCGCCGCCACCAACCCGGTCCACCGCATCGCCGATCCGGCCGACTGGCAGGTGAACGAAAACCGCACCGCCACACACTCTTCCACCGGAGCGCGGCTCCAGACCGACGGTGAGCAGGTCGTGCTGAGCGTGCCGATCTCCGGCACCTGGATCGACATCCGCTTCACCCTGCCTGATGTCACCATGGACGGCGGCATCCCGGTGATCGGCACCGACGACGCGGCCGCCGCGATGCGTTCCGTGCTGGCGATCGCGGCCGGTGTCGACGGGCCCGACGCGCTGCCGCCCGTACACGACGGGACGGCCACCGTCACCGTCGAGTGGAACCCGGAGCGGGTCGCCGACCACACCGGCGTCACCGCCACCTTCGGTGAGCCGCTGGCTCCCGGCCTGACCACCGTGCCCGATGCACTGGTCGGCAGCTGCTGGCCTGCCGTGTTCGCCGCGATCGGCTCGGCGGTGACCGACAGCGGCGTGCCCGTCGTCGAGGGCCTGCTGAGCCTGGTGCACCTGGACCACGCCGCTCACCTGGTCGGCAAGTTGCCCACCGTCCCGACCGAATTGACCGTCACCGCAACGGCTTCCACCGCCACTGACACCGAGGTCGGCCGGGTCGTCCCGGTGTCGGTAACCGTTGCCGACGCCGACGGCCGGGCGCTGGCTAGCCTCGAGGAACGCTTCGCGATCCGCGGCCGCACCGGTGCCGCCGAGCTGACCGACCCGCTGCGGGCCGGTGGTGCGGTGTCCGACAACGCCACCGACACCCCGCGGCGCCGCCGCCGCGACGTCACGCTGACCGCTCCGGTCGACATGCGGCCGTTCGCGGTCGTCTCCGGTGACCACAACCCGATCCACACCGACCGGGCCGCCGCGCTGCTGGCCGGCCTGGAAACGCCGATCGTGCACGGCATGTGGCTCTCGGCCGCGGCCCAGCACGTGGTGACCGCCACCGACGGCCAGGCCCGGCCGCCGGCCCGGCTGGTCGGCTGGACCGCGCGCTTTTTGGGCATGGTCCGTCCCGGCGACGAGGTGGACTTCCGGGTCGACCGGGTCGGAATCGACCAGGGCGCAGAGGTTTTGGAGGTCGCCGCACGAATCGGGTCGGATCTCGTCATGTCGGCGACGGCCCGATTGGCCGCGCCCAAGACCGTCTACGCGTTCCCCGGCCAGGGCATCCAGCACAAGGGCATGGGCATGGAGGTCCGGGCCCGCTCCAAGGCTGCCCGCAAGGTGTGGGACTCCGCGGACAAGTTCACCCGCGAGACTCTGGGCTTCTCGGTGCTGCACGTGGTGCGCGACAACCCGACCAGCATCATCGCGTCGGGCGTGCACTACCAGCACCCCGAGGGAGTGCTGTATCTGACCCAGTTCACCCAGGTCGCGATGGCGACGGTGGCGGCCGCCCAGGTCGCCGAGATGCGTGAGCAGGGCGCGTTCGTGGAAGGCGCAATCGCCTGCGGCCACTCCGTCGGCGAGTACACCGCGCTGGCCTGCGTCACCGGCATCTACGAGCTGGAAGCGTTGCTGGAGATGGTGTTCCACCGCGGCTCCAAGATGCACGACATCGTGCCGCGCGACGAGCTGGGCCGCTCCAACTACCGGCTCGCCGCGATCCGCCCGTCGCAGATCGACCTCGCCGACGCCGATGTGCCGGGGTTCGTCGCCGAAATCGCCGAGCGGACCGGGGAATTCCTCGAGATCGTCAACTACAACCTGCGCGGCTCGCAGTACGCGATCGCCGGCACGGTCCGCGGCCTCGAGGAACTGGAGGCCGAGGTCGAGCGCCGCCGCGAAATCACCGGCGGCAAAAGGTCTTTCATCCTGGTGCCGGGCATCGACGTGCCGTTCCACTCGCGCGTGTTGCGGGTCGGCGTGGCCGAGTTCCGCCGGTCGCTGGACCGGGTCATGCCGCGCGACGCGGATCCGGGCCTGATCATCGGGCGCTACATCCCCAACCTGGTCCCGCGCCCGTTCACCCTCGACCGCGACTTCATCCAGGAGATCCGCGATCTGGTGCCGGCCGAGCCGCTCGACCCGATCCTGGCCGACTACGACACCTGGCGTCGCGAACGGCCCCGCGAGATGGCGCGCACGGTGTTCATCGAGCTGTTGGCCTGGCAGTTCGCCAGCCCGGTGCGGTGGATCGAGACGCAGGACCTGCTGTTCACCGAGGAGGCCGCCGGCGGCCTGGGTGTGGAGCGCTTCGTCGAGATCGGCGTGAAGTCCGCGCCGACCGTCGCCGGGCTGGCCACCAACACCCTCAAGCTGCCCGAATACGCGCACAGCACAGTCGAAGTGCTCAACGCCGAGCGTGACGCCGCGGTGCTGTTCGCCACCGACACCGACCCTGAGCCGGAGCCGGAGATCGAGGAGACGCCGGAAGCCGCGGCGACCCCCGCCGCGGATGCGGCACCTGCACCCGCACCGGCCACAGCCCCGTCCGGCGCTCCACGCCCCGACGACATTCCGTTCGACGCCGCCGACGCCACGCTGGCGCTGATCGCGCTGTCGGCCAAGATGCGCATCGACCAGATCGAGCCGCTGGATTCCATCGAGTCGATCACCGACGGCGCGTCGTCGCGGCGTAACCAGCTGCTGGTGGACCTGGGTTCGGAGCTGAACCTGGGCGCCATCGACGGCGCCGCCGAGGCCGACCTGGCCGGGCTGCGCGCCCAGGTCACCAAGCTGGCCCGCACCTACAAGCCTTTCGGCCCAGTGCTTTCCGACGCGATCAACGACCAGCTGCGCACCGTATTCGGCCCGTCGGGCAAGCGGCCGGCCGCCATTGCCGAACGGGTCAAGAAGACCTGGGAACTGGGCGACGGGTGGGTCAAGCACGTCACGGTCGAGGTCGCGCTCGGAACCCGCGAGGGCACCAGTGTCCGCGGCGGCGCACTGGGCCACCTGCACGAGGGTGCGCTCGCCGACGCCGCTTCGGTCGACAAGGCCATCGACGCTGCTGTGGCGGCAGTGGCTGCGCGCCAAGGGGTTTCGGTGGCATTGCCGTCCTCGGGTGGCGGCGGGGCGACCGTCGACGCCGCGGCGCTCTCCGAATTCACCGACCAGATCACCGGCCGCGACGGCGTTCTCGCGTCGGCCGCACGCCTGGTGCTGGGCCAGCTGGGGCTCGACGACCCGGTCAGCGCGCCCGCGACAGCCACCGACGCCGAACTGATCGACCTGGTCACCGCCGAGTTGGGTGCGGACTGGCCGCGGCTGGTGGCGCCGGCGTTCGACGCCAAGAAGGCGGTGGTGTTCGACGACCGCTGGGCCAGTGCCCGTGAAGACCTGGTCAAGCTGTGGCTGGCCGAGGACGACGACATCGACGCGGACTGGGCGCGCCTCTCCGAACGGTTCGAGGGGGCCGGACACGTAGTGGCGACCCAGGCCACCTGGTGGCAGGGCAAGGCGCTGGCCGCCGGGCGGCAGATCCACGCCTCGCTGTACGGCCGCATCGCCGCGGGCGCGGAGAACCCAGACAAGGGCCGCTACAGCGACGAGGTCGCCGTGGTGACCGGCGCGTCGAAGGGCTCGATCGCCGCATCCGTCGTCGGCCAGCTGCTCGGCGGCGGGGCCACCGTGATCGCGACGACCTCGCGCCTGGACGACGAGCGGCTGGCGTTCTACCGCACGCTGTATCGCGACCACGCCCGCTACGACGCCGCCCTGTGGGTGGTGCCGGCCAACATGGCGTCGTATTCCGACATCGACGCGCTGGTCGAGTGGGTCGGCAGCGAGCAGGTGGAAAGCCTTGGGCCGCTGTCGATTCACGTCAAGGACGCGCAAACCCCGACGCTGCTGTTCCCGTTCGCGGCGCCGCGGGTCGCCGGCGACCTGTCCGAGGCCGGCTCGCGGGCCGAGATGGAGATGAAGGTGCTGCTGTGGGCCGTGCAGCGGCTCATCGGCGGGCTGTCGGCCATCGGCGCCGAGCGCGACATCGCGTCGAGGCTGCACGTGGTCCTGCCGGGCTCACCCAACCGCGGCATGTTCGGCGGCGACGGCGCCTACGGCGAAGCCAAGTCGGCGCTAGACGCCGTGGTCACCCGCTGGCACGCCGAGTCGTCGTGGGCGCAGCGGGTCAGCCTGGCGCACGCGCTGATCGGCTGGACCCGCGGCACCGGGCTGATGGGCCACAACGACGCGATCGTCAGCGCCGTCGAAGAAGCCGGTGTCACAACGTATTCCACCGACGAGATGGCCGCCATGCTGCTGGGCCTGTGCGACGTCGAGTCCAAGGCCGCGGCCGCCAACGCGCCGCTCAAGGTCGACCTGACCGGTGGGCTCGGGGATGTCGAGCTTGACATGGCGGAACTGGCCGCCAAGGCCCGCGAGGAGATGACGTCCGAGGCCGCGGCCGACGACGACGCCGCGCCCGAGGGCACCATCGCCGCGCTACCGTCGCCGCCGCGCGGCTACACGCCGGCGCCGCCTCCGGAGTGGGACGACCTCGACGTCGACCCCGCCGACCTGGTCGTCATCGTCGGTGGCGCCGAGCTCGGGCCGTACGGGTCGTCGCGCACCCGCTTCGAGATGGAGGTCGAAAACGAACTGTCGGCCGCCGGCGTGCTGGAGCTGGCCTGGACCACCGGGCTGATCCGCTGGGAGGACGACCCCCAACCCGGTTGGTACGACACGCAATCCGGCGAACTCGTCGACGAATCCGAGCTGGTCGGGCGCTACCACGACGCCGTGGTGGAGCGCGTCGGGATCCGCGAGTGGGTCGACGACGGCTCGATCGACCCCGACCACGCCTCACCGCTGCTGGTGAGCGTGTTCCTCGACAAGGACTTCACGTTCGTGGTGTCGTCGGAGGCCGAGGCGCGCGCCTTCGTGCAGTTCGACCCCGAGCACACCGTCGTCCGGCCGGTGCCCGATTCCACCGACTGGCAGGTGACTCGCAAGGCGGGCACCGAGATTCGGGTGCCGCGCAAGAACAAGCTGTCGCGCATTGTCGGCGGCCAGATCCCGACCGGCTTCGACCCGACAGTCTGGGGGATTCCGGCAGACCTGGCCAGCTCGATCGACCGGCTGGCGGTGTGGAACATCGTCGCGACCGTGGACGCGTTCCTGTCCGCCGGGTTCAGCCCGGCCGAGGTGATGCGCTACGTGCACCCGACGCTGGTGGCCAACACCATGGGCACCGGCATGGGTGGCGGCACCTCGATGCAGACCATGTACCACGGAAACCTGTTGGGCCGCAGCAAGCCCAACGACATCTTCCAGGAAGTTCTGCCGAATATCGTTGCCGCGCACGTGGTTCAGTCGTACATCGGCAGCTACGGCGCAATGATTCACCCGGTCGCCGCGTGCGCGACGGCCGCGGTGTCGGTCGAGGAGGGCGTCGACAAGATCCGGCTGGGCAAGGCCGAACTGGTGGTGGCCGGCGGAATCGACGACCTGACGTTGGAAGGCATCATCGGCTTCGGCGACATGGCGGCTACCGCCGACACCGAGATGATGCGCGGCCGCGGCATCAGCGACTCGAAGTTCTCCCGGCCCAACGACCGGCGGCGACTGGGCTTCGTGGAAGCCCAGGGCGGCGGCACCATTCTGCTGGCCCGCGGCGACCTGGCTCTGAAGATGGGCTTGCCGGTGCTGGCCGTGGTCGGTTACGCGCAGTCGTTCGGCGACGGAGTGCACACCTCGATTCCCGCGCCCGGCCTCGGTGCGCTGGGTGCCGGTCGCGGCGGCAAGGATTCGCCGCTGGCGCGCTCGCTGGCCAAACTCGGCGTCGGCGCCGACGACATCGCGGTGATCTCCAAGCACGACACCTCGACCTTGGCCAACGACCCCAACGAGACGGAACTGCATGAGCGGCTTGCCGATTCGCTGGGCCGCTCGCCCGGCGCGCCGCTGTTCATCGTGTCGCAGAAGAGCCTGACCGGGCACGCCAAGGGCGGCGCGGCGGTCTTCCAGATGATGGGACTGTGCCAGATCCTGCGCGACGGCGTCATCCCGCCCAACCGCAGCCTGGATTGCGTCGACGACGAGCTGGCCGGCTCCGGGCACTTCGTCTGGGTCCGCGACACCCTGCGGCTCGGCGGCAAGTTCCCGCTCAAGGCCGGCCTGGTGACCAGCTTGGGCTTCGGGCATGTGTCGGGCCTGGTCGCGCTGGTGCACCCGCAGGCGTTCCTGGCCACGTTGAGTCCCGAACAGCGCGAGGATTACCGGCAGCGCGCCGACGCCCGGCTGCTGGCCGGGCAGCGGCGCCTCGCTTCGGCTATCGCCGGCGGCCGTCCGATGTACGAACGGCCCGCCGACCGTCGGTTCGACCACGCGACGGCCGAAAAGCCGCAGGAAGCGGCGATGCTGCTCGACGCGGCGGCGCGGCTGGGCGACGGGGACGTCTACCAGAGGTGAGCGTCGTCGGAATCGGGATCGACCTGGTGTCCATTCCGGAGTTCGCCGAGCAGGTCGACCAGCCGGGAACGGTATTCGCGGAAACGTTCACGCCCGGTGAGCGGCGCGACGCCTCGGACAAGAGCTCGTCGGCCGCGCGCCACCTGGCCGCCCGCTGGGCGGCCAAGGAGGCGGTGATCAAGGCGTGGTCCGGGTCGCGGTTCGCGCAGCGGCCGGTGCTGCCGGAGGGTATTCACCGCGATATCGAGGTGGTCACCGACATGTGGGGCCGGCCGCGAGTCCGGCTTACCGGCGCCATCGCAGAGCATCTGAAAGACGTGACGATCCACGTGTCGCTGACCCACGAGGCGGACACCGCCGCAGCGGTCGCCATCCTCGAGGTGTGACCTTCGCGCCCCTTCTTGCGCGAGCGTGCGTGTCCCCGGCCGACACGCCGACCATCTGCCCGGGTTTGCGCACGCTCGCGCTCAAAGGTGGCCCACTAACCTCGAGGGCATGAGCCAGCTAATCGAACGCGTCCGCGAGGTACTGCCGTCGGTGCGACGCGACCTGGAGGACCTGGTCCGCATCGAATCGGTGTGGGCCGACCCGGCGCGTCGTGGCGAGGTGCACCGCAGTGCTCAGGCCGTCGCAGACTTGTTGGCGCAGGCCGGATTTGGTGACGTGCAGATCGTCAGCGCAGACGGTGCGCCGGCCGTGATCGCTCGGCATCCGGCACCACCGGGCGCGCCGACTGTGCTGCTCTACGCGCACCACGACGTGCAGCCCGAAGGTGACCATGCCCAGTGGGCGTCGCCGCCATTCGAGCCGACCGAACGCGACGGCCGGCTCTACGGGCGTGGCACCGCCGACGACAAAGCCGGTATCGCAACACATTTGGCGGCGTTTCGGGCACATGACGGCAACCCGCCGGTGGGGGTGACGGTATTCGTCGAAGGGGAGGAGGAGTCCGGATCGCCGTCACTGGGACGGCTGCTGGCAGCGCATCGCGACGCGCTGGCCGCCGACGTGATCGTCATCGCCGACTCCGAGAACTGGAGCATCGACGTCCCGTCGCTGACGGTGTCGTTGCGCGGGCTGGCCGACTGCGTGGTGGAAGTCGCCACCCTCGACCACGGGCTGCACTCGGGACTGTGGGGCGGCGTGGTGCCCGACGCGCTGAGCGTGCTGGTGCGCCTTTTGGCCAGCTTGCACGACGACGACGGCAACGTGGCGGTGCCCGGTCTGCACGAAAGCGCCGTTGCCGCCGTGGATTATCCCGTCGAGCGGGTCCGCTCCGAAACCGGGCTACTCGAAGGGGTCAACGAAATCGGTTCCGGCTCGGTGCCGCAACGACTTTGGGGTAAGCCAGCGATCACGGTGATCGGCATCGACACCACATCGGTTGCGGCGTCGTCGAACACGCTGATCCCGCGGGCCCGCGCCAAGGTCAGCATGCGAGTCGCTCCCGGCGGCGACGCCGTCGCGCACCTCGAGGCGCTGCGCACACATCTGGAGCAGCACGCGCCGTGGGGCGCGCACGTGACCGTCACGCCCGGCGACGTCGGTCAGCCGTATGTCATCGATGCCAGCGGTTCGGTTTACGACGCCGCGCGCGCCGCGTTCCGGCAAGCCTGGGGCGCCGAGCCCGTCGAGATGGGAATGGGCGGCTCGATCCCGTTCATCGCGGAGTTCGCCGGGGCATTTCCCCAGGCCACGATCCTGGTCACCGGCGTGGAGGATCCGGCCACACAGGCGCACAGCGTCAACGAGAGCCTGCACCTCGGGGTGTTGGAACGGGCGGCGATCACCGAAGCGCTGCTGCTGGCCAATCTGGCCTAGTGTCGTGAGTCATAAATGCGACGCCACCGCGGCGCGGCATTTGAGCACCATCGCGAGAGCGTCGAGCGTGGGGCTTAAGGACGAATCACCATCGCTTTTCGTCCATAGCGCCCACGTTCGGCGGGCAGGAGCGACACTGCATCCAAATTAACGACTCACGACGCTAGACCGACAGGTCGCGCCGCAGCTTGGCCACGTGGCCGGTGGCCTTGACATTGTACTGCGCGACGGCGATCTTGCCCTTCTCGTCAACCACAAACGTCGAGCGGATGACGCCCTGGGTTTCCCTGCCGTACAGCTTCTTCAGCCCGTACGCGCCCCAGGCCGTCAGCACCTTGCGGTCCGGATCGGACAGTAGGGGAAAGGTCAAACCTTCGGCTTCGCGGAATTCAGCCAGCTTGGCCGGTTTGTCAGGGGAGATGCCGACGACGTCGATGCCGGCGTCGTTGAGCTCGCGCAGATTGTCGCGAAAGTCACAAGCCTGCTTGGTGCATCCGGGCGTCAACGCGGCCGGGTAGAAGTACACGACGACGCGACGGCCGCGGTAGTCGGCCAGCGACACCGCGTTGCCGTCGGCATCGGGCAGGCTGAAAGCGGGAGCTTTGTCGCCGGGTTGCAGGCGTGGAGTCTCGGTCAACACGGGTCCCTTTCTACTCACCGGTGCATCGGCTATCAGCGTCGGTTGATCTAGGGTAGTGCGGGTGCACCCGGGCCAGGCCTGCGGTGCAGGAGGACAGGGAGGACAACAGTGGCGGACCGGGATCCCGACACCATCAAGCAGGAGATCGACCAGGCCCGCGAACAGCTGGCCTCGACCGTCGATTCACTGGCTGAGCGGGCCAATCCCCGCCGCATCGCCGACGACGCCAAGGCCCGGGCGATCGCGTTCGTCAAGAAGCCCGCGGTGGCCGTCTCACTGGCCGGTATCGCGGCACTGGCCGCCGTGCTGGTGGTCCGCAGGATCCGCAACCGCTGAACGCGGCCTTGTGATGCGGGGTGGTGCGCCGTCAGGGTTTCGAACCCCGGACCCGCTGATTAAGAGTCAGCTGCTCTACCAACTGAGCTAACGGCGCCTGGATTTTCTAGCCACGCAACCATAACAAGCCCGCGGCCGCGGGGTGAAATCCCCGACGGGGAGAACGGTGGTCGCTCGTGCAGCCACTAGAATACTCGCCAGTAGTGCCGAGTCGGTGGGTCACAAGGGGGACAAAGCTAGATGGCAGGTCATCGCGGCTGGTTGGCCGCGCTGATGGTCCCTCTTGTCGTATTGGGCCTCGGCGCGTGCAGCAGTGGCGGCAACAAGCCCCCGGAAAACGCCATCTTCGACAAGGGCACCCCGTTCGCCGACCTGCTGGTTCCCAAGGTGACGGCCTCGGTGACCGACGGCGCCGTCGGGGTGGGCGTCGACGCCCCGGTGACAGTCAGCGCCGACAACGGTGTGCTGGCCTCGGTCACGATGGTCAACGAGAACGGCCGGTCGATCGACGGTCAACTCAGCCCCGACGGTGTGCACTGGAAGACCAACGAACCGCTCGGCTACAACCGCCGCTACACCCTGACCGCCAAGGCACGCGGTCTCGGCGGTGTGGCCACTCGCCAGATGACCTTCGAAACCCAGTCGCCGGATTACCTCACAATGCCGTACGTCGTGCCCCGCGACGGCGAGGTCGTGGGCGTCGGCCAGCCGGTTGCGATCCGGTTCGACGAGAACATCGGCAACCGCGAGGCGGCCGAAAAGGCCATCACGGTCACTACCGATCCGCCCGTCGAGGGCGCGTTCTACTGGCTGAACAACCGCGAAGTGCGTTGGCGGCCAAAGGATTTCTGGAAGCCCGGCACGTCGGTCAACGTGGCGGTCAACACCTACGGCGTTGACCTGGGCGACGGGTTGTTCGGTGAGGACAACATGAGCACCCACTTCACCATCGGTGATCAGGTCATCGCGACCGCCGACGACACTACCAAGACGCTGACGGTGCGGGTCAACGGCGAAGTGGTCAAGACGATGCCGATCTCGATGGGCAAGGACAGCACCCCTACCGCCAACGGGATCTACATCATCGGCGAGCGGTTCGCCCACATGATCATGGACTCGTCGACCTACGGGGTTCCGGTCAACTCGCCCAACGGGTATCGCACCGAAGTGGATTACGCGACGCAGATGTCCTACAGCGGCGTGTTCGTGCACTCGGCGCCGTGGTCGGTGGGCGCCCAGGGCCACACCAACACCAGCCACGGCTGCCTCAACGTCAGCCCCAGCAACGCGCGATGGTTCTACGACCACACCAAGCGCGGCGACATCGTCGAGGTGCTGCACACGGTGGGTCCGACGCTACCCGGGACCGAAGGGCTCGGCGACTGGAACATCCCGTGGGACCAGTGGCACGCCGGCAACGCCAAGACATGACCCGTCATCGCTTGAACCGTCCGGCGAAGCCGCGCAGCGGAAGGTCTGCGCTGGTGAGCAGTCCGGGCGGTGCCGCGACGACGGATGCGATCGCGTTGAGCGCCGGCAGCCCGGTGACCGTCATCCCGATCGAGGCGAACGACGCCGGATCAGACAGGTCCACACCGGGTTTGGGAAAGATCATGTGCTTGTTGTAGATGCACGGATCGCCGTTGATCTGGGTGATGTAGCAGCCCTTGATATCCCAACTCGGGTCGGTGTGCGGGGTCATCTGCCACTCCAGGTGCGTTTCGATGCGCGGAATCCCGTCCACCATGCCCTGGTACTTGATGTAGTTCGCGCCGAGCGACCCCTTCGGCAGCCGATACCAGCCCAGATCAACGTCTTTGGTGCACGCGCCCAGTTCGTAGTTGAACGTGACCTCGTCGAGGTGCACGTCGAAGCAGTCGGCCATCATCAGCACGCTGTCGGCGAAGACGCGGGTGTACTTCTCCAGCATCCCCGGGACTTCCGGGTCGTCGACGGGCCGACCGTATCCGACTTCTTTCCACGTGTCGGCCGAATGATGACAGGACACGTCGACCGATTCGATCGTGGTGATGTTCTCGATCTCGGCGACGTCGGCCGAGCATACGATCCCGAGGATCTGGTTGAGGCCAGGGTTCATGCCCGTGCCATAGAAGGTCGCGCCGCCCTTCTCGCACGCCTCCTGCAAAAGCTGCGTCACGGGCTTGCCCGACGGATGGGGATGATTGGTGTCGCGGTGCCAGCCGGTAATCCAGTCTGCGGTCGTCACAACGTTGATGCCCGCTTCGAGCACGCGGACGTAGAGATCTTCGTCGGGGAAGACACCGTGAAACGTCAGCACGTCGGGTTTGGCGGCGATGATGTCGTCGACCGATCCGGTCGCGATGACGCCGATGGGCGCCAGGCCGGCGATCTCCCCCGCATCGCGACCGACCTTTTCCGGTGTGTAGCAGTGCAATCCGACTAACTCGAGATCCGCATGGTTGCCGATGCGCTTGATCATTTCGGTGCCGACATTGCCGGTGGCGACCTGGAAGACACGGATCGGTTTCTGCACTGCCGTAGACCTTTCTAAACGGAGCTTGCTGTGGCTGGGGGATAGAACTGGGTGGCCCACTTGCGGATTGCGGTGAAGCCCTCGTTTTCGGCGGCGGCCAGCGCGGGGCGGTCGGAGTACCGCTGGTGCTGCCAGATGTTGACGTCGGCAAGGAACTGGTCGATGACGTCTTGAGCGAATTGTTGTGCTCTGGCTTCGGCTTTGGGGGAATCGTTGCCGGGAGTGCGGCCGATGTAGACCATGAACCGCACATCCGAGGTGTGCTCGTCGACCGGGGTGATCGCCGAGATCGTGCGGTTGTCGACCATGCCCCAGCTTTTCGTCACCGCGACACCCAGTCCGCCGTTGATCGCCTCGACACCGCTTGTGACGTCGTCGATCGACTGGCCATCGTCACCTTCGAAGGTGATTGTGAAGTCGACGTAGGACACCGGCTCGTCGAAGTCGTGGCGGGTGAACACCGGGACGATCGGCGTCTGGTGGACGAACTTGAAATGCGCGAAATCCACGCCGTTTTCAAGCACATATTGCGGATGCAGTTCCAGCTGCGGGCGGTACAGGCGGGCTTGCGGGTAGTAGTCAGCGGCGCTGGTGCCGTCGTCAAAGCTGGCGAACACGTCGGGAACGTCGAAGTACGGCTGGCGTCCCTCGATGTCATGCCAGATATAGACGGATTCGTTGCGTTCCACCACGGGATACGTGCGGATGCGGCGCCCGCGGTTGGGGCGGTCCTGGTACGGGATGCAGACATTGCGGCCCTCGTGGTTCCACTGCCAACCATGAAACGGGCATTGGATGACCTCGCCTTCGACCCGCCCGCCGTATCCGAGGTGCGCGCCCAGGTGCTCGCAGTAGGCGTCCATGACCGTCAGCAGGCCCGATTGGGCGCGCCAGGCGACCATTTCGCGCCCGAAATACGTCATCCGGTGGACGTCGCCGATGCCGATCTCGTCAGACCAGGCGACCTGAAACCACCCGCTGGGCGTCATCGACAGAGGCGGTTTGGCCATGGCCTAGCGGAGTCCCTTCCCATCGACACCAGAATCATAGGAGACTCTATGATAATTTTATGGCTCGGTCAACGAAAGCCGACAGCGCTCGCCGGCGGCCCAACCGTCGAGGAGCGGCGACCCGTGAGAACCTGCTCGAAGCTGCGCTAACGGCGTTGGCCTCGGGAGATCCTGGCACGATCTCCGCCAACTACATTGCGCGAGAGATCGGCGCGACGTGGGGCACCGTGCAGTACCAGTTCGGCGACACCGACGGATTCTGGGCGGCGGTGCTGCGTTACACAGCCGAGCGACGAGCCGATCTCTTCACCGATCCGGACACTTCGCGCAGCCTGCGTGAGCGCGTAGCCGACATCATCGACACGCTTTATGACGGCCTGACCAACCGCGATTCACGAGCAATCGAGCATCTTCGGGCCGCGCTGCCGCGCGATCCTGCCGAGCTTGAGCGGCTCTATCCGCAGACGGCATCCGAACTGTATTCGTGGGGGCAAGGGTGGTTGGAAACGTGTCAGAAGGCATTCGCCGACCTGCACATCGATCCTCGTCGCGTTCGCGAAGTGGCGTTTCTGATTCCCGGCGCGATGCGGGGCATTGCCTCCGAAAGGCAACTTGGCACCTACTTCGACCTTGACGAAGCTCGCCGCGGCCTGACCAACGCGATTGTGGCCTACCTCGATGACCGCGATCAATGAAGGGCCGTCGTGCTCTTGGGGTGGCTGACGGGACTCGAACCCGCGACACCCAGGATCACAACCTGGTGCTCTACCAGCTGAACTACAGCCACCATTGCCGCCAGCCCAGCCGGCGGCGACGTCGATACTAGCCGCTCGGGTGCTCGGCAGCCGAATCGATTCCCTCCGCCGAGTTCACCGGCGCCCCCAGCTCGGCGGCTACCGCCGCGATCTCGCTGGTAGCCGGTCCCGGCGGCGGCACGAACGCGGTCCGCCGGTAGTACTGCAGTTCGCGGATCGACTCGTGGATGTCGGCCAGCGCGCGGTGCGCCAGACCCTTGGCCGGCTGCCCGTAGTAGATGCGCGGATACCAGCGCCGGCACAGCTCCTTGATCGAGCTGACGTCGATCATCCGATAGTGCAGGTAGGAATCCAGAGCCGGCATGTCGCGGGCGATGAAGCCGCGATCGGTCGCGATCGAATTGCCCGCCAAAGGCGCCGTCTTGGGTTGTTTAACATGCTCCCGGATGTAGTCGAGCACCATCGTTTCCGCGGTCGCCAGGTCGACGGTGGAGGCGCGAACCTCGTCGATCAGCCCCGAACGGGCGTGCATGTCCTTGACCACGTCGATCATCGACGACAACGCCGCATCGTCGGCGTGGATCACCACATCCATACCGTCGCCGAGGATGTTCAACTCGCCATCGGTAACCAGGACGGCGATCTCGATCAGTTTGTCCGTGCGCAGGTTAAGCCCGGTCATCTCGCAGTCGATCCACACCAGGTGGTCACGCACAGCGTTCACAACCAACACACGTTAGCCGCACCACCTGCCGACACACGCAGCTGGCAGTAATGTCGACCAGTGCTGGCATGAATCAGGGGAGAGGACACGCGCGTTATGAGCAGCGAATCGACAGCAACTCCCGCAAAGCAGATCGCGGCCGGTTACGCCGTTGACGGCCAGGCGCTGGAGCTGGGCACCGTCGTTGTCGACGGCGCCGCGGACCCCGCCGCGCAGGTCCGCATCCCGCTTGCCACCGTCAACCGGCACGGTTTGGTGGCCGGGGCCACCGGTACCGGAAAGACGAAAACGCTGCAGCTGCTCGCCGAGCAACTCTCGGCGGCCGGCGTGCCAGTGCTGATGGCCGACGTCAAGGGCGACCTGTCCGGGCTGTCCCGGCCCGGAGAGAGCAGCGACAAGATCACCGCGCGCGCCAAGGAAACCGGCGACACGTGGGAGGCGAGCGCCTTTCCAGTGGATTTCCTGTCGCTGGGCACCAAGGGAATCGGCGTTCCGGTGCGGGCCACCATCGCAAGCTTCGGGCCCGTCTTGCTGTCGAAAGTATTGGGACTCAACGCTACCCAAGAATCGACACTGGGCCTGATATTCCACTACGCCGAGCAGAAAAACTACGAGCTGCTGGACCTGAAAGATTTGCGCGCGGTGATCAGCAAGCTCACCAGCGACGAGGGCAAGGGCGATCTGAAAGCGCTTGGTGGCGTTTCCGCGCAAACTGCCGGCGTCATCCTGCGTGCTCTGGTCAACCTGGAAGCCGAAGGCGCCGACACGTTTTTCGGTGAGCCGGAACTCAAACCCAAGGATCTGCTGCGTTTTGACGACAAAGGCCGCGGGGTCATCTCGCTGCTGGAGCTGGGCGACCAGGCGGCGCGGCCGGTGCTGTTCTCCACCTTCTTGATGTGGGTGCTGTCCGATCTGTTCAAGTCCCTGCCCGAGATCGGCGACGTCGACAAACCCAAGCTGGTGTTCTTCTTCGACGAGGCCCACCTGTTGTTCAGCGAAGCGTCAAAGGCGTTTCTGGAGCAGGTCGAGCAGACCGTCAAGCTGATCCGCTCTCGCGGTGTCGGCGTGTTCTTCTGCACCCAGCTGCCCACCGATATCCCCAACAGCGTGCTGTCGCAGTTGGGCGCGCGCATCCAGCATGCGCTGCGCGCGTTCACGCCCGACGACCAGAAGGCGTTGACGAAAACGGTTCGCACGTATCCGAAAACCGATGTCTACGACCTGGCTTCGGCGTTGACGTCGCTCGGTATCGGCGAAGCCGTGGTCACGGTGTTGTCAGAGCGCGGCGCCCCGACCCCGGTGGCGTGGACCAGGCTGCGCTCACCCCGTTCGCTGATGGCCGCGATCGGCAACGACGCGATCGGCAAAGCAGCCAAGTCCAGTCCGCTGCAGGCGACGTACGGCGAGACCAAGGACCGGGAGTCGGCCTACGAGAAGATCGAAGCCGAAATAGCGCAAGCTGCCCAGGCCGGCCCGCCCGCGCAGTCGGCGCCATCAAAGCCCGCGGCAGTTGAAAAGAAGCCCGGCTGGTTCAAGCGGTTCGTCAACAGCAAGGGCTTCCAGACGTTCCTCAACGCGCTTGGCCGGGAACTCGTGCGCAGCATGATGGGCACCGGCAAGCGGCGCCGCTAGCACTGATTTACGCTCCGCGAAAGTGCAACTAGCGACGCGTTGTTCGAGAGCCAGCGTCGGCAGTTGCACTTTCGCGACGAAACAAACCTATCCGCCGCCGAGCTTCTTGTAGAAGCTGCCGACGATCGGCGCCACGATGGCGCGCGGCGCGTACCCGCTGGCCACCGACATCGCCTTGGACGTCAAGCCCGGGACGACGCGCATCTTGTTGCGCTCCAACGCATCCAGTGACACGCGGGCAGTGTGCTCGGTCGAAATCCACAGGAATTCGGGCACCAGCTTCTCCACCAGCGAGGCCTCGGCCTCGTCGGGTAGCTCGGTACGCACCGGGCCGGGCGCCAGCAGCGTGACGTGCACGCCGGAGCCGCGCAGTTCGCCTCGCAGCGATTCGCTGAAGGTGTTCACGAACGCCTTGGTGGCCGCGTAGGTCGCGTTGTAGGGAATCGGCGAATTGCCCGCCGCCGAACCGGAAATCAAGATACCGCCGGACCGGCGTTCGACCATGCCCGGCAGCACAGCCAACGTAAGATCATGCACCCCAAGGACATTCAGTTGCACCTGAGCCTTTTCACCCTCGGGGTCGAGGCCGGCCACCGGCCCGAACGTCGCGGTGCCCGCGTTGGCGCACAAGACCGACACGGGACGGGCGGCCAGCTCGTCGCACAATTTCGCCCGGCCTGCGGGGTCGGCCAGGTTGGCCGGGCGAACGTCCACCGCGACCCCGTACTTGTCGACCAGGCGGGCGGCAAGCTCGTTGAGCAGGTCTTCGCGTCGCGCGGTGACGATCAGGCTGTGGCCGCGCGCAGCTAATTCGGTGGCCAGCGCTTCGCCGATGTTCTGCGACGCGCCGGTGACAACGGCCCGCGCATCGGGGCTGGGAGCGGGTACAGGCATGCGGCCCATCGTAAGCATGCGGGTCGCTACCAGCGGTTACCCTCCCAGCATGAGCAACCCGGAGCCGGGCGGGCACGCACCCGGGCGATCCGGGGTGCTGGCGTGGGCACTGTGGGACTGCGGTGCCACCGGCGTGAGCGCGATCGTGGTGACCTTCGTGTTCTCGGTGTATCTGACCAGCACCGTTGGCGAGGGCATGCCCGGCGGCAGCTCACCGGCCAGCTGGCTGGGACGCGCACTGGCCGTCGCCGGGCTGACCATCGCGCTGCTCGCACCGGTCATCGGCGTCTGGGTGGAATCCCCGCGCCGCCGGCGCACGGCACTGATGCTGATGACCGTGCTCGCCGTCGTCCTGACCAGCGCAATGAGCCTCATCCGCGACCAACCCGCCTACCTGTGGCCCGGCCTGGCGCTGCTGGCCGGCACCGCTGCCTGCGGCGACCTCGCCAGCGTCCCGTACAACGCGATGCTGCGTCAGCTGTCCACCCCGCAGACCTCCGGACGGATCTCCGGGTTCGGCTGGGCCGCCGGCTATGTCGGCAGCGTCGTGCTGCTGCTGGTCGTCTACCTGGGCTTCATCTCCGGCAAAGGCGACGCCCACGGTCTGCTGCACCTGCCCAGCGTCGACGGCATGAACGTGCGCGCCGCGATGCTGCTCGCCGCCGCGTGGCTGGCGCTGCTGGCCCTGCCGCTGCTGCTGACCGCCCACCGGCTGCCGGCATCCACCGAGACCGTGCCGCCCGTCGCCGGCGTACTGGGCGGCTACCGCAGACTGTGGGCCGACCTGACCGCCGAATGGCGGCGCGACCATAACCTGGTGTACTTCCTGCTGGCCAGCGCCGTCTTTCGGGACGGTCTGGCCGGGGTGTTCACCTTCGGTGCTGTCCTCGGCGTGAATGTGTACGGCATCTCGCAGGCCAACGTGCTGATCTTCGGAGTGGCCGCCAGCGTGGTCGCCGCATTCGGCGCGGTGCTGGGCGGGCTGGTCGACGACCGGCTCGGCTCCAAGACCGTCATCGTGGGGTCACTGGCCGCGATCATCACGATGGGGCTCGTCTTGATGACGTTGTCGGGTCCACGCGCGTTCTGGGCGTGCGGGCTTCTGCTGTGCCTGTTCATCGGGCCGGCGCAGGCTTCGGCGCGCACGCTGCTGCTGCGAATGTCCAAACACGGCAAGGAAGGTGTGGCGTTCGGGCTCTACACGATGACCGGGCGGGCGGTGTCTTTCCTTGCGCCGTGGCTGTTTTCGGTCTTCGTCGACGTGTTCGGCGCGGTCCGCGCCGGGATGGGCGGGCTGTGCCTGGTCCTCGGCATCGGGCTGGCGGCCATGGTGATGGTGCGCGCACCGCGCCGCGCCGCCGTCGTGCCGCAAAGCGCCGGTTAAGAGGGAGCGTCGCAGACGGTCAAACCCGAGCCGGTGTGCTCGCGCACCTGGACACCGGCCACGGTGACCGTGCACGTGACCTTGTTGCCGATGTTGATGATCGTGACGTTGGCCTTGCGATCGCCGGACTTGGGCAGGCTGACTTGTTTGCTCCACGGCAGCGCCACGTTGAACTCGGTCTGCATCACGCCGCCGGTGTCGACATAGGTGATGCTGATCGCCCGGCCCTCCCCGCTGACGTTGTAGACGACGGCCTCTTCGCCGGCGGCACTGGTGGTCTCGCTCGATTCCGGAGGCTCGGACGTCGAGGTGGTGGCGCCGGGCGCCGATGTGGTTGTCGACGGCGACGCCGCCGACCCGGAGGTCTTGGAACCCGGCATCGCGGGCAGCGGTGCGACCGTGGTCTGTTTTCTGGCGGCGCCGTTGGCGATCACCAGTGCGATGACGAGCGCGGCGACCAGCAACGCCGCTGCCGCCGCGGCGACCCACAACCAGCGAGGTGGCCTCGGCCGCCCGGCCGGAGGCGTGGTCGGCTGATCCGGCGTCTGGTCCTGCAGCCAATACTGCGGCAACTTCTCGGTCGGGTTGGTCTCGGTCGGTCCGGGACGCGGCGGAAGACCCTGGTAGGGGGGCGGTCCGTAGGGCGGTTGACCGGCGTAGGCCGGGTCGCTGTACGGCGGGTAGGGCTGACGGAGCCGTTCGGTCGGTTCGCCGCCGGGCCGAGCCGGACGGGTGTACTCGGATCGACGCGGATCGTTCATGCCCACCTCACCCTGGCAGGGTACCTGCCCTGGCGGTCAACGCGGCGACGGTCATCGCCCGCATCACCGTGCGCGACCGCGCGGCCCTGCTCTCGGCGCGCTTGAGGCTGTGCGGGGTCGAGTTCAGCAACCCGAACACGGCGTGCGCCATCAGCCGGGCGTCGGCCTCGGCGAGGCCGGGTTCCAGCTCGCGCAGCACATCCACCCACACCTCGACGTACTGTCGCTGCGCGCGTCGCACCTGGCGCTCGGCGGCAGCGGGCAGATGCGCGAGGTCGCGGTCCTGGATGCGGATCAAATCGGGTTCACCCAAGGCGAATTCGAGATGGAAGTCGATCAGGCCGTCGAGAGCCTCGGCGGGGTCAGCGCTGCGGGACTTCACCTCTCGGGCGCCGACCAGCAGCCGGGTGCTGATGCCCACCAGCAACTCGACCAGCAGAGACTCTTTGTTCGGGAAGTGCCGATAGATGGCCGGACCGCTGACGCCGGCGGCCGCGCCGATGTCCTCCAGCCGCACCGCCAAAAACCCGCGCTCGGCGAACAGCCGCTCGGCTGCAACCAGCAGCTGCGCCCGCCGGTCGGACTTCAGCCGACTGCGGCGGTTGTCAGCTGGAGCAGACGGTGTCATGAACGGCCTCCTGGACAGCTCGGTTAATCTCCACTAACATAGCATGAGTTAGTCGTCATTAACCGAAATTCGGCGGGCAGCGGGTGACTTCTTCAGCGGCGAATCGCGATGCGCACCAAGCATTGGTGGCGCAGCTTCGCGAGAAGCTGGCCGCGGCCGCGCTGGGCGGGCCGGAACGCGCCCGCGAGCGTCACGTGGGCCGCGGCAAGCTGCTGCCGCGCGACCGGGTCGACGGACTGCTCGATCCCGGCAGCCCACTGCTGGAGGTGGCGCCGCTGGCCGCCAACGGCATGTACGACGACGAGTGTCCCGGCGCGGGCATCATCACCGGCATCGGCAGGGTCTCCGGCCGCGAATGCATGATCGTGGCCAATGACGCCACGGTCAAAGGCGGCACCTACTACCCGATCACGGTCAAGAAACACCTACGGGCACAGGAGATCGCGGGCCAGAACCGGCTACCCTGCATCTACCTGGTCGACTCCGGCGGCGCGTTCCTGCCGCGACAGGACGAGGTGTTTCCCGACCGTGAGCATTTCGGCCGGATCTTCTACAACCAGGCCAAGCTGAGCGCCGAGGGCATTCCGCAGATTGCCGCCGTGCTCGGATCGTGTACTGCCGGTGGGGCGTACGTTCCGGCGATGAGCGACGAGGCCGTGATCGTGCGCAACCAGGGCACGATCTTCCTCGGCGGCCCGCCGCTGGTGAAGGCCGCCACCGGAGAGGTGGTCACCGCCGAGGAGCTCGGCGGCGGCGACCTGCACTCCAAAACCTCCGGCGTCACCGACCATCTCGCCCACGACGACCGCGACGCGCTGAGCATCATCCGGCGCATCGTCGCAACCCTGGGCCCCGGCCAGCCGCGGGCATGGGACGTCTTGCCGACCGTCGACCCCATCGCCGAGCAGACCGAGCTCTACGACGTGGTGCCCGTCGACCCCCGGATTCCCTACGACGTACACCAGGTGATCACCCGCATCGTCGACGGCGGCGAATTCGGCGAATTCAAAGCCGAATACGGCACCACGCTGGTCACCGGATTCGCCCGCATCCACGGCCACCCGGTCGGGATCGTCGCCAACAACGGCGTGCTGTTCGGCGAATCAGCTTTGAAAGGCGCACATTTCATCGAACTCTGCGACAAGCGGATGGTGCCGCTGCTGTTTCTGCAGAACATCTCCGGCTTCATGGTGGGCCGCGACTACGAGGCCGGCGGTATCGCCAAACACGGCGCCAAGATGGTCACCGCGGTGGCCTGCGCGCGGGTGCCCAAGCTGACAGTGGTGATCGGCGGCTCCTACGGGGCGGGTAACTATTCCATGTGCGGGCGGGCGTATTCGCCGCGATTCCTGTGGATGTGGCCGAACGCGCGGATCTCGGTGATGGGCGGCGAGCAGGCCGCATCGGTGCTGGCGACGGTGCGCGGGGAGATGACGGCCGAACAGGAAGAGGCGTTCAAGGCGCCCATCCGTGCGCAATACGAACACCAGGGCAACCCGTACTACTCGACGGCCCGGCTGTGGGACGACGGCGTGATCGACCCTGCCGACACCAGGACCGTTGTAGGCCTTGCTCTTTCGGTCGTCGCCAACGCGCCCGTCGAGCCGGTCTCTTACGGCGTGTTCAGGATGTGAGGGTGATGGGCTTCGACACGGTTCTGGTCGCCAACCGCGGGGAGATCGCCGTCCGGGTGATCCGCACGTTGAAGGCGATGGGCATCCGATCGGTCGCGGTGTACAGCGACGCCGACGCCAACGCACGTCACGTCGCCGAGGCGGACGTCGCGGTACGCATCGGGCCGCCACCCGCCCGCGACAGCTATCTCAACATCGCCGCGGTCGTCGACGCTGCGGTGCGCACCGGGGCGCAGGCGGTACACCCCGGATACGGCTTCCTCTCGGAGAACGCGGATTTCGCTTCGGCGTTGGCGTCCGCCGGGTTGACCTTCATCGGCCCGCCCACCACAGCGATCCAGACGATGGGCGACAAGATCGCCGCCAAAGCGACGGTGTCGGAGTTCGGGGTTCCGGTAGTGCCCGGCATTGCCCGGCCCGGGTTGACCGACGCCGAACTGATCGCCGCCGCCGAGGAGGTCGGCTACCCGGTGCTGGTCAAGCCGTCGGCCGGCGGCGGCGGCAAGGGCATGCGGCTGGTCGAACGGGCCGCGGACCTGCCCGCCGCACTGACCAGTGCCCGCCGCGAATCAGCCGCCGCCTTCGGCGACGACACACTGTTCCTGGAACGATTCGTGCTGCGGCCCAGACACATCGAGGTCCAGGTGCTGGCCGATACCTACGGCAACGTGGTACACCTCGGCGAACGGGAGTGCAGCCTGCAGCGGCGGCACCAGAAGGTCGTCGAGGAGGCGCCGTCGCCGCTGCTGGACGCGACGACGAGGGCCCGGATCGGCGCCGCCGCCTGTGACACCGCGCGCAGTGTGGACTACACCGGGGCCGGCACGGTCGAATTCATTGTCTCCGCCGACAAGCCGGAGGAGTTCTTCTTCATGGAGATGAACACCCGCTTGCAGGTCGAGCACCCGGTCACCGAGATGGTCACGGGCTGGGACCTGGTCGAGTGGCAGGTCCGCATCGCCGCGGGGGAGAAGCTGACCGCTACCCAATCCGACATCACCCTGCACGGTCATGCGATCGAAGCCCGGATCTACGCCGAGGACCCGGCCCGCGGATTCCTGCCGACCGGCGGCGACGTGCTGACGCAGGTGGAGCCGAAAGGCCCTGGGGTGCGGGTGGATTCGGGTCTGTCGGCCGGGATGGTGGTCGGCAGCCAGTACGATCCGATGCTGGCCAAGGTGATCGCCCACGCCGCCGACCGTCCCGCCGCGCTGAGAGCGCTGGACCGGGCGCTGGCCGACACCGCAGTGCTCGGTGTGGTGACCAATGTGGAGTTCGCCCGGTTCCTGCTGACCGATCCCGACGTCGTCGCCGGGCGGTTGGACACCGGGCTGCTGGACCGGAGGGCCGGCGATTTCGTCGCGGCGCCGCCGTCAGACGAACACTTCATCGCCGCGGCAGCCTACCGGTGGCTGCGGCTGTGGCCGGCGCCCGGCGCCGACCTGTGGCAGGTGCCGTCCGGCTGGCGCGTCGGCGCCGCCGCACCCGTCAGTGTGCGGCTGCGGGCCGGCGAACGCACCGACCACGTGTACATCACCGGCACCCCCGCCGACGCGGCTGCTCGCATCGAAGACGACGAAAACCATTCGCTGCAAGCACATCTGGCGGACGGGCGGCTGGTGCTGACACTCGACGGCGTGCGAACGGAGTACGCCGTCGCGTCGGCGGAGCACCAGATCTGGCTGCACGGTGCCGGGACCACCGCCGTGCTCGAGGAGGTGCGGGAAGCGCCGGTGCGCCCCGACGACGCGCACAGCGGCGACGCCGAATTGACCAGCCCGATGCCGGGATCGGTCGTCGCAGTAGGGGTCGACGACGGCGTCGACGTGCAGACCGGGGCGATGATTGTCACCGTCGAGGCGATGAAGATGGAACATGCGCTGACGGCGCCCGTCGACGGCGTCGTGGAGCTTCTCGTCGCGGTCGGCGACCAGGTCAAGGTAGGCCAGCCGCTGGCCCGGATCAAGGCGAACACGAAAGGCTAAGCTGTGCCTGACTTTATTGCCACCGGGACGCTTCCCGACGAGTACCAGCAGTTGGCCAAGACGGTCCGCGACTTCGCGCAGAGCGTGGTCGCGCCGGTCGCTGCCCGCCACGACGCCGAGCACTCTTTCCCCTACGAGGTGGTGGCCGGCATGGCCGAGATGGGGCTGTTCGGCCTGCCGTTCCCCGAAGAGTGGGGCGGCATGGGCGGCGACTACTTCGCGTTGTGCCTGGCGCTCGAGGAACTGGGCAAGGTGGACCAAAGCGTGGCGATCACGCTGGAGGCCGGGGTGTCGCTGGGTGCCATGCCGATTTACCGGTTCGGCACCGAAGAGCAGAAGCGAGAGTGGTTGCCGCAGTTGGCCAGTGGCCGCGCGCTCGGCGCGTTCGGGCTGACCGAGGCGGGCGGTGGCAGCGACGCCGGCGCCACCAAGACCACCGCCCGCCTCGACGACGGGCACTGGGTGATCAACGGATCCAAGCAGTTCATCACCAACTCCGGCACGGACATCACGAAGCTGGTCACCGTCACCGCCGTCACCGGTGAACAGGGTGGCCGCAAGGAGATCTCGTCGATCCTGGTACCGGTGCCCACACCGGGTTTCACCGTCGAACCGGCCTACGACAAGGTGGGCTGGAAGGCTTCCGACACCCATCCGCTGACGTTCGAAGACGTGCGAGTGCCGCAGGAAAACCTGCTCGGCGAACGCGGCCGCGGCTATGCCAACTTCCTGCGCATCCTCGACGAGGGCCGAATCGCGATCGCCGCGCTGTCCACCGGCGCCGCGCAGGGCTGCGTGGACGAGAGCATCAAGTATGCCCGCGAGCGTGAGGCATTCGGTCAACCGATCGCCCGCTATCAGGCCATCGAGTTCACCATCGCCCGGATGGAGGCCCGTGCGCACACGGCCCGCACCGCCTACTACGACGCCGCGGCTCTGATGCTGGCCGGTAAGCCCTTCAAGAAGCAGGCAGCGATCGCCAAGTTGGTGGCCAGCGAGGCCGCCATGGACAACGCCCGCGACGCCACCCAGATCCACGGCGGCTACGGGTTCATCAACGAGTTCCCGGTCGCTCGGCATTACCGGGACAGCAAGATCCTGGAAATCGGTGAAGGGACCAGCGAAGTGCAACTGATGGTGATCGCCAGAGAGGTGGGATTGTGACGGAGGAGCAGCGCGCCGTAGTCCAGCGCGGGCTGTGGTTCGAGGAATTCGAGATCGGGGTGCGCTATCTGCACCGCCCCGGCCGCACGATCACCGAGGCCGACAACGTGTTGTTCACCACGTTGACGATGAACACCCAAGCGCTGCACCTGGACGCCGCGTTTTCCGACGCGCTGCCACCGTTCCACCAGCGGCTGGTCAACTCGATGTTCACGCTGTCGACACTGGTCGGGTTGTCCGTCGCGCAACTGACCCAGGGCACCATCGTCGCCAACCTCGGATTCTCCGAAATCGCCTTCCCCAAGCCACTTTTCCACGGCGACACACTGTACGCCGAGACCGTGATCACCGGCAAACGGGAATCCAAGAGCCGCCCAGGGGAGGGCATCCTCACGTTCGCCCACACTGGGCGCAACCAGCACGGCGACGTCGTCGCCACCGCGACACGCAAAACCCTGGTGCGCATGAGGCCGGCCGATGACGCTTGACAACCCGGGCCCGGCGTGGCTGTTCTGCCCGGCCGATCGGCCGGAGCGGTTCGAAAAGGCAGCTGCTGCAGCCGATGTCGTGATACTCGACCTGGAAGATGGATGTGCTGCCGCAGATCGGGCGGCCGCGCGCAAAGCCCTTGTCGACGTTGCTCTCGACCCGGCCCGCACCGTGGTGCGCGTCAACCCGTTCGGCACGGACGACCAAGCCAAAGACCTCGACGCCCTGTCCCGCACAAGCTACGACACCGTGATGCTTCCCAAATGCGAAGCGCCCGAACAGGTCACCGCGCTGGCACCGCTGGACGTCGTCGTGCTCGTCGAGTCGCCGCTGGGCGCGCTGACCGTCACCGACAACGTCCGTGCCGACAACGCCGTCGCGGCGATGTGGGGAGCGGAGGACCTGTTCGCCGTGCTGGGCGGCACCGCCAACCGCTACCCGGACGGCACCTACCGGGAGGTGGCCCGCCACGTCCGGTCGCAGTCGCTGCTCGCCGCCAAGGCCTACGGCCGTCTGGCGCTGGATTCGGTCTACCTCGACATCAAGGATCTCGACGGGCTGCGCGCCGAGGTCGACGACGCGGTGGCGGTCGGGTTCGACGCGAAGGTTGCTATCCATCCCAGCCAGGTGCCGGTGATCCGGGCCGGCTACGCCCCGACGCCGGACCAAGTGCAGTGGGCGCGACACGTGCTCGCCGCGGCCGCCGATGAACGCGGTGTCTTCGCATTTGAAGGCATAATGGTAGATGCGCCAGTGTTGCGGCGAGCCGAGCGAATCGTGCAGCTGGCGACTGACTCCGGCTCGTAGCAGTCCCGGTCGTCCGGGTTTGCTCTGACCCGCCGCGCACCCGCGTGACCGCGGGAAGGAGGCGGTGTGGCCGAGCTTGCCCAGAGCCCGATGACTGTCGACCTCGATCCGGTGCAACTCGTCGCGCCGGATGGGACGCCGACCGCTGAAGACCGTTACAGCCGTGAGCTTCCGGACGAAACCCTGTGCTGGCTCTACGAGATGATGGTGGTCACCCGCGATCTGGACACCGAGCTGGTCAACTTGCAGCGCCAGGGTGAATTGGCTTTGTATGCGCCATGCCGCGGCCAGGAGGCGGCGCAGGTGGGGGCGACGGCCTGTCTACGTAAGTCGGACTGGCTGTTCCCGCAGTATCGCGAGTTGGGTGCGTTCCTGGTGCGCGGCATCCCGGCCAGCCACGTCGGCGCCATGTGGCGCGGAACGTGGCACGGCGGCCTGGAATTCATCAAAAAATGTTGCGCTCCGATCTCGATTCCGGTCGGCACACACGCGTTGCACGCCGTCGGGGCGGCGATGGCCGCGCAGCGCCTCGGCGAGGATTCCATGACGGTCGCCTTCCTCGGCGACGGCGCCACCAGCGAGGGCGACGTGCACGAGGCGTTAAACGTCGCGGCTGTCTTCGGTGCGCCGTGTGTGTTCTACGTGCAGAACAACCAGTGGGCGATCTCGGTGCCGCTGTGCCGGCAGACCATTGCGCCGTCGATCGCGCACAAGGCGATCGGCTATGGGATGCCGGGCATTCGGGTGGACGGCAATGACGTGCTGGCCTGCTATGCGCTGATGGCCGAGGCGTCCGCCCGGGCCCGGGCCGGCGGCGGTCCGACACTGATCGAGGCGGTCACCTATCGGCTCGGCCCGCACACCACATCCGACGACCCGACGCGCTACCGCAGCCGTGACGAACTCGAGCACTGGCTGGCGCTGGACCCGATTCCGCGTTACCGGGCCTATCTTGAGGGCCGGGGGCTGTGGTCGGAGCGGCTTGCCGATCGGGTGGCGGCGCGGTCCCGGCGGCTGTGTGCCGAGTTGCGCGACACGCTGTTCGGCGCGTCCGACGTCGACATCGACGAGGTGTTCACCACGGTCTACGCGGAGATGACGCCCGCGTTGGAGGCGCAGCGCCGAGATCTGCGGGTGGAACTGGGGGAGGAGCCGCGATGACGCAGATCGTCGAACCGCCCACTCGCGCCGCGACATTGCCAGGTGCCGAGCAGACGCTGACCATGGTGGCCGCGCTCAACCGCGCGCTGCACGACGCGATGGCCGCCGACGATCGGGTGCTGGTGTTCGGGGAGGACGTCGCGGCCCAGGGCGGCGTGTTCCGGGTCACGGAGGGGCTGGCCGAGACGTTCGCTTCCGACCGCTGCTTCGACACCCCGCTGGCGGAGTCCGCGGTGATCGGCATCGCGGTGGGCCTGGCGCTGCGCGGATTCAAGCCCGTGCCGGAGATCCAGTTCGACGGCTTCGCCTACCCGGCGTTCGACCAGATAGTCAGCCATCTGGCCAAGTACCGCACCCGCACCCGCGGCGAAATCGACATGCCGGTCACCGTGCGGATCCCGTCGTTCGGCGGAATCGGTGCGGTCGAACACCATTCGGAGTCCACCGAGTCGTACTGGGCGCACACCGCCGGCTTGAAGGTCGTGGTCCCGTCGTCGCCGTCGGACGCGTATTGGCTTTTGCGCCATGCCATCAACTGTCCGGACCCGGTGATGTTCTTAGAGCCCAAGCGGCGCTACTGGGGCCGCGAGGTCGTCGACACCCAGCAGCCCGGGCCACCGATCGGGCAGGCGGTGGTGCGCCGTGACGGCACCGACGTCACCGTGCTGACGTACGGCGGTTTGGTGGCCACGGCGTTGTCCACCGCGGAAATGGCTGCGGCCCAACGGGGTTGGAGTCTGGAAGTGGTCGACCTGCGGTCGCTGGTGCCGCTGGACTTCGACACCGTGGCCGCGTCGATCCGCCGCACCGGGCGCTGCGTGGTACTGCACGAGGGACCGCGAAGCCTGGGTTATGGCGCCGGGCTGGCTGCCCGCATCCAAGAGGAGATGTTTTACGAATTGGAGGCTCCGGTGTTGCGCGCGTGCGGGTTTGACACCCCCTACCCGCCGGCGCGGCTCGAGAAGCTGTGGCTGCCCGGGCCCGACCGGCTGATGGACTGCGTCGAGCGAGCCCTGGAGCTTCCGTGAGCGTCAAACCGTTCGTCGTCCCGGATCTCGGCGAAGGGCTCGAGGAGGTGACGCTGTCGAGCTGGAACGTCGCCGTCGGTGACGACGTCGAAATCAACCAGCCGCTGTGCTCGGTGGAGACTGCCAAGGCAGAAGTCGAAATCCCGAGCCCGTACGCGGGCCGAATCGTCGAAACGCATGGCGCCGAAGGCGACGTGCTGCCGGTCGGCGCGCTGCTGGTGCGGATCGACACCCTGTCTGATACCGCATCGAACGGTGAATCACCCACGCGCACACCGGTGCTCGTGGGATACGGCGCCGATCACACGCTCGACGCGAGCAGGCGCCCGAAAGCCAAGCCGCCGGTGCGCAAACTGGCCGCCGAGCTGGGTGTCGACCTGGCCCGCGTGCCGCCCGGTCCCGACGGCCTGATCAGTCGCGAGGCCGTACTCGCGGCGGCCGAACACACGGACGTCGCCTACGACGTGTTGCCGGTGCGCGGCGTGCAGGCCGAGATGGCCCAACGAATGACGTTGGCCCGCAGCCAGATTCCCGACGCCCATGCCAGCGTGCAGGCCGACTGCACCAATCTGGTGCGGCTGCACGAGCGACTGCAGGTCACGCCGTTCGCGCTCACCCTGCGGTTCGTGGCCCTCGCGCTGCAGCACCACACGATCCTCAACTCCACCTGGGTCGACGGGCCCGACGGCCCGCAGGTGCGCAGTCACCACGCGGTGCATCTGGGTTTCGCGGTCGCCGCACCCCGGGGTCTGCTGGTGCCCGTCGTCGCCGACGCGCAGCAGATGACCACCAGGCAGCTCGCCGACACGGTGGCCCGGCTGACCGAACAGGCGCGCGCCGGCACGCTGAAGCCCGCGCAGCTGAGAGGCTCCACGTTCACCGTGTCGAACTTCGGCGCGCTCGGACTCGACGAGGGCGTGCCGGTGATCAACTATCCGGAGGCGGCCATCCTGGGCATGGGCTCGCTCAAGCCGCGGCCGATGGCCCTCGACGACCAGGTCGTCGTGCGCCCCCAGATGACCTTGACCTGCGCATTCGACCACCGCGTTGCCGACGGCGCGCAGGTCGCCGCGTTCCTGGGCGAGCTACGGGGCCTCCTCGAGTCACCGGAGACGGCGCTGCTGGACCTTTAGGCGTTGTTGCCCCGGGCGGCGGCCAGCCGGGCCGCGAACTCCGGTGAGCGGATCGACGCGGCCTGCGGGCCCAGCTCGGTGTCCTTGGCCAGTTCATGCTGCTCGTCGTCGAGCGATCCGGGGCTGGCGGTGGCGCGCATGGTGGCCTTGGTCGCCAGCACCACCTCCCGCGGCGCCGCAGCGGGCCCGGCCGCTAGTTCCAGCGCAGCGGCCACCGGGTCGTCGGCAACGGACAGCGCAAGGCCATGGCGCACAGCGGATTCCGCGTCGAAGCGCATACCGAACAGCAAGGTGGCGCGGGCGACTTGCGGACCCACGGCGCGCTGCAGCATCCACGTCGCACCGCCGCCGGGGTGCAGGCCAAGCTTCTGGAAGCGGGCGTCGAACAACGCGGCCGGCCCGGCGATGCGCACATCGGCGGCCAGCGCCAGGTTCAGCCCGGCGCCGACCGCCGCGCCGTTGACCGCCGCGATCGTCGGCAGCGTGCACTTGCCGACGGCCATGAACCCGTCGTAGAGGGCCAGCAGCCCTTCCTCGGCGGCTTCGCCCAGGGCGCTGAGGTCGGCACCTGCGCAGAACGCCTTGCCGGCCCCGGTGACCACGACGGCGTGCACGTCCGGATCTGCCTCGGCCCGCTCGACCGCGGCCCGCAACTGGGCCGACATCGCGGCGGTGACGGCGTTACGCCGTTCCGGATCGTTGACGGTGATCAGCGCGACGCGGTCATCGGCGCGGTAGAGAACCAGATCGGGCTGGGCCATGTGCCACCTCCGCGAGCTAAACATCCGGCCAGGCGAGCTCAGAGTAGTAGGATTGCCATCGGCGACCCGCGCTCAGCGCGCCGTCGAGGAGCATGTTTCATTGCCATGCAAGTGTCGCCGGCGAGCCGAACCGCGGACCGCGGCCGCTATTCGACATATTTCCAATGTAGGTCGTAGGCCAGCGGGCGATCCGTTCAACCATTCAGCAAATTCGCACAATTAGCTCCGTCCGCGCTTCGGCCGGTTTAGCTTGAGCTTGGCAGCGGCCCAACGCTGTTGAAAGGTGCGGCGGCGGCGGTGACGTGGTCGGCGAGAAAGGTCATTGGACCGGGGCGGAGTCGCGACGATGGTTGACGCCGCCGAAATGCCCAGCGAGCTGGGACCCGCCGACTATTTGATGCATCGGCGCGAAGCCCATAGCCATGCACGGTTGGGCAGCATGGGAGTCGTTTTCCTCGACGCCGTGCCGGACTGGAACCGGTTTCGCGCCCATTTCGAAGGTGCCTCCCGTCGGGTGCCGCGGCTGCGGCAGAAAGTAGTCGTGCCCACCCTCCCGACGACCGCACCGCGCTGGGTGGTGGATCCGGACTTCGACGTGAACTTTCACGTGCGTCGGATGCGTGTTCCTGAGCCTGGCACTCCGCGGGAAGTCTTCGACCTGGCCGACGAGCTGCTGCGGTCACCGATGGACACGTCGCGACCGCTGTGGATCGCCACGTTGGTCGAGGGCCTTGCCGACGGTACGTCTGCGCTGCTTTTCCGCATCGGCCATGCGCTCACCGACGGGATCGGCGCCCTCGAGATGTTCGCGCAGGTCCCCACTCTGGAGCGCGATCCGCCGGGCGAGTCGCCACCTCCGGCACCGATTCCGCAGAATCTGTCCCCCGACGACCTGATGTGGGAGGGCATCAGACGCCAGCCCCGAGCCCTCGTCGAGGGAGTCCGGCGCGCGCTGTGGGGCGCATTGCGCGCGGTTGGCCGGTTGATGCGCAATCCGGTGTCGGCGCTGGTAGGCGGCGTGGGCTACGCCCGGTCGGCGGTGCGAGTGATGAGCCGGCCCGTCGAGCCGTCACCGTTGCTGCGCCAGCGCGGCTCGGTACGCCGCAGCGAAGCGCTCGACATCGGTCTCTCCGCCCTGCACAGCGCCGCCAAAGCCGGCGGCGGTTCTTTGAACGACGCCTATCTGGCCGCCCTGTGCGGCGCGCTGGGGCGCTATCACCGGGCGCTTGGCGCGCCGATCGACGCGCTGCCGATGGCGGTGCCGGTGAACGTGCGCGGTGAAGCGGACCTCACCGCCGCCAACCAGGTCAGTAGCGTCATGCTGGCAGCCCCGGTCGGCGAGGACGATCCCGTCACTCGCATGGGCAAGATCCGTGCACAGATGACACAGCGCCGAAACGAGCCCGCGCGCGACGTCAGCCACTCGATTGCACGCCTGGTGAGCGTTTTGCCGGCGGCCCTGCTGACCGCGATGAGCAGCGGGGGATTCGTCGATGTGGTGGCCAGCAATGTGCCTTCGTACCGCGGCGATATCTACCTCGCGGGAGCGAAAGTGCTACGGCAGCATGGTCTCGCGTCGGTGCCCGGCGTGGGAATGGTCGTGGTGCTGTTGTCTGCCGGCGACCGGTGCACCGTCACCGTCAACTACGACAGAGCCGCCATCCGGGAACAGGAATTGTTTGCCCGGTGCCTGCGTGAGGGTTTCGACGAGATACTCAAACTGGCGGGTGAACCGGTGCCGCGCGCGTTCGCCGTCGACGGCGAACAGTGATCAGCCTGACGAGTGCCCCCGGCAGGACTCGAACCTGCGACCACAAGATTAGAAGTCATGCGCTCTGTCCAGCTGAGCTACGGGGGCCGGAAAGACTTACGCGCAGGTCAGTGTATCCAACGCCGCGACACGCCAAGTCCCGACGCGCAACGCCGATCGAAATCCCCTTGGCGGGATTAGTGATTCGCTAACCTGTGACGCGCGACACACGTACGCTGACCGGCGACGTGTGGGCCGACGTCAAGGAGTGGCGTTGCCATGAGCATGGCGATGAGCGTGACCACGAAGTGCTCGCGGGCCGGCGCCCTGGCGCTGCGCCACGGCGCGCAACTGGCCGCCGAGGCGGTCGACACCTATCGCGCCGCTGCCCTGCTGCTGCAGGGTTCGCCGTTCGCGGCCGCCTGGTTCGCGGGATGGCTGTCCGCCGAGTTTTCGCCGCAGGTGCTCACCGCGCATGCGCTGTCGGGGGTGACTCCGCTGTCGGTGGGCCGGGTCGCCACGACGTGGGCGGCGCAACGCGCAGACCGCATCCTGTCCGCGGCGCTCGAGGAATCTTTCGGCGCCAACTACCGCGACCGGGTGTCGCATCCGGTCACCGATCAGGCCGAGTGCGCGCGCCGCGGCGGACTGCTGCACGCTGCGGGCCACCGCCGTCGGTACGCGTCGCAGACCTCGGACATCTCCTACGGGCCGGCGGGGCGGGACAACCTGCTCGACATCTGGCGTCGTCCGGACTTGTCCGAAGGCTGCCGGGCCCCGGTGCTGGTGCAAATCCCGGGCGGCGCCTGGACCCTCAACGGCAAACGGGGCCAGGCCTACCCACTGCTGGGCCGGATGGTCGAACTCGGCTGGATCTGCGTGTCGATCGACTACAGCAAGAGTCCGGGCAAGGCGTGGCCGACGCACATCGTCGACGTCAAACGGGCCATCGCGTGGGTGCGCGAGAACATCGCGGACTACGGCGGCGACCCGCATTTCGTCGCGGTCACCGGAGGTTCGGCGGGCGCGCACCTGGCCTCGTTGGCGGCGCTCACCGCCAACGACCCGCGGCTACAGCCCGGCTTCGAAGACGCCGACACCACGGTGCAGGCGGCCGCGCCGTATTACGGGGTCTACGACTTCACCGATGCCGAAAAAATGCACGAGCTGATGCTGCCATTTTTGGAGCGCTTCGTGATGCAAAAGCGCTACGTCGATGATCCCGGGTTGTTCGAATTCGCGTCGCCGATATCGCACGCGCACAGCGAAGCTCCACCATTTTTCGTGCTGCACGGCGCCAACGATTCGCTCATTCCCCGCGCGCAGGCGCAAACATTTTGCGCTGCACTGCGCGACGCCGGCGCCCGCACCGTGTGCTATGCCGAGCTGCCAAATGCCCACCACGCGTTCGATATCGTCGGGACCGTCCGGTCCCGGCTGACGGCCGACGCCGTCGGTGACTTTTTCGGCGTCGTGCACGGACGTTATCTGCGCTCGCGTCGTCGCGTGACGCACAAACAAGCCACACCCGCGAGCTGAAATTCCAATTCGCTGCGCGGGCAAAGTATTTCGCAAACCAGTCGGCTGACGTTTATCGCCCTTATGCGGATCCTCGCAATCGCTACCGCCATCGCGACAACCGGACTAGCGTTTGGGTAGGAGTGGCGAAACGGGAGGCTCCAGTGGCGATGTCAGAACGGAGACGAGCCGGTGGCTGAGTCCGTCGACGCGGCGGGGTTGCCCACAGCGCTCGGCGCGGTCGACTATCTGCTGCACCGCGGGGAAGCCAACCCGCGGACCCGCTCGGGGATCATGGCGCTGGAAATCCTCGACACCACGCCGGACTGGGAGCGGTTCCGGACCCGGTTCGAACACGCGTCGCGACGGGTGTTGCGGCTGCGCCAGAAGGTGGTCGTGCCGACGCTGCCGACGGCCGCGCCGCGATGGGTGGTAGATCCCGATTTCAACTTGGACTTTCATGTCCGACGGCTGCGCGTCGCCGAACCGGGCACGCTGCGGCAGGTGTTCGACCTTGCCGAGGTGATGCTGCAGTCGCCGCTGGACATCGCCCGTCCGCTGTGGACGGCTACCTTGATCGACGGCCTGGCTGACGGCAGGGCCGCGACGCTGCTGCACCTGAGCCACGCGGTCACTGACGGTGTCGGCAGCGTCGAGATGTTCTCCCACATCTACGACCTGGAGCGTGATCCGCCGGCCGGGCCGCCACCGCCGCAACCCATTCCACAGGATTTGTCGCCCACCGACCTGATGCGCGAAGGCCTCAACCATCTGCCCGAGGCCGTCGTCGACGGGGTGCGGGGCGCACTGTGGGGCGCGGCGTCGGTGGTGGGCCGGGCGGTGCTGCGTCCGGCATCCACCGTGGCCGGGGCGCTGAGCTACGCCCGCTCCAGCGTGCGGGTGATGAGCCGGGCCGCCGAGCCGTCGCCGCTGCTGCGCCGGCGCAGCCTGGCCACCCGCACCGAGGCCATCGACATCCCACTGTCCGACCTGCACCGGGCCGCCAAGGCCGGCGGCGGTTCAATCAACGACGCCTACCTGGCCGGGCTGTGCGGCGCGCTGGGCCGCTACCACGAAGCACTCGGTGTGCCGATCGCGACGTTGCCGATGGCGGTTCCGGTGAACCTGCGGGCCGAATCCGATCCCGCGGGCGGCAACCGGTTCACCGGCGTCAACCTGGCCGCGCCCCTCGGCACCGCCGATCCGGTGGCCCGGATGCGCAAGATTCGCGCCCAGATGACCCAGCGGCGCGACGAACCCGCGATGGACGTCATCGGTTCGATCGCGCCACTGCTCAGCGTGTTGCCGACGCCGTTGCTCGAGTCGATGACCGGCTCGGTCGTCGCATCGGACGTGCAAGCCAGCAATGTGCCGGTCTACCCGGGCGACACGTACCTGGCCGGTGCAAAAATATTGCGGCAGTATGGCATTGGGCCGCTGCCGGGTGTGGCGATGATGGTCGTGCTGATATCACGCGGGGGCTGCTGCACCATCACCACGCGCTACGACCGGGCCGCGGTCCGGCATGAGGATTTGTGGGCCCGATGCCTCGTGGAGGGTTTCGACGAGATCCTCGCGCTGGCCGGCGAACCCGCGCCGCATGCGGTGCCCGCGTCCTTCGACGCCCAGGCACCCGATATGTCGACCCGATCGGCGTCGGGATCATGACCGCCACCGAGGATCGCAAGGGGTCGCGCGACCTTCGGTTGCCCGGGTCGGTCGCCGAAATCATGGCCAGTCCGCCCGGGCCCAAGATCGGCGCATTTTTCGACCTGGACGGAACGTTGGTGGCCGGGTTCACCGGCGTCATCCTCACCCAGGAACGGTTCCGGCGCCGTGAGATGGGGGTCGGTGAGCTGATCAGCATGATCCAGGCCGGCCTGAATCATCAACTCGGGCGCATCGAGTTCGAGCAACTCATCCACACAGCGTCCAAGGCGCTGCGCGGCCGCCCGCTTTCCGACATGGAGGAGATCGGCGAGCGGTTGTTCGCGCAAAAAATCGAGAGCCGGATCTACCCGGAAATGCGGGAATTGGTGCGCGCCCACCTCGCCCGCGGCCACACCGTGGTGCTCAGCTCGTCCGCGTTGACACTGCAGGTCGAGCCGGTGGCCCGCTTTCTTGGCATCCCCAACACGCTGACCAACAAGTTCGAAACCGACGAGAACGGGATCCTCACCGGGAATGTGGTCAAGCCGATCCTGTGGGGGCCGGGCAAGGCCGCGGCCGTGCAGCAGTTCGCGGCCGAGCACGGTATCGACTTGAAAGACAGCTATTTCTACGCCGACGGCGACGAGGACGTCGCATTGATGTACCTGGTCGGCAACCCCCGCCCGACCAACCCTGAAGGCAAGATGGCCGCCGTCGCCCGCCGTCGCGGCTGGCCGATTCTGCGTTTCAACAGCCGCGGCAGCGTCGGAATCCGCTCGCAGCTGCGGACACTCGCCGGTATCGGCTCGCTGTTCCCGGTCGCCGCCGGCGCGGTCGGGATCGGGCTGCTGACCCGTAACCGCCGCCGGGGCGTGAACTTCTTCACCTCCACCTGGTCGCAGCTGCTGCTGACCGCCAGCGGCGTGCACCTCAACGTGATTGGCGCGGAGAACCTCACCGCGCAGCGCCCGGCGGTGTTCATCTTCAATCACCGCAACCAGGCTGACCCGATCATTACGGCGGCGCTGGTGCGCGACAACTGGATTGGCGTGGGCAAGAAGGAGTTGGCGAGCGACCCGATCATGGGCACGCTCGGTAAGCTGCTGGACGCCGTCTTCATCGACCGCGACGATCCGACGGCCGCGGTGGAGTCGCTGCACGAGGTCGAAGACCGTGCGCGCAAAGGCCTGTCGATTGTGATCGCCCCTGAAGGTACCCGGATAGACACCACCACCGTCGGGCCCTTCAAGAAGGGGCCGTTCCGCATCGCGATGGCAGCCGGAATCCCGATCGTGCCGATCGTGATCCGCAACGCGGAGATCGTCGCCGCGCGAAACTCCACCACGATGAACCCGGGCACGGTGGACGTCGCTGTGTTCCCGCCGATTTCGGTCAGCAACTGGACCGTCGACACGCTGCCGGACCGGATTGCCGAAGTGCGCCAACTGTATTTGGACACCTTGGCCGACTGGCCGGTCGACCAGCTACCCGAAGCCGCCCTGTACACCCGGGTGACCAAAGCGCCGCCGCGCAAGCGTGCCGCGAAGAAGGCCGCCAAGTCGCCTGCGAAAAAGGCCGCCAAGGCGCAACCCCGGCCGAAGGGCCGATCATGAAAAAGCCGGCCGCCGACATCGGCACATTCACCACCACCGACGACACGCTGGTGTTGGCGTCGATCTCCTCGCCGGTGGAAGCGGAGCTGGTTTCGGATTGGCTGGAGCAGCAACGGAAACGCTACCCGGACACCACGATCGACGTGCTGCAGCTGCCGCCGCGTAACCCCGAGCCGGCGGCGCTGGCACAGCTCGTCGAGCAGCTGGAGGCCGACGAGGACCGCTCGATCGTGCCGGTGCGGGTGTTCTGGCTGCCGCGTGCGGGTGCGTCCGCGCTGAGCAGGGTGGCGGCGCTGCTACCCGGACGCGATCCCTACCACCCCAACGAGCGTCAGCAGCGCCGCGTGGTGGGCTCCGAGCCGTCGCGGGCCCGGGTGGTGGCCGGCGAACCGGCGAAGGTATCGGAGCTGCGCCAGCAGTGGCGTGACCTCACTGTCGGCGAAAACGCAAGGGATTTTGCGCATTTCGTCACACGTCGCGCCATCTTGGCGCTGGAACGCGCCGAATACCGGATCCTGGGGCCGCAATACAAATCTCCGCGTCTGGTGAAGCCGGAGATACTGGCCTCCGCACGATTTCGCGCCGGCCTGGAAAAGATCCCGGGCGCCACCCTCGAGGAAGCCGGCAAGATGCTCGACGAGCTCGCAACCGGGTGGAGCCGAGTGTCGGTGGACCTAGTGTCGGTGCTGGGCCGGTTGCTCAGTCGGGGCTTCGATCCCGAAATCGACTACGACGAGTATCAAGTGGCGGCGATGCGCACCGCGCTGGAGACTCATCCGGCGGTGCTGCTCTTCTCGCACCGGTCCTATATCGACGGCGCGGTCATGCCGGTCGCCATGCAGGAGAACCGGCTGCCGCCGGTGCATGTGTTCGCCGGCATCAACCTGGCGTTCGGGGTGATGGGCCCGCTGCTGCGCCGCGCCGGCGTCATCTTCATTCGCCGCAACATCGGCGACAACCAGCTCTACAAGTACGTGCTCAAGGAGTACGTGGGCTATGTCGTCGAGAAGCGGTTCAACCTGAGCTGGTCCATCGAGGGCACCCGCTCGCGAACCGGCAAGATGTTGCCACCCAAGCTCGGTCTGATGAGCTACGTGGCCGACGCCTACCTGGAGGGCCGCAGCGACGACATTCTGCTGCAAGGAGTTTCGATCAGCTTCGACCAGCTGCACGAGACGGCCGAGTACGCCGCCTATGCGCGCGGCGCGGAGAAGAAGGCCGAGGGCGTCGGATGGCTGTACAACTTCATCAAGGCCCAGGGGGAGCGCAACTACGGCAAGATCTACGTCCGCTTCCCCGAAGCGGTCTCGATGCGGCAGTACCTCGGTCCCCCGGGCGGCCCGACAGCCTCCGATCCGGCCGCCAAACGTCTTGCGCTGCAAAAGATGTCGTTCGAGGTTGCCTGGCGTATTCTGCGGGCGACTCCGGTGAACGCCACCGGACTGGTGTCGGCGCTGTTGCTGACCACGCACGGAGTGGCGTTGACCCTCGGCCAGCTGCACCACACCCTGCAAGACTCGCTGGACTACCTCGAACGCAAACAGACCCCGGTGACCACCAGTGCGTTGCGGCTGCGCACACCCGAGGGTGTCCGCGCGGCGGTGGACGCACTGTCCAATGGGCATCCGGTCACCCGCGTCGACGGCGGGCGAGAACCGGTGTGGCGCATCGCACCCGAAGATGAGCACACCGCGGCGTTCTACCGCAACTCGGTGATCCACGCCTTTCTGGAGACCTCGATCGTCGAGCTGGCGCTGGCACACGCCGGACATGCGGAGGGCGATCGGGTGGAAGCCTTCTGGACGCAGGCCATGCGGCTTCGCGACCTGCTGAAATTCGACTTCTACTTCGCAGATTCGGCCTCGTTCCGCAACAACCTCGCCGAAGAGATGGCCTGGCACTCCGATTGGGAAGCCCACGTCGCCGCCGGCGGCGACGAAATCGACGCGATCCTCTACGCCAAACGACCACTGATGTCGGATGCGATGCTGCGGGTGTTCTTCGAGGCGTACGAGATCGTCGCCGACGTGCTGCGCGACGCCCCCGCCGACATCGGCGAAAAGGAACTGACCCAATTGGCGCTCGGTGTCGGCCGCCAGTACGTCGCGCAGGGCCGGGTGAGCAGCAGCGAGCCGGTGTCCACGCTGCTGTTCGCGACGGCGCGTCAAGTCGTCGCCGACCAGCATCTGCTGGAGCCCGCTCCAGACCTCGCCGAGCGGCGGACCGCATTCCGCGGTGAACTGCGCAGAATCCTCCGGGATTTCGACCACGTCGCGCGGATTGCGCGTAATCAGTTCATTGCGCGTGAGGTCGCGGCCCGACGGGCGGCGCGATAGCGACACCATAACCGGCCATACGCTGTAGTAATGGCGGAAATGCGACGGCGCGCGGCGGTGTGGCCGCTGCTGGTCGGCGTGGCCGCGCTGGCGGGCTGCACCGCCGCCGGAATCGCGGCGTTGTCGCTGGCCGACGCGCTGACCGCTACCGGGCTGCCCGATCCGGGCCCGGTGACCACGCTGGGCCTGCCGTTCGTGCGTGCCGCCGGGGAGATCGCGGCGGCGCTGGCCGTCGGGTCGTTCCTGTTTGCGGCGTTTCTGGTGCCACCGCAGGACAACGGAGTGCTGGACGCCGGCGGCTACCGGGCGTTGCGGCTGGGGACGGTGGCCACCGGTGTGTGGGCGGTGTGCGCGGCCCTGCTGGTCCCGCTGACCATTTCCGACGTGTCGGGCCAACCGCTGAGCGCCCACCTCGACCCGGTGAGGCTCTGGTCACTGGCCAGCCTGATCAACGTCGCGACGGCGTGGCGGTGGACCGCGTTGCTGGCCGCCGCGGTGATGCTGGCCAGTCTGCCGGTGCTGCGCTGGTCACCGACGCCGTTGCTGCTGGCCGGGTCGCTGGTCACCTTGGTGCCGCTCGGGCTGACCGGGCACTCGTCGGCCGGCGGGTCACATGACCTGGCTACCAACAGCCTGCTGATCCATTTGGTGGCCGCCGGCGTGTGGGCCGGCGGGCTGCTGATGCTGCTGGTCCACGTCATCCGCGGCGGCGAGCACGCCGGCCTGGCCGCGCGGCGGTTCTCCACGCTGGCGTTGTGGTGCTTTGCCGCTATGGGCTTCAGCGGCGTCGTCAACGCCCTGGTGCGCGTTGTCCCGGCCGACCTGTTGAGCACCGGCTACGGGCGGCTGGTGATCGCCAAGGTCGTCGCACTGTGCCTGCTCGGCGTGGCTGGCTGGCGCCAGCGTCGCACCGGAGTTATTGCGCTGCAAGCGGATCCGGCCTCGCGCGGCGTGCTGATCCGGTTGGCGGCGATCGAGGCCGCGGTGTTCGGCCTGACTTTCGGGATTGCCGTCGGACTGGGCCGCACACCGCCGCCACCGCCCCCGATCCTCAATCCTTCGATACCCGAGGTCGCGATCGGCTACGACTTCGAGGGGCCGCCCACGGTGGCCCGGGTGGTCTTCGACTGGCGGTTCGACCTGATCTTCGGCACCGCGGCCGTCGTGTTCGCCGGGCTGTATCTGGCCGGAATGCTGCGGCTGCGCCGCCGCGGCGACAGCTGGCCGCGGGGCCGGACGATCTCGTGGTTGCTGGGCTGCGCGGTGCTGCTGTTCGCGACGTCGTCGGGGGTGGGCCGGTACATGCCGGCGATGTTCAGCATGCACATGGCCGCTCACATGTTGTTGTCGATGCTGGTGCCGGTGCTGTTGGTGCTGGGGGCGCCGGTCAGCCTGGCGTTGCGGGCGCTGCCCCCCGCCGACCCGCCGGGCATGCGGGAATGGCTGCTGGCCGCGCTGCACAGTCGCCTGTCGCGGTTCCTGACCAACCCGGTGGTGGCCACCGTGCTGTTCGTCGGCGGGTTTTACGGGCTCTACCTCGGCGGCATCTTCGACGCCGCGGCGGGCAGCCACATCGGCCATCTTCTGATGAACGTGCACTTTCTGCTCAGCGGCTACCTGTTCTACTGGGTGGTGATCGGCGTCGACCCCACCCCGCGACCGATCCCACCGCTGGCCAAGGTGGCCGTCGTGTTCGCGTCGTTGCCGCTGCACGCCTTCTTCGGGGTGGTGCTGATGAGCACCCGCGACGTACTCGGCGAAAGCTTCTACCGGTCGCTGCATCTGGACTGGCACACCGACCTGCTCGGCGACCAGCGACTTGGCGGTGGAATCGCTTGGGCTGCAGGCGAATTCCCGCTCGTGATCGTGATGATCGCGTTGCTGGTGCAGTGGACCCGCAGCGACGAGCGCACCGCCCGGCGGCTGGACCGCGCCGCCGACCGCGACGACGACGCCGAGCTGGCCGCCTACAACGCGATGCTCGCCGAACTGGCGCGTCGCGACACGTCGCCGCGGGGTTAGCCGTGGTTAGCCGTGGTTTACCGCGAACCAGAGGCTATGGCTGTAGTTCTCGCAGAATCACGACCGTGACTTCTGCTTCGTGAGTGGTGTTGCTCCACAGTCGCGGCTTTGTCCACACGCTCATCGGTAACACCAGGCAGCCTGTCCTCTGTTGTCGGTGTCGCGGCGCTGAATGAGTGCCAGCAACCCACGCCCTCGAAGAAAGGAATGAGCAATGTTCGAAACGCCGCTGACCGTCGTCGGCAACATCGTCAACGATCCGATCCGCCGCCAAGTCGGTGACCAGGAGGTGATGAAATTTCGCGTCGCCAGCAATTCGCGCCGCCGTAGCGCCGACGGCACCTGGGAGCCCGGCAACTCGCTGTTCGTCAGCGTCAACTGCTGGGGCCGGCTGGTCTCGGGCGTGGGCGCGTCGTTGCGCAAGGGCTCGGCCGTGATCGTGGTGGGACACGTCCACACCAGCGAATACGAGGACCGCGACGGCATCCGGCGCTCGACGCTGGAGATGCGCGCGACGTCCGTCGGCCCGGACCTGTCTCGCTGCATCGCCCACGTCGAGAAGACGGTCGCCGTCGAAGCGGACACCGCGGCGCCCCCGGCGTCCGAACCCGCGGTCGACGACGCCGAAGCCGAGGCCGAGACCGGGTTGCCGCTGTCGGCCTGAACGGCGGCACCGCAGCCGTGCATAGGATGGTCGGCGGGCAACAAAGACCAGAGAGGTAACACTGCTGCATGGCTGAGTTCATCTACACGATGAAGAAGGTCCGCAAGGCGCACGGCGACAAGGTCATCCTCGACGACGTCACGTTGAGCTTCCTGCCGGGAGCCAAGATCGGCGTCGTCGGCCCCAACGGGGCGGGCAAGTCGAGCGTCTTGCGGATCATGGCCGGCCTGGACAAGCCCAACAACGGCGATGCCTTCCTGGCCACCGGCGCCACCGTGGGCATCCTGCAGCAGGAGCCGCCGCTGGACGAAACGAAAACGGTCCGCGGCAATGTCGAGGAGGGGCTGGGCGACCTCAAGGTCAAGCTCGACCGGTTCAACGAGGTCGCCGAGCTGATGGCCACCGACTACACCGACGAGCTGATGGAGGAGATGGGCCGGCTGCAAGAGGACCTCGACCACGCCGGGGCCTGGGACATCGACTCGCAGCTCGAGCAGGCCATGGACGCGCTGCGCTGCCCGCCGCCCGACGAGCCGGTGACGCACCTGTCCGGCGGCGAGCGGCGCCGGGTGGCGTTGTGCAAGCTGCTGCTCTCCAAGCCCGACCTGCTGCTTCTCGACGAGCCGACCAACCATCTCGACGCCGAAAGCGTGCAGTGGCTCGAACAGCACCTGGCCGCCTACCAGGGCGCGATCCTGGCGGTCACGCACGACCGCTACTTCCTGGACAACGTCGCCGAATGGATCCTCGAGCTCGACCGTGGCCGCGCCTACCCCTACGAGGGCAACTACTCCACATATCTGCAGAAGAAGGCCGAGCGGCTGGCGGTGCAGGGCCGCAAGGACGCCAAGCTGCAAAAACGCCTGCAGGACGAGCTGGCCTGGGTACGTTCGGGCGCCAAGGCCCGGCAGGCCAAGAGCAAGGCCAGGCTGCAGCGCTACGAGGAGATGGCCGCCGAAGCCGAAAAGACCCGCAAGCTCGACTTCGAGGAAATCCAGATCCCGCCCGGCCCGCGGCTGGGCAACGTGGTGGTCGAGGTCGAGCATCTCGACAAGGGCTTCGAGGGCCGCACGCTGATCAAGGACCTGTCGTTCACGCTGCCCCGCAACGGCATCGTCGGCGTCATCGGCCCCAACGGGGTCGGCAAGACCACGCTGTTCAAAACCATCGTCGGGCTCGAGCCACCCGACAGCGGCACGGTCAAAGTCGGCGAGACCGTCAAGATCAGCTACGTCGACCAGGCCCGGGCGGGGATCGACCCCAAGAAAACCGTGTGGGAAGTCGTGTCCGACGGGCTGGACCACATCGAGGTGGGTCAAAGCGAGATCCCTTCGCGGGCATACGTCTCGGCGTTCGGATTCAAGGGCCCCGACCAGCAGAAGCCCGCCGGGGTGCTGTCCGGCGGTGAACGCAACCGGCTCAACCTCGCGCTGACCCTCAAAGAGGGCGGCAACCTGATCCTGCTCGACGAGCCGACCAACGACCTGGACGTCGAAACGCTGGGCTCGTTGGAGAATGCGCTGGAGAAGTTTCCCGGCTGCGCGGTGGTGATCTCGCACGACCGCTGGTTTTTGGACCGGACCTGTACCCACATCCTGGCGTGGGAGGGCGACGCCGACAACGAGGCCAAGTGGTTCTGGTTCGAGGGCAACTTCGGCGCGTACGAAGAAAACAAGATCGAGCGGCTCGGCGCCGAGGCCGCGCGTCCGCACAGGGTGACGCATCGCAGGCTCACCCGCGACTAAGGTCGGCGATACCAGCGCTGGTACGCGTGCGTAGTGGGGAGCAGTCGGCATGACGGGTGATCCGCGGGCTGAGCGAGATCGCCCGGCTTCTCCTGCCGAGGACTTTCCGCCCTGGATTCCGCGGGCATACACCGCCACCTACCGCGGCCCGCACGGCGACGCGCCCGACAGTGAACGGCAGTTCGCCGATACCGCCGTCATCAACCGGGCAGCCGTCAGGGCGGTGACGCCGGCGATGCTGCGCGCCCACTTTCGGCTGGCGCGCCGCCGTGCGCCCGGTGAGACCCGGGTTGCGGTGTACCCCGCCGACGACCCCGCCGGGTTCGGCCCCGCGATGCAGGTCGTCACCGAACACGGCGCCATGCTGATGGATTCGGTGGCGGTGTTGCTGCATCGCCTCGGGGTGGCCTACGTCGGCATCATGAACCCGGTATTCGCGGTGCGCCGCACCGCCCACGGCGAGCTGGTGGGCGTCGGACCCGACGTCGGCGACGGCGCAGCGGACGGCGTGGACGAGATGTGGATCCACATCCAGCTTTCGCCGTCGGTACACGGCAAGGCGCTGGCCGAAGCCGAACGCCTGTTGCCCAACGTGCTGGCCGACGTGCGCCAGGTCGCGGCGGATTCAACGGCCATGGCCGCTGCCCTCGACGGCCTGGCAGAGCAGGTCGAAACCAACGCCGACGAGCACTTCTCGGGCCCGGACCGCCGCGACGTCGCCGCACTGTTGCGCTGGTTGGCCGACGGGCATTTCGTGTTGCTCGGCTACCAGCGAGGGGAGGTGCGCGACGGGCAGATCGCGGTCGACGAATCGGCCCGGCTGGGCGTGCTGCGGCTGCGCAAGGCGTTGCGCCCACGGTTGACCGGCGACGGCAAACTGCTGGTGCTGGCCCAGGCCACCGTGCCCAGTTATGTGCGCTTCGGCGCCTACCCCTACATCGTCGTCATCCGCGAAAACGCCGGCGACGGCATCATCGAGCACCGCTTCGTCGGCCTGTTCACGGTCGCCGCGATGAACGCCAACGTGCTGGAGATCCCGTTGATCGCCGGCCGGGTTCAGCAAGCCCTCGAGCTGGCCGAACGCGATCCCAGCCACCCGGGCCAGCTGCTCCTCGACATCATCCAGACCGTGCCGCGCTCGGAGTTGTTCGCGCTCGACGCCGAACGGCTGCTCACCATGGCGATGGCCGTGGTGGACCTTGGATCGCGGCGTCGCGCGCTGCTGTTCTTGCGCGCCGACCAACTCGGACAACTTGTGTCATGCCTGGTGTATCTGCCACGCGACCGCTACACCACGGCTGTCCGGTTGGAGATGCAGGACATCCTGGTGCGCGAATTCGGCGGCACCAGCCTGGAATACACCGCCCGGGTCAGTGAAGCCCCTTGGGCGCTGGTGCATTTCGTCGTTCGCCTGCCTGATGCGCACGCTGCGGTGGACACCTCCGAAGACAACCGGACCCGCATCCAGGCCCTGCTGACCGAGGCCGCCCGCACCTGGGCCGACCGGTTGCTCGGCGCCGTGCAGACCGGTGCAATAGCGCAGGACCGGGCCGAACACTACGCCGCGGCTTTCCCGGAGGCCTACAAGCAGGCCGTCAGCCCCGCCGACGCCATCAAAGACATCGGCGTCATCGAATCGCTGACCGACGACTCGGTCAAGCTGGTGTTCTCCGACCATGACGAGGACGACGGAATCGCGCTGCTCACTTGGTATTTGGGCGGGCGAACCGCGTCGCTGAGCCGACTGCTGCCGATGCTGCAATCCATGGGCGTGGTGGTGCTCGAAGAGCGACCGTTCACCGTCACCCGGCCCGACTCGCTGAAGGTGTGGATCTACCAATTCAAGATCTCTCCCCACCCAACGATTTCACTGGCCCCCGAAGGGCCCGAGCGGGAGGCCGCCGCGCAACGGTTCGCCGACGCGGTGACCGCGATCTGGCAGGGCCGCGTGGAGGTCGACCGGTTCAACGAGCTGGTGCTGCGGGCAAGCCTGACCTGGCAGCAGGTCGAGGTGCTGCGCGCCTACGCGAAGTACCTGCGGCAGGCGGCTTTTCCCTACAGCCAAACCCACATCGAATCGGTGCTCAACGAGAACCCGCACACCGCAGCGGCGTTAGTGGCGCTCTTCGAGGCGCTGTTCGACCCGTCGGGCACGTCGAAGAACCGCGACGCGCAAGCGGCGGTCGCCGCCGTTGCCGCGGACATCGACGCACTGCAGAGCCTGGACACCGACCGGATCCTGCGCGCATTCGCGTCGCTGATCCAGGCCACGCTGCGAACTAATTACTTTGTGACACGGCAAGATTCGGTGCGAGCCAAGAATGTGCTGTCGCTGAAGCTGGACGCCCAGCTGGTCGACGAGCTGCCGCTGCCGCGGCCGAAGTTCGAGATCTTCGTGTACTCACCGCGTGTCGAGGGCGTGCACCTGCGCTTCGGCCACGTCGCGCGCGGCGGGCTGCGCTGGTCGGACCGCCGGGAAGACTTCCGCACCGAGATCCTGGGCCTGGTCAAGGCGCAAGCGGTGAAGAACGCCGTCATCGTGCCGGTCGGCGCCAAAGGCGGATTCGTCGTCAAGCGGCCGCCGCTGCCCACCGGCGACCCGGCCGGCGATCGCGACGCCGTCCGTGAGGAGGGCGTCGCCTGCTACAAGCTGTTCATCTCCGGGCTGCTGGAAATCACCGACAACGTCGACCACACCACCGGCGACGTCAGCGCCCCGCCCGAGGTAGTGCGCCGCGACGGCGACGACGCCTACCTGGTGGTGGCCGCCGACAAAGGCACCGCCGCGTTCTCCGACATCGCCAACGACGTCGCCAAGTCCTACGGGTTCTGGCTGGGCGACGCGTTCGCTTCCGGAGGGTCGGTGGGTTACGACCACAAGGCGATGGGCATCACCGCCCGCGGAGCGTGGGAAGCCGTCAAGCGCCACTTCCGCGAAATGGGAGTCGACACCCAAAGCGAGGACTTCACCGTCGTCGGCATCGGCGATATGAGCGGCGATGTGTTCGGCAACGGCATGTTGCTGTCCAAGCACATTCGGCTGCTGGCCGCCTTCGACCACCGGCACATCTTCCTCGACCCGAATCCCGACGCCGCGCGCTCATGGGAAGAGCGCAAGCGCCTGTTCGAACTGCCCCGCTCCAGTTGGGACGACTACGACGCATCGCTGATCAGCGAGGGTGGCGGGGTGTACAGCCGTGAGCACAAGGCCATCCCGATCGGCGAGCAGGTCCGCACCGCGCTGGGAATCGAGGACGACGTCACCGAGATGGCCCCGCCGAACCTGGTGCGCGCGATCCTCAAGGCACCGGTAGACCTGCTCTACAACGGCGGGATCGGCACCTACGTCAAGGCCGAAACCGAATCCGACGTCGACGTGGGGGACCGGGCCAACGACGCGGTGCGGGTCAACGCAAACCAGTTGCGCGCCAAGGTGATTGCCGAGGGCGGCAACCTCGGTGTCACGTCGCTGGGTCGTGTCGAGTTCGACCTGTGCGGGGGCCGGATCAACACCGACGCTCTGGACAACTCGGCCGGCGTCGACTGCTCCGACCATGAGGTCAACATCAAGATCCTGATCGACGCGCTGGTCACCGCCGGCAAGGTCAAGCCCGAGGAGCGCACCGCGCTGCTGGAGTCGATGACCGACGAGGTGGCCGAAATGGTGTTGGCCGACAACGTCGACCAGAACGATCTGATGGGCACCAGCCGGGCCAACGCCGCAAGCCTGTTGCCGGTGCACGCCGAGCAGATCCGCTACCTGGTCGCCGAACGCGGGCTCAACCGGGAACTCGAAGCGCTGCCGTCGGAGAAGGAGATTCACCGGCGGGCCGAGGCCGGTCTCGGGCTGACCTCGCCCGAACTCGCCACCCTGATGGCGCACGTCAAACTCGGGCTCAAAGACGAGCTGTTGGCCACCGACCTGCCGGATCAGGAAGTGTTCGCGGCCCGGTTGCCGAAATACTTTCCGTCGATGCTGCGGGAGCGATTCGCCAGCGAGATCCGCTTGCATCAACTGCGTCGCGAGATCGTTACGACCATGCTGGTCAACGACTTGGTGGACACCAGCGGAATCACCTATGCCTACCGGATCACCGAGGACGTCGGGGTCAGCCAGGTCGACGCCGTCCGCACCTACGTCGCGACCGATGCGATCTTCGGGGTCGGGGAGATATGGCGGCAGATCCGTGACGCGGACCTGCCAATCACGCTGTCCGACCGGATGACGCTGGACACCCGGCGGCTGATCGACCGCGCCGGACGCTGGCTGCTCAACTACCGTCCGCAGCCGCTGGCCGTCGGCGCCGAGATCAACCGATTCGCCAAGAAGGTGCAGGAGCTGACACCGCGGATGTCGGAGTGGCTGCGCGGCGACGACAAAGCGATCGTGGAAAAGGAAGCCGGCGAATTCGTTTCGCAGGGCGCATCGGAGGAGTTGGCCTACCTGGTGGCCACCGGGTTGTACCGGTACAGCCTGCTGGACATCATCGACATCGCCGACATCGACGAGCGTGACGCCGCCGAGGTCGCCGACACCTATTTCGCGCTGATGGACCGCCTGGGTACCGACGGACTGCTGACCGCGGTGTCCGAACTGCCGCGCCGGGACCGTTGGCATTCGTTGGCCCGGTTGGCGATTCGCGACGATATCTACGCCTCTTTGCGGGCATTGTGTTTCGACGTGCTGGCCGTGGGCGAGCCGGATGAGAGCGGGGAAGAGAAGATCGCCGAATGGGAACACACCAGCGCGTCGCGGGTCGAGCGGGCGCGCCGGACGCTCACCGAGATCTACGAGAGCGGTCAAAAGGATTTGGCGACATTGTCGGTGGCGGCGCGCCAGATTCGCCGTATGACACGAACGAGCGGACGGGGATCGTCAGGGTGAACACAGGATTCGTCGCGCCGGTTCCGGTGCGCTGGTCGGACATCGACATGTACCAGCACATCAACCACGCGACTATGGTCACGATTCTGGAAGAGGCCCGCGTCCCGTTTCTGCGCGAGCCTTTCGGTGCCGACATCACCACGATCGGCTTGTTGATCGCCGACGTGCGGGTGACCTACAAAGACCAACTGCGGCTGGCGGATTCGCCGCTGCAGGTGACCATGTGGGTGAAGCGGATGCGGGCCGTGGATTTCACCATCGGCTACGAGGTGCGCTCGGTCAACGCCGCTCCGGCGGCCAAACCCGCCGTGGTCGCCGAAACACAGTTGGCCGCAGTCCATATCGACGAGCAGCGGCTGGTGCGGCTCACGCCGCAGCACCGGGAATATTTGCAGCGGTGGCTGCGGTAGCCGAGCGGGGACTGTGGCTGGGCGACGCCACCCAGCGCGCGGATCTGGCCGCATTCGTCGAGCGGGCGTTGCGACTGGACGACGCCGCGGTGATCCGGCTGCGCGCACGCTCCGATCAGGTGCTGACCGCCTGGGTGGCCACCGGTTTCGACGTGCTGGCCAGCAGGGTGGTGGCCGGCAGTATGCGACCCGACGATTTGTCCGTGGGCGCAGACCAATTGGCGCGCGGGCTGTCGGCGATGGACAGCGCCGGTCACGTCGACCCCGGTTTCCCGATGGATTTCGCGTGGCGCGGAGCGCTGCCGCCCGAGACGGGATTCACTCACCTCGACGACGTGCCGGCGCGCCTGATGCTGGATTTGGCGCAGCGCGGCGCCGCGCTCGCCAAGGAGCACGGCAGCGCCCACGGCCCGCCGGCGTCGCTGCTCGACCAGGAGGTGCTGCGGGTCAGCTCTGCCGACGTCAGCGTCGGCGTTCCGATGCGCTGCGTATTCGCCTTGACCGCAATGGGTTTCCTGCCGCAGTCACCGGAGGCCGTCGACGCCGACGAAATCGTGCGGGTCCGGATCCTGCCGACATGGTTGCGGCTCGACGCGCGGTTCGGCTCGGTGTATCGCCGCCGCGTACTTTTGTAGCGCTCGCGAGGGCGCTATTCGAGGTCGAATGCCGCGCGGATTGCTTGCGCGAGACCCGGTTCCTGGTGCGGTAGCAGGTAGCCTATATGGCGTGCTATCGCGTCGGTAGGAATCGTTGTGATGCTGTCGCAGCTGACAACTGAGGTCTGCGCAAGCCCGTTCTCGACGCCGACAACAACCTCGGTCGACAAGCCCCGAACGGTACCGGTGATGGGTGCAACGGTTACCCGACTGAGGTGGGGGCGGACGAGTTCGCGCGTCAGGATCACCACGGGCCGAGTCTTATCGAGATGAGCGAGATGGATGGGCCGCATCAATCGATATCAGCGGCTTGTTTTGCAGAGAATTGCGCGAGTGCGTCTAAGTCGTGATCGGGTTCACTAGCGGCGAGAATGGCGGCGTCGCGAGCGGCAATCTCATGACGTCGCTCGCGCTCGAGCGCCCGCAATACGACCGCGGCCCGACTGGGTGCGCGGTTCTCACTGACCTCACGATCGAGGAAGGCGACGATTTCATCGGGTAGCCGCACGGCGATCTGGGTACTCATACCAAAATGGTACCAGGTTGGGATGCGACCGGGACTACGCCAACCACGCCGCGGCGTTCGACGGCAGCCGGCCGTCTGCCACCGGCGCGCTGGCCAATAGCAATTCGCCGTCGGGCAGCCGCAGGGGCCGACTGCCGGCATTGAGCACGCACACCAGACCGCCGGGCCGCTTGAACATCAGCGCGCCGCGCGGTGCGGCCAGCCACTCGATCTCACCACCGGCGAATTCTGAGCGTTGCCTTCGTAATTCGAGCGCACGGCGGAAGAACGACAATGTCGAGCCGGCGTCGGCGAGCTGCTTCTCGACTGTCAGCGCCGTCCACTCAGACGGCATCGGCAGCCAGGTGTCAGCGGTCGTCGAAAATCCGAACGGGGGAGTCTCACCGGACCACGGCATCGGAACGCGGCACCCGTCGCGTCCCCGTTCGGTGTGTCCGGACCGCTCCCACGTCGGGTCCTGCAGAACCTCGTCGGGCAGCTCCACGTTGGGCAGCCCGAGCTCCTCGCCGTTGTAGATGAACACCGCCCCGGGCAACGCGAGCATCACCATCGCCATCGCGCGGGCGCGGTCCAAGCCGACCGCCCCGCCGCCGTAACGGGTGACCTCCCGGTCGACGTCGTGGTTAGACAAAGTCCAAGTGGGCGTTGCATTTTCGATCGCGGCGGCCGCCAGCGAGTTCTCGATCGCGTCGCGGATCTCGGCGGCGCCGAAGCGCGCCTGCACCAGTCGAAAATTGAACCCGAGGTGCAACTCGTCGGGTCGCAGGTACTCCGCCCAGCGGGCGTTGTCGTAGACCCACACCTCGCCGATGGTCACCGCGCCCGGATAGTCGTCGACGACCCGGCGTATGTCGCGGTGAATCGCATGCACGCCAGCGTGGTTGAACCGCGGATCGTCGTCTTTGTTGCGCAGCATCCGGTTGTGCTCGACCGACTGCATATCAGGCAGGTCCGGCGGCTTGGCCATCCCGTGCGCGACGTCGATGCGAAACCCGTCCACACCGCGCTCCAGCCAGAACCGCAGCGTCTTCTCGAAGTCGTCGAAGACCTCCCGGTTGTCCCAGTTGAGGTCCGGCTGCTCGGCGTCGAACAGGTGCAGATACCACTGGCCCGGGTTGCCGTCGGGTTCGACGACGCGGGTCCAGGCCGGCCCGCCGAACACCGACTCCCAGTTGTTGGGCGGCTGTTCGCCGCCGGGTCCGCGGCCGTCGCGGAAGATGTAGCGCTCGCGCGCATCGGTGCCGGGGCCGGCGGCCAGCGCGGCGGCAAACCACGGGTGCTGCGAGCTGGTGTGGTTCGGCACCAGGTCCATCGTGATCTTGATGCCGCGGTCGTGCGTGGCGGCGATCAGCCGCTCCAGGGCGGCCAGCCCGCCGAACAACGGGTCGACGTCACGTGGATCGGCGACGTCGTAGCCGTGATCGGCCATCGGGGACACGGTGACCGGGTTGAGCCAGATCGCGTCGATGCCCAGCTGCACGAGGTAGTCCAGCCGGGCCGTCACCCCGTCCAGGTCGCCGACGCCGTCACCGTTGCTGTCGGCGAAGGAGCGGGGATAGACCTGGTAGAAGACTCCATTACGCCACCAGGGAGCCCCCATCAGAACGGCGAGTTGACCAGCGAGTGGGCCGCCATTTCCAGGTAGTCGAGCAGCTCCTTGCGATGCGCGTCGTCGAGGGTCTGCGCGTCGATCGACGCGATGGCCGTGTGCATGCACCGCAACCAGGCGTCGCGTTCGATCGGCGAGATGCGGAACGGCACGTGACGCATCCGCAGCCGGGGGTGGCCGCGTCGTTCCGAATAGGTCCGCGGGCCGCCCCAGTACTGCTCGAGGAACATCCGCAACCGCTCCTCGGCGCCGGACAGGTCCTCTTCGGGGTAGATCGGGCGCAGGATCTCGTCCTCGGCGACCAGCTCGTAGAAGCGCGACACGATCGCATGGAAGGTGTCGGCGCCGCCGATGGCGTCGTAAAGCGACTGCTGTTGTACCGGTTCCATCGCTTCCCATTGTGGGGCATCGCACCGGGTGCTCGCCGACCCGCACCGGTTGTTCACCGGAATGACCAGCCAACACCGCCCAATTTGGTATGCGATCCACGCCGAATCATGGTGGACTGTTCGGCGGAGGACGTATGGCGCAGCATAAGAGACGCCGCGGTCACCGCAGTCCGGGTGCCGCGGCCAGCCCGGCCGGTGCATGCCTGCACAGCGTCGACAGTCGTCCCTCCGCCCAGCACGACACGGGTTCCATCTGGAATCGCCGGCGGGTGCTGCTGCTGAACTCCACCTACGAGCCCCTCACCGCGCTGCCGATGCGACGGGCGATCATCATGCTGATCTGCGGCAAGGCCGACGTGGTGCACGACGATCCGGCCGGGCCGGTCATCCACTCGGCGACCAGGTCGATCGCGGTGCCGTCGGTGATCCGGCTGCGCACCTATGTGCGGGTGCCATATCGGGCGCGGGTCCCGATGACCCGCGCCGCGTTGATGCACCGCGACCGGTTCTGCTGCGCGTACTGCGGCGCCAAGGCCGACACCGTCGACCATGTGGTGCCCCGCAGCCGCGGTGGGGATCACTCCTGGGAGAACTGCGTGGCGTGCTGCTCGACGTGCAATCACCGCAAGGGCGACCGGCTGCTGACCGAGCTGGGCTGGTCGCTGCGGCTGGCGCCGACGTCGCCGAAGGGACAGCACTGGCGGCTGTTGTCGACGGTCAAGGAGCTCGACCCGGCGTGGGCGCGGTATCTGGGTGAGGGAGCCGCCTAGCGCGCTCGCGATGGGTTACGGTTTGCGTCGTGAGCATGATGGAGATCCACCTCTACTTCGTGGGAATCCCGCTGCTGCTGGTTCTCGTGCTGGTGGCACTGATCTGGTCGCATAAGGGTGCCCACCCGCCGACCTACAAGATGTCCGAGCCGTGGACGCATCCGCCCATCCTGTGGGCCGCGACCGACGAGAAGATCGGCGGCGGGCATCACGGGCACGACACGTCGGAGTTCAGCGTGGGAGGTGGCGCCAGTGGCAAGTGGTGAAGTCGCAACTATTGCTCCCCCCGAACTGCCCAACGGCTGGGTGGTCACCGCCAGCGGGCGTGTCTCCGGTGTCACCGAGCCCGGCGATGTGTCGGTGCACTACCCGTTCCCGATCAAGGATCTGGTCGCCCTCGACGACGCACTGACCTACGGGTCGCGGGCGGCGGGGGCGCGCTTCGCCGTCTACATCGGTGACCTGGGCGACGACACCGCCGCGCGGGCCCGCGAACTTCTGGCCAAGGTGCCGACGCCGGACAACGCGGTGCTGATCGCGGTATCGCCCGACCAGCATGCGATCGAGGTGGTGTACGGCTCCCAGGTCAGGCGCCGGGGCGCCGAATCGTCCGCGCCGCAGGGGGTCGCCGCCGCCGCGGCAGCGTTTGCCGACGGCCACCTCATCGACGGGCTGGTCAGCGCGGTCCGGGAAATCAGCTCGGGCATCTCGCCGGCCTAGCCCCCATCGGCGCGAGCGTGCGTGTCCCCGGTCGAAACGCCGATGGCAAACCGTGTTTTACGCACGCTCGCGCTGATCAGAGGCGTCGAACTGCCGCGCCCGCAACGCCCGCTTGACGCCGTCCTGCCCCTCGAGCACCAGTCGACGCAATGCCGGCGGTACCTCCGAATCGGCGAGGAACTGGTCGGCGGCGGCAATGCCCTCGTCGCTGATATCCCAGGAGGGGTAAAGCCCGATGACCACCGTCTGCGCCACCTCGCTGGAGCGGCGTTCCCACACACCGGGTATCGCCTCGAAATACTTTGCGGTGAACGGCTTCAGCAGTCCGGCCTGTCCGGGCGAGACGATCCCGGCGATGATCGACCGGCCGGTGACGTTGGGCAACGTGTCGTCCTCCACCACCGTCGTCCACGCCTGTTCCTTGACTGGCGCCTGCGGCCGCGCCGCCGAGGCTTGCGCGGCCTGCCGCTTTCCCGTGGCGGTGGGATCGCGTTGGACTTCGGCATCGATCACGTCGGTGTCGATCACCCCGGACCGGGCCAGCGCGGTGACGATGCGCCAACGCAGATCGGTGTCCACGACCAGGCCGGCCAGGCCAAGGTCGGCGGGATCGCCGTAGAGCAACGCCGACAACACCGCCGTGTGCCGCTCCGAGAGCACCGACGAGCACAGCGCATTGACGAACGCCAGCTGATGATCCGACCCGGCTTCCGCACCGCGGGCCAACTCCAGCAACCGATCACAGAACGCCGGCCAACCCTGCGACGCAGCCCAGTCCGGCTCTGCGTACGAACCCAATGCGGTCTGCGCCTGCAGTAAAAGCCGCTGTGCGACACCGACTTCGGTTTCGGCGACGACACCGCGCGACACGAGCGCCACGAAGTCGCGCGCCTTGAGCTCGGCGTCGCGGGTCATCTCCCACGCTGCCGACCACACCAGCGTGCGCGGTAGCGGCTCGGCGATGTCGGCAATCCGTTCCAAAGCGGTGGCCAACGATTCCGGGTCGAGTCGCAGTGAGCAATAGGTCAGGTCATCGTCGTTGACCAATACCAACTGTCCACGTGAAACACCGACCAGCGCAGGCACTTCCGTGCTCGGTCCGGTCACGTCGAGTTCTTCGCGATGCACTCGCACCAACCGGCCGTCGCCGCCGTCGTCGTAAATGCCCACCGCCAGCCGATGTACCCGGGTCTCACCGGCACCCGGCCGGGCGCCGCCTTGCGCGACCGCGAACCGGGTGAAGCGGCCGTCGGCGTCGACGTCGAAATCGGCGCGCAACGTATTTAGCCCGGTGGTCTTGAGCCACTGCCGTCCCCAGTCGGACAGATCACGGCCCGAGGCCTGTTCCAGCGCGGCCAGCAGGTCGTCGAACGTGGCGTTGTCGAAGGCGTGCGCGCGGAAGTAGTCGCGCAGCCCGGCCAGGAATTGCTCCAGCCCGACGTACGCGACGAGCTGCTTGAGCACCGAAGCGCCCTTGGCGTAGGTGATGCCGTCGAAGTTCACCTCGACCGCGGCAAGGTCGGGAATGTCGGCGGCCACGGGATGCGTCGACGGCAACTGGTCCTGTCGGTAGGCCCATGACTTCTCGGCATTGGCGAACGTGGTCCACGCCTGGGTGTACTCGGTTGCCTCGCTTTGGCACAGCACCGATGCGAAGGTGGCGAACGACTCGTTGAGCCACAAGTCGTCCCACCATCGCATGGTGACCAGATCGCCGAACCACATGTGCGCCATCTCATGCAGCACCGTTTCGGCGCGACGCTCGTAGCCGGCCCGGGTGACTTTGCTGCGGAAGACGAGGTCCTCCACAAAGGTGACCGCCCCGACGTTTTCCATTGCGCCGGCGTTGAACTCCGGGACGAACAGCTGGTCGTATTTGCCGAACGCGTACGGCACGCCAAAGTGCTTGTGGTAGAAGCCGAATCCCTGTTTGGTTTCGGTGAAGAGCCGATCAGGGTCCAGGTACTGCGCCAGCGACGCCCGACAGAATAGGCCCAGCGGGATCTCGCCGTGCTCGTCGGCGTAGGTGTCGTCCCAACGGGTGTACGGTCCTGCGACCAGCGCCACCAGGTAGGTGCTCATCCGCTGTGTGGTGGCAAAGGTGTGCACGCCGCCCTCGCTACTGACAGAGGCCCCGTTGGAGATCACCTGCCAGTGCTCGGGCGCGGTCACCGTGATGTCAAATGTCGCCTTGAGGTCGGGCTGGTCGAAACAGGCGAACATCCGCTTGGCGTCGGCGGTTTCGAACTGCGAGTACAGATAGACCTCGTCGTCGACGGGGTCGACGAAGCGGTGCAGGCCCTCACCGGTGTTGGTGTAGCGGCAGTCGGCGTCGACGACCACGACATTGTGCTCGGCCAGGCCGGTCAGCGCGATACCGGTCGACTCGTCATACGCGGACACGTCGAGGTCGCGCCCGTTGAGGGTGGCGTTGTGAATCTTCTCGGCGGCGATGTCGATGAAGGTGTCCGCTCCGGCCAGCGCGACGAACTCGACGGTGGTCGTCGAGCGGAACGTGCGATCGCCGGGCGCGCCGTTGCCGTCGGTGAGATCCAGGTTGATCCGGTAGCCGCCGACGGTGATCAGGGACGCGCGTTCGACTGCTTGGTCACGGGTGAGATTGGGAAGAGCCACGGGTCCAACCTAGGCGGCGATCGCAAGCGCGGTGGCGCTGGGCGCAGCGGGTCGCCGCGATAGCCCGGCGGCGATCGCAAGCGCGGTGGCGCTGGGCGCAGCGGGTCGCCGCGATAGCCCGGAGCCGGGAACAGGCCTGCCGCGGCTACGGTTGTGCTGGACGGTTAGCCGCACCGCCGACGAGAGGATCCCCATGCCCAAGAAGTCAGTCGCCGATTTCTGGTTCGATCCGCTGTGCCCGTGGGCATGGATCACGTCGCGCTGGATCCTGGAGGTCGAAAAGGTCCGCGACATCGACGTGAACTTCCACGTCATGAGCCTGGCGGTGCTCAACGAGAACCGCGACGACCTGCCCGAGAAGTACCGGGAGAACATGAAGAAGGCGTGGGGGCCGGTCCGGGTCGCAATCGCCGCCGAGCAGGCCCACGGCGCCAAGGTCCTCGCGCCGCTGTACACGGCGATGGGCACCCGCATTCACAACGAAGACAACAAGGACCTCGACGACGTCATCAAGCAGTCGCTGGCCGAGGTCGGACTGCCGGCCGAGCTGGCCGACGCCGCCGAGAGCGACGCCTACGACGAGGCGCTGCGCAAGAGCCACCATGCCGGGATGGACGCCGTCGGCGAGGACGTCGGCACGCCGACCATCCACGTCAACGGCGTGGCCTTCTTTGGCCCTGTGCTGTCGAAGATCCCGCGCGGCGAGGAGGCCGGCAAGCTGTGGGACGCCTCGGTGACATTTGCCTCCTACCCGCACTTCTGGGAGTTGAAGCGGACCCGCACCGAACGGCCGCAATTCGACTAGCGCGAGCTGGCGCAATCCCGGGAATGTGCGCGGTGTGTCGGCCGGGGACGCGCACGCTCGCGCCAAGGAAAGGCAGTGAAAGAATGTCGGGATGCGCGTCTACCTCGGTTCCGACCATGCCGGCTATGAGCTCAAGCAGCAGATCTTCGAACACTTGCAGAAGGAAGGCCACGAGCCGATCGACTGCGGCGCGTTCAGCTACGACGCCGAGGACGACTATCCGGCATTCTGCATCGCCGCCGCGTCGCGCACGGTGGCCGATCCCGGCAGCCTGGGCATCGTGCTCGGCGGATCGGGCAACGGCGAGCAGATCGCGGCCAACAAGGTACCCGGGGCCCGCTGCGCGCTGGCCTGGAGCGTGGAGACCGCGACGTTGGCACGCGAACACAACAACGCGCAGTTGATCGGTATCGGCGGGCGGATGCACACCGTCCCCGAGGCGCTGGCCATCGTCGACGCGTTCGTCAGCACACCGTGGTCGGGAGCCGAACGCCACCAACGGCGTATCGACATCCTCGCCGAGTACGAACGCACCCATCAGGCGCCGCCGGTGCCCGGCGCCGACGGCTGACCGTGCCCGAAGGTCACACCCTGCACCGGCTGGCGCGGCTGCATCAGCGGCGGTTCGCCGGCGCACCGGTTGCAGTGTCAAGCCCTCAGGGCCGGTTCGCGGCAGCGGCGGCCGCAGTCGACGGCCGAGTGCTGCGACGCACCAGTGTGTGGGGCAAGCACCTGTTCCACCACTACGCGGACGGCCCGATAGTGCATGTGCACCTTGGCCTTTACGGAACCTTCACCGAACATGCCACTCCGATGCCCGCCCCCGCAGGTCAGGTGCGGATGCGGATGGTCGGCGCCGAATACGGCACCGACCTGCGAGGGCCGACGGTGTGCGAGCTGCTCGACGACGCCCAAGTGGCCGACGTGGTAGCCCGGCTCGGCCCCGACCCGTTGCGCCGCGACGCAGATCCACAGTGGGCGTGGGCGCGGATCACCAAGTCCCGCAGGCCAATCGGCGCACTGCTGATGGACCAGACGGTGATCGCCGGTGTGGGCAACGTCTATCGCAGCGAGTTGCTGTTCCGCCACGCCATCGACCCTTATCGGCTCGGCCGGGCGATCACCGAAGCCGAATTCACGGCGGCGTGGACAGATTTGGTCGCGCTCATGAAAGTGGGCCTGCGCCGCGGCAAGATCATCGTGGTGCGCCCCGAACACGACCACGGCGCCCCGTCATATCTGCCCGACCGCCCGCGCACGTACGTGTACCGGCGCGCCGGCGACCCGTGCCGGGTGTGTGGGACGACGGTGCGTACCGCGGAACTGGAAGGCAGGAATGTCTTCTGGTGCCCCGAATGTCAGCGTTAGCAGACTCCGTCGCGTTGATCAAGCCTGGCGCGCGACGCATTCCACTCAAAACGTACTCACATCTGGCACATAGGTTCGTTTGATACGAAGGACTGCGTGAAACGAATCGCACACCTCACTGCAGCAACAGCCGTCGTCGCCGTCGGTCTGGGGTTGGCTGGTATCGGCGCCGCATCTGCCGCCCATGCCCAGCCTGGCCCCTTCCCGCAATGGTGCCCGGGTGACTTCTGGGATCCCGGCTGGGGGCCTAACTGGGACTGGAACGGCTGCCACGAAAACTGGCGCGGGCCCGGACCCAACCCGCATCCCGACCCGCACTGGGGACCTGGTTGGGGACCTGGCGGACCGCCCCCGCCTGGCGGACCTGGTTGGCACCCCGGGCCCGGTGGACCCGACGACCACCCAGGCGGGCCCGGTGGCCCGAGGGATCACCCCGGCGGACCCCGGCACTAACGCACCTGACCACCGCAAGCGACGGTCGCGGCCAACCCCGCGGCCGTCGCTTTTTCATTCACCGGAAATCCGCGATCCGTTTGGGGCGCAGACCCTCGGGGTACCGCCAGCGGATGAAGAAATCTGTACGCGTCGCTGCAACGGCGACCTTGCTTGCGGCGGGTTTAGGCCTGGTCGGCCTGGGCGCGGACAGCGACGTCCACGCGCAAGTGACGGCATTCGCGACCTAATCGTGCAATCCGGGCGACGACTGGAACCCCGGAAACGGACCGTAATGCAACGGGCCGGGGTATGGCCCCGGCGGCGGGGGCGGGCACTAACGCCGCGCGTCAGCGTCCTTTGACGCCCAGTGCCGCATAGATCTCGCCGGACAGCGCGACACTGCGCGGGTCGGCGTTGGCCTTGGTGGCGTCGAACCGATTCATCACGTACGCGTAGCCAATTCGGTGTTCCAGATCGACGAACCCGAACGAGCCGCCCAGCCCGCCGTGCCCGAAGATCCGCGGGTTGGGTCCGTTGACGCAGCGCTGGTTGAGCATGTAGCCCAGGCCCCAGCCGTGGTCGGCCACCCGCGGGCCCAGCACCAGGTCGGTTTCGAAACCGCCCTGCGGCACCCGGATCAGCTCCATGTGGCGGCGGCTCAACAACTTCTCCTGGGCGAGCGCGTTGTAGAAGGTCGCCAGGCCCAGCGCCGACACCTGCGCGTTGGTGCCCGGGAACTCAAGCGCGCGCCACCTCGTCAGGTCGTTGGAGCCCAGCTCGTCGTCGGGCGCGAAGCCCATCGAGACGGCCAGCCCCGCCTTGGGGTGCTCGTCCAGCGAGGTCGGGTAGCCCGGGGCGTTCACATCGGCCAGCATCTGGCGGATGTGCGGCTTGTTGACCAGGTCGGCGCAGCGGTGCTGCTCGGCGGCCGGCAAGCCGATGTGCACGTCGATCCCCATCGGCTCGGCGATCTCGGTACGCAGGTACTGGCCGATCGTTCGACCGGTGACGCGGCGCACCACCTCGCCGAGAATGAACCCGAACGTGGTCATGTGGTAGCCCTGCGCGGTGCCCGGTTCCCACCACGGTTCGGCGGCGGCCAGCTGCTCGCAGACGAAATCCCAGTCGGCGACCTTCTGCCACGGCATCCGTGTCCGCGGGCCGATGACCCCCGACCGATGGCTCATCACCATCGCGATGGTGATGGCCTTCTTGCCGGCCTGCCCGAACTCCGGCCAGTACCGGGCCACGGGCGCGTCGAGGTCGATCTCACCGCGCTCGACGAGCTGGTGTACGCAGGTGCTGCTCAGCCCCTTGGTGCCGGAGAGCACAGTGGCCAGGGTGTCTTCCCGCCAGGGCCTTTCGCCGGCGGCGTCCGCGGAGCCGCCCCACAGGTTGACGACGAGAGCGCCGTCCACCCAGGCGGCGACCGCGGCGCCGACCTCGCCGCGCAGCGCGAAATTCTGCTGGAACGCGTCGCGAACTTTCTCGAAACCCGACGCGCATATGCCCTGGATTTCGACGTCGCTCATTGAGCCTTCCTGCCGGGTACCCCCGCTTCGAGCGGGCGACGGGAATCGAACCCGCGTCGCTAGTTTGGAAGACTAGGGCTCTACCATTGAGCTACGCCCGCATGCACAACTCGAGCCAGACTGTACGGCGCGTCCGACATCAAATCCAAATGACGCCGTCCCGTGACCTTGCCGTGAGGTCGATGCCGGGGACGGCGGTGTCGGGCCGTAGGATCGCGAGGTCACCGCGGGGTGTAGCGCAGCTTGGTAGCGCATCCGCTTTGGGAGCGGAAGGCCGCAGGTTCAAATCCTGTCACCCCGACTCCGCGCCGAGCGCCGAAGCCCACCAGAACAGACAGCGAGGAGCACAGCCGTGAAAAGCACCGTCGAGCAGTTGAGCCCCACCCGGGTTCGCATCAATGTCGAGGTGCCGTTCACGGAGCTCGAACCCGACTTCGACCGCGCCTACAAGGAACTGGCGAAGCAGGTACGGTTGCCGGGTTTTCGTCCCGGCAAGGCGCCGGCCAAGCTTCTCGAGGCGCGCTTCGGCCGTGAGGCGATGCTCGACCAGGTCGTCAGCGAAGCCCTGCCCAGCCGCTACAGCCAGGCGGTGACGGAATCGGAGGTGCGGCCGCTGGGCCAGCCCGACATCGAGGTGACCAACAAGGAGTACGGCGAGGAGCTGACGTTCACCGCCGAGGTCGACGTGCGCCCGGACATCACGCTGCCGGACCTCAGTGCGTTGAAGATCACCGTCGATCCCATCGAGGTCAGCGACGAGGACGTCGACGCCGAGCTGCAGTCACTTCGGGCCCGGTTCGGCACTCTGACGTCAGTCGAGCGGCCCGCTGCCAACGGAGACTTCGTCTCGATCGACCTGTCCGCCACTGTCAACGGCGAGGACGTGCCGGAGGCGACGACGCAGGGACTGTCCCACGAGGTCGGGTCCGGGCAGTTGGTGGAGGGTCTCGACGAAGCGGTCGTCGGGCTGTCAGCGGGCGAATCCCGAACCTTCACCACCAAGCTGGCCGCCGGCCCGCACGCCGGCCAGGAGGCCGAGGTCACCGTCACCGTCGGTTCGGTCAAGGAGCGTGAACTGCCCGAGCCCGACGACGAATTCGCCCAATTGGCAAGCGAATTCGACACCATCGAGGAGCTGCGGGCCAACCTCGCCGAGCAGGTGCGACGGGTCAAGCGCATCCAGCAGGCGGAGGCGATCCGCAACGCGACGCTCGAGGCCCTGCTCGAGCAGGTCGACATGCCGCTTCCCGAGGCGGTCGTGCAGGCCCAGGTCGACGACGCCCTGCACAACGCCATCCACCGCTTCGACCACGACGAAGCCAAATTCGCCGAGGCGCTTGCCGAGCAGGGGTCGTCGCGCGAGGAGTTCGACGCCGACACCCGCGCCGGCGCGGAGAAGGCCATCAAGACCCAGCTGCTGCTCGACGCGCTGGCCGACGACCTGGACATCCAGGTGGGCCAGGACGACGTCACCGAGCGGCTGGTGCTGACCGCGCAGCAGTACGGGGTCGAGCCGCAGCAGTTGCTCGCCTATATGCAGCAGAACAACCAGCTGCCGGCCATGTTCGCCGACGTGCGCCGCGGCCTGACCATCGCCGCGGTGGTCGAGGCGGCCACCGTCACCGACACCGACGGGAATGTGATCGACACCAGCGAATTCTTCGGTCGCGGTGCTGCGGAGGAAGCCGCCGACGCGGAGCCGGCGGACGACGCCGAGTGAAGCTCTGAGCGAACGTGGGCACTTGGGGGAGTGCAGCACGGCGCCGGTTGGTTAGTGTCGTTCATACAGAACACGAGAAAGCAGGTAGTCCACTGTGAGCGGTGACATGCGTTCGAACACGCAGGGTCTGAACCTCGTCGACTCGGTCTATGAGCGCTTGCTCTCCGAGCGCATCATCTTCCTGGGGTCTGAGGTGAACGACGACGTCGCCAACCGGCTCTGCGCGCAGATTCTGCTGCTCGCCGCCGAAGACCCGACCAAAGACATCTCGCTGTACATCAATTCCCCCGGCGGGTCGATCAGCGCCGGCATGGCGATCTACGACACGATGGTGCTCGCCCCGTGCGACATCGCCACCTACGCGATGGGCATGGCCGCCTCAATGGGCCAGTTCTTGCTGGCGGCCGGCACCAAGGGCAAGCGCTACACGCTGCCGCACGCCCGCATCCTGATGCACCAGCCGCTAGGCGGTGTGACCGGCAGCGCGGCCGACATCGCGATCCAGGCCGAGCAGTTCGCTGTCATCAAGAAGGAGATGTTCCGGCTCAACGCCGAGTTCACCGGCCAGCCGCTCGAGCGGATCATGGCCGACTCCGACCGCGACCGCTGGTTCACCGCTGCCGAAGCCCTGGAATACGGGTTCGTCGACCACATCATCACCAACGCCCCCGTCAATGGAGAAGCCCGATGACTCCTCAGATCCAGCCGCAGGCTCGCTACATCCTGCCGTCGTTCATCGAGCACTCGAGTTGGGGCGTCAAAGAATCCAACCCGTACAACAAGCTGTTCGAGGAGCGCATCATCTTCCTCGGCGTCCAGGTCGACGACGCGTCGGCCAACGACATCATGGCGCAGCTTCTGGTGCTGGAGTCGCTGGACCCCGACCGCGACATCACGATGTACATCAACTCCCCGGGTGGGGGATTCACGTCGCTGATGGCGATTTACGACACCATGCAGTACGTGCGGGCCGACATCCAGACGGTGTGCCTGGGGCAGGCCGCCTCGGCCGCGGCGGTGCTGTTGGCCGCCGGCACGCCGGGCAAGCGGCTGGCGCTGCCCAACGCGCGGGTGCTCATCCACCAGCCGTCGCTGTCGGGCGTGATCCAAGGCCAGTTCTCCGACCTGGAAATCCAGGCCGCCGAGATCGAGCGGATGCGCACGCTGATGGAGACCACCCTGGCCCGCCATACCGGCAAGGACGCCGCCCAAATCCGCAAGGACACCGACCGCGACAAGATCCTGACCGCCGAAGAGGCCAAGGACTACGGGATCATCGACACGGTGCTGGAGTACCGGAAGCTCTCGGCGCAGCCCGCCTGATCTGGCCGCGCGCCGAACGTGTACTCACGGCGCACTTTCGGCCGATTTTCCGCCCTGGATGCACGCTCGGCGAACGGCGGCGATGTCGGCCGGGCGTACGCGGCAGCACCCGCCGACCACTCGCGCTCCCGCCGAAACCCATTGCGGCACAAGCTGGGCCGAGAATCGCGACGGCCCGACCCAGGCGCGGCGGGAGCCGTCCCAGCGCTCGCCGCTGTTGGGGTAGACGATCACCGGCTTACCCGTCTCGGCCGCCGCCGAGATCGCCGGCAAGACGTCGTCGGGTGAGCAGCAGTTGACGCCGACCGCGACGATCTCCGGTACACCGGCGACCACCGCGAACGCGTCGGCCAGCGGCTGCCCGGCGCGGGTGTGGGCGCCGTCGATGGTGTAGCTCAGCCAGGCCGGCACGCCGAGCCGGCGGACCAGGTTCACCAGCGCCTCGGCCTCGTCGACGTCGGGCACGGTCTCGAGCGCGAGCACGTCGGCGCCGGCCTCGGCCAGCACCTCCAACCGCGGGCGATGCCAGGACTCCAACTGCGTCACGGAAATTCCGTACCGCCCGCGATATTCCGACCCGTCGGCCAGTGCCGCGCCGTACGGCCCGATCGATGCGGCAACGGATCCTCCGCCGATCTCGTCGCGGGCCGCCGCCGCCAACTCGACGCTGCGCCGCAGCAGCCGCACGGCATGCCTCCGGTCGATCCCGCGAGCGGCGAAACCGTCGAACGAGGCTTGATAGCTGGCCGTGGTCGCGTACATCGCGCCCGCATCGAAGAACGCCCGGTGCACAGCGGCGATCTCCGCCGGAGCGTCCACCAACAGCCTCGCCGACCACAGCGGGTCGGAAAGATCGTTGCCGCGTGCCTCCAGCTCGGTGGCCAGGCCGCCGTCGCCGATCAACACGGTATCCTCGGGCACGGCCATTCCCACGGGCCCAGGGTAGGGCCCCGCGAATCGGTCCAGTAACGGCCGCGACACGCCAGGGATACGGCGGCGCGTTACGAGGCGCGCCAAGCGCCGAGAGGCGATATGTTCTGGAGCGGACAGGCACGAATATCACTGACGCGATTCGGCCTTAACGGTCGCGTCGCGCCGGAGCAAGCGGGTAGCGTCGGGAAATACACGCGGCATACCACACGAACGGTGAACAGGAAGTAGGCCCCCAGCACCATGGCGCGCATCGGAGACGGCGGTGACCTGCTGAAGTGTTCCTTCTGCGGGAAGAGCCAAAAGCAGGTCAAGAAGCTCATCGCGGGCCCCGGCGTGTACATCTGCGACGAGTGCATTGATCTGTGCAACGAGATCATCGAAGAGGAACTCGCCGACGCCGACGACGTCAAACTCGACGAGCTGCCCAAGCCCGCGGAGATACGGGAATTCCTGGAGGGCTACGTCATCGGCCAGGACACCGCCAAGCGCACACTGGCCGTCGCGGTCTACAACCATTACAAGCGCATCCAGGCCGGCGAGAAGGGCCGCGACTCGCGCTCCGGTGAACCCGTCGAGCTGACCAAGTCCAACATCCTGATGCTGGGACCGACCGGCTGCGGCAAGACCTACCTGGCCCAGACGCTGGCCAAGATGCTCAATGTGCCGTTCGCCATCGCAGACGCCACCGCGCTGACCGAGGCCGGATACGTCGGCGAGGACGTCGAGAACATTCTGCTCAAGCTGATCCAGGCCGCCGACTACGACGTCAAGCGCGCCGAGACCGGCATCATCTACATCGACGAGGTCGACAAGATCGCGCGCAAGAGCGAGAACCCGTCGATCACCCGCGACGTCTCCGGTGAAGGCGTGCAGCAGGCTCTTCTGAAAATTCTGGAGGGCACCCAGGCATCGGTGCCGCCGCAGGGCGGGCGCAAGCACCCGCACCAGGAGTTCATCCAGATCGACACCACCAACGTGTTGTTCATCGTGGCGGGCGCGTTCGCCGGGCTGGAGAAGATCGTCTCCGACCGCGTCGGCAAACGCGGGCTCGGCTTCGGCGCCGAGGTCCGCTCCAAGGCCGAGATCGACACCACCGATCACTTCGCCGAGGTAATGCCCGAAGACCTGATCAAGTACGGGCTCATCCCCGAGTTCATCGGCCGGCTGCCGGTGGTCGCGTCGGTGACCAACCTGGACATGGACTCGCTGGTCAAGATTCTGTCCCAGCCGAAGAACGCGTTGGTCAAGCAATACACCCGGCTCTTCGAAATGGACGGCGTGGAACTGGAATTCACCACCGATGCGCTGGAGGCCATCGCCGAGCAGGCGATCCACCGCGGCACCGGCGCCCGCGGGTTGCGCGCGATCATGGAGGAAGTCCTGCTGCCGGTGATGTACGACATCCCCAGCCGCGACGACGTCGCCAAGGTGGTCGTGACCAAGGAGACGGTGCAGGACAACGTCCTGCCGACGATCGTGCCGCGCAAGCCGTCGCGCACCGAGCGCCGTGACAAGAGCGCGTAATTCGCCACCGCTGCGCGGCGCTAGCTAATGTTACTCATGCGTAGCTTTTGTTCTTAGACTTTGCATTCCAGCAAAAGTGATGAACACCACACTTTCCCCGTGCATGCCACCACGCCGCGCGTCTGACCTCGATTTTTGGACGGATGGCGATACGGTGGTCCTGCGCGTGGGCGTGAATTAAACCCTAAGAACAGTGCAATAATCGGTACTGCCAGTGACATAAAACGCGGCCGGGGTTCACTCCGGCGGCGGGTACCGGTAGCCGCAACGCAGAGTGCCCGTGCGAGAGACAGCGACGGAAGGCGGGGACGTGGGTCCGAACGAGAACGGAGCCAGGTCAGAATCTCATTCAGCCGGCGCGGCCGCATCCAAGCGGCAGAAGCTGGAACAAGTCGTCATCCGCTTCGCCGGAGACTCCGGTGACGGCATGCAGCTCACTGGTGACCGGTTCACCTCCGAGGCCGCCTTGTTCGGCAACGACCTGGCCACCCAGCCCAACTACCCGGCCGAGATCCGCGCACCGCAGGGCACCCTGCCCGGCGTCTCGTCGTTCCAGATCCAGATCGCCGAGTACGACATCCTCACCGCCGGAGACCGGCCCGACGTGCTGGTCGCGATGAACCCGGCGGCGCTGAAAGCCAACATCGGCGACCTGCCGCGCGGCGGGCTGGTGATCGCCAACTCCGACGAGTTCACCAAGCGCAACCTGGCCAAGGTCGGCTACCAGGACAACCCGCTGGAATCCGGGGAGCTGTCCGAGTATGTGGTGCAGTCGGTTCCGATGACGACGCTGACGCTGGGCGCCGTGGAGGCCATCGGCGCGTCCAAGAAGGACGGCCAGCGGGCCAAGAACATGTTCGCGCTAGGTCTGCTGTCCTGGATGTACGGGCGGCCCATCGAGACCAGCGAGACCTTCATCCGCGAGAAGTTCGCGCGCAAGCCCGATATCGCCGAAGCCAACGTGCTGGCGCTCAAGGCCGGCTGGAACTACGGCGAGACCACCGAGGCCTTCGGCACCACCTACGACGTCTCCCCGGCGAAACTGCCCGCGGGGGAGTACCGGCAGATCTCCGGCAACACCGCGATGGCCTACGGGATCGTCACCGCGGGCCAGCTCGCCAACATCCCTGTGGTGCTCGGCAGCTATCCGATTACGCCGGCCTCCGACATCCTGCACGAGCTGTCCAAGCACAAGAACTTCAACGTCATCACCTTCCAGGCCGAAGACGAGATCGGCGGCGTCTGCGCCGCGTTGGGCGCGGCCTACGGCGGCGCGCTTGGCGTCACCAGCACCTCCGGGCCGGGCTTGTCGTTGAAGTCCGAGGCCATCGGGCTCGGCGTGATGACCGAGCTGCCGCTGCTGGTGATCGACGTGCAGCGGGCCGGCCCGTCGACCGGCATGCCGACCAAGACCGAACAGGCCGACCTGCTGCAGGCGATGTACGGCCGCAATGGCGAATCGCCGGTCGCGGTGTTGGCGCCGCGGTCGCCGTCGGACTGCTTCGAGACCGCGGTCGAGGCGGTGCGCATCGCGGTGTCGTACCACACCCCGGTGATCGTGTTGTCCGACGGCGCGATCGCCAACGGTTCCGAGCCGTGGCAGATCCCCGACGTCAGCACTCTGGAACCCATCGAGCACACCTTCGCCAAGGCCGGTGAACCGTTCCAGCCGTACGCCCGCGACCCCGAAACGCTGGCCCGGCAGTTCGCGATTCCCGGCACTCCCGGTCTGGAACACCGCATCGGCGGCCTGGAGGCGGCCAACGGGTCGGGCAACATCTCCTACGAGCCGGCCAACCACGACCTGATGGTTCGGTTGCGCCAGGCCAAGATCGACGGGATTCGGGTTCCCGACCTGGAGGTCGACGACCCGACCGGCGATGCCGAGCTGCTGCTGATCGGGTGGGGCAGCACCTACGGCCCGATCGGGGAGGCGTGCCGGCGCGCGCGCCGGAGGGGCATCAAGGTGGCGCACGCCCACCTGCGTTACCTCAACCCGTTCCCGGCCAACCTGGGCGACGTGCTGCGCCGCTACCCGAAAGTGGTGGCGCCAGAGATGAACATGGGCCAGCTCGCGCTGCTGCTGCGCGGGAAGTATTTGGTGGACATCCAGTCGGTCACCAAGGTGCAGGGACTGTCGTTCCTGGCCGACGAAGTGAGCCGCCTTATCAGCGCCGCGCTGGGCGGCACGCTGGCCGAGATCGAGGAAGACAAGGCGATGGTCGCCAGAATGGCAGCGGCGACGGTTGGAGCAGGAGCTGACGCATGACGGACCTGATCGGCCACGACCTGGGGTTGAGCGCGCTGAGCGGGGTGCCCACCACTGACCAGCCGCAGAAGGCCAAGGACTTCACCAGTGACCAGGAGGTGCGCTGGTGCCCCGGTTGTGGTGACTACGTCATCCTCAACACCATCCGCAACTTCTTGCCCGAGCTCGGGCTGCGCCGCGAGAACATCGTGTTCGTCAGCGGTATCGGCTGCTCAAGCCGCTTTCCGTACTACCTGGAGACCTACGGTCTGCATTCCATCCACGGTCGCGCGCCGGCCATTGCGACCGGGTTGGCGCTCGCCCGCGAGGACCTGTCGGTGTGGGTGGTCACCGGCGACGGCGATGCGCTCTCGATCGGTGGCAACCATTTGGTGCACGCGCTGCGGCGCAACGTCAACCTGACGATCCTGCTGTTCAACAACCGGATCTACGGTCTGACCAAGGGCCAGTATTCGCCGACCTCCGAGGTCGGCAAGGTCACCAAGTCCACCCCGATGGGATCGCTCGACCAGCCGTTCAACCCGGTGTCGCTGGCGCTGGGCGCCGAAGCGAGTTTCGTGGGCCGCGCGCTGGACTCCGACCGCAAGGGGTTGTCGGAGGTGCTGCGCGCCGCGGCCACCCACCGCGGGTCGGCCCTGGTCGAGATCCTGCAGGACTGTCCGATCTTCAACGACGGCTCGTTCGACGCGCTGCGCAAAGAAGGCTCCGAAGAGCGGGTGATCAACGTCCGCCACGGCGAGCCGATCATCTTCGGCGGGGGCGGCGAATACTGCGTGGTGCGTTCCGGATTCGGCCTCGAGGTGGCCAAGACCGCCGATGTCAGCGCCGACGAGATCGTCGTGCACGACGCGCACACCACCGATTCGGCCTACGCGTTCGCGTTGTCGCGGCTGTCCGACCAGAACCTCGAACACACCGTGATGGGCATCTTCCGTCAGGTCAGCCGGCCCACGTACGACGACGCCGCACGCGCGCAGGTGACTGCCTCGGCGGCGACTGCCCCGGCGGATCGCGCCGCACTGCAAGCGTTGTTGCGGGGGCGCGACACCTGGACCGTCGCCTGACGTGGCAGCCGCTCCGGGCTCGTTAGCAGGGGTAGTGCTGGCGGGGGGCGCATCCCGGCGGATGGGACGCGACAAGGCCACTCTTGCAGTACCCGAGGAGATTGCGGCTTCCGATGGCGCCACGACGATGGTCGAGCACGTGGTCGGGATTGTCGGCAAGCGTTGCCAGCCGGTGTTCGTCGTCGCCGCCCCGGGACAGCCGCTGCCGGAGCTGCCGGCGGACGTCCTGCGCGACGAAGTCCGCGGGCTGGGGCCGCTTTTGGCTACCGGACGCGGACTTCGGGCGGCTTTCGAGGCCGGCGCAAAGCGGGCATTCGTGTGCGCCGTCGACATGCCGCTGCTGACGGTCGATTTGATCGACATGCTGGCCGACCGGGCCGCTGAGGTAGACGCCGAGGTGACCTTGCCGTGGGACGGCCGCGACCACTACCTGGCCGCGGTATACCGGACCGACCTGGCCGACCGGATCGACGCCCTGGTGGCCTCCGGCGAACGCACCATGCGTGCGCTGGTCGATGGCATCGACGCTCAACGGATCGTGGTGCCCGACTCCCGGCCGCTGAGCAATGTGAATTCTGCGGACGATTTGCGCAAGCTGGTGCAGTCCAGCCGCTGAGCCGCGCACAATTCGGACTCCTTGCCGCCATTCTTGTGTAAATTCCCGGCTCAAACGCTGACTAATTCGCCGCCAGAATTACAATAAACGGCTATTGGCGCCAAAAATTTGCCGGGCTGGATTTGACGGAGGGTCGGTGGAGGGCCGGCTGATATCCCTTGCGGCAGAAGGGATTGCAGCCGTAGAAGCCTACTCAAGAGCGTTCGCGGCTCGTTGGCCGCCGCCGATACGAGCCGAGGAAATTCGATCGTCTTGCGCGGCGAGTCAGTATCCAGTGCGGCCTCGGCCGGTGTCAGCGCAGGTTCGCGGGTTTTCGTCGTGAGCAGCGCAACAGTTACGAAATCCGTTGTGGCGTAGCATAGTTAGCGCTCGCCAATGCTGACACCGCTGGTACAGCCCAAGTCTGGGCGTAGTCCGAGATGAAAATGTATGCAGCGCAGCGGGTTTAGGAGTGCCCTGCACATGGAGACAACCAAAGCCCCGGCCCAGGGCGGCGAATTGTGTGGAGTCAGCGCAAAAGCCGGCGCGCAAGGCGCACGGCCCTGCTGACACCGTGTCAGCCGCGAAATCGGCAGTTTGACCCAGGGCAAATCCGTGGTCCAGCTCACAATTTATGCGTGATTTGGCTCACGGCGCGCCGCTTGCTTTGCCGCTTTGACGTCTGCGAAAAAGATATCCGTGACCTGGGAAGACAATTATCTGCGCCACGGATAATCTGGACGTTATCGAACCGAGATATGCGTGTCGCGTGACGTGACGAATGCAATCCGGTCTCGTACGGTCCGTGTCGGCCCTAAAACGGCCAACCCAAAATCGAATCCACGGACCCGCGTGTGAGCGGGGCTGCGAGCGGCACGGCCGTCGCGCAGCCATCGGGCGCAAGCCCGCCGGGCGGATCACGCCCCCGCTGTCGTGCCTGAACGAGACGGCACGTTCCAAAGCACCAACCAGCCTGCACAGGCACCCCAGGCCCACATTCGTGGGCTTGCTTTGGCGCGCGCACCGCGAAAGGAACGATGTTGAAGAACGTCCACAAGACGCTCATCATGGCCGCTATCACCGGGGCGCTTGCCGCTGCGCCGCTCGCGCCCTTTGCCGCGACCGCCTACGCGGAAGGCGAGGCCTGGGACTCGAACGCCGCCCTCGGCACCATGCGCGACGCGGCACCGGCCGAGGACCTGCCTCCGGCTCCGGAGGACCTGCCTCCAGCACCCGAGGACCTGCCCCCGGCTCCCGAGGACCTGCCCCCGGCGCCCGAGGCGCCGCCCGCCCCGGAGGCCGCTCCTGAGGAGCCCGCTCCGGCTCCCGAGGCGCCTCCCGCACCGGTGAAGAAGGCCTACAGCGTGAACTGGGACGCGATCGCGCAGTGCGAGTCCGGTGGCAACTGGTCTATCAACACCGGTAACGGCTTCGTGGGTGGTCTGCAGTTCACCCCGAGCACCTGGCGTGCCAATGGCGGCTCGGGCTCCCCGGCCAACGCGAGCCGCGAGGAGCAGATCCGGGTGGCCGAAAACGTTCTGCGTACGCAGGGCATCGGCGCCTGGCCGGTCTGCGGCCGGCGCGGCTGACCTCACGGCTACACAACACGGTGCCGGGCCTTCGGGCCCGGCACCGTCGTCTATTCCGGGGCCGGCAACACGAACGCCGACCGGGCCGCGACCGACGCCAGATGCCGGTTCAGCACCACCTCCGGGATAAGCACGCTGGCCCGCGCAGCGACAGCGCTCAGCACCGCGGGACGGGCGTTGATGACCCGGCCGATCAACGCCGCCTCCCGGACGATCGAGGTGACCCGTCGTCGCCGGAAGACGCCGAACCGTGCGAACGCCGTCGGCAGGTCGCCGGCCCACCGGACGCAGGCGGCCAGCACGGCGGCGTCTTCGAGTGCCTGACACCCGCCCTGGCCCAGATGTGGGCGCATCGGATGGGCCGCGTCGCCGACCACCGCGACCGGGCCGCGGGCCCAGCATCGGGCACGACGGCGGTCATAGAGGTCGTTGCGCAAGATGTCGGCGGGTGCCGTCGCCGCAAGCATGCCCGGGACGGGCTCGGGCCAGCCGGCCAGCTTTCGCTGTAAGTACGCCAACTCGCCGCCGGGCGACACCCGCCCTTCCGGCGCGCGTTCGGTGGTGAACCAGTAGGTGCGGTCGGGCCCCATCGGGACGTGGCCGGTTTGCACCCCGGGCCCGAGCGTCTCGCCGGCCAACTCCGGGTCCATGGTGCAGGAGGCGACCCCCCGCCAGGCGGTATAGCCCGCGTAGCGGTTTGTCAGCGGGCCGTTGAGGTGCCGCGCCACCACCGAGCGTGTCCCGTCGGCGCCGACGACGGCATCGGACGTGCGGGCCGTGCCGTCCGACAGCTCGAGTCGAACGTCTCCGTCGACCGCGAGACCAGTGACGGACAGCCCGTATTCCACGGTGCCGGGCGCCAGCGCACCGGCAAGGATGTCCCGCAGGATCGAGCGCTGCACCACCACCATCGGCTCCCCGAGAGCGGTGACTAATCTTTCGTCGGCGGGATGGCGCAGCCATGAGCCGTCGCGCCAGCGCAGCGCACCGGCGGTGACGCGGCCACCGGCCTGGCGAACCGCGTCCCCGACCCCGATGTGGTCCAGCGCGGCCAGCGCGTTGGGCCAGATGCTGATCCCGGCCCCCGCCGACGTGTCGGTGCGTTCTTCGATCACCGAGACCTCGCGGCCGCAGCGCTGTAGCGCCACCGCGCTGGCCAGACCCGCGATGCCCGCGCCGACGACGGCGATGCGTTGCGCCATGTGGCCGAACCTATCGGGTGCGCGCCTGTGCTACCCAAGACGGATGACTGCAACGGCATTCGACGACCTCGACGACTACCTGGCGCTACCGCGGGTTTCCGGCTTGGCAGTGTCGGCCGACGGGTCCCGACTGGTGACCATGGTCGCCGAACTCGACGACAAGCGCGCCGAGTACGTCAGCGCGGTTTGGGAAGTCGACCCGGCCGGCCGGGCGCCCGCGCGCCGGCTGACCCGCGGTGCGCATGGTGAGTCGTCGCCCGCGTTCACCGCCGACGGCGACCTGTTGTTCGTGTCGTCGCGTCCGACATCCGATGACGACCGACCGCCGGCCTCGCTGTGGCGGTTGCCTGCCGCCGGCGGGGAAGCGGTCGAGGTGCTCAGCATGCCCGGTGGAGTCACCGCGGTGCGCACTGCGCGCGGCGCCGATGCGGCCGTGGTCGCCGCGCCGCTGTTGGCGTCGGCCGACGGTGTCGACGGCGATCGGCGGCTGCGGGATCTGCGCAAAGACGCCAAGGTGACCGCGATCCTGCACGACGGGTTTCCGGTTCGCTTCTGGGACAAGGATCTTGGCCCCGACCAACCGCACTTCTTCGATGCGTCCGGTCCGCGGGACCTGACCCCGAATCCAGGTGGCGCGCTGCGCGAGGCCGGGTTCGACATCAGCGCCGACGGCCGGTTCCTGGTGACCACGTGGCGGGTGCCCGGGCCCGGGCCCGCGCAACGGTCCGTGCTGGTGCGCGTCGAGCTGGCCTCCGGCGAACGCAGCGTGATCGCCGACGATCCGGACGCCGACCTCGGCAATCCCGCGATCTCGCCCGACGGAGCGGCCGTGGCGTTCACCCGCGAAACCATCTCCACCCCCGAGCGCGCGCCCCGAACGACGTTGCAATGCTTACGGTCCGGTGAGAAGCCGGTGACGCTGGCCGAAGACTGGGACCGCTGGCCGTCCTCGGTGACCTGGTCGCGCGACGGCGCCACGCTGATCGTGACGGCCGACCAGGCCGGGCGGATCCCGATTTTCGCCGTCGACACCGCCACCTCGGGAGTCACCCAACTCACCGACGACGATTTCGGCTACACCGACGTCGTCGCCGCACCCGGCGGGGTGCTGTACGCACTGCGCAGCTCCTATGCGACGCCGCCGCACCCGGTGCGAATCGATCCCGACGGCGCCATCACCGTGCTGCCGTGTACCGAATTGCCCACGCTGCCAGGGACATTGACGGAGCTCGACGTGGCCGCAGCGGACGGTACCGCGGTGCGCTCCTGGCTGGTCCTGCCCGAGGACACCGCGCCAGCGCCGTTGTTGCTGTGGATCCACGGCGGGCCGCTGGGCAGCTGGAACAGCTGGTCGTGGCGCTGGAACCCGTGGCTGATGGCCGCGAAGGGTTACGCCGTGCTGTTGCCCGACCCGGCGCTGTCCACCGGCTACGGACAGGCGTTCATTCAGCGTGGCTGGGGCGCCTGGGGCGGGCCGCCGTTCGAAGACCTGATGGCAGCCGTCGACGCCGCCTGTGGGCACCCGCGCGTCGACGCCACCCGCACGGCCGCGATGGGTGGGTCGTTCGGCGGCTACATGGCCAATTGGGTGGCGGGCCACACCGACCGGTTCGCCGCGATCGTGAGCCACGCCAGCCTGTGGGCCCTGGACCAATTCGGCCCGACCACAGATGTGGCCTACTACTGGCGCCGCGAGATGACCCCGCAGATGACCGCCGCCCATTCACCGCACCGATTCGTCGAGCGGATCACCACGCCCATGCTGATCATCCACGGCGACAAGGACTATCGCGTACCGATCGGTGAAGCGCTGCGGCTGTGGTACGAGCTGCTCGCGCAGTCCGGGCTGCCCGCCGCCGACGACGGCACCAGCCCGCACCGGTTCTTGTATTTTCCGTCGGAGCACCACTGGGTACTGGCACCGCAGCACACCAAGATTTGGTATCAGGTGGTGCTGGCGTTCCTGGCCGAACACGTGCGCGGGGAGACCGCCGAACTGCCCGAAGTCCTTGGAGTAGCGTCGCGCTCGTGACGGAAACGCGCGAGTTCGACATTGTGCTGTAAGGGGGCGACCGGCTTCGTGGGCAAGCTGACCGCCGAATACCTGGCCCGCGCCGGCGGTGACGCCCGCATTGCGCTTGCCGGCCGCTCCACGGAACGACTGGCCAAGGTGCGCGAAACCCTGGGCGCTGCGGGCCAATCCTGGCCGTTGCTGGAGGCCGACGCCTCGGCGCCGTCCACGCTGGATGCGATCGCCGCGCGGACACAGGTGGTCATCACCACGGTCGGGCCGTACACCCGCTACGGGCTGCCGCTGGTCGGCGCCTGCGCCGCGGCGGGTACCGACTACGCCGATCTGACCGGCGAGGCGATGTTCGTGCGCAACAGCATCGACCTGTGCCACAAGCAGGCCGCCGACACCGGCGCACGGATTGTGCATGCCTGTGGATTCGATTCCATCCCTTCGGATTTGACGGTGTACGCGCTGTATCGGGCCGTCAGCGACGACGGCACCGGGCAGCTTGCCGAGACCGACTTCGTGTTGCGGCGCTTCTCCGGCGGGCTCTCCGGCGGCACCATCGCCTCGGGGATGGAGATGATGCAGACCGCGTCCAGCGACCCGGATGCGCGGCGGCAAATCGCCGATCCCTACACACTGAGTCCCGACCGCGGCGCGGAACCCGATCTCGGCCGGCAGCCCGATCTGCCGTGGCGCCGCGGCCGCGACATCGCGCCGGAGCTGGCCGGCAGCTGGACCGCCGGATTCCTGATGGCGCCGTACAACACCCGAATTGTGCGGCGCAGCAACGCACTACTGGACTGGGCGTACGGCAGGCAATTCCGCTACAGCGAACACATGAGTGTGGGCTCGTCGCTCGTCGCGCCCGCGGCGTCGGCGATGGTCACCGGCGTGACCAACGTAATGTTCGGACTGGGCAACCGCTATTTCCGGCTGCTGCCGCGCCGGGTGGTGGAGCGTCTGGCGCCCAAACCGGGCACCGGTCCCAGCGAGGCAGTTCGCGAGCGCGGCCACTACCGCGTCGAGACATATGCGACCACCACCACCGGTGCGCGCTATGTGGCGACCATGGCGCAGCAGGGCGACCCGGGATACCAGGCGACCTCGGTGCTGCTCGGCGAGAGTGGTTTGGCGCTGGGGCTGGACCGCGACAAGCTGTCCGACCTGCGCGGGGTGCTCACACCGGCGGCCGCCATGGGTGACGCACTGTTGGCGCGGTTACCGGCCGCAGGCGTGACGTTGACAACCGCGCGATTGAATTGAGCTGCGCTGAACCGCTGTCCGGCAAGATCAACTGGACTACTGTCGTCACCGAATGACGACAACATCCCAGCAACGTTAGGTGGACGGGTCCATGGCCGGCCTTGACGATCTCTTCGCCCAAATTCCCACGAGTGACATTGCAGGCAAGCTCGGCGTCAACGAATCCGAGGTGAACAACGCGGTTCAACTGCTGGTGCCGGTGCTGGTCGGCGGTGTGCAGCAGAGCGCTCAGGATCCCGACAACGCCTCGGCGATCGAGTCGGAGGTCAGCAGCCACGCGGCCCGAGGTCTGATGGACACCGGCGCCGGCGTCGACCAAGTTGACGAGAACGCCGGAGCGCAGGCGATCGCGAAGATCTTCGGCGGCAACGACACCAGCCAGGTCGCCGCGGCGCTCTCGGGTTCCGGAGCCGGCAATGCCGATTTGATGCAGAAGTTGTTGCCGATCCTGGCCCCGATCGTGCTGGCCTACATCGGCAAGCAAATGACGCAGAAGGGCGGGCCGGCCGCGACCGAGGAGAAGGCCTCCGGCGGCGCGCTCAACGAGGTGCTGGGCAGCATCCTCGGCGGCATGTCCGGTAGCCGCAACAAGTCGCTGGGCGGCGTCTTGGGTGACGTGCTCGGCAGCAAAGCGGGCGATATCCTCGGCGGACTTTTCGGCAAGAAGTAACGCGCCCCACAAGGGCGGAGGTCGAGGCGGGCCGTCGCCCTCCATAGAATTGACCGGTGACCAGCCCGAGCCGCGCCGCCGATGCCCTGCCCAAGTCCTGGGATCCGGGCGCGGTCGAGAGCACCATCTACCAGCGGTGGGTGGACGCCGGCTACTTCACAGCGGATCCGACCAGCGCCAAACCCGGGTATTCGATCGTGCTGCCGCCGCCCAACGTGACCGGCGAGCTGCACATGGGCCACGCGCTGGACCACACCCTGATGGACGTGTTGACCCGCCGCAAGCGGATGGCTGGCTACGAGGTGTTGTGGCTGCCGGGCATGGACCACGCCGGCATCGCCACCCAGATCGTGGTGGAAAAGCAACTCGCCGTCGACGGCAAGACCAAAGAGGACCTCGGCCGCGAACTGTTCGTCGACAAGGTGTGGGACTGGAAGCGTGACTCCGGCGGCACCATCGGCGCGCAGATGCGCCGGCTCGGCGACGGGGTGGACTGGAGCCGCGACAGGTTCACCATGGACGAGGGCCTGTCCCGCGCGGTGCGCACGATTTTCAAGCGGCTCTACGACGCCGGGCTGATCTATCAGGCTGAGCGGCTGGTGAATTGGTCGCCGGAACTGGAAACCGCGATCTCCGATCTCGAGGTCCGCTACGAAGACGTCGAGGGCGAGCTGGTGTCGTTCCGTTACGGCTCACCCGAGGGGCCCAGCATCGTGGTGGCCACCACCCGGGTGGAGACGATGCTGGGTGACACCGCGATCGCGGTGCATCCCGACGACGAACGCTACCGCGACCTCGTCGGCGCCACCCTGCCCCACCCGTTCGTCGACCGCCAGCTCGTTGTCGTCGCCGACGAGCATGTCGACCCCGAATTCGGTACCGGCGCAGTCAAAGTCACGCCGGCCCATGACCCCAACGACTTCGAGATCGGCCTGCGCCACGAGCTGCCGATGCCCACCATCATGGACAGCAGGGGCCGGATCTCCGATACCGGAACGCAATTCGACGGCATGGACCGCTTCGAGGCCCGGGTCGCCGTGCGGGAGGCGCTGGCGCAGCAGGGCCGCATCGTGGCCGAGAAACGGCCTTACCTGCACAGCGTCGGGCACTCCGACCGCACCGGCGAGCCGATCGAGCCGCGGCTGTCGCTGCAGTGGTGGGTGCGAGTGGAATCGCTGGCCAAGGCCGCCGGCGACGCGGTGCGCAACGGCGACACCGTGATTCACCCGGCCAGCCTGGAGCCGCGTTTCTTCGGCTGGGTCGACGACATGCACGACTGGTGCATATCCCGGCAGCTGTGGTGGGGGCATCGCATCCCGATCTGGCACGGCCCCAACGGCGAGCAGGTGTGCGTCGGGCCCGACGAAACCCCGCCCGAGGGCTGGGAGCAGGACCACGACGTCCTGGACACCTGGTTTTCCTCCGCGCTGTGGCCGTTTTCCACCATGGGCTGGCCCGAGCGCACTCCTGAGCTGGAAAAGTTCTATCCGACAAGCGTTTTGGTCACCGGCTACGACATCCTGTTCTTCTGGGTGGCCCGGATGATGATGTTCGGCACCTTCGTCGGCGACGACGACGCGATCACGCTGGGCGGGCGTCGCGGGCCGCAGGTGCCGTTCACCGACGTGTTCCTGCACGGGCTGATCCGCGACGAGTTCGGGCGCAAGATGAGCAAGTCGAAGGGCAACGGCGTCGACCCGCTGGACTGGGTGGAGAAGTTCGGCGCGGACGCGCTGCGCTTCACGTTGGCCCGCGGCGCCAGCCCTGGCGGAGATTTGTCCATCGGCGAAGACCATGTCCGGGCCTCGCGCAACTTCGGCACCAAGCTGTTCAACGCCACCCGGTTCGCGCTGCTCAACGGCGCGGCCGTCGCGCCGCTGCCCGACCTCGAGGAGCTGACCGACGCCGACCGCTGGATCCTGAGCCGGCTGGAAGAGGTTCGCGCCGAAGCGGATTCGGCGTTCGACCGCTACGAGTTCAGCCGGGCGTGCGAGGCGCTCTACCACTTCACCTGGGACGAGTTCTGCGACTGGTACGTCGAACTGGCCAAGACGCAACTGGCCGAGGGGCTCGCGCACACCAACGCGGTGCTGGCCGCGGTGCTGGACACGCTGCTGCGGCTGCTGCACCCGGTGATCCCGTTCATCACCGAGGCGCTGTGGCAGGCTCTGACCGGCCAGGAGTCGCTGGTGATCGCCGACTGGCCCAAGCCGTCCGGTATCGCATTGGATTCCGTTGCCGCACAACGCGTTACCGATATGCAGAAGCTGGTGACCGAGGTCCGTCGGTTCCGCAGCGACCAGGGTCTGGCCGATCGGCAGAAGGTGCCGGCCCGGCTCTCCGGCATCGACGACGCCGATCTCGGCACCCAGGTGGGTGCGGTGACGTCGCTGGCGTGGCTGACCGCGCCTGGCGAGCAGTTCAGCCCGTCGGCTTCCCTGGAGGTGCGCCTGGAGGGCGGCACCGTCGTCGTCGAACTCGACACCTCGGGCACCATCGACCTGGATGCCGAAAGACGGCGCCTGGAAAAGGATTTGGCCGCCGCGCAAAAGGAATTGGCCGGCACCAGCGCCAAACTCGACAACAGGGCCTTCTTGGACAAGGCGCCCGCGGCCGTCGTCGACAAGATCCGCGACCGCCAGCGGGTGGCCCGTGAGGAAGTGGACCGCATCACCAGCCGCCTGGCCGCGATGTGACCGAAACACCCACCCCCGACGAGATCGCGTCGCTGCTGCAGGTCGAGCACCTGCTCGATCAGCGTTGGCCGGAAACGAAAATCGAGCCCAGCCTGACCCGCATCAGCGCGCTGATGGACCTGCTCGGCTCCCCGCAGCGCAGCTATCCCTGCATTCACATCGCCGGCACCAACGGCAAAACCTCGGTGGCGCGGATGGTCGACGCGCTGCTGACCGCACTGAACCGGCGCACCGGCCGCACCACCAGCCCGCATCTGCAGTCGGCGGTCGAGCGCATCGCAATCGACGGCAAGCCGATCAGCCCGGCACGGTATGTGGCGACCTACCGGGAGATCGAACCGTTCGTGCAGATCATCGACCAGCAGTCGCAGGCTGGTGTTTTCGGGGAGGCTGGCCCGCGACTGAGCAAGTTCGAGGTGCTCACCGCGATGGCGTTCGCTGCGTTCGCCGACGCGCCGGTCGACGTCGGGGTCATCGAGGTCGGGCTGGGCGGCCGCTGGGACGCCACCAACGTCATCGACGCGCCGGTCGCCGTCATCACCCCGATCAGCATCGACCACGTCGACTACCTGGGCGCCGACCTCGCCGGGATCGCGGGCGAGAAGGCTGGCATCATCACCGGGTCCGACACGGTCGCGGTGATCGGCCGACAGCGGCCCGAAGTGATGGAAGTGCTTCTGGCGCAATCGGTTCGGGCCGACGCCGCAGTGGCCCGCGAGGATTCCGAGTTCGCGGTGGCCGACCGCCAGATCGCCGTCGGGGGGCAGCTTTTGACGCTGCAGGGTCTCGGCGGGGTGTACTCCGACGTCCACCTGCCGCTGCACGGCGAACACCAGGCCCACAACGCGGCGCTGGCCTTGGCGGCGGTCGAGGCGTTCTTCGGTGCCGGCAAAGACCGTCAGCTCGACGTCGACTCTGTTCGGGCCGGGTTCGCCGCCGTCACCAGCCCGGGCCGGCTGGAGCGGATGCGCAGCGCCCCGACGGTGTACATCGACGCCGCGCACAATCCGGCCGGAGCCGCCGCGCTGGCCCAGACACTGGCCGAAGAGTTCGACTTCCGGTTTCTGGTCGGAGTGATCAGCGTGCTGGCCGACAAAGACGTCGACGGCATCCTCGCCGCGCTCGAGCCCGTGCTGGACCGGATCGTGGTCACCCACAACGGGTCGCCGCGGGCCCTGGACGTCGAGTCGCTGGCGTTGACGGCGCAGCAGCGGTTCGGGCCGGACAGGGTGCTCGCCGCGGCGGACCTCCGGGACGCCATCGACACCGCAACCGCGTTGGTCGACGAGGCCGGCGCCGAGGGCGAAAAGTTCTCCGGAACCGGCATCGTCATCACCGGCTCGGTGGTCACCGCCGGGGCGGCCCGCACATTGTTCGGCAAGGATCCGGCGTGACCGCCCCGGACCCGTGGAAGAGCTTCCGCGGCGTGATGGCCGGCACGCTGATCCTCGAGGCGATCGTGGTGCTGCTTGCCCTGCCCGTGGTCGGCGCGGTCGGCGGCGGCCTAACGCCGGCCGCGCTGACATATCTGATCGGCTTGGCGGTGGTGCTGGTCCTGCTCGCCGGGGTGCAGGGCCGGTCCTGGGCCATCTGGGCGAACCTCGCGGTGCAGGCGGTGGCGATTGCCGGGTTTCTGGTGTATCCGGGGGTCGGGTTCATCGGGTTGCTCTTCGCCGGGGTGTGGGCGCTGATTGCTTATTTCCGCGCCGAGGTACTGCGCCGGCAGCGACGCGGCCTTTTGCCCGGCCAGCAGCGGCCTCCGGAGTGATTCGCCAGGTACGCTGTCCGCGATGCGCGCCGGCGACGATGCAGAGCAAAGCGATGAGGAGGAGCGGCGCTTGATGATTGAGCGGACTCTGCTGTTGATCAAGCCCGACGGCGTGCAGCGGCGCTTGGTGGGCGAGATCATCGGCCGCATCGAGCGCAAGGGGTTGACCTTCGCCGCCCTGGAATTACGCGACGTCGCCGACGAGCTGGCCCGCCGGCACTACGCCGAGCACGAGGGCAAGTCGTTTTTCACGCCGTTGCTGGAGTTCATCACGTCGGGGCCGGTGGTCGCGGCAATCGTCGAGGGGCCGCGAGCCGTCGCGGCGGTCCGCCAACTCGCCGGCGCCACCGACCCGGTGGAGAAGGCGGCGCCGGGCACCATCCGCGGCGACTTTGGGCTGGAGACGCAGTTCAACCTGGTGCACGGCTCCGATTCGGCGGAGTCGGCCGAGCGTGAAATCGCGCTGTGGTTCCCGCAGGCCTAGCGAACAGACGCAGAATCGCACAAATCTCGATCGGATCGTGCGATTCTGCGTCTTCCCGTCGGAGGGGTCGGCCCCGGACTGACCGTATGGGATACTGGAGCACGGGTGAACGTCGCCGGACCGGCTTCCGACGCCCGAATGAAGACTTCGACAAGCGCGACCACCGCTACCCGCGATGCGGCGCCGACTGTCCAGCCATCATTCAGACCGGGCGCCAAGCGAGTTCGACACGAGCCGCTCGGCGCGAGACCAGCACAAGCCCGGGAGAAGTGACCCGGGCACATAGCGAAGCCCTCGCGTGGCCGCGTCTGCACGACGCGCCCGGGGGCTTGAGGAGATTACGTGATAGACGGTGCCCCATCCTCAGACCTTCCAGAAGACCCGTCCCAGCGCGAGGAACTGCCCGACCGGCTGAGGGTCCATTCGCTGGCCCGAGCGCTGGGCACGACCAGCAGACGGGTGCTCGACGCGCTCACCGAACTGGACGGCCGGATCCGCAGCGCGCATTCCACGGTGGACCGCGCCGACGCGGTCCGGGTGCGCGATCTGCTGGCCGCCGCGCCGGCGGCCCACGCTGGGGTCGATGAGGCGGCCGAACCCGAGTCGAGGCTGATGCTGGAGACGACGGTCGAGCGCCCCGAATACATGCCGCTGTTCGTCGCGCCGCAACCGATCGAGGTGGGCGACGACCGGTACGACTCTGCGGGCTCCGAGGACGACGCGGACGACGACGACGCGGCCGACACCGACGAGGAGCAGACCGACCGGCCGGCCGGTCGGCGCCGCCGCCGGGGCCGTCGCGGTCGTGGCCGCGGCCGCGGTGAGCAGGGCGCAGGAGACAGCCGCGAGCAGGCCGACGACGGCGACGACGACCAGGACGCCGACGCCGATGGCGACGACACCGACGGCGGCGACGACAACAACGCGACCGAAACGGCGACCCGTCGCCGCCGGCGCCGTCGTCGCCGCAAGGCCGGCTCGGCCGAGGACACCGACGACGGCCCGTCGCCCGACGACCCGCCCAACACCGTGGTGCACGAGCGCACCCCGCGCACCGACAAGGACACCGACGACAAGGACAGCGGCGAGATCCAGGGCATCAACGGCTCGACCCGGCTGGAGGCCAAGCGGCAGCGCCGCCGCGATGGGCGCGACGCGGGACGCCGGCGCCCACCGGTCCTGAGCGAGGCCGAGTTCCTGGCTCGTCGCGAGGCGGTCGAGCGGGTGATGGTGGTGCGCGACAAGGTTCGCACCGAGCCGCCGCACCCCGGCGCCCGCTACACCCAGATCGCCGTGCTCGAGGACGGCATCGTCGTCGAGCACTTTGTGACGTCGGCTGCCTCTGCCTCGCTGGTCGGCAACATCTACCTGGGCATCGTGCAGAACGTGTTGCCGTCGATGGAGGCGGCGTTCGTCGACATCGGCCGCGGGCGCAACGGCGTGCTCTACGCCGGCGAGGTCAACTGGGAGGCCGCGGGCCTGGGCGGCGCCAACCGCAAGATCGAGCAGGCCCTCAAGCCCGGCGACTACGTCGTCGTCCAGGTCAGCAAGGATCCGGTCGGCCACAAGGGTGCCCGGTTGACCACCCAGGTGTCGCTGGCCGGCCGCTACCTGGTGTACGTGCCGGGCGCGTCGTCGACCGGGATCAGCCGCAAACTGCCCGACACCGAACGCCAGCGGCTCAAGGAAATCCTGCGCGAGGTGGTGCCGTCCGACGCCGGGGTGATCATCCGCACCGCGTCGGAAGGCGTCAAAGAAGACGACATCCGCGCCGACGTGAACCGCCTTCAGGAGCGGTGGGCTCAGATCGAGGCCAAGGCAGCAGAGATCAAGGAAAAGGCCGCCGGGGCAGCGGTTGCGCTCTACGAAGAACCCGACGTGCTGGTCAAGGTCATCCGCGACTTGTTCAACGAGGACTTCGCCGAGCTCATCGTCTCCGGCGACGAGGCCTGGAACACGATCAACGAGTACGTGAATTCCGTTGCGCCCGAACTTCTTCCGAAGCTGACGAAATACGAGGCGCCCGGCTCGGACGGCCAGGAGGGGCCCGATGTGTTCGCGGTGCACCGCATCGACGAGCAGCTGGCCAAGGCGATGGACCGCAAGGTGTGGCTGCCCTCGGGCGGCACCCTGGTGATCGACCGGACCGAGGCGATGACCGTCGTCGACGTCAACACGGGCAAGTTCACCGGCTCGGGCGGCAACCTCGAGCAGACCGTCACCAAGAACAACCTGGAAGCGGCCGAGGAAATCGTGCGCCAGCTGCGGCTGCGCGACATCGGCGGCATCATCGTCATCGACTTCATCGACATGGTCCTCGAGTCCAACCGCGACCTGGTGCTGCGCCGGCTCACTGAGGCCCTGGCCCGCGACCGCACCCGTCACCAGGTGTCCGAAGTCACCTCACTGGGCCTGGTGCAGCTCACCCGCAAACGGCTGGGCACCGGGCTCATCGAAGCGTTCTCGACCACCTGCCCGCACTGCAGCGGCCGCGGGATCACGCTGCACGCCGACCCCGTCGACTCCACCTCGGCGACCGGTCGCAAGTCCGAAGGCGGCCGGCGGGGCCGGCGGTCGAAGAAGGGCAAGGCCGACGAGGTGCCCGTGGCCAAGGTGCCCGCCCACGCGCCCGGCGAGCACCCGATGTTCAAGGCGATGGCCGCCGCCAACGGCCGCCACGACGGCGACACCGAGGATGCCGAGGCGCCGACACCGGGTGAAGAACCCGACACGCAGACCGACGAGGACGTTGCCCGCGAGGTCGCGGACGAGGACCTGGACGACACCGACTTCGACGAAACCGAAACCGAAGACGACGAGGACGAGGTCGAACTCGACGACGACGAGGACATCGACGAGGACATCGACGAGGATCTCGACGACGAAGACGAAGACGAAGACCTCGACGACATCGACGACATCGACGACGAGGATCTCGACGACGACTCCGACGAGTCGGAGGACACCGCTGATCAATCCGTCGTCACCGCGTCCGTGGAGCGACCACGGCGGCGGCGCGCCGCGGCCCGTCCCGCCGGGCCGCCAATCCACGAGGACTGACCGGGCCGAACTGAGCCGGTTTGATCCTGTAGCCGCTGGTCACGTATCCTTGATCAGTTGTCGCCAGGCTCAGCTAGGCGAACCCTCAGACCCACCGCGCGCAGCCCCGGGTAACGCGCGCCCGAAGATCCCGACGAAGAAGGGCAGACGTGATGGCGACCTACGCAATCGTCAAGACCGGCGGCAAGCAGTACAAGGTCGCGGTCGGAGACGTCGTCAAGGTCGAGAAGCTCGACTCCGAGCCCGGCGCCAAGGTGTCGCTGCCGGTCGCGCTGGTGGTCGACGGCGCCAACGTCACCACCGACGCTGCCGCGCTGGCCAAGGTGAACGTGACCGGCGAAGTGCTCGAGCACACCAAGGGCCCCAAGATCCGTATCCACAAGTTCAAGAACAAGACCGGCTACCACAAGCGTCAGGGTCACCGTCAGCAGCTGACGGTCCTGAAGGTGACCGGCATCAAGTAGCAGCGGAGGCGACACGACATGGCACACAAAAAGGGCGCTTCCAGCTCACGCAATGGCCGCGATTCAGCCGCCCAGCGGCTCGGCGTGAAGCGGTTCGGCGGCCAGCTCGTCAAGGCCGGCGAGATTTTGGTGCGGCAGCGGGGTACTCATTTCCATCCCGGCACTAACGTCGGCCGCGGCGGCGACGACACGCTGTTCGCCAAGGCGGCCGGTTCCGTGCAGTTCGGTGTCAAGCGGGGCCGCAAGACCGTCAGCATTGTGCCGGCCGGCCGGGACTAAGCGTCGCGAGTGTTCGCACTCGATGAGTAAGAGGAAGCCCGATGGCTCGGTTTGTCGACCGCGTCGTCATCCACGCGCGAGCGGGCTCCGGCGGTAACGGCTGCGCCTCGGTCCATCGCGAAAAATTCAAGCCGCTCGGCGGCCCGGACGGCGGCAACGGCGGGCGCGGCGGCAGCGTCATCCTGGTTGTCGACCCGCAGGTGCACACCCTGCTGGACTTTCACTTCCACCCGCATGTCGTCGCACCGTCCGGCAAGCAGGGGATGGGTGGCAACCGCGACGGCGCCGCCGGCGCCGATCTGGAAGTCAAGGTTCCCGACGGCACGGTCGTGCTCGACGAAGACGGCCGACTGCTCGCCGATCTGGTCGGCGCCGGCACCCGCTTCCTGGCTGCCGCCGGTGGCCGCGGCGGGCTGGGCAACGCTGCGCTTGCATCACGGGCCCGCAAGGCGCCGGGTTTCGCGCTGCTCGGCGAAAAGGGGCAAGCCCGCGACCTGACCCTCGAGCTCAAGACCGTCGCCGACGTCGGGCTGATCGGATTCCCGTCGGCCGGCAAATCGTCTTTGGTGTCGGCAATTTCGGCGGCAAAGCCGAAAATCGCCGACTACCCGTTCACCACGCTGGTGCCCAACCTCGGGGTGGTCTCGGCGGGGGAGCGCACCTACACGGTTGCCGACGTGCCGGGCCTGATACCGGGCGCGTCGGCGGGCCGCGGCCTGGGCCTGGATTTCTTACGGCACATCGAGCGATGCGCGGTCCTGGTGCATGTAGTGGATTGTGCGACCGCGGATCCCGGCCGCGACCCGGTCTCCGACATCGACGCGCTGGAAGCCGAGCTGGCCGCGTATCAGCCGACTCTGCAAGGGGATTCGACGCTCGGCGACCTCACCGAGCGACCACGGGCGGTGGTGCTCAACAAGGTCGACGTGCCGGAGGCCCGCGAGCTTGCCGAGTTCGTCCGTGACGACATCGCCGAGCGCGGCTGGCCGGTGTTCTCGGTTTCCACGGCGACGCGAGAAGGCTTGCAGCCGTTGATCTTCGCGCTGGCCGACATGGTCGACGAATATCACGCGGCCCAGCCGGTGGTGGTGCCACGGCGGCCGGTGATCCGCCCCGTCCCGGTCGACGAGACTGGTTTCACCGTGCAGCCCGACGGGCAGGGCGGATTCGTGGTGTGCGGCGAGCGGCCCGAACGCTGGATCGCGCAGACCGACTTCGACAATGACGAGGCGGTCGGCTATCTGGGTGACCGACTGGCTCGGCTCGGCGTCGAGGACGAACTGCTGCGGCTCGGCGCCCAGCCGGGATGCGCAGTCACCATCGGCGACATGACATTTGACTGGGAGCCCCAGACAGCCGCAGGCGTGGATGTTCAATTGTCGAGCCGCGGCACCGACGCGCGCCTGGACCGCACCGAGCGCGTCGGGGCCGCCGAACGCAAGGCCGCACGCCGCCAACGTCGCGCCGGCGACGATGCAGAGCGAAGCGATGAGGAGGAGCGGCGCATATGACCAATGCGCACCAAACATGAGCGCGCGCGACGCTATCCGGACCGCGCGGCGCGTCGTCGTCAAGGTTGGCACCACCGCATTGACCACGCCCACCGGGATGTTCGACGCCGGCCGGCTGGCCGGGCTGGCCGACGCGATCGAGGCGCGGATGAAGGCCGGCTCCGACGTCGTGATCGTCTCCTCCGGCGCGATCGCAGCAGGCATCGAGCCGCTCGGATTATCGCGCCGCCCAACCGATTTGGCGACCAAGCAAGCGGCGGCCAGCGTCGGGCAGGTGGCGCTGGTGAACTCGTGGAGCGCGGCGTTCGCCCGCTATCAGCGCACGGTCGGGCAGGTGCTGCTGACCGCGCACGACATTTCGATGCGGGTCTCGCACACCAACGCTCAGCGCACCCTGGACCGGCTGCGGGCCCTGCACGCGGTGGCGATCGTCAACGAGAACGACACGGTGGCCACCAACGAGATCCGGTTCGGCGACAACGACCGGCTCTCGGCGCTGGTCGCGCATCTGGTGGGCGCCGACGCGCTGGTGCTGCTCTCCGACATCGACGGTCTCTATGACGCCGACCCGCGCAAGGGGCCAGCGCGGTTCATTGCGGAGGTGTCCGGTCCGGCCGACCTGGATGGTGTGATCGCCGGGCAGAGCAGCCAACTGGGCACCGGTGGAATGGCGTCGAAGGTGTCCTCGGCGATGCTGGCCGCCGACGCAGGCGTTCCGGTGCTCCTGGCCGCCGCCGCCGACGCCGCCACCGCGCTGGCCGACGCCTCGGTGGGCACGGTGTTCGCCGCGCGGCCCGACCGCATGTCGGCGCGACGGTTCTGGGTGCGCTACGCCGCGGAATCGGCCGGCTCGCTGACGCTGGACGAGGGCGCGGTGCGCGCGGTGCTCGGACAACGCCGCTCTCTGCTGCCCGCGGGGATCACGGCGCTGTCGGGCCGCTTCTACGGCGGTGACGTCGTGGAGCTGCGCGGCCCGGACGCGACCACGGTGGCGCGCGGCGTCGTCGCCTACGACGCCGCCGAGCTGGCCACGATGATGGGACGCTCGACGTCCGAGCTGCCCGCCGAACTGCGTCGGCCAGCCGTGCACGCCGACGACCTGGTCGCCTTCTAGCGTCCGAGCAGACGCAGAATCGCACGATCCGGCGCCCGAACGTGCGATTCTGTGTCTGCTCGCGCTACCGAACGGGCTCCAGATATAAGGCGCTCCAGACGATTTCGGTGAGCGCCTGCGCCAACTCGGCGTCATAGTCGGGCGGTGAACCCGGAAGGTTCTGCTGACAGGTCCGCTCGACCATCCAGGTCAGCGCCTTGGCGGTAGTGGCCGCCGGCAGCGTGTGCCGGATGGAGCCGTCGGCCTGGCCATCCTCGATGACCCGGGTCACCCGCCCCGAAATCCAGTCCAATTGATCGCGATAAGCCGCGCCGACCAATGCGTCGTAACCGGCCATTTCGTTCAACGCGACCAGGAGCGGTTGGTGACGCCGATAGTTGGCGATGATGCCGGTGATCGCGGCACGGACATCGTCGGGATTGCGCCGGGACGCCGTGCCCCACCAGCGTTCGGCGGCGTCGGCGAGATCACCGAAGACCTGGCCGGCGAGCCGGCGCACCAGATCGCCCTTGTCCTCGAAGTAGACGTAGAAGCTGGCGCGTGACATACCGGCCTCGGTGGCCAGCCGGTCCACGGACAGTTCGGTGAAGCTCGCGCCGTCGCGCATCAGCCGCTCCGTGGCGTCGAGCAATCGCCGCTCGATCTGCTCGCGCCGCTCCTGCCGCTTGGCCTGCGGCTTGCGGGTTACCGAGGGCATGCATCAAAGAATAGCTGACATCTTGACTAGACACTATGTCTAGGCTTAGCGTCGCCGCTATGACTGCCCGCCGTTACGACCCGATCGACTTGTCCTCGCGCGCGTTCTGGTCCACCACTGCCGCGGAGCGGGAACGCTCGTTTGCCGTGCTGCGAGCCGAACGACCGGTCAGCTGGCACCCACCGGTCGAAGACGCCATGCTGAACGATCCCGACGACTCCGGTTTTTGGGCGATCACCCGCCACGCCGACATCGTCACGGTGAGCCGCACCAACGACGTGTTCCTGTCCGGCAAAGGCGTGATGTTCGAGAACTATCCCGAGGAAGTGCTCGAATCGACTCAGTCCTTCCTGGCCATGGACCCGCCGAGGCATACCATGCTGCGCAAGCTCGCTACGGCCGCGTTCACCCCCCGGCAGGTCCGGCGGATCGAGGACTCGATCAAGGCGAACGCGAAAACCATCGTCGAGGAACTTCGCGCCGCCGGCAGCGGCGCCGATTTCGTCGAGCACTGCGCCAAGGAACTGCCACTGCGCACGTTGTCGGACATGGTCGGCATTCCGGATGCCGAGCGCGAGCGCGTCGCACAAGCCGCCGACGCCCTGGTGTCGACAACCGACCCGGTCTTTCTCGGCGGTCGCAACCCGTTGGAGGTCATGTTCGAAAACGTGATGTATCTGCACCAGGTCGCCGGCAGGCTGGCCGCAGAGCGACGCGCGCATCCCGGCGACGACCTGTTCAGCAGCCTGGTCAACGCCGAAGTCGACGGCGATCGGTTGACCGACGCCGACGTGGCCGCGTACTTTGTGTTGCTCGCCGTGGCCGGCAACGACACCACCCGCCAAACCACCAGCCACGCCCTCAAGGCGCTCACCGACTTCCCGGACCAACGAGCCTGGCTTCGGGAGGATTTCGACAAACGCATCGGGACGGCGGTCGAGGAGTTCATCCGGTGGGCTTCGCCGGTGATGAACTTCCGGCGCACGGCCGCAACCGATTACGAGCTGGGGGGCCAGACTATTCGTGCCGGCGAGAAGGTGGCGATGTTCTATGCGTCCGGCAATCGGGACGACCGGGTGTTCGAACAACCGCACCGCTTCGACCTGAGCCGAGACCCCAACCCGCACATCGGTTTCGGCGGCGGCGGACAGCATTACTGCCTAGGGACACATGTGGCCCGGGCGCAGCTGCGCGCCATCTTCGGTGAGTTGCTCCGGCAGCTACCCGATATCGAGGCCGGCGATCCGGAATACCTGGCGGGCAGCTTCATTCACGGCATCCGCAAGATGCCATGCAGCTGGTGAGTTCGGCGCGATTGTCTGCGCTTAGCGCTGATTATCGCGCCGAATTCGCGGCGGTGAGCCCGTCGGCCAGCAGTGTCAGCAACTCCGAGCAGCCGCCGTCGACCTTGACGGTGGCCAAATCGTCGCCGCGGGTGGGGCCGCGGTTGATGATCGCGATCGGCATGCCGCGCGCCGCGGCATGCCGGATAAACCGGTAGCCGGAGAACACCGTCAGCGACGACCCCGCCACCAGCAGCGCCTCAGCGCCGTCGACCAGCGAATAGGCTTGGGCAACACGGTCTTTGGGCACATTTTCGCCGAAGTAGACGATGTCGGGCTTGAGCATCCCGCCGCATGACGGGCAGTCCAGGTAGCGGAACGAAGCGGTGTCCGCGACGACGGCGTCGGCGTCGGGAGCCACCGCCAGCCCGCCGACGGCCTCCGCTCGCTCGATAAAGCCTGGATTCAAAGCCTCCAACTGCTCGGCCAGCGCGGCCCGCGACATCGTCAGCCCACACCGCAAACACGCCACCTGCGCGTAGCTTCCGTGCAGATCGACCACCGTCCGGCTGCCGGCCTTGGTGTGCAGCAGGTCGACGTTCTGGGTGATCACGCCGGTCACCACGCCGGCCTCCTCGAGCGTGGCCAGGGCGCGATGCCCGGCGTTGGGCAGCGTGTCGTCCATGTGCCGCCAACCGACATGATTGCGGGCCCAATACCGTTGCCGGAACACCGGATCGGAGGTGAACTGGCGGATTGTCATGGGATTGCTGGGCGGCGAATCCGGCCCGCGGTAGTCGGGGATGCCCGAATCGGTGGAGATTCCGGCGCCGGTCAGCACCGCCACCCGGCGACCGGCCAGCGCGGCAACCAGCTCAGGGGATTCCACCCGTCCGAGCCTAACCACCCGACGCGAGCGTGGGGTGTCGCAAGTGGCGTGCGGACAATTCCCGGGTTTGCGCACGCTCGCGCACTTCAGTCCAGACAGTCCGCCGCCGTCGTCAGCTCGGCTTCCATGTTGGTCTCCATCATCTTCAGCGCCGCCGCGCCCAACTCGGCGTCGATGTGGGCGACCGCATCGCGCGGCACCACGACCGGAAAGTGGCGCACATAGGCGTCCAGCGCGCTGTAGAGGATGCACTGCTCGGTGACCTGCCCGGTCAAAATCAACCGTTTGGTGTCCAGACGGCCCAGCAGATACGCCACCGGGGTCGCATAGAACACACTGTGGCGCACCTTGGTCACCTGACGGCTGCCCTCGGCCGGCACGATCGGGCGCACCAGATCCGGACGCGCGCCGTCGAGCGCCGACGCGACGATGTCGGAGAACTCGGCGGTGAAATCGCCGTAGTTGTCGTTGACGTACACCAGGTCGACGTCGTCGCGCTCACGCGCCCGGCGGACCAGATCGGCCAGCGGATCGATGATGTCTTCGACATTGGGTATCAGTAGTTCGGCGTCGGAATGCTGATACCCGTTCAGCATGTCGACGACCAGCACAGCGGTGTCGCTCATGATCAGTTGATACCCGATGGGCAACTATTGACACCGGCCGGGCGACAATGAGGGGACGATGGACTTCTACAACGCCTACAGCCAGGGCTTTATCCGCGTCGCCGCCTGCACGCAGCACACCACGATCGGCGACCCGGCGGCCAACGCCGCCTCGGTCCTTCGGATCGCCCGGGAATGCCACGACGACGGCGTCGGCCTGGCCGTTTTCCCCGAATTGGCGCTGTCCGGTTACTCGATCGAGGACATCCTGCTGCAGGACGTCCTCCTCGATGCCGTCGAGGATGCGGTGCTCGACATCGTCGTGGCCTCCACGGATCTGCTGCCGGTCCTGGTGGTCGGCGCGCCGCTGCGCCGCCAGCACCGCATCTACAACACCGCCGTCGTCATCCATCGCGGCGCGATTCTCGGGGTGGCGCCCAAGTCGTACCTGCCGACCTACCGCGAGTTCTACGAACGCCGCCAGATCGCACCGGGAGACGGCGAGAACGGCACCATCCGGATCGGCGACGTGGCAGCCCCGTTCGGGCCCGACTTACTGTTCTCCGCGTCCGATCTGCCCGATTTCGTGTTGCACGTCGAAATCTGCGAGGACATGTTCGTGCCGATCCCGCCGAGCGCGGAGGCGGCGCTGGCCGGTGCGACGGTGTTGGCCAACCTGTCCGGCAGCCCGATCACGATCGGTCGCGCCGGAGACCGCTGCCTGCTGGCACGCTCGGCGTCGGCGCGCTGCCTGGCCGCCTACGTCTACGCCGCCGCCGGGGAAGGGGAGTCGACCACCGACCTGGCCTGGGACGGCCAGACGATGATCTGGGAGAACGGGGTACTGCTCGCCACGTCGGAACGCTTCCCCAAAGGCGAACGACGCTCAGTTGCCGACGTCGACCTCGAATTGCTGCGCTCCGAGCGGCTGCGGATGGGTACGTTCGACGACAACCGTCGCCACCATCGTGAACTGGCAGCGTCGTTCCGCCGCATCGAGTTTCGGCTGGATCCACCGGGCGGCGACATCGGCCTGCTGCGGGAGACCCAGCGGTTCCCGTTTGTGCCGTCCGATGCGAACCGGCTGGAACAGGATTGCTACGAGGCCTACAACATCCAGGTTGCCGGGCTCGAGCAGCGGCTGCGCGCCCTGGACTACCCGAAGATCGTCATCGGCATTTCCGGCGGGCTGGACTCGACGCACGCGCTCATCGTCGCCGCCCGGGCGATGGATCGGGAAAACCGGCCCCGCAGCGACATTCTGGCGTTCACGTTGCCGGGATTCGCCACCGGCGATCGCACCAAGAAAAACGCGGTCAGGCTGTCGCGGGCGCTGGGCGTCACGTTCGAAGAGATCGACATCAGCGACACGGCCAAGCTGATGCTCACCAATATGGATCACCCGTTCGCGCGCGGCGAAGAGGTCTACGACGTCACGTTCGAGAACGTCCAGGCGGGCCTGCGCACCGACTATCTGTTCCGGCTGGCCAATCAGCGGGGCGGCATCGTGCTGGGCACCGGGGATCTGTCCGAGCTGGCGCTGGGCTGGTCAACCTACGGTGTGGGCGACCAGATGTCGCACTACAACATCAACAGCGGGGTACCGAAAACGCTGATCCAGCATCTGATTCGCTGGGTGATTTCGTCGGGACAGTTCGACGAGGAGGTGTGCGACACGCTGCAGTCGGTGCTGGACACCGAAATCACCCCGGAACTGGTGCCCGCCGGCGAGGACGAGGAGATCCAGAGCAGCGAGGCCAAGGTCGGACCGTATGTGCTGCAAGACTTTTCGCTGTTTCAGGTGTTGCGCTTCGGCTTCCGCCCGTCGAAGATCGCGTTTTTGGCGTGGCACGCGTGGAGCGATCCCGACCGTGGAAGCTGGCCGCCCGGCTTCCCGGAAGACAAGCGGCCGTCGTACTCGTTGAGCGAGATTCGGCACTGGCTGCATGTTTTTGTGCAGCGGTTCTACTCGTTCAGCCAGTTCAAGCGTTCGGCACTGCCCAACGGGCCCAAGGTGTCGCACGGCGGTTCGCTGTCCCCGCGCGGGGACTGGCGAGCACCGTCGGACATGTCGGCGCGCGCCTGGCTCGAGGAGATCGAGCGCGACATCCCCGAGGAGTGAGGGCCTTTGCGTCGAGTGTGGGGTTGTTGAGGGAGATCGTGCCGTTTCACCACAACAACTCGACGCTGGACGCCATGGTCACAACCGGCCGTCGACCCGCAGATCGGGATGTACCCAGTTCGGCGATCGTCGTTCGCTGAATGCAAGGAAGCCTTCGACGGCCTCCGGCCCTTCGATGCTGGCCTCCATGCCGATCCGGTCGTAGAGCCCGAGGTAGTTGTCCAGGCTTGCTTTGACGACCCGTCGCGCGCCGGGCGCGGTGCGACAACACCGGGCCAGCACGTCGCGCGCGGCGTCCATCAGCTCGTCATGGGCAACCATCCGCGCAACCATGCCCCACTCGACGGCCTCCGCCGCGGTCAGGGTGCGCCCGGTGAACATCAGGTCGCGGGTGCGGACCGGCCCGACGATGCGCGCCAGCATCTGGCTGTAGTAGGTGTCGGCGATACCGCGGTACAACTCCGGCACCCGGAACGTCGCGCGGTCGCTGACCACCGCGACGTCGCTGCACATCGCGATCTGCAACCCGCCGCCCTGGCACAGGCCGTTGACCGCGGACACCACCGGCTTGGCCGACTTGCGCAGCGTGTCAAACGGTGTCACATCCAGCGACAGCGCCGAGCCCCACTGCATCCAGTTGTCGTCGCCCCCGCCGCCAAGATCGCCGCCGGGCGCAAACACATCACCGCTGCCGGTGATGATCAGCCCCGCCAAATCGGCGTCGGCGTTGACCCGGCTGACCGCGTAGCGGATGCCGAAGTACATCGCCGGCGTCATGGCGTTGCGCGCCTGCGGCCGGTCCAGCGTGACGATCGCGAACGGGCCCTCGCGGGTGAATTTCAGGAACTTGGTTCCCAACCAATCGCCCTCGGGCGGGCGTGGACTGCTGTCTGCGCTCGGCATCACAGGACGATAACTCAGGCGCCGACGGCGGCATCGTCGATGGCCTTGCTCAGCGGAGCGCAGTCCCCGGCGCCGGGCACCAGCGTCGCCAGCGCACCGGCCGCGCAGGCCCGCCGCAACGCGTAGTCGCGACCGGTCAGCCATCCGGCGGCCAGCACACCGGCGAACACATCGCCTGCGCCGGCGGTGTCGACCGCCTTAACCGTCGGCGCCGGAACCGCAAAGCTCTCCCCGGGGCCCGTATAGGTTGCGCCGGCGGCGCCGCGGGTGATCACCCGATGTTCCACCGGCCAAACCCAGTGCTCGGCTTCGGTTTCGTTGACGATCAGCACGTCGGTGAGCTCGGCCAGCTCGTGCGGGTCGCGGCCCGCCGGTGAGGCGTTGACCATGACGACCGCGCCGGCCGCGCGCGCTTGCCGGGCGGCCGCCGCCGCAGTCGCAACCGGAATCTCCAACTGCAGCAACAACACATCGCACTCGGCGACGATCGTGCGGACCGCATCCGAGTCCACCGTCACGTGGCCGTTGGCGCCCGTTGCGACGACGATCGCGTTCTCGCCGGCGGAATCCACCATCACGACCGCCGTCCCGCTGGGCCCGGCCACGGCGATCAGCCCTTCGGTGCCAACTCCGTTCGCGGCCAGGTGTGCGCGCAGGCGCTCGGCCGCCGCATCGTCACCGACCGCACCGACGAACTGCACCCGCGCACCCGCGCGGGCCGCGGCCACTGCCTGATTGGCGCCTTTACCGCCGGGCGTGGTGCGAACCGATGTCGCCAGCACTGTTTCACCTGGGCGCGGCAACGCCTCGACGTCGAAGACGGTGTCCATGTTCACGCTGCCCACCACGCAAATCCGTGCCGTCATTGCGCCGACGTTATGGAGTCGCATCTGGTTACACAACGAGTTGGCCCGTCGCACGTCGCGGGTAGCCGTGTCGTCGCAGTTCCTCGACGCCCGATACCCTGATCTGATGAGTGTGCACGCACCGCCGCGGCCCGACCTGCGCCAAGAGGTCCACGACGCCGCCCGCCGGGCACGCGTCGCCGCGCGGGCGCTGGCCACGCTGCCGACGGTCGCCAAGGATCACGCGCTGCGCGCCGCAGCCGACGCAGTGGTGGCCCACGTCGACCAGATTGTCGGGGCAAACGCCGACGACCTGAACGCCGCCCGGGCCGCAGGCACGCCGGAGGCCATGCTCGACCGGCTCGCGCTGAACCCGCAACGCATCGACGGCATCGCCGACGGGTTACGCCAGGTCGCCGGGCTGCCCGACCCGGTCGGGGAAATCTTGCGCGGCTACACCCTGCCCAACGGGCTGCAGCTGCGCCAGCAGCGGGTCCCGCTGGGCGTGGTCGGCATGGTTTACGAGGGCCGGCCCAACGTCACCGTCGACGCGTTCGGTTTGGCGCTCAAATCCGGCAACGCCGCACTGCTGCGTGGCAGCTCGTCGGCCGCCAAATCCAACGCCGCGCTGGTCGACGTGCTCCGTGCTGCGCTCCGCACCGAGGACCTGCCGGCCGACGCGGTCCAGCTGCTCGACAGCTCGGACCGCTCGACCGTCACCCACCTGATCCAGGCCCGCGGGCTGGTCGACGTGGTGATCCCGCGCGGGGGAGCCGGCCTGATCGACGCCGTGGTGCGCGACGCGCAGGTGCCGACCATCGAAACCGGTGTCGGCAACTGCCACGTCTACGTCGACGGCGCCGCCGACCTGGAGATGGCCGAGCGGGTGCTGCTGAACTCCAAGACGCGGCGGCCCAGCGTGTGCAACGCCGCCGAGACGCTGTTGGTCGACACGGCGATCGCCGGCCAGGCCCTGCCCCGGCTGGTCGGGGCGCTGCAAGACGCCGGGGTCACCGTGCACCTCGACGCCTCCGACGACGAGCTGCGCCGCGAATTCCTCTCGATGGATATCGCGGTGGCGGTGGTCGACGGCGTCGACGCCGCGATCGACCACATCAACGAATACGGCACCGGACACACCGAATCGATCGTCACCACGAATATGGCTGCGGCACACCGGTTTACCGAACGGGTCGACGCCGCCGCGGTGATGGTGAACGCGTCGACGGCGTTCACCGACGGCGAGCAGTTCGGTTTCGGCGCCGAGATCGGCATCTCCACGCAGAAGCTGCACGCCCGCGGCCCGATGGGGCTGCCGGAATTGACCTCGACCAAGTGGATCGTCTGGGGAGACGGCCACACCCGTGTCCCCTAGGAGAATCCCCGTGACCGTTCCCGCCCGGCCCGTGCCCCTTTTCGCCGACATCGACGACGTCGGCCGTCGGCTGGCCGAAACCGGCTACCTGCCCGACACCGCCACCGCGACCGCAGTATTCCTGGCTGACCGGCTGGGCAAGCCGTTGCTGGTCGAAGGTCCGGCCGGGGTCGGCAAGACCGAGCTGGCCCGCGCCGTCGCGCAGGCCACCGGATCGGGCCTGGTCCGCCTGCAGTGCTACGAGGGCGTCGACGAGGCCCGCGCCCTGTATGAGTGGAATCACGCCAAGCAGATCCTGCGCATTCAGGCCGGTTCGGGCGACTGGGACCAGACCAAGACCGACGTGTTCAGCGAGGAGTTCCTGCTGTCGCGGCCGCTGCTGACCGCGATCCGGCGCACCGAGCCGACCGTGCTGCTGGTCGACGAGACCGACAAGGCCGACATCGAGATCGAGGGCCTGCTGCTGGAGGTTTTGAGCGACTTTGCGGTGACGGTGCCGGAGCTGGGCACCATCACCGCCGAGCGGGCGCCGTTCGTGGTGCTGACTTCCAACGCCACCCGCGAGCTGTCCGAGGCGCTCAAACGTCGCTGCCTCTTCCTGCACATCGACTTTCCCAGCCCCGAGCTGGAACGCCGAATCCTGCTGTCCCGTGTGCCCGAGCTGCCGGCGCACATCGCCGACGAGTTGGTGCGCATCATCGGCGTACTGCGCGGCATGCAGCTCAAGAAGCTGCCGTCGGTGGCCGAGACCATCGACTGGGGCCGCACGGTGCTGGCGTTGGGCCTGGACACCATCGACGACGCGACGATCGCTGCCACGCTGGGCGTCGTGCTCAAACATCAGTCCGACCAGCAACGTGCTGGCGCAGAGCTTCGCTTGAACTGATGGCCGTTCGCCGCGTTCGTCCCAGCCAGCCGCTGGCCCCGCACGGGCTGCCCGGCCATCTGGTAGAGTTCGTGGAAGCCCTTCGCGGGCAAGGCATTTCGGTCGGCCCGTCGGAGACGGTGGACGCCGGTCGAGTGATGGCGGTGCTCGGCTTGGGTGACCGGGAGGTGCTGCGTGAGGGCATCGCCTGTGCGGTGCTGCGCCGGCCCGACCACCGCGAGACCTACGACGCGATGTTCGACCTGTGGTGGCCGGCGGCGCTGGGCACGCGGGCGGTGGTGACGGACGAGGTCGAGGACGCCCTTCCCGATTTGCAGTTGCCGCCCGACGACGTCGAGGCGATGCGTCAGATGCTGGTGGATCTGCTGACCGAGAACGCCGACCTGGCCGACATGGACGAGCGGTTGGTCGCGATGATCGCCCAAATCGTCGAGGCCTACGGCAAATACAGCTCCAGCCGTGGCCCGTCGTACTCGTCGTATCAGGCGCTCAAGGCGATGGCGCTGGACCAGCTCGAGGGAAGGCTGCTGGCCGGGCTGCTCGCCCCGTACGGCGACGAGCCCACTCCGACGCAGGAGGAGATCGCCAAAGCGCTGGCTGCACAACGCATCACCCAGTTGCGCAAGATGGTGGACGCTGAAACCAAGCGGCGCACCGCCGAACAACTCGGGCGCGACCACGTTCAGATGTATGGCATCCCACAGCTTTCCGAGAACGTCGAGTTCCTGCGCGCCTCCGGTGACCAGTTGCGCCAGATGCGCCGGGTGGTCGCGCCGCTGGCCCGCACCCTGGCAACCCGGCTCGCGGCGCGGCGCCGCCGCGCCCGCGCGGGGGCCATCGATCTGCGCAAGACGCTGCGCCGCTCGATGTCCACCGGCGGCGTGCCGATCGACCTGGTGCTGCGCAAACCGCGGCCGGCCCGCCCGGAGCTGGTGGTGCTGTGCGACGTGTCCGGATCGGTGGCCGGGTTCAGCCACTTCACGCTGCTGCTGGTTCACGCGCTGCGCCAACAGTTCTCGCGCGTGCGCGTGTTTGCCTTCATCGACACCACCGACGAGGTAACGCACTTGTTCGGGCCCGACGCCGACCTGGCGGTGGCCATCCAGCGGATCACCCGGGAGGCCGGCGTCTACACCCGCGACGGGCATTCGGATTACGGCAATGCGTTCGTGTCGTTCACCGACCAATTCCACAATGCGTTGTCGCCGCGCAGTTCGCTGCTGGTGCTCGGCGACGGCCGCACCAACTACCGCGACCCGGCCATCGACGTGCTGTCGCACATGGTGACCGCGAGCCGGCATGCGCATTGGCTCAACCCCGAGCCCAAACACCTATGGGGCAGCGGGGATTCAGCGGTGCCGCGCTACCAAGAGGTGATCACCATGCACGAATGCCGGTCGGCCAAACAGCTGGCCGCGGTTATCGACCAACTGCTGCCCATTTAGCCGCGAGCGTGCGTGTCACCGGTCGACACGCTGGGTCGAAACACGTTTCTGCGCACGCTCGCCGCACGGCACGCCATGTCGACGATGTAGCTGGCCCTCCTGCCGGCGCTCACGGTAGACCTCGCGTGATCCACTTGGATCGCCGACGTCCTGGCTAGCGCCGGTCGGCTCCGCAAGATCGAGCCGCTCACGGCGAGCGGCATCCACGTGCTTGCAATCATCGGGCAGGACGAGACCGCTGCACGGACGCGCAAGTGCGGCGAACCGGAGATTCCTCGGCGAGGATTAACAGTAGGCGCCCCCATTCGCCCCGCGAGCGTGCGCAAACCCGGTGATTTCTTCGGCGTGTCGCCCGGCGACACGCACGGTCGCGGCAGAGAGGGGGAGCTCCAGTAAGCTGGCAAATCGTGCGAAAGCGGCGGCTGGGAGTGATGGGTGGGACGTTTGATCCCATCCATAACGGCCACCTGGTCGCGGCCAGCGAGGTGGCTGACCGGTTCGATCTGGACGAAGTGGTGTTCGTGCCGACAAGCCAGCCTTGGCAGAAGGGTCGGCAGGTCAGCGCAGGGGAGGACCGCTACTTGATGACGGTGATAGCGACCGCGTCCAACCCGAGGTTCTCGGTGAGTCGGGTCGACATCGACCGCGGCGGTCTCACCTACACCAAGGACACCTTGCGGGATCTGCACACGCTCAACCCCGACTCAGACCTGTACTTCATCACGGGCGCCGACGCGCTGGCATCGATCCTGTCCTGGCATGACTTGGAGGAACTGTTCGCGATGGCGCGGTTCGTCGGGGTCAGCCGGCCCGGCTACGAACTGGGCCGCGAACACCTGGCCGACGTGCTGGAAGGGCTGCCCGACGATGCGCTCACCTTGCTCGAGATTCCGGCACTGGCGATCTCGTCGACCGACTGCCGCCGCCGCGCCGCGGAGGGCCGGCCGCTGTGGTACCTGATGCCCGACGGCGTCGTGCAGTACATCTCCAAACGCGAGCTCTACCGCAAACCCCGGGACGAGACGTGACGGCCACCCAGGAAGCCATCGACATGGCGACGGTGGCCGCCGGTGCCGCCGCGGCCAAACTCGCCGACGACGTCGTCGTCATCGACGTCTCCGGGCAGCTGGTCATCACCGACTGCTTCGTGATCGCGTCGGCGTCCAACGAGCGGCAGGTCAACGCCATCGTCGACGAGGTCGAGGAGAAAATGCGCCGGGCCGGCTACAAGCCGGCACGCCGCGAGGGCGCCCGCGAGGGCCGGTGGACGCTGCTGGATTACGTCGACATCGTCGTCCACATCCAGCACCAGGACGAGCGCGACTTCTACTCCCTCGACCGGCTCTGGCGCGACTGCCCGACGGTGGACGTGAACCTGGAGGGCACGCCGTGAAAATCCGCCGGCTGCTGATGCTGCGGCACGGGCAGACTGACTTCAATCTCGGCAGCCGGATGCAGGGCCAGCTGGACACCGAGCTGAGCGAGCTGGGCCGCGCGCAGGCCGTCGCCGCGGCCGAGGTGCTGAGCAAGCATCAGCCGCTGCTGATCGTCACCTCGGATTTGCGGCGCGCCTACGACACCGCGGTGGTGCTGGGCGAGCGCACCGGACTGCCGCTGCGTGTCGACAACCGGCTGCGCGAAACGCATCTCGGCGATTGGCAGGGCATGACGCACACGCAGATCGACGCGGCCGCGCCCGGGGCCCGGCTGGCCTGGCGCGAGGACGCCGACTGGGCGCCGCACGGCGGCGAGAGCAGGGTCGACGTGGCCGCGCGCAGCATGCCGCTGATCGACGACCTGGTCACCGGCGAACCGGACTGGGGGGCCGACGAGCGACCGGTGGTGCTGGTGGCGCACGGCGGCCTGATCGCCGCGCTGACCGCTGCACTGCTGGGGCTGCCGGTCGAAAACTGGCCCGCGCTGGGCGGAATGGGCAACGCCAGCTGGACGCAATTGTCCGGCCACTCCGGTGACTGCGATTCCAGCGCCGATCTCGGCGCAATTCGCTGGCGCCTGGACGTGTGGAACGCTTCGGCACAGGTCGCAGACGATGTCCTCTGAGTCGCGGCCGGTGCTGCTGATCTTCGCCGATTCGCTGGCCTATTACGGCCCGACCGGCGGCCTGCCCGCCGACGACCCCCGCATCTGGCCCAATATTGTTGGCGCGCAACTGGGTTGGGAGATCGAGCTGATCGGCCGCATCGGCTGGACCTGCCGCGACATCTGGTGGGCGGCCACCCAGGACCCGCGGGCCTGGGCGGCGCTGCCGAAAGCGGGCGCGGTGATCTTCGCCACCGGCGGGATGGACTCGCTGCCGTCGGTGTTGCCGACCGCGCTGCGCGAGCTGATCCGCTACGTGCGCCCGCCGTGGCTGCGGCGCTGGGTGCGCGACGGGTACGGCTGGCTGCAGCCGCGGCTGTCCCCGTTCGCCCGGCCCGCACTGCCGCCGCACCTCAGCGCCGAATACCTCGAAGCGACCCGCGGCGCAATCGATTTCAACCGCCCCGGCATCCCGATCGTGGCGTCGCTGCCGTCGGTGCACATCGCCGAGACCTACGGTAAGGCCCATCACGGCCGGTCCGGCACGGCCGCCGCCATCACCGAATGGGCGCAGCAGCACGACATTCCGCTGGTCGACCTGAAAGCCGCAGTCGCCGAACACATCATGAGCGGCCGCGGCAATCCCGACGGCATCCATTGGAATTTCGAGGCCCACCAGGCGGTTGCGGAGCTGATGCTCAAGGCACTCGCCGAAGCCGGCGTGGATCCATGCCCGTCGTAGTCGTCACCGACTCGTCGTCGCGCCTTCCCGACGACCTGCGGCGCAAGTGGGGGATTCGCCAAGTCCCGCTGCACATCCTGCTCGACGACGCCGACCTGCGCGACGGCATTGATGAGGTTCCCGACGACGTTCACCTGCGCCCCGGGGCAACAACCGCTGCGGCCACCCCGGCCGAACTTGCCGAGGTGTACCGACAGGCATTGAACGACAGCGGCGGCGACGGGGTAGTGGCGGTACACCTTTCGGCGGCGCTGTCCGGAACCGTCGGCGCCGCCGAGGCCACGGCCGCCGAGATCGGCCCTGCTATACGGGTCGTCGACTCGAGGTCGACAGCGATGAACACCGGTTTCGTCGCGCTGGCCGCGGCCCGGGCCGCGGCCGACGGCGCCGACCTCGACACCGTCACGCAGGCCGCCGCGGCCGCGGTGAGCCGCAATCACGGCTTCATCGTCGTGCACCGGCTGGACAACCTGCGGCGCAGCGGGCGGATCGGCGGCGCTGCGGCCTGGCTGGGCACCGCGCTGTCTCTCAAGCCGCTGCTGCGCATCGACGACGGCAAACTTGTTCTGGCCCAACGGGTTCGCACCGCCAGCAAGGCGGTGGCGGCGATGATCGACCGGGTTGGCGACGTGGTCGGGGACCGTTCCGCGACGCTTGCGGTGCATCATGTCGCCAACCCGGATGGCGCCGACGCCGTCGTCGCCGCGCTGGCCGAGCGGCTGCCGGCCTGCGAACCGCCGATCGTGACCGACCTGGGCCCGGTGCTCGCGTCGCACGTCGGCGCCGGAGCGCTCGCCGTGTGCGTCGAAGTAGCAGGCTAGCGCTGGGCCGGTACCGGTAGCGGCGCGGTGTCCTCGCTCAGCGGTTCGGACCGGCGGCGCCGGGCGTGGTCTCCGCGGGGGTGGACAACCCGCGGCCACCAGAACCAGCGGCCCAACAGCGTGGCCATCGAAGGCATGAACAACGTGCGCACGACCAATGTGTCGAGCAGAAGACCGATGCAGACCGTGGATCCGAACTGGCCCAGCACCCGCAAATCGCTGCCGAGCATGGCGGCCATGGTGAACGCGAACACCAGACCCGCGGCGGTCACCACCCCACCGGTGCCCGCCATCGATCGGATGTATCCCGTCTTGAGGCCGTTGTGGATCTCCTCCCTGAACCGGGAGACCAGCAACAGGTTGTAGTCGGATCCGACGGCCAGCAGGATGATGACGGACAGCGCCATCACGATCCAGTGGATCTTGATGCCGAACAGGTCTTGCCAGATGAGCACCGAGAGCCCGAACGATGCGGCAATCGAGCTGGCCGCGGTGCCGACGATGACCAGCGCGGCAACGACGCTGCGGGTGAGCAGCAGCATGATCATGAAGATCAGCGTCAGCGACGACACCACCGCGATCATCAGGTCATATTTGGCGCCGTCGTGCATGTCACGGAACGTCGCGGCCGTACCGCCGAGATAAACCTTGGCATCGGACAGCGACGATTGCTTCAACCCCTCCTGGGCGGCCGTTCGCTCCGCGTCGACGCGCGAGATCCCTTCCGGCGTCATCGGATCGCCCTGGTGCGTGATGAAAAAGCGGGCCGACTTGCCGTCCGGGGACAAGAACTGCACCAGACCGCGCTTGAAGTCCGGGTTGTCGAAGGCCTCGGGCGGCAGATAGAAGAAGTCGTCGTTTTTGGAATTGTCGAAGCTTTGCCCCATGACGATGGCGGTGTCGCTCATCGACTCCATCTGGTTGATCATCGCCTGGAAGGTGCTGTGCATGGTCAGCGTCAACGCGTGGGTGGTCTTCATGCTTTGGATCTGCGGCGGCAAGATCGCGACCATTTCGCGTTGCAGGGCATCCATACTGTGGATGTCCTTTGACATGCGGCCGAACTGTTCGTCGAGCTGATCGATTCCGTCCAGGGCGTCGAAGATCGACCTCAACGACCAGCAGATCGGAATATCGAAGCAGTGTTTTTCCCAGTAGAAATAGCTGCGGATCGGCCGCCAGAAATCGTCGAAATCCGCTAGGTGGTCCCGTATTTTGTCGGTGACGGCGACCATGTCGTCGGTGACACCGGACATGTCGTGTGTGGTGTCGGACAGCCCCCTGGTGATGTCCAGCATGCGTTCCAGGTAGTTGATCGTGACCTGCATTTCGTCGGCCATCTTGAGGATGTCGGCCATGCGGTCCTTGAGGAACGCCATGTTTTGCATGAGCATCTGGCTTTGCATGCTGTTCTGGAACGGTATCGAACTGTGCTGGATCGGAATCCCGAGCGGACGCGTGATGTCCTGGACCATCACGATGCCGTGGACGCGCAACACGTTTTTGGCCACCCGGTCCAACACCAGCATGTCGGCGGGGTTGCGCATATCGTGGTCGGCCTCGACCATCAACATGTCCGGATTCATTCTGGCTTGGGAGAAATGCCGGTCCGCAGCGGCGTAGCCGATATTGGACGGCGCGCTGGTCGGCAGGTAGTAGCGGTCGTTGTAACTGGTGATATAGCTGGGCAGGCCCAGCATGCCGACCAGCACCACCGCCCCACTCACCGCCAGAATCGGTCCGGGCCAGCGCACCACGGCGGTGCCGATGCGCCGCCACAGCCGGCCCCGCGCCGCGCCCTTGGGCTCGAACAGACCAAAACTGCTGCCCACGAAGAGAACCGCAGGTCCCAGGGTGAGGCCGGCCGCCACCACGACCAGCATGCCGATCGCCGCCGGTGCGCCCATCGTGTGGAACCACGGCAGCCGCGCAAAGCTGAGGCAGTACACCGCTCCGGCGATCGTCAGCCCCGATCCCAACACGACCGGGGCCACCCCGCGAAACGTGGTGTAGTAGGCGGTTTCACGATCCTCGCCGGCTCGACGCGCCTCTTGATAGCGGCCGATGAGGAAGATCCCGTAATCGGTGCCGGCAGCGATCGCCAGCATCGTCAGGATGTTCGCCGCAAACGTGGTCAGCCCGAATGCGTTGTGGTAGGCCAACACCGCGACGATGCCTCGCGCCGACGCCAGCGCGACACCGGTCATGAAAAGCTGGACCACCGTGGTGACGATGGAGCGGTAGACCAGAAACAACATGACCGCGATCGCGCCCAGCGTGAACAACGTGATCTTGGCCAGGCTGGCGTTACCGATCACGTGCATGTCATCGGACAGCGCCGCAGAACCGGTCACGTGGGCCTGCACGCCGGGCGGTGCGGGTGTGTGCTTGATGACATCCCGAACGGCCTCGACGGATTCGTTGGCCTGCGTGGTGCCCTGGTTACCGGCAAGGTTCAGCATCACGTAAGCGCCTTTGGCGTCGGCGCTTTGGACGCCCGCCGCCGTCAGGCGGTCGCTCCAGAAGTCCTGAATGTGCTGCACGTGCTCGGGGTCCTTGCGCAGCTGACGGACGATGTCGTCGTAATAGCGGTGCGCGGCGTCACCGAGCGGCTGCTGGCCTTCCAGCACCACCATGATCGTGCTGTTGGAATCGAATTCCTTGAAGTTGTGACCCAGACGCATCATCGCCTTCATCGACGGTGCGTCCATCGGGGCCATCGGCGCCGAGTGTGCCTCGCCCACGACTTCCAGCGACGGCACGATGGTGTTGACGACGACGGTCAGCAGCACCCAGCCCACGATGATCGGCAACGCCAACCACCGGATGGTGTGCGGGATGATGGGCCGGCGGGGGTGGGGGTTTGGCGTCGCAGTGCTCATGCTGATTTCACCAGGCAGAAGGTCTGGGCATTCTCGCCGTCAGCGGTTTTCTCTTCGCGGACCACACCGTCGATGGTGATGCGGCAGCCGATTTGATCCCCGTCGCCCTGGGCCATGATGTTGGCGCTGACCGCGGGCAGGGTCGTGCTGATCGTGTAGGACCACGGCAGTGGCGCTCCGTCAACCTGATGGGTGTTGGCTTCCGCGTCCCAATAGTTGATGCTCGCGGTGGTCCCAGAGGGTCCCCAGACGTCATAGGTGACGACCTTCGGGTTGAACTGCACGATCTCAATCCCTGCGCCGGCACCCGCGTTGAGGTCCTGCGAACCGAAGATGCGGTGGAGCCGCGACACGATCAGTCCGGAGACCGCGAGTACGACCACCAGGACGATGGGGATCCATGCCCTTTTGGCCATCCTGGCAATCGCACTCACCTCGTCACCTCCAGGTCCACCGTGGCCTCTCGCGCAAACTCGCCTCCGTTGTCCGCGCCGTCAACGGACCCTTCGCTTGCCTAAGTATCGTAAACCGTAGAGCACGGCACCGTTCATCCGGTCCCGGTCACCCGGCCGGTGATCGGCGGCAGCTCGGCCAGCGCCACGATGCCCGGTCTGGCTGCCACCACCGCGGGGACGGCATTGGTAACCGGCATCGCGGTGTAGATCATTCCCAAACCCATGAAGCCCGGTTCCGCCCAGTCCTTCGGCGGCAGGCAATGAATCACCGTGCGCATGTTGGGCAGCCCGAATACCTGGATGACATGCCCATGTTCGAGCGGCTTCGGCGGTGTCACGTGCTCACCCATGATCCAGTTAAACCCGACACTGACCACATTGCGGTCGCCCACCCATCCGCGGTGGTAGCCGTAGACGCTGCCGACTGTGCCGGCGGGTATCTTCATGAAGCCCAGGTCGGTGTCGGCGGTGGCTGCGGTGAACGCGACGTCAAACGTCATCTTGTCCAGCGTCGCCCCGATCGCGTCGGCCATCATCGCGGCCGCCTCGGCGAACACCTCGCTTTCCCGCCGCACGCTTTCGGCCAGACCCGGCGTGTCCGGATCTTGGGAGAAGCCCATCGCGGTCTGGGTGCCCGCCGACTCATACGTCGAGCAGTCCACCGACTCGGTGATGCGGATCTCGTCGACGCGTTCGCAGCAGCCGGACAGCACCATGCCGACCATGTTCGTGACGCCCGGATGCGCGCCGCTGCCGAAGATCGTCGAGCCGCCGCGTTCGCACGCGTCCACAATGCGCCGGCGGTCTTCGGGCGTCTGTTTGCCGCCGGTGATCCATGCCGCGCTGGAGCACACGTTGACTCCGGACTCGAGCAGCCGTACGAGCTCGTCGACGTTGGGCCACAACGGGTTATAGCAACAGGCGTCGGGTTTGAGTGCCAGCAGCGCGTCGACGTCGTTGGTGGCCTTTACGCCGGTCGGCTCCGGCCAGCCGGACAGTTCTGCGGCGTCGACGCCGACTTTGTCCTGCCCGTGGGCGTACACCCCGACCAGTTCCATGTCGGGTCTGCCGATGATGGCGTGCAGCGATCGCCGCCCGATGTTGCCGGTGGCCCATTGAATTACCCGTAGCGGTGTGGTCACCGCCCCACGATATTCGGGTGCGATCGGCCGTTGTTTGTGCCACCGTCGAATTCTGTGACCGCCGAGTTGCCCGAGCCTCTGACGCTGCGCACGGCCACCGACGACGACTGGCCCGCGATCCTGCTGTTGGACGACACCAGTTTCGGCGTGTCCACGCATCCGGATTCGATCTCCGCGTTCCGGGCTCTGACGCCGCCCGACGCTGCGGTGGTGGTGTGCGACCACTCGATAGGCGAGGCCGTGGTCGGGTTTGCGGTCTATCTCGACCTGCAGCTCACCGTGCCCGGCGGAACGGCACTGCGCGCCTCCGGGCTCAGCGGGGTGTCCGTCGCACCGACCCACCGCCGGCGCGGCCTGCTGCGCGCGATGTTTACCGAATTGCACAGGCGCATAGCCGATTCGGGGTATCCGATGGCGGCGCTGACGGCCAGCGAGGGCGGCATCTACGGACGGTTCGGCTACGGCCCGGCCACCATCGAGCACGAACTGACCCTCGACCGCCGCTTCGCTCGCTTTCACGACGGCGCTCCCGATCCGGGCGGCGTCCGCCTGGTCAGACCCGCGCAGCAGAAAGAGGCGCTCGCGGCCATCTACGAGCGGTGGCGCCGGCGCACGCCGGGTGGGTTGGTGCGCCCGCAGGCCTTGTGGGACGAGCTGCTGGCCGACAGGGAGACCACCCGCCGCGGCGGCACCCCGTGGTTTGCGTTCGTCCATCCCGATGGCTACGCGCTGTACCGGGTGCACGGCGGCGACCGGCGCACCGCCCGCGTGAGCGAGCTCAAGGCGGTGACCACGGACGCGCACGTCGCGTTGTGGCGGACGCTGCTGGGGCTGGACCTGATAGAGACCGTCACCGTCGATACTCATCCGGCCGACCCGTTGCCCTACCTGCTAGCCGACAGCCGGCTGGCGCGCACTACCGGACGCCAGGACGATTTGTGGCTGCGCATCATGGACATTCCCGCCGCGCTTCAGGCCCGTACTTACGGGGCGGACTTGTCCACGGTGTTCGAGGTGTCCGACGGGTTCCGCGGCGACGGCGGCCGGTTCACGCTGGAGATCGAGGACGGTCGCGCACGATGCACGACCACCGATGCGCCGGCCGAGGCCGAGATGGACCTCGACGTGCTGGGCAGTCTGTATCTGGGCGCGCATCACGCGTCGGCTTTTGCCGCGGCGAACCGGTTGCGCGCCAAGGACTCTGCGTTGGTGCGACGTCTCGACGCGGCGTTCGTCAGCGATATACCCGCCCAGTTGGGTTTCGGCTTCTGACGCCTGCGCTCGTAATCAACTCACAGCCCAGCCACGCCGACCGCGAGGAACACACAGCCCAACGCGGCCAGCAGAAGTGCGACGTCACGGCGCCGCCGCGATCGAATCCAGTTGTGCAGCGCGGCCACCGATCTGGCGGTTGCCCTCGGCGCCAACAGGTAAGCCAGCAACGGAATCTCGATCAGCGCGAACGCAACCACGTTGAACATCAACAACACGGCCACCTGGGTCAGGGCTGCCGCGCCGGAGGCGAGGATGACCGCCAGCGCCGCGAGATAGTCGACCGACGGCAACGCGATGCCGAGACCGGCGATGCCCGCGACCGACAGCGAATCGCCGCTGACCAGGCGCCTGCCCGGCGTCGCCAACCTTGCCGGGCGCGAACCCAACCGCCCGCGGGCGTCGATGGCCACCAGCACAGCGATCGACAATGCCAAGAACCCGATCAGGATCTGGACCTTGGGCAACGTGAAGTAGGTAGACCCGAGCAGGCTGCGTCGAAAGACGAACAGCACGACCAGACCCACGGTCGTTCCCATGACGAAACCGCCGGATAAGAACGCGAGCAGTTGCAGCGCGGGGCGGGGCCTGTTGAGCATCAGCACGGTCATCCCGATCCGGAACGGTTCGATGCTGACGGCCAGGGCCATGACCAGGACAGTGACAAGCATTCGTTTTCCGGGGCGCGTCCGGCGCGGCCCGCTAAGCGTCCAACCGGGCGAATTGGTCCCGCCTGTACTGCTCGACGCAGGCGGCGCGCCGAATCTTGCCGCTCGTCGTGGTGGGAATCGAGCCGGGCGGGACCAGGACGAGGTCCCCGACGTTCAAGCCGTGTGCGTTGGATATCGCGGAGGTGACGTCGCTTTTGACACAGGTGAGCCAGTGCGTCGCGTCCTCGTGGGAGTCGCCGCGCTTCTTGAGTTCGATGACGGTGACAAGCTTCTCGGTGCTGTTCACCGGAACCGATATCGCCGCAACCCGGCCACCTGTGATCTCTTGGACCGTCGTCTCGATGTCCTCGGGATAGTGATTGCGCCCACGGATGATCAGCAGATCCTTGATGCGCCCGACAATGAACAGCTCACCCTCGTGGAGAAAACCGAGGTCGCCGGTTCGCAGCCAGGGCCCGTCCGGCGTGCCCGGCGAAGGGCCGACGAGCGTTGCGCCGAAGCAGCGCTGCTCGTCCGGCGGCTTGCGCCAGTAGCCCTCGGCGACATTGTCGCCATGGACCCAGATCTCGCCGACCACGTCCGGCCGGCACTCGCGATGTGTGTCGACGTCGACGATCCGCAGCGTGGGGGATTGCGGCAGTTGGTATTTGACCAGCGCGGTGCCGCTCCCGGCCGCGCACCGAGCAACGCGGTTCGCACCCAGCTTCTCGCTGTCGAAATGAACCGCCGGCGATGATTCACTCCAGGTGCCTGTCGCCACGAAGACGGTTGCCTCCGCCAAGCCATATGAAGGACGCAGCATATGGTCCCGAAAATTGAAGTGCGCAAACCGATCGACGAATCGTTGCAGTGTTGCCGGCTCGACCCTTTCGGCGCCGCTGATGATGCCTACCACGTCACCGAGGTCGAGCCCGGCCAGGTCGCCGTCGGTGGTCTTGCGGGCGGCCAAGTCGAAGGCGAAATTCGGCGCCGCTGACCACGTGTGAGGACTTCGGGCCAGGGACTGGATCCATCTGGCCGGCCTTTCCAAGAACGAAACCGGGCTCGTCAGCTCGCCGCGGTAGCCGCCCAGGATTGGTGCGCAGACGCCCAGCACGAGACCCATGTCGTGGTAAAAGGGCAACCACGACACGATCGTGGCATCCGATGGGGCTTTCACGTCGGCGAAGAAGCTGCGCATCAGCTGCTCGAAATTCGCCTGGAGGTTGCGGTGCGAGACCATGACCCCGGTCGGCACTCGGGTTGAACCCGAGCTGTACTGCAAGTACGCGGTGCTCGGCAACTCTGCTGTCCGCACGCTTGCTTCGCCGTCCGCGTCCAGGTTCATCGAATCGATTTCGACGATCTTCGGCACGGAGTCCATGTGTGCTTCGTCGACGTATTGGGCGACATCCTCGGCCACCGCGGACGTTGTGAGAACGACGGAGGGCGACGTGTCGGCAAGGACCGCGCCCACACGCTCATGACTCGAGCCGCGGTGTGGCAAGGGAAGCGGAACCGCGATCAGTCCGGCCTGCATGGATCCCAGGAACGCCGCAATGTAATCAAGCGACTGGGGAGCCAGGATGACTGACCTGTCTCCGGCCGACCCATGAAAGCTGAGCTCGCGGGCCACATTGTGTGTTCGCCGGGACAACTGCGACCACGTGAGATTCTCGGGCACACCCGCCCAGTCGTCGTCGTAATTGGTAAAGGTGAAGGCTATGTCGTTGGGGCGCAGGCTGGCACGTCCGTGCAGCATCGAGAGGATGGATGACTGAGGCATAGGGGTCACGTCATGTCCGTACTGGGTCGTCGATCTGTCGGTTTTCAGTCAGTGGTCAGATTGTGCTGCGCCGTGGGACAACACGGACATGGCACCGCTGAGGATTTGTGAGAGCGGGTCGGCGCCGCCGCCGAATGTCGCCTGGTTGGCCGGCGCGGTTACTTCCGCCGGGTCGAAGCCGTGCACCGGGTCCACCTGAACCGGAGCGGTCGCCGGGTCGTCGTTGCGCGAGTAGCCCGCGTTCACCCGGGGCATCAGGATCGCGTCGAGCTTGTTCAGCGTGTCTTCCGGGATCCCGATGTAGGCCAGGGGCATGACGAGCGGAAGGTGCTTTTCCGGGACCATGATCGTCGTGTCCTTGGCGCCCCGCGAGTTGATCGTCGTCCGGATGTTTTGCGGCGGCACCATGCTCGGGTTGGTGAAGGCCACCGCGGTGTGACCGGTGGCGAGGCCCATCAGCGTGTTGGCGAGGGCGAACATGTTGTCCGGCCGGTCGGGGAAGTCTGCGATCGAGTCGTAGGCGGCCACGAAACGGTTTGTGTCGTACTGGCTCTCATACGGCGGTGGCATGGTGTAGTCGAGCGCGGGAACGACGCTGCCGACCGGGAACATGGCGGTCAGGAAGCTCTGCCCGAAGGCGTGGCGCCCGATCGGGTCGCCGAATGTCGCGAAGTTCAGTGTGCCCGGCGGGGGAGCGGCGGGGTCACGGGCCAGCCGGGCCTGCTCGCCGTCGACCACGAAACCGCCCTCCGACAAGCCGATCGCCGTGCCGGGGCGACCGCTGCGGATCGCCGCATCGAGGTTGTCTACACCCACGTCGACGGACTCGCCGACGCTGGGGCCGTCCAGACCCAGGCCGGGGAGCAGTTCTTCGCCGATCTTGCCGATGCCCGGGAAGAGTCGCTCCAGCACGTGGCCCTGGACCTGGCCGGCCGGGTAGCGGACGATTTCACGCTTCTGGCCGGGAAACCATTGGGCTCCCTCCTGGCGGATGTACTCGTCGTAGGGAATGCCGAGAACGTGGGCGCCGCCGAGGGCGAACGCGGTCTGATCGCCCGGCGCACCGGGGGTGGGCGGCCCGCCGATGGGCGTGTCGTCAGCCGACGCGGTCCTGACACCGAAATAGCCTGTGGCACCGACAGTTACCACTGCCGTGACTCCTGCGAGGAGTTTCTTCATACCCACTCCTGACCGCTCGGCATCGCCTCGTAGTTTCACATACATCAGGTGTGCGCGCTAACTGGGTTGCGCCGCGACGGCCACCAGTTGGCCCGCCCGACGAGCGCAGCGATGGCGGGAACCGTGATGGTGCGAACGACGAAGGTATCCAGCAAAATTCCCACACCGATCACAAAACCGCCTTGGACCACCGTGCCGATGCTGGAGAACAACAGCCCGCACATCGACGCAGCGAAGATCAGACCGGCCGCGGTGATCACACCGCCGGTCGAGCTCAGGGTGCGAATGATGCCGTAACGCATGCTGTGTGGAGACTCGTCACGCATCCGGGAGACCAGCAGCATGTTGTAGTCGGCGCCCACCGCGACCAATACCACGAAGGCCAGTGGCGGCACACTCCAATGTAACTGCTGGCCGAGGATGAATTGAAATACGAGCGTGCCGATGCCCACCGCGGAAAGGTACGAAATCACCACGGAAGCAACCAGATACAGCGGTGCGATAATCGCACGCAGCAGCGCCATCAAGGTCAGTAGCACGACGACGAGGGTTACCGCGATGATGAACCGGATGTCGTGTCGGTAGTAGTCGCGGGTGTCTTTCAGCCCGACGGTGTATCCCGCCATCGATACCGTGGCGTCAACCAACGCGGTATTCGGTTGGGCCCCCCGAGCTGTCTGGGTGATCGTGCTGACCTGATCCATGGCTTCGCTGCTGAACGGATTGAGTTTGGTCTGAACCAGGTAACGCGCCGAGTGGCCGTCCGGCGAGATGAAGACCTTGGCGGCGATCTTGAACGCCTTCAAGTGCAGCAACTGGGCCGGGATGTTGAACCCTGACATCGCCGGTTGCGCGGCATCACGTTTCAGCGACAACAAGAAGGCCGACGCCTGATCGAGCCCGGCACCCATCTGTTTGACCTGGTCGACGAGTTGCGTCACCGCCTCGGCCACTTGCCGGCTCCCACCGGCGAATCGATTCGCGCCGTCTTGCATGCTGCTCAGGTTCGCTTGCAGGCCACCGGGTTGGTCCATTCCCATGGAATGCATCACCTTGGTGAGGTTCGTGAGTGCACCACGCACGCGCTCTATCGATGCGTTCAGGGACTTTTTGTCCGGGAACGACTGCAGTTGTCCCCACAGATCGCTGATCGCGTCGAGGTCTTCCTGATCGCGGCCTCCGACCAGCCGTTCGAACGTTCCGCGGGTGGCGCTGCAAGACTCGTCGAGATCGCAGACCGGATTGCCCTGCAACGCCGTCAACACCGGGCCAATCCAGGCAAACATGTTCTTGCCGGCCGAAAAGTTCCAGCCCATGGCATTGCTGAGCGAATTCACGTGGTCGACGAGCTTGGCCGCGGTGTCGACCTCCTTGACCAAAGTGTCGCCGCCGTATTGGTTTTTCATCGAGGACAAAGAGTCGACCAAGCTCTGGACACTGACAGCGAGGCGGCTGACCTGGCCGCGTACGTGGTTGAGGTTGTCGGCCAGCGTGCCGGCCCCGTCGGCCAGCCGATCGAGGTCGTCGGTGTGGTCGTTGATCAGCGTGGACCCGTCGGCCAGGACGGTGCCGATGGCGCCCGCCTGATAGGTGGCTTTGAATTCATTCGGCACCGTCCCGGTGGGACGGGTGATGCCGCTGACCGCAGCGATATTCGGCAGTTGGCTGACTCGCTGCGCCATTTGCTCGAGGTCTGCAAGGGCCTGCGGCGTGCGCAGGTCATGCGGTGACTGCACAAGGATGTATTCCGGAATCGACTGATTCACCGGGAAGTGGCGATCCAGCGCGGCGTATCCGATGGAACTCGGCGCAGAGGCTCGCACGGCCTTGCGGTCGTCGTAGTTGTAGCGCAGGAACGCGGCGCAGCCGGCCAGCGCGAGCAACACGAGCAGGCTGGCAACCAGATGAACCTTCGGCCGGCGCACAATGCGGATGCCCGAGCGCCGCCAGAACCGCGCAGTCAACTCGCGCCGGGGCTTCACCCAGCCGCGGGGCCCGGCCAGCACCAGGATCGCCGGCAGCAACGTCACCGCGGCCAGGAACGCCACGCCGATCCCGATCGCCGACGACGCTCCGACCGTCTTGAACACGCCCATCCGGGCGAAGCTGATGACCAGAAAGGTGATTCCCACGGTGGCGGCGGATGCGGCGATCACTTTGCCGATCGAGATCATCGCCGCCTTGACCGCCCGGTCAAAATCCGCTCCTGACCGCAAATGGTCGTGATAGCGGCTGATCAGGAATACGGCGTAATCCGTTCCGGCGCCGGCCATTATCGCGCTCAAGAATACGATGGACTGGTTCGACACTCCCGAGCCCGTCAGCTGGGAGTATCCGGCCACCACGGCCTGCGCGATCACCAGGGACAACCCGATCGTGATCAACGGCAGCAGCATGGTGACCGCACTGCGGTAAACCACCAGCAAGACGATCAGCACCATGACGGCGATCGCGAGCTCAATCGGCATCCGGTCCCGTTCGCCCGAGACCGTGAGGTCGGCCACGGTGGCCGCGGGGCCGGTGATGTTTGCGGTCAGGGATGTTCCGGCTGGGGCCTGTTTCAAGGCGGTTTCGACGATTTCGCTGATCCGGTTGAAAGCGGCGTAAGACCCTGGAGTGCCCAACTCGCCCGCAACCCCGACCGGCAGCACCCACGCCTTGTGGTCCTTGCTGGTCACGACCGAGCGCAGGGGCGGCGCGCTGACGAAATCCTGCAACATGACCACATCTCGGGTGTCCCGGCGCAGCGCGTCCACCAGTTTGCGGTAAGTGGCTTCGTCGGCGGGGGCAAGCCCCTTGTCGTCGGTCAGGACTATCAGCAGGAGATCGTCTGAGCCCGATTCGTGAAACGCCTCGGTCATCTTTCGCGCCGTGACGCTCGACGGTGCATCGCTGGGCAAGATGGCGAGCGGATGCTTTTGGGCCATTTCGCCCAGCGACGGGAACGTCAGCGGTAGCGCCACTGCGACCGCGACCCAGATCCCGATCACGACCCACGGCCACCGCACCACAAAATCGGCTAGCCGCTGCATATCGCTCTCATGCGACGCGTCCCCAGTGCCCGCTGGCGGCGACCCGCACGCACACGGACTTCATCGCCTCCATGTAACGGGTGACCGATTTCTCGGCGACGGGATTGTCGGGATGCATGATCGCCATGACCGTGCCCTCGCCGTACCGAAATATGTAGATGGTCAGCTGATATGAATACCGGCCGTCCGAGTAGATTCCGATGTTGTCGGCAAGACCCAGGTCGGCCGCCGCAAGCACGGCGTTCAGCGGAGCGGCACCGCCATGAAAGAAGTTCGACACCGGAAAGTTCGGTTGCGGCCAGCTCAGCCAGGGCACCAGTTCCAACACGCGGTAATACGGCACCTTTGCCATGTCCAGACCTGAGTCGAAGGAAGCCTGCGCCGCCCATGCCGCCTCACCGAACGAGGCCGCAGCTATCGGCACGGTGATCGGGATCAAGCCGGTAAACCAGCCCTGCGTCATGAAATTGTCCGTGGCGGTGCGGGAATCCCGGGGAGTAAGACCGTAATACGTGAGAGCACCCGTGAACTCGTGCTCCACCAGCGCAAGGCAGGCAAACAAACCGCCGACGAAGCGTGCGCCCACCGCTGAACAGGCTGATTCGAATCGCTCCGTCTGCTCGGCGTCCATCAGCAGTTCGGAGACCATCCCGCTGCCGCACGGTTCCAACGGGTTGCCCAAGGGGAGCGGGAATTCAGGGAAGCCGCCATTGTTGTTCTCGGCGAACTCGATCCACGCGCGCACCTCCGGTGAATCTACGGTTAACGTTGAGGTGTACCGGCGTTCGCGGGCGCAGAAGTCGTCGAAGCTGCCGGCCTCGGGAAGCGCAAGTGCCTCACCGCCTGCGCTCAACGCTGAATACATGCCGTTGGCTTCGAGCATGGTGGTGCCGATCAACGTCGCGTCCCCGTGCACATGATCCATTGCGGCAAAGAAGGTGAAGTGGTTCTCGCTTTGGACGATCCCGAAGCTGAAACAGCCCCACTCCAGCGGATTCGGTATGGCCACGACGTGAGCGCGTACCTCGTCAGCAGTCATCTGGCCGTGCGTGCGCGGCGCGAACTCGATATCAACCGGATCGCTGAGGGTGTGCCTGATGAACTCTGAATCGCCGGTGTGCTCGAACCAGCTGCGAAAGGTGTCGTGCCGGCGCAGGTATGCGTTGAGGGCCTCATCCATCGCGGAAATGTCGCACTGGCCAGGCACTTCGCAGGTAGCGATGATTTGTCGGGAGAAGTCCAGCCCCGCAGATGTCCGCTCGTGGTAGTTGCGAAGATGTTGACCTTGCATGTAACTGACTGGCACCGAGCTGACCGGCGCTTGGCGAACCTTTGCCAGAGCCATCTGCGTCGGGTGCCACGAAGTCACTGCGCCGGGCGTCAGCGTCCAATCATCGAGTGAGCCGATCGTTATCTTCCCGATCCGCAAGACTTCTCCTCCTCGATGTGATCGGCTCGTCCGGTCAGGTTGGCAGCGAGACCCAACATAGCCCGCTGCGCACTGACTGTCGCCCTGGTGTCGCCGGCAGGTGGCCGCTGAGATCGAATACACCAAATCACCCGGGCACGCAACGCTTGTCAGCAGCCATACCGTGCGGTACGGTGCGCGGCACCGGCGCCGGCGTAGCACTTGCAATACTGGCCCGCGGCAGCAATTCTGATGCGCGACCGGGCCGCGTGAACGCGCGCGGCGACCGAATCTTCACCGTCCCCAACAGAGAGGACAGCGGTATGGCATCCGCCGAGGGCGAGCAGCAGTCAAGTTTTGCGATCGTCGGCTACGCGGCGCGTTTCCCCGGTGCGGCGGGTGCAGACGAGTTTTGGGATGTGCTGCGCGAAGGCCGGGATGCGATATCGGAGGTGCCGCAAGACCGTTGGGATGCCGACGAATTCTTCGACCCGGAACCCGGTGCGCCCGGGAAGGTGGTGACCCGGCGTGCAGGTTTCGTCGACGACGTGACGGGGTTCGACGCGCCGTTTTTCGGTATCTCGACGCGCGAGGTCAGGTTGATGGACCCGCAGCATCGGCTTTTGCTGGAGACGGCGTGGCGGGCGGTGGAGCATTCCGGCACCGCGCCAACGGCTCTGGCAAACACGAACACCGGTGTCTTCGTCGGTTTGGCCACCCATGACTACCTGGGAATGGCATCCGACGAGCTGACTTACGACGAGATCGAAGCCTATATGGCAATCGGGACGTCCAATGCCGCAGCGGCGGGCCGGATCAGCTACCGGTTGGGGCTGCAGGGCCCGGCGGTCGCGGTCGACACGGCGTGCAGTTCGTCGTTGGTGGCAATCCACCAGGCATGCCAAGCGCTGCGCTTAGGGGAATGCGACCTCGCGTTGGCCGGCGGCGCCAACGTCTTGCTCACTCCCGCAACGATGATCACGTTTTCCCGCGCGCACATGCTCGCACCCGACGGGCGGTGCAAGACATTCGACGCGGCCGCCGACGGCTACGTGCGCGGCGAGGGCTGCGGCGTCATCGTCATCAAGCGCCTCGAGGACGCGGTCCGTGACGGCGACCGAATCCGGGCCATCATCCGGGGCAGCGCAATCAATCAGGACGGCGCATCGGGTGGTTTGACCGTGCCGAATGGTGTTGCCCAGCAACGGGTTATCGCCGACGCGCTGAAGCGCGCCGGTCTGGCCGCCCGTGACGTCGAATACCTGGAGGCACACGGCACGGGGACATCGCTGGGCGACCCGATCGAGGCCCAGGCCGCGGGTGCGGTGCTCGGTGCCGGACGCGAGGCCAGCCGGCCACTGCTGATCGGCTCGGTGAAGACGAACATCGGGCATCTGGAAGCGGCCGCCGGGATCGCAGGCGTTATCAAGGTCATCCTGTCGCTCGAGCACGGGTTATTGCCGCAGCACCTGCACTTCCGCAATCCGTCGCCGCACATTCCCTGGGACCGGCTTCCGGTGCAGGTGGTGCAGGAGGCCACCGCCTGGGAACGCAATGGTCAACCCCGTATTGCGGGAGTCAGCTCGTTCGGGTTCGCCGGAACCAACGCGCACGTCATCCTCTCCGAAGCGCCCGAGGAAGTGCGCGAGCCCGCTGTGGCGCCGCTTCCGATCCAGGGGCCCGGCAACCGGCGCTTCCGCGTACTTCCGTTATCGGCGCGCACTCCCGCCGCTTTGGTGCAGCTTGCCGATCAATACCGCACATGGTTGAGCTCCCACCCGGAGGCCACTTTGGCCGACGTGTGCTTTACCGCCGGGGCAGGGCGAGCACACTTGGAGCACCGGGCCGCGCTCGTGGTCGATTCCAAGGAATCTGCCAGCGAATTGCTAGGTGCGCTCGCGGACGACCGTCCGGCACCGGGTTTGGTGCGCGGAGTATCCGACGACGCGCCGAAAACGGCGTGGTTGTTCACCGGTCAAGGCAGCCAGTACCCGGGGATGGCTCGCGAATTGTTCGACACCGAGCCGGTTTTCGCCGAGACCCTGAGCCGTTGCGCGGCAGTGGTCGCTGACGTTCTCGAAAAACCGTTGCTGGACGTGATTTTCGATGCAGACGGCGACGCCACGCTGCGGCAGACCTCCTACGCCCAGCCCGCCTTGTTCGCGGTGGAGATGGGCCTGGCGCGGCTGTGGCAATCGTGGGGCTTCGAACCCGACGTGGTGCTGGGCCACAGCGTCGGCCAGTATTCGGCTGCCTGCGTCGCGGGTGTGTTCAGCCTCGAGGACGGCATGCGGCTGATGGCCGAGCGCGGCCGTCTTTTCGGCAGCTTGCCTGCGGGCGGTCGGATGGCCGCGGTGTTCACCGCCGCCGAGCGCGTCGAGAGCCTCACCGACGAGCTCCCCAACTTGTCCATAGCCGCCTACAACGGCGCCAACACTGTATTGTCCGGACCCGCGCAGGATCTGGAGCAGGCGGTGGCTCGCTTGAGCGCCGACGGTGTCCGGTGTGACTGGCTCGACACCAGCCACGCGTTTCATTCGGCACTGCTGGATCCGATCCTCGACGAGTTCGAGTCGTATGCGAGTGAGTTCAATTTCAGCCCGCCGCAACGCATTTTGGTGTGCAACCGCACCGGTTCCACGCTGGGCAGGAGCGTGAAACTCGACGGCAACTACTGGCGTCGCCACGCGCGCCAGCCGGTGGAATTCGCCAAGAGCGTGCGCACCCTGGCCGAGCTGGGTTGCAAGGTGCTGCTCGAGATCGGCCCGCAGCCGGTGCTCACCGCCGCAGCTCTGCGGGCATGGCCTGACCCGGCCACCGCGCCGCGGGCGATTGCGTCGTTGCGCCGAAACACCGCTGACCACCGACAGATCACCGAAGCCCTTGCCGACGCGTACGTCCTGGGCCACCGCCCTGATTTCGGCGCCGTCTCGGGACCGGCGCGCAAACTCGACCTGCCCACCTATCCATTCCAGCGTCGCCAGTACTGGTTTCGGGACAATCGCCCCAATCGCGGCCAGCAAACCAACGGGGCGCAACACAGCCGGCAGCGTAAAACGCAGTCGATCGCGGACGAGCGCTACGAGATTCGATGGGAGAAATCCACGGTCTCGGATGCGACAGCCGGTGAGGGATCTACCTGGCTTCTCATCGGCGACGACGCCCGTGTAGTTCAGCCTTTGGTCGACGCATTGAGCGCGCGCGGGCACCAGTCTCGGCTGCTCGGGTTGCCGGTGTCCGACGCGGACGAGGAACAGCTCGCGGCGGCGCTGCGCGCAGCGGCGGCGCACGAACCGGCGCTACGAATCCTGCATGTCGCGGCCGTCGGCTCCGACATCGCACCGTCGATGCGGTCGCTGTTGCGGATGCAGCACCAAATCCTGGGCGGGACAAGGCGACTCTTCCGCGCCGCGGTCGCGGCCGAACTGCGCACGCCCATTTGGCTGGTGACCCGCGGCGCACAACGAGTCACCGAAGCCGACACCGTGTCACCGGATCAGAGTTGCCTCTGGGGATTCGGTCGTGCCGCTTCACTCGAGCATCCGCAGGTGTGGGGCGGACTCGCGGATCTGGCTGACGGCACCGTGGAGGAATGGTCGCGGCTGATCGACCAGGTGGCGGCCGAACCGCGCCGAGAGGACCAAGTCGCGCTGCGCGATCAAACGGTCTATGTTCCACGGCTGGTTCGACGCGTCGGGCAGCCGAGCGCGACACCGCCGGCACTGCGCAGTGACGCAACGTATTTGGTGACCGGAGGGCTCGGTTCGGTCGGACTGGAAATTGCCGGGTACCTGGCCGCGCACGGTGCCCGGCATCTGGTGCTGACCAGTCGACGCGAGCCCAGCGATGCCGCACAACGGCGCATCGATGCGTTGAGCAAACAGCACGGTTGCGAAATCCGGGCCGTCGCCGCCGATGTCGGCGATGCGCACGACGTCGCGCGCCTGTTAACTACCGTGCGGTCCGAACTACCGCCGTTGGCCGGCATCGTCCATGCCGCGGGGGAGGTCGGTACCACCCCACTGAGCGCCCTGGACGACGCCGAAGTAGATCGCGTCTTTGCCGGGAAGGTCTGGGGTGCTTGGCATTTGAGCGAAGCAGCCGCCGACCTTCAACTGGACTTCTTCTTGAGCACCTCCTCGATCGCCTCGGTGTGGGGGAGCTTCGGTCAGACCGCTTACGGCGCGGCCAACGCTTTCCTCGACGGGCTGGCCTGGCGGCTGCGCGAACAGGGCGTTGCGGGGATCAGTGTGAATTTCGGTCCCTGGTCGGCTGGCATGGCCGACGCGGACGCTCGCGCGCGGCTGGATCAGCGCGGAGTCCGGACATTGTCACCTGCCGACGCACTTGCAGGGATGGCCGATGTCATGGCGGCGTCGTCGGCGCAGGGGGTCGTGGCCCGCATCGACTGGGCCCGATTCCTGCCGCTATACCAGCAAGCAGGCAGGCGCGGATTCCTCACGGAGTTGGAGCGTGAAGTGCCCGATGCGGCGCCGGTGACAACGGCGTCTGGGAAGACCCCGCTGGTCGAGCGGCTCACCAACGCCCCGGTGCAGCAGCGCAAGAAACTGTTGACCGATTACCTGCGCGACTCGGTAGCCGAGGTGACGCGCGTCGATGCCGCGGAGATCCGCGAGGACGCCGGATTCTTCGATCTCGGCATGGATTCCCTGATGGCCGTCGAACTGCGGCGCCGCATCGAGCAAGGAGTGGGCAAGGAAATCCCGGCGACCCTGGCGATGGACTACCCACGCCTGTCCGACGTGGTCGACTACCTACTCGGCGACGTGCTCGAGCTCGGCGAGAAAGCTTCGGCGCCTCAGCCGGCGGCGGTAACGACAACGCGCACGGACGAGCCGATCGCGATCATCGCGGTGTCATGCCGCTTCCCGGGCGCGCCCAACCCGGAGGCGTTCTGGGAGGTGCTCTCCGGCGGTGTCGACGCGATCCGGGAAGTCCCGGAGGACCGATTCGACATCGACGAGTTCTACGACCCGGACCCGGATACCGCGGGCAAGACCTACACGCGCTTCGGCGGATTCCTCGACGGCATCGACGGGTTCGACCCGGAATTCTTCGGAATCTCGCCGCGTGAAGCGGTCTGGATCGAGCCGCAGCAGCGGCTGATGCTCGAAACGGTCTGGGAGGCTCTCGAAAGGGCCGGGTACGCGCCGTCCGCATTGCGCGGCAGCCGAACCGGCGTCTTCGCGGGGGTGGCCGCCAATGAATATGCGCATCTGCTGTCCGCCGAGTCGATCGACAAAATCGAGCCCTACTTCATCACCGGCAACGCGCTCAACGCCATTTCCGGTCGGGTTGCCTTCGCGCTGGGGTTCGAAGGACCGGCGGTGGCGGTCGATACCGCGTGCAGCTCGTCGCTGGTGGCCGTCCACCAGGCCTGCCAGGCATTGCATTCCGGCGACTGCGATCTGGCGCTGGCCGGCGGTGTGAATGTCTTACTGAGTCCGGTAACCGTTGTGGCGGCCTCACGCGCCAGGATGCTGTCGCCGGGCGGGCGATGCAAGACCTTCGACGCCTCCGCCGACGGCTACGTCCGCAGCGAGGGCTGCGGGATCCTGGTGCTCAAGAGGCTCAGCGACGCGGTGCGTGACGGCGACCGGGTTGCCGCCGTGATCCCGGGCAGCGCGGTCAACCAGGACGGCGCGTCCAGCGGTTTGACTGTGCCGAATGGTGGTGCACAGCAACGGCTTATCGCCACAGCCCTGGCCCGTGCCGGGCTGGCCGGCGAGGATGTCGACTACCTCGAGGCGCACGGCACGGGCACCCCGCTGGGTGATCCGATCGAGGCGCAGGCGGCCGGCACCGTCTATGGCGCCGGCCGCGACTCGGCCCGCCCACTGTTGATGGGATCGGTGAAGACCAACATCGGCCATCTCGAGTCGGCATCCGGGGCCGCCGGTCTGATCAAGGTCGTGTTGTCGCTGCAACATGGAGTGCTGCCGGCCAGCCTGCACTTCGACACGCCGTCGCCGCATATCCCGTGGGACTCGCTGCCGGTGAGGGTGGTGGACAAGCCGACTCCTTGGCAGCCCAATGGCAGGCCGCGGCGCGCCGGTGTCAGCTCCTTCGGATTCACCGGCACGAACGCACACGTACTGATCGAAGAGGCACCGGCGTCCACTGCGGAGCCCGAGTTGGACGCTCACGACGAATCGGTGAGTGTGCTGCCGCTCTCGGCCCGGTCGCCGCAGGCACTGGTGGCGTTGGCGCAGCGGTACGGCTCTTGGTTGGACGCCCACCCGGAAGCCGACGTCGCCGATGTGTGCCTGACGGCAGGGGTGGGTCGTTCGCATTTCGAACACCGGGCCGCGCTGGTCGTCGATTCGGTCCGGTCAGCTCGAGACGGCCTGGCCGACGTGGCCGAGAACCGGCTGCGCCCCGGTGTGCTGCGCGGCGAGTGCACCGACCGGCCGACGACGGCGTGGTTGTTCACCGGCCAGGGCAGTCAGTATCCGGGAATGGCACGCGAGTTGTTCGATGCCGAGCCGGTTTTCGCGGAAACCGTGACACATTGCGCGGACGCGGCCGACGAGATCCTGCCGCGCCCGTTGCTGGAGGTGATGTTCGCCACCGACAGGGACACCGCAGAGACGTTGCGGCACACCTCGTTTGCGCAGCCGGCGCTTTTCGCCGTCGAGATGGGCCTGGCCCGGTTATGGCAGTCGTGGGGTGTGGAGCCCGATGTGGTGCTGGGGCACAGCGTCGGCCAATACGCGGCGGCGTGTGTGGCCGGGGTGTTCAGCCTCGAGGACGGGGCACGGCTGATCGCCGAGCGTGGTCGGCTGTTCGGCGGCCTGCCCGAAGGCGGGCGCATGGTTGCGGTTTTCGCCGACGCCAAGAACGTCGAGGAAGTCGCCACCGAATTTCCCCGGGTGTCGGTCGCGGCCTACAACGGCCCCAATACGGTGCTGTCGGGCCCGGGAGCGGACCTGGAAGAGATAGTCGCCCGATTTGGAAACGACGGAATCCGCTGCAGCTGGCTGGAAACCAGCCACGCCTTCCATTCGGAGTTGCTGGAACCGGTGCTCGGTGAATTCGAGTCGTACGCAGCGCGGTTGGAGTTCGCTGCGCCGACGTTGCCGCTGGTCTGCAACCGCACGGGCACCGTGCTGACGGCGGCAACCCCACTCGACGCTCACTATTGGCGGCGGCATTCCCGCCAGCCGGTGCAGTTCGCCGAAAGCGTGCGCACCGTGGCGGCGCTGGGCTGCTCGGTGTTGATGGAGATCGGTCCGCAACCGGTGCTGACCGGGGCTGCCGTACAGGTCTGGCCGGAACACTTGGCCGCGCCGCGTGCGATCGTGTCGCTGCGTAAAGGCGTAGGGGACCGGCGTCAGATCGCCGAAGCGCTGGCGGGGGCCTACGTCAGCGGCCATCGGCCCGAATTCGCTGCGTTGCAGCATGAGCCCCGCCGCAGACTCGAGCTGCCCACGTATCCGTTCGAGCGCCGTCGTTTCTGGCCCAAGACGTCCGGCATCTCCGTGAACGGTGCCGTGTCATCCGGAATCTTGGGCAGCGCAAAGGATCTCGCCTCCGGCGACTGCGTATACACCAGCTGGCTGTCCGTCAAATCGCAGCCGTGGCTTTCCGACCACGTCATCTACGGCACCGTCGTCGTTCCGGGGGCGACCTATGCGGCGATGGCCCTGGCCGCCGTCGGCCCCCCGGCGCGGGTGAAAGACGTCTTTTTCTACGAGCCGATCATCCTGCCCGAGAAAGATTCCCGCGAGGTGCAGCTGACGCTGCATCCGCTCGAGGGCGGCGGCTGGAAATTCCAGGTGCACAGCCGCCCCTACGGCGTTCCCGATTCCGAGTGGTCGTTGAACGCCGACGGCACCGTCACCACCGGCGTCGACGACGAGGCGACGCCCGAGCAAGCGGACCCCATCGACGCAGTGATCGAGCGCTCGAACCGCATGCGTCCGCAAGAGTTGTTCGAGACCTTCGCCGACATGGAACTGGCGTGGGGGCCCACCTGGTCCGGTTCCCTGAAGTCGCTGTGGCTCGGCGAGGGTGAGGCGATCGGCGACATCACCGTCGGCGAAGAGCTGGCCGAGCAGCTCGGCACCGAGCCCATGCATCCGGTGCTGCTCGACCTGTGCACCGGAGTCGCCTTCCCGGCGTTCCCGGCACTTCTTGCCGCCGAACAAGGCGTGAGCGATCTGTTCCTGCCGTTGCGCTACGGGCAAGTGGCGCTGCGGGAAAAGATGCCTCGCAGGTTTTACTGCCGCGCAAAGTGGCACACCAACGGCCTCGACAGCGAAACCCAAGTCTTCGACCTCGACTTCGTCAGCCGGGATGGCGGCCACCTCGGCGGGATTCGCGAGTTCACGGTCAAACGCGCGCCCCGGGAGGCGTTGTTGCGCGGGCTCGGCGGCGACGCCACCAGGCTGCTGTACAGCCTCGGCTGGCACGAGGTGCCGCCCCCACCATCGAGTGACGGCGCCGGAAAGGCAAGCGGCACATGGCTAGTCGCCGGATTCGACGAACTGGCAGCCGAACTGCCGGGCTGCGTCTCGTTTGACCGCACTACCGAACTGCTGGGTGCGCTGTTGGCCCAGGCTCGCGAGCGCGGTATGCCGTTCTCCGGCGTCGTCTGGCGCGGCGCCGGGCCGGGTGCCGACGAGTCGATAGCTGAATGTGCCGCACGGCTGGAGACAGAGATCGCCCACCTGCTCAGCGCAGTGCACACGCTGCAGAGCGACGGAGCGGCCAAGCTTCCGGGCGGACTCTGGATCATCACCGAACGGGCTGTGGCAACCGAATCCGGCGAACCGGTCGACCCGGTGCAGGCGGCGCTATGGGGACTCGGCCGCACGATCATCAACGAGGAACCGGGCCTGCACTGCAGGCTGGTCGACTACGACGGTTCTCAGGAGGCCGTGCACTCGCTGGCCGGTCTTCTCGGCATTCCGATCGGCGAGCCGGAACTCGCACTGCGTCAAGGAAAGTTCCTTGCGTCCCGGTTACTGCAATGGGCACGCAACGGTCACCTCGCGGTACCGCGTACAGCCGAATACGTCCTGGCACCCACCGAACGGGGCGCGATCGACAACCTGCGCCTGACCGAGACCGAAGTGCAGGCGCCCGGCGAGGGCTATGTGCAGGTCCGGGTCGAGGCCGCTGGGCTGAACTTCCGGGATGTGCTCAATGTGTTGGGCCTCTACCCGGGCGATCCGGGCCCGATCGGCGGCGACTTTGCGGGCATCGTCACACAATTGGGTGACGGTGTCACCGGACTCGAGGTCGGCCAACGCGTCTACGGCTTCATGCAGGGCGCGTTCTCCAGCCGGTTCAACGTGCCGGCCCAATTGCTGGCGCCGATTCCCGACGGGGTGAGCGCGATCGATGCGGCGACCATTCCCGCCGCGGCACTGACCGCCCGGCTCGCATTCGACTGGGCGCAACTGAAGCCCGGAGACCGCGTGCTCATCCACGCCGCCAGCGGCGGTGTCGGCCTGGCCGCGATCCAGATGGCCCGCCAGCACGGTGCGATCGTCTTCGCCACCGCCAGCACCTACAAACGCGCGACACTGCGCAAGCTTGGCGTCGAATACGTCTACGACTCGCGCAGTACGGATTTCGCCGGCCAAATCTTGGCGGATACCGGCGGCGCGGGTGTTGATGTGGTGCTCAACAGCCTGACCAATGAGGGCTTTATCGAGGCAACGGTCCGGGCCACCGCCCAGAACGGCCGATTCGCCGAGATCGCCAAGCGAGACATCTGGACACCGGAACAGATGGCGGCGATCCGTCCCGACATCGCCTACGAAATCGTTGCCCTGGACACGGTGACCTTCCAAGAGCCCGAGCGCATTCGCCGCTTGCTGGGTGAGGTGTCGGACGGGTTGGCCAGCGGCGAGTGGAAGCCGCTGCCCGCCGAGATCTACCCGCTGACCGAAGCCAGGACGGCGTTTCGCCGCATGCAGCAGGCGCGACATATCGGCAAGATCGTCCTGCAGATGCCGAAACCGCTGCAGCCGCGCGGCGATCGGAGCTATCTGATCACCGGCGGACTCGGTGCGATCGGCCTGCACATGGCGTCGTATCTGGCCCAACTGGGTGCCGGTGACATCGTGTTGACCAGCAGGCGCGCACCCGACGCGGACGCACAGCGGACAATCGAGGACATCACCGAGCGCTACCGGTGCCGCATCCACACCTTCGCGGCCGACGTCGGCGACGAGTCGGAAGTCGCAAACCTGCTGGACCGGATTCGTGTGGAGTGCCCGCCGCTTGCGGGAGTGGCGCATCTGGCGGGCGTGCTCGATGACGCGCTGCTCTCTGATCAGAGCCTGGAGCGCTTCCGAACGACGTTGGCGCCCAAAGCGTTCGGTGCCTGGCACTTGGATCGGCTGACGAAGAACGATGATCTCGACTTCTTCGTCGTGTCCTCCTCGGTGTCCAGCTTGCTCGGTTCACCCGGCCAGGCCAACTACTCGACTGCCAACGCGCTGTTGGACGGGTTGGTGGCGCACCGCCAGGCGCGAGGCTTGCCGGCGACCGGCGTCAACTTCGGACCCTGGGCACAAGGGGGCATGGCCTCGTCAGAGGCCGCACGCGCCAATCTCAGTGCGCAGGGCATGATTCCGCTGGAGCCGTCGGCAGCACTCGGGGCGCTTGCCGAGGTTGTCGCCAACGGAACTGCGCAGGCAACCGTCATCAAGGCCAATTGGCAGCGTGCCATGAAGGTGCTGGGCAATTCTCGTCCACCGATTCTGGACCTCGTGTTGCCGAGCGCGGTTGGGGAGGCAACCGGCGATGCTGAGTTGCTTCGGCAACTGCAGGAGATACCGGTCGCGCAGCGCGCCAGCTTCATCACCGAATTCCTGCAGCGCGAAGTGCAGGGCTTCCTGCGGCTCGCGCAACCGCCCGCCGCGACCAGTCGGTTCTTGGACCTGGGTACGGACTCACTGATGGCGATCGAACTCCGCAACCGGTTGCACAGCCAATTCGGTGGCATCTTCACGATCAACGCCACCGCGGTATTCGACTACCCGACGATCGGCGGGCTCGCCGAGTACCTGGCCGGCCAGCTGCCGGAGTCGGATTCACCGTCGGGTGAGAAAGAATCGGTCGCTGCGCCAGAGCCGAGTTGAGTTTGGCGGGTCGCTTAGTCGGCGATGTTGAAGGCCGAGTTGACCTTGGTCGGCCGGACCCGCACCACGAGTTCGCCGGGGACAGCGTTGCGCCGGCCGAACTCGATTGCCCGGTGGGTTCCCATGTAGCGTCCGCCGATCCGGGTGGCGATGTCGAGCAGCTCCGGCGCGTCCTCGGTCATCGTCGCAATTCCCTGCACCTGGACGAACGAGTACGGCGGATGGGGGTCGTCCACGCAGATCACCACTCGGGAATCCCGGGCCAGCGCATGGGCTTTGGCGGTGTTACGGCCGGTGTTGAACACCAGCTCGCCGTCGTCGACGACGAACCACACCGGAGCGACCAGCGGACGACCGTCGGAGGCAACATATCCCAGCATGCCGGTGCGGGTGCCCGCCGACAGGAATTCGATGACTTCCGCGGAAAGTTCGGTCATGCCTATAGGGTGACAACCTCGTAGTCGCCGACCTGGTCGGCCAGGACATGCAGCTGGTCTTGCGACGACCCCAGCGTGTGCTCGATAGCGGTGAGTCGGGCCGCATAGTGGCCGACCGGGTATTCCGCGGTCATGCCGATGCCGCCGTGCAGCTGGATCGCCTCTTGCCCGATATGCCGGCCCGAGCGGCCGATCTGCAGTTTGGCCCGCGCCGCGATCACCGGGTCGAGGTTGCCGTCGGCGATCGACATCGCCGCGTAGTAGTTCATGCTGCGGGCCAATTCCAGCGAGACGTACATGTCGGCGGCGCGCTGAGTCAGCGTCTGGAAGGTGTTCAGTGTGACGCCGAACTGCTTGCGGGTCTTGAGGTAATCGGTGGTCAGCCGGAGCGCTTCTTCCATGGCGCCGACCGCCTCGGCGCACAATGCCGACTGGATGCGGATCACGGCATTGCGGATGGCCGCCGACGCGTCGCCTGCCTCACCCAGCGGCTCGCCCGGCGTCTGGTCCAGGTCGATCTGGGCGCCGCGCTGACCGTCGAACGTCGGATACGGATGCCGGGCGACGGCACCGGCGTCGACCACAAACAGTCCCGTCCCGCCGTCGGGCAATGCGGCGCTGACCACCAGCAGGTCGGCGCAGTCGCCGGCCAGCACCGGGTTCTTACGCCCGCTCAAGACCCACGAATCACCGTGCGACACAGCCGTGGTCGCGTCGGCGCCGCGCGGCTCGAGGTGTGCGAACGCCAGCAACCGCTGGCCGGCCGCCACCTCGTCCAGCAGCTGCTTCTGCGGCTCGGTGCCCAACTCGGCGATGATCGCGCCCGGGCCCAGCGCCGCGTGTACCACCGGTTCGGGGGCCAGCCGGCGTCCGATTTCGGTGAGCACCACCATGATTTCGAGCTGGCCCGCCTCGGCGGGGTCGAAACCCAGGCTGAGTATCCCGGTGTCGGCCAGTTGGCTCCACACCTCACGGCTCCAGCCCAGCTCGGTGTCGACGACCTTGAGCCGGCTTTCGGGATCGTAGCTGCGGGCCAGTAGATCGCGGGTGGTGTCGCGCAGCAGCACCTGTTCGTCGCTCAACTGAAAGTCCATGGCTTACCTCACAATCCCAGGATCGTCGACGCGATGATCGTGCGCTGCACCTCGTTGCTGCCGCCGTAAATCGACGTCTTGCGGTAGTTCAGGTAATGCGGCGCGCTGCGCTGCGCCCATGTCGGTGACGCGATGTCGTCGCCTGCCTCGAACGGCAGCGCATCCGGCCCGGCCACCTCGACCAGAAGTTCGGTGGCCGTCTGCTGTAACTGGCTACCGCGCAGTTTGAGCACCGACGACGCCGGGTTGGGCTTGCCACCCGACGAGCTCGACGTTACCCGCATCTGGGTGAGTTCCAATGCCAGCACGTCGTTTTCGGCTTCGGCGAGTCGGGCTGCGAACAGCGGATCGTCGAGCAGGCCGGTCTCGGTGGCGCGCGCTTTGACCTCGGCGAGGCGGACCTTGGTGCGGCCGACGCCGGCGATGCCCGTTCGTTCGTTGCCCAGCAGGAACTTTGCGTAGGTCCAGCCCTGGTTCTCCTCGCCGACAAGCTGATCGGCCGGCACCCGGACATCTTCGAAGAACACCTCGTTGACCTCGTGGCCGCCGTCGATCAGCTTGATCGGGCGCATCGTGATCCCCGGGGTGTCCAGGTCGATCAGCAGGAACGAGATGCCGGCCTGCTTCTTGGGTGCCTGCGGGTCGGTGCGAACCAGGCAGAAGATCCAGTCGGCGTACTGGCCCAGCGTGGTCCAGGTCTTCTGCCCGTTGACGACATAGCTGTCGCCGTCGCGGATTGCGGTGGTGCGCAGCGACGCCAAGTCCGAGCCGGCTTCCGGTTCGGAGAATCCCTGGCACCACCAGATGTCCAGGCTTGCCGTGGGCGGTAGAAAGCGCTGTTTGGTCTCCTGGGAACCGAACTCGGCGATTACCGGGCCGACCATCTTGGCGTTGAAGTTCAGCGGTTCGGGCACACAGGCCAGCTGCATCTCGTCGAGCCAGATCTGATGTTGGGCCGGCGTCCAGTCCTTGCCGCCCCATTCCACCGGCCAGTTGGGCACCGCCAGCCCGTGCTGGTGCAGGATCTTGTGGCTGGTGGCAATGTCGTCACGGTTGACTTGCCCCAGCCGCACCCGCTCGCGGACGTCGGCCGGGATCTGCGTCGTGTAGAAGGTGCGCAGTTCGTCGCGGAAGTCGGCTTCCTCCGCGGTGAGCGCCAGTTGCATGGCTGTCTCCTGTAGTTGGGAACTCTGCCCAGCAGGTTAGCCGCATGTCCTCACAGCGACGCAGCCAGCGCCTGCAACGTCTCGCCGCAGGCGTCCTTCGGCGGCACCGGCAGCGCAGGCTTCGAAGACGTTGCGGGTGCCGGCCAGGTTCACCCGGGCGCTTTCCTCGCGCGATCCCATGGTGATGAACGCCAAGTGGACGACCACGTCGGCGTCGGCGACCAGCGCGTCGACCGCGGTGCGGTCGGTGATGTCGCCCTGGCGATAAGTCGTTTTGGTCCATCCGCGAGACGACGGCTCGAACGGCCGACGGGCCATGCCGATGATGCGGTCGACGGCCGGGTCGCGCTCCAGCGCCGCCACCGCCGAGGTGCCGATCTCGCCGGTGGGCCCGGTGACCGCGACGGTCAGTCCCATGTCAGCGGCGACGGCCGGAACGCCAGCGCCACCAGAAGATGCCGACAACGGTCATGCCGGCAACCGAAGCGACGACGGCGAGGGACGGCTTGGCAGCGGCCTTCGAGCGGTCGACTTTGGCCGACAGCGCGTCGACGGTGTCGCCGAGCTCGCCGCGGGTGCGCTCGATGTCGGATTGGATGTCGCCGATGCGGGCGTCCGGTCCCGGCTCAGGTCCGGCCACGGCTGGCGTCCTTCACTTCCTGGATGTCCTTCTTCATGTTGGCCGTGGTTTGCGGCGCAGCGGGGGTGACCTCGTCGGCTTGCTTCTTGCTGGACAGCGCCGCCAAACCGGACGCTGTCAGCAGTGCAGCGCCGACGATCAGTGCGGCCGCCCACACCGGCAATGCCAGCGCGACGACGGCGATTGGCGGCCGCGATCAGGCTGGCTACCCCGAAAAACGCCAGCAAGCCGGCGGTGCTGAGCAGACCGGCGCCGGCGCCGGCGTGTTTGGCGGACTGCTGAAACTCCTTCTGCGCCAAGCGCATTTCGTCTCGTACCAGCCGTGACAGTTGTGACGACAACTGGGCCATCAATTCACCGATCGAGGCGTCGGACTTCGGTTTTGCCTCCAGGCTCATCGGGTCATCTCCGTGCTGGTTGCGTGTACGTCACCGGCGGCGTTCAATGCTGCGGCCGGTGATCAGAGCCAAAGCCATAGCGCCCGGCTACCCGTGTGGTGGATCGTCAAACCCGGGCTGTCCACAGTTGAGCATTCCTCCACAGCGCGGCCTCGGCAGGCCGCGCGGCGGGTGCCGGTGACGGTCGGCGCCCCTACCGTCGTGCCATGCGAACAGAACTGCCTGCCGAGCGGCTGCACCGGCGCCTCGGCGCCCAACCCGACGCCGATGGCGACGCGAGCGACGATGACGGCGAGGGCGACCCGAATTCCCTGCTGCCTCGCTGGGTTCCGGACGGCTCCGCGCAGCAGGGCCTGCTCGCCAGGGTGCGCGCCGATCCCGGTCGTGCCGGCGCGATCGCGTTGGCGGTGATCGCCGCGATCGCCGTGTTGGTCACCGTTTTCACGCTGGTGCGCGACCGGCCGGCGCCGGTGGTGTCGGCGAAGTTGCCGCCGGTGGAGATGGTGTCGTCGGCGACCCGCAGTCCGAGCCCGAGTCCGTCGGTGGGGCCGGCCCAACCGGTGGTGGTCAGCGTGGTCGGGTTGGTGCACAGCCCGGGACTGGTCACCTTGGCGCCCGGGGCGCGGATCGCCGACGCGCTGAACGCCGCCGGCGGCGCAGTGGACGGCGCCGACACGATCGGTTTGAACATGGCCCGCCAAGTCGGTGACGGCGAGCAGATCGTGGTCGGCATCGCGCCGCCGAAGGGGCAACCGGCGGCGCTGGGCAGTTCGGTCAACCCGGGCTCGGGCGCGCCGGCGGCGCCGGCAGCGCCGGGCAAGCCGTCCGGACCCACCTCGTCGAAGCCGGGCCAGGTGATCGACCTGAATACCGCGACGGTGCAACAGCTGGACACCCTGCCCGGCATCGGGCCGGTGACGGCGGCCGCGATCGTGGCGTGGCGCGAGGCCAACGGCAAGTTCAACAGCGTCGACCAGCTCGCCGAGGTCGACGGCATCGGCCCGGCGCGGCTGGACAAGCTGCGCGCACTGGTCCGTGTCTGAGGGCAGTGCAGTACCCGTTCGGCGGCCCGGCGCCGGCGCGGCTGGATGTGCGGCTGGCGCCGGCCGCGCTGACCGGCTGGCTGGTCACCGCCGCCGGAATCGTCTGGCCGGTCGGCAATCTCCTTGCGGTGCTGGGGGTTCTGACCGCGGTAACGGGTGCTTTGTCGGCGCGCGCGTCTCGGCTGCGCACCGTCGGCATCGGTCTGGTCGCAATCGGTGTGGTGGGGGCGGGGTTCGGCTTGGCGATCGGCTTGCGCGCCGACGCGGTCGCTCACCACCCGATCACCGCGGCGTTCGGAACGGCAACGCGGGTGACGGTCACACCCAGCGAGAGCGAACTGTCGCTGGGGCGGGGTCGGCTGATGTTTCGCGCCACCGTCCAGCGGCTCGGAAACGACGAAACCAGCGGTCGGGTAGTGGTTTTCGCGCCGGCGACCACTTTCCACGACCTGATGGTGGGTCAGCCGATGCAGTTTCGGGCGCGGATCACCCGTCCCACCCGCCATGACCTGACGGTGGCGGTGGTCAACGCGATCGGGGAGCCCACGCCCGGCCGCGCCGCGCCGGTGCATCGTGGCGCACACGCCGTGCGTGACCGGTTCGTCGCCGCAGCGCGTCGCGTGCTGCCGGCCGACCAAGCCGCGATGCTGCCGGCGCTGGTGCTGGGCGACACGTCGACGGTCACCGCTATCACCGGCCAAGAGTTCCGGACTGCCGGGCTGACGCACCTCACGGCGGTGTCGGGTGCCAACATCACGATCGTGTGCGGCGCGGTGCTGTTCACCGCGCCGCTGATCGGGCCGCGGGCGGCGGTCGCGCTGGCCGCGGTCGCGCTGCTGGCGTTCGTGATCGTGGTGCAGCCGACGGCGAGCGTGCTGCGCGCGGCGGTGATGGGCGCCATCGCGCTGGCGGGCGTACTGAGTTCGCGGCGGCGCCAAGCGATTCCGGCGCTCTCCGCCACCGTGCTGCTGTTGCTCGTGATCGCTCCGCAGCTGGCGGTCGACGTCGGTTTCGCGCTCTCGGTGGTCGCCACGGCCGCGCTGGTGGTCATCGCGCCGGCCTGGTCGGCGCGCCTGGTATCGGCCGGCTGGCCCAAACCGCTCGCCGACGCGGTCTGCGTGGCCTGGGCCGCGCAGGTGGTGACCGCCCCGCTGGTCGCGGGCATCTCGGGGCGGGTCAGCCTGGTGGCCGCGGCCGCGAACCTCGCGGTCGCGGCGCTGATCGCCCCGATCACCGTGCTGGGCAGCGCCGCCGCTGCGCTGTGCATGGTCTGGCCGGCCGCCGCGCAACTGTTGATCCGGTTCACCGGTCCGGAATTGTGGTGGGTGCTGCACATCGCGCACTGGGCGGCGAGCGTGCCGGCCGCAAGCGTGCCGGTGCCGTCCGGCACTCCCGGCGTGGTACTTGTCGCGGCTGCCGCGGCGCTGACCGTCGTGCTGTGGCGGTGGCGGTGGTTTCGCGTGGTGATGGCCGTCGGCGCTGTTGGGCTGGTGGCCTGGTCGCTGTCGGGCCTCGTACTGCCGGCGATCGCAAACTCGGCATAGCCGAGTGCGGCGGGTCGCCGCCAATCCAACCCAGTGACTCATTGTCGGCCGCGCATGACACGATCGAACTGTGAGCCAGGCGTTGCACCTCGTGCTGGGAGACGAGGAACTGCTAGTCGAGCGCGCGGTGGCCGGGGTGCTGCGGTCGGTGCGGCAGCGGACCGGCACCGACGACATTCCGGTGAGCCGGCTTCGGGCCGGCGAGGTCGGCACCTACGAGCTCGCCGAACTCCTGAGCCCGTCACTGTTCGCCGACGAGCGGATAGTGGTCCTCGAAGCGGCGGGTGAAGCGGGCAAGGACGCTGCCGAATTGATCGCCGCCGCAGCGGGCGACATTCCGGCAGGCACCGTGCTGATCGTCGTGCATTCCGGCGGCGGGCGGGCCAAGGTGTTGGCCAATCAGCTGAAAACGCTTGGCGCAGAGGTGCATCCGTGTGCCCGGATCACCAAACCCAGTGAACGCGCCGACTTCGTCCGCAAGGAGTTCCGGTCGCTGCAGGCCAAGGTCGACCAAGAGACCGTCAATGCTCTGCTCGACGCGGTCGGCTCGGACGTACGCGAACTAGCCTCGGCGTGTTCACAATTGGTCGCCGACACCGGGGGCCGTGTGGACGCCGCGGCGGTGCGCCGCTATCACAGCGGCAAGGCCGAAGTGAAGGGCTTCGACATCGCCGACAAGGCAGTGGCCGGTGATGTCGAAGGGGCCGCCGAAGCGCTGCGGTGGGCGATGATGCGCGGCGAACCGCACGTGGTGTTGGCCGATGCGCTGGCCGAGGCGGTGCACACCATCGGCCGGGTGGGGCCGCTATCGGGTGATCCCTACCGGCTGGCCGGGGAGCTCGGCATGCCGCCCTGGCGGGTGCAGAAGGCGCAGAAGCAGGCGCGGCGGTGGTCACGCGACATGGTGGCGACCGCGATGAGATGGGTGGCCGCGTTGAACGCCGACGTCAAGGGCGCCGCCGCCGACGCCGATTATGCGCTGGAAGCCGCAGTGCGGAGGGTCGCCGAACTGGTCGCCGACCGAGGCCGCTGAGGGCACAACAAACGAAAAGCACCCTGAACCGGTGGTCGCAGGGTGCCTTTTGGGTTTGGGTTCAGAGCTTGTTGAATGCCCGCGCCAGCGCCGACTTCTTGTTGGCCGCCTGGTTCTTGTGGATGACCCCCTTGCTCGCGGCTTTGTCCAACTTGCGACTGGTCGCAGCCAGCAACTCGGCGGCCTTGTCCTTCTCGCCGGCCTCGGTGGCCTCGCGGAACGCGCGAACAGCCGTGCGAAGCGACGACTTCACCGACTTGTTGCGCAGTCGCCGGCGCTCGTTGGTGCGGTTACGCTTCTGCTGCGACTTGATGTTGGCCACGCGGTAGTTCCTTCGTCGATCTCAACGGGAGTATTTGGGCTGCACATGCCGGGTCAGGCGGCAGCGACTGACCAGGCTATCAGTAGCCGCGGCGTTCTCCCAAAGCCGAGCCCACTGGCCTGCGGAAACGGTCGTCGACAGGGGATCGCCACCATATCGTTCGGTTATGGACGCCCGACCACAGCAGGAACCGCCGCTGGCGCTGTGGGCCGCGATCTGCATCGGCCTGCTGTTGGGAGCGGTGGCGATCGGCGTCGTGCTCGGCGGCGTCATGCCGCTGCCGTACGGGCCGGCCGCCCCGGTTGAGCAGTACGTGGCCGAGCAGCCAGCGGCGGTGCAGGTCATCGCCGTCGGGGTGTTCGCGTCTGCGGTGCCGCTGGCTGTCTACGCGGCGACGGCGGGCGCCAGGCTGCGTGAGCTGGGGGCCGCCGTGCCCGGAGCAATCGCCCTGACCGGCGGAACCCTGGCGACCGGCACGCTCGGTTTGACGGGCCTGGTGGGCTGGGTGCTGTCGCGGCCCGGCGTCGGCGCCGACGCCGCCCTGGTTCGGGTGCTGTATTACCTGGCGTTTCTCACGGGGGGACCGGCGCACATCGTGGCGCTCGGCCTGCTTGTCGCCGGGATGTCGGTGCCGGGCGTGACGCTTGGGCTACTGCCGCGCCCGCTGGCCTACTGCGGCGTGGCGGTCGCTGTCCTGGCCGGGCTGACGACGCTGGTGCTGATCTGGCCGATTCTGGGCGTGATGCTGCCGATCGCCAGGGTTTCGGCGCTGGCATGGCTGCTGGTTGCCGGCGCGCGCCTGGGCCGCAGCCACCGTCACTCGGGGTGCTGACCTGGGACGGCAGTGCCCATTTCGACCGGCCGCTTTCACGCCGACCGAGTTGGCCGTAGCCTGGTGTGAACCGGATCACAACGGGAGGCCCCGATGCGGATAGCAGACGTGCTGCGTAACAAGGGTGCGGCGGTGGTGACGATCAACCCCGAGGCAACGGTGACCGAACTGCTTGCGGGGCTTGCCAGACACAACATCGGCGCGATGGTGGTAGTCGGACCCGACGGTGTCGTGGGCATCGTCTCCGAGCGTGACGTGGTGCGCCAGCTGCACACCCACGGTCCGTCGGTGCTTTCTCGCCCGGTCTCCAAGATCATGACGGCCGTCGTGTCCACCTGTAAGAAGACCGACACGGTCGACGCCATCAGCATGCTGATGACCGAGAACCGGGTGCGCCATGTCCCGGTCATCGACAACGGGAAGCTGATCGGGATCGTCAGCATCGGCGACGTGGTGAAGAGCCGGATGGAAGAGCTGGAGGCCGAGCAGGCGCAGCTGCAGTCCTACATCACCCAGGGTTAGCGCTCAGCTCCACGAGTAGTCGGCCCGCAGCCGCGCGGCCACCACGTCGAACATCTCGCGTGGCAGGATCGCGCCCTCGCGGCGGATCCCTTCCTCGGGCACGTCGAGCACCCGGTCCAGCCGCACCCAACTCGGCCGGCCCTCGTCGTCCCAGCTGCCGCTGCCGATGCCGACCCAATCGCGATCGTCGGCGTGCCGGTCCTGGCTGGACAGCATCAGGCCGAGCAACGTCTGCCGGTCACGGCCCACCACCAGCACCGGGCGGTCCTTGCCGCGGGTGGGGTCCTCCTCGAAGGCCACCCACGTCCACACGATCTCGCCGGGGTCCGCACGACCGTCGAGGTCGGGCGCGTAGACCAGCTTGCGGGCCCGGTGCGCGGTGGGAACGCTGGTGCGAGTGACCGGCCGGCCCGCGGCGATCTCGGTAGGCGGCGACGACGCCGTGCCGGCGATGACGTCGATGCCGAGCTTGATGCCGCGCTGGATTCCCGGTGAGTTCTGCAGCTGGCGGATGAATTTGGGCGCCTCGTTGAACACCAAATTCTCGAGGTTCCTCTGAAAACGCTGCAACGTCCTCCACTGTGACGCCATGTTCGCAGGATAGGACGCCCGGCGCGATTGTGTCCCGAAGGTGCTGCCTCGATACCCTGGACTTACCCGCGAGCCGCCCCTTGCCACCCGTCGTACCAGGAGATTCCCATCAGCAGTTTCGCCGACCAGACCTTCACCGCGCCGGCGCAGATTCGGAACTTCTGCATCATCGCCCACATCGACCACGGCAAGTCCACGCTGGCCGACCGGATGCTGCAGCTGACCGGAGTCGTCGACGAGCGGTCCATGCGGGCGCAGTACCTGGACCGGATGGACATCGAGCGCGAACGGGGGATCACGATCAAGGCGCAAAATGTGCGCCTGCCCTGGCGAGTCGGGGACACCGACCACGTCCTGCACCTGATCGACACCCCGGGCCACGTCGACTTCACCTACGAGGTGTCCCGCGCGCTGGCCGCCTGCGAAGGGGCGGTGCTGCTGGTGGACGCCGCGCAGGGCATCGAGGCGCAGACGCTGGCCAACCTGTACCTGGCGCTGGACCGCGACCTGGCGATCATCCCGGTGCTCAACAAGATCGACCTGCCGGCCGCCGACCCGGACCGCTACGCCGGCGAGATCGCCCACATCATCGGCTGCGAACCCGACGACGTGCTGCGGGTCTCCGGCAAGACCGGCGAGGGGGTGCCCGAACTGCTCGACGCCGTCGTCAAGCAGGTTCCACCGCCAGTCGGCGACGCCGAAGCCCCCACCCGGGCAATGATTTTCGACTCGGTCTACGACATCTATCGCGGCGTGGTGACCTATGTGCGGGTTGTCGACGGCAAGATCACCCCGCGTGAGCGGATCGCGATGATGTCGACCGGCGCCACCCACGAGCTGCTCGAGGTGGGCATCGTCTCGCCGGAACCGAAGGCCTCCGACGGGCTGGGCGTGGGTGAGGTCGGCTACCTGATCACCGGGGTGAAAGACGTGCGCCAGTCCAAGGTCGGCGACACCGTGACCACCGCCCGCCACGGCGCCACCGAACCGCTGATCGGCTACCGCGAACCCAAGCCGATGGTGTATTCGGGGTTGTATCCCGTCGACGGGTCGGACTACCCGGACCTGCGTGACGCGCTGGACAAGTTGCAGCTCAACGACGCGGCGCTCACCTATGAACCGGAAACCTCGGTGGCGCTCGGGTTCGGATTCCGTTGCGGCTTTTTGGGTTTGCTGCACATGGAGATCACCCGCGAGCGGCTGGAACGCGAATTCGACCTCGACCTGATCTCGACGTCGCCGAACGTGGTGTACCGGGTGGTGAAGGACGACGGGACGGAGACGATTGTGACCAATCCGTCGGACTGGCCGGAGGGCAAGATTCGCACCGTCTACGAACCTGTGGTCAAGACCACGATCATCGCGCCCAGCGAATTCATCGGCACGATCATGGAACTGTGCCAGTCACGGCGCGGCGAGCTGGGCGGGATGGACTACCTGTCGCCGGAGCGGGTCGAGCTGCGCTACACGATGCCGTTGGGCGAGATCATCTTCGACTTCTTCGATTCGCTGAAATCGCGGACCCGCGGCTACGCCAGCCTCGACTACGAGGAGGCCGGCGAGCAGGAGGCGGCGCTGGTCAAGGTCGACATCCTGTTGCAGGGTGAGCCCGTCGACGCGTTCAGCGCGATCGTGCACCGCGACGCCGCGGCTGCCTACGGCAACAAGATGACCACCAAACTCAAAGAACTCATTCCGCGCCAGCAGTTCGAGGTTCCGGTGCAGGCTGCGATCGGCTCGAAAATCATTGCGCGGGAAAACATTAGGGCCATCCGCAAGGATGTGTTGTCCAAGTGCTACGGCGGTGACATCACCCGCAAGCGCAAACTGCTGGAAAAGCAGAAGGAAGGCAAGAAGCGGATGAAGACCATCGGGCGGGTCGATGTGCCGCAGGAAGCTTTTGTCGCCGCGCTGTCGGCCGACGCGGCGGGGGACAAGGCGAAGAAGTAGCGCCCACTTCTCCCGCGAGCGTGCGTGTCCCAGGTTCAAATACGGAAGGATTCCGGGTCCACGCACGCTCGCCCAGAAGCACGGGGCGGCTACTCCTGCTTGTTCGCGACCAGTTCACCCGACGCCGCGCTGATCGTGACTTTGTGCCCGACCAGATTGGTGTCCCAGACGTGGCCGTCCCACACGGTGGTGTTGTCGGTGTTGTCGAGCTTCAACTCGGTGATGGAGCCGTTGGGGACCACGGCCAGCATCTTGTTCACGGCGGCCTGATAGTCCAGATGGGCAGCTTGGACAAGTGAGCGGTGCTGGGCCTTGTCGGCGTCGCTATCGTTCTTCGGCGTCGGCCCCACCAGCACCGTGACACCGTCGACCCCGATTTTCAGTTGCTGCTCGGTGCCATCCGGCGCGACCACCCGCGTCTTCCAGGTTCCCTCGTCTTCGGTTTCGCTTGCGATGTAGGTCAGGACGCTGTTCGGCACGGTGCCCACCGCTGTGGCGCCGGCACGCAACAACGTGTGCGGGTCGGGCGGCGCGTCCGGACGGGCCCACGACGCGCCGGAGGTGGTGGTCGCCGACGTCGCGGCGGGCTTGCCGCCGTGGCCGCACCCAGCCAGTGCCAGCAGTGTGATGCAAACGAATGCGGTCCGAACCGCGAATCGAGGTCTCATAGCAGCCATTAATGCACCGTACCGCGCCGACGCCGGGCTGAGTGGAACGCGCGGGGGCCCAAGGATTTCCACCTTTGGCGCGAGCGTGCGTATTCCCGGCGCGCGCGTCGGCGTGTCGACCGGAGACACGCACGCTCGCGCAAAAAAGCGATCTACATCGGTGCGTTGGCGGGCTGGAAGCCTCCGGTGGAGTCGGCCTCTTCCTCCGCGCGGATCACGTGCACGACCGCGTTGATCAACGCCAGATGGGTGAACGCCTGCGGGAAATTGCCCAAGTGCCTGCCGGTGCGCGCCTCGATCTCCTCGGCGTAGAGATGCAGCGGGCTGGCGAACGACAACAGCCGTTCGCACAGATGCTTGGCGCGGCTCACCTCGCCGATTTCGACCAGCGCCGACACCAGCCAGAACGAGCAGATCGTGAACGTGCCCTCCTCGCCGGTGAGCCCGTCGTCGGTCTCCTCGACCCGGTAGCGCAGCACCAGGCCCTGTTCGGTGAGGTTGTCGGCGATGGCCAGCACCGTCGCGCGCACCCGCGGGTCGTCCGGCGGCAGGAACCGGGTGAGCACCACCATCAGCAGCGAGGCGTCCAGCGCGTCGGTGTTGTAGTGCTGCTTGAACACCCCGTTCGAGTTGACTCCATGCTGGAGGATGTCGGCCTTGATCTCCTCGGCGATCGCCCGCCACTGCTGGGCGTAGCTCTTCTCGCCCTGCCGTTCGGCCAGCTTGGCACCGCGGTCCAGCGCCACCCAGCACATCACCTTCGACGACGTGAAGTGCTGCGGTTCGCCGCGCACCTCCCAGATGCCGCGGTCGGGTTCACGCCAGTGCTTGGCCGCCTCTTCCACCTGCTTTTTCAGCACCGGCCACAGCGTCTCGGGAATCTGCTCACGCGATTTGGAGTGCAGGTAGAACGAGTCGAGGATGCTGCCCCAGATGTCGTGCTGTTCCTGGTTGTAGGCGCCGTTGCCGATCCGGACCGGGCGGGCGTGATCATAGCCGGACAAGTGATGCAGTTCGGATTCTTCGAGGCTGCGTTCGCCGCCGACGCCGTACATCACCTGCAGCGGATGGCGTTCACCGTTGTTGGCGCCCGACACGTCGGCGATGAACGCGAAGAAGTCGTCGGCCTCACGGTCCAGACCCAACGTGTAGAGGCCCCACAACGCGAACGTCGAGTCGCGGATCCAGGCATACCGGTAGTCCCAATTGCGTTCGCCCTGCGGGGTTTCCGGAAGCGAGGTGGTGCTGGCCGCCAGCAGCGCGCCGGTCGGCGAGTACGTCAAACCCTTCAGCGTCAACGCGCTGCGCTGCAGATACGCCCGCCACGGATGGTCGGGGAAGTTGCCGATGTTGATCCACTGCCGCCAGCACTCGGTGGTCTGCCACATCTTGTCGGCGGCCTCTTCGTAGGTCTGCGGCGCCGGGTGCCTGGACCAACTGAGCGCGACGAACACGTCGTCGCCCTCCTTGAGTCGGGTGCGCGCCCGCGCTTCCCGGCCCTCCAGCCCGATCCGCAGATTGGTGGTCAGCCGCAGCGTCGGATGGCCGTCGGGGTTTTGTTTGGCCCGTGCGATCGCTTCGCCGTAGGCGTTGGCCGAGTATTCCCAGGCGGCGCCGACCCGGTGGTAGTCGAACGCCGGCTCGCAGCTCATCATCAGCTCGACGGTGCCGGACACGCAGCGCACAGTGCGCAGCAGGATGTGCTCGGCGTCCCAGTCCATCGGGGTGCGCCGATGCGTGCGGGACCGCCGCTCGATGTCGTGCCAGGGCCCCATCACCAGCGCGTCACGCACGATCAGCCAGCCGGTGTGGGTTTGCCAGGTGGTCTCCATGATCAGGCTGCCGGGCAGGTAGCGCCGCGCCGAGGGCACCGAGACGCCGTACGGGCCCAGCCTGAAGTGGCCGGCGCTGCGGTCCAGGATCGCGCCGAAGACGCTCGGCGAGTCCGGCCGCGGCACGCACAGCCACTCCACCGAACCGGCCGGCGAAATCAGGCACGTCGTCTCGCAGTCGGACAAAAACGCGTAGTCGGCGATCGGCGGGAAAGGGTTCCGCAGCGAGCCGCCGGGCGTGAACGGCACCGGGGACGTGAGGGTGAACGGCGCAACGCTGCCTTCGGAGGTCGCGTCGGCAGACTCGGCGTGCAGGACCATGCCGACATCATCATCTGCCGGCCTGGCCGGCGTCCACTAGGGCCGGGGTGTGTCCCGCCTGGCGAACTCGGGTGCGTTGGTTTAGCCCGCCGCGGGGAATAGGGTGAGCCCGGTGGACGGGTTCCTCAGTTGGTGGGACGGCGTCGAGTTGTGGTTATCCGGGCTCGGGTTCGTCCTGCAGACCATCGTGGTGATGCCGGTTGTGCTGGCGTTGGCCTACCTCGTCGCGTTCGTGCTGGACGCGTTGCTGGGCCGCGGCATTCGGCTGATGCGCCGCGCCCGTCATAGCGACGAAGGGGCGGGATGACCGGCATGCCGCGCTCGCAGGTGACGTTGGTGCTGGTCACACTGGTGGTCCTGGTGATCGTCACCTGGTGGCTGACGCGCTGATCCGGCGGATTCTGTTAGGCTTCGCGCCATGCATACAGCGACCGGCAACAAAGAGTGCTATGTCTTGGCGCTCATTGCCGTGGGGGATTGCGCTGTAGCCGACGTGCACTGTTGTCGCTGACTGAAATACCCGCGCGCGGTCTGGCGTCGGTGTCGGCGGAATCCGGCAATCACTGATCACTCAGACCAGAGCCTTTCCGTAGCGACGGGATTGTTATCCGAAAGCCCGGCACGGAAAGGTCCAATGCTCAACTTCGTCAAGGCTGCCTCGCGCGTCATCGCCGTCGCCGCCGGCGTCGGTGTGGCGGCGGCGTGCCAGGGGGGCGCCAGCGACGTCGTCGGCGGCGGCGGGCCGGCCAATGCGCGCACCAGCATCACGCTGGTCGCCTACTCAGCACCGGAACCGGGGTGGAGCAAGGTGATTCCGGCGTTCAACGCCTCCCAGGAGGGCAAGGGCGTGCAGGTGATCAGCTCCTACGGCGCCTCGGGCGACCAGTCGCGCGGCGTCGCCGCCGGTAAGCCCGCCGACATCGTCAACTTCTCGGTCGAACCGGACATCACCCGGCTTGTCAAGGCGGGCAAGGTTTCCAAGGATTGGGACAAGGACGCCACCAAGGGCATTCCGTTCGGGTCGGTGGTGACCTTGGTGGTGCGGCAGGGCAATCCGAAAAACATCAAGGACTGGGACGATCTGTTGAGGCCCGGCGTGGAAGTCATCACGCCCAGCCCGTTGAGTTCGGGGTCGGCCAAATGGAATCTGCTGGCCCCGTACGCGGTCAAGAGTGAGGGCGGCCGAAATCCCCAGGCGGGTGTCGACTTCGTCAACAAATTGGTGAGCCAGCACGTCAAACTGCGTCCCGGCTCGGGGCGCGAGGCCACCGACGTTTTCGTGCAGGGCAGCGGCGACGTGCTGATCAGCTACGAGAACGAGGCCATCGCCACTGAGCGGCAAGGCAAGCCGGTCACGCACATCAACCCGCCGCAGACCTTCAAAATCGAGAACCCGCTGGCGGTGGTGACCAGCAGCGCCCACCTGGACGCCGCGACCGCGTTCAAGAACTTCCAGTACACCGAAAAGGCGCAGAAGCTGTGGGCGCAGGCCGGTTTCCGGCCCGTCGACCCGGCCGTGGCCGCCGAGGTCCGCAGCCAGTTCCCGGTGCCGCTCAAGTTGTGGACGATCACCGATCTCGGCGGCTGGGACACTGTGGACCCCCGACTTTTTGACAAGAACAGCGGCAGCATCACCGGAATCTACATGCGGGCCACCGGATGACGGCGACGCTGATACCCAATCTGAGCGACGCGCGCCGCGGCGGCACGTCGCTGCGCGTCGGCGTGGCGATGGGGTGGCTGTCGGTGATCGTGCTGTTGCCGCTGGCCGCAATCTGCTGGCAGGCCGTCGGCGGCGGCTGGCGCGCGTTCTGGCTGGCGGTCAGTTCCAATGCCGCGCTGGAGTCGTTCCGGGTGACCTTGTTGATTTCGGCCGGCGTCACCGTTTTGAATCTGGTGTTCGGCCTGTTGATCGCCTGGGTGCTGGTGCGCGACGACTTCCCCGGCAAGCGGCTGGTGGACACCATCATCGATTTGCCGTTCGCGTTGCCGACGATCGTCGCCAGCCTGGTGATGCTGGCCCTCTACGGTCCGCACAGTCCCGTCGGCCTGCATCTGCAGCACACCGGATGGGGCGTGGCGGTGGCCCTGGCATTCGTCACGTTGCCGTTCGTGGTGCGCGCCGTGCAGCCGGTGCTGCTCGAAATCGACCGCGAGGCCGAGGAAGCGGCGGCGTCACTGGGCGCCAACGACACGACGATCTTCACCTCGGTGGTGCTGCCGTCGCTGACGCCCTCGCTGTTGTCCGGTGCCGGGCTGGCGTTTTCGCGGGCCATCGGTGAATTCGGCTCGGTCGTGCTGATCGGTGGGGCGGTGCCGGGCAAGACCGAAGTGTCCTCCCAGTGGATCCGCACCCTGATCGAGAACGACGACCGCACCGGAGCTGCGGCGATATCCATTGTGCTACTGAGCATTTCGTTTGTGGTGTTGTTCATACTGCGTACGGTGGGAGCGCGCGCCGCCAAACGCGAGGAGCTGGCGCCATGACGAACTCATCGCGCGTCCGCTATTTGTTGCGCTCTGTTGCGCTCGGCTATATCGCCGTGCTGCTGATCGTGCCGGTGGCGCTGATCCTGTGGCGAACCTTTTCACCCGGCCTCGGCCAGTTCTACGCCTGGGTCAGCACCCCCGCGGCGATCTCGGCGCTGCAGCTGTCGCTGCTGGTGGTCGCGATCGTGGTGCCGCTGAACGTGATCTTCGGTATCCCGACGGCGTTGATGCTGGCGCGCAACCGGTTTCGCGGCAAGGGCCTGCTGCAGGCCATCATCGACCTGCCGTTCGCGGTCTCACCCGTCATCGTGGGCGTGGCGTTGATCGTGCTGTGGGGGTCGGCCGGCGTGCTGGGCTTTGTGGAGCGAGATTTCGGTCTGAAGATCATCTTCAGTTTGCCGGGAATTGTGCTGGCCAGTGTTTTCGTCACCCTGCCGTTTGTGGTGCGCGAAGTCGAACCGGTGTTGCACGAGCTGGGCACCGATCAGGAAGAGGCGGCGGCAACGCTGGGATCGTCGTGGTGGCAGACGTTTTGGCGGATCACGTTGCCGTCGATCCGGTGGGGCCTGACGTACGGCATCGTGCTGACCATCGCCCGGACGCTCGGCGAGTACGGCGCGGTGCTGATGGTGTCGTCCAATCTGCCGGGCAAGTCGCAGACATTGACGCTGCTGGTATCCGACCGCTACAACCGGGGCGCCGAGTACGGGGCCTACGCGTTGTCGACGTTACTGATGGCGGTATCGGTGGTAGTGCTGATCGTCCAGGTGCTGCTGGACGTCAGGCGGGTAGGCAAGGAGGTCGCATGACCGCGAAAACCGATGGGACCAACGCGATCATCGTGCAGGGCGCCAACAAGAGTCACGGAAACTTCGTCGCGCTCGACAACGTCGACTTCACGGTGCCCGCGGGCTCGCTGACGGCACTGCTGGGACCCAGCGGGTCGGGCAAGTCGACACTGCTGCGCGCCATCGCCGGACTCGACCAGCCCGACACCGGAACCATCACGATCAACGGCCGCGACGTCACCCGGGTGCCACCGCAGCGGCGCGGTATCGGGTTCGTGTTCCAGCACTACGCGGCGTTCAAGCATTTGAGCGTGCGCGACAACGTCGCGTTCGGGTTGAAGATCCGCCGGCGGCCCAAAGCCGAGATCACCAAGAAAGTGGACAACCTGCTCGAGGTGGTGGGCCTGTCCGGATTTCAGAACCGCTACCCCAACCAACTCTCCGGCGGACAGCGCCAGCGGATGGCGCTGGCCCGCGCGCTGGCCGTCGACCCGCAGGTGCTGCTGCTCGACGAGCCGTTCGGTGCACTGGATGCCAAAGTCCGCGAGGATCTGCGGTCCTGGCTGCGAAGATTGCACGACGAAGTGCATGTCACCACCGTGCTGGTGACCCACGACCAGGCCGAGGCACTTGATGTCGCCGACCGCATCGCGGTGCTCAACAAGGGCCGTATCGAGCAGGTCGGGTCGCCGGCCGAGGTCTACGACACTCCGGCGAACGCGTTCGTCATGTCCTTCCTGGGAGCGGTGTCCTCGCTCAACGGCACACTGGTTCGTCCGCACGACATCCGTGTCGGGCGCAGACCCGACATGAAGATCGCCGCCAGCGACGCTGCCGCCGAGGCGGCCGGCGTGGTCCGAGCCACGATCGATCGAGTCGTGATGCTGGGCTTCGAGGTTCGGGTGGAGCTGACCAATGCGGCCACGGGCGGGCCGTTCACCGCGCAGATCACCCGCGGCGACGCCGAGGCGCTGGCCTTGCGGGAGGGGGACACCGTCTACGTGGCCGCCACCCGGGTGCCGCCGATCGCAGGGGAAGTCAGATCACCGGTGGCCGACGCGCTGGCATAGGTTTTCGCGTCGAGATCGACGTTTTACAGGCCGCTACCCGAGCTTTGGCTGCAAAACGTCGATCTGGGTGAGTCCGTCACGCCGCGATGGGCTCGGCCAATGCTTCGTCGTAGCGGTCCAGCACGGTTTCCGCGACCATCCGGTGGGCGCCCAGGGTTGCGGCCATCGGGATACCGTTGTCGCGCGCGTAGTCCGACACCCGGTCGAGCAGCCGTCCCGGCGCCAAAAACCACGGCGCTATCACCAGTCGCCGGGCGCCACGCCGCCGCAAATCGGAAACAGCGCCGGCGATCGAATCAGATGAGGTGGCGAACGCCGTCGTCGCACCCGCCCAGCGGGTGCCCGCCGACAGCTTTGCCGCGACGGACGCGGTGCGCACGTTCGCCAATGCATGCGAGGAGCCGATCGCGACCACCACCACGCCGAGCCCGGAATCAAGCGGCGAAACTCCGACGCCGCTTAGCCTTTCGCGCACTACCGCCACCAGCCGATCGTCCTCTCCGAGCACCTCGGCCTGCCGCACACCGGCGAAACCCGCGATCTGCGAAGGGATGTCGATGCGGGCGTGGTAGGCATCGGCCAGCAAGAACGGGGTAACCACCGCACCCGGCGTCAGCACTTCGGGCAGGGCCGGCGTGTTCAGCTCGCAGAACGCGACGCGCACGTCAAGGCCCGGTCGCAACACGCGTAGCCGACGGGCGACGGCCCGGGCATTGGCCGCCGACCGGGAATCCCTGCTGCCGTGGGCGGTTAGCACAAGCGGCGATCGCAAGCTCGGCGCGGCCGAGTGCCGCGGGTCGGCGCCAAATATCAGCGAAGTCACGACGCGTGCAACCCGCATTCGATCTTGCCGGTCCCTTGCCAGCGGCCGCTGCGCGGATCGGCCCCCTCCACTGGCTTGGCCGTGCACGGAGCGCAACCGATCGACGGATAACCTTCGTAGACAAGCGGATTGACCAACACGTCGTTCTCGGCGATGTAGTCGTCCATGTCCTGGTCGGTCCATGCCGCCAGCGGATTGACCTTCACCAGCTTGAACGCCTCGTCGAAGCTGATCAGCGGCGCGTTGGCGCGGGTGGGCGCCTCGACGCGGCGCAGGCCGGTCACCCAGGCGGAGTAGCCGCGCAGTGCCTTGGACAGCGGCTCGACCTTGCGCAGCCGGCAGCACTCGTTGGGCTCGCGGGCGAACAGATCCTTGCCCAGCAGCTTGTCCTGCTCGGCGACGGTGTGTTCGGGGGTCACGTTGAGCACCCGGACGTCGTAGACCGCCTCGACCGCGTCGCGGGTGCCGATGGTCTCCACAAAGTGATACCCGGTGTCTAAGAACAGCACTGGCACACCCGGGCGCACCTTGGCCGCCAGATCGACCAGCACCGCGTCCTGCATGTTGGAGGCCACCACGTAGTTACAGGTCGCCGACGGCCGCGGTCCGTGGACCCCGCCGAAGTTCTCGTCGGTCCAGCGCAGCAGGTCCGTGGCGCTGGCGCCGTCCAACTCGGCTGCGCCGCGCTCGGCCAGCTCCCGCAGCTCCGCCTCGGTGAAGCTCATCGCAGATCCGCCTCGTCGGCCCGTGCCGCCCATGTCGCGAACCGCTCCCCTTCGTCGCGCTGTTTGACGAAGTTGCGCACCACGCGGTCGATGTAGTCGGGCAGTTCGTCGCTGGTGACCTTGTGCTGGCGCAATTTTCGGCCGAACCCGCTGTCCAGTCCGAGGCTGCCGCCCAGATGCACCTGGAAGCCCTCCACCGAACCGCCGTGGCCGTCGTCGACCATCTGGCCCTTGAAACCGATGTCGGCGACCTGAATTCGTGCACACGAGTTCGGGCAGCCGTTGATGTTGATCGTGATCGGCACGTCGAGTTGTGCATTGACGTCCTCGAGCTTGCGTTCCAGCTCGGGCACCAGCACCTGGGAGCGGCCGCGGGTCTCGGCGAACGACAGCTTGCAGAACTCGATTCCACTGCAGGCCATCAGGTTTCGGCGCCAGTGCGACGGCCGCGACGGCAGGCCCAGCGCGTCCAGGCCCGCGATCGTCTCGTCGAGCAACGCGTCAGGCACGTCGAGGATGATCAGCTTCTGGTACGCCGTGAAACGCGCGCGGTCGGAGCCGGCGCGCTCCATGAGGTCGGCCACCGCCGACAGGGTGCTACCGGACACCCGCCCGGCGATCGGGGCAACCCCGATCGCGTTGAGCCCGTTCTTGAGTCGCTGTACGCCGACGTGGTCGATCGGGTGCTTGACGGGTTCGGGGGCCGGTCCGTCGATCAACGGCCGCTTGAGGTACTCGGTTTCGAGGACTTCGCGGAACTTTTCGACACCCCAGTCCTTGATCAAGAACTTCAGCCGTGCCTTGGAGCGCAGGCGTCGATAGCCGTAGTCGCGGAACACACAGGTGACGGCTTCCCACACGTCGGGAACCTCGTCGAGCGGCACCCAGACGCCGACCCGCTGGGCCAGCATCGGGTTGGTGGACAGTCCGCCGCCGACCCACAGGTCCAGGCCCGGCCCGTGCTCGGGATGCCGCACGCCGATGAACGACACGTCGTTGATCTCGTGCGCCACATCCTGCAGGCCCGACACCGCCGTCTTGTACTTGCGGGGCAGGTTGGCGTACTCCGGTTTGCCGACGTAGCGGCGCACGATCTCGTCGAGCGCCGGGGTGGCGTCGAGGACCTCGTCGAGGGAGTCACCGGCCAGAGGCGAGCCGAGCATCCCGCGGGGGCAGTCGCCGCACGCCTCGGTGGTCTGCAGGCCGACGGCCTCCAGCCGTTTCCAGATCTCCGGGACGTTTTCGATCTCGATCCAGTGGCACTGCAGGTTTTCCCGATCCGAGATGTCGGCAGTGTCGCGGGCGAATTCGGTGGAGATCTGTCCCAGCGTGCGCATTGCCGCGACCGACAACGGCTTGCCGTCCGTGCGCACCCGCATCATGAAGTAGCTGGCCTCGAGGAGGTCGGCGTTCTCGTCGCCGGTCCAGGTCCCGTCGTAGCCCTCCGCGCGCTGGGTGTAGAGCCCCAGCCAACGGAACCGGCCACGCAGATCGGTCTTATCGATGCTGTCGAAACCCTGCTGGGCGTAGACGTTTTCGATGCGGGCACGCACGTTCAGTGGTGCATCGTCGAACTTGAGCTGCTCGGTGGCATTGAGCGGCTCACGCTCGTCGAGCGCCCACTGGCCTTCGCTGCGGCTCTTGGCCGGGCGGGTGGTCGTCATTCGGCGGTCTCCTTCGCGGAGGGGCCGGCATGGACCGCGCGGATCACCGGTGGCTGTCCCGGCGGCGCAGATCCGGCAGCCAGCTGCAAGTACAGGTGGGCGGGTCTACGACATCAAGGCAGACAGCGACAGCTGCAGACACGCTTGAGATCGATATGCCGACGCGCCACCAGGGCAATACGGAATTGGCTGCGGTGGGCGGCGATCACTCGGCCATTGTGCCACAGACCGCGGCGGGCCGTTTCAACAGGTCGAAGTTTTTGTCACCGTGAGCGAAAAGCCCGCAGACAGGCGTGTCGATCGCCGAAATAGCCGGTGAACTGCCGCAAACTACCTGCGTGTGCGCATTTCGGCGCGGGCAGGTAGGCGTTGATATGAATGAAGTCGAGGCTCCGCAAGCCGGCGCCCGTGACGAAGGCCACTCCGCTCCCCGGCGAGCACACCTACGCTGGCTCGCCGCCGCGGCATTGGCGGTTGCGCTGGCCGGGGCAGGGGGCTACGCAGGGCGGCTGCAAGTCGAGCGACACCAAACGGACGTCGCCGCACAGCAGGCCGTGGCCGCGGCGGTCAAATACGCCGTCGCGCTGACGAATTTCGACAGCCAGGCGATGGACCGTAATATCGCGGTGCTCCGCGACGGCGCGACCGGCGAATTCAGACAGCGTTACGACAAAGCCCATGGACTGCTGCGCATGGTGTTGCTCGACCACCAGGCAAACGCGCAAGGTCAGGTCGTCGAGTCGGTGGTCAAGTCCGCCAGCACCAACAAGGTCGAGGTTCAGCTGTTCGTCGAGCAACTGGTGAGCAACCTCGAGGCGCCCGATTCGCTGGTCGACTTCAGCAGCGTCAACATGACGATGGAAAAAGTCGACGGCCGGTGGCTGGCCAGCAAGGTGGCACTCCGATGAAAGCCAGGGTGAAGCCGGCAATCGCGCTTGCGGCGGCGTCGATCATTCCCTTCAGCAACCTGGCATCCGCCGAACCGGTCAACTGGGACGCCCTTGCCCAATGCGAATCCGGCGGGAACTGGTCTGCCGACACCGGCAACGGCTTTTACGGCGGCCTGCAGATCAGTCAGGCGACCTGGGAGGCCAACGGCGGGGTTGGTGCGCCGGAAAACGCCTCACGGGCCCAGCAGATCCGGGTGGCGCAGCGGATCATGGCGACCCAGGGGCCCAAGGCGTGGCCCGGATGCGCTTCTCCTGCGCGCAGGGCGGCGCCGGTCGGTTCGCTGAACCACTTGTTGACCTATATGTTCACCCAGCTCGACGGGATCAAATAGAACCTGGTCCACGGTGGGATGATGTCGTGGCATGACGGCACCTTCCGCCCCGGCCGGTCTGCCGGACGTCCATTTGAGCCCCGGCACCCGCTTCGGGCTGTACGTGCACGTGCCGTTTTGCCTGACTCGCTGCGGATATTGCGACTTCAACACCTACACCCCGGCGGAGTTGGGCGGGGTCAACCCCGACGCCTGGCTGCAGGTAATGGGATCCGAACTCGAGTTGGCGGCCGCGCGGCTCGGTGGGCCGGCGGCCGACACCGTCTTCGTCGGGGGCGGCACGCCGTCGCTGCTGGGCGCGGAGCGGTTATGCACGCTGCTGGAGATGGTGCGCCGGCACTTCGGTCTCGCCCCGGACGCCGAGGTCACCACCGAGGCCAACCCGGAGTCGACGTCACCGGAGCTCTTCGAGGCGCTGCGCTCGGCGGGCTACACCCGGATATCGCTGGGCATGCAGTCGGTGGCGCCGCGGGTGTTGGCGACACTGGATCGGGTGCATTCGCCGGGGCGGGCGGCGGCCGCGGCCGGTGAGGCGCTGGCGGCCGGCTTCGAGCACGTCAACCTTGACCTGATCTACGGCACGCCGGGCGAATCCGACGACGACGTGTGCCGCTCGGTGGATGTCGCGATCGACGCCGGCGCCGACCATGTGTCGGCGTACTCGCTGATCGTGGAGGACGGTACGGCGTTGGCCCGGCGGATCCGCCGCGGCGAGCTGGCCGCCCCCGACGACGACGTGTTGGCTCATCGCTACGAACTGGTCGACGAGCGGCTGCGCGCAGCGGGTTTGGCATGGTATGAGGTGTCCAACTGGAGCCGTCCCGGGGCAGAGTGCCGGCACAACATCGGCTACTGGCACGGCGGGCAGTGGTGGGGTGCGGGGCCGGGAGCGCACAGCTTCATCGGAGCGACGCGCTGGTGGAATGTCAAGCACCCCAATACTTATGCGCAGCGGCTGGCCGACGCGACGCTGCCGGCGGCGGGTTTCGAGCAACTCGACGCCGAGGCCCTGCACACCGAGGAGGTCATGCTGCGCATCCGGATCCGCGACGGGCTGCCGCTGGACCGGTTGGACGCTGGGGAGCGGGAGCGGGCCGCGGTTGCCGTCGACGACGGCCTGCTGGTGCGCGACGGTGAGCGGCTGGTGCTCACCGACCGTGGACGGCTGCTGGCCGACGCGGTGGTGCGAAGGCTGCTCGACTAGGTCAGGGGCACGGACGGGTCAACCTCGATGCCGAACCCGCGCAGATGGTAGTCGATCATCAGCCACGCCTGGGCGGTGAGCCGGTCGATGAGCTGCTCGCGGGTGCCCACCGGCCGGCTCAACCAGCGCAGCACCGACGCGTCGACCAGCCCGATCAGCGCGACCAGTATCGCCTCGGCGGCATCGGGGTCTTCGGCGAACCGCGGAAAGTAGCGCGCCCCGGCCGCGGCGAGCTCGGCGGCGAAGTCGCTGCGGTCGACCCGCAACCGCTGCGAGTTGCGCTGATAGCCCCGGCTGACCAGGAACCGGTACAGGTTGGGGTGGCGATCCGCCCAGTTGACCTGTGCGGCGATCGGCGCCCGGATCACGTCGAGCGGGGTGCCGGAAAGGTCCAGCCCGCCGCGGATCTCGGCGCGCAGCTCCTGGTACGCGCTGCGGGCAAGCGCGAGGTCGAGGTCGTCTTTGGAGGAAAAGTGCCGGTACACGTTGGGGCGGGCCAGCCCGGCGTGCTGGGCGATCTGGCCGGTCAACGCGCTCGGCCCGTATTCCTCGATCGCTGCGCGTGCGGCTGCCAGGATCTGCTCGCGCCGCGCCGACGCCGGGGAATCCCCGCCGCGTCGAGACGACCCCGGAAGCCGGGCGGCCACCGACCCACCTTATCGAGATTGAGCCTGGCGAACCGGTGATACGCAATGTATCGTCGGTTCGCGATACGCCCTGTATCACATTGCCGACATCTGACGAGATACGTAGGCGCTCGCTTTTCGGAGATCAGCATGAGCCAGCCGATCAATGCGACGTTGGATGCGTTCATCCGGGTAGCGGCATGGTATTTCGCGAACCCGCCCGCTACCTGGTGCATCGCCCGCCACCCGGCCGGTTGGTGCGTCACCGCCGCCGACGGCACCTATATCAGCTCGCACCGCAGCAGACGCGACGCCGTCGCCAATCTGACCGATGGGCCTTACGCGAGAGCCCACTACGCCACCCTGGACTGGTACCTGGGCTACTCGATTGACCCGACCATGCGGCCGCTCACCGACGCCGAACGCGCCGCGGTCGACGAGATCCTGTCCTGGCCTGGCTATTAGGCGCCGAAGCAGACCACGCTGCGCGCTCCGCGTCCGGCGGCCATGTCGGTGAAAGCCGTTTCGACGTCGTCGAGACCGATGCGCCGCGTCACCAGTGCCTCAAGATCGAGCCGGCCGCGGCGCGCCAGCGCGGCCAGCATCGGGATGTCGCGGGCCGGGTCGCCGCCGCCGTACACGCTGCCGCGAATCGTCTTGCCGTCGGCCATCATCGACAGCGCGGGAAAGCTCACGGTCTCCTCGATGCCGGCGGCGCCCACCACCGTGACCGTGCCGCCGCGGCGGGCGGCGTCGTAGGCGGCGCGGATGGTGGCCGGCTTGCCGACCACCTCGATCGCATGGTCGACGCCTTCACCGCCGGTCAGTTCGCGCACCGAGGCGACCAGATCCGCAGCGTCGGCGTCGACGACGTCGGTGGCGCCGTTGGCCGTTGCGGCCGGCAACTGGCCGGCAGCCCGGTCGGCGGCGATGATCGGCGCCGCGCCCGCGAGCCGCGCGCCCTGGATCGCGGCCAAACCAACACCGCCGCAACCGATTACCAGCACGCTCTGGCCGGGCCGGACCGCCGCGGCGCGCAGCACCGCGCCGACTCCGGTGATCACCGCGCAGCCCAGCAGCGCGGCGTGGTCGAGGCGTAGCGAGCGGTCGACGGGCACCGCCGCGGCGGCCGGCAGCAGCGTCTCCTCGGCCAGGGTGCCCGCGCCCATTGCCGGCCATACCGGCCCGGCCGCGTTCTGGGCGTACGGCTCGCCGAAGGCGTGCTCGAGACCGTGCGGGCACAGCTGGGCATCACCACGCAGGCAGTGCGGGCATGACCGGCACGGCACGTTCCAGGTCAGTACGACGTGATCGCCCGGCGCGACGGTGCCGACGTCGTCGCCGACCTCCGTGACGATGCCAGCGCCCTCGTGGCCGAGGGTGCACGGCAGCAGGGCGGGCATGCCGCCGTCGCGCAGCGACAGGTCGGTATGGCACACACCGCTGGCGGCCAGCCGCACGCGCACTTCGCGGCTCGCGATCGGGCGCAGCGTGAGCTCCTCAACCGCACCGGGTTGTCCGACCTGACGCAGCACAACCGCCCGCATAGCGACCTACGATTGCGACACGACCGCACCAGGTCAAGGAGGCAGCCCGATGCTCACCATTGACGGCGAGGCCCGACCCGGCGCGACCACCTACCAGGTGCGCAACCCGGCGCGCCCGGCCGAGGTCGTCGGGGACGCCCCGGCCGCCGACCGCGACCAGCTCGACGCCGCGGTGGGCGCGGCGCGACGGGCAGCGCCGGGCTGGCGCGCGCTGGATGTCGCCGAGCGGGTGGCTGCCGTCACCGCGGCGGCGTCACAGGCCGCCGAGCAGCTCAGCGGGCAAGCCCGGCTCTACACCCGCGAGCACGGCAAGGTGCTGTCCGAGGCGCGCTTCGAAATCGACACCGCGCCGGTCCTCGCCTCGCTGCTGGGCTCGATGGCCGAGACAGCGCTGGCGCCCGAGCGCATCGACCCCCAACAGGCCTACCCGCGGCTGCAGCGCGAGCCGTATGGCGTTGCGGCGCTTGTCCTTCCGTTCAACTGGCCGCTGGCCCTGACGGTGACCAAGCTGACCTCGGCGCTGGCCGCCGGCAACACCGCCGTCGTCAAGGTGCCGCCGACATGTCCGCTGGCCGCGTTGCAGCTGGGCGCGGCGTTCGCCGCGGCGCTGCCACCGGGAGTGGTGAACGTGCTCGCCGGTCCGGGCGCCGAACTGGCGCAGGCGCTGGTCACCCATCCGGGCATCGACGTGATCTCGTTGACCGGAGGGGTGGCCACCGGCCGCGCGGTGATGGCGGCCGCCGCGTCGCGGCTCACCCCCGTGCTGCTGGAACTCGGCGGAAATGACGCCGCGATCATCGGCCCGGACCTCGACGTCAGCGACGAGCTCGTCGAGCGCCTGGTGACCGCGACTTACACCACCGGCGGTCAGGTCTGCATGGCGATCAAACGGCTCTACGTCCCGCGGCACAGGGGTCACGAGCTTGCCGACGCGGTGCTGGCGCGCTGTGAAAAGGAGGTGGTCGGCGACGGCCTGGCCGAGGACACCACACTCGGCCCTCTGCACACCTCGGCCGGGCGCGACCGGGTCCACACGCTGGTCGCCGACGCCCGCGCGCAGGGCGCGACGGTCCGCACCGCCGGCCGGATCCGGGAGGCCGACGCCGACGCCGGCGGCTATTTCGTACTGCCCACGGTTGTCACGGATTTGGCGCCCGACTCGGCCCTGGCCACCGAGGAGCAGTTCGGTCCCGTGCTGCCGATCTTCGGCTACCGGGACATCGATGACGCGGTGGCCGCCGCGAACGGCACCGACTTCGGGCTCACCGCGTCCGTCTGGACCGGCGACGACGCGCTGGCCGACCGGGTGGTCGCCCAGCTGGTCGCCGGGACCGTCAGCGTCAACTGCCACGGCATGGCCGCGCAGGACCCGCGGCTGCCGTTCGGCGGTGTGGGCCAGTCCGGTCTGGGCCGCGAGCTGGGGGTCGACGGCATCCGCGCGTTCACCCAGCCGCGGGCGTTCGTGCGGCATCCGGCGCCGCGGTAGCAATCTTCCTTTCATTGCATAGATAGCATTGACAGCCGCAAAAACCCGTCGTTAGCTTCACGTATGGCGCTGCTGCCGAACCCGGCTCCGCGGGAGCGACGGCATGTGGTGATCTCGGTCGACGACCACGTCATCGAGCCGCCCGACATGTTCGACGGGCGACTACCGGCCGCGCTGGCCGACCGGGCGCCGTGCGTCGTCGAGACCGACGACGGACGCCAGGTGTGGCGCTACGAGGGCTGCGACTACCCCAACATCGGCCTCAACGCGGTGGTCGGCCGGCCGCCGGAGGAATGGAGCATGGAGCCAGCCCGCTTCGACGAAATGCGCCGCGGCTGTTGGGACATCAAGGCTCGCATCGCCGACATGGACCTGGCGGGCATCTGGGCGTCGCTGAACTTCCCGTCGCTGATCGCAGGGTTCTCCGGCACGGTGTTCTGGAAGTCCAAAGACCCCGAGCTGGGGCTGGCGGTGCTGCGGGCCTGGAACGACTGGCATCTGGAGGTGTGGGCCGGCAGCTTCCCGGAGCGCATCATCCCGCTACAACTGCCGTGGCTGGCCGACCCGCAACTGGCCGCCGAGGAAATCCGCACCAACGCCGCGCGCGGCTTCAAAGCGGTCAGCTTCCCGGAGCTGCCCGCCCAGTGTGGACTGCCCAGCTTGCACACCGGGGTGTGGGATCCGTTCTTTGCTGCCTGCGAGGAGACCGCCACCGTCGTGTGCCTGCACACCGGATCGGCACAGTGGGCGCCAATTCCCGCGCCGGACACCCCATTCGAGACCATCACCACGCTGTTCCCCGTCAACGCGCTGGTGGCCTGCGCCGACATGCTGTGGTCGGGGATCCCGGTGCGCTTCCCGCGGCTGAACATCACGCTGGCCGAAGGCGGGCTCGGCTGGGCGGCGATGCTCGGCGACCGCGCCGACTATGTGCTGGCGCACTCGGCATCCGGGCACGAGGGCGGTTCCTGGAAGAGCGACCTGTTGCCCAGCGAGGTGCTGCGGCACAACTTCTGGTTTTGCTCGATCGACGACCCGCACGCGTTCGGCGCGCTGGACGCGATCGGCGCCGACCGGATCCTGGTGGAAAGCGACTACCCGCATGCGGATTCGACGTGGCCGGACACTCAGGAGGTCATTGCTCGCAACGTTGCGGGGTTGTCCGCCGACGACGCCGCCCGCATCACCCACCGCAACGCCGCGGAGCTTTTCCGCCACCCGCTGCCAGAGAACGGCTGGCTGACATGCTCGACCTGTTGATCCGCGACGCCGAGATCGTCGACGGTACCGGGGCGGCCGCCCGACACGGGGACGTCGGAGTCAAGGACGGCCGCATCACAGCGGTGGGGGAGGTCGACGAACTGGCCACGAAAACCCTTGATGCCCAAGGACAGACGCTGGCACCGGGCTTCGTCGACCTGCACACCCACTACGACGCGCAACTGTTCTGGGATCCGACCGCGAGCCCGTCGCTGCAGCACGGCGTCACCACGGTGTTCGGCGGTAACTGCGGGTTCACACTGGCGCCAGCGTCGGGCGATCACCAGGACTATCTCACCCGAATGCTGGCCCGGGTCGAGGGCATGCCGCTGGATGCGCTGCGGGCCGGATTGGATTGGCAGTGGTCGTCGTTCGGCGACTGGCTGAAACGGCTCGACGGGCACATCGCCGTGAATGCCGGTTTCCTCGTTGGTCATTCGGCATTACGGCTGGCGGCGATGGGTGACGACGCGGTTGGCGGCGCAGCGACGCCGCAACAGATCGAGCGGATGGCCTCGCTGCTCGACGACGCTCTAGCCGCTGGGGCGCTGGGGTTTTCGACGTCGCAGTCACACACCCACAACGACGGTTCCGGCCGGCCGGTGCCGTCGCGGGCCGCGTCACGTGAGGAATTGGTGGCACTGACCGGCGGTCTTCGCTCTCACCGGGGCACCACGTTGGAGGCGATCATCCCCGGTTGCCTGTCGGGATTCACCGACGACGACATCGGCTTGCTCACCGACATGTCGCGGGCCGCCGACCGGCCGCTGAACTGGAATGTGCTCGGGGTGTCGGCGGCCAATCCGGCCGGGTACCAGGGCCAGCTGCGGGCCTCGGAGGTCGCCGCTCAGCGAGGCGGGCGGGTCGTCGCACTCACCTTGCCCCACACGATGAAGATCCGGTTGTCGTTCCTCACTGGGTTCGTGCTCGACGGGCTGCCGGGCTGGCGCGACACCATGCACCTGCCGGTGCCCGAGCGGCTCAAGGCGCTACACGATCCAGAAATCCGTCGTCGCCTCAACGCTGGCGCCCAGTCGGAGGAGGCGGGCATCCTGCGCGGCCTGGCGCACTGGGAGCATTTGATCGTCGTCGAAACCTTCGCGCCCGAAAACGCCGACGCCGCTGGGCTTTCAGTCGGTGAAGTCGCCGCCAAGCGGGGGACAGAGCCGTTCGACACGCTGTGCGACATCGTGGTCGCCGACGAGCTGCGGACCGGGCTGACGCCGCCGTCGAGCGGCGACGACGCCGCCGACTGGCGGGCGCGCGCCGAGGTGTGGCGGCACCGCGACGCGGTCATCGGCGGCTCCGACGCCGGGGCGCACCTGGACATGATGTGCGGCGCGATCTACACGACATCGTTGCTCGGGCACGGGGTTCGGGAGCATCAGGTGGTGACGCTGGAGGAGGCCGTGCGGCTGATTACCGATGTGCCGGCCCGACTCTACGGCCTGACCGGCCGCGGCCGGATCGCGCCGAGCTGGCACGCCGACCTGGTGCTGTTCGACCCGGCGACCGTCGGCCACGGGCCCGAGCGCACCCGCTACGACCTGCCGGCCGGCGCGCCGCGGCTGGTCGCCGACGCCCGTGGGATCAGCTCGGTGCTGGTCGGCGGGGTCGAGGTGTGCCGCGACGGCGTGGCCACCGGCGCGATGCCCGGGACAGTGTTGCGGTCCGGGCGTGACACCGAGACGGTGACGGCGTCATGACCATCGACGAGTTCGACCCCGCGGAGCTGCAGGGCGGGCTGCTGATGCAGGTCGAGAACGTGCACGAGCGGCTACGCGAGGCACGCGCCAAGCACCGGGTCATGGTCGGCAACCCGTTCAGCGAAACCGCCAGCCAGACACTGGGTTCCGCAGGCGTGACAGTATTGGGGTACGACGAGTGCCAGACGGTGCTGACCCATCCCGACACGTTCTCGTCGGCGATCTACGAGCAGATCATGGGCCCGGTCATGGGCCGCACCCTGCTCGAACTCGAAGGCGCCGAGCACCGGGCCAGCCGCGCGCTGGTATCGCCGTCGTTCCGGTCGGCGCTGCTCGAGCGGTGGCGCAGCGAGCTGGTGGAAGTCGTCGTGCATGAACTGATCGACCGGTTCGCTCCGCGGGGCCGGGCGGAGCTGGCGCGCGAGTTCACCTTCGCCTTCCCGGTGCAGGTCATTGCCCGGATGATGGGCTTGCCGCGCCAGGACTACCTGCGCTTCCAGCGGTTGTCGATCGAGCTGCTCAACGTGGTCTACGACTGGGATTGCGGGATCGCCGCCTCGGCGGAACTGAAGTCGTATTTCGGGGAAATCCTCGCTGCGCGGCGCCGCGACCCGCGGGACGATCTGATCAGCACGCTGGCCGAATCCGAGATCGACGGCGCCCGGCTGACCGACGACGAGATCTTCGCGTTCCTGCTGCTGATCCTGCCGGCCGGAGTCGAGACCACCTACCGTGCCTCCGGCAATCTGCTGGTCGGCTTGCTCACCGAGCCGGCGCTGTGGGAGGCGGTACGCAACGACCGCGCCCTTGTTCATGGAGCCATCGAGGAGGCGCTGCGCTGGGAGCCGCCGATCACCACGGTAATGCGCAGGGCGGCGCACGACTGCGAGCTCGGCGGGGTCGCGCTTCCCGCCGGAACCAACGTCAGCGTCAGCGTCGCGGCCGCTAACCGGGACCCGGCGCGCTACCCGGACCCCGACCGCTTCGACCCGGCCCGCACGAACATCACCCACCTGACGTTCGGCGGTGGCCCGCACCTGTGTCTGGGCATGCACCTGGCAAGGATGGAGTCCACCGTCGCGATCAACGCGCTACTCGACCGGCTGCCGGATCTGCGACTGGACCCCGGCGCCCCGCCGCCGCACGTGGTCGGGGTGGCATTCCGCTCGCCCGCGGCGCTGCCGGTGCAGTTCACGCCAGCCTGAAACTAACACTGCCGCAAGGCTTTCCGTATCGCCCGTAGCTTGATGCCTGGTGCGCATCCCAGTTGTGGGAATCTCAATCACAGGTAGCGAACGTCGGCACCGATCGCTTCGTATGTGCGCCGCGCTCGCCGATCCAGGGAAAGTAGGGGCAGCCGGGCTTCGACCGCGGTCGCGGCGACCAGGCCGTCGTAGGTGGCTCCGCCGCTGATCGCCGCAGCGGCCAGCGCTTCGAGAGCACGATCGATCGCCGCCGCGGTGGGCGTGGCCCGGTGCTTGAATGTGCTGTCGAGCAGGGCCAGCGCCTGGGCTGGCAGGACGCGAAGATTCGGGTGGCGGGTTAACACCGCATAGGTCTCAAACAACGCGTGCGCCGCGATTCCCGCTCGATGTTCGCTGACCGCGGCGAAGGCGACGTCGTGAAACTCGTGCAGTTCGGACAGCGCGGGCAGCGCGACGCTGGTATCGACCAGCGCGGTGGGCCGGTCAGGGGAATCGGCTCTCACGCAACCTATCCCGCACGGTCAGCATTTCCTCTAGGGTGGTCGGCTTACCGGCGGCCGCGGAAATGACCAGGCGACCACCTTTCTCCGCCAGCACCGCGTCGTCGCGGTCGTCGGGAAGGATGAACTCAAGGCGGTCACCGCTGTCGATGACGTCGACCTCGGTACCAGGCGCCAGTCGGTGCCGGTCGCGAATCGACTTGGGGATCACTACCCGACCGGCTTTGTCGATGGTGGTCTTCATGGTGGAATCACATGCCCTTTACCGTTGGCATCCCAGAGTGGCCCCACAACTTTACCATTTTGGTGGGTCTCACCATTACACGACGAACTGCCGCACATTCCCTGGCACGGAACCACGCGCTCGTAGACGGAAACAAGCGAGCTGCCTGGACTGCCTGCCGGACGTTCCTGGTCATCAACGGTCACTGGATGAGCGCGCCCGAGGACGAGCGCTTGGCGATGTGGGTTCAGTCGATGCCCTTGAGACTTGCGAATATTAGCAATTAGTTGCTTCGTCTAGTAGCCTGCTGCTCGATCCGTCGGATCTTCCTTTCGAGGAGTTGGCTTGAACCGTGGGGAGTCACGTGTGCGTCGGGGCGGGCAGGGTACGCGGTAGCAGCGTGTTGGGCTGGGTTGCCAAGGTGCTTCGCGTGGGGCGCGTCGTGGAGCCCGCCGGCCAGGCACCCGATACGGTGATGGAGCCGCTCACGGGCGTGCGTGGCTCGTTACAGATTCGCCATGTCGACGCCGGCTCATGTAACGGGTGCGAGGTCGAAATCTCGGGCGCGTTCGGGCCGGTGTACGACGCCGAACGTTTCGGGGCGCGGTTGGTTGCCTCCCCGCGGCACGCTGACGCTTTGTTGGTCACCGGTGTGGTCACCCGCAACATGGCTGAGCCGCTGCGTAACACGGTTGCAGCCACCCCCAAGCCACGGGTGGTGATCGCGTGCGGCGATTGCGCGCTGAATCGGGGCGTATTCGCCGACGCTTACGGGATCGTCGGCGCGGTGGGGGAAGTAGTGCCCGTCGACGTCGAGATTCCGGGTTGCCCACCGACACCCGGGGAGATCGTCGCGGCTCTGCGATCGGTGACCGGCAAGTGACTGCCACCAAGTGCGCCAACAATTTTCGCTCGGCCGCGGCCGGGATCGTGACATCAGGACTCGGTGCGGCAGGAGTGTGGGCAGGCCTTCTCGCGATATTCGCAACGGTGCGGCCGCTGCACCTCGGCTGGCTGCTTCCACTGTCGGGCGTCTACCTCGATCTGGACCCGCTTGGCGGCTTTTTTATTGCGTTGGTTGGTGCGGTCGCGGTTCCAGTGGGCGTTTATTCGGTCGGTTACGCGCGCCGCGAGCAGCTTGGCCGGGTCCCGCTCGCGGTGCTTCCGCTGTTCGTTGCAGCCATGTTGCTGGTGCCGGCGGCGGGATCGCTGACGACGTTTCTGTTCGCGTGGGAGTTGATGGCGGTGGCATCGCTGGTGCTCGTCCTGACCGAGCACCGCCGGCCCGAGGTCCGGTCGGCGGGCCTGTTCTACGCGGCGATGACCCAATTGGGGTTCGTCATCATCCTGGTCGGGTTGATGGTGTTGGCGGCATCGGCTGGTGCGGACCGGTTCGCCGGCCTGTCGGAGGGCCGGTCGCAGGTGCCGGAGAGCGTACGCGGGGCCGTATTCGTGTTGACGGTGGCCGGGTTTGGGTCGAAGGCGGGTCTATTGCCGCTGCACGCGTGGCTGCCGCGAGCACACCCGGAAGCGCCCAGCCCGGTGTCGGCGCTGATGAGCGCGGCGATGGTCAACCTCGGTATCTATGGCATCGTCCGGTTCGATCTGCAATTGCTGGGGCCGGGACCCCGCTGGTGGGGGCTGGTGCTGCTGGTGGTCGGCGGCGCGTCGGCGACGTACGGTGTGCTGCAAGCCACGGTAGCCTCGGATCTTAAACGGCTGCTTGCCTATTCGACTACCGAGAACATGGGGTTGATTAGTCTGGCGTTGGGCGCGGCGTCGCTCTTCGCGGATTCCGGGGCGCATAGTCCAGCGACCATCGCGATGGCCGCCGCCATGCTGCATCTGATTGCGCATGCGGCATTCAAGAGCCTCGGATTCCTGGGGGCGGGTTCGGTGCTGGTGGCGACCGAGCTGCGTGACCTTGACCGGCTCGGCGGCCTGGTCCGGAAAATGCCGGCGACCACCGTCCTGTTCGGGATCGCGGCCATCGGCGCGTCCGGGCTTCCCCTAGGCGCCGGGTTTGTCAGCGAGTGGTTGCTGATTCAGTCTTTAGTGCACGCGGCGTCGGACCACAACACGCTGGTAGCGCTGACGGCGCCGCTGGCGGTCGGCGCGGTGGCATTGACCACCGGTCTGGGCGTGGCGGCGATGGTCAAGGCGTTCGGCATCGGGTTCCTCGCTCGCCCGCGGTCTGTATTGGCCGAAGACGCGCAGGAGGCGCCCGGAAGCATGCTGGCCGGTATGACGATCGCGGCGGCGGGCTGCTTGGTGCTGGCGTTGGCGCCCATGGTGGCCGCGCCCGCCCTGCGCCGGGTGCTCGACGGCGTGCCCGCGGCCCGGCGCGTGGAGTTCACCGACTTTGGCGCTGTCGTGCGGCTGCCCGGGCTGGCCGGGTCGGTCGCGCCCGGGCTGATCGCCGGCGCGCTGGTGATCGCACTCGCGGTTGCGGTGGGGCTGACGAGGTGGCGGTCGCGTAGCCGCCCGCGACCGGCTGCGCTGCCGCTGTGGGCATGCGGCTCCGACGACCTTTCGGCGCGGATGCAATACACGGCAACGTCATTCGCGGAGCCGCTGCAACGGGTCTTCGACGACGTGCTGCGCCCGGACACCGATGTTGAGGTCACCCATCACGGCGAATCGCGGTACATGATCGAGGCCGTCACCTACCGGGCCCGGATCGCCGACGCGATCGAGGCACGCCTCTACACTCCGGTGATCCGCGCGGTGGGCGCGGTCGCCGGCCTGGTACGGCGCGCCCATACCGGCAGCGTGCATCTCTACCTCGGCTACGGTGCCCTCGGCGTTCTGGTGGTGCTGGTGGTGGCCCGGTGAACGTCCTGTCCTATGTCGCGGGTGCGGCGCAGCTGGTCACGGTCATGGTTGGCGCGCCGCTGGTGATCGGCGCGATGCGCCAAGTGCGCGCCGTGTGGGAAGGTCGTGCCGGTGGGGGTGTTTTGCAACCCTGGCGCGATCTGCGTAAACAGCTTGGCAAACAACAGATCACACCACGGGGCACCACGGCGGTGTTCGCGGCCGCGCCAGCGGTCGTGGCCGGCACCACGATGCTCATCGCCGCGATCGCGCCGATCGTCGCCACCGGGTCACCGCTTGACCCGGTGGCCGATTTGTTCGCCGTGGTGGGCCTGCTGTTCCTGGGCACCGTCGCGTTGAGCCTTGCCGGCATCGATACCGGCACATCGTTCGGTGGAATGGGCGCCAGCCGCGAGATCACGATCGCCGCGCTGGTCGAACCGACGATCCTGCTGGCCGTGTTCGCGCTGTCGATACCGGCTGGATCGGCGAATCTTGGTGCGCTGGTAGCGAATACGCTTGAACATCCCGGCCACGTCGCGTCGCTGACCGGCGTGCTTTCCTTTGTTGCGCTGGTGATTGTGATCATCGCCGAGACCGGGCGACTTCCGGTCGACAACCCAGCCACTCACCTGGAGCTGACAATGGTGCATGAGGCGATGGTGCTCGAATACGCCGGCCCACGACTCGCGTTGGTCGAATGGGCGTCGGGGATGCGGTTGACAGTGCTGCTGGCGTTGTTGGCGAACCTGTTCCTGCCGTGGGGGATTGCCGGCGGCCATCCCAACGCGATCGATATTGTCATCGGCGTCGTGGCCGTCGTGGGCAAGGTCGCTGCGTTGGCGGTGACGCTGGCCACGATGGAGGTGTTCATCGCCAAGCTGCGGCTGTTTCGGGTTCCCGAGCTGCTCGCCGGGTCATTCCTGCTTGCCCTGCTCGCGGTCACGGCCGCCAACTTCTTCACCGCATGAGACAGCGCCGATGACCGACAACAACTTTGCCGTCCTGATCGACTTCGCGGCAGGCGGACTCACGCTGGCGGCGGTGCTGATCGTGTGGCGCCGCGACCTACGCGCTATCGCCCGGATGCTGGCATGGCAAGGTGTTGCGCTGGCCGCGATTCCGGTCGTCGCCGGCAGCCACGACCGCGACGGCGCGCTGATCGTCGTCGGCGTCGCGATCTTGGCGCTGCGCGCCGTGGCGCTGCCGTGGCTACTGGCACGCGCGCTGGCCGCAGAGCCGCCGAGCCAACGCGAGGCTACCCCGCTGGTGAACACCTCCAGTTCGCTGCTGATCACGGCCACGTTGACCGTCGTCGCATTTGCGATAACCCGCCCAGTGGTGAACCTGGAACCTAATGCCACCACGAAGGCGGTGCCCGCGGCTTTCGCGGTGGTGCTCATTGCGTTGTTCGTGATGGTGACCCGGCGTCACGCGATCTCACAAGCAGCAGGATTCCTCATGCTGGACAACGGAATCGCGGCAACTGCATTTCTGCTCACAGCCGGTGTGCCGCTGATCGTCGAACTCGGCGCGTCTTTGGATGTGTTGTTCGCGGTCATCGTGATCGGGATCCTCACCGGCCGGCTGCGCCGCGCATTCGGCGGCGCCGACCTAGACCAATTGCGGGAGTTGCGCGACTGATGACCACTGCCTTGCTGCTCACGCCCATCCTGGCGCCTACCGCCGCGTCGATCATCACGATGGCCAGGGGATGGCGTCGCTGGACCGCGACGGTCATTGTGCTGTCGGCGGCGACGGTGCTGGCCTGCGGCGTGGTGCTCGGCTTCCAGGTGGGCTCAGGCCAGCAATTGGGAGTGGGCACGCTGCTGCGCGCCGACGCGCTCACGGCCACCATGTTGATCGTCATCGGGGTGGTCGGGACACTGGCCACCTGGGCAAGCATCGGCTACGTCGATGCCGAACTCGCCGACGGCCACACCGATGCCGCCGGGGCGCGGCTCTACGCAGTGCTGACCCCGGCGTTCCTCGCCGCGATGGTGGTGGCGGTGTGCGCCAACAACATTGGCGTCGTGTGGGTCGCGATCGAGGCCACCACCGTCGTCACCGCCTTTCTGGTCGGGCATCGCCGCACCCGCACTGCGCTCGAAGCGACTTGGAAATACGTCATCGTCTGCTCGGTCGGGATCGCGGTGGCCTTCCTGGGCACGGTGCTGCTGTACTTTGCGGCGGAGCGCGGCGGGGCACCACCGACGCACGCGCTGGACCTTGACGTTCTCGTCGCGCACGCCGGCAGCCTCGATCCCGGGGTGGCGCGGCTGGCGGGCGGTCTGTTGCTGATCGGATACGGCGCCAAGGTGGGCCTGTTCCCGTTCCACACCTGGTTGGCCGACGCACACAGCCAGGCCCCGGCGCCGGTGAGTGCGCTGATGAGCGGGGTGTTGCTATCGGTGGCGTTCTCGGTGCTGATCCGGATCAAACCGATCATCGACGCCGCCGTCGGCCCCGGCTTCGTGCGGACCGGGCTGCTGGTAATCGGGTTGGCGACGCTGCTGGTCGCCGCGCTGATGCTAACCGTGACGGCCGACGTGAAGCGGATGTTGGCGTACTCGTCGATGGAAAACATGGGGCTGATCGGCCTCGCGGCCGCCGCTGGGACCCCGCTGGCGATTGCCGCGCTGCTGCTGCACGTGCTCGCCCACGGCATCGGCAAGACCGTGCTGTTCGTGGCCGCGGGCCAACTGCAGACCGCGCATGATTCGACGGCCATCGCTGACATCGCCGGGGTGGTGCGACGCTCGCGGCTGATCGGGGTGTCGTTCACGGCCGGGGTGCTCGTGCTGCTCGGCCTGCCCCCATTCGCAATGTTCGCCAGCGAGCTGGCCATTGCCCGTTCACTCTCCGACGCGCGGCTCGCATGGGTGCTCGGGGCGGCCCTGGTGATGATCGCTATCGCATTCGCCGCGCTGGCACGCAATTCGGGTCGCATGTTGCTGGGCGCATGCCCTGTTGGCGCGCCCGCGATCGTGGTGCCTGCCTCGGTGGCGACGGCCCTGTTCGTCGGCGTCACCGCCTGCGTCGCGCTCGGTGTCACCGCAGGGCCGCTGACCGAGCTGTTCAGCGCCGCGGCCGGCTACGCCGGGGCAGTGCGATGAAATCGAATTGGCTGCGCCACAGGGTATCTGGCGATGCGCTGGCAGACCGGGCCGAGGGGCTGTTAGCCGAGGGCTTCCGGCTGGGCCTGGTGGCCGCCCACGACGACGGCGACCGCCTGCGGATCGTCTACCTGTTCCTGGCCGGATGGCCCGACCGCAGAATCGAGCTGGAATGTGTTGTGCCGGCAGCCGATCCGGCGCTGCGATCGCTTGCCTACCTGTCCTTCCCGGCCGGCCGTTTCGAGCGCGAAATGGCCGACTTGTTCGGGCTGCGGCCGATCGGGCATCCCCGGCCACGCCGGCTGGTGCGGCACGCGCACTGGCCCGAAGCGTGGTATCCCATGCGGGCCGACGCCGGGTCCGCGCCGCAGTTCGCGCCCGGCGGCCGCTTCCCGTTTCTCACGGTCGAGGGACTCGGCGTTTATGAGATCCCCGTCGGGCCAGTGCATGCCGGCCTGATCGAGCCCGGCCACTTCCGGTTCTCCGTCGTCGGCGAGACCGTCCTGCGCCTGAAGGCGAGACTGTGGTTCGTGCACCGCGGCCTCGAGAAACTCTTCGAGGGCCGCCTGGCCACCGACGCCGTCGACCTCGCCGAACGGATCAGCGGCGACACCTCCGCCGCGCATGCGCTCGCCCATAGCCTGGCCATCGAAGACGCGCTCGGAATCGACCTGCCCGACGAAGCGCACCGGCTGCGGGCCCTGCTCGTCGAACTCGAACGGCTCTACAACCACGCCGCCGACCTTGGCGCCCTGGCCAATGACGTCGGTTTCGGGATAGCCAACGCCCACGCCCAACGCATCCGCGAACAACTGCTGCGGATCAACGCCGCAGTGACCGGGCACCGGCTGCTGCGCGGCGCTATCCAGCCGGGCGGGGTCACGCTTCGCGCGCTTCCCGACCCCGCACAACTGCACTCCATCGCCACCGACCTCGCCGAGGTCGCCCAGCTGACGCTGGCCAACTCCGTTGCCTACGACCGGTTCGCCGGCACCGCCGTCTTGGGCAGTGACGATGCCCGCGGCATGGGCTGTCTGGGATACGTCGCCCGGGCCAGCGGTATCCGCACCGACGCGCGAATCGAGCATCCCACGACCCCGCTGCCCGTTACAGAGACCGGCGCATCGTCGGGAGACGTCCTCGCCCGCTACACGGTCAGACGCGACGAGTTCGCCGCATCGGCTGGATTGGCCGGTTACCTCGTCGAGTCACTTACCGGACCGACCCGCTATGCCGGCACCACCCCGTCGCCCCCTGCAAGAGGAAGCGGCATCGGCATCGTCGAGGGCTGGCGCGGCACCATCGTGCATCGCGTCGAACTCGGTGCCGACGCACGCATCACCCGCGCGAAAATCGTCGACCCGTCCTGGTTCAACTGGCCCGCGCTGCCCGTCGCGATGACCGACACGATCGTCCCCGACTTCCCGCTGGCCAACAAAAGCTTCAACCTGTCCTATGCCGGCAACGACCTCTGACCCGCGGCACCCGTTCCGTCAACCTGATCAAATTGCTAAGATTCGCAATTAACCCTATTCGCGGGATCCTTCGAGGGAGGCATCGTGGCAGACTCGCGTCAGCCGCTGTACCGAATGAAGGCGGAATTCTTCAAGACGCTCGGCCACCCCGCCCGCATCCGAATTTTGGAGCTGCTCAGCGTGCGTGACCACGCCGTCTCGGAGATGGTCCCCGAGGTCGGCATCGAACCCGCCAACCTGTCGCAGCAGCTGTCGATCCTGCGTCGCGCCGGACTGGTCAGCGCACGCCGCGAGGGACTGACGGTGTCCTACGCGCTGACCTCACCCGAAGTCGCGGAACTGTTAAGGGTGGCCCGGGCCATCCTGACTGGCGTGGTGGCCGGTCAGGCCGAACTCCTTGACGAGGACCACGGCCCGCCGTCGCTGCCCAGCCGGTCGGCTGGCTGAAAACTCGCGGCCACGATCACGTCAAGTCCTGTCAACTACTTGCCAACTTTCTTAACTATCGATATCGGACCAACAACCCACGACCGTCACCTCGGAGGAGAACCGTTATGACAACCGCCACCACCGGTCTCGACTCGGCACCCACCACAGCCGCCGCGATCACCGACTGGGTCACCGCCGTAGCCGAGCTCACCACCCCCGACCGGATCGTCTGGTGCGACGGCTCCGCCGACGAATGGCACGCGCTAACCACTGATTTGGTCGACAAGGGTACGTTCGTGCGACTGGCGAAAAAACCCAATTCCTTCTGGTGCGCCTCCGACCCCGACGACGTGGCACGTGTGGAAGACCGCACCTTCATCTGCTCGCAGCGCCCCGAAGACGCCGGACCTACCAACAACTGGATGGATCCGGTCGACATGAAAACGGTGATGGTTGAGGAGTATCGGGGCGCCATGGCCGGACGCACCATGTACGTGATCGCCTTCTGCATGGGTCCCCTGGATGCCAGCGAACCTAAGTTCGGCGTGCAGATCACCGACTCCGAGTACGTCGCGGTCGCCATGCAGATCATGACTCGCTCCGGAACCGCGGTGTGGGACAAGCTCGATGACGGAGCAGAATTCGTCCGGTGCCTGCATTCGGTCGGTGCACCGCTGCATCCGGGACAGCAAGACGTGCCTTGGCCGTGTGACCACACCAAATACATTTCGCACTTCCCCGAGGAACGCATGATCTGGAGCTATGGATCCGGCTACGGCGGCAACGCCTTGCTCGGCAAGAAATGCTATTCCCTGCGGATCGCCTCGAGGATGGCCAAAGACGAGGGCTGGCTCGCCGAGCACATGCTGATCCTCAAACTCACCTCGCCCCAGCAGCGGGTGCACTACATCGCCGCGGCGTTCCCGTCCTCGTGTGGCAAGACAAACCTGGCGATGCTGCAACCCGCCCTCGACGGGTGGACCGCCCAGACCATCGGCGACGACATCGCCTGGATGCGATTCGGCGATGACGGCCGCCTCTATGCCGTCAACCCCGAGGCCGGGTTCTTTGGTGTCGCCCCCGGCACCGGCGCCCACACCAACCCGCACGCGATGGCCACCATCGAGCGCGGCAACTCCATCTTCACGAACGTCGCCCTCACCGACGACGGCGACGTCTGGTGGGAAGGTATGACCGTCGACAAACCCGACCACCTCACCGACTGGAAGCGGCGGGACTGGACCCCCGACTCGAACGAGCCAGCAGCACACCCTAATTCGCGGTACTGCACCCCGATCGCGCAATGCCCCACCGTCGCACCGGAGTGGAACGACCCCGACGGCGTGCCCATCTCGGCGATCTTCTTCGGCGGTCGCCGCGCCAGCACCGTTCCGTTGGTCACTCAATCTCTCAGCTGGCAGCACGGAGTGTTCCTCGGCTCCACGCTGTCCTCGGAAACCACCGCGGCCGCGGCCGGTGCCGTCGGCGTGGTCCGCCGCGACCCCATGGCGATGCTGCCCTTCCTCGGCTACCACGTCGGTGACTACTTCCAGCACTGGCTCGACATCGGTACCAAAACCGAACCGGCGAAGTTGCCAAAGATCTTCTACGTCAACTGGTTCCGCCGCGGTCGTGACGGCAAGTTCCTGTGGCCGGGATTCGGAGAAAATGCGCGGGTGCTCAAGTGGGCGCTCGACCGCATCGACGGTACCGCCGATGCCGTGCGGACCCCGATCGGCGATATTCCCTCCCTCGGCAGCCTCGATCTCGACGGGCTCGACAGCGCCGGCTACGACGAGGAAACCGTTCGAGCCGCATTGCAGGTGGACGTCACCGAGTGGACATCCGAGGCACAATCAATCGACCAGTGGTACGCCACCATCGGTGCCGACAAATTGCCCGACGCCCTGCGCCAGGAACTCGCTGAACTCAAGGACCGGCTTCGCACAAGCCAGTAATTCCGGCGCGGTCGGCTTAGGCGCGTCAGGTGATCCAGTTCCCAACCATGCGTGAGATTTCGATATAGAGCGGGATCCCGATTGTGACGTTGTACGAAAACGTCAAACCCAGCGAGGCGGCCAGGGGAAGTCGAACTCCACCTTCAGGATAGGGATCAGAAATCCGAGATAGAAGAACAGCAGCAGCGGCTTGAACAGGTTGTGGGTGAAGTTCTGCAAGAACTCGTGGAGCATCAAATGTCTCCCTTGAGGTGCGCCGCGACAACAAGAACCGCGACCGCGGGAATGCGGCTACGGCCAGAGGACCCCAGCCCGGGGCTCGACCGGGGGGTCATCCCGGATGGCAATCGGGGCACTGGCTGCCGTGCACGCTCGGTGACGACCAGACGCGACCGGACACTCCGGGGTCGCGGGTCGTCCGGATGGACACCCGTGGGATTGTTGCCGCGTTGCCGCAACGAACCGAGGGCTTTATGCCGACGCCCTCTTCACCGCGACCTCCTTGACGCGATGCGTCACGGACCCCCATGCGGATGGCGAGTAATGCGTCGTGACTTCCTCGAATCCGTCGACTCGGGAGATGCTGACCACGCCGGTGTCTTGGTTGATCGTGAGCTTGTCGCCGTCCGATGCGTGGACCTCTTCTCCGTCAAGGAGCCGGATGATGAACACGATGCGGTGCTCCTCTCGCGCTAGCGTCGATCGCGGTGCGGCCGAGTTGATCCTACGGCTGGTCCGCTGTCGGACCAGATCCATTGCGGGACTGGAACATGAACGTCCGGGAAACGTTCCGTGACCAACAAATCACATGCGTTGTCCGGTTGCGACCGGTTACCTCGGGCGGCGGCGCCACTCGGCGGTCTGGACCATTCCGAACACCGCGCTCACCGGCGGTATGCACGCCGTCGGCGCTAGTTAAAGTCAGCGCCAGCAAAACTGCCGCGCCACGCTGCTCTGGCAGGGGGAACCCCAAGGCTTCATAGGTTAGGCTACATTTACTAACCGTGACCGAGCTGGGTGTCGAAGCAAGTCCCGCAATCGCCGCGTCACTGTCGTTTGAGCTCCCCCCCGGCATCGCCCCGGCCGACCTGGCCGCCGAGCTGGCTGCGGCGCTGCCGGAGCGCGACGGGGAGGAATACCTGCTCTACGAGCACGACGGTCAGTGGGTGTTGGCCATAGGTGTGCTGGCCATGGTCGAGCTGGATCGCGACGAGCTGCGCGTCATCCGTGCCGGTGTCACCCAGCGCCAGACCTGGACGGGCCGGCCGGGACCGGTTCTCGGCGAGGCCGTCGACCGGCTGCTGCTGGAGACCGACCAGGCCTTCGGCTGGGTCGCCTTCGAATTCGGCGCCTACCGCTTCGGGTTGCAAAACCGGTTGGCGCCACACACGCCGTTGGCGCGGGTGTTCTGGCCGCGCACCCGCATCGTGGTCAGCGCCGAGGCGGTTCGCGTGGCCGACGGCGACGAACGCCACCGCGAGGCGGTGGACCGGTTGTTGCGCGATGGGCTGCCGGCCACGCCGTCGGCATCGGCGATCGACGTGGCCGGTGACGCCACCGGCTATCACGCCCGGGTAGCCGCGGCCATCGGCGAGATCGCGACCGGCAAATACCACAAGGTGATCCTGTCCCGGTGTGTCGACGTGCCGTTCAAGCTGGACTTCCCATCCACCTACCGGCTGGGTCGTCGGCACAACACGCCGGCGCGGTCATTTCTGTTGCGCCTCGGCGGTGTTCGGGCCGTGGGCTACAGCCCCGAGCTGGTGACGGCCGTACACCGCGACGGCGCCGTGATCACCGAGCCGCTGGCCGGCACCCGGGCGCTGGGCCGCGGCGCGGCGTGTGACGGGCAGGCCCGCGTCGACCTTGAGTCGAACTCCAAAGAGATTGTCGAGCATGCTATTTCGGTTCGCAGCTCACTGCTGGAGATCAGCGAGGTCGCGACGCCGGGCAGTGCGGTGATCACCGATTTCATGACCGTGCGCGAGCGGGGCAGCGTGCAACATCTCGGCTCGACTGTCCGTGCGCGGCTTGACACGTCGAAAGACCGGATGGACGCCCTCGAGACGCTGTTTCCCGCGGTCACCGCGTCGGGCATTCCCAAGGCCGCAAGCGTCGATGCGATCCTGCGTCTCGACGAGAGTCCGCGCGACCTGTATTCCGGTGCGGTGGTGATGTTTTCGGCCGACGGCGAACTTGATGCGGCGCTGACGCTGCGGGCGGCCTACGAACGCGACGGCCGAACGTGGTTACGCGCCGGGGCGGGCATCATCGAGGCTTCGCAGCCCGACCGCGAATTCGAGGAAACCTGCGAAAAGCTGACCACGCTGGCGCCGTATTTGGTTCCGCGCTAACCGAACCACTGACCGACGATGCGGGAGATTTCGATATACAACGGGATCCCGATCGTGACGTTGTAGGAGAACGTCAACCCCAGTGATGCGGCCAGCGGCAGCGTCGGGCTGGCCTCCGGAATCGCCAGACGCTGCACCGCGGGAACCGCGATATACGACGCCGCGCCGCAGAGCACCGCGAACAGGATGTACGTTCCCGGTTTGAACTCGGTGTGGGTGAGGTGCGCATAGCTGTGGGCGGTGATGATGCCGAGTGTGGCGAAAAGGTTTGGCGCCAGCAGTCCGAAGAAGATGAACCCCGGCCCGGCGGCCTTCAGGTCCTTGAGCCTGCGGGAGGCCGTCATACCCATCTCGAGCAAGAACAGGCACAGCGCACCCTGGAAGGCCGTCACGAACACGCTGTCGTCGTCGTGCACGACCTTGGCTCCCTGCAACCGGCTGACCAGGCCGATGATGATGCCGCCGAAGAGGAGATAGAGACCTGGATTGAGCAGGACCTCCCTGAGCAACTGGACGGTGGCCATGCGCGGTTTTTTGCCGTCTGCGCCGGCATGGTCAGGATGCTCGCGGCGTTCCAGCGCAAACTCGGCTTCCTGCTCGATCGCGCGTCCGCGGGTCTCGAGGTCGTCGCCGGGAGCCGGCCGGGCGGCCGCCCCGGGACCTAGTCTCACCGGCGGGGTGTACCCGGGCTCGCCCGGCATGTTGCCGGCCGCGTCCATTGCCCTGTGCCGCAGTCGAGCCGCCAGGTACAGCGCAACCAGGCAGCCGGGCACCTCCATGACGGCCAGCATGACCGGCATGAAACCGTTGAAAGCCATTCCGACGGTGCCAAGCACGCCGATGCAGGTCGCGAACGTCCCTGCCGAGTCCGACCCGTAGTAACCTGCTACGGTCGCCTTGTCGATCCGGCGCATTGTTGTCAGCCGGTTCAGCAGCTGGTAGGCGAGCAGCCCGATCAGGAAGTTCAGTGCGAACCCCAGCACAATGAATCCCGCGATGTTGGCGACGCTCGATGCATGAATCGTGGCGAGCTCTTCACCCCCGTGCCAGCCGATGGCCAGCAAGAGGTACATCGTCAGGCCCTGGTAAATCACGTAGGGAAATTCGAACTCCACCTTGAGAATTGGGATGAGGAATCCGAGATAGAAAAACAGCAGCAGCGGCTTGAACAGATTGTGGGTGAAGTTCTGCCAGAACTCGAGAAGCATCAGGTTTCTCTCCCTTATCAGGGGGCGGCGGCGGGCGCGTTCCCGCCGCGTGGCGCTAAGAGCATAAACAGGCCAAGCTGGGGATTAGCTTGGGGCTGCGCTTCGTGAGAATGAACCTTTTGTCAACGTCGGATGACCGATTGCTCACCAGCAGGCCAACGCTGGACAAACAACGGGGCCCAACGACTCAGTCTGCGGGGGCCGATGACCGCTCCATGTAGTCGGCGAGGATGCTGCTGACCAGCGATTCGATGGTCGATTCGATTGACGACGCGAGGGTTGCGGTGACCGACGCGACGGCTTGGGTGCGGAACCGCACCAACATGGTGATCAATTCGGCGATTTCGGTGTCGGCGGGCAGAGCCTCGCCCGGTTTGACGCGGTCGGCGACGTGTTCGGCGCCCGCCTGCACCAACAGTTCGCTGATCTGGTCGACCAGCGGCACGATTTGCTCGTGCAGATCGATCAGCTTGTCCATGCTCACGCCGTAGCTGCGGATCTCGTTGAATGCCTCGATCAATTTCGGCCGGACGATTGTGGCCTGCTCGCCGTCGACCCGAATCACACCCAGCCTCACCAGCCGGTCGAATGCCGCCGCATCGTTGATACGCCGCTGCGCGTCGGAAAGCGGTATGGTTTCCGGTTTTTCGGTGGTCCAGGTCCCGACGATCGCCGTCTCCAGGCCCAGCACGTCGCCGAGATTCTTGCCTTCCTCCCAGGCGCTGAGCATTTCCCGCACGTGCGCAATGTTGTATCCCCGGTCGAGCATCGAGGTGATCAGCCGCAGCCGGGTCAGGTGGGTGTCGTTGAACAGGGCGATCCGGCCCACGCGCAGCGGCGGCGGCAGCAGCCCGCGATCGCGGTAGACCCGAATGTTGCGGGTGGTGGTCCCGGCCAGCCGGGCCAGGTCGTCGATCCGGTATTCCCCGGAGACCGGGGATCCGTGCGGGTGACGTACCGCCGCGTCGAACAATTGGGACACCGCGGTTTCGATGACTTCCCGGGATTGACGCCGAACACGTTTCGGCGCGCGCCGCAGGTTGGCCAGCACACCCGCGATGGTGCCGGTCTCTGCTCGTGGCGGTCGGTCGGGAGCCATCAGGCCGACGAACTGACCCGAACGTCGGCGGGCCGTGCCGCCGCCTGGTAGTCGGCAAACCGGAAATCCCGCATCTGTCGAAGATACTGGGTGGCGAATCCCGGGTACATCGACGCGTTGAAACCATCCTTGGTGAGATACCAACTGCGGCAACCGGACATCCACGTCGTCTTGGTCAGCCGCTTCTGGATACGTTGGTTGTATCGGCGTTGGACGTCGGCGCGCACGTCGAGGTAGCGCAGGTCGCCCTCGAGGATGGTGGTGATGCCGCGCACCGCGTAGTCGAGCTGGCCCTCGATGTAGACCAGCAGCGAATTGTGGCCGGGCCCGGAGTTGGGGCCGGTCATGAAAAACAGGTTCGGGTAGCCGTGGGCATTGATGCTCTTGTAAGCCTGCGCGCCGCTGGCCCATTCGGCGGCCAGCGTCCGTCCGCCGAGCCCGGTGACGGGGAACGGCGGACCCGTCAGATGCACGTCGTAGCCGGTGGCGAACACGATGCAGTCCAAGTGATGCTCGACGCCGTCGCTGGTGCGGATCCCGGCCGGGCTCAGCGTCGCAATCGGCCAGTCGATGAGCTTGCAGTTCTGGCGTTGCAGCGCAGGGTAGTAATCGCTGGAGACCAGCATGCGTTTGCAGCCCGGCGCGAAGTCGGGCGTCAGCTGCCGGCGCAGCCACGGGTCTTTGACTGCCAGCCGCAGATGGGCCTTGCCGAGGCGCGCCACCAGCGAGGTCAGCGGGGTCTTCCACACCAGCGCGGTAGCGCTGGCCTCGTGACCCCAGAACAACGCCTGCCGGGCAAGCTCTTGGGCTGCAGGCGCTTTCGCGAACAAAGTCTGCAGGGCCGGTGGTGTGGCAACGTCGAGGCGCGGCAGCACCCAGCCCGGCGTGCGCTGGAACACCTTGACGAATTCGGCTTGCTTGACCAGTTCGGGAATGATCTGGATGGCGCTGGCACCGGTGCCGACGACGGCGACCCGCTTACCGGCGAAGTCGTAGTCGTGGTCCCACCGGGCACTGTGGATCTTGTGCCCGCGGTACGTATCGAGGCCCCGGATGTCGGGGAAGCTGGAGTCCGGCAGTGGGCCCGACGCCAGAATCACCGTGCGGGCCCGAAACCGCTTGCGCCCGGCCGTGGTTGCCGTCCAGACCCCGGCGCCCTCGTCGAACGACAACCCGTTGACTTCCTGACCGAACCGGATGCGACGGCGGAGGTCGAACCGGGTGGCCATGTCTTCGATGTGACGGCGGATCTCCTCGGCGGGGGAGTAGGTCCGCGACCAACTCGGGTTTTTGGCGAACGAGAACGAGTACAGCAGCGACGGGATGTCGCAACTGGCGCCGGGATAGGTGGTGTCGCGCCAGGTTCCGCCCACCCGGTCACTGCGCTCGAGGATGACGAAATCCTGCACACCCGCCTCGGCCAGTTTGATCGCGGCGCCCAGGCCGGTGAAGCCGGCGCCGACGATCAGCGTTGCGTAAGTCTGGGTCATCGGTTATGCCGCCGGCTCGTAGGTCAGCTCTTTGAACCAGCTGGGCACCGGTTTGAGCAGCGGCCGGGGATAGCGCTCAGATAGCCACACCATGGAGTTGGCCAGCAGATGATAGGGATGCCGCGGGTTGACCACCATGGCGGCGTGCCGCTTGAGGACTTGATACGTCGGCACCCGCCACGTGTATTCGCCGCGCTCACCGAGCTGCTTGAACCGCTTGACCGCGTTGTAAAGCCGCTCGGGCTCCATGCCCATGTCCTCCATCTCGTTGCGCACCCGGTTGAGCAGCGGCAGATACATCAGCGCGCCGATGATCAGGCCCGGTGAGGCGACATTGCCGACGAAGTCAATTGCCAGCCTGCGTGCCTTGGCGTGGCCGATCATGTTGAGCACCTCGAAGTCAACTGCGAGGTGCCGTGATTCGTCGTTGTTGATCTTCTCGAACACCTGGTGGCAGACCGGGTCCTCGACCTCGTCGAGCAGGAACTTCAGCAGGGCGCCGTCCAGCGCGACCTCCAGCATCGGTATCACGGTGCCCAGGATCGACAGGGACATTCCGTCGGCATAGGTGTCCAGCCACTGCATGGCCAGCCGGATGTTGACGTTGGGTTCGGGCATTTCGCCGTCGTCGAGCATTCCCCATCGCTTCATCAGCGCCAGCTCGGCATTGGCGTGCCGTTGCTCCTCGGCGTGGAAATACCGGTAGATCTCGGCCAGCGTCGTCGTTGGTGCCTTCTTGGCCAGCGCCGCAAATCCACGCGCGCCGATGTTCTCGATCCAGCACAGGTCGGCCATGAAAGCCTTCAGCTTGGGCCGGAACTCGTCGCTGATCGTCTCGGCACCCGGTGCGTCCCAATCGATGTCGGCGAGCGCCCACTGCCGGTCCTTGATCTTGGCCAGCATCGTGTCCATATCGATAGTCACAGGCTTCTCCTTCGCGATTTCATGGCAGGCCGGCGCGGGATATCAAGCCGACCGCCCGGGTGTATGCGCCCGGGGCGAGCCGTTTGATGTTCCAGCCGATCTTGGCGTCCCACTGCGGCATGCAGTACAGGTCGCCGCGGTCATGGGCGTCCAGGCAGATGCGCGCAACCTTGTCCGGTGAAAAGCCGGTCCAGCGCATCAGTCTCGCGGCCAGTTCAGTGGATTCGGCGGTGATCCGGCCGGACTCGACGATGTTGGTCTTGACGAAGGTAGGGCACAGTACGGTGACTTTGACGCCGCTGCCAGACAATTCGGCGGCCAGCGTTTCCGACAGCGATAACACACCAGCCTTGCTGACGTTGTAGGCGGCCATGCCGGGGGCGGCGCCGAATGCTGCGGCCGAGGCGACGTTGATGATGCCGCGCGGCGGTTTCGACGGTTCGGCTTCTCGCAGGATCGGGGCGAATACGTGGCAACCGTGGATCGGCCCCCACAGGTTGACGCCCAGAGTCCAGCGCCAATCGTCAAGGGGCACTTCGCCGACGGGCATACCGCCGGCGCCGACGCCGGCGTTGTTGATCACCAGGCTGGGTGGGCCGCCGAACCAGGACTGCGACTTGGCGGCCAGTTCGGCCACGTCGTCGTATTGGGAGACGTCGCAGTGGATTGGAATGGCGCGACCGCCATGGGCGGTAATGCCGTCCGCCGTTGCGGTGGCGGCCGCTTCGTCGATGTCACTGCAGACGACGGCGCCGCCACGACGGGCGAGTTCGGCGGCGAACGCCGCACCGATCCCGCTGCCGGCGCCGGTCACCACCGCTGACGCGCCATGGCTGGTTCTGGGGGACTTCCGGCCGAGCATCGCTAGCTAGCCTCCGCGCCGGTCGACGAGCGCGCGTGCGCGCGAGGAGAGCCGGCGCGCATCGGCCCGACGGTGCCGACATGCAACGAATCGGCCACGAATTTCGCCACATAGGCCATCGCCTTGCCGGCTTCGGGGGACAGCCGTGGCAGGGCTTGGAACACATGCACCTGGTCCGGCCACACCTGCAGTTCGCAGCTTCCGCCGGCCGCGGTGATATCGGCGGCGAGGCGCTCGGCGTCGGCGGCCAGCATTTCGGCGCCGCCGGCCTGGATCAGCGTCGGTGGCAGCACGGGGCCGCCCGCGACGTCGAGGGACAGCCGACAATGCGTGGGATCGGTTCCACGGCAATACAACTCGACCAGTCGTATGGCGTCGGCGGCCCGGATGGCCGGGTCGCGGCGGCGTCGTTCACGCTGCGCGGCCAAGCTAAAGGTGAGATCGATCAGCGGCGAGAACAACACCAGTGCGGCCGGGCGGGCAGCGGCAACCTCCGGTTGCAGCAGCAGGTCCACCGCCAGATGTCCGCCAGCCGAATCCCCGGCTACCACAATGCGTTCCGGCGATATTTGGCGCGTCAGCCAATCAAATCCCGCGCGAACGTCGTCGGCGGCGGTGGGGAAGCGGTGCCGCGGCGCGAGCCGGTAGTCGACGGAAAACACCGCCAGCCCGGTCAATCGCGACAGCCACGCCGTCACCCGGCGGTGGGTGCGCGGCGAGCACAAGGCATATCCGCTGCCGTGGACGAAGTACACGACTGCGTCGGTGCGCCGGACGCCCGGGCCGCGCACCCATTCGCCGACGACGCGCCGCCCGTCCGGGAGTCGGGTGTCGATCGATTCGACACGGGCTCCGGCCAACGACGGCCCGAAGGCATCCATGATGCCGGCCACGATTTGGCGCGACAGCCACAGACCCCAGGCCCGCTCGGGTGGTAGCACGGCGCTGAGCTGCCGCAATGTCAATGTGCTCGCGACCGCCGCGCCGCGGGACCGTAGCGATCCGCGGGCCGGCACACCGTCCGTCATGCGACTCAGTCAACAACTAATGGTGACATTAGTCAATGGCAATGTTGGCGTCGGCTCACGCCTGCAGCTGTGCTGCGATCCGCTTCTTGTCGAGCTTGCCAATTGCGGTGGTGGGCAAGGCTGTCATCGGTACCAGGACGTCGGGTCGGGTGTGGGTGGCGACCCCGCGGTCGTCCAGATAGCGGTTCAGCTCCGCCAATGTCACTGACTTGCCGCTGAAAACTACCGCAGCACAGATCTTTTCGCCGAGATGCTGGTCGGGTAGCGGCACCGCCGCAGCCGCCCGGATCGCAGGGTGGGTGAGCAGGTGCTCCTCCAGGTCGGCGGCGGCGACGGTCTCGCCGGCGCGGTGGATGACGTCTTTGACCCGCCCGGTGACCTCGAGGTTGCCGTCGGCGCGGCGACGCACCCGGTCGCCGGTGCGGTAGAAACCACCGGGCGTGAACGACCGCTCGTTGGCCGCGTCGTCGCGAAAGTAGCCGTTGAACGTGTAGGGGCCGCGCACCAGCAGCTCGCCCTCGGGTACCTCCGTGCCCGCCTCGTCCACCACCCGCAGCTCGTCGGCCTCGGACAGCGGCCGGCCCTGGGTGGTCTCCACGACGTCGAGCGGGTCGTCGAGGCGGGTGTAGTTGAGCAGTCCCTCGGCCATCCCGAACACCTGCTGCAGTCCCGACGTCAAGGTGGTGCGAATGTGGCGCGCGTCCGTGGCGGCGAGTTTGGAGCCGCCAACCTGCAGCAGCCGCAACGACGTCGGCGTGACCGGCTCCCACTCGCAGGCCTGGGCCCACAGCTTGGCCAGCGCCGGCACCAGTGCGGTGACCGTGACGCCGTGGCGGGCGATGGTCGCGAACGCGGACTCGGGGCTGGGATCGGTGGCGAACACGGTCGTTGCGCCGACGCTGATCGCACCGAGCAGGCCGGGGCAGGCCAGCGGAAAGTTGTGCGCGGCCGGCAGTGCCGCCAAGTACACGTCATCGCTCGTCAGTCGGCACAGCTCGGCGGTTGCGGTGGCGTTGTAGACGTAGTCGTCGTGAGTGCGGGGGATGAGTTTGGGCAGCCCGGTGGTACCGCCGGACACCAGCAGCAAGGCGGGAAGCGTTGTGTCGCAGACGATCTCGGGTGGGTCACTCGCGGGCAGCCGGGCAAGCGACGTGAACGGACCGGGATCGCCGTCGACGACGACGTGACGTAACTGCGGATGCGCTCCAACGAGCTGCTCGGCCATCGCGCGGTAGTCGAATCCGCTCGCCGTGTCGGCGATGACCAACCCGACCGCTTCGCTCGCGTGGGCGAAGTGGCTGAGCTCGGCGAAGCGATGGCCCGGCAGACACATCACCGGGATGGCCCCGGCGCGCAGCAAACCGAAGAACGCAACGGCGAACTGACACGAATTCGGCAGGTCGAACAGCACCCGGTCGCCGGGCGCGACTCCGATCGCGGCAAACCCGCCGGCCGCCGCGTCGACGCGCTTGTCCAGGTCGGCGAATGTATGGCTGCGGACGGGATCGACGACGGCGAGGCGGTCCGGCCGGGCCGCCGCGGCCCGGCGCAGCAGCGAATCGACGGTCTGGCCGGCCCAGTACCCGGCAGCGCGGTAGCGTGCCGCCCGGTCCGGCGGAAATGGCACGAATCCGTCCAGCGGAGAGGTGACAGGCACTACGGCGACTCCCTCCGGGCAAGTGTGTTCTGGTCCTGGGACATCGTGTAGCGTACAGAAAGTTAGGGAAGCCTGGGCTAATCAGCGGGGTGCGATTGTGGGTGATGCTCAGATGAGCGGGACACTCGCGATCGTCGGGGCAGGCGCGAAAGCAGTGGCTGTGGCCGCAAAGGCGGCCGCGCTGCGCCAGATGGGCGTCGAGACGGTCGACATCGTGGCCATCGAACGCTCCGGCGTGGCGGCCAACTGGCGCGCCGGCGGCGGCTGGACGGACGGTCTGCAGCGCCTCGGCACCAGTCCCGAAAAAGACGTCGGCTTCCCGTACCGGTCGACTCTGGTGCCGGGCCGCAACGCCGAACTCAACGAACGGATGATGCAGTGGAGTTGGCAGTCCTACCTGGTCGCCACTGACCAATTCGTCGGCTGGGTCGACCGGGGCCGGCCGGCGCCGACGCACAACACCTGGGCGCAGTACCTGCGCTGGGTCGCCGACGTGGCCGGCTTGAACGTCATCTACGGCGAATTGGAGAGAATCTCGATCGACGGGTCGCGCTGGATGCTGCACACGCACGATTCGCGCCTGCCCGCCGACACCTTGATGATCACCGGTCCGGGCCAGCCGGAACGGTCCATCCTTTCCGGTGATCCGCGCATGTTGTCGATCGCGCAGTTCTGGCAACGCACCGCATGCAAGGACCGGATCACCGCCGAGAATGTCGCGGTGATCGGTGGTGGGGAGACCGCGGCCTCGATGCTCAACGAGCTGTCGCACCACCGGGTTTCGGCGATCACCGCCATCTCGCCTCAGGCAACGTTGTTCACTCGCGGTGAGGGCTACTTCGAGAATTCGCTGTTTTCCGATCCGACGAACTGGCGCAGCCTCACCCTGGCCGAAAGGCGTGAGTGTATCGCCCGCACCGACCGCGGGGTTTTCTCCTCGCGGGTTCAGGAGTCGCTGCTTGCCGACGAGCGGATCAAGCACCTGCGGGGCCGCGTCGTTCACGCAGTCGACCAGGACAACCGGATCTGGATCACATTGCACACCGACCGCGGTGGTGAACCGATCGAGACCGTGCACGGCTTCGACTTGGTGATCGACGGATCCGGTGCCGACCCGCTCTGGTTCCTGCCGCTGTTGAGCCAGGACGCCGTCGACAGCCTGGAACTCTGGCTGGGCGGACCGCTGACCAGTGAACGACTGGAGGAGTCCATCGGCCCCGACCTGGCAGTTCGGGGTGCCAGCCCGAAGTTGGTGCTGCCCAACCTATCCGGTCTCAACGAGGGCCCGGGCTTTCCCAACCTGAGCTGCCTGGGACTACTGTCCGACCGTGTCCTTGGCGCCGGAATCGGCGTCACCGAGCCCTGCGTGAGCAGACGCAAAAGCCCCCAAAACCAAGGGTTTTCGGAGACTTTTGCGTCTGCTCGCCAAAACTAGCCGCCTATCCGGGCCAGAACGTCCGCGATGGACGCCCCGCCAAGGAGATCCGAGACCTCCAGGTCGTAATTGAACTCGCTCTTGACGCGGCGGTGAAACTCCAGCGCCTGCAAGGAATCCAGGCCGATCGCGACCATGGGCACGTCAGCATCGATCGCGTCCGGGCCGTCGACGCCGATGGCTCCGGCCAGGAGGCTGGTCAGCCGCTGCTTGAGATCGCCACCCTCGACTGGCGCCGCAACCGGGGCATCGGCAGCCGGGGAAACCAGTTCGGAGATCAGCGGACCGTAGCCGTAGGCCGCCAGCACCGGCTGTGCGCGGTCTAAATCGAACGCCGCGACAATCGCGTTGCCTTCAAGCCCGTTCAGTTCCACCGCCAGAGCGTCGGCTGGGCGCATCGGCAGCAAACCGGTGGCGGTCACCTTCGCCAGGCCGGCGGCGTCCAGACTGTGGACCGTCCACTGACCCCACTGCACCGAAACGCAATCGAGGCCCTCGGACCGCAGCCGGTGCGCCATGGCGTCGAGCATTCGATTGGCAGCGGCGTAAACGATCTGGCCGCGACCGCAGATCGTCGCTGCCGCCGAGGAACACAGCACGACGCGACAACTGTCAGTCCGCGGGAACGTGCGCAGTATCCCCGAAATGCCGACCACCTTGGCGCGCAACGCATCCTCGACCTTTTCGGCGGTGACCTCGCGCCATTCGACATCCGAATATGCCAGCGCGGCGTGGATTATCAGATCCGCCGGCACGTCTCCGTGCTCGTCGGCCAGCCGGGTCAACGCTGCGTGATCGCCGACATCGCAAGTGGGCGTGTCGATCCGCGTCGAGGTGGTCGACCGGATCTGCCGCAGCCGATCGGCGACCGCGGCGGTTTCGCCCGACCGGCTCACCAGCGTGATGCGCTGCGCACCGCGGCGAGCGAGGTGTTCGCAGAATTCCAGCCCGAGGTTTCCGGTTCCCCCGGTGATCAGCACGTGCTCCGGAGGGGTGGGGTTGGCAGCGTCGCCCGCAGTGCTTTCGGTGATCCGCTTGGCGTACAGAGCGCCGTCGCGCAGAGCAAGCTCGGATTCCTCGTTGGTGTGCAGCGCGGCGAGGACCGCGGTCGCGGATTCGGCGGACGTCGTCTCAGCCGGCAGATCGAGGTGCCGGAACCGGACCCGCGGAAATTCGGCCCCGATACTGCGGAAGCCGGCGCTGGCCGCCGCATGCACCACATCCGGCGGCGGGTCGCCGACGACCACCTTCTCGCCGCCCACGGTCACCAGCCAGCAGTCGGCGATCGTGTCGGTGATGTCCGGCCACCAAGCGCGATTCCCGAAGAACAAGGCGACCTCGGCCGCCGCTGCGGCGTCGTCCTGTTCCGGCGATGGTGGGACGAGGATGACGTAGGTATCGAGTTTTGCTGTGTCGCCGGTGCTTTCGGTACTGACGACACGTACGGTGGCGCCGACGTCTCCCGCCGCCCCACATAGTGCGGCGGCCAGTTCGGAGCACGACCCGGTGTGATCGACGATGCCGATGGCACGGGGCGGTACCAGTGAGCGCTGCGATAGCCGGACCCAGTGTTCCGCCAACAACCGCGGCGGGGAATGTTCCGTCGGCGGGGCAACCGTCGGTTTGTTCTCGGGCGAGGCGCCGTCATAGGGAAGCCACAGCGGCACCTCGTTCATGCGGGTGTTGGGAAAATCGGGCAGCGGCAGCGGGGCCGGACCGGCCGACTCCGTGCACAGGCTTTCCCATCGGTAATCCTGGTCGCGGACCGCCAGCAGCGCGAGGTTGCGGGTGAAATCGCCGAGATCGCGTGCATTTCGGTTCGACGTGCCGATCACCATGGTCGCGGGGTCACCGGCTTCGTCATTCAGGGCGGCGAGGTTTTCCTCGATCGCCAACTGCAGCGTGGGATGTTCGGCCAACTCGACGAAGGTGTCGGCGCCCAACGGCAACGCCGCCGCGATTGCCTTGTCGAATCGAACGGTGTTGCGCAGGTTCCAGAACCAGTAGTGGTCGACCGGCAGGTCGGTGGTGATCGTAGCGCCGAGGGTGGCACCCACGCACGGGGTGTCCGTGTCGAGGAACGCGCAGTTCTGAAGCTGGCGCTGCGCGGCGGCGCGGACCTTCTCTGCGAGCGCGTTGATCATGCTGGTGTGCGCGGGATAGCGGACGCGGATGACCCGCGCGAACGTGCCGCGCTCGGTAAGTCTGTCGACGATACGCTGCACGGCGTCGCGCTCACCCGAGATCCCGGTCATTCCAGGCGAATTGACGACAGACAGCTCCACCCAGCCCGTGCTGCGTGCCAGTTCGGTTTCGCAGGTGTCGCGGTCGGCGGCAAGTACGGCCATCGCGTAGTCACCGGTGATGAACTCGTCGGCCGCGTGTGCCCGGATTTCGACAAGCTGCACGGCATCCGCCAGGGTGATCGCTCCGGACACGTACGCGGCGGCGATCTCGCCCTGGCTGTGGCCGATCGTGATGTTCGGTTCGACGCCGAATGAGCGCCACATCGCGGCAAGGCCCGCCATCTGGGCGAACAACGCGGGCTGAACAGTACTGGCGGTGTCGTCGGCCGGGAGGTCTTCGGCCAGAAGGTAATCCAGCGGTGATTCGCCGCTCGACCCCTGGAAGGCGGCCACGCAGCGATCGATCTCGGCTCGATACGCGGGTACCGATTCGTAGAAAATTCGTCCCATCCCGGGTCGCTGGCTGCCCTGACCGGGAAAGACAAAGGCGAGGTGGCGCACTGTGGCGGGGGTGTCGTTCCGCACCACCGAAGGATGGTCGTGGCCACCGGCGATCGCCTTAAACGCGCCGAGCATCTCGTCGCGGCTGGCGACCATGGCCAGCGCCCGATGCGAGCGGGCGGTCCGAGTGCGAAACAGCATGTCGGCGAGCGCATCTGGTGTCGTTTCCGGGTGAGTCGTCGCGTAGGACTGTAAGGCGGCGGCCTCGTCGCGAACCAGCTCGGGCGTCGGCGCGGACAGCGGGACGGGAACAGTGCCGTCGGGCAGCCGGTAGCTACGAATCGTCACTGTGCTCACTCCTGGGGCGGCGAGCAGACGCAAAAGTCCCCGATTCAGGCCGAATTCGGGCCTTTTGCGTCTGCTCGCCGGCGGGCATAGCAATGATGGCGTGCGCGTTGGCGCCTCCGGCGCCGAACGAGGATGCGGCGCCGTAACGGACGCCGTTCTTCGGCTCCCACCGGTGCAGCTTGGTGGCTAATCGCATACCGACGAGCTCCCAGTCCAGCTTGGTGGTCGGATTGTCCGAGAACAGGGTTGGCGGAATGAAGCCGTGCTGCCCCGCGAGCAATAGTTTGATCAGCCCGAGGATGCCGGATGCCGCCTGCGCGTGTCCGGCGTTCGACTTGATCGAGCCCAGCAGCGCGGTGGATCCCGCTGCGCCGTAAGTCTTGAACAGCGCGAGCAGTTCCACGGGGTCGCCCGCAAGGGTAGCGGTACCGTGCCCCTCGATCATGCCCACATCGGCCGGATCGATCCCGGCCGCGTCGAACGTCTTGCGGATGAGCTGTTCTTGAGCGCGCACCCGCGGAACCAGGATGGGCTTGCCCTTGCCGTTGTGGTTGGTGCGGATGGCCAGGATGCGCCCGTAGACGCGGTGTCCCAGCTGCCGTGCCCGCGACTCCCGTTCGACAAGAACCACTCCCGCGCCTTCGCCCCAGACCGTGCCGCTGGCGTCGTCGGCGTACGCCCGGCAATGACCGTCCTCGGAAAGAGCGTTGAGTCGCGCAAACTCGAAAAACGCACCGGGAGAGCCCATTACGCAGACCCCGCCGGCGAGCGCCCAGTCGCATTCGCCGATCTGCACCGCAGAGGCCGCCAGGTGCAGCGCCGTCAACGACGATGCGCACGCCGAGTCGACACACATCGACGGGCCGGTGAGGCCGAGGCTGTGCGAGATGCGACCGGCCGCACCCAACTGTCCCAGGCTGGCGATCCGGTGGCCGCTGTAGGCGTCGGCGGTCGCTGCACGGGGGCCGTATTCCATCGGCGACATTCCGATGAAACAGCCACCCTCTTCGCCCTCGAGTGCGGCGGGGTTGATCCCGGAATTCTCCAGCGCCTTCCACGCCACGCGCATCGCGACCCGCTGCTGGGGGTGCATCACCAGGGCCTCGCGGTAGGTGATGCCGAACATCGACGGGTCGAACATCGCTGCGCCCTCGAGGAATCCGCCGGCGTCGCACACCCGGCCCCAGCCGTCGAGCCGGGACACCGACAGCAGCTGGTCAAGCGGCCAGCCGCGATCGCGCGGAAACGGGGTGATCAACTCTCGCGATTCGGCCAGCGCCGACCACAGCGCGGCGGGAGTGTCGATTCCGCCGGGCGCCTCGACGGCGATCCCGGAAATGACAACTGGGTCGTCGGCGGTCACGCGCTCTCACTCGACACGTGGACGTCCCCGCCAGTGTGCGGATTCGTACGCCCGTCACGGCGTGTTGCGGATGAAACCGCACAGTCGGCGGGCGCCGTCAACAACTCCGCCACCGCGCCCACGTGATCGGCGAGGTAGAAATGCCCGCCGTCGAACACCGTGACGGTCACCCTGTCGGTGTGTTTGCCCCACCCGTAGAGATCGCCCAGCGTGACATAGGGGTCCTGGTCGCCGCCCATCGCCTGAATCGGCGCCGCCACCTTGACGTCTGCCGCGCAGTCGTAGGCGTCGAAAGCTTGGTAGTCCGCTTTGATGACCGGCAGCGCCAGCCTCATCAGCTCGCGGTTGGCGAACACGTCCGTCTCGGTGCCCTCCAACGTCGCGAGGTGATTGAGGATGGCGTCGTCGTCGGTGGGATGCGGCGGCTTGGCCGCGACGAGGCTGGGCGCCACTGCGGCAGAGACGTTGAGTTGGCGCACGTCGATCCCGCTGGACTCGGCGATCCGCACGAACTCGAAAGCGATCAACGCGCCCATGCTGTGGCCGAAGGTGACGATCGGAATGCCGCGGTTGTGCTCCGAGCGTGAGAACTCTTCGAACGCTGCGGCCGCCATCGCGGGCAGGGAAGGCAGCGGCGCTTCGCCGGCCCGGTCCTGGCGGCCCGGGTATTGAAAGACCAGGACGGTGAACTTGCCGCTGAGGACTTTGGAGAAGTCGCGGTAGGCCGATGCGCCAGAGCCGGCATGCGGAAAGACCAGCAGCGGGGGCCGCTCGGGCGAATCGGGTTTGTGGAACTGCCTGATCCAACCCACCGTGCGCGGCATGGGCACCACCTCTCGATCGCCTGGCCCGCGGCCTAAAACTTAGCGAAGGCTAACATAAGCTCGCGGCTCTACGGCTGCTCCCGATCGCGGACCATGAGGGCCGCCCGCTTGTCCGGCAACTCGACGACCGCGAGGCGGTAGAACCCGGCCCGTTCGAGCATCCGGACCACCCGTTCGTTCGTGACGTCGGGCTCGGTGACCACCCGGGTGGCGTTCGGGTCGGCGTCGAGCAGCCAGGCGGAGACCGCCCCCATCAGCCGCGCGGCCAGCCCGCGGCCGCGGTACCGGGCCGGACCGAGCAGCATGTGAAAGCCCACGTCGTGGGCACGGGCAGGGTAGTACCGGGCCAGCGGGTCGAGGTCGGCGCGATAGAGCTCCCAGTAGCTGATCGGCACCCCGTCGAGTTCACCCAGGACGGGGACGGAGTGCGTGCTGCGGTCCTGCTCGCGCAGATACGAGCCGATTCGGTCGCGAGGCCAGGGCTTTCGCCAGAACCGGGCCACCTCCGGATCGTTCATCCAGGAGTGCATCAGATCGAGGTCGCCGTCCGGGTCCAGCCGGCGCAGCGAGAACTCCCCGGAGAACGTTTCATGGTCCAACACCAGTCGGCGGTGCTGTAGGTCCAGTGAGGCCAGCCTCGCGCCCGCCGCGCCGGATCGGTCGACGTAGGTCACTGGCTCTCCTCGCGCTTTGGCATGGTTAGCATAGCCTATGCTAAGGCGATGCTTTGGTGGCTGACGCGACTCGTGCAAACCGGATGAAGTGAGACCAGCCAATGACAGACAACGCCCAAACCGTGCAGGACCGCCGCAGGGAACTGCTGCGCAAGCGCATCGCCCAAATCGGCGTGCCGGCGGGTCAACCGGGCGAGCATGCGGCCATCCGCCCGGGCGAGCGTTATCCGCTGTCCACCGGCCAGCGCCGAATGTGGTTTCTGCAGGCCATGGATCCATCGGACGCCACGCTCAACATCTGCGTCGCCTACCGATTGACCGGCCCCCTGGACGAGGCCCGCTTTCGCAACGCCGTGAGCGAAGTCGTTGCGCGCCACGCGATTTTGCGCACCACCTATCGCGTCGACGACGTGGGCGAGCCGTATCAGGAATTCCACGACGACGTCCAGATTCCATGGCACACACACGATCTGGCCGGCCTGTCCGAAGAAGATCGAGATCGGCAACTCGAGGCGCTCGTGTCCGCCGAGTTCGGCAGGCCATTCGATCTCGGCAACGAACTGCCGCTGCGAGTGACCTTGGCGCGCACCTGTGCCGACGAATCCGTGCTGAGCCTTGTCGTACACCACATCTGCTGGGACGACGACTGCTGGGATCTCTTCTTCGGCGAGCTGAGCGCCGCGTACAACGGGCATTCGGCGGATGGCCAAGCGCCCCAGTATGTCGCGGTGGAGGTGCTCGAACCCTCTGCCGAACCTACCGAGGCCGACGTCGAATACTGGCGAAATTCCTTGCAGCCGATGCCCGATCCCGTGGAGCTGCCCGGGCCCGCGGCCGCAAATCCGTCGCGCCGCGCAGCACGCCGGACTAGCGCAGTGCCCGCCGAGCTGTTCGGCCGCGTCGAAACCTTCGCCCGCAAGCACGCCACCTCACCGTTCACGGTGTTGCTGGCGGCATTCGGGGTGCTGATCCGTCGCTACACCGGCGCCGCAGACTTTGTGGTCGCCGTCCCGGTCACCGAGCGCCGGGCCGCCGCACAGCACGCCATCGGCTATTTCGGTAACACGCTGTTGCTGCGGCTCGCCGCGGAACCGCACGATTCGTTCGCGTCGTTCGTCGACAGGGTTCGCGAGATCTGCCTGGGCGGCTTCGCGCACCAGTCTGTGGGCATCGACCGGGTGGTCAGCGAGGCGCATCCGGAGCGGACATCGGGGCGCGACGGCATGGCGCACCTGGTCCGGCTGGGCTTCAGCATGCGCAAGAGCGTCAGCGGATTCTCGTTGGACGGCATCGTCATTCGGCCACTCGAGCTCGCTGCGGTGGCCGCGCAGGTTCCGCTCGCGATGGCGATCGTGCTGGAGCCCGAGGGCGTGTTCACCGAGATCGAGTACCAGGTCGACGTGCTGCCCGGAGAACTCGTCGACCAGATGCTGGCCCATTACCTGCAGCTGCTGGACAGCGCCCTCGGTGAGCCAGCGCACCGGGTCACCAGTCTGGACATGCTCGGCGCCGGTGAGCGGGCCGCCGTGCTGGCGCAGTCCCACGGTGAACTCCTCGCCACGCCGGCCACCACATTGGTCGCCATGCTCGAGTCCGTCGCGGCCACCACGCCGGACGCGGTCGCGGTGGCTTCCGACGACGCAGAGCTGACCTATGGCGAACTGCATCGCCGCGCGAATCGCTTGGCGCGCTGGCTGATCGGGAAAGGGATCGGCGCGGAAGACGTCATCGGCCTGCGGTTGGCCACCTCCATCGAGTTCATCGTCGCCGTTCTGGCCGTACACAAGGCCGGTGCGGCGTATCTGCCCATCGATCCGGCATACCCGCAAGAGCGCATCGATTACCTGATCACGGACAGCCGTCCGCGCATGGTCATCGGCCGGCAGCAACTCGACGCCGCCGAAACGGCCGCCGCTCACTTGCCGGACGCCGCGATCACCGACGCCGAGCGTGTCCGCCCGCTACACCCGGACAACCTGGCCTACGTCATCTACACGTCCGGCTCGACCGGGCGGCCCAAGGGCGTCGCCGTCTCCCACCGTGCAATCGCCGAGCACGTCGACGGGTTCATCGCCGAGTGGAGCATGACCGCCGAAGACCGGATGTTGCAGTCGTCGTCGGTGAGCTTCGACGCGTCGTTGCCCGACATCTTCATGACGTTGTCGATCGGCGCCCGGCTGGTCGTTCCGAGACCCGAGGCGTTCGGCGACATCGACTACATCGCCGATCTCATTGACCGCCACGGGATCACGGTGGTGCACATGGTGCCGTCGTTGCTCAGTACGCTGCTGGCATTGCCGGAGGTCAAGCAGTGGCGGCAGCTGCGGCACGTGCCGGTGGGCGGAGAAGCGCTGCCGGGCCAGGTGGCCGACAAGTTCGCCACCTACTTCGACGCCCAGTTGCGCAACCACTACGGCCCGACCGAGGCAGTGGTCTGCTCGACACACAAGCTGGTGGAGCGGTCATACGGGACCGGTGTGGTGCCGATCGGCGTGCCGAACCGCAACGTGTACACCTATGTACTGGACCAGGAGTTGCAGCCGGTACCCGCGGAAGTCGTCGGCGAACTCTACCTTGGCGGTGCGCAATTGGCGCGCGGCTACCTCGGGCGCCCGGGCCTGACCGCCGAACGGTTCGTCGCCGACCCGTTCAATCCCGGGATGCGGCTTTATCGCACCGGCGATCTGGTCCGTCGGAACCTCGCGGGGGAGCTGGAGTTTGTCGGCCGGGCCGACGAGCAGGTCAAAGTGCGTGGCTTTCGCATCGAACCGGGCGAGGTCGAGTCCGCGATCACGTCGCATCCGGCGGTGCAACAGTGTCTGGTCCTCGCCACCGACACCGCAGCAGGGCCGGCGCTGGCCGCCTACGTGGTGCCCCGGGCGCCGCTGAACCTCGATGAGCTACGCGACCATGCCGCCACGCTGCTGCCGGATTACATGTTGCCCAGTGCGTTTGCCATGATCCCCGAGATTCCGCTGACCGTCAGCGGAAAGTTGAACAAGCGGGCGCTGCCGCCACCGACGCCGGTCGCGGCACGCGCCTACCGTGAGCCGGCCACGGCAACCGAGCGGCGGATCTGCTCGATCTTCGCCCGGTTGTTCGGCTGCGAGCGAGTCAGCGCCGACGACTCGTTTTTCGAATTGGGCGGTCACTCACTGCTCGCGGCACGCCTGGTCGCACAGATCCGTGCGGAATTCGGCGTGGAACTCGCGGTTCGTGCCGTGTTCGACGCGCCGACGCCGGCCGGATTGGCGGCCCGGCTCGTTGAGCAGTTCCGTGCGGAGTTCGATATCGACCTCGACGACCTGGACGCCGACGAGACATTCGACGATGCGGCGGATTCGGGGCGTCCGGAACTCGTCGCGGCCGCGCGACCCGAGCGGATCCCGCTGTCCTACTCGCAGCTCGCCGCCTGGTTCCAGTACCGGATGGACGGCGCCCGCGATGCCTTCAACCTGCCGCTGGCGCTGCGGTTCAGTGGTCCGCTGGACACCACCGCGCTGGCGGAGGCGCTGAACGACGTGGTGGCCCGCCACGAGGCGCTGCGCACCAATTTCGTTGAGCACGAAGGAATTCCCTACCAATTCGTACACCCGACGCTGGGTGTCGAACTACCCGTCCGGAAGGTCGGGTCGGCTCAGGTCGACGAGATGATCGCCGAGCTGCGTCGTGAAGTCTTGACACCCGAGGCCGGACCGTTGATCCGGGCCACCCTGCTGGCCGTCGACCGGGACACTCATGTGCTGCTGGTGATCGTCCACCACATCGTCGGCGACCACGCTTCGCTCGGAATCATCTACGACGACCTCGTCACGGCCTACCGGGCACGGCTGGCGGGGCAGCCGCCGCAGTGGAGCACGTTGCCAATCCAGTTTGTGGACTACGCGCTGTGGCAGCGCAACGCCTTTGATACGCCGAGCGGGTGGGGCTGCTCCGAGATCGACTATTGGCGCGAGGCACTGGCCGGCCTGCCCGACGAGACGTCGATAGTGCCAGACCGCGAACGCCGACAGGTCATCGGGAAGCGCGGGGAAGTCGCGACGTTCACGATCTCCGCGGCCCAGCGGGCGGCCCTGGCGCGCCTTGCCGAGCACAACGGCGCCACGGAGTTCATGCTGTATCAGGCCGCCGTCGCGGTAGTGGTACACAAGCTCGGTGGCGGCGCGGACATCGCGCTGGGCAGCCCGGTCGCCTCCCGTGTCGAGCCGGCCACCGTTAACCTCGTCGGGCTCTTTGCCAACATCGTGGTGCTGCGCAACGACCTGTCCGGCAACCCGAGTCTGCGGGCCATGGTGGCGCGCAGCCGCGACATGGTGCTCGACGCGTTCGCGCACCAGGAAGTCCCCATCGAACGCGTTGTCGAGGCGGTCAAACCGGCGCGCTCGCGATTCCGTAACCCCTTGTACCAGAACACGATCCATTTCCGCGGCCCGGACTGGGCATCCACACCCCGCGACCTCACCGCAACGGGTCAAACCACCGTCGCGGCGCTGCCGATGGATTTCGACGTGTCGCTGCTGGACCTGGACGTAAGCATGCACGTGACGTCGCACGGAGAACTCGACGTGCGGGTCGTCGCCAACTCCGATCTCTACGAACCGCAGACCGTTCGGCTCATCGCCGACGCGCTGAAAGCCGCCCTCGACGCGTTCGCGACGACACCGGATTGTCCGGTATCGACCGTGGACCTGCTGGCACCCGCGGACTTGGCGAAAGTACTGGCCCCGCCAAAGCCCGCCACCGCCGGCCCGTCGCAGCCGGCGCGCCACGGCTCGGCGGAAACCGAGCGGCGCCTGATCGCGATGCTGGAGGTGCTTCTCGACATCACCGGCGTCGAGGGCGACGACAACTTCTTCGCCCTGGGCGGCGACAGCATCATCTCCATCAAATGGTCGGCGCAGGCGGCCGCGCAGGGTCTGACCCTGACACCGGCAATGGTCTTCGAGCACATGACCATCGGCGAGCTGGCCGCGGCCGTCGACGCAGCCGCCGATCAGCCTGCGCGTCAGGAGGATCCGACGTCCGAGCAGCAATACACGCCGATGAGCGCATCCGGGCTGAGCGCCGATGCGTTGGCCGAGCTCACCGCGGCATGGCAAGAACAGTCGTGAGCAGCGCGCCGCCGCAGATCGAGGACGTGCTGGCCCTCACGCCGCTGCAGGAAGGGTTGTTTGCGCTCTACCGACTGGCCGAGGACAGCGTCGACCTGTACAGCATGCAGTTCGTGGTCGACATCGACGGGCCGGTCGACGTGGAACTGCTGCGCCGCAGCGCGCAGGCCATGCTGGACCGGCATCCCAACCTGCGGGCCGCCTTCTGGGATCGCGGAGTAGAAAAACCGGTTCAGATCGTGCCGGCCCAGGCAGCGTTGCCGTGGTCCGAACGCATCGCCATGCCAACGGAATTCGACGCCATCGCACGATCGGAGCGGCGCCGCCGGTTTGACTTGAGCCGCGGCCCGGCGCTGCGCGTCCTGCTGCTCAGCGTGCCGGGCGAGACCAGGCGGCGGATGATCTTCACCGCGCATCACATCGTGGTGGACGGCTGGGCCCTGGCGGTGTTCTTCACCGAAATGCTCGCCGTGTACCGGGCCGGCGGATCGCTTCAGGCCCTGCCGCCGGCGCGGCCCTACCGGGACTACATCGTCTGGCTCGCCGGGCAGGACAAGGCGGCGGCGTTGGCGAAGTGGCGGGAATACCTGCAGGGTGCGTCGGGGCCCCTGATGGTGGCCGACACCACCGTGATTGCCGGCGAGCGCACCCCGGAAAAGGCGACCCTGCTGCTGCCGCCCGCCGATGCGACGCGGCTGCGCTACTGGGCAAACAGTTCCGGGATCACGCTGGGAACCGCGGTCCTTTTCGCCTGGGCCGTCGTGCTCGGCAGGATCACCGACCGGCGCGACGTCGTGTTCGGCACCATCGTTTCCGGCCGCCCGGAGAACTTGGCCGGTGTGGAGAACATGGTCGGGTTGTTCATCAATGCCGTGCCGGTCGTGCACCGGCTCGGCGACGCCGAATCGGTGGCCGGGCAATGCCTGCGGTTGCAGCGCGAACTGTCGACGATGCGCGACATCGGCTATTTCAGCCTGTCGGAACTACAGCGCGCGCACGGCCAGGGCAACCTGTTCGACAGCATGTTCGTGTTCGAGAACGCGCCCATCGAAGATGCCATCAAAACGGTGACCGAACCCGACGGCGCACGCTTCACTCCGGTGGAGATGGAGAGCCTGACGCACTATCCGCTGACCGTGGTGTCGCACCTGAGCGACGACGCGCTGGTGGTGGTCGTCGAAGCGATTCGTGAAGCGCTGCCGCATCTTCCGGCTGCCGAGCTCGGCGAACGACTGCTTGCCGTGTTGCGTCAGCTGCCCGATGCCGGCGAAAGCACTCCCGATGCACTGGACATTCTCACACCGGCCGAGCGTGCCGAACTCTGCGACATCGCGGTGCGGCCGGCGCCGGCCGTGGAGCACGCGACGGTATGGGAGATGTTCGAACGGCAGGTGCGCGCCACCCCGGAAGCCGACGCGCTGAGCGCCGGCAGTGGTGAGCTGTATACCTATTCCGAACTGTACGCACAAGCATGCCGGCTGGCGGGCGAGCTGGCCGCCCACGGCGTGGGCCCGGAAACGGTGGTCGCGCTGGCGCTGCCACGTTCGCCGCGATACATCGTCGCCATCCTGGCTGTTCTCGCCGCCGGCGGCGCCTACCTCCCGGTCGACATCACACTTCCCGAGGCACGCATCGAATCCATTGTGTGTCAAGCTAATCCGACGCTGGCGATATCCGACGTCGGCTACCACAAGCTGCTGCCCGCCGGGTTGCCGTCGGTGCTCCTCGACGACAACGATGTCTCCGAACGGATTTCGTGTTTCCCCGTCGCCGCACCCGCAGTTCATCGCCACCCCGAGCACAGCGCCTACGTCATCTTCACCTCCGGTTCCACCGGTGAACCCAAAGGCGTTGTCGGCACCAACGCCGCGCTAATCGGCTACTTCGCCGATCACCGAGAGCGCGTCTACCAGCCGGCCCGGGAGCGGCTCGCCCGCCCGCTGCGCATCGCGCACGCCTGGTCGTTCAGCTTCGACGCTTCCTGGCAGCCCATGGTCGGCCTGCTCGACGGACACGCCCTGCACCTGTTCGACGCCGACGAGATGCGCGACGCCGACCGGCTGGTGCGCGGGATGGCCGCACACCGCATCGACATGATCGACACCACCCCATCGATGTTCGCCCACCTCCGTGCCGCAGGCCTATCGGACAGCCCGCTGTCGGTGCTCGCCCTGGGAGGTGAAGCGATCGACGCCGCGCTATGGGAGCAACTGCGCGCGTTGGCGCCGACCGCGGCTTACAACTGCTACGGGCCCACCGAGATGACGGTCGAGGCGGTGGTGGCCCCGGTCCGGGACTACCCCGCGCCGACGATCGGCACGCCGAATGCCGGAACCGTTGCCTACGTGCTGGATTCGGCGCTCCGGATGGTGCCCACCGGGGTGATCGGCGAGCTGTATCTGTCGGGCGCGCAGCTTACCCGCGGCTATGCCGGCCGGCCGGCGCTGACCGCCGGCCGCTTTGTGGCCGACCCGCTGCGCCCGGGACAACGCATGTATCGGACCGGTGACCTGGTCCGCCGGCTCCCGCACGGCGGCTACGCCTATATCGGCCGCGGCGATACCCAGGTCAAGATCCGCGGCTACCGCGTCGAAGTCGGCGAGATCGAGGCTGCGCTGCGCGGCCGGCCCGAGGTGCACGATGCGGCGGTTTCGGTGCTGCGCCGTGGCGGCGGCGCCCAATTGGTGGGTTTCGTTGTGTGGCAGGACAACTCCGTAGGCGACGCGGTCCGGCTGCGGGCCGGCCTCACCGAGCTGTTGCCGCTGTACATGGTTCCGGCGCGAATCGTCGCACTGCCTGCGCTGCCGGTGAACGCCAACGGCAAGCTGGACGGCCATGCCCTGGCTCGGCTGGCGGAGGAAGCGTTCAGCGGCGACGGGAACGGCGCGACGTCGGCGAGCACCGAGACCGAACGATTGCTGTGCGAAGTATTCGAAGAACAGCTGGGCGGCACCACGCCGCACCTCGACGACGACTTCTTCTCGCTCGGGCTGGACAGCATCGTGGCTATCTCGTTGGTGCACAAGCTTCAGCGGCGCGGCCGCACCGTCAGTCCACGGATGGTGTTCGCGTACCCGACAATTCGCCAACTCGCCGCCGCCATCGACGACGGCGCAGGCTCGCCCGCGGCTGCCGAGCACGCCGAATACGGCGAAGTGCCACCGCTGCCCATGGTGTCCTGGCTCTACGAGTACGGCAACTACCGTCGCTTCACCCATACCGTGTTGCTGCGCCTGCCCACCGACATCGACGAATCGTCGATCCAGTCGATGCTGCAGTTGCTGCTCGACGGCCACGACACATTGCGCTCGACCCTGCACGACACCCCGGAGGGAACGCGACTGATCACCCGTCCACCCGGTGTGATCAGTGCCGCCGACATCCTGACTCGTGTCGAGCTGGCGACCGACGCCGAAAACACCTCGGCTATCACACGTCATGCTCGCCAGGCCAATGACGCGATCGATCCCCGTCGCGGGCAGATGGTGCGGGCGGTCTGGCTCTCGGGCGCCGATCGCGCACCGATACTGCTGATCTCCGCCCACCACTTGGTGGTCGACGTCGTCTCCTGGCACATCATGCTGGGCAATCTCGCCGAGGCGTGGCGCGCCGTGCAAGCCGGTGCGGCGCCGAAAACGCTGCCGGAGTTTACCTCCTACCGCCGGTGGTCGGAGCTGATGTGGCGGCGGGCCGCGACGGCGGAGGTGGCGGCGCAGCGCGACTACTGGGCTGCACAGGTCCGCGATCCCGACCCCGCGCTGGGTGTGCGGCGGCCCGACCCCACCCGCGACACCTGGTCCACCCTTCGCGTGACCCCGGTCGTCACACCGGTCGAAACCACCGAGCGTGCGCTCGCCCGCGCGGAGCGCGTGCGCGAATTCCTGCTCACCGTCACCGCGATGGCGGTTGCGAGTTGGCGCCGGGCACGCGGCCAGGACCCGGCTCCGGGCACGCTTCTCGCGCTGGAAAGCCACGGGCGGGCCGACGCCATCCTCGACACCGACACCACGAACACTGTCGGCTGGTTCACCACGGCGTTTCCGGTGCGCCTCGGATCGGGCGGGTCCGCGGTCGACGTCGAGCAAGCCGAACACGATCCGCACGCGGCGCGCGCGCTCTTCGACTCGGTGGCCGCACATCTGAGCGCAATCCCGCACGACGGCCTGGATTACGGGCTACTGCGTTACGTCGAGCGCGTCCCCGAATTGCAGGACGCCGAACCTCAGATCCAGTTCGGCTATCTGGGACGGTTGGACTTCAGCGGCGTCAGCGATCAGCCGTGGTCGTTGCTGACCGAGCCCTACATCGGTGCGCTGCCGGTCGACCCCGAACCCGACCTGCCGCTGCGTTTCGCGCTGAACATCAGCACGCTGGTGGGAACGACGGAGCAGGGCTCACAACTGATCACCAACCTGCGCTGGAGCGATGCGCTGTTCAGCGCCGCCGACATCGACGTGCTGGCGGGTTTTTGGCGGCGCGGCGTCGAAGCGCTGGCAGCTGGCCTGGAGCGCAAGTCATGATCAGCAGGGACGAGATCAGGGCCACGGTGGCGGCCCAACTCGACTGCGCCGCAGCAGATGTGGCCGACCACGACGATCTCATCCAACTGGGGCTCAACTCGATCCGGATGATGGCGCTTGCGGGAGGGTGGCGCAAACGCGGGGCCGACATCACGTTCGCGCAACTCGCGGCCAACCCCACCGTCGAGTCGTGGCACGGCCTGCTGGTGGAGGGAGCGGCCGGCGCGGCGCAACCGGTTCCCGACGAGCCCGTCGCGCCAGAGGACACCCCCTTCCCGTTGGCCACCATGCAGCACGCCTACTGGATCGGGCGCTCCGATGAACAACAGCTCGGCGGGGTCGCGGCCCACCTCTACGTCGAATTCGACGGCAGCGCAGTGGACCCCGCGAATCTGGAGGGAGCGGTCGCCGAGCTCGTCGCCACCCATCCGATGCTTCGCACCCGGTTCCTCCCCGACGGGACGCAGCAGACCATGCCCAGGCCGGCTCGGCCGGTGTTCCACGTCGTCGACCTGCGCGGGCAAAGCACCGAAGCCGTCGACGCCACGCTCGCACAGTTGCGCGACCGGAAAACCCACCAGCGCTTGGCAATAGCAGACGGTCAGGTCATCGACGTCACGCTAACCGTGTGCGACGGCGACCGCACCCGCCTGCATCTGGACATCGACATGCTGGCCGGAGACGCGATGAGCTACCGGGTGCTGGTTTCCGACCTGGCCGAGTTGTACCGCGGCGCCCCCGTGGCGGCGCCCGGCTACACCTACCGGCGCTATCGCACCGAGCACAGCGGCGACAACGCGGCACGGGAGCGCGACCGGCATTGGTGGCAGCAGCGGATAGCCCAGATGCCCGGTGCGCCCGAACTCCCGACCGTGCCAATGAACTCCACGGCGTCGGATCGCACCGTGCGTTACGCGCACTGGCTGGGACCCGACGCCAGGCAACAGCTGCTGGCCGGCGCGCATCGCCGCGGCGTCACACCGGCGATGGCCGTCGCTGCGCTGTTCGCAGACACCATCGGCGGCTGGTCCGCGCAGAGCAGGTTTCTGCTGAACGTGCCGTTGTTCCACCGTGACTCGGTGCACCGCGACATCGACCGGGTGGTGGGCGACTTCACCTCGTCGGTCATGCTCGAGGTAGACGTCACCGAGAACGTCTCGGTCACCGACCGCGCCCGCGAGATTCAGCGCCGGATGTACGAAAGCGCCTCCCACGCAGCCTATTCCGGGCTTGACGTGCTGCGTGATCTCGGCCGACACCGCGGCGAACCCGTACTGGCGCCCGTCGTGTTCACCAGTGCGCTCGATCTCGGTGAGCTGTTCGCCGACACAGTCATCGACACCTTCGGCGAACCGGTGTGGATCGTCTCGCAGGGCCCCCAGGTCTTGCTAGACGCCCAAATCACCGAATTGCGTGGGGGTTTGCTGCTCAACTGGGACGTGCGCGAGCCGGCATTCCCGCCGGGACTGATCGACGCCATGTTCGCCAGATTCACCGACGCCGTCGAACGCCTTGCCGAGGGCGACGCGGGCTGGGACGCCGAGGCGTCGGCGCGATTGCCGAGCGAGCAGGCGAAGGTGCGTGCAGCGGTCAACGCGACCGACGGCCCGGTCAGCGGCCGGTGCCTGCACCAGGGTTTCTTTGACCATGCCGCCGCCGATCCGGAGGCGCCGGCGGTGGTGTGGGGACTCGGCGACGGCGCGGGCGCATGGAGTTACCGGGAGCTCGCAGAACGCTCGCTCGCGGTCGCGGGCGCCTTGCATGCCCGAGGTGTGGGTCGCGGTGACGCCGTCGCCGTCCAACTCCCCAAGGGGCGCGACCAAGTGCTGGCCGTGCTCGGCGTACTCGCTGCCGGAGCAACGTATGTACCGATCGGATTCGATCAGCCAATTGCGCGGCGCGCCAAGATCCTTCAGACGGCCGACGTCGTCGCAGCACTCACCACCGAGGGTGTCCAGATGGAGTCGGTGCCGTGCCTGTCCATCGACGACGCGGGCAAGCACCCCGCACCGCTGCCCGCGCCGGTCGTACCTGACGCCGACGACATCGCCTACGTGATCTTCACCTCCGGCTCCACGGGGCTGCCCAAGGGCGTCGATGTGCGCCACAGCGGGGCGATGAACACGATTGACGCCGTCAACGCGTGGTTCGGCGTCGGCAGCGCCGACCGGGTGCTCGCGCTGTCCGCGTTGGAGTTCGACGCGTCGGTCTACGACATCTTCGGCATGTTCTCGGTGGGCGGCTCGCTGGTTGCGGTCGACTCCGAACAGCGCGCCGCGGCCACCACCTGGGTGGAATTGCTTCGCGAGCATCGGGTTTCGGTCCTCAACTGTGTGCCGAGCATGCTCGACATGATCTTGGAGCTCGGGGGCGACCGGCTCGGTGACTCGTTGCGAGCAGTCACCCTCGGCGGTGACTGGGTCGATGCCGACCTTGCGCGCAGGCTCGCCAGGCAAGTCCCGGGATCCCGGTTCGCCGGTTTGGGCGGTGCGACCGAGACGTCGATCCACCACACGATCTGCGAGGTCGTCGGCGAACCACCAGCGAACTGGGCGACGGTGCCGTTCGGCGTTCCGTTACGCAATGTGCGGTGCCGGGTGGTCGCGCCGTCGGGCCGCGACTGCCCCGATTGGGTCGCGGGCGAACTGTGGGTCGGCGGCGCGAACGTCGCCGCGGGATACCGCAACGACCCCCAGCGGACCGCGGAACGCTTCGTCGAGTACCAGGGTGTTCGCTGGTACAAAACCGGTGACATGGCCAGGTACTGGCCCGACGGCACCATCGAGTTCCTGGGCCGCGCCGACAACCAGGTCCAGATTCGCGGTTACCGCGTCGAACTCGGCGAGGTCGAGAGCGCACTGCGCACCGTGCCCGGGGTACGCGACGCCGTCGCTGTTGTGGTCGGCGACGCGGCACCCACGCTGGTCGCCGCGGTTTCAGGCGAGGTGGGCTCGGTCGACGACGTTGGTGCGGCGGTGGCGGAACTGTTGCCGGGCTACATGGTTCCCAAGCGCATCGTGGTATTCGACCGAATTCCCTTGACGTCCAACGGAAAACTGGACCGCAAAGCGGTGATTGGGCAGCTCGAACCGGAGACCGCCACAACCGATGACGGCGCGCCAGCCAATGACGTCGAGGCGGCGCTCGCAGCGATTGTCGCCGAGGTACTGGGCGTGGATTCGGTTGGCGCGCACCACGACTTCTTCGCCATGGGCGGCGATTCGGTGCTGGCTACCACCGTGATCGCACGCGTGCGCGACTGGCTGGAAATCGATCATGCGGTGGTCGCCGATCTCTTTGCCGCCCGTACCGTCGCCGGGTTGGCCGAGCGGCTGGGTGAACGGGAGGCTCAGCGCGGTACGCCGGATCGCCTGGCCGTGATCGCGCGCGCTTACCTCGAGGTTGCGGCACTGACCGACGAAGAGGTTCTCGCCCAGGAGTAGTCAGGCGACAGAGCCCACGATGATGCTGCCGACGTTGCACTCCTGGCGTTCGTCGACTCCGGTGGCCGCGACAAACGCTGCGGCGTCACCGAAGCCCTGGGCGCACGCGCCGAGGCCCATCGCGGTTGCCGCCAAATAGATCGTCTGCATCAGGACGCCGACATCTTTCAAAATGGCGGCGTAGCCGATCTGCTCGTAGGTCCACATGATGCGACCGCTTCGTGCGGCCATCGCGATGAGCACCTGTGGCTCGGCGCCACCGGTCAACGTCGCCGAAGCCGGTTTGACAAGCCGGGACACGGCTTGCGACTCCGTGCCGGCCACTGGTCGCAGCACGTGGTCGAACGAGTCGTAGTGGTACATGCCCGGTTGTAGTCCGGCGACATTGCGCACCACCGGGTACAGCTCGAGTTCGTAGAGACCGCCGCCGGACGGGTAAGGCCGCGACAGCAGTTCCTCGCCAGGGCCGACCGGCTGGGTTCGCCGCGTGCGTGCGGTGCGGTACAGCAACTCGCCGAGTTGTTCGACGGTGATCGGATCGGCGTCGTCGAAGGTTCTGGTCGAAACACGGTCTTCGAGAACAGCTGTCAGTGTCGGGTCTTCGGTTCGTTTGGCCGCCAGGTCGGGGGCGAACAGGTCGATCGGTTCGCCGGAGTAGTTCGGCCGGCGCGCAGGTGGCTGCGGGAATCGGTCCTTGGCCCACTTGGTCGGCCCGAAATGCTCCCAGGTGACCGTGCGTTCACCGAGCGTGCTGCGGCGGTGAAACCACAGGTCCGGTGTGCTCCAGGCCAGCGAATCGAAGCTGCGGTCTTCCTCGCCGGCCGGCCGCCGGAAGCCGCACCAGTGCAGGTCGTCGACGAACTGTGCGGCAACGGCAGCCCGCACAGCCGGGTCGGCCGGCACGGGACCGTCGAGCAGCGGGAGCAGAGCCGGATCATGGATCCGTATATCACACCACGCCAGCGGATGCTCCAACACGAAGCCCTCTGAATCTCGGTGTAGCACAGCGAATTTCGACAGAGTGGTATCTGGCGACGGTGATTTTGGACGTGCGGCGGGTTGGCCGAACGGGACTATGGAGTACAGCTCGCGCGTGCCGTCGCGCACCGTGACGGTCAGCCAGCCGCCCGCGGTGAGCTGGTCTACGAGCGCGCCGATGTCGCCGCCCTCCGACAGTTCCGGAATGGTTGCCGGCCCGAGGTTGAGGGTCTTGAGCACGCGCAGCTGACCGGGGCTGGGTCGGGTCAGCTTCTCGCTGCGGGGAGGATTCAGCAGTACTGCGCCCGCGGGTGTGGTCAGGCATGTGACGCCGGACCGAAACGCATAGGTGGTCTGATCGGGGTACCTGACGGCGGACAATCCGCGACCTCTTTCGCTGCTCTCACGGAATTCACCGTGCCAAGCCCATGAGCGTAGGCCAGCCGCGCGCCGGTGTAACACGACGGCCGCACGAAACGACACACCAGTATCAGCGTCACCACTAACAACAGCTCCCGAAGGGACACCCATGACCGTGAAAGCCCTCGCCGCCGGTGTGGCGGCCGTCGCCGCAATCGGGGCCGCAGCCGCCAGCCTCGCGTCCAGCTACCCGACGACATCCCAAGTGCAGCCCGTCGTCTTCAGTGCGCCGCTGCCACTGGACCAGACCACAACGTTGCCGACGGCCGGGCAGCTTTCCACCGTGCTGACCAGCCTTGCCGACCCCAATGTCCCGTTCGCGAACAAGTCCGGGCTCGTGGAGGGCGGCGTCAGCCCGTCCGAGGCTGCGCTGGCCGACCACGCGCTGCAAAAGGCAGCCAAAAAGGGCCAGTTGCCGTTGTCGTTCAACATCTCGAACATCCAGGCTGCCGCTCCGGGGAGCGCCACCGCCGACGTCGCGGTCTCGGGTCCCAAGCTGGCCGCGCCTGTCACGCAGAACGTCACGTTTGTGAACCAGGGCAGCTGGATGTTGTCACGCGACTCGGCCATGACGCTCCTCCACGCGGCCTCGGGCCACTAATCTTTTGCACACCTTTTGCACACCGACCTCTGAATCGAAGGGACCTCCATGACAGTCAAAGCTCTCGCCACCGGTGTGGCAGCCGTCGCCGCGCTGGGTGCCGCAGCAGCCGGATTCACCCCTGCTAGCCCAGCAGCCCAGGTGCAGCCCGTGGTCTTCAGCGTGCCGCTCGACCCGCCGCCCCCGCCGCCGGGGCAGGAGCAGCTGCCCAGCGCTGACCAGTTGGCAAACCTGTGCAACCAAGTCACAGATCCTGGCGTGAGGTACACCGACAAGAACAATTTCGTCCAAGGCGGCATCCCTCAGAATGAGGGCATGGTGGCCGACCACGACCTGCGAAAGGCCTACCGGAACGGGAACTTCCCCGAACAGTTCAACGTGACGAACATCGCGCCGGCCGGGCCGAACGCTGCCACCGCCGACGTGGCCATCTCGGGTCCGAAGTTCGCCGGACCGGTCACCAAGCAACTCGCGTTCGTCAACGAAAACGGCAACTGGATCATGCAGCATGACGCCGCGATCGCACTGATCCAGGCGGCCACGGCCACTAATTAGCCGGCCAGCGCGCTCAGGTCGATCCGTGCGATGCGCGCGGGGTCGGCCAGCACGTCGATCGCGGCGATACATTCGCCGTGCACCACGAAGCCCATGATCGCGGCGGGGTGACCGTCGACGAAGATCACCGCGCCGGCGGCGCCGTTGACGGTGGCGGCGCGCGCTTCGCGCTCTGGGGCGGCGTACGTGCGTGCCAGGCCGGCCACTGCCGACGCGCCGCGCACCCAGCGGGTTTGGTCGGGCCCGAAGTCGCCGCGCAGCACCACGTCCGGGTCCAGCACCGCGACCAGGCGGTCGAGATCACCGGCGCGCCCCGCCGCGAAAAAGGCGTCGACGACGGCGTGTTGCGCGCTCAGGTCGGCGTCCGGGTCCGGCGCCGCATCGTGGATGCGCCGCCGTGCCCGGCTGGCGAGTTTGCGAGCCGCCTCCGGCGACCGGTCCACGATCGCTGCGATCTGGTCGAACGGCACCGCGAAGACGTCGTGCAGCACGAACGCCAGCCGCTCAGCCGGCGGCAAAGTGTCCAGCACAACGAACAAGGCCAGCCCCACCGCGTCGGCCAGCAGCGCCTGGTGTTCGGGATCGAATTCGCCGACGGCGTCGACAACCGGATCCGGAACATGGGCGACGAGTTCCTCGGCGCGACGGGCGCGCCGGCTGCGCAGCGTGTTCAGGCAGATCCGCGCCACCACGGTGGTCAGCCACGCGTCCAGGTTCTCGATGTCGTCGTCCCGGTCCCGGCTCAGCCGCAGCCACGCCTCCTGCACAGTGTCCTCGGCGTCGTCGACCGAACCCAGCATGCGGTAGGCCAGCGCACCCAGCTGCGGACGAGCCGCCTCGAAACGCGCCGCCAGCGAGGTCGTCACCGGCCAGCCGCGTCCGGCAGCGCACACACTCTGCCCTCGGAAAAGCCGGACGACCCGATCCCGAGGGCCAGGTTGAAGCGGGCCCGAAAGTTCCCCAAGTTGATGACGTGGGTGAGGCCGACGAGTTGCGGAGTGTCGAAGTGCCTGCGCAACGCGTCGAAAAGCTCGTCGGTCACCTCGACAGGCGTGCGGCTCATCGCGGTGGCGTAGTCCAGGATCAACTTCTCGACGTCGGAGAAGCACGAGGCCCTCTTGTAGTCGGACAGTGCGAGCAATTCCTCGTCGGTGATGCCCCACTCGCGCGCGATCTGCGAACCCAAGTCGATGCAGTACTCACAGCGCACCGTGGTCGCCGCCTTGAGCTCGGCGAGTGCGCGGTGGCGGGCACTGAGCATGTCCAATTTCGACTCCGCCAATTCCAGTCGGCCGATTGCGTTGAGCAGCTTGGGGATGTGCGCGTACATCCGTAGCGGTTCGAGCATCGTCGCGGTTTGCAGGCCGGTCATCTGCGCCAAGCGGCGCTTGGTGAAGTAGAAAGCGATCCGGGCGCCCAGCCCCGCATCGCGGTCGGAGACTCCGGTAAGTCGTGCCATGGTGGTCCTCCTAGAGCAAGTGGTCTCACCTAGCTCGACACCCGACGCCGCCGAAACGTGACGCTGGTCCTGCGGCGGCCCGTCCGCCCCGGCCGGGCGGGCGGGGGTGCCCCCAGCGCCCGGCTTCGCCGCGCTTGCGATCGCCGCCGCCTACGCTGGCGCCCCATCCATGTCCAGCAGCCGCGCATGCAGCACCGTGCGGTTCCGCAGCGCCGCGCGCACCGCCCTGTGCAGCCCGTCCTCGAGGTAGACGATGCCCCGCCACTTCACTGCGTGCGGGAACAGATCGCCGTAGAAGGTGGAGTCCTCGGAGAGCAGCCGGTCCAGGGCGAGCACGGTGGTGGTGGTGACCAACTCGTCCAGTCGGATCTGGCGCGGCGGTATCTGCGACCACTCCCGATATGACAGGCCGTGGTCGGGGTACGGCTTGCCGTCCCGCACTCCTTTGAAGATCATTCGCCGACCGTCTGGAGTGTCCGGTCCGACGTGAACATGGTTGATAAGGCTAGCCCGTGATTCCGGTGACCGTAACCCGCTGTTGATCACCGTAAAATGGACGCGGTCTAAGGAGGTGGACTCGGAATGGGAAGTGCCGACGAGCGTCGCTTCGAAGTGCTGCGCGCCATCGTTGCCGACTTCGTCGCCACCAAGGAACCCATCGGCTCGAAGTCATTGGTGGAGCGCCACAACCTCGGAGTCTCGTCCGCCACTGTGCGCAACGACATGGCGGTCCTGGAGGCCGAGGGCTACATCGCGCAGCCGCACACCAGCTCCGGACGGGTGCCCACCGAGAAGGGCTACCGCGAATTCGTCGACCGGTTGCACGACGTCAAACCGCTGTCATCGGCCGAGCGGCGCGCCATCCAGAAATTCCTCGAGTCCGGCGTCGACCTCGACGACGTGCTGCGTCGTGCCGTGCGGCTGCTGGCCCAGCTGACCCGCCAGGTGGCCATCGTGCAGTACCCGACGCTGTCGACGTCGACCGTGCGGCACCTGGAAGTGATCGCGCTGACACCCGCGCGGCTGCTGATGGTGGTCATCACCGACACCGGCCGGGTCGACCAGCGCGTCGTCGAACTCGGCGACGTCATCGACGACCATCAGCTCTCCCAGCTGCGGGAAATGCTCGGCCAGGCGCTGGAGGGCAAGAAGCTTTCGGCGGCGTCGGCCGCGGTCGCCGAGCTGGCCGGACACCTCAACGGGCACGGCGGTCAAACCAACAGCCTGTCGGACGCGGTCGGCCGCTCGGCGACGGTGTTGTTGGAGTCGCTGGTCGAGCACACCGAGGAACGGCTGCTGCTGGGCGGAACGGCCAACCTGACCCGCAACACCGCCGACTTCGGCGGTTCGCTGCGGTCGATTCTGGAAGCCCTCGAGGAGCAGGTCGTGGTGTTGCGGTTGCTGGCCGCGCAGCAGGAAGCCGGCAAAGTCACGGTACGCATCGGCCACGAGACTGAAGCCGAGCAGATCTCGGGCGCAGCGGTGGTGTCCACGGCCTACGGAACCTCTGACACCGTCTACGGCGGAATGGGTGTACTGGGACCCACCCGGATGGACTATCCGGGAACTATCGCTAGTGTCGCTGCGGTTGCTATGTACATCGGCGAAGTGCTGGGTGCTCGATGACTGCGCACTCGCACCAAGGTTTGTTGACGGCCTAAGAAAGGTCAGGCGTGGCACGCGATTACTACGGCCTGCTCGGCGTCAGCCCGAACGCCAGCGATACGGAGATCAAGCGCGCCTATCGCAAGTTGGCGCGCGAGTTGCACCCCGACATCAACCCCGACGAGGAAGCCCAGGCGAAATTCAAGGAGATCAGCGTCGCCTACGAGGTGCTGTCCGACCCTGAGAAACGGCGCATTGTCGACATGGGCGGCGACCCGCTGGAAAACGCGGCGACCGCCAACGGCTTCCCCGGCTTCGGCGGGCTGGGCGACGTGTTCGAGGCGTTCTTCGGTGGCGGCTCCTCCTCCCGCGGCCCTATCGGCCGGGTCCGGCCCGGGTCGGATTCGCTGCTGCGGATGCGGCTGGACCTCACCGAGTGCGCCACCGGGGTCACCAAGCAGGTCACCGTCGACACCGCGGTGCTCTGCGACCGCTGCCAGGGCCGGGGCACCAACGGCAATTCCGGCCCGGTGCGGTGCGACACCTGCGGCGGCCACGGCGAAGTGCAAACGGTGCAGCGCTCGCTGCTGGGGCAGGTGATGACCTCGCGGCCGTGTCCGACCTGCCGCGGTGTCGGTGAAGTCATCCTCGACCCGTGCAACCAATGCGGCGGCGACGGCCGGGTGCGGGCCCGCCGCGAGATCAGCGTCAAGATTCCCGCCGGTGTCGGCGACGGCATGCGAGTGCGGCTGGCGGCCCAGGGCGAGGTCGGGCCCGGTGGCGGACCGGCCGGCGACCTGTATGTCGAGGTGCACGAGCAGCCGCACGACATCTTCATGCGCGACGGCGACGACCTGCACTGCACGGTATCGGTGCCGATGGTCGACGCCGCGCTGGGCACCACGGTGACTCTCGACGCGATTCTCGACGGGCTCACCGAGGTCACCGTCCCGCCGGGCACCCAGCCCGGCTCGGTGCTCACCCTGCGCGGCCACGGGATGCCGCACCTGCGCTCCGGGGTGCGCGGTGATCTGCACGTGCATGTCGAAGTGGTGGTGCCAGAGAGGCTCGACCACCGCGACGCGGAACTGTTGCGCGAGTTCAAGAGCCGCCGCACCCGCGACGTTGCCGAAGTCCGCTCGACGCACGCCGGCGCCACGGCCAGCGGATTGTTCAGCCGGCTGCGGGAAACCTTCACCGGCCGCTGACGTCTTGTGCCGGGCCTGTTTTACGTCGACGCGCTGCCCGAAACCGGTGGACTGGCCGTCGTCGGCGGCGACGAGGGCTTCCACGCCGCAACCGTGCGGCGAATCCGTCCCGGTGAGCAGCTGACGCTCGGTGACGGCGCCGGCGGCCTGGCCAGCTGCGTCGTCGAACAGGCCGGGCGCGACGGCCTTACCGCCCGGGTGCTCGACCGTTGGAGCGTCGCACCTGCCCAGCCGTTGGTGACGGTGGTGCAAGCGTTGCCGAAGGCTGACCGCTCCGAGTTGGCGATCGAGCTGGCCACCGAGGCGGGCGCCGATGCGTTTGTGGCGTGGCAGGCCGCGCGTTGCGTCGCCCGCTGGGAGGGGACACGCGTCGACAGGGGGCTGCACCGCTGGCGCGCGGTGGTCCGGTCGGCGGCCCGGCAATCCCGTCGGGCGCACATCCCGCCGGTCGACGGCGTGTTGTCGACCGCGGAGCTGGTCGAGCGTGTGCGCGAGGAGGGGGCTGTGGTGTTGGCGCTGCACGAGTCGGCGACCGATCGGCTGGCGGACATCGATGTGGCGCAAGCGAATTCGCTGACCCTTCTGGTCGGCCCCGAAGGCGGCATTGCGCCCGACGAGATCGATGCGCTCACCGATGCGGGTGCGGTCGCGGTCCGGCTCGGTCCCACCGTGTTGCGGACATCGACGGCGGCCGCGGTGGCACTGGGGGCGCTCGGGGTGCTGACGCGGCGGTGGGGCTAGCGCAATGCCTCATCGCCGAGCCTGTAACTACGGTGGTCCCCACTCGCACTTCTGCACGCCCATTACAGGCTCGATGCATTGACCAGCTCCGGCTGCCGGTCCTCAGCGGTAAACTGAGCTACCGAGCGTCGTCACCGACAACCCAGAAAGCAGGCATTAGAAACCACGTGACGCCCCGCGAGACCAACGCCGCTGACTCCTCCTCGTCCCAGGTTCGCAGCAGCATCGATGTTCCGCCCGACCTCGTCGTGGGCCTGCTCGGTTCAGCCGACGAAAATTTGCGTGCACTCGAACGGATCCTGGCCGCCGATCTGCATGTGCGCGGCAACGCCGTCACCCTGGCCGGTGAGCCGGCCGACGTCGCGCTGGGCGAGCGGGTGATCTCGGAACTGGTCACGATCGTCGCCACGGGCCACGCCCTGACACCGGAGGCGGTGCGCCACAGCGTCGCCATGTTGGTCGGCACCGGTAACGAGTCGCCGGCCGAGGTGCTGACTCTCGACATCCTTTCGCGTCGCGGCAAGACGATTCGGCCCAAGACGCTCAACCAGAAGCGCTATGTCGACGCGATCGACGCCAACACCATTGTCTTCGGAATCGGACCGGCAGGCACCGGTAAGACGTATCTGGCAATGGCCAAGGCCGTCAACGCGTTACAGACCAAACAGGTGACCCGGATCATCCTGACCCGGCCGGCGGTAGAAGCCGGTGAGCGCCTCGGCTTTCTGCCGGGCACGCTGAGCGAAAAGATCGACCCGTATCTACGCCCTCTGTATGACGCGCTCTACGACATGATGGATCCCGAGCTGATCCCAAAGTTGATGAACGCCGGGGTAATTGAGGTCGCGCCACTGGCCTACATGCGTGGGCGGGCGCAGCCTGTATCGGCCAAAGTGTTGAGCCCCACTGGTTTCCGGCCGATCGGAGACTTGCAGGTCGGGGATTTCGTGATCGGCTCGGACGGCCGGCCCACCGAAGTCCTCGGCGTTTATCCGCAAGGTTTCAAGGAGATCTACCGGGTCTACGCGCAGGACGGGGCGTCGACGCTCGCATCGGGTGACCACCTCTGGTCGGTCTACACGCGCGCAGATCGCCGCCGCGGAAAGCCGCCACGTGTGCTGCAGACCAAGGAGATGATCGGCAATCTCCGCGCCGCGCACTACCACCGCTACGAGCTGCCACTGCTGAGCGCACCGGTGAATTTCGCCGTACGGCCGGTGCCGCTCGATCCGTATGCGCTCGGCCTGCTGCTTGGCGATGGCTGCTTTTCCTGCCGAGCCACACCGACTTTCGCGACGACCGACCTGGAGTCAAGCACGAAGTTCATTCCCGAGGAATACCTGTTCAATTCGCCCGATGTGCGACTGGCGGTTCTGCAGGGGCTCCTAGACTCCGACGGCGGCCCGGTCACTCAGCAGGGGCGGACGTGCCGCATTCAGTTCACGACGGTCTCGGACCGGCTGCGCGACGACGTGGTGTTTCTGGTCCAGTCGCTCGGCGGTGTGGTCTACCAGCGCACCAGGCTCGCCGACGGGCGCAAGCCCGGACTGGCGCGGGGCCGCGACGTACATCATCGGTCCGACGCACACATCCTTGACATCCGATTGCCTGCAGGGGTCGTCCCGTTCCGGCTGGCCCGCAAGGCCGCGAAGTACGACCCGACCGGCGGCGGCCGGCCGATGCGTTTCGTCGACCGCATCGAGCCGGCAGGTACCGAGGAGGCGGTGTGCATCCGGGTCGCGGCCGCCGACTCGCTCTACGTCACCGAAGATTTCCTGCTTACCCACAACACCCTCAACGATGCCTTCATCATTCTTGACGAGGCGCAGAACACCACCGCCGAACAGATGAAGATGTTCCTCACCCGCCTGGGCTTCGGCTCCAAAGTCGTTGTCACCGGCGACGTTACGCAGATCGACCTTCCCGGCGGCGCACGCTCCGGACTGCGCGTCGCGGCCGATATCCTCGAGGGCATCGACGACATCCACCTCGCAGAGCTGACCAGCACCGACGTGGTGCGGCATCGTCTGGTCTCCGAAATCGTGGACGCCTACGCCAAATACGAAGAGCCCGGCCTGACGATGAACCGGGCCGCGCGGCGCACCGCTAATGCCCGTGGGGCCACCCGCCACCGCCGGTGAGAGCGCCATGAGCATCGAAGTATCCAACGAATCGGGTGTTGACGTCTCCGAGACCGAACTGATCAGCGTCGCGCGGTTCGTCCTGGCCAAGATGGACGTCAACCCGGCCGCAGAGCTGTCGATGATGCTGCTGGACACCGCGGCGATGGCCGATCTGCACATGCGCTGGATGGACCTGCCCGGTCCGACGGACGTGATGAGCTTCCCGATGGACGAGCTCGAGCCGGGCGGCCGGCCCGATGCGCCCGAGCCGGGACCGGCCATGCTGGGCGACATCGTGCTGTGCCCGGAATTCGCCGCCGAACAGGCCGCTGCGGCAGGGCATTCACTGGGCCACGAGCTGGCGCTGCTGACCATCCACGGCGTGCTGCACCTGCTGGGCTACGACCACGGCGAGCCGGACGAGGAAAAGGAGATGTTCGCCCTGCAACAACGGCTGCTCGAGGAGTGGGTCGCCGATCAGGTCGAGGCCTACCACCTAGATCGCCAGAGCGAGAAAGATCGCCGGTTGCTCGACAAGTCAAGGTATTTCGACGAGCCGTGAACGTATTTGCGCCGCTGCTCGGCGCGATCGCGCTGATAGGCCTGGGCGGGCTGTTTGCGGCAATCGACGCCGCCATCAGCACGGTGTCGCTGGCCCGGGTCCAAGAGCTGGTGCGCGACGAACGGCCCGGCGCGGTTCGGCTGGCCAGGCTCATGTCGGATCGGCCGCGCTACATCAACCTGGTGGTGCTGCTTCGAATAACCTGTGAGATCACGGCCACTGTGTTGTTGGTGGTATTCCTCCGCGCAAGCCTCAACTTGGAGTGGGGCCGCATCGCCGCCGCGGCGATCATGGTGGTGACCAGCTTCGTCGTCGTCGGCGTCGGACCGCGCACCCTGGGCCGCCAGAACGCGTACTCCATCGCATTGGCGGCGGCCTTTCCGTTGCAGGCGATTTCGTGGTTGTTGATGCCGATCAGCCGGCTGCTGGTGGTCCTCGGTAATGCGTTGACCCCGGGTCGTGGGTTTCGCAATGGGCCGTTCGCGTCCGAGATCGAGCTGCGCGAGGTTGTCGACCTGGCCCAGCAGCGCGGCGTGGTTGCCGCCGACGAACGCCGAATGATCCAGTCGGTCTTCGAACTCGGCGACACCCCGGCTCGCGAGGTCATGGTGCCGCGCACCGAGATGATCTGGATCGAAAGCGACAAATCAGCTGGCCAGGCGACTTCGCTGGCGGTGCGCAGCGGCCATTCCCGCATCCCGGTGATCGGCGAGAACGTCGACGACATCGTCGGCGTGGTGTACCTCAAAGACCTTGTCCAGCAGACGTATTACTCCACCAACGGCGGGCGGGACACCACGGTGGCGCAGGTCATGCGTCCGGCGGTGTTCGTGCCGGACTCCAAACCGCTCGACGCGCTGCTGCGCGAAATGCAGCGCGACCGCAACCACATGGCGTTGTTGGTCGACGAGTACGGGGCGATCGCCGGACTGGTGACCATCGAGGACGTGCTGGAGGAGATCGTCGGCGAAATCGCGGACGAGTATGACCAGGCCGAAACTGCGCCGATAGAAGACTTGGGCGACAACCGGTTTCGGGTATCGGCACGGCTACCGATCGAAGACGTCGGCGAGCTGTACGGCGTGGAATTCGACAACGACCTCGACGTCGACACGGTCGGCGGCCTGTTGGCACTGGAGCTGGGCCGGGTCCCGCTACCCGGCGCCGAAGTGGTATCACATGGGTTGCGGCTGCGCGCGGAAGGCGGCCCCGACCATCGGGGCCGAGTCCGGGTCGGCACGGTCTTGCTGAGCCGCATCGACTCCGACGGACAGGAGGCCAACGGTGACGGCTGAGCCGCTCGGCGCCGACGACGCGAAACTGGTGGTGCTGGCCCGATCGGCGATGGCACGCGCCGAGGCAGGCAGCGGCGCGGCGGTGCGTGACGTCGACGGCCGCACCTATGCCGGTGCGCCGGTGAACCTTTCGGCGCTGCAACTGACCGCGCTGCAGACGGCGGTGGCCGCGGCCGTGTCCAGCGGCGCCGCGGGTCTGGAGGCCGCCGTGCTGGTGGCCGGGTCGGCGGACGACGCCGGCATCGCGGCCGTCCGGGAGCTCACCCCGACGGCGGCGATCATCGTCACCGACCGCGACGGCAACCCGTCATGACGCCGAGAGTGTACTCACGGCGGATATCAGCGCGGAAGATCGCCCTGATTACACGTTCGGCGAGCTGGTGGCCATGAGCGAATTCCACTCCGGCTTCGTCTGTTTCGTCGGCCGTCCGAACACCGGCAAGTCGACGCTGACCAACGCACTGGTCGGTTCCAAGGTCGCGATCACGTCGAACCGGCCGCAGACCACCCGGCACACCATTCGCGGCATCGTGCATCGGGAGAACTTCCAGATCATCCTGGTCGACACACCAGGGCTGCACCGACCGCGCACACTGCTGGGCAAGCGGCTCAACGACCTGGTTCGCGACACCTACTCCCAGGTCGACGCCATCGGGTTGTGCATTCCCGCCGACGAGGCGATCGGCCCGGGGGACCGGTGGATCGTCGAGCAGATCCGCACCATCGCGCCCAACACAAAGCTGATTGTCGTCGTCACCAAGATCGACAAGGTCCCCAAGGACAAGCTGCTGGTACAACTACAGGCCGTCAGCGAACTCGCCGACCAAGCCGAGATCGTCCCGGTGTCCGCGGTCACCGGCGAGCAGATCGACGTGCTGATCGACGTGCTGGCCGCCGCATTGCCACCCGGACCGGCCTTCTACCCCGACGGCGAGCTGACCGACGAGCCCGAAGAGGTTCTGATGGCCGAGTTCATCCGCGAGGCGGCCCTGGAAGGCGTGCGCGACGAGTTGCCGCATTCGCTCGCGGTGGTGATCGACGAGGTCGAACCGCGGGAAGGCCGCGACGACCTGATCGATGTGCACGCGGTGCTCTATGTCGAACGCGACAGCCAGAAGGGCATCGTGATCGGCAAGGGCGGCGAGAGGCTGCGTCACGTCGGCACCGCCGCTCGCAGCCAGATCGAGAAGTTGCTGGGCACCAAGGTCTATCTCGACCTGCGTGTCAAGGTCGCCAAGAACTGGCAGCGTGACCCCAAACAGCTTGGCCGACTAGGGTTTTGAGGCCCTAACGGGTCACGATCTGGGGCTGGCCCCCGGTGTCGGTGATGGTGCCGTGCTCGAAATCCACCACCGACCCGCCGGGGATGGGCCGTTGATCGCTCACCGGGTAGCCCAGCGGCCCGTCGGGGCCGCCGCTGCTTTCCCACGCCGCGCGAATGGCGCCCGACAGGATATGGGCGCCGGTACGCGGCGACCAGTAGATCACCCCGGTCTGAAACTTGCTGTAGTGACCGCCGTTTGGCGCGGGCAGCTCGTTGGAGATCGGCGTGCCCAGTGGTCCGCTCGGCCCATCGGCGTCGGCGTACTTGCGCAAAATTTCGCCCTGCACAACGTATTGCCCACTGGGAGTGGGGATCCGGCTGGTCGACACGGGTGTGCCGGACTCGGCCAGGCTGGAGGGGTCGACGCTGTTGCAGCCGGCTGCCACTGTTGCGGCCACCGAAACCGCGATGCAGGCCAGCACTTTTCGACAATGAACCATCAACTGATCGACCCCAGAATGGCCTGTGACTCGAGCAGACCGTCGTCGCTCGGCGCACCGCCTTCCGCGAACACCCGCCGGTACTGTTTGGCGCGCCACTCCCGATGTGCCTCGGCGGGCTTGTCGTAGCCGTAGCGAGCGCGCGCTTCGGCGGGGGAGACCACGACCGGGTTACGCGGCGGCACGCCGAGCAGCACCGGAGCGACCACCGGCACGGTCGCCGGTGACAACAGCCGCAGCACCTGCAGCCGAACCGTGGGCGGGCTGGCGTTGAGTGCCGCGAAGGCGATGCGCAGCATCGGGACGACGGCAACGTCGGCGAGTCGCGGCTGTCTCAGGCCGCTCATCGCGCGCATCCAGTGGGGCATCGTGGCCATCACGCCGGCTTGCAGAGTGCGGTTGATGACCCAGGTGAGCGGCGCAAGATAGCGGGGCAGCGGCGAGATCAGTGCGGCGCCGTTGATCAGGTGCTCCATCGCCTGGCGGGCGATCGGCGAACCGGACAGTTGCGGACGCATCCGCTCGAAGTAGTCGCGGATCCCCTCGCGGCTGCGCGGTACGTCGGCCGGATCGCAGGTCTGCAGCTCCGCGGCAACCGCACATTCCTCCCAGTACCGGGCTTCCTCTTCGGCGGAGAGCTTGCCGGGCCCGTACTTCTCGTAGGCGTAGAGGATCGAGTGCCACGCGGTCAGGTGGATCCACAGCTGGGACTGCGGATCGTTCGCGTCGTAGCGCTGCCCGCTGTACGGCTCGGTGCCGATCGCTTTGGAGTGGACCTTCACCAGCACGTCGGCGGCCTGCGAGGTGGAGCGGGAATCGCTGAACGCGACCATCGCGAAGTAGCGCAGCGTGCGGTCGTAGCGGGTACGCGGCCGGTTGTAGATGTCGTGGGTGTGGTCGACGGAAGCGACCAGCGCCGGGTCGAGTTCCTCGATCACCACAGCCCGGATGAACCCGACGGTCAGTGACGTCGGATAGCTCCACACTTTCCAGGTGACCGAGTCGGGACCGAAGAAGCCGTAGTCTTCGGCGGGCTGAGGCATGAGTGTCGTCCTTCCCCTGGCCAAGTTAACGGCCATTCCTACAGCACTGTAGCATTGGCGGTTATGGGTGACGCAACCGTTTCGCGGCCGGCACTTCACCGGCCCCGCGCCGCGCACCTGGGCCCGCAACGGCGGCGCCCACAAGTCCTGGACGCCGCCAAAGAGATTGCGCTGCAAGGCGGGTTTCCGGCGGTGACCATCGGCGCGGTCGCGGAGCGTCTCGGCGTGACCCGTCCGGTCGTCTATGCCTGCTTCCCGGATCGGATCGAACTGATCAAGGCGCTGCTGGCGCGCGAGGAACAGAAGCTGCTGACCGGCATGCTGGCCGCCTATCCCACGCCGGGCGGCTATGCCAGCACACAGGACGCGTACATCGGGGGCATGCGGGCGTGGCTGCGCACGGTCGCCGACCAGCCCGACACCTGGCGCACGCTGTTCTGCTGCAACCCCGGGCCCGACGTCGCGGAGTTGTTCGCGCGCGGACGCCGCAGGGCGGCCGAGCAATTCGCCGAGTTGGTCAAGCCCGACCTGCAGCGCTGGGGGACCGAGGACATCGAGCGTAAGCTGCCCGTCGTCGTCGAGTTGTTCGTCTCGATGGGCGAAGCCGGCGTGCGCAGCCTGCTCGCCCCCGACAACAGCTACACCCCCGACGAACTCGGCGAGCTGGTCGGACGCGCCGCCTATCGGGCGGTCCGCGAACTGGCCTAAGACGTCACGTCCGGCCGCTGGACACCGGCGGCGTATCGGTGCCGGTGTTCCACCACACCTCCGGCTGCTTGGCGGCCCAGCCGCCGACCGCTTCCAATTCGGCGGCGAGCGACACCAACAACGGCTCGCTGTTCGCCGGTCCCATCAGTTGCACACCGATCGGCAGCCCCTCGGAAGTGAACCCCGCGGGGATGTTGATCGACGGCCAACCCAGCAGATTCCACGGCCAGGTCACCGGGCACGCCGCGATCATGACCCGGTCGGTCTGCAGCCCGCTCAGCCCGTCGAACGCGTGCACGGGAGGCGGTGGCTGTGCAGTGGTCGGCGCCAGCACCACGTCGACGAAGCGGAAGATCGAGCCCACCCGACGCTGGTCGGCCGCTTCGTGCGCACGGGCGGAGCGCAGAATCCACTGCGAGAGCAGCCGGCCCATCCGCATGTTGGCCACGGTGCGTTGATCCCATTCGACGCCGTCGCCCAGCCGCTCGGCCCAGTCCAGCAGTCCCGAAGTGGAGCGGGACAGGAAGTTCCACGACAACCGCAGCCCGTAATCCGGGTTGCCGACTATCACGCTGTGGCCGAGCAGCTGCAGTTGATCGGCCACGGATTGCACCGCGGCGCGGATCTCGGGATGCAGCTTGGCCGGAAAACCGGTGAACGGGAACTGGGTCGACATCGCGATCCGCAGTTCGCCGGGTGCCCTGCCCACGTGGTCGGACACCGTCACCGGCGGCGGCTTGTGCAGATCACTCTCGGCGTTGCCCGAGACGGCATCGAGCACCAGCGCCGCGTCCTCGACCGTGCGGGCCAGCACACCGTTGACCGTGATGCCGTTGAACGCCTCCGGCAGCGGCCAGGTCGAGATGCGGCCGCGCTGCGGCTTGATGCCCACCAGATGCGTCCACGCCGCCGGGATGCGGACACTGCCGGCGCCGTCGGAGCCGATCGCGGCGGCGACCAGGCCGGCGGCCACCGCCGCCGCGCTGCCGCCGGACGACCCACCCGGTGTGTGCTTGCGCGACCACGGATTGCGGGTGTGCCCGAATCCGGGACCGCTGGTGAACGGCCATTGGCCCAGCTCGCAGGTGTTGGTCTTCCCGACGATCACCGCGCCGGCCGCCTTGAGCCGGCGCACCACCTCGGCGTCGGCCGTCGCCGGTGGCACGTACCCCGACGTGCCGAAAAAGGTAGCGACGCCCGCAATGTCAGTGTCGTCCTTGACCGCGATCGGCACCCCCAACAGCGGTGCCTGGTCGCCGGCGGCGCGACGACGGTCGGCCTCGGCAGCATCTGCCAGCGCCGACTCGGTGAGCACCACCCGGAAGGCGTTCAGCGTGGACTGGCTGAGGTCGATCGCGTGCAGCGAGCGTCGCACCAGTTCGTCGGAGGTCACCTCGCCGTTGGCCAGCTGGTAGAGCTGCTCGGTCAGGGTAGGAAAACGGGGGTTAACGGTGTTACTCATCGTTATCGACATTATCGGCGCGCGATACCGGCGATGTCTCGGCGCGATGACAGACTGGTGTGATGCGGCTCTATCGGGACCGGGCGGTCGTGCTGCGCCAGCACAAGCTCGGCGAGGCCGACCGGATCGTCACCCTGCTCACCCGCGACCACGGACTGGTCCGTGCGGTGGCCAAGGGTGTGCGCCGCACCCGCAGCAAGTTCGGCGCGCGGCTGGAGCCGTTCGCCCACATCGACGTGCAGCTGCACCCGGGCCGCAACCTCGACATCGTCACCCAGGTCGTCTCCCTGGACGCATTCGCCACCGACATCGTCAGCGACTACGGCCGGTACACCTGCGCCTGCGCGATGCTGGAGACCGCCGAACGCCTGGCCGGTGAGGAACGGGCACCGGCCCCGGCGCTGCACCGGCTGACCGTCGGCGCGCTGCGCGCGGTCGCCGACGGACGACGCCCCCGCGAGCTGGTGCTGGACGCCTACCTGCTGCGCGCCATGGGGATCGCCGGTTGGGCGCCCGCGCTGACCGAGTGTGCCCGCTGCGCCACCCCCGGCCCGCACCGGGCGTTTCACGTCGCCGCGGGCGGCAGCGTCTGCGGGTTTTGCCGCCCGGCCGGCTCCACCACGCCGCCGATGGGTGTGCTCGAGCTGATGTCCGCGCTGCGCGACGGTGACTGGGAGGCGGCGGAGGCCGCGCCGCAAGCGCACCGCAGTCACGTCAGCGGATTGGTGGCCGCGCATCTGCAGTGGCATCTGGAGCGGCAGCTGCGAACATTGCCGCTGGTGGAGCGGGTCTACCGGGTTGATCGAACGGTCGCCGACCGCCGGATCTCGCTGGTCGGGCAGGATGTGCCCCATGGTGCGGACTCAGAAGCCGGCTGACTTCCCGCAACTGCCCCCGGCCCCCGACGACTACCCGACTTTCCCGGACACGTCCACCTGGCCTGTCGTCTTCCCGGAGCTGCCGCCGTCGCCCGACGGCGGTCCGTGCCGCCCTCCGCAGCACACGTCGAAAGCGGTCGCGCCGCGGATTCCGGCCGACCAATTGCCCCTGCACGTGGCCATCGTGATGGACGGCAACGGGCGCTGGGCCACGGCGCGCGGACTGCCGCGTGTCGAAGGCCACAAAATGGGGGAGGCCGTGGTGATCGACATTGTCTGTGGCGCAATCGAACTGGGCATCAAATGGCTGAGCCTGTACGCGTTTTCCACCGAGAACTGGAAGCGCTCCGCCGAGGAGGTCCGCTTCCTGATGGGCTTCAATCGCGACGTGGTGCGGCGCCGGCGGGTGAACCTCAAGGCGATGGGTGTGCGGATCCGGTGGGTCGGTTCGCGACCGCGGTTGTGGCGCAGCGTCATCAAGGAATTGGCCATCGCGGAGGAGATGACCCGCGACAACGACGTCATCACGGTCAACTACTGCGTCAACTACGGCGGGCGAACCGAAATCACCGAAGCAGCAAGGGATATCGCACGCGAAGCCGCCGCGGGCCGGTTGAAACCCGAGCGGATCACCGAGGCCACGATCGCCCGTCACATGCAGCGCCCCGACATCCCCGACGTCGACCTGTTGCTGCGGACCTCCGGCGAAAAGCGCTCCAGCAATTTCATGCTGTGGCAAGCGGCCTACGCCGAGTACATCTTTGACGACAAGCTGTGGCCCGATTACGACCGGCGCGATCTGTGGGCGGCCTGCGAGGAGTACGCATCGCGGCATCGTCGCTTCGGGAGCGCGTGATGCCGTCGTTGCAGGAACGGGTGGCGGCGGTGCTGGGCGAGATCCTGCCCGTCGAGGAAGAAGCCGACGGCGCGCTGACCATCCGCCACAACGGCACCTATGCGTCGTTGCGGGCGGTGAGCATCATCGAGGACCTCGACCTGATCTCGCTCACGCAGATCCTGGCGTGGGACCTGGTGCTCAACAAGAAGATTCGTGACCGTGTGGCCGACGCGGCGCACAACACGCTGCTGGGCTCGGTGGCGCTGGTGGAGAAGGACTCCGGCAAGTCCGCTGACGTGATGCTGCGCTACAACTTCCCGGGCAACGGCCTGACCGACGAGGCGCTGCGTACCCTGATTCTGATGGTGCTGGAGCGGGGTGCCGAAATCCGCCGCGCGCTAACCAGTTAGCTTCGGCAGGCCGCGCACGTGCCGAAGATCTCGATGGTATGGCTGACTTCGGAAAACCCGTGCTCGGCCGCAACCTGCGCCGCCCACTTTTCCACCTCGTTACCGCCGACCTCGACCGTGGACCCGCAGCCGCGGCACACCAAGTGGTGGTGATGGTGCTCCGAGCAGCGCCGGTAAACAGATTCGCCGGTGTCGGTGCGCAGCGTGTCGAGCAGTCCCGCCGCCGACATCGACTGCAGCGTGCGGTACACGGTCGTCAAGCCGATGTTCTCGCCGCGCCGGCGCAACTCGTCGTGCAACTCTTGGGCCGAGCGGAAGTCGTCGAGCGTGTCCAGCAGCGTCGAGATCGCCGCCCGCTGCCGGGTGGCGCGCACACTCGGGCCGGTCACGAGTTGTCCTCACCGGCGTGCGCCACGGCGTCGATCACGATGTGCGCGAGGTGGTGATCGGCAAGCCGGTAGAGCACTTCGCGGCCCGAACGCTCCCCGGCCACCACGCCCGCCGCTTTGAGGATCTTCAGATGCTGGCTGACCAGCGGCTGCGGCACACCCAGCGCGTCGACCAACTCGTGCACGCAGCGCTGGGATTCGCGCAACTGCAGCACGATCGCGATCCGTACCGGCGCGGCGAGCGCGCGCAGCAGCTCGCCGGCGGCGTCGAGAATCTCCCGCGGGGGTGGCGGCGGAAACGCGGCCGATCCGCTGTGCTCGTGGCCTTCGACGAGCTCGTCGCCGTCGGCGGCCGTTGACGAGGTGGGGGACATGTTGCCTCCACTGTCACATGCGTAATGACGCATGTCAAAGAATCCCGGGTCGCTCGCTACGATGACGGTGCTCACCGCCCCCTCATCCGTAGACAAGGAGTGCACCACCTCGTGGCGTCCGTCATCGACACCGTCGTCAACCTGGCCAAACGGCGGGGGCTGGTCTATCCCTCCGGGGAGATCTACGGCGGCACCAAATCGGCGTGGGACTACGGGCCGTTGGGGGTGGAACTCAAGGAGAACATCAAACGGCAGTGGTGGAAATCGGTCGTGACGGCCCGAGACGATGTTGTAGGCCTGGATTCGTCGATCATCTTGCCGCGCGAGGTCTGGGTTGCCTCCGGGCATGTCGAGGTGTTCCACGATCCGCTGGTCGAGTCGCTGATCACCCACAAGCGCTACCGCGCCGACCACCTCATCGAGGCCTACGAGCAAAAGCACGGGCATCCGCCGCCCAACGGCCTGGCGGACATTCGCGACCCGGAGACCGGCGAGCCCGGCCAGTGGACCGAGCCGCGCGAGTTCAACATGATGCTCAAAACCTATCTCGGCCCGATCGAAACCGAGGAGGGGTTGCATTACCTGCGGCCGGAGACCGCGCAAGGCATCTTCGTCAACTTCGCCAACGTGGTGACGACGGCGCGTAAGAAGCCGCCGTTCGGTATCGGGCAGATCGGCAAGAGCTTTCGCAACGAAATCACCCCGGGCAACTTCATCTTCCGCACCCGAGAGTTCGAGCAGATGGAGATGGAGTTCTTCGTCGAGCCGTCGACCGCGCCGGAGTGGCACCAGTATTGGATCGACACCCGGCTGCAGTGGTACATCGACCTCGGCCTCAACGCCGAGAATCTGCGGCTGTGGGAGCATCCCAAGGACAAGCTGTCGCACTACTCCGACCGCACAGTGGACATCGAGTACAAGTTCGGCTTCCAGGGCAACCCGTGGGGCGAGCTGGAGGGTGTGGCCAACCGTACCGACTTCGACTTGTCCACGCACTCAAAGCATTCCGGTGTCGACCTGTCGTACTACGACCAGGCTAGCGACACCCGGTACGTGCCGTATGTGATCGAGCCGGCGGCGGGGCTGACCCGCTCGTTCATGGCGTTTCTGATCGACGCCTACAGCGAGGACGAGGCGCCCAACGCCAAGGGCGGGATGGACAAGCGAACGGTGCTGCGGCTGGATCCGCGGCTGGCGCCGGTCAAGGCCGCGGTGTTGCCGTTGTCGCGGCACGCCGATCTGAGTCCCAAGGCGCGCGACCTGGCCGCCGAGTTGCGGCAGTGGTGGAACGTCGAGTTCGACGATGCCGGCGCGATCGGGCGCCGCTACCGCCGTCAAGACGAGATCGGCACGCCGTTCTGTGTGACGGTGGACTTCGACACCCTCGACGACCAGGCCGTGACCGTGCGCGAGCGCGACGCGATGACCCAGGAGCGGGTGGCAATCGACGCCGTCGCCGACTACCTGGCCAAGCGCCTCAAAGGCTGCTAGCCCCTTCTTGGGCGAGCCCTGTTGCGCGAGCGTGCGTGTCCGCGGCCGACACGCCGAGCAATTTTCGTAGATCTCGCACGCTCGCCATCCACAGGCCTGGCTACCGCGGTAGTCGCGGCGCCTGCACGATCCAGCGATGCCCAACGACCTGGACACCCTCCTATCGAACCAAGGCGGAGTGGCGACTACTGCCCAATTGCTGCGACACCTCGGGCGCGCCGGATTCGAAGCGCGCGTTGCCCGCGGGGAACTCGCCTCCGTGTGGACGGGGGTCTACGCCCGGGAAGATCCCGACACCTTGATCAGGTTGTGCGGCCTGGACCTGCGCGCCGGTGAGAGAGTCGCGATCTGTCTCGGAACAGCCGCCCGCGCTTACGGATTCGACACTGAAGATAGCATCGACCTCCACGTCCTGAACCCCGTCGGCCATCAGCTACGCAACTCCGACGGCCTGTTGGTGCACCGCCGCGAGGGAGCGCCGCTGAGCATGGTCGACGGCAGACCGGCGACCGAACCGGGTTGGACCGCAGTGGAAGTCGCACGTAGCCTGCGTCGCCCGCGCGCGCTGGCAACGCTGGACGCCGCCCTGCGCAGCGGTACATGCGATCGGCGCCAGCTACGCGCGGCGGCTGCCCGTCAGGCCGGACGACGCGGAATCGTGAAAGTGCGGGAGCTGATCCCACTGGCCGCCGCTGAATCGGAATCGCCGATGGAAAGCGAGGCGCGGCTGGCGATGCTCGACGGTGGGCTTCCTCCCCCGGTGCTGCAATACGAGATCGTCGACCGCAACTGGCAGACGTGGCGGGTCGACTTCGCCTGGCCCGACCGCCGGGTGGCTGTCGAGTATGACGGGTTCGACTGGCACAGCGGTCCCGAAGACCTGCGCCGTGATCGGCAAAAGCGTACTGCGCTGCAAGAAGTCGGTTGGACCGCGCTGTCGATTGTGGCCGACGATGTACGGCGCCGTTCTTGGCAGATGGTGCAACGGATCGAATGGGAGTTGGCCCGCTCGCGAGCGGCGTGAACGTGCGCAAACCCGGCGATAACGTCGGCGTGTCGACCGGGGACACGCACGCTCGCGGCAAGGAGGGGCGCCCGCGCTAGAACCGGCCGCCGCCGCCCATGAAGCCGCCGTCAGACGAACCACCGAAAGACGTTGGGCCCCAGCCACTATCGCCCCAGCCACCGCCCCAGCCGCCGTAACCGCCGCGCATCGCCCCGCCGAGCAGGTCGCCGATGATGATCCCGCCCATCATTGCGCCCATGTCGTTGCCACCGTATCGCCCGGCGTAGGCGCGCTGAACCGACTGGACATCGTCGTGGGCCAGCGACTGCGCCTGAGCCGCCAGCGCCGCGGCGCTATTGGCGTGGGCGATCGCGTCGCTGACATCGGTCCGTCGTTTATCTTGTGCCGCTTGTAATTGCCGGTTTGCCTCGGCGAGTCGGGTACGCGCTTCCGGGCCAATGCTGCCGCGGCGGGTGTCGACGAATTCGGACACCGCCCGCACCCGCGATTGAGCGGTGAACAACGCCTGTTCCAGTGTGCGGTTGAGCCGTTCGGCGGTGGCCTGCTCTTCGGCGACGGTGTCCAGCAGCCGATCCAGATCGGCGTCCGCCTTGGTCAACTGGGTGAACGCGCCGAGCGGATCGGTTGAGCCCGCGGTGCGGGCGGCGTCGACGGCCTTCACCGCGGCATCGCGCGCACCGGCCAGTTCGCGGGCGTGCGGCGCCTTGAGGTTCTGGGCCAGGTGCGTGTTGGCCTGTTCGATACCGGCCTGGACGTCGGCGATCAGCGACGGCAAGGTGGCGACGGCGTGGTGGATGTCGCTCTCGGCGCTGTCGACGGCGTCGAGCAGTGCGCGGGCCTGCCGCAGCGACGACTCGGCGGCGCGGACGGCGTCGACCAGGCCGGTCTGCGTGTCGCTGATCGGTCGCGCCGTCAGGTCGCGCGCCCGGGTGATGTTCTGCTCGGCGAAGGCCAGCCGCTCTTTGGCCGAGGCGACGTTGCCGGACACCGAAGTCAGTGCGGCGGCGTCGAATTCGTTGTGCAGTGCGGCTAATCGCTGCTCGGCGGGTGAAATCCGCGCGGTCAGCTCAACCAACTGCTGGGTGAGCCCGTCGAGCCGCGTGGGCGCGTTGATCAGCAGGTCGCGCAATTGCTCGAAAGCTTCGCGCTGCTCTTCGAGTTCGCGATCGGCCCGGGCCGCCGAGACGATCACCCGGGTCAGCAGCTCCTGCCGTTGAGCCGGCGTTTCCGGTATTGCGTCGTCGAGTTGCTGGCGGACGGAAAAAGCCTGCGCCAAAGCCTGTTTCGCCTTGTCCACGGCACGGGTGAAAGGCTCGGTGCGCTGTTCGCCGAATTCCTCGACCGCCAGCGCCAGCTCGTTGGTGCTGGTGCGCAGCGCGTTGTCGACGTTGACCACCATCGACCGCGACAAGTCGTCGAGGGCGCCCAACGGCACGGCGGCCAACGCGTCGGGGTCGGTCGGATCGACGCGTCGGGCCGCCTCCAACTCGGCGGCGCGGCGGCGCCGCCGCCGATACCGCATCACCAGCAGCAAGGCCAGGACCGCGATCACGACCACGCCGAGCGCGATCAACAGCGGCGCCCAATTCGGCGAGCCCGGCGCGGGGTTGAGCCCGTTGGCCGCGGCAACCGCCGCGCCGCTCCAGTCGCCGCGGTGCAGCGCGGGCTCAATCTGGTTGCGCCGCAAGTCGTCGACCTGGCTGGAGCTGACGCTTTTGACGCTCGACGGCACCAAAAACGCGTACGCGTGGTCGACCGTTGCCACCGCCAGCAGCGCATCGTTGCCGTCCAAGTCGCTGGCGCGCCACGTGTTCTGGGCCCAGTTCATCGGCGGCTGACCAGAGAAGTCGTCGACGTAGACCACCCACAGCCGGATGTGGCGGTCGCCGTAGAGCTTGTTCACGGCCGACCCGACCGCGCCGCGACCCGAGCCGCTCAACGCGCCTGCCTTGTCGGTGAGGTAACCGGAGAGCCGGAAGGGCGGCTCCGCGGCGGCCGACGGCGCCAGCAGCACTCCGGTGGTCAGGGTCGCCAGCAACACGGCCAGCAGGCGGACAACGCGCATGCTCGCCAATCTAATGCTGGCTGGACTGTGCTGGCAGACTGAGCGTCGATGACCCCGCAGGATCCCTACAGCGAGTTCGACCGTGAGCGGTTGGTGCCCGAAGCACCGAAGACCGCCGGCTTGCCGGGCACCGAGGGCCAGCACCGCACCGACTTCGCCCGGGACCGCGCCCGGGTGCTGCACAGCGCCGCGCTGCGCCGGCTCGCCGACAAGACACAGGTTGTCGGGCCCCGGGAAAGTGAAACCCCGCGAACCCGGCTGACCCACTCGCTGGAGGTCGCCCAGATCGGGCGGGGGATGGCGATCGGGCTGGGCTGCGACCCGGACCTGGTCGACATGGCCGGCTTGGCGCACGACATCGGGCATCCGCCCTACGGGCACAACGGGGAACAGGCGCTCGACGACGTTGCCGCCTCGTGCGGCGGCTTCGAAGGCAACGCACAGAACTTCCGGATCTTGACCAGCCTCGAGCCCAAAGTCCTTGACTCGCAAGGGCGTAGCGCCGGGCTGAACCTGACCCGGGCCGCATTGGACGCGGTGACCAAGTACCCGTGGACCCGCGGCAACCGCAGACGCAAGTTCGGTTTCTACGACGTCGACGGCGAGCCGGCCGCCTGGGTGCGACAGGGTGCGCCGACCGAGCGGGCCTGCCTGGAAGCGCAGGTGATGGATTGGGCCGACGATGTCGCGTATTCGGTGCACGACGTCGAGGACGGCGTTGTCTCCGGCCGCATCGACCTGCGGGTGCTCGCCGACGACGACGAGGCCGCCACGCTGGCCAAGCTGGGGGAGCGCGAATTGGCCAAGGTGGGTGCGGACGATCTGATGGCCGCCGCGCAGCGGCTGTCGGGGCTGCCGGTGGTCGCCGCGGTGGGCAAGTATGACGGGACCCTGGCGGCGTCGGTGGCGCTCAAAAGGTTGACCAGCGAGCTGGTGGGCCGGTTCGCTTCGGCGGCAATCGCGGCCACCCGGGCGGCGGCGGGACCCGGCCCGCTGGCCCGCTATCGGGCAGAACTGCACGTGCCCGAGCTGGTCCGCGCCGAAGTCGCGGTGCTGAAGATCCTGGCGTTGCAGTTCATCATGTCCGACCCACGGCATCTGGAAATGCAGGTCGCCCAGCGGGAGCGGATTCACCGGGTGGCGCAATGGCTGCTGGCGGGCGCACCGAGAACCCTCGACCCGGTGTTCGTGCCGGCGTTCAACACCGCCGCCGACGACGCCGCCCGGCTGCGGGTCATCGTCGACCAGATCGCCTCGTATACCGAAGGACGGCTCGAACGGATCGAGGCGTAACACCTTTCCGGGCGAGCGTGCGTGTTTGTACACGACACGCCGAAGAAACGTGTGCAACTGTGCACGCTCGCGGGGATGGGAATAGTGGATGCGCTCTACACTGACCCGATGGCCGGCCGTATCTCCGATCGCGATATCGCCGCCATCCGTGAACGAGTCCGCATCGACGAGGTCGTCGGCGACTACGTCCAGCTGCGCCGCGCCGGTGCCGACTCGCTGAAGGGGCTCTGCCCATTCCACGACGAGAAGTCGCCGTCCTTCCACGTGCGGCCCAACCATGGCCACTTCCACTGCTTCGGCTGCGGCGAGGGCGGCGACGTCTACGCGTTCGTCCAGAAGATCGAGCACGTCAACTTCGTCGAGGCCGTCGAACTGCTGGCCGACCGGATCGGCTACACGATCACCTACACCGGCGCGGCCACTAGCGTGCAGCGTGACCGCGGCAGCCGCAGCAGACTCATCGCCGCCAACGCCGCCGCCGCGCAGTTCTACGCCGAAGCCCTGGAGTCGACGGAGGCTGCGCCTGCTCGGCAGTATCTGACCGAGCGGAACTTCGACGCCGACGCCGCCCGCCACTTCGGCTGCGGGTTCGCGCCGTCTGGCTGGGACGCGTTGACAAAACACTTGCTGCGCAAGGGCTTTGAGTTCAAGGAGCTGGAGGCCGCGGGGCTGTCGCGGGAAGGTCGCCGCGGCCCGATCGACCGCTTTCACCGGCGGCTGCTGTGGCCGATCCGCAGCGCGGCCGGCGAGGTGATCGGGTTCGGCGCGCGGCGCCTGTTCGACGACGACCCGATGGAGGCCAAGTACGTCAACACGCCCGAGACGCTGCTGTACAAGAAGTCGTCGGCGCTGTTCGGCCTCGACCTGGCCAAGCGCGACATCGCCAAGGGGCATCAGGCCGTCGTCGTCGAGGGCTACACCGACGTGATGGCGATGCATCTGGCCGGCGTGACGACGGCCGTCGCGTCCTGCGGCACCGCGTTCGGAGACGAGCATCTGTCGATGCTGCGCCGACTGATGATGGACGACAACTTCTTTCGCGGCGAACTGATCTACGTGTTCGACGGCGACGAGGCGGGCCGGGGCGCCGCGCTCAAGGCGTTCGGGGGTGAACAGCACCTGGCGGGCCAGTCGTTCGTGGCGGTGGCCGCGGACGGCATGGACCCCTGCGACCTGCGGTTGGCCCACGGCGACGGCGCATTGCGCGACCTGGTGGCACGCCGAACTCCGTTGTTTGAGTTCGCGATCCGCAGCGCGCTGGCCGAAGTCGACCTGGACAGCGCCGAGGGCCGGGTGGCCGCCCTGCGGCGCTGCGTGCCGATGGTCGCCCAGATCAAAGAACCGATGCTGCGCGACGAGTACGCGCGCCGGCTCGCGGGCTGGGTCGGCTGGGCGGATATGGCGCAGGTGGTCGGCCGGGTGCGCGAGGAGGCCAAAGGGGGCGGCCGGGGGAAGCCCCGTCGCACCGCAACCGCCGCCGACACCGCCGAGCCCGCCGCACTACGGCCCGATCCCCGCGACCCGACGCTGTGGCCCCAGCGTGAGGCGCTCAAGTCGGCGTTGCAGTATCCGGCGCTGGCGGGCCCGGTCTTCGACGCGCTGACCGTCGAGAGCTTCACCCACCCCGGCTATGCCGCCGTACGCAGGGCTATCGACGCGGCCGGCGGCACCGGCGCCGGCATCACCGGCGGGCAGTGGCTGGACGCGGTGCGCCAAAAGGCCCCGTCACCGGCGGCTGCCGGGCTGATCAGCGAGCTGGGCGTGGAGGCAATCCGGGTCGACGACGACGACAAACTGCCCCGCTACATCGCCGGGGTGCTGGCCCGGCTACAGGAGGTCTGGGTGGGCCGCCAGATTGCCGAGGTCAAGTCCAAGCTGCAGCGGATGTCACCGGTGGAGCAGGGCGACGAGTATCACGCGCTGTTCGGTGACCTGGTTGCGATGGAGGCCTATCGGCGCAGCCTGCTCGAGCAGGCCAGCGGCGACGACCTGACCGCCTAGCAGCGGGCTAGCGAGCGTTCCGTTGAGGCTCGACGACGCTGGTCGCCTCGTCGATCTCGGTCAACGTCACCATCCGCGCGTCGGGTGAGACCCGGTTGGCGATCTTGCGGCGCCCCGCCTCGATCACCGATTTGGCGGCGGGACTGCTGGTCAGGGCGCGGTAGGTGCCGACGATCTGCTCGTAGCGGCGGCGGCCGGCCTTAGCGCCCAACACGTAACCCAGTCCCAGCACGACGAAATACCGGATCAAAGCGGCCCCCTCCAGAAAACGGTGCGTGGCTCCATCCTGCCTCACGTGTCCAGACCGGCGCCCGGCGGCGGCGGTGACTTGGCGAAGCCGAGGGCCCGTAAGCTAGAGTCATCCCTCGTCGTACGGGCAGTCCCCTGTAGCTCAACTGGCAGAGCATTCGGCTGTTAACCGAAGGGTTGGTGGTTCGAGTCCACCCGGGGGAGCCACTGAAGGGGAGCCACTGAAGGCCCGCGTTGTAGCTGGATCCACATCGCGTTCCGACCGCACCGATGTTGTCGGTGGTTACTGCCAGCATGTGGTGCATGAGCAGACCTGCGCGGTTACGGCGGATTGCTGAGCCGATGGTGGCGGCAGCCCCGAGCGGTGTGCGCATTCGTACCAGAATTCACGTGAGCGCGGACGAGGCTGTGGCTTTGACCACAATCGGGGCATTCCTCGGGTCCGTCTATCGAGCTGAGTTGGCGGGCCGCATCCGCTGCGGTGTCCTAGATGGTGCTGCCCGAGCGGCTTGGCGGGCCGGGCGTAAGCGCGCAGTCACCGCTGTGTCCTCTTCGCGATGGGCCGGGACGATTACCCGGGCCGTGGAGGACCAGTTTCAGTTGGGGATGCGGGGTTTGATAGCCCATGTCGCGGACCTTAAAGCGGCGGTGAGCGTGTTGTCTGAGCGGTGCGCGCTGAACCCCGGTGAACGCAGCACCGCAGAGCTGGATCATGCTCGTATCGCGTCGGCTCGCCGGAGTGGTGTGCGGAGGGGTTATCGCAGCAAGGCGGAGCGGTTCACCAAGACACGCCGACTCGCTGTACTGCGGCAACGTCTGCACGCCGCGGAGGAGGCATTGGCAGCGGGTCGCCCCTCGATTGTGGTTGGCGGCAAACGCCTCTGGCGCCAGCGCCACAATCTTGTTCACTCCGACTTGGCTGAGCTGCAATGGCGACAGCAATGGGATGCGGCCCGGATGTTCATCACCGCCGACGGCGAGGCGGGCAAGATCGGGGGCAACGAGACGATCCGCGTCGATCCGGAAGGCTGCCTGCGGATCAAGGTCCCCGCGGCATTGACCGCGGAATTTGGCTCGCATGTGGTGATCGAACAGCCGGTGCATTTTGCTTACGGCGGCGATGAATGGGCTGAGCGGGTAGCAGCCCGGCAGGCAGTGCGCTACGACGTCCATTTGGATACCAAAAGAGGCCGCTGGTATTTGGACGCCTCGTGGAGGACAAGTCCCAAACCGGTACCCGGCCTCGAGGAACTGCGTTCCGAACGCGTGCTAGGGGTGGATTTAAACGCTGACCATTTGGCCTGCTGTGTGCTCGACGCGTCGGGCAACCCGATTGGAGGACCGAACAGCATCGAGGTCGTTACCTTGGGGCTCACCGGATTTCACCGCGACGGGCGCGTGCGCGCCGCCGTCGTCACACTTCTGAATTTGGCCCAGCAGCACAATTGCCGTGCAGTCGTGATTGAGAACCTTGACTTCAACGACAGCCGAGCCACTGGCCGCGAAACCCTAGGGCGGGGAAAGCGCGGAAAACGGTTGCGGCGCACCGTGGCCGGTATCCCTACCGCCAAGTTCCGCAGACGGCTGATTGGCATGGCGGCCCGCCGGGGCATCTACGTGATCGGGGTCGATGCGGCCTACACCAGCCGCTGGGGAGCCCAGCATTGGATCCAACCCTTGCGGCAGCAGACTTCCGACCCGGCTACCGTCACTTCCCATCATGGGGCGGCGGTCGCGATCGGGAGGCGTGGTCTCGGATTGGCGATCCGGCGACGACCGGCAGGGCCCCGCACCGGACAGAGGACCGATGCGGGCAAACCACCGGCCAGGACAAGCCGTCATCTGAGCACCACGCGGCGGTACGGCAGTTCTGACCCACCGGCACGCCCACAGCGAGGTGTAGCGGTCCGTCGGAAAACACCTATCGCATGCGGAGAACGCCCACGCGCCCCAGGCCGCGGGCCGAACGTAGAGCTTCACCGGGTCGGGGCGGTTGTGGAAAATGGCCGGGATAGCGACGGCGCGATCGATGGTCGCCGACGTGCTCATCTCGTGGGCGATCCGCTCGACGTTCGCCGACTTGTGCAATTCGTAGGTCAGCGACTCGTGGGGCGTTCCTTGCAGCGCGAGGAACCACGCCATCTGGCTACTCCCTTGCTCCGTGTGACAACCACGCCAGCTTAGGAGATAGCTATCTCAATAGACGTCGCGCTGGTAGCGCTTCTCGGCGGAGAGGTTCCGCACGTAAGCATTGGCGGCCTCGGCGTCCAGTGCGCCGTGGCATTCCACGATGTCATGGACCGCGCGGTCGACTTCCTTGGCCATCTGATGGGCGTCGCCGCAGACGTAGAGGTGCGCGCCGGCCTGCAGCCACCGCCATATTTCTGCCCCGCGCCGGCGCATCAGGTCCTGCACGTAGACCTTCTCCGGCTGATCACGCGAGAACGCCAGGTCGAGTTCGCTGAGGAAACCGTCGGCGTGCATCGCCTCGATCTCATCGCGGTAGTAGAAGTCGCTGGCGGCGTTGCGTTCTCCGAAGAACAACCAGTTCGGCCCGGGGTGGCCCAGCACGCGGCGCCGATGCAGGAAACTGCGGAACGGTGCAATCCCGGTCCCGGGGCCGATCATGATCATCGGTGCGTCCGGATCGGTTGGCGGCCGGAAGTGGTTAGCCTGCTGCACGAAAATCCCGATCTCGTCGCCGTCGGCGTGATCGGCCAGGTACGTCGAGCACACCCCGCCCCGTGGGACACCCTCACACTCGTAACGTACGGCGCTGACGGTCAGGTGCACCTCCCGAGGATTGTCGACGGACGCTGAGGAGATCGAATACAGCCGCGGTGCAAGCGGTTTGAGCACCGACAACCATTCGTCAACAGATGCCTTCACGGGGGATTGGGCCAGCACGTCCACGGTTTGCCGGCCCCACATCCAGTCGGCGAGCGCCGTCTTGTTCTCCGGCTTCACCAAGGCCGCCAACTCGGCGTTGCCGCTGCGTTGGGCGACGAACCGCAGCAGGTCGCCTGTGATGCGGGCGATCTCGAATCGTTCGGTGAGGGCAGTGCGCAGGCGCATCGACCCATGGTTGGGTACCTCGACGGTGGTGTTCCCGTCCAGGCCGGTGACCTCCAGCCACTCGTCGACGAGCGCGGGGTTGTTGCGCGGCCACACCCCCAGGGCGTCACCGGCGTGATAGGTCAGCGTGCCCTCGGGCAAATCGAACGCAAACTGACGCACTTCCTTGGTCGAACCGGCGCCGCTGAGAAGGGTATTGCGCACCAGTCGCGTGCTCAGCGGCCGCTTGCGGCTGTAGAGCTGCGGTTCCGGTTTGGCCGGCGCGACGATGGCGGTGGTGCTCACGGGCGCGGTAGCACCACCGCCGACGAGCATCGGCGTTTTGGTCAGGACTTCGCGGACCGCGGTCAGCCATCCGGCGGCGGCCTCCTCGTAGTCGGGTTCGCAGTCGACACGGTCAAGCATGCGGGCGCCGCCCAGTTCGGCCAGGCGTGCATCGACATTGCGGCCGTAACCACAAAAGTCGGCGTAGCTCGAATCGCCGAAAGCCAGGACTGCATAACGGGTGTCGACAAGCCGGGGAGCGTCGTCTGCCGACAGCTTCTCCCAGAATGCGGTGCCGTTATCGGGTGGTTCCCCGTCGCCGGTGGTGCTGGTGATGACCAGCAGCTCCCTGGTTGTCGCCAGGTCGGCCCTCGGGAATTGATCCATGGCGTGCAGTGCAACGGGGAATCCGGCCGCGCCGAGTTGTGCGGCGCATTCGGCGGCGAACTGCTCGGCGTTGCCGGTTTGCGACGCCCACAACAGCACGACCGGGTCACGCTCTGGCGCAGGGCTTTTGGGGGTAACCGGGTCGGCGGGGCGGGCATCCTGACCGCCCGGTATCGGGCTGCGGGAGAAGAGGCCCGCCATCACACCGTCCACCCACATCCGCTTGCCCGGCTCGAACGGCGCGCTCAGCGGCAGAGTCGGCACCCCGGGCGTGCGGCGCCCGGCCTCGGTTCGCAGCGCGGTCACCAGACCGGCGAGGTAGCGGCGTTCCAGCTCATCGAACTCGATCGCGAATTCCTCAGTCTGGCCGAGGAGTTCGGAGAGGGCGTCCACCTGCGACAAGCTGAGCTCCTCCGTGGGCGGCGTATCGACTGACGCTGGATTACGATGGTCGGGGCCCGCGGCGACTTTCGTCAGGGTGACTGCACAGGCCTTGTACTCCGGTTGCTGCGAGACTGGGTCGACAGCGTCGTTGGTGACGGCATTGATCGACAGGTATTCACCGAACGCGTCGTTCCAGTGAAACGGCGCAAAGCAGTTGCCCGGCCGGACCCGGTCGCTGATCACCGCCGGCAACACGGCACGGCCACGGCGTGAAGCGATTTCGACCGGATCGTCGTCGCCGATGTCCAGCCGGGCGGCATCGTGGGGATGGATTTCGACGAACGGGCCGGGATTGAGTTTGTTGAGCTTGGCGACCTTGCCGGTCTTGGTCATCGTGTGCCATTGGTGCGGCAGACGCCCGGTGTTGAGCAGGAAAGGGTAGTCGTCGTCGGGCATCTCGTCGGGCTGCAAGTGCGGCCGGGCGAAGAACATCGCGCGTCCGCTGGGCGTCGGAAATGCCAGGCGCGGCACACTGTCGTCGTCTCGCACAAGCTGCGTCTGACTCCCACCGTCGTTGACGTAGCGGATGGGGTTGCGGTCATTCGTGCTGCCGGGCGGGCAGGGCCACTGCACCGGGGTCTGCCGCAGTCGGTCGTAACTGATGCCGCGCAGGTCGTAGCCGGTCGCCGGATTCCAGAATCGCTTGATCTCCTCGAACACGTCCTCGGCGCAGTCATAGCTGAACGCCTCGGCATATCCCATTTCGCAGGCGATTCGGGCGACGATGCGCCAGTCCGGCAACGCCTGCCCCGGCGGTTCGAGCGCCTGCTGAAACAGGGTGAGGTTGCGTTCGGAGTTGACCATCACGCCGTCGCATTCGGTCCACAGCGCCGCCGGTAACAGCACGTCGGCATACTCGTTGGTCTCGGTGTCCAGAAATGCGTCCTGGGTGATCACCAGCTCGGCCTTTTCCAGACCCTCCAGCACGGTCTTCCGATTAGCCACGGTGGCAACCGGATTGGTGCAGATGATCCAGCACGCCTTGATCTGCCCGTCGGCCATGCGCGAGAACATGTCGATGGTGCCGCCACCCACCTCGGTGCGCAGCGTGCCGCGGGGCACGCCCCAGACAGCCTCGACGAATGCGCGGTCCTCCTCGGACGTCACCGATCGCTGACCGGGCAAACCCGGTCCCATGTAGCCCATTTCGCGGCCGCCCATCGCATTGGGCTGGCCGGTCAGGGAAAACGGGCCACTGCCGGGTTTGCAGATGGCGCCGGTGGCCAAATGCAGGTTGCACACCGCGTTGGTGTTCCAGGTGCCGTGCGTGCTCTGGTTGAGGCCCATGGTCCAGCAGCTCATCCAGTTGGCGGCCTCGCCGATCCAGCGGGCGGCCGTGCGGATGTCCGCCTCGGGGATACCGGTGATTTCGCTGACCACGTCGGGCGGAAACTGCTGCAGGAAGCTCGGCATCACCTCCCAGCCTTCGGTGAACTCGGCGATGAATTCGCCGTCGATGTGACAATTTTCGACGATCAGGTGCAGCAGTCCGTTGAGCAGCGCCAGGTCGGTGCCGGGCGCGATCTGCAGGAACAGGTCTGCCTTCTCGGCGGTCGCGGTGCGCCGCGGGTCGACGACGATCAGTTTGGCGCCGGCCTTGACGCGGTCCATCATCCGCAGAAATAGGATCGGGTGACAGTCGGCCATATTCGCGCCGATGACGAAGAAAAGGTCGGCGCGATCGAAATCCTGGTATGAGCCGGGCGGCCCGTCGGCGCCCAGGGACAGCTTGTAACCGGAACCGGCGCTGGCCATGCACAGCCGCGAGTTGGACTCGATCTGGTTTGTGCCGATGAAGCCCTTGGCCAGCTTGTTCGCCAAGTACTGGGCCTCCAGCGACATCTGCCCCGACACGTACAGCGCGACGGCGTCGGGCCCGTGTTGGTCAACGATCGCCCGGAGTCGCTGCGCGCATTGGGTGATCGCGGCGTCGACGTCGGTGGGCTCGATCGGCTCGTCGCGGTGGGGCCGCCGGTACGCCGAGTCCATGCGGCCCGGCGCGGCAAGCATCTCCGCGGTGGTTGCGCCCTTGGTGCACAACCGGCCGAAGTTGGTCGGATGTGTCTTCTGCCCGGTCGATTTGGCCACCCGTCGCTGCCCGCTGTGCGGATCCGTGTCGACCTGCAAGACCATGCCGCATCCCACACCGCAGTAGGCGCACAAACTGTCGACAGTGTCCGACCCCACGCGGCGCGTCCTCCTCGATGTGCAAGCGGCAGCTGCGCACCAGCGTGCAGCGGGGTTGTTTCGAGATCGGTGAGGCGAGGTTGCGCAGGTTTTACGGCTTTCTCGCCGGCACGGCAGCACCGTGGTGATCGGCACGAAACTGCGAGTTAACCCCCGCCGAGCGGGTGCGTAATCAACCTACCGCCGAGGTGGGCTCAGCTGGCGGATCGTTGCAGGGGATTCACCAAACCCCCCGCGAATTCCCAGTTTTCGCCAAGCTTGCCTGCGCGCGCCGGCGTGGCGCGAATCACTCCGGCAGGTTTTCCGGATGCAGCATCTCGGCGTAGCGCAGCGACTCGGGGATTCCGAATCCGTCGACCAACGTTTCGGCGTAAGGTCGCAGCCGGCGGCACCGGTCGTTGATGCCGCGGGTGACGGCTTTGGCCCGCTCGGTGGACAGATACCGGTGCTCGATATACCACGCCTTGTCGTCTTCAATCACCGTCAACGCGTACAGGTCACACACCAGATCGAGGATCTCGCGGGCCTTCTCGTCCTCGCACGAGTCGATGCCCGCGACGAACGCCTCCAGCACCACCCGGTCGATGTGTGCGGACGCTGCGTGCAGCACGTGATCCTGCACCGCGTTGAACGCGTCGAACGCCGACATCTCGTTGGATTTGGCCTGCAGCCGGCGCGCCACCGAGGACAGCAGGTACTCTTCGCGGTCCTCGAACATCTTGACCTGGGTGCCGCGGTTGAACAGGCTGCCCTCTTCCTCGCTGTCTTGCCGGGCATCGATGATCCGCTGCATGATCGCCTCGGCCGCGGTGCGTTTCATCACCCGATCGCTAACGGCGTTGGCGGCGAAGCGAACCCACTCCACCGGGCTCATGCTGCGGATGTCGTCGGCGTAGGCGGTCAGCAGCTCCTTGGCCACCAGCTGAGTCAGCACGTGGTTGTCGCCCTCGAAGGTGGTGAACACGTCGGTGTCGGCCCGCAGCGCGATCAGCCGGTTCTCGGCCATGTAACCGGCGCCGCCGCATGCCTCGCGGGCTTCCTGGATGGCCTTCGATGCGTGCCAGGTGTTGGCTGCCTTCAGCCCGGCGGCGCGCGATTCCAGTTCGCGTTGCTCCTCGGCGTCCGGGGCGTCCGCGGTCTGGATGTCGTGGCATTTGGCCACCAGCTCGTTCTGCGCGAACTGCAGCGCATAAGACTTGGCGATCAGCGGAAGCAGCCGGCGCTGATGCACCAGGTAATCCATGATCAGCACCTCGCCTTCGCCATCGGGGGCGCTGAATTGCCTGCGCTGCAACGCGTATCGCGTGGCGATGTCCAGCGCCAGCCGAGCCGCGTTGCCGGCGCTGCCGCCCACACAGACCCGCCCGCGGATCAGCGTGCCGATCATGGTGAAGAACCGGCGACCCGGATTGTCGATCGGCGAACTGTAGGTGCCGTCCGGCGCCACATCGCCGTACTTGTTCAGCAGGTTCTCCCGCGGTACGCGCACGTGGTCAAACACGATGCGGCCATTGTCTACACCGGGCAGACCGCCCTTGTAGTGGTTGTCCGACGTCGTCACACCCGGTAGGTCGTTGCCGTCGGCGTCGCGAATCGGCACCAGAAAACAGTGCACGCCGTGGTTCTCCCCACCGGTGATCAGTTGCGCGAATACCGCTGCGATGGTGGCGGTTTCGGCGGCGCCGCCGATGTACTCCTTACGCGCGGACGGGGTCGCGGAATCGATGACGAACTCTTGCGTCTCCGGGTCGTAGGTGGCCGTCGTCTCCAGCGACTGCACGTCGCTGCCGTGACCCCATTCGGTCATCGCGAAGCAGCCGCGCAGTTCGAGGTTGATGATCTTCGGCACATACCGTTCGTGATGGGGTTCGGTGCCCAGATTCTCCACCGCGCCGCCGAACAGACCCCACTGCACGCCGGCCTTGACCATCAGCGACAGGTCCGACATGGCCAGCATCTCGATCATCGTGATCGCCGCGCCGACGTTGCCGGTGCCGCCATGCTCCTTGCGGAACCCGTCGTCGGCGGCGCCGGCGTCCGCCATGATCTTCATCTGCTCCGCGACCTTGGTACGGGCGATCACCGTGTTGGGCGTGTAGTGCGGGGCGAAGATCTCGTCGCTGAGCCGCTCCCGCATCTGGTTCTTCACGTCGCGCCAACGCCCGTCAAGCGTGTTGCGCAGATGTTCGGCAATGGTGGTCATACCACTGACCGTAACGCGATCGGGGCGCCGACAGGCCGGTGAGCTTAGATATCGCCATGACCCAGTACGACGTCGGTCACACCCACTCCGATGTGAGCGGTGGCTGGTTGCGGGCGGCCAGCTTCGGTGCCATGGACGGTTTGGTCAGCAACTCGGCGCTGATCGCCGGGGTGGCCGCCAGTGCCGGCACCCAGGCCGTCGTGCTCAGTGGTATCGCCGGCCTGCTGGCCGGCGCGTTTTCGATGGCACTGGGCGAGTACACGTCGGTGACCACCGCCAACGAGCAGATCGACTCCGAGGTCTATGTCGAACGTCGCGCATTGCGGACCCGTCCGCAGGCCGAGCGGGCGGAGCTCGTCGACATGTTGGTGAAGCTGGGCCTGACCGAGAACACCGCCGAGGTCGCCGCCGACGAGATCCACCGCGACGAGAAGGGCGCGATCACCTTCCATCTGGCGCAGGAGCTCGGCGTCAACCCCAGCGAAAAGCCGTCGCCCTGGCTCGCCGCGCTGTCGTCGTTCGCGATGTTCGCTGTCGGTGCGGTGATCCCGCTGGTCCCCTACCTGCTCGGTTTCGAGTCGCTGGCGGCGGGACTGGCCTGCGCGGGCATCGGGCTGCTGATCGCGGGTGGCGTGGCGACCCGGTTCACCCGCAAGCCGATCTGGTGGGGCGCGTCGCGCCAACTGCTGTTCGGCGCCGTCGCCATCGCCGCCACCCATGTCGTGGGGAAGCTCATCGGGATGGCGGTGTGACGGTAGTTTCGACGCGACGCAGCCGCCACCGCACGAGCACGGCGCCCACCACACCGAACCCGATCAGGATAGCCATGTCGAGCAGCCACCAGCCGGCCGAATGGGTCCACGACTCGTCGTAGCTGGCCAACAGGTTGATCGCGTGGACGTCGACGGTGGACGCCGCGGCCGCGAAACCCCACCGCGACGGCACCAGCCAGGCGAGCTGCTCCAACCCGAAGCGCCCGGCCAGCGGAAAAGCCCCGCCGGAGAATAGCAACGACAGCAAGATCAACACCACGGTCATCAGCACAAGCTGCTCGGCGTACCTCGCCAGCGACGAGAGCACCAGCGCGACGATCACCGACACAATCGCCGTGGCCGCCAGGCTGACATAGAGCTCGAACGCCGAGCTGCCCAGCAGCACCGCGCCTTTCACCGGTGCGCCCTTACCGGCGACCGCGGCGGTGGTGATGACGGCGGTCTGCACCAGGGCCACCAGACCGTAGACGATGACCTTGGCGGCCAGGTATGCAGACGTCGACAACCCGTCGGCCTGCTCGCGCTGGAAGATGCAGCGCTCGCGGAACAGATCGCGAATGGCCAGCGCGGTACCCATCACCACCGCAGCGAGATTCAGCACCACCAGGATTTCGACGGCCTCGTCCGGGCTGTCGCCGTACGGGTCGGCTCGCCCCAGCCCGGCATGGCCGGGCACTACCAACGCCAATGCGCCGAACAGCGCCGGCAGGATCGTCAAGAAGATCAGGTAACGCTGGTCCCCGACCAGGAGCCAGGCCTGCCGCCGCGCGGCGACCACGATTTGCCGCCACACCCCGAGATGTTCCGGCGGGCCAAGCGGCTCAACGGTTTCCGCGGCAGCGGGCGGCTCCTGCCCGCGTGCGAGGAATTTCTGGTGGGCACCGTCGGGGTCGCTGGTGACCTGCGCCAAGATCTCCGGCCAGCCGGCGTCGATCTGTGCCGGCGGGCCGACGAAGGCGACGGTGCCGGCGGAGGTGAGCAACAACACCTGGTCGCACACGCCGACGTGGTCGACCGCCGTGGTCGACATCACCACGACACGCCCGGCGTCGGCGAGCCGTCGCAATACCGCCACAATCTGCTGTTGACCCTCGGGGTCCAGGCCGGCGGTGGGCTCGTCCAGAACGAGTAGCGACGGTTCGGTGATCAATTCGGAGGCCAGCGAGGCACGCTTGCGCTGTTCGATCGCGAGCCTGCCGACCTGAATGGTGCGCCGCGAATTCAGCCCCACCTCGGCGATGACCCGGTCCACTATTTTGCGGCGATCGTCACCCGAAGTGCTTGGTGGCAGCCGTAATTCGGCGACGTAGCCCAACGCTTGCTCGACGGTGAGTTGCGGATGCACAAGGTCGGCTTGCGGCACGATGCCGATGTAGGGCCGCATCGTGCCGTACTCACCGTGCACATCGTGGCCGCCGACGGTGACTGTGCCGTCCGTGGGTCGCACTGCGCCGCCGAGCAGATCGATCAGGGCGGACCCGGCGGCTGGCGACGGCCCGACGATCGCGGTCAAGGTGCCAGGCGCAGCGGTGAACGACACTTCGGAGAGCACCGGTTGGCCCTCGATGCCCAAAGTCAGGCGTCGGGCATGCAGTGCACCGAGTTTAGGCGCCGGGCGCGACGGGCCCCCGGTACCGGCCACCTCGGCGCGCGGCAACCGGCTGGTGGGGGCCGTCTCGTGCGGCCGCGGGGCCGGCCGATTCGGGATCAGCCGCTGCATGGCTCCGGTCATGCGCCCGACCAGGTCCTGCCCCTTGCGCTGGGCGGTCTGCGGCCGCGACGGCTGCGATTCCAGTTGCGGCTCAGGAGGTTTCGGGTGAGCCGCCGGTGGCGGTGGCGGGGCCTGCGGTGGTGGTGGAGGCGGCGGCGCGGGCGGCGGTGGCGCCGGCGTCGGTGGCGCCTGAAAACGCGTGGTGGGCAATTGAGAAGGCGGCGTCGGCGCGGCCGGCCGCGGCTCGGGGGCCGGTGGCCGCGCCGGTTCTTGCCGTGGCCGCGGCAAGCGGAATCGCTGTGTAGGCGCCTGGGAGGGCGGGCTTTTCGGCTGGTCGGCAGGTGGTGGCTGGACACGTGGCGGCGGTCCGGGGGATGCAGGCATCCGCGGCGGGACGGGCCGCTTCGGTGGCGGGGGAGGCGGCATCGGCCGCCCGCGTGGCGGCGGCCCGGCCTGCGGTACCGGCGCGCCTCTGCGGGGTGGCGGCGGGGCGGGCGTGGCCAGTTGGAACACCAGCTTCGGGCCGTGTCGCGGATCACCTAGCGTGATGGCCCGGCCGTCACGGATGAAGACGGTCGACATGCGCACGCCGTCGACGTAGATGCCGTGTTGGCTGCGATCCAGCGCCACCCACTGCCGGCCGTCGTGGTGGAGCACCAGGTGGGTGGGCGAGGTGGTGGGCTCCATGCCGTCGAGGTGGATATCCGAGCGGGTGTCGCGGCCGACCGTCACGTCGCGGCCGGCGGGGAAGGTGTAGCGCTTCGATCCGACCCAGACGGTCAACGGGGAAGCCTGCGCCTCCGGCCGCATAGTTCACCACCTTTCGCACCCATCGTTTTGGGCCGATCAACGGTTTGTCTACCCGCCATCATGCGCCCAGAATCTCGGCGGCCGGGCGGTCAGCGCGGGCGAGTTGGTGGCGCGGCGTCGTCGAGAAGCCGATGCAGGACGGCAACGGCCTCGGCTAGCGTCTTGCGGTCGGCGGGCTCGAGCCGGCCGAGCTGTGGCTCGATCGCGGCCGCCCGATCAGCCCGAACCCGGTTGAGGGTGCGCATCCCCTCCGGCGTGATCCGGATGCGTACCGCCCGAGCGTCGCCGGGGTCGACGGACCGGGTGACCAGGCCGGCGTCTTCCAGCCGTCGCACCTGGGTGGTCATCGTGGGTTGCGAGCAGTGATCCACGGTGGCCAAATCGCAGATCCGTGCCTCGCCCTGGGCTTCGATGGTGGCAAGCAGCCGCGCCTGGGCCGCCGGCAACGGCATCTGGACGCGTTGGGTCGCGTAGCGGTTGAGCCGGGCAACAACTGCCAGCAAATCCGCGCCCAGACCCGGCACGGCCTCGCCGGGGTCGCGGGCCGGACCGGGCCGGGCCGTGGCGGATGACGTCATGCCTCCATAATTGCATAGCTTGGCTATATACACCACGTGTCGGGCGAGTTCGCGGCGGCAAACACCGGGCGGACGGCACGGCGTGCGAACACCGCACACCCGGCGACAACTGGCAGAATCAGTGAAATGACCGCCGCCGGCACAGCGACTCCCGCGCGACGGGCGCGATCGCTGCGCCCGCACGAACTTGCGCAGGCGTCGGTGATGGCCGCCCTGTGTGCGGCGACCGCGATCATCGCGGTGGTCGTCCCGTTCGCGGCCGGTCTGGCGCTGCTGGGCACCGTCCCGATGGGCCTGCTGGCCTACCGCTACCGGCTACGTGTCCTGATCGCTGCGACCGTGGCCGCCGGAATCATCGCCTTCCTGATCGCGGGCATGGGCGGCTTCATGACCGTCGTCCACAGCGCGTACATCGGCGGGCTCACCGGGATCGTCAAGCGCCGCCGCCGCGGCACTCCGACCGTGATCGCCGCGTCCCTGGTTGCCGGCGCGGTGTTCGGCGCGGCGGTGGTGGCCGCGCTGGCGGTGCTGGCCCGGCTTCGGCACCTGATCTTCGCGGCGGTCGCCGCCAACGTCGACGGGATCGCGGCGGTCATGGCGCGGTCGGGTTTGGAGCAGTCCGCCGCCGACCTCAAGCGCTTCTTCGCCGCCGCGGCGCATTACTGGCCGTGGCTGCTGCTGGCCAACTTCGTCATATCGATCATGATCGTGTCGCTGATCGGTTGGTGGGCGCTGTCGCGGGTGTTGGATCGGATGCGCGGCGTGCCCGACGTGCACAAACTCGACGCGTTGGTCGAAACCGGGCCGATCGCACCGGTTCCGGTGCGGTTGGATCGGGTGCGCTATCGGTATCCGGGCACGCACCAGGACGCGCTGCGGCCGGTGAGCCTAGAGGTTGACGTCGGCGAACACGTCGCGGTCACTGGTGCCAACGGTTCGGGCAAGACCACGCTGATGTTGATCCTGGCCGGGCGGGAACCCACGTCAGGCAGCGTCGAACGTCCGGGTGTGGTCGGGCTGGGTCGGCTGGGCGGCACCGCGGTCATCATGCAACACCCGGAGAGCCAGGTGTTGGGAACCCGGGTCGGCGACGACGTGGTGTGGGGACTGCCGCCGGGCACCACCACCGACGTCGACCGGCTGCTGGCCGAAGTCGGGCTCGACGGGCTCGCCGAACGCGACACCGGGAGCCTCTCGGGCGGCGAACTGCAACGGCTGGCCATGGCCGCCGCGCTGGCGCGCGAGCCGGCGCTGCTGATCGCCGACGAGGTCACCAGCATGGTCGACCAGCGGGGCCGCGAAGCGCTGCTGGGCATCATGTCCGGCTTGACCGAGCGGCACCGCACCGCCCTGATCCACATCACGCATTACAACGACGAGGCCCAATCCGCCGACCGCACAATCAATCTCAGCGATTCACCGGACAATACCGAGATGGTCGAGACGACGGCCGCGCCGGCAGCCACCCCTGTCGACCACTCGGACACCACGCCGGTGCTCGAACTGGCCGGCGTCGGCCACGAATACGGCAGTGGCACACCGTGGCAGAAGACCGCGCTGCGCGACGTCAGCTTCTCGGTGTATCAGGGCGACGGGGTTCTGATCCACGGCGGCAACGGATCCGGTAAGTCCACGCTGGCCTGGATCATGGCGGGGCTGACGGTGCCGACCAGCGGCACCTGCCTGCTGGACGGGCGACCCACCCACGAGCAGGTCGGCGCGGTGGCGTTGTCGTTCCAAGCGGCCAGGTTGCAGCTGATGCGCAGCCGGGTAGATCGGGAAGTGGCCTCGGCGGCGGGCTTTTCGCCCGACGACCACGAGAGGATCGCGAACGCGCTGGTCGTGGTCGGACTGGACGCTGCGCTGGCACAACGGCGGATCGACCAACTCAGCGGCGGCCAGATGCGCCGCGTGGTGCTGGCCGGACTGTTGGCCCGGTCGCCGCGGGCGTTGATCCTCGACGAGCCGCTCGCCGGGCTGGACGCGGTCAGTCAGCGCGGCCTGCTGCGGCTGCTGGAGGATCTGCGCCGCGACCAAGGGCTGACCGTGGTGGTGATCTCCCACGACTTTGCCGGCATGGAGGAGTTGTGCCCGCGCACGTTGCATCTGCGCGACGGCATGCTCGAAGCGGCATCGGCGACTGCCGGAGGTGTGTCATGACGACCGCCGCGCCCACCCGCCGGCCGTCGCGCCCGGTCGTGCTGTTGCGTCCGGTGCCGCACGGCTCACCCGTCCACGACCTGTGGGCCGGCACCAAACTGATTGTGGTATTCGGCATTTCGGTGCTGATGACGTTCTATCCGGGATGGGCGTCGATCGCGCTGGTGGCCGCGCTGGTGCTGGCGGCGGCCCGCGCCGCCCGCATTCCGCGGGGTGCGCTGCCGTCGGTGCCGCCCTGGTTGTGGATCATGCTGGCGTTCGGCGGGATCACCGCGGCATTGGCCGGCGGCGACCCGGTGATTCACCTGGGCGCTCTCTCCCTGGGACTCGGCGGGCTGCTGAACTTCCTGCGCATCACCGCGCTGTCGATCGTGCTGCTCGGCCTGGGTGCGATGGTGTCGTGGACCACCAATGTCGCCGAGATCGCGCCTGCCGTTGCGACATTGGGCCGTCCGCTGCGGATCTTGCGGATTCCGGTCGACGAGTGGGCCATCGCGCTGGCGCTGGCGTTACGGGCTTTCCCGATGCTGATCGACGAATTCCGGGTGCTGTACGCCGCTCGCCGGTTGCGGCCCAGGCAGGTACCGCGGACCCGGCGCGGGCGTCGGCGACGCCGCTGGGTGGAGTTGGTCGACCTGCTCGCGACGGCCGTCACCGTGACGCTGCGGCGCGCCGACGAGATGGGCGACGCGATCACCGCCCGCGGCGGCACCGGCCAGATCTCGGCTGCCCCGTCGCGGCCCAAGCTGGCTGACTGGGTGGCACTTTCGATCACCGCCGTGGTGTGCGCCGCTGCGCTGGCGGCGGAATTGATGCTCGGCGCTTAGCGGCGTGCCGCGGCGTTGGCCGCGTCCTGGGCTTCGCGCACGATTGTCGCCACGTCGCCGCGGCCAAGGAACATCTCGTCGAAGTACGGTTTGAGGGCCTGGTAGCCGGCGGGGAAACCCGCCCCGCCCGGCGCCGAGATCCGCGGTCCGTTCAGCACCGCGAAAAACGGTGTGACGTCGACGCCCTTGCCGGCCCAGAAGTCGAAGTAGACCCGCTGCGCCGGCCGGACCGCGGGGATGGCGCTGCCCTGGCGGCCCAGGTATTCGTTGCCCTGTTTGCTGCCCATCCAGGCCAACACCTGCCGAACCGCATCTGGATGCTTGGAAGCCGAATTACCTGCCGCGGCAATGCCATTGGTGACGCTGACCCGGCCATTCGGGCCGGCCGGCAGCATCGCGATTCCCCAGTGGAAGCCGGCCTGCCCGGCCACCGCCGCGAGGCTGTAGGTGCCGGACTGGAACAGCGCCATCTTGCCGGCCAGGAACTGGTTGCGGGAAAAGTCGTTGTTGGCGTTGGTGTCCGAGGCCGGCGGTGCGACGTGGTCGTCGTTGATCAATCGGACCAGGTAGCCGAACGCGGTGCGGGCGCCGGGGTTGTCGAACGCGAACCGGTCGCCGTTCTGGAATACCCCACCGGCCGACCCGATGTAGTTCAGGTAGATGCCTTGCGGGTCGTTGGCCGCGTTGTAGCCCCATTGCCGTACCCGCCCGGCGTCGAAACCCGCTGTGCCAGCGCTGTTCCCGTTGGCGTCGAGGGTGAGCCGAGCCAGCAACGGCCGCAGGGTGTCGCCGTTGTCGGGGCGCCACCGCACGGTGCTGAGCTGACCGGGGTCGACGCTGGCCCTGGCGAGCAGGTCTGCGTTGTAGTACACGGCAATGCCGGCGTCGGTCAGTTGCGGCACCCCCCACAGAATTCCGGAACGGGTGAACTGGTCGACGACAGACGGTTCCCAGTCCGGCTTCGCGTCGATTTTCATCAGCCGTCCGCTGTCGGCGTAGGCGGCGAGGTAGGCGTTGGACAACCAGAAGATGTCGTCGGCGCTGCCGCCGGCCACGTCGGTGCGCAGGGTGTCGAAGTAGGTGGAGTAGGCCACCACGTTGGTGCGCACCTCGATGCCGGGATGGGTTCGGGTGAACGCTGCGAACGACTGCCGGTAGGCCGCGGCGACTTGCTCGTCCCACAGTCGGACGGTCACCGCGGTTTTGCCGCCGCGCGGGGTGGCCGAGATGTCCAGCAGCACCGCCGCCGCGGCCAGCAGGGCGGCCACCAGAAGCACTCCGACCGCAACCAGTGTGGAACGCCTCGGGCGGGTCATCGAGATCGCGTCCAGGGTCGTAAATCGGCGAAAATCACAGCCCTCAGCGCAATCTCGACAGTCATTTGAGCCCCGTCATGACGATCGAGCGCACGATGTGACGCTGGAATGCCACGAACAGCACGATCAGCGGCGCGATCGCCACCGTCGTGGCTGCCATCACCAACGTCCACTGGGCGTTGTAGCGGGACTGCAGCGCCGCTGTCGCGACCGTCAACACCCGCCACTTGGCGCCGCTGGTGATCACCAGCGGCCACATGAAGTTGTTCCACTGCGACACAACCGTGATCAGCATCAGCGTCACCAGGATGGGTCTGCTCGCCGGCACGATCACGTGCATGATCACATCGAGCGTGTTGGCGCCGTCGAGGCGGGCGGCGTTGATCAGGTCGTCGGGAATGGCGCGGAAGTACTCGCGCAACAGGAAGATCGCGTACGGCGAACCGAAGACGAACGGTAACACCAACGCCCAGAACGTGTTCCGCAGACCCACTTGGGCCATCATCAGATACAGCGGCACCACGGTCACGGTCGCAGGCACCATCAACGTTGCGATGTAGACCCAGAACAGAGCGTCACGGCCGGGGAACCGTAGCCGCGCAAAGGCGTATGCGGCCAATACCGAAAAGCTCAGCTGGCCGAGAAGGATCACCGCCGTCATCAATGCGGTGACCGCCAGCGCCCGGCCGAAACCGGCGCCAGCCAGGTCGGTGTAGTTGGCCAGCGTCGGCGGGCGGGGCCACGACAGCGGGGTGCCCGTCGCGAACTGGCGTGCGGAGGTGAACGACGTCAGCAAGGCAAGCGCGAACGGCGCCAACGTGATCAGCGCGCCGAGCCCCAGCCCGGCATACACGGCCGCGGCCCTAGACGAGGTCATAGCTGATCCGCCGCCGGAAATACAGATGCTGCACGACGGTGACGCCGACCAGGATCACGAACAGCACCACCGCCATCACCGCGGCCCGCCCGATCGCCGCCGCCCCGAACGCCTCGACGTAGATGCGGTGCGCGACCAAATCGGTGCGCCCGGCCGGTCCGCCGCCGGTCAACGCATACACAGTGTCGAAAACCTGTGCCGCGCTGACGATTCCGGTGACGAGCACAAAGAATGTGGTGGGCCGCAGCATCGGCAACGTGATGCGCCAGAACCGCTGCCAGGCCGTCGCGCCGTCGGTCAGCGCCGCGGCGTGGATCTCGGCCGGAATCGCAAGGATGCCCGCGACGAAGAACAGCGCGACGTAGCCGACATTCGTCCACACGATCACCGCCGACACCACCGGCAACGCCAGACCCGGATCGGTGAGCCATTCGATGCGATGCCCCAAGACCGTGCTGACCGCGCCGTCGGTCGGCGCCAGGATCCAGCGCCACAACACCGCGATCGCCAGCGGCGCGCAGATCCACGGCAACACATACAGCGTGCGAAACGCGGCGCTGCCGGGCAGCTCCCGCGCCAGCAGCGCCGCGGCCGCCAACCCCAACATGGTCTGCGCCGGCACCACGATCGCCACGAAGATCAGCGTCACCAGCAGCGAGTTGCCGAACGTCGAGTCGGCCAGCACCGAGCGCCAGTTGTCCAGTCCGACATACTCGATGGGTCCCAGCAGATCCCAGCGGTGCAGGCTCAGCCACACCACGACCAGGATGGGCAGCAGCAGGAACGTGACCACGCCGAACAGGCTGGGGGCCAGCAGCGCATATCCCAGCGCAGTCGAGCGTCGCGCCATGGGTGTATTAAAGCCGCTCGCTACGGTGGAATCGTGACGCCGACCCGGGGAATCGACGACGACTTTCTCGACCTGCCCCGCCACGAGCTGGCCGATGCCGCGCTGTCGGCGGCCAAAGCGGCCGGGGCCAGCCACGCGGACCTGCGGATTCACCGCATCACCAGCGAAGTCATCCGGCTGCGCGACGGCGAGCTGGAGACCGCGGTCATCAGCCGCGAACTCGGCTTGGCCGTGCGGGTGATCGTCGACGGCACCTGGGGATTCGCCTCACATGCCGAGCTGTCGGCGCCCGTCGCCGCCGAGACCGCGCACAGGGCGGTGGCAGTGGCCACCGCGCTGGCGCCGCTGAACGCCGAACGCATCGAGCTCGCCACCGAGCCGGTGTACCGCGACGCCAGCTGGGTATCGAGCTACGAGGTCGACCCGTTCACGGTGTCCACCGCCGCCAAGGTCGCCGTGCTGGCGGAGTATTCAGGCCGCCTGCTGGCGGCCGACGGGGTCGACCACGTCACAGCCGGGCTGACCGCGGTCAAGGAGCAGACCTTCTACGCCGACACGTTCGGCTCGACGATCACTCAACAGCGGGTGCGGCTGCTGCCGCGATTGGAGGCGGTCAACGTCGACGCCGCAGCGGGCGGCTTCGACACCATGCGCACGCTGGCGCCGCCGACGGCCCGGGGCTGGGAGGTGGTGGCCGGCGACGAGGTGTGGAACTGGAGCGACGAGCTGGCTCAGATCCCGTTGCTGCTGGCCGAGAAGGTCAAAGCGCCCGGCGTGACGCCCGGCCGCAAAGACCTGGTGATCGACCCGACCAACCTGTGGCTCACCATCCACGAGTCCATCGGGCACGCCACCGAATACGACCGCGCGATCGGCTACGAAGCCGCCTACGCCGGAACATCTTTCGCCACTCCCGACAAGCTCGGCACACTGCGCTACGGCTCACCGGTGATGAATGTGACCGCCGACCGCACCGTCGAATTCGGTTTGGCGAGCATCGGTTACGACGATGAGGGAGTGGCCGCGCAAAGCTGGGATCTGGTGCGCGACGGGATCTTTGTCGGCTACCAGCTCGACCGGGTGTTCGCGCCGCGGCTCGGGCAGTCGCGGTCCAACGGCTGTTCGTATGCCGACTCGCCGCACCATGTACCGATCCAGCGGATGGCCAACGTGTCGCTGCAGCCGGGCACCGACGAGCTGAGCACCGCCGACCTGATCGGCCGGGTCGAGGATGGCATCTACGTCGTCGGCGACAAGTCCTGGTCAATCGATATGCAGCGCTACAACTTTCAGTTCACCGGGCAGCGGTTTTTCCGGATTCGCAACGGGCGGTTGGACGGTCAGCTGCGCGATATGGCCTACCAGGCCACCACCACCGATTTCTGGAATTCGATGGAAGTCGTTGGCGGGCGGTCGACATGGCAGCTGGGCGGGGCCTTCAACTGCGGCAAGGCCCAGCCCGGTCAGGTGGCCGCCGTCAGCCACGGCTGCCCGTCGGCGTTGTTCCGCGGGGTCAGCGTGCTCAACACTCGGGCGGAGGCGGGCCGATGATCGGGGCGCAGCAGGTCGTCGAGGCGGCGTTGGGTGCGTCGCGACGCGCCGACGAGACGATCGTGATCGTCAGCGACCGCAGCGAGGCGTCGCTGCGCTGGGCGAACAACTCGATGACCACCAACGGGGTGTCGACCAGCCGCAAAACCACGGTGATTTCGATTGCCCGCCAAGGTAACAGCGCCCGTGTTGGCTCGCTCAGCACAGCCGAGGTGGACCCCTCGCTGATTCCCGGATTGGTCGAAGAGTCGGCGGAGGCCGCCCGCTCGGCGCCGGAGGCTCGTGACGCCGCGCCGCTGCTGCCCGGTACCGGCGTGCCCGAGGACTGGGATGCCCCGGTCCGCGCGACCGGGGCCGAGGTATTCGCGGACGTCGCGGGGGCGTTGCGCCTGGGATTTCGTGGCGCGGATCAGCTGTACGGCTTTGCCCGCCACGAGCTGCAGACGACGTTCGTGGCGACGTCGACCGGGCTGCGACGACGCTACACACAGCCCACCGGCTCGGTGGAGATCAACGCCAAGCGCGGCGGTGCCAGCGCCTGGGCCGGTGTCGGCACGCCTGACTTTGCCGATGTGCCAACGGATTCGCTTTTGGAGCAGCTTTCCACCCGGCTGGGATGGGCCGAGCGAACTCTGGAGCTGCCCGCGGGTCGCTACGAGACGATCATGCCGCCGTCGACGGTGGCCGACATGATGATCTATCTGGGCTGGACGATGAGTGGCCGAGGCGCGCAGGAAGGCCGGACTGCGTTTTCGGCGCCCGGCGGGGGAACCCGGGTGGGGGAGCGGCTCAGCGACATGCCGCTGACGCTGTACTCCGACCCCTTTGCACCCGGGCTGGAATGCGGGCCGTTCGTCGCCGCCACGAGTTCGTCGGAGACGGTGTCGATCTTCGACAACGGCATGGACATCGGGCGGGTGGACTGGCTGCGCGAGGGCGTGATCAACGCGCTGGCCTATCCGCGAGCGGCGGCCGCCGAGTTCAGCGTTCCCGTTGCGGTGGCCGCAGATAACCTGCTGATGACCGGCGGCCATTCCACGCTCGCCGACATGATCGCCGAGACCGAGCGCGGGCTGCTGCTCACTACCTTTTGGTACATCCGCGAGGTCGACCCCACCACGCTGCTGCTGACGGGGCTGACCCGCGACGGGGTTTACCTTGTCGCCGACGGCGAAGTAGTCGCGGCGGTCAACAACTTCCGGTTCAACGAGAGCCCGCTGGATCTGCTGCGGCGGGCAACCCAGGTCGGGGCCAGCGAGGTGACTCTGCCGCGTGAGTGGGGCGATTGGGCCACCCGGGCGGCGATGCCGTCGCTGCGGATCCCGGACTTTCACATGTCGTCGGTCAGTCAGGCGCAATAAACTGGTATTCTAGAATCCAGCCGATTGTATATAATCTGTCCTATGGCGCTGAGCATCAAGCATCCTGAAGCCGACCGGCTTGCCAGAGAACTCGCAGCTCGGACGGGAGAAAGCTTGACAGAAGCGGTAGTGATCGCACTGCGCGAGCGCTTAGCCCGTGAAACCGGGCGTACTCGGGCCATTCCGCTGCGCGAGGAGCTTGCCGCCGTCCGCCGCCGCTGCGCGGCCTTGCCGGTAGTCGATGACCGGTCCGCAGACCAAATTCTCGGCTATGACCAGCGCGGACTACCTGTCTGATGGTGATTGATACCTCCGCTTTGGTAGCAATGCTGAGCGATGAGCCGGAGGCGGAACGATTCGAGGCCGCTGTCGAGGCCGACCATGTCCGCCTGATGTCGGTGGCGTCATACCTGGAGACGGCCATCGTGATCGAGACTCGCTTCGGTGAACCTGGCGGACGGGAGTTGGATCTGTGGCTGCATCGCGCCGCAGTCGATCTGGTTGCCGTCGATGCCGACCAGGCAGACGCCGCGCGAGTCGCCTACCGCCGATACGGCAAGGGACGGCATCGCGCAGGCCTGAACTACGGCGACTGCTTCTCCTACGCCCTTGCCAAGATCAGTAGTGAGCCTCTTCTGTCCAAAGGGGACGACTTCCCGCACACCGACATCCGCCTGGTTGCAACAGGCGCAGAATGACCGCCGCGACGATTCCCAGCCGACCAGGCGCAATAGTTCCCTGATGGACGGACTGTTGACGCCGTTGGTGGCACTATCCGGTGGTCGGATCGCGACGCTGGTTCGGAGTGTCTGCGCGCGAGCGTTGTCGTTGCCGCCGCTGCCATCCGAGGTTGCGGTGGACAGGCCGGAGTCGGACACCGAGACGGTGGTGGCCGAGTTCGCCGAGCAATTCAGCATCGACGTGTCGATGATCGGCGACGAGCAGCGGTCGCGATTGTCGTCCGCCTTGGGGGACAAGACCTTTGGCGCCGTGGTGCAGATGTACATCGCCGACTTCGTTCCCCGCGTGCGGGCAGGGCTGGAAGTGCTCGGGGTCGGCCAGGAGCACCTAGGGTGGGTCACCGAGCCGATTGCGTGGGATCACTCCACCAACCCCGCCGGCGCGGTGTTCAACGGATTTCTGCCCGCCGTGGCGCGGCTGCGTGAGCTCGACGCGCTGACGTCGGAGCTGGTCCGGCTTCGCGGGGCGGCGCAGCACAACTGCCGGTTGTGCAAGTCGCTGCGGGAAACGACGGCACTGCATGCCGGCGGGTCGGAATCGCTGTACGGCGACATCGAGCGATTTGAGGCGTCGGCATTGCTGACCGATCGTCAGAAGGCGGCGTTGCGGTATGTCGACGCGCTGATCTGGTCGCCGGGGCACATCGACCGCAGCGTGGCCGCTGCGGTGCGGGCGCATTTCTCCGAGACTGAGGCCGTCGAGCTGACCTTCGACGTGATGCGCAATGCCAGCAACAAGATCGCCGTATCCTTGGGCGCCGACGCGCCACGGGTCGAGCAGGGCACCGAGCAGTATCTTCTCGATGCTGACGGCCAGACGGTGTTCAGCTGACCGCGCCGGGCCATGGCAACATGGTGCCGACGCGCCAGGGGCGGTAGCTCAGTTGGTTAGAGCCGCGGACTCATAATCCGTTGGTCGCGGGTTCGAGCCCCGCCCGCCCCACCATATTTCTGTATGACCTCGGCTGATGCTTGCTTGACTTCAGGCCGCCGCGGCGTCGGCACCGTCTATAGGCTAGCCCTCGGTGTGCCGTGTAGGACTTTGCGGTGATTCCCACTTCGATTCCAGATGCGTTCGCACCACTGTGCCTGCAGCTAGTTCGAGCTGGAAGGTTTCACCGTCGTCGTCTTCGAGCGTCACGACATAGCCGTCGTTGCCCGCGTCCTTGAACACCACTTTGTAGAGCTGTTCGCCAGAGCCGCGGTCGACGGCGATCATGTCGCCAGGTGTGACGTCGTCGATGCGGTCGTCGCCAAATACTTCAGGCATTAGTCGATGGGGGATTCAGCCGCCGAGTGCGTCTTCCAGTTCCCGCACGTGATCCTGCGTTTGCTGCAGCAACGGCCGTAATGCCTCGGCGACATCGGGCAATCCCAAGTCGGTTGCCTCCATCACGCGCTGGCGGTAGCGGTCCAGCTGACGCCGTTCCAGTTCCACATCGGCCTTCAACGCCGACGCGCCGTCGGTAGCGTCCGGGACGTCGGGCACTGTCACGGTCGGCGTACCGCCGAGGAAATCGATCTGCTGAGCGAGGATCTTGGCGTGCTGCAGCTCTTGGGCGAGGTGCCTATCCAATTCCTCGGTGATCGAGTGGTATTCGGGTCCTTTGATCGTTGCGATGTGCTGGGTGTACTGAACGATCGACTGATACTCGGTAGCCAGATCCTCGTTGAGCCGTTCGAGAAAAGTGCCGGTGTCCATGTGGCTTAGGTTTCACCGAAGACCGCGCGCTGAAACGTATTCGCCTCACCAGCACCGATGACGGCTGGGCGCCGAGTTCCCTTCGGTTCGTCGAACGTGGGGGATATGGACGAGAAGTGGGCGGATTGTGTACTTCCCCCCACGCTCGGCGCGCCTTGGACGGTTCTGAGGCACGCTCCGGGCTGGTGTCGAATTACTGGCTCAGGACACTAACGGAGCAGCGGCATCACCAATGGGCCACCGAGCTTTTCGGCCAAGGCGGCGTCATCGTGGCGCCGACCAGCTGAAGGCCCCAACGAGGTCAGTACGGCGGCTCCAACCTGGTGAACATCGGAAAATGGCGCACATTGGTCGTGAGCAGTTCGGCGTCGATGACGATTGCGGTGGCCGCGATCAAGTAATCAACGGCACCGATACCGCTGTGGCTTTGTCGGTAGCGACGGGCAAGCCCTCCGGCAACGCGGGCGATTTCCTCGGTTACTGCGGCCCAACGCAGGGCGGAGCAGAACTCCTCGAGCGCATCGAGCTCTTTATCGCGTACGCCTGCAAGGAGCTCGAATCGGACCAATTCGCTGGCCACTAAGTCTTCGCCGCTCTCGATGACCGTCGCGAGAAAGCCGACAGCGGCCGGCTCGCCGCGCAAGTGGTCGACAGCGATCGTGGTGTCGAGCAGCTTCACGCCAGGCCGAGCCGGTTTAGGCGTTCGTTGAGGTCGCCGCGAACCGCGTCGACGTACTCGGAGCCGGTGAAGTCGCGTCTACGCCAGCTGCCGGCACTTCGCTTCAGCGCCGCCATCCGGTCTTCTTTGCTTCCGCTGCTGTAAGTGGCGCGAATTGCCCGACGAATGAGTTCGGCCCGCGATGCACCGCTTGCTTTGGCGGCGCGATCGAGAAGCTCGATCTCCTCATCCGTAAGGGTGATTTGCGTGCGCACGACATCACCATACATCTAGTGATGTATAACCGCCTCGGGCGCGACACGGCCGGAGCACACCGACGCCGCTCGGCCCTGGACTACGGTATGCAGCGGTAGCTCCGCCCGCCCATCTCGTCCGCGGCGCGGTGCCACGTTTGCTTGGAGGGATTCAACCTATGCGCTTCTTCAGCATCGTCGTGCTCGTCGCGGCCACCGCCATCTTCGGCTCTGCCGGTATTGCCGAGGCTGCCCCGAAGGACTACTGCGCCGACCTCAAGGGCGCCAATACCGGCCGTACGTGTGAGATCCAGCTGTCCGACCCCAGGTACAACGTCGACATCAGCATCCCGCTGGACTATCCCGATCAGAAGTCGGTCGCCGAATACGTATCCCAGACGCGCGACGGATTCCTCAACACGGCCAAGTCGGGCGCGCCCAGCGATACACCCTATGAGCTGACGATGAAGCCGACGGAATACAACTCGGCGATTCCCCCGCGCGGCACGCAGGCCGTCGTGTTCAAGGTGTACCAAAACGTCGGCGGCCCGAAGACGACGTGGAAGGCGTTCAACTGGGACCAGACCTATCGCAAGGCGATCACCTACACGGCCGCTTCGGACGACAAAGAACACACGCCGTTGTGGCGGGTGGACGATCCGCTAAAGACCGTCGGGCCGATCGTCCAGGCCGAACTGCAGAAGCAGCAGGCACCGCCTGCCGCGCCGCCGGCGCAACCGGGACAGCCGGCGGCCGCGACGCCCACGCCGCCGCCCTTGCCGATCGCACCGGGCGCGCTGTACAACCCGGACAACTACCAGAATTTCGCGGTGGTCAACGACGGGGTGTACTTCTTCTTCGATCAGGGCGCACTGCTGCCCGCCTCGGCCGGAGCCTTGCAGGTGCTTGTGCCTCGATCGGCGATCGACCCGATGCTCGCATAAAACCTGGTTTCGCGGCCGGACACGACGGAGACGTTCGACAAAATGTCTCGTTCGGACAAAATAGCCAAAACGGCTAGAATAGTGTGGTGTCGATAACGAAGGAGGGGAGCGCCATGTCCACGGTCTCCTTCCGCAACCACGACGGCAAGCTGGTCGATGTACCCACGGTGGCCGCCAGTCGCTTCAAAAACGAGTTCGGCGCGGTATTCGAACAGGCTGCCGTCAACGGTGCCGTGGTGATCACCAAGCACGACACTCCCCGGGCCGTACTGCTGTCGTATGCCGAATTCGAGGCTCTGACAGCATCGGCCACGCCTGCGCTCGACGATCTCACTGAGCGCTTCGACAAGCTGCTGGCCACCATGCAGACACCGAAAGCGAAGGCCGGAGTCGCTGCGGCCTTCGATGCCACGCCGGAGGAACTGGGCGCCGCCGCGGTGAGGGCGGCGCGCACCGCGCAGCCACGGTGAGCCCGCGCGGCCGATGGCTCGAAAAACAACGAGGCCCGCGCAGGTACACGTGCTGGCAGGGGTCAATGGCGCCGGCAAAAGCAGCATCGTCGGCGCGACGATCCGCGATAAGGGCGGTGAGTACTACAACCCTGACGAGGCGGCACGCGAGATCATGGCGGCCAATCCCGGACTTGGCCAGACCGAGGCTAATGCGGCGGCATGGCAACAGGGTCGAAAGCTCTTGCAGTGCGCGATTGATCAAGGCCTCGACTTCATCTTTGAGACCACCCTCGGCGGCAACACGATCCCGCGACTACTCGCCGAGGCCGCCAAGCGTGGTGCCGAGGTCCACATCCTCTACGTAGGGCTCGGCAGCGCCGAAGCCCACATCGAGCGGGTGCGACAACGGGTCCGCGCCGGCGGGCACGACATTCCCGAAGCCGACATCCGCCGTCGCTGCCGCCACAGCCTGATCAACCTGGTGACATTGCTACCCGAACTGACTGAGCTACGGGTGTACGACAACTCAGCGAACGCTGATCCCGCGGCCGGGCAGGCACCGCAGCCGGTCTTGGTGCTGCACATGGAACGCGGCCGCATCGTCGGGCCGTCCGATTTAACGTCCACGCCGGCTTGGGCCAAGCCCATCGTCGCGGCCGCGCTAGATGAGTAATTCCCAATTGTCCGTCCGGTGTGCACTGACTGCGGCAAGCGTCGAGCGTGCCCGCCGGCAGTGCACATTCGACCTGGCAGCGGCGTGTCCCGGCGTGTCGGCTTGTGACGGATGTGGTGGGAGGGCATCGATGGACGTTTGTGACGACGAACCTCGATGCCCTCCTTACCGAACTGTATGTGACCATCGACGATCATGTGCTCGGACCCGCGCGGCGTGGTCCGGGACGGCCCAAGCGGCTCACCGACGCCGAGTTGTGGTGTGTTTGGCCGTGGCGCAAGTGCTGCTGGGATCGCGCAGGAGGTAATTGCACACATCCTCCATGGAGTCGAAATCCATGCGGTTGCGCCGCCGCGGCACGAACACCCGCGGATGTTCGCCTTCGAAGGAGTCAAAGTACGTGAGGTAGAAGAAGTTTCGTATCCAGCGGTCGATGCCGAGCAGGTTGAACGGCGTCGGCGAGATGAAATACAGCGGCACGGTGTTGGTGTGAAAGAACGCACGGACGTCCGAGATGCCGTTGAGCGTGCGGCGTGGCTCGGACTCAGGCCCGCTGGTGCGTATGTCCATGCCACAAGTGTGCACGGCCGAACCGGCCGGTTACGCGTCTTCGGCGTACAACAGCGAATGCGTGACGCCGGTGCCGTCGAAACGGAATTCGTGTGCGGGCCGCCGTAGCGGCTCGATGGTGATATCCGGGTGCACGACGACGCCGCCGCCGGAGGGCAATCCGAGTCCGGTGGCCCCGCCCTCCAGCGACTGGATGGTGCGTGCCAGCCGTGCCCACTCGGATCGCTCGTCGTGCGTGTCGATGACCACCGGCGCAAGATTGAACACATCAAGCAGCTCGGATTTCTCGACGATTCCATACCGCCCGAGTTGGACCGCGCCGGCCGAAATACCCACCAGCAACGCCCCTTGGGCATACCGCTGCCGGATCACGTTCTTCATGCCGGTCTTTTCGAACGTATTCCAGCCCCTGCGCACATCGCCGCCTGCCAGCACGATCAGCTCGGCACGCTCCAGGAAGGCGCGGTCATCGGGGCCGAACGACGAAGCGATCATGCGACGGTCGGTGATTCCAATCGGTTCGATCGCCGCCTCGAAGATCTCGTAGAACTCGGGACGGTCGCCGTTGCAGGCGCCGATGTAGGCCGCGCTAAACGCTGTGTCCCAAGCAAATCCGTCGAGCGCTGCATCCAGGAGCAGCCGGTCCTGCCGCTTCCAGAACAGCAGCTGGCTGTCCGCCAGCAGATAGAGCGGTTGAAGTTGCGGCGCCGTCCCAGTCACCGCGGCGCGGCCGCCTAACCCCCTCCGTAGGTGGGTCCCTTTACGCCGTCGCGGTACGTAACGCATTGGCCTGCGGTGCAACACGTCTCGATCAGAACCGGGGCGGCACCCCAGTGCGGTTGCACCTCCTGCGACGTGTAGTCGCCACCGGCGCCACGACAATTGTCCTCAACGTCCGTGACTGCGCCGGCAAGTGGCGCACCCCAGATCATCACCGCAACCGGGATTGCGAACACCGCCGCGCGCATCGCGTTCGATACAAGATGCTTCATGATCCTCCATCACTCGGCGTAGTACCGAGGCCATTCCTTCAAGTCGTTGCTCTCGCGGAGTCGAGAGCGCCAGTTTACCGGTCCCGGACCGCGCCAGGACGGCGTCGCTACAACTCGCCCAGGTCGTCGGGCACGTCGACGGCGTACTCCCGCAGCACCTCCAGCGGCACCGCCTCCAAGGTGCGTTCGTGAGTGGAGGCCAGCACGACCGGGGCGGCGTAGCCGTCGTGGTGGGCCCGAAGCCAGTTCAACGCGGTGACACACCAACGGTCGCCGGGCGTGAGGCCGGGGAAGCGGTACTCGGGCCGCGGCGTCACCAGGTCGTTGCCGATCGAGCGCTGGTGCTCCAGGAACTCGGCGGTCACCACCGCGCAGATGGTGTGCAGGCCGATGTCCTCGGGCCCCGTCGCGCAGCAGCCGTCGCGGTAGAACCCGGTGAGCGGCTCGGTGCCGCACTCTTCCAGCGGGCCGCCCAGCACGTTGCGCTCAAGCATCGTCAGCGGCGAAGAAGCTTCTCGCGGACGGTGTCGGTGACGAAGCGCCCCATCGAGACCGGCCGGAACGCGCGGGCCGCGTCGGTCAGCGCGTCGCGGGAATCCGCGGGCAGCTCGATGTCGGCGGCGGCGACGTTGAACTCGAGCTGCTCGACGCTGGACGCCCCGGGAATGGCGACCACGCCGGGCAAGCTGACCAGCCAGGCCAGCGCCACCTGCGCTGGCTTGGCGTCGACGTCGGCGGCGACGGCGCGCAGCGTCTGCAGCAGCGGTTCGATGCGGCGGAGATTCTCGGCGCCGAAAAACGGGTTGATCGCCCGGACGCCGCCGGGCCGGTTGTCGACGCCGTACTTGCCACCCAGAAGTCCTTGCGCCAGTGGGCTGTACGCAATGATGATGCGGTTCTCGCGCTCGGCGAACGGCACCAGGTTGTCCAGCGCGCGGGGGTACGCGAGTGAGAAGTGCACCTGGTTGCTGATCACCGGCCGACCGAGCGCGGCGTCGGCCTTCTGCCATCGCGCAAGCGAGTAGTTGGACACGCCGGCCGCGCCGATCGCGCCGCTGTCGAGCAGATCGCGCATCCCGGGCATGATCACCGAATCGGGGACCACCGGGTTGGGTTGGTGGACCTGGTAGAGCGGGATGCGGTCGAGCTGCAGCCGGCGCGCGCTGGCACGCTCGCGCTGCTTGACCACCGGGGGCAGCGGCGCGACCGGCATGATCTTGCTGGCCACCGCCACCTCGGCGCGCTTGTCGCCGAGCGCTTCGCCGAGGATTCGTTCGCTCTTGCCGAATCCGTACACCTCAGCGGTGTCGAACAGCGTGACTCCCAAGGAAAGTGCACGCTGCACGATCTCGCGCGCGGCACCCGAGGCGTATTGGTCCCCGTAGCCCCACTCCCGCGAGCCGAACTGCCAGGTGCCCAGCCCGATCCGGCTGACTTTTCCGATTCCCTCGACGTCCAGATATTTCATATCGCTCACGGTACTGACACCCACCGCGATCTGTACGCTGTGCCTGCAGCAGGCGTTACAAGAGAGGGCGAATATGTCAAGGACAGTTGTGGTCGGCGCCTCGAGCGGGCTCGGGCGTTGCATCGGCGTCGGTCTTGCGCAGCGAGGCGCTCGGGTCGCGCTTCTCGCCCGCCGTCGCGAGCGCATCGAGGCCGCAGCCAAGGAGGCGGGGCCCGGCGCAACCGCCATCGAATGCGACGTCACCGACGAGGCGTCGTGCCGGGCGGCAATCAGCCAAGCCGCCGACGCGCTCGGCGGCATCGACCACCTGGTGTACACGCCCGCCGTCGGGCCGCTGGTCCGCATGGTCGACACCGACGCGGCCACCTGGCGGCGCGTGTTCGACACCAACGTCATCGGCGCGGCGCTGGCGACCGCGGCGGCGATGCCGCATCTGAGCGCCTCCGCCGGCAAAGCGGTCTACCTCTCGTCCGACGCCGGCACCTTCGGGCCGCCGTGGCCGGGCCTCGGCGCGTACGGCGTCAGCAAGGCGGCGCTGGAACGACTCGTGGAAGCCTGGCGGGCCGAACACCCAGACATCGGCTTCACCTGTCTGATCGTGGGCGAGTGCGCGGGCGGTGAAGGTGACGCGCAAACCGGAATGAACGTGGGCTGGGATCCCGAACTCGCCAAACAGGCTGTGCCGCTGTGGTTGTCGCGCGGCTGTATGCCGGGCAAATTAATGCCCGTCGAAGACCTCATCGAAGTGGTGCACACGATCCTGCGCACCGATGCGGCCACGTCGATGCCGCTCGTGGTCGCCCGGGGCGGGCCCGCCGGCGCGCCGGTCTTTGGCGTTTAGCATGACGACACGGGAGGTCTCATGGTCGAGCTTCACATCGAACGCACAATTGCCGCACCTGCTGAACGGGTCTTCGACTGGCTGGCCGACCCGGCCAGTCTGACCGCCGCTCCGCCAGTCTTTAGAGCCCGTTGGGAGCCCGGCACGACCGGCCCCGGCGAGGGCGCGGTGCGGCGGGTGATCGGGCTGGGCACCTGGTTTCGCGAAGAGATCACGGCGTACGACCCGCCGCGCAGCTACTCCTACCTCATCCTCCGATCGTTTCCGCCGTTCGAGCACGAGGGCGGCACACTGACGTTCACCCCGCGCGGCGACGGCACGCACGTCGACTGGGTCACCCGCTACACCCATCCGGCGTACTTCGGCGGCAGTCTGATGGAGCCGGTCAGCTCCCGGCTGCTCCGCTCGAGCTTCAACGCGATCCTGGCCGGCGCCGCCAAAGCACTGGAAGGCTAGCGACCCTGGTGACGTCGACAGCGAGTACTCAGCTCGTCGCGTTGGCCCGGGGCATGCGGGAGCTCGTGCGCGCCGAGGCCGCCGAATCGGAGCGCCAGCGCACCCTGACCGCCCCGATTGTCGAGGGGATGTGGGCCAGCGGGCTGCTGTCGGCGTTCAATCCCGTCGCGGCCGGCGGCGTCGAACCGTCGTTTGCCGAGATGATCGAGACCTGGATCGAAATGGCTTGGCAGGACGGGTCGTTCGGCTGGGTCGGCATCGCGAACCTGCCGTCGACGTTCGCCGCGGCGTGCTACCTGCCCGACGAAGGTTTTGCCGAGGTGTTCACGGCCCACGACAACCGCGTCACGCTGGGCGGCCAGTTCTTCCCGAACGGGCAGGGGATTGCGGTCGACGGCGGTTACCGGTTGAGTGGATCGTGGAATTTCGGTTCGGGTGTCGGGCATTCGCAATACGTTGCCGCCGGGTTCTTGCCGCTCGACGACGGCGAAATGCGCTGGGTCAGCGACGGTGTTCCCGACATGCAGGTGGCCGTCGTTGCGCGGGAAGACATCTCGCTCGGCGACGGCTGGTATGTCCAGGGGCTCAAGGGAACCGGATCCTACGACTACAGCGCCGACGACGTGTTCGTGCCGGAAAGCCGGACGTTCCCGCTGTTTCGCCGGGAGCCGTACCGCGGCTCGTCGCCGGCCACCCGCATGGGGCTGATGGCGGTGACCGCCGCCGGTCACGCGTCGTGGGCGCTCGGGGTCGCCAAGAGCATGCTCGACGACGTCACCGAACTGGCGGCCACCAAATATCGAATGAGCGACATGGGGGAGTCGCTGGCCAGCCGCCCGACATTCCAGAAAGGCCTCGCCCAGCACGTCGCGGCATGGCGCGCCGCCCGCTTGCTGGTCCTCGACGCGTTCGGCACGGCCGAGGCCGCCGTCGCCTCCGGTGCAGACCTGACCCCGACCTTGCGGGCCGACATGCGGGTGGCCGCCGTGCACGCCACCGACACCGCCCGAAGCTGCGCGGAGTGGGCGCATCTGGCGGCCGGCACCACCGCGATCCGCGAAGGCAGCCGCTTCGAACGGGCATTCCGCGACATGTACACCGGAACTCAGCATGCCTTCATCAGCGAAAAGGTCGCCATCGACGTCGCGCGGATCTGGCTCGGCATCATCGACGACCAGTTCGGACTCTGAGCGAAGTGGGTAGACAAGGCGACATGAGCACCATCGATCCCTCGGACGAGGCGATCACGCTGAGCCTGCACGACGCGCCGCCGGCTCACCTGATGGATGCGATGGTCAAAAGTGTCGAGCTCGAATTGGGTTGGGGCCGACTCATTTTCGGCCAAACCTTTGCCAATTCCGCGAGCCTGGCCGAGGCGCTGCGACGGGAACAGCCCGGGCGGCGCGACATCTCCATCTACCCGCGCGAGCCGCACGTCGTCGTCGCCGAATCGCCGAGCGAGTTCTTCATCGATCCCAGCCACACCTATCGGCTGCGCTTCACCGACTCTGACCCGGAGGGCGCCGCGCCGCCCGGCGTGACGGTGCGGACGCTGAACGACCGGTCCGACGCCGACGCGATGAACCGGGTGTACGTGCGCTGCGGAATGGTCCCGGCACCGGTCGACGTGCTCTGGGACAACCATCTGCATGCCGAGGCAGTGACCTACCTGGTCGCGGTCCGCGACGACGACGGCGCCGTCGTGGGCACCGCCACCGGCGTCGACCACGAGGTGCTGTTCTCCGATCCGGAGCGGGGCTCGAGCATGTGGACCCTGGCCGTCGACCCGGCCGCGGCGCTTCCTGGCGTCGGCGAAGCCCTGGCCCGCGCGATGGCCGGGCACTTCCGCCGCACGGGCCGCGCCTACCTGGACCTGTCGGTCGCGCACGACAACGATGCGGCCATCGCCCTCTACGAGAAGCTGGGTTTTCGCCGCATCCCGGTGATGGCGATCAAGCGGAAGAACGCGATCAACGAGCCGCTGTTCACCCCGCGGCCGGAAACGATCGACGACCTCAACCCCTATGCCCGGATCATCGCCGACGAGGCGCTGCGTCGCGGAATCCGGGTGGAGGTCCTTGACGCGGAGACCGGCGAGATGCGGCTGACCCACGGCGGCCGCAGCGTGGTCACCCGAGAGTCGCTGTCGGAGTACACCTCGGCGATCGCCATGTGCCGCTGCGACGACAAGCGCCTGACCCGCCGGCTTGTCAAAGAGGCCGGCATCACCGTGCCTCGCGCCCGCCTGGCCACCTTGGACGACGCCGACTACGCCTTCCTGACCGAAGTCGGCGAGGTCGTCGTCAAACCGACTCGCGGCGAACAGGGCAAGGGCATCACGGTCGGCATCACCGCGCAGGACGGCCCGGAGAAGCTTTCCGCCGCCGTGGCCCGGGCGCGGGAACAGTATCCCGAAGTGCTGATCGAGCAACGGATCGCCGGCGAGGACCTTCGCCTGGTGGTGATCGACGGCAAGGTGGTGGCCGCCGCGCTGCGGCTGCCGCCCGAGGTCATCGGTACCGGCGATCGCAGCGTTCGGGACCTGATCGCGGCCGAGAGCCGGCGGCGCTCGGAGGCCACGGGTGGTGAATCCACCATCCCGCTCGACGAGGTCACCGAGGCGACTGTCGTCGAGGCCGGTTGGATCATGGATGACGTGCTGCCCGAAGGAACCCGGCTCCGGGTGCGTCGCACCGCCAACGTGCATCAGGGCGGCACGATTCGCGACGTCACCGCGCAGGTGAACCCCGAATTGTGCCGGGTCGCGGTGGCAGCGGCCGAGGCGATCGGCATCCCGGTGACCGGCATCGACCTGGTGGTTCCCGACATCGCCGGCGAGGACTATGTCTTCATCGAAGCCAACGAGCGTCCCGGACTGGCCAACCACGAACCGCAACCCACGGCCGCGGCTTTCGTCGACTTTTTGTTCCCAGGTCAGCCCGCCCCGCCGACGGCGTGGACGCCGGGGGAATCGCAATCCGACGGCGAGGATTGAGGCCTTCCCTCAAGTCCCTCACGCATGCGAATTTGAGAGCACCTGGCAGAACAGGAAATTGGCCAATTTGCTGGCATTGGCCCCCACCGGTCGCGGTAGGCTCGACAACACGCAAGTTCTGGTCGGCGCAGCAGAAATCTGTTTTCGCAACGGCAGGAATGGGGGTGCGCAGATGCGCTATCTGGCGACCGCGTTCGCCGTCGCCGCCATCTGCATTCTCACCGCCGGTTGCGGCAGCGGTGACAATCAAGGCGCCAAGTCGACGACAACCACCACCACCACGACGCTCATTCCGCGTCCTGTTGTGGAGCGTGAGCTGGACGGATTGCTGCTGCCTCCCGAGCAGATCAACCCCGTGATGGGCGCGACCGAACTGAAACTCACCAGGAAACACGACCAGATGTCCGACGACAGCGCCACGATGGAACCCAGGGAATGCCTGGCCATCGACGGCTCGGTGCAGGCCCAGGTATATGCGGACAGTGGTTTCACCGCGATGCGCGATCAGGCGTTCAACGACGGCGACAACTTCACCCATTACGCCGAGGAGGCGGTGGTGTTGTTTCCCACCGCCAAACAAGCCGGCGCGTTCTTCAACAACTCGGCCAAACAGTGGCCGGCGTGCCACCAGTACCGCCACATTCAGTCGGGGACGGAGTGGACTGCCGGACCGATATCCAACGCCGACGGCATACTGAGCGTGGTTGCGACGCAACAGAATGCCAGAGCCGGTGGCTGGGCCTGCGGACGCGCGCTGGCGCTGAAAAACAACATCATCGTCGACGTCAACACCTGCAGCCCGGACCCGAAAAACTCGGCTGTCGACCTCGCTAGGCAGATCGCCGCGAAAGTGCCACTGCGGTAAGGCCGTTAGGCGTGCAGCCCCTGCTTGATGGCGGCGTCTTGTTTTTTGCCTACATCGCTGACGAAATCCGGCGGTGCGGACATGCCGCTGGGGCCGTCGAATTCGAGTGTGACGAACGCCCTGCCCTCGGTGAACATCAACACCGTGATTCCCTTGGATTTGTCGGGTGCATCCCCTGAGATCGTCGTTCCGCCGGCGCCGACGTCCGTCGCGACAGGCGGCCCGGATATGGCGCCGGGCGGCGCCGCCTTGGCCGCATCGAGCGCATTCGCCGCCGCGGCGGGATCCGGAAGGACCACGATGGTGTCGCGGATGACGTGGCTGCCGTCGTCGTCGGTGAATGTGATCGCCGCGCCCTGCTGGCCATTCGGGTTCGGTGTCGGCGGGCCGGCGGTGAAGGTGTCGGGCGCGTTGATGTCTTTCGGCCCGATCAGCAGCTTGGTGTAGTCGGCAGGTGATGCCGGCGTCGAGGCGTGACTGGTTGCGGTCGGTTTGGCTGCTCCCGATGTGGCGGTCGACGACTTCGAATTGCTGTGGCAGCCGGCCACCAGCGTGGCCGCTACAGCGACTCCGGTGGCCGCCAACAGTGAAATCCGCATTCCGTGGCTGCTCCTTTGCTGCAACGTCATCGCCGAACTATATCCGCATCGGAGTGCGGCGTATTCGAAGCTATTCGGTGTCGGCAGGGTCGAGAAGTCGCACCTCCTCGAGGTCCATCGCGGTCTGCAGCTCGCGCAGCACGATGTCGTCGATGCGATTGCGGTCTCGCAGCTCGGTGACGGCCCGGCGCTTGTGTTCGAGCACCCCGAGACGCACCCGTCGCACCAGGTCGTTCTGCTCGGCCGGGTTGTTCGGCGCCGAGGCGTCGGCCATGACGAGCGCCGCATGTTCTTCGTATTCCTTTTGCAGACGGCGCAATAGCTCCTCGCCGACACCGAGTTCGCCGGCCACCTGCGGCAGTGCTTCGAGGGCGGCTTCGGCGCTGCGAGTGCGGGCCAGCTGCAATTCGTCGGCGCGCCCGGCGTCTTGGGGCAACCGAGCCCAACGAACGACGATGGGCAGGGTGCTTCCTTGGACGAGGACGGTCACCAGGATCACGATCGACACCACGAAGATGATCAGGTTGCGGTCCGGGAATGGCGTGCCGGCACGCGTGGTCAGCGGGACGGCCAGCGCGGCGGCAAGCGACACCGCGCCGCGAAATCCCGCCCAACTGGACACCGCGCGCTGACGCCAGTTGACGCGGCGGGCGCGCTGGGCCTCGCGACGGTCCAGAGTGCGAAGCAGCACGGTGGTGATTTCGGTCCAGGCAACCCGGGTCGCGACGACGACACCGGTGACAGCAAGTGCCAGTAGCACCGCGCGGCCGAGTCCGCCGTCGAGATTCGAGATGCCCCGCACTGCGCTCGGGAGCTGCACTCCGACGAACACCCACAGCGAGCCGTTGATCAGGAAGGTCGCAATGTCCCAGAACGCGAACGACTGCAGCCGCGACCGGGCCCGGATCACCCGCGGCCCGACGTAGGTGAGCACAAGCGCGGCCACCAGGACGGCGACGACACCACTGCAGTGAATCGACTGGGCGAGCAGGAATGCCGCGAACGGCGTCAACACGCTCAGGGCGCCCTCTTCGAGCGGCGCGTCGAGCCGGCGGCGCAGCATCGTCACGGCCAGGCCGACCAGCAGCCCGGCGGCGATACCACCGAGGTAGGAGCCGACAAACCGACCGACCAGCGCGACCGGGCCGATCGCGGGGCTTCCGGTCGCGACGGCGACGGTCACCGCGAACATCACAAGCGCTGTGCCGTCGTTGATGATGCTCTCGGCGCGCAGCACGGTGAGGGGCCGGCGCGGCAGCTGTTTGGCCAACCCGGCCACCGCCGCGGCATCGGTCGGCGAAAGCACCGCGCCGAGGACCGCGGCCGCGTGTGACTCCATTCCGAGCGCTCGCGCCGTCCACGACACCGCGACGGCGGTGGCGATCACCAGGCCGACGCTGATCAGCACGATCACGCGCAGGTTTGCCCGGATCTCGCGAAAGCTGGTGTTCATGCTCTCCCAGTAGAGGATTGCCGGCAGGAACAGCAGCAGCACGATTTCGCCGTCGAGCCGAATCCCGCCGAAGCGGGGGATCAGTCCAAGCAGGGCGCCCAACAGGATGAGCAGGACCGGGGGACCGATGCGATAGCGCTTGCCCAGCACTGTTCCCAGGACGACGGCGGCAACCAGCGTTACGACGACGACGAGCCCGAACACCAGGACATCTTCCTGTATGGCGCGCTACGTGCTGCGCGGCGGTCAGTTTTGCCGCAGGGCCACCACCTGGTTGCTGTGGTCCGCGACGTAGACGGTGCCGTTGCTGTCGACCGCCAAACCCCACGGATTGTCCAGGCCGGTGAAGGGCAGTTCGATCTGCGTCGTGGACCCGACCGGAAGTTTCAGTGTGCGGTCGTTCTGGCTGTCGGTGACGTACACGGCGCCCTCGTTGTCCACCGTCACACCGCCCGGTTCTTTGAGGCCGGTAAGGGGCAGTGCCGCTTGGGTATCCGAGCCGGCCGGCAATGCCAGCACGCGGTTGTTGCCGCCGTCGGCCACGTAGACGGTTCCGCTGCTGTTCACGACCACACCGGTGGGCGCGCTGAGGCCCGCGAAAGGTAGCTCGGTCTGCCGGTTCGAGCCGGCCGGCAACGCCACCACCCGGTTCTTGGCCGTGTCGGTGACGTAGACGGTGCGGCTGCTGTCCACCGTGATACCGGTGGGGTTGCCGAGATCGGTGAAGGCCAGCTGGATCTGGGTGGTCGAGCCGGCCGGCAACACCACCACGCGCTTGTTGCCGGCGTCGGTGACGTAAACCGTGCCGGTATTGTCCGCGGTCACACCGGTCGGATAGTTCAGGCCGTCGAAGGGCAGCACGGCGGGGCCGGTCGAGCCGGCTGCCAATGCCAGCACCCGGTTGTGGGGGGTATCGGCGACGTACACGGTTCCGCCGATATCCACCGAAACGCCTTGTGGTTCCCGCAGACCGGTGAACGGCAGCGTCACCTGGCGTGAGTCGCCGCCTCCCGCGCTGCGATGGCCGATGGCGAGAGTCGCGCCCGCGAGGACCGCTGCGACGACCAGTGCGGCGGCCGTCGAGATCACGACGGCTTTGCGGCGCCACCATGGTGGCGCCGGCGCCTGCGGTGGCGGGGTCCGCGCCTGGTCGCGGCTGGGAATCCTCGGCTGTGTCGGAGCAGACGGGTGCGGCGAACCGACCGGCGTGGTGATGGCCTCCCGGGTGGCGCGCGCCAGCTCGACGGCGGTGCGGTAGCGCGCGGCGGGGTCTTTCGCCATGCCACGCGCGATGACCATGTCGAAGCCGCCAGGTAATCCGGGATTGGTGGTCGACGGCTGCGGTGGCGGAGCTGTGAGGTGGTTGGTGATCTGTTGCTCGAGGCTGTCGCCGGGGAACGGGTACCGTGCGGTCAGGCATTCATACAGCACGCAGGCCAGCGAGTAGATGTCCGAGCGGGCGTCGACCTGTCCGGCGTTGAATCGTTCCGGCGCCATGTAATGGTAGGTGCCGACCACGTCTCCGGCCGCCGTCAAGCCCAGTTCGCCCGCCGCGCGGGCGATTCCGAAATCGATCAGATAGGCGAAGTCGTCGTGGTCGAGCAAAATGTTGGAGGGCTTGACATCCCGGTGCAACAGCCCCACCTTGTGTGCGTCGTGCAACGCCTTCGCGACTTGCTCGATGATGCGCACCGCCCGCTCCGGCGGCAGCGGACCGCGGGCGAGGACGGACTGCAGGTCGCGGCCCTCGATCAGCCGCATGTCCACGAACAGCCGTCCGTCGATGTCCCCGTGAGTGTGGATCGGGATGACATGTGGGCTGTTCAGTCGCGCGGCCGCATGGGCTTCCCGCCGAAACCGCTGTTGGAACACCCCGTCTTTGGACATCTCGGCGGGCAGGATCTTGATCGCGACGATCCGGTCGATCGCAGTGTCGTAGGCTCGCCACACCTCGCCCATGCCGCCACGGCCCAGCAATTCGAGGAGCCGGTACTTTCCGAACGAAGTCCCCTGCAACGAGCCCTCCACAGCAACCTTCCAGCAACGTGCCAGCACCATAGCGCGCTGCGAATATCGGTCGCAGGCTTTTCACCACCGGGCAGACCGGGTCATCGGTCAGCGATACCGCTGCGGCCAGCCCGCACAACCAGATTCAGGCGCCTGGTTGCTGGTCGTCGGCGGGCGGCGGCGGTGGTGGCGGTGCGGGCGCGGGCGGCGGGCTCTGGCCGGGAGGTGGCGGGCCCACGTGATTCGCGGCGAACGCCGCCCCGCGGTCGATCATGGCTCCGTCGCCTGCGTAACTGTCGTGCGCGGCGAAATTCATTCCGTCGGAGCAAACCGGATCCTCCGGTGCGCACAGTTTGATGGTCTTCGCCTGGTAGGCCGGGCCGATGGAAACCGGCGGCTGGCCGAGGAAATTCATCGCCCGGACATTGGGCATGGCGAAAAGCACGACGGCGGCAACGTGGTCGGCGATCTTGGGATCCAGCGGTTTCGGAACCGTCGCCGGGTCGACGCCGTCCGGGACTGCGGCTGAGGTGACGAAGCCCGTCACTGCTGCGCCCTGCGAGTAGCCGCCGAGCACCATCTTGGTGTTGGGGCAGGTGTTGGCCATCGAAACGACGTGAGCGCCTTCGTCACGAATTCCGTCGAGGCCGGTCGCCCACTCGTCGCTGGCGGGGTAGTTGACCGGGTAGACGTCGAGCGACCTTGCGCCCAGTCGCGGGCGCAGCGAGTCGACGAATGCTTGCCCCGTCGGCCCGACGCCAGGTGGCTCGCCGGTACCGCGGGCGAACACCACCTGCACGTCCGGGCACGGTTCGGCGGGTGCGGACGCAACGCCGAGGCTCGGCAGCGCTCCCGTCGATACGACTGCACCACAAAGGAATCGGGCGGTAAGACGTCCTGGCATGGCTCTTATGGTGCCATATCGCGCCGCCACGCCCTGCATCGAATCACCGTCGCGGGCCCGGCATTTCTTCACCACGATTCAAAAGCTCGACGACGCTGCCGCTCGAGCGCAGGATTTGCGCCGCCCGCCCCGAAAGTGCACGTAGACGTCCCGCGGCCGGTGCGTTTCGGTGGTGTGACGATTCGTGTCTTGTCCGTAAATGGTTCGGTGCCGCCATCACGCAACGGCGCTTGCTGAGCACTAAACCGGCGAAGGCAGAATCTCCGTCACTGGGAGGACGTTCATGACCGATGGTCTTGTCATCGACGCCGAGGGCCTTGACCGGCTTTCGTGCAGCGCAAGGGCCGGGCCCGGCGCCGGCAAAAAGACCCTCAAAGCCAAGACGGTGTGCGAGGCCGGCTTCCGCAACCTGACGTACGTCCGCAACCTGTCGCCGGTGCTGGTCGGCGAGCCACCCGCCCTGCTGGGCGACGACTCGGCACCCAATCCGTCGGAGACCGCGTTGGCCGCGCTGGGTTCCTGCATCTCGGTCGGCATGCTGGCCAACGCGACTCACCACGGCGTGACGCTGACGAAGATCGAAGTCGAGATGGAAGGCGACATCGACATCTCCGCGGTGTGGGGTGTCGGTGATACGCCGGACGACAAAATCCCCGGCTTCACCGAGGTCCGCTGCAAGGTCACCCTTGCTGGCGACACCGACGAGAAAACACTTCAGCAGATTCACGACAACGCCATCACCTGGTCGCCGGTCGTCAACACATTCCGGCGCCCTGCGATCGTCGAGTCAACACTCGTCGCCTCATGAGAGCCCTCACGCCGACTGCCGGCGCCGCGGCAGGCAGCCTCGACAACGCGCTGCTTTCCGACATCGCTGCGCACGCCGCGGCCCTGGATCTCGGCGAGGCGAGCTCGCGGCGCAGTTTCGCGGCCCTGGGCGAGGCGGGGCTGCTCGGTCTGGGCGCCCCGGACAACGCCGATGGTCGGCTGCCTGCGATGGCAACGGTCATCGGCGAGATCGCCGCGGTGTGCATGAGCACAGCGTTCTCGGTGTGGGCGAACCGGATGGTGGTGGAATACCTGTCGACCGCCCAAACCGCTTACAGCACAACGGCGGTCCAACCGCTGCTGCAAGGACAGGCCCTCGGTGTGACGGCCATGGCGTCCGCGTTCAAGGATGCGGCAGGCTGCGGAGCCCTCGAGCTGAGGGCAGCACCGGTCGAGGACGGATACGAACTGTATGGCCCCATCAGGTGGGCCAGCAACCTCTACCCCGACTCCATGCTGGTGACCGCAGCACGCTGCGAGACCGGCGAAAAGCTCGTCGCCGCAATGCCGCTCGACACCCCGGGCATCATCGTGGGAGACCAGTTCGACCTGTTGGGGCTCGGCAGCACCGCCTCGTCGTCTCTCAAGCTGAAGGGCGTCCGAATCGCGACCGAGCAGGTGCTGTCGACCGACTTCGCGGAATTCATCGGCGCCGTCCGCCCTACCTTCCTGGTCCTGCAGTCCGCCAGGTGCCTGGGCCTGGCCTCGACCAGCCTGGAGCAGAGCCGGCTCGGGTCGCACGGGGTCAACTCCGTATTCGCCGCCGAGGTTGACTCACTCGTCGGCAGGCTCGCACTCGCCGAGACCACCCTGGCGAGTTTTGCCGCGGCGGTGGGCACCCCGAATCAGCCGACGAAGAAGGATCTGCTTTCGCTGCGGCTCGGCGCAGCCGAAATCGCAAGCGCCAGTGCAGCATTGGAGATCAGGACCGCCGGGGGCAAGGGATATGTCAGCGGTACCTCGGCAAGCCGGCGCTACCGGGAAGCGGCCTTCATTCCCGTCCAGTCCCCGTCCGAGGCCCAGCTCAGATGGGAACTCGGCCGCTGCACATGACGTCGGTGTCCGTTCCTCTCGACAGCACCGACCCGCAGGTGGGCGGCATTCCGCTGGCCGACCTGGTCCGCGATTTTCACAAGCAGATGGTGAACTTCGCTCGCACGATGGTGGATTCACCGGCAGCTGCCGAGGAGGCCGTGCAAGAAGCGTGGCTGCAGATCCTGCAGTCGGCACATTCATTCGAGGGTCGTTCCTCGGTGACGACGTGGTTGTTCGCCATAGTGAAAAACACGGCGTCGCGTCACCGCCGCCATGAATCACGGATCCGCAAGCATGAGCTGCTGGCTCAGGAAGCCGCCGATCCGCTGAGCGGGCGGATACACCCGCCCGGGCATCCCGATGCCGGACACTGGAGCGTCCCACCGTCGAGGCGGTTCTTGCCCGAGGACGAGACCGTGACGCGAGAGCTCGTGGGGCAGGTTCGAGCTGCTGTGGCCGGATTGCCTGCGCGGCAACGTCAACTCGTGATCCTCCGCGATCTCGTCGGACTGACGCCCGATGAGGCTGCCGAGATTCTGGAAGTGTCCGGGCAGGCCCAGCGCGCTCTCCTCTATCGCGCCCGCGGAAACCTGCGTAACGAACTGGAGAGGCGCTATCTGGAATGCCCATGGATCAAGACCACCTGGTGCCGGCGATCGACTGCACCGACTTCGTCCTGTTCGTCGAGGACCTCGTCGACTCGGAGCCCGGTCAGTGGGCAGCAGTGGTGACCAAGCATCTTCGGGATTGCCCGCCCTGCCTGATTTATCTGCAGCAGATGCGCGATATCAGGATTCTGCTCAACCACGTCTTCGACGGCGAAAGGCTCACCGAGGTGCACATCGGCGGTGTCCTCAACGCGCTCACCGGGTTTCGAGAGGTGCACTGATGTCTCAAATCGTTTCGCTGCCAGAAGACTTTCGCCTGCCGCCTGCGGCGCGCAGTCCGGATGCCGACATTGCCGGCGATCCGTTCGAGCTATTGAGTGTCGGCGCGATGGTGCGCCGAATCGCGGACATGGCGGTCGACAAGGCATCCCACCTCTGGGCGTTTCTCATTCATTCTCTGGTCGGCGGCGCGATGGTTGCGTTCGGGGTGCTGCTGTCGCTGGTCGTGAGCACGGGAGTCACAACCGCGGGAGTGGCCAGCCTGCTGATGGGTCTGGCATTCGGCATGTCGTTCGCGCTGATTCTGGTGTCCGGCATGTCGCTGATCACCGCCGACATGTTCGCCGGACTACTGGCCGTCCCACAGCGCCGCATGAACGTCGCAGCCTACGGCCGGATCATCCTGATCGGCTTGGCGGGCAACACGATTGGCGCGCTTGTGTTCGTGACCATCTGTGCGGCGGCTGGCGGGCCTTACCTGGGCGGCTTCGCCGAGCGGGCAGCAGCTGTTGGCGTACAATCAGCTGGGGTTTCGGCGGTCATGGTCTGTGGCGATGAACTTATGCGTCACCACCATCGGCAACCTCGTCGGCGGCACTATCTTCGTTGCCGTTCCGTTCCAGCTTGTTGCGTGGCTGCAGCAGCGGGCACGTTAAGGGCCGGCTTGGCGGGCCAGTCGCTGGTCGTGGATCTTGACCAGTTCGCGGAACCCGATCCGGTGGTACTGCGGAACCGGCTGGACTCCCCACTTGTCCCTCGCGGTGTGTTGGCCGGCTGCTTCGGGCGCCCTGCCGAACGGCGAACCGGACAGCGGGTAGGGGTACTTGCATTCCAGGGAATCGTCGGAGTAGCGGACCTTCATCAGCTCGCTGCAGATGTCACGCAGCGGCAACGTCGGCCAGCCGTAATAGACCGCCATGAACGGCAGGGTGAAGGCGCCTTCGATGACCAGAGCGACCAGACACACGAACACGCCGCGTTTGAGCCACTTGTGCATGCGCGCGAATGCCGGTGTGGTGCCCAGCGGAAGGTCGTCAGCTGACGGGGTAGACATCGGATTGCTCCTTCTAGTCGGAGAAGATTTCGCGGTTGACGGTGTGCAGGTAGGGGATTGCCAGGAACGGCGTGATGTAGAAGATGTCGTAGAGCCACCAGCCGACGACCGGGAACACCACGCCGGCGTAGCGCACGTCGGCGTACATGGTCATGTTGAACACGTAGCCGATCCAGATCACCACGCCCATCCAGCAGGTGATGATCAGCCACTGGTGGCCCCATCGTTTCATCTGCAGGAAGCCGATCGCGGCGGCCATCCGCATGCTGAAGACGGTGAGAATCAGCCCTACCTCCCACGCCTTTTCGCCCGGGCCGGCGGCGCCGCCGATCCACAACTCGTTGTAGTGCCAGAAATAGCCCGCGTCGAACATGTTGCCCCACCCGGTCATCAGCACCCGGTCGATCAGCGTGTGATTGGCGACCAGGTCCAGCGACCAGCCCAGGCTGTTGAGGGCGCTGTCGATCAGGACCAGATAGCCGATCAGGGTCACAATCATCGGCCGAACCGACAGCCCGGCGCGTTGGGCCTGGCGCTGCAGCCATACCCCGCGCAGAAAGACCGGAAAGCCGATCAGGCCGAGTGCCCAGGTTCCCATCAGGACGGTCCCGGCGATCAGCCACTTGTCGGCCCGGCGCTGGGCCGCGCGGCTCTCCTCGTGGTGCTGGTCGTAGCTGGTCTCGGAACGAGGCTGCGCGAGTGGCACTTTCACAGGTGCCACCAGCCGCGTGCGAAGGACATGTACAACTGGATGGCGAACATCAGCAGCAGATAGCCGTAGATGAAGAGTTGGAAGACGATCATGGCCCGCTTGCGTCGCTGGTCTTGTTCGTTCATCTGTGCCGCTCCTTCCTCAAAGTGATTGCGCGTCGAGCAAACTGGCGGCCGCGACCTCCCGCAGACCGTCGGTGATCGCACCATCGGTGCTCAGCGGCGCAAGGATGCACGCTTGGGCGGCCTCCATTTCGGTTGCGCCGGCGGCGATGAGTTGCGCCGCGGTGACCAGGACCCTCGTGGACGGCGGTTCGAAGTGAAAGACGTCGTCGGCGGTGCGGATGCTGGTTGCGCAGCCGACCAGCCGCCGCGCGACCGCCATGTCGATGCCCGATTCGGTGACAAGCACCTCGGCCTCCCGCTCGGGCGGTAGATAGTTCATCGCGATCGTGACAAACCGTTGCCTGAACGACGGTTTGAGCTCCTTGAGTGAGCTGCGGTAGGCCGGGTTGTAGGAGCAGACCAGCATGAACGAGTCGGGCGCGTTGACCACCTTGCCAGCGCGGTCCAGGTACAAGCAGCGGCGATGATCGGTCAGCGAATGCAGAATGGCCAGCGAGTCGTGGCGCGCTTCGACCACCTCGTCGAGGTAGCAGATTGCGCCGTCCCTGACCGCCCGGGTCAGTGGCCCGTCGGTCCAGACGACGTCGCCGCCGGTGACCAGGAAGCGTCCCACCAGATCGGAACTGGTCAGGTCGTCGTGGCAGCTGATCGTGACCACCGGCCGCTCCAGCAGCCGGCCCATGTGCTCGACCAGTCGGGTCTTGCCGCAACCCGTTGGCCCGGTGAGCATTACCGGCAGCCCTCGCTCGAAGGCCCGCTCGAACAGCGCGACTTCGTTGCCGCTGGCGTAATAGAACCGATCGCTCATGCCGCCACCAGCTCTCGGTGCACGTGCGCCAACACGCGGGGCAGTTCCTCGACGCGCCGGATCCGTTGGGAGCGACGGGGTCCGAACACCTCGGGCAACGGATCGACGCGGGCGGGGCCGACGCCGAGGTAGTACACAGCGACCGCGGCCTGTCGTGCTTCCTCGGCGGCGTGGGCGACGTCGGCCCAGGCGTAGCGGCCCTCGTAGCCTTCGTCGGACATCAGCCCGTCGCCGATGACGATCAGCAGCCGCCGTTCGGATGGCTGCGCCAGCAGCCGGCTGGTCAGATGGCGAAGCGGGGCGCCGAGCCGGGTATAGCCGCCGGTTACCAGGCCCAGGCCGCTCGGTGCGACGAAGTGACTGTCGCCAAAATCCTTGAGGCAGCGCACGTCGACACGGTGGCGGGTGTTCCCGCTGAACACGAAGATGCCGTGCCGCTCGCGGGCCAGTGTCATCGCGTGCGACAGCGCGTCGGCGCACGCGAGTTCCAATTGGAAGAGCCGCCCGCCGTGCACGCCCAGCGACGAACTGCCGTCCAGCAGAAGCGCCGTGGTGACGTCGCGGCAGGCGGGCAAAAGGTCGCGGAACACCCGGGCTTGCGATGCCTGCCCGGTGATGGTGTCGACGTAGTGGGCGACGTAGGAGTCGACGTCCAGATCGCAGCCGTCCTCCAGACGATTGGTCATCGCGCGATGGGTGTGTTCCTCGAACCATCGCCGCAGATTGCCGGCGACCGGTGCGGCGTCGCGCCCGCGTGCGGTGTATCTGCGTTCGAGGACCGCGACGTGGTTGGCGAGAAAGCCTTTCCGCCAGGCGTTCCACTCCGGATAGGGGATACCGAGCCGTTGGTCCGGGCGGATTTCGATGTCGTCGTCCTCGGGTCGGGTTGGCGGCGGCAGGTTGGGATTACGCACACCGCCGTCACCGCCGACCGGCACCGAATAGGCACGGGGGGTGTCCTTTCGCGTGCTGCTCCACGGCATCCGGCCGAACCTGCGTCGCGCGGCAGATATCAATCCGTTGCGCACGGGAGCGGCAAGGGGCAGCGCGCCCAGCAGCGGATGACAGGCCAACGGTTGTCGTGACCGGGCCAGTGCAATGGCGCGTTCGAGCATCGCCGGTGCGTCGAGGTCACCCGGCGCTATCTCGAGGTCTGGCAGGGTCCGCCGCAGGTCGGGCAACAGGCCGGGCCACCTGCCGGCGATCCATCCCAGGGCCGCCCCGGCTTCGACGAGCGTCAAAGCGCCACGTTCGCGCGCCGACAGCTGATCCAGCCGGTAGGTGGCGATCCGGTCCTTCGACGGTGAACACTGCAGGGCCACACCGCATGTCACGGTTCGCAGCGTCCATCCGGGCACCGCCGGGTACGGCACCTGGACAATGCGTCGGTTCGGGCTCAATCCGAAACTGCGGTGCTCACCGGTGACCAGCCGGACGTCGTCGCGACGCCGCTCGGAGAGAACGACCGCCGTCAGCGCGCAACTACGCTCCAGCGCCAACGCCCCCGTATCAGCCATGGCTCAGAAGGTGCCGATGTTGGCAAACATCCAGTACCAGAACGCGATCACTGCGCCGGTGCCGCCCCAGGCGGCGATGTAGCGCACGATGTCTTGCCACACGACCAGACCTCCCTACATTGTTTGGTTAACGCGCCTCAAGCCCGCGAAGAGTGGTGGCGACGAACTTCTCGAGCAGGTCGTCGCGAATTGATGTCATGTGGTGAGTCGTGGTCAGCACCGCGTAGAGGCCCAGCAGGAAGAACACCGCGCTGCTGAACGCATCCACCTCGGGATAGGTCTCGCCCCGGTCACGGGCATGTTCGATCTCGCCAACCACCAGCACGATCAGCGGGTGGTCGCTCCACTCCTCGTTGGGCGGTCGCGTCGACGAGAAGTGCAGCGCCAGAAAGTCTTTGAAGAGCAGGTCGCCGAGCCGCTTCTCCAGCCCCGCGACCAGCCGTACCACCTCGGTCAGCGTCGCGGCAAGGTTGTGTGGCTTGTCGAGGAAGCGGGCCAATTCGGTTGCCATGCGGGCTTCTTCGCGGGTCTCCACCTCGAGCAGCACGTGCTCTTTGGTGGGGAAGTGGAAGAAGAAGGTGCCGTGCGCCACGCCTGCCGCCGATACGATTGCACCCACGTCCGCGCCGGCGAGACCGGACCGCTTGAACTCGGCAACCGCCGCGCCGAGGATGCGCTGTCGCGTCTGCAGCCGCTGCGCTTCGCGGGCGGGCGGCTTGTCCTGCACTCGAGTCATGGTGCGATCTTTCTAACCCAATGACTGATTGAAGTCAATGAATCATGCATAAGACGTCAGGGTCTGATATTGCACGTGAGGTCAATATGCCAATAAGGCAACGAGATTGTTCGCCAAGGAACTGCGACTCGCCGGGCTGCAGACGCTCACAGTCACTGACTTAAGTCATTGACACGGATGTTGCGAGAGCGATAGAAAGACACGTGATCTGCGGCCGATCGGAGACACCGTGAATCTCCCTACGTTGAACCTGCGCCATCGCGGCGGAGCTGACGCGCCGCGCGACGGACTCGGCTACGACGAGCAGTTGGAAGAGTCCCGGCTGGCGCAGCGGCAGGCCGACCGATGGCTGATTGCCGGCACGCTGCTGATGGGCACGATGATCATCGGCTTCGTCGGATTACCGTTGTTCCTGCGCGGGGTGTGGCTGCAGCGTCGGGCTCAGCAATCCGGGCTGTCCGTCCGGCCGGTGATGGTGACGGTGCTCGGCTACCTGATCATCCTCGATGCCGGACTCAATACGCTGGGCTGGTCGATCGACCTGATCGCCAACCATGCCCTGTTGACCCGGGTGATCTTGACCGCCTGGGGCAACTTCTTCGACGCCGGGTACTTCTGGCACTACAACGAATTGTGGATCGGCGGCGCGGCGGGGCCCGGCGAGAAGGGTTGGGAGGTAGGGTTGATCCTCACCGTGTTCACCATGCGCATCGCCGCCGCGATCGGATTCTTACAGATGAAGCGGTGGGGCCACCAGTGGATGATCATCACCTGCTGGATGGGTGCGGTGATCTGGATCGGCTACGTGTTCAACATGACCATGTACGCCGACGTGCGCTACGCCGGAGTGGTGTTGCCGGTCGTCGGCTGGTGGCTCTACGACATCTTCTACATCACACCGTTCCTGGCCATCCCCTACCTGCATACGGTCAACCGGGAAATCTTCTCCGACTGACTTGTCGGTCCCCCAGTCCTACTCTCGCAGTTGACGAGAGGAGGACCGGTCTTTGCACAACTCATCGGGTGGTTGTTCGTCGGGGCTCACGTGAGGCACCGCCATAAGGATCGTCTCGCTGCGGATAACGCCATGTAATGCTGCCGTCGGCGCGGATTTTGATGGCTCACGCCGGCTTGACGGGCAACTGAAGGTAGGACGCGTGTGATCCCCCGGTATGGATGATGTGCTTTCCGCTGTTTTGCGGGGTGTATTCGCGCAGGCCGGGCATCCATGGCCCAAACAAGTTTTTCGCGCTGACGATCAGCCGAAGTTGTTCGCCGGGATATAACGTCAAACCGATTGGCAAGAGGTCGATTTCGACGTCGACGACTTCCCCGGGTTTGAGTTTCTCGACCCGGTCGAAGCTGTGGAATGGGACTTCGTCGGTCGACATTGTCTCGTCCAGGTGGCGCATCGAGACGCGCAGGCGCCCGGTGGAACCCTTGTAGCGCAGGATGGATGCGCCCCGCTCGGTGACGTCGTGGATCATCGCGCCGTGGTTGGGCACGGTGAACTCCTGTAGCGGCGTTCCCTGCGCATTCAACTTCTGGACGAACACGAACAGGTCCATGTCGTCGGCATCCTTCGCTTCGACCCACAGCCGCGCCTTGGGGTAGCCGACCATCGTGGTCTGCTCGTCGAAGCGCACGATGAAAGAGACCAGGCCGGGGTTGGTTTCGGCGTCGTAGGCCGTCGTCACCTCGTCCGCGGGCGCCTCCGTGCGGAGCGTGCGCGAGTGGCCGTCGAGGTAGTACTTCGTGTAGACGACGCCCGGCGGGGGGAACTGGCCTGCGGGCAGGTTGACTTGGTCGCCGCCTTCAAGATCGAGAAGGGCGTAGCGGACGCGGGGGGTCTTTTCCCAGCCGTTGTCCGCGCCCTTGAGGAAGTGGTCGAAGAAGCGGCGCAAATCTTCCCTGTTCGCCTCGTCGTAGTAGTCGGGCCACTCCTGGCTGTTGTGGATGCGCAGCCACTTCTGATCCGACCCCATCCGTCGCCAGGCCCGGAATGTTCCCGCGGTGTGCAGGGTGTTGGAGTAGCTGGCCACGACATACGCCGGCACGGTGATCCGGTCGAAGTCGGGAATCTTGTTCTCCCACAAAGCATTCATGAGCGGGTAACGCTCTGCCTCGGCGAGGATGTCCTCCTTGCGGCTCTTGCCCCAAAAGCTGTTGTCGCGGAGTTGTCTGGCGAACCCGGTGTCGGGCATGCCGCCGCGCATCACGAGATCGCGGTAGACGTCGCTGATGCCCTCCCACGGGTTGATCGCTGCCAGGTGCGGCGGCTGTTCGGCCGCAGCGAACCACTGTGAGACCGCGAGATAGGAGGTGCCGCTCATTGCGACCTTGCCGCTGCACCATTCCTGGGCGGCCAGCCACTCGATCAGATCGTGGCAGTCCTCGCCCTCTTGGCGATCCCATAGCACGCTGTCGCCCTCGGAGTCGGCAACGCCTCGCGGGTCCGGGTTACAGATCGCGTAACCGTGAGCGCACCAATACGCCGGGTCGGGCCCCTCGAACTTGTGCAGACCCGACACGATGCCGTTGTCCAGTCCGACCAGCCCGAACACGCCCATCGCCGCCGGGGCGCTTCCCTCACCCTTGCCATACGGGCTGAATGCCACGATGACCGGCACCTTCTCGGCGCCCACCGGCCGCAAGACATCGACATACATCGTCACACCGTCGCGCATGGTGACGGCGACGTCCTTCTCGAGCACGATGTCGACCGGCAAAGCCCTGAATGCAGGCGCGAGTCGAAAGCCCGCGGGCAGGGTACGCGTGCCGGGATCGAACCCGCTCAGCACTCCATACCTTTCACCCGGTTCCAAAGGGTGAGACGGTATGAAAATTTTCTCGACTTCGGCCATATCCATCCTTTCAGAGCTATGCGTCTTGCGGCTTTCCTCGAGCGTAGGGACGACCAAGCCGAAAATCAACAGCAGTTGAGATTACCTCGTAAAAGCGATAGGTTCTGGCCATGACCGTGAACAGCAGGGAGTCATCGGTCGGGCGACGCGGCCGCCGGCCCGGTCCGAGTACGACCCGGCAGGCCATCCTTGACGCAGCACGGGCCCGGTTCGCCAGCGACGGTTTCGCCGCGACGACCATTCGGCGGGTCGCGGCCGATGCCGGGGTCGACGCGTCGCTGGTGATGCAGTTCTTCCGGTCGAAAAATGAACTGTTCGCCGCGGTGATGTCGATCTCACCGGATGCGTTGGCGCGGTTGGGCACCGTGTTCGAAGGACCCGACGAGCAGCTCGGCGAACGGGTGGTCCGGGCCTATCTCGAGGTGTGGGAGGGGGCTCCCGAGGATTCGGAGCCCCTTATGGCGATGCTGCGCGGTGCCATCGTCAACGAGCAGGCAAGCGCGCAGTTGCGTGAGTTCATCCAGGCGCGACTGCTCGAGGGCCTGGGCTCGCGTGCAGACGACGACGCGGCGATCCGGGCGGGGCTTGTGTCTTCGATGCTCGTCGGGATCGTGGTGGGACGGCGAATCGTCGGTGTCCCGACACTTGCCGACGCCGACCGGGAAACGCTAGTCGCGCTCGTTGCGCCCGCGATTCAAAGCGTGCTGACATCGTGGGTATCGCCGGCCGGCGACACCGGAGCCGGGGGCTGAAGTTTGGACGTGACCTACACGGATCAGAGCGGCATGATGCCTTCTGCGTTGCCGTGAGCGATCGCGTGTCGCTGGTCGTCGGAAAGGTTGGCCTGCTCCACGAATTCCGAGACGTTGTCGCGGATGACGTAGGGGAAGTCTTCGGAGTAGATGATCCTTTCGGCACCGATCTCGGCGACGATGAAGTTCAGCTGGTTCTGGTTGTACATGCCCGACGGCGTCGCCCAGACCTGCTCGCGGTAATACGCGCTCACCGGGCGGTCCAGGCGATGACCCGTCCAGCCGACCGCCTCGTCGAGGCGGTCGAGCCAGCCGGCGACGAACTCGCCCCAATGGCCGCTGAGCAACTTCAGATTGGGGTGGCGATCGAGCGCCCCGGAAAAGATCAGCCGCAGGATGTGAATACCCGCTTCGGCGTGCCAGCCAAATGCGGGGCCGGAAAACATGAAATGCAGGGCGGCCGGCCAGTTTCCGGCGTAGTAGGCACTAGACACCGGATTCTCCGGTACACCCGGGTGGACATAGATCGGCAGGTCAACCGTTTCGGCCGCGGTGAGGATCGGGTCGAACCGTTCGTCATCGAGGAACAATCCGGCGCAGCTTCCGGCGATGAGTGTCCCCACGAAGCCCAGTTCGTTGACGCATCGCTTCAGTTCGTCCGCGGCGGCGGTGGGATCGTATAACGGCAGGGTCGCAAATCCACGGAACCGGGTGGGATGCTCCGAAATCTGTTGAGCTAGGTCGTTGTTGACTCGTCTGCATAACTCGACGGCCTCGGGGTGAGCGAGGTTGCCTGGGCTATTGGCGCCATGCGAGACAACCTGAAGGTCGATCCCGACACGGTCCATATGCGCCAGGCGATTACCGGCCAGCCGCTCCGCGGAGTCCTGATCGGGCATGAAATTTCGAAGGAAGTCGGCGAAACCGTCATCGGGAACGACGGGCCCCAGGCCCGCCAGTTCCAGGACGCGCGCGACGGCCCGGGGATGATGGAAATGTTCTTCGACGGTAATGACTCGCACCGAGCGTTTCTCCTATCATGCGCCTGAAACACGCTGGCGTATTGGATGATTGCGTGACCAAGGTGCGCCGACCGTGGTCAGGGATCGCGATTTGACGCCCGAAAATGAGAACTAAACCGTCGGCGCGTCGCACCTACCAGCGAACCAGGCTGAACGGGTAGCTGTCCGTCCCACCGGGGCCGCCGCCGCAGCTCGAGTCGTAGCTGGACTGCACCGAGCCGGTCAGCGTCGCCGCATCCCATGAGTACGTGTCGTGTGAAGGAAGGAAGTACACCACGCAGCGCACACCGTCGGGCACGTCGACGCTCATCGTGTACCGGCCGTTGGCCAGCTGCGCGTCCCCGTCGTAGGGAGCCGCCTGCCCATTCGGCTGCGGTATCGCCTGGATGTGCACGCATCCCGGCTGCATACAGGGCCGGATCGACCAGATCCATGCGTGGCCTGGATCGCGCGGTGTCTGCACCGCGTAGTTTCCGATCTGCATCTCGGCCTGCGAGACCGGCGCGAGGGCCACCGCGATCGAGGTGAGCGCCACGCCGAGAGCCAATGTCTTCACCCGCAGGATATTAACCGCCTTCGGGCGCCGACGGCGCCTATTCGAAGTCCGGCCCGATCGACCGATTCTGCGGCTCCCCGGGGCGATGGTTGGGCTTGGCCGCGACACGCGTCCATGTGCCGGGCGGGTAGTAGTCCGACCATTGGCCGGGCTCCGCGTAGTGCACACCGAGCACCCCACCGGTCAGGAACTCGTACCTGTCGCTGTCGCCGCAGTCGGCAGCGCCCTGGTCGCCACCGAGCCACACTGTGAAAGCCATATCTGGAGTATTGCCCGCTCGATCGCCCTACTACTGCGAGCAGACGGTTCTCGCGGGCTGGCCGTGCGCTGTCGCGCTGCTGACCACCTTGCCGTCGAGCGAAATCGTGCAGGTGATTGCGCCGGGTCCTTGCGCGCTGATCACGAACACTTCGGTGCCGAACGCGGTGAACTGCGTGGACCATGGCAACTTCACGTTGGCCTCTTGGTGCTGACCGGTGTCGGTCTGGTACGAGATGTATTCGGCCACAGGCGGACCGCTGATCTGGTAGCGGACCTTGGGCACGGTGGGCAGCTGCGGGGTTGCCTTGGCCGCGCCGACGCCGCAGATTCCGGCGGTGGCGGCCGATGCCATGACGACAGCCACGAAGATCCGGCTGCGGTGCTGGGGAACGCAATGTGTGCTCACCATCTTCAGGGCCCCTTTCGCGACGAAACACCGGCAAAGACCGCAGATACCGGGAGCGTATTGACGGCGAAAGACAGCGGGCGGGGAACGCACGATCGTGATAGAAACGCGAGCTTTTCGTTATGAGCTCGTGATCGACATGTGCTATTGGACGCGTGTGAAATTTTGCAGATCGGCTCTAAAAACCTTGTAGCAGAGCGTCTTTGGCAGCATGTCTGGGGTGGGCTGGTCGCCCGAGCGATAGGGTGGCCTGATGTCCAAACGCGTCGTGGTCTGGGGTACCGGCTTCGTCGGCAAGATGGTGATCGCGGAGATCGTCAAGCATCCGCTGTTCGAGTTGGTCGGTGTCGGCGTCAGCAACCCCGCAAAGGTGGGCCGCGACGTCAGTGACATCTGCGGGCTGGCCGAGCCGGTCGGCATCATCGCCACCGACGACGTCGACGCGCTGATCGCGCTCAAACCCGACGCGCTGGTGCACTACGGCCCGACCGCCGCGCACGCCGAGGACAACATCGCGCTGATGACGCGGTTCCTGCGCGCCGGCATCGACGTCTGCTCCACCGCGATGACGCCCTGGGTGTGGCCGACTATGCACCTCAACCCGCCCAACTGGATCCAGCCGATCACCGAGGCGTGCGAGCTAGGGGAGTCGTCGTGCTTCACCACCGGCATCGACCCCGGCTTCGCCAACGACCTGTTCCCGATGACTCTGATGGGCGTCTGCTCGGAAGTGCGCACGGTGCGGGCCTCCGAGCTGCTGGACTACACCAACTACACCGGCGACTACGAAAACGAAATGGGCATCGGCCGGGAGCCGGAGTTCCGGCCCGTGCTGGAAAACCGCGACGTGCTGATCTTCGCCTGGGGTGCCACCGTGCCGATGATCGCGCACGCCGCCGGCATCATGCTGGACGAGATCACCACCACCTGGGACAAATGGGTGACGCCCACCGAACGCAAGACCGCCAAGGGCGTCATCCAGCCCGGACAGGTTGCTGCGGTGCGCTTCACCATCAACGGCATCTACCAAGGCAAGACGCGCATCCAACTCGAACACGTCAACCGGATCGGCCACGACGCCGCGCCGGACTGGCCGTCGGGCACCAAGGACGACGTCTACCGCGTCGACATCGAGGGAACGCCAAGTATCTTCCAGGAGACGGCATTTCGGTTCACCGACGGTTCTGGGCGCGACGCGGCCGCCGCCGGATGCCTGGCCACTGGGATGCGGGCACTCAACGCGGTGCCCGCCGTCAACGAGCTGTCCCCGGGCTGGGTGACCGCGCTGGACCTGCCGCTGATCGCCGGGGTCGGCACCATTCGCTAAGACCGTTACATTAGTGCCCGGCGTGCGGGGCGTACGCCGTGGGAGGGACGAACATGGCAGACGCAGAACGGCCGGCGGTCGGGCTGTCGGTGGGGGCGACCAATCTTGCTGCCGTCACCGCCAGCCGAGCGGTGACCCGCAAGCCGGTGCTGACCCTGTACCGGCAGCGGCCACCTGAAGTCGGTGTGCCGTCGGAGAACCCGAAGCTGACCGAGCCCGGGCTGGTGATCACCGACTTCGTCGACCGGGTAGGAGACCCGGTCGGGATCGTCGCGTCCGACGGCTCGACGCACCGCAGCGAGACGCTGCTCGCCGACGCGTTGCGGGCGCTGGCCTACGCCGCGACCGACGGGCGGGCGCTGCCGGAGGCGGTCGCGGCCACCCATCCGGCGCACTGGGGACAGGCGGCGGTGGGCGCACTGCATGCCGCGCTGAGCCGGGTGCCCGAATGGTCCGGGGACAAGGTGGCGCTGCTGCCGGATTCCACGGCCGCGTTGACCGCCCTGCAGTCCAACCCAGGGCTGCCGACCCGAGGAATCATCGCGCTGTGCGATTTCGGAGGCACCGGCACCAGCCTCACCCTGGTCGACGCCGCCGGCTACCACCCCGTCGCACCCACGGTGCGACACACCGACTTCTCCGGCGACCTCATCGACCAGGCGCTGCTGGCTCATGTGATGGCGGACCTGTCCTCGGCCGGTTCGGTCGACACGTCCGCCACCTCAGCGATTGGCTCGCTCACCCGGTTGCGCGGCGCGTGCCGGCGCGCCAAAGAGGAGCTCTCGTCGACGACGGCGACCACGCTGACCGCTGAGCTGCCCGGGTATCGCGGCGAAGTCCGCGTCACCCGAACCGAACTCGACGAGGCAATCCGTCAGCCGCTGGCAGGATTCATCGCTGTTGTTCAGGAAGCGTTGCAGCGCAACGGGGTTCGTGATCTGGCCGCGGTCGCATCGATGGGCGGCGGGGCCGGTATCCCGGTGGTCACGACGACGCTGTCCGAACGTCTGCGGGTGCCGGTCATCACGACACCGCGGCCCCACATGACGGCGGCCATCGGTGCGGCGCTGCAGGCCGCACGCGGCCCGGCCGACAACAGCGCGACGGCGCTGGCCCCGGCCGCCACCCAGGCCGGACCGTTCGTCGAAGCCACCACCATGGCCGAGATTGCGCCGGAGCCCAGCCCCGAACCGGCGCTGGCCTGGTCGGAGGCCGACGACGACGCCGCCATCATGCCGCTGCGCACCGGCGAATACCCGGCGGCCACTTCCGGAACGACGTCCGCCCGCCCGCAGCTGACCTTTGACCACGACGAGCAGGCCGTCGACACCCGTACCCCCGCGGAGCCGTGGTATCGCCGGCCTGCGGTGGTCGTCACGGGCACCGCGCTGGTAGTGCTGGCGATCATCGCCGCGGTGATGATCGGCATGCGTCATACCTCCGGCGGTGGACCAATCGCTCCCGCGCCGAGCGTGAGCACCACAGCGGTGCCGGGAACCTTTGCGCCCGGCAGCGAAAGCCAGGCCCCGACGTCGGCGACGGACACCCAGGCGCCAAGCAGCGAAGCCCCGTCGTCGACCGAGTCGGCGACCACACCGCCGTCGTCGACGACCACAACGGAGGCGCCAACGACCACGACTACAACGACAACTTCTCAGGCGCCCACCACTACGGCGCCCACCACCACACAGGCGCCTACCACCAGCCAGGTCCCGGTGGTGCCGACGATCCCGCCGATTCCGCGGATCCCGGGCATCCCGCAATTCTTGCCGCAGCCGGCGCCGCCGGGCGGCTAGTCCGGTGGTTCCTGCGTCTCCGGCGGGTTGTCGTCGGCGTGTGGCTTCTCGTCGGGGTCGCCGAATTTCGGGTTGCCCTCGTCGTCGAGCCACTCGTTGACCGCGGTCCCCGTGATCGTCCGGTCGGTGCCGGGCATCACCGCCGTCGGGCGCTGGTCGTCGTAGGACTTACGCATCTCGGCGGCCTGTTCCTTGTGTTCGTCGGTGACCTCGGGCGCCTCGGTCTGCTGCTGCTGAGGTTGTTCCTCGTCCTGCGGGCTCATACCCAGACGATTACCCGCCGCTCCGCCGCGCCGAAACCGCTTAGGTCAGTGAGACGGTCCGTGTTTGACCAGCACCACCGAGGCGAGCGGAATCTGCATCGGCGCCGGCGCGCTCGACAGCCGCTCGGCGACCGCGGTCTCGAGGTGCTCGACCAAGCCAATGGCACGCGGGTCGGTGGGGCCGCCGTCGAGCGAGGTGACCAGCGCCGGGAACACCGCGGCCCGCGCAAACGCCGCCCACTGCGCGCCGAACGCGGTGGCGTCATGGTCGACGAGGTATCGGGCACAGAACCGGTCCTCGGCGTTGAACACCTGCAGGTGCTCGATCGAGAGGCCCTCGAAGCGGCCCTTGGGCGCGAAAGGGGCGCGAAAGTCCTTCTCGGCGCGGGCAAATGTCGGAATCGTCATGCGCCGCAACTCATCAGCGCTCAGCAGCCCATTGCGGTGCCGATCTTCCAGTGCGGCCACGAGCGCGTCCAGCAACGGCCGGTAGCCGAATTCGCCGTCGTCGCCGACGGCCATCGTCAGCACCACAAGCCGCCCACCGAGGCAGAGCTCGCGGCCGCGGAACGCCAGGAACGCCTGCCAGTCCCGGGCGGCCTGGTGGGCGTACGCCGCGCGGGCGGCGTCGTCGCTGCTGTAGGCGACCTGGACGTGATCCGGCAGGTCGGTCGGCGTTCGGCTCAGCCACATGGTCGCCCACGACGTCCAGCCCAAGCGGACGCTGCTTGACGGCAGGATCTGTGCGTAGTACGACCGGCCGATCGCCGAGGAAAAGCTCGCCGGATCCTTGTGCAGGTAGCTATCCGGATCCTCGGACAGGGTGCGAAACAGCGCGGTGAAATCGTTGCCGGGTAGGTCGGTGTGGGTGACCAGGATGGCGTGCTCGGGGCGGGTGCGACGGCGGATCACGGCGATCGCAGCGCACACCGGCAGCAGCGAATTGTGGCCGGTGGCCGCGCCGTAGTCGGCGATGACGATGGGTTGCGGCGGCTTGGGCAGCGGTACCTCCGCGGCGGCCTGCTCGAACAGCGCGACGGCCGGCGCCAGCCCGGCGGCCTGCAGCCGCGACGACGGGGTATACGTCGCGCTTTGCACCGGCTCGGGCCGGACGACGATGCTCGATTCACGCATCGGGGTAGCTGACTCCGGTGAGCTGCTCGGATATCTCCCACAGTCGCCGGGCATCGGCGTCGTTGCGGGCCCGGGCGGGCACTTTTGCCGTCGTCACGCCGCCGCCGGCGGCCTCGTAGATCCCGCGCGGGCCGTAGAACGCCCCGCCCTCGGCTTGCGGACTGGTCGCCGCGTACAGCGCGGGCAGTATGCCCTCGTCGATCTCCTGCCACAAAAACGGTGCCAGCCGCCAGGAGATCTTGTACAGCCGTTCCATGATCGACGGTGTCGCCCGGCCGTGCGACGGGCCGCTGATCTGAAGGTTGGTTTTGGTGAGGCCGGGGTGTGCGGCGTTGGACATGATGCCCCAGCCGGCGTTGCGGCTGCGGCGGTCCAACTCGAGGGCGAACATCAGCACCGCGAGTTTCGATTGTCCGTAGGCCTGCATCGGGGAGTAGGACTTCTCGAATTGCAGGTCGTCGAAGTGGATTCGGCCTTGGCGGGCGGCAATGCTGCTCAGCGAGACGACGCGTGCCTCGCTGGCGGCGCGCAGCAAGGGGAGGAGGTGCGCGGTGAGCGCGAAGTGCCCGAGATGGTTGCTGCCGAACTGTAATTCGAATCCGTCGCCGGTGGTGTCGCGTTGCGGCGGGGTCATCACGCCGGCGTTGTTGACCAGGATGTCGATCGGGCGGCCCTCGGAGTTCAGCTGCTCACCCAGGGCGGCGACGCTGGCCAGCGACGACAGGTCGAGCGACTTGATGGTCAGCCCCGCGTCGGGCACCGTGGCGCGGATCTGGTCGACGGCGGCCTCGCCCTTGACGCGGTTGCGGATCGCCATGACGACGTCAGCGCCGGCCGCCGAAAGCCGGCGGGCCAGGCCGAAGCCCAGGCCGCTGTTAGAGCCGGTGACGACGGCCAGCTTTCCGGAGAGGTCCGGGACGGTTGCGACGAGATCGGCGGCCATGAGCACTACTCCTCGTTGATCGGCTGGGCACCATAGTAGAACACGGGTGCGATTGCCACGCGTTATCGCTAAACCAGCTCTGCGCCAACGGATTTGGAGGATTGACGCATTAATTGGCGCAATCGTGGGAGACTGCGCCGGTGAGTGCCACACGGGGCGCGGTCCGGATCTCGCTGGTCGTGTCGGTTCTGACGCTGGTGGTGGCGGTCATCGGCTTCGCGATCACGCTCATCCTCAACCTATTCGTGCTCGACGAGTACAACGCGTACGGCGAGGTGCCGATCCCCGGCTCGGGCTCTTTGCAGCTGCCGGCCGGTCAGGTCACGGTCAGCTTCCACACCGAGGTGATCAGCAGCCCCTCCGGCGGAGGGCTGCCGGTGCCGCAGCTGGGGATGCGCATCGACCCGCCCGATGGTGTTCCGGATCCGGCGGTGGCCGAAAGTTATGGCAACACAAGGACAGTCAACAACGATGCTCATGTTCAGGTATGGGTGGTTCAAGTTCCGGCCGCGGGCACGTACAGCATCAAGACCGACGGTCAGGTCAACGGATACATCAGTTGGTTAGAGCCGCGGACTCATAATCGGTGTACCTGGGCGTTTGCTGCGTCGGCTAGCGTTGGTGCGTTCGAGGTATACCTGCGTCTAGCTGCGTCGACAGGGCTTGTGGCGTTGTGCTGGAGCTGGACGGGTCTGGGAGCGCTGCGGTATCGACTGCGGTATCGTGCTGGACAGCCTCACTCATACGCAACAGCGGCACCATCGCCACGGATTCACACCCATGCGCGCCTCCTCGACTTTTCGTTTCTTTCGTTTTAGCCTTGGTGTATGGCAGCCACGCTAATCCTTGAAGAACGCACCGTTTTACCACCTCAACAGCCCGAGGACTTCTCGGCGCTGCTGGCGGCGCTGGGCTCGGACCAGGTTTCCGTGTGCGGCGGCGAGGGCCATCCGATCACCCTCCCGGATCCTGTCCGGGAGGCGCTGTACAACGTTGTGCTGGCACTCTCGCAGGGCAAGGGCATCACGCTAGTGCCGCGCCAGAGCAAGCTCACCACTCAGGAGGCAGCCGACTTACTGAACATCTCCAGGCCGACGCTGGTGAAGCTTCTCGAAGAGGGCCGCATCCCTTTCGAGAAGCCAGGGCGGCACCGCAAGGTCAGCCTCGACGCGCTGCTGCAGTATCAGCGGGAGACGCGGGCCCGCCGACGCGCGGCGCTTGACGAGCTAACCCGAGACTCGGCGAACGAGATCAAGGAGATCCTCAAGGCGCGGTGAGGGTTTAAACGAGCATGGCGTTCCCGGTGTTGTTGGATGCTTGCGTGCTCGTTCCCATGCCGCTTGTTGATTTTCTGCTGCGGCTCGCCGACGAAGGCATCTACCGACCGCTGTGGTCGCAGGACATCCTAGCCGAGACGCGGCGCACCCTAATTCACAAGCTCAACAAGACGCCCGAAGAGGCCGATAAGCGACTAAAAGCCATGCGGGACAACTTCATTGACGCTGAAGTCACGGGCTATCAGGAACTCATCGGCGCGATGCGCAACGACGAAAAGGACCGCCACGTGTTGGCCGCAGCGGTCAGAGAACGCGCCGAGGTAATCGTCACCGCCAACGTCCCACACTTCCCAGCCGAGGCCGTCGAGCCCTACAACATCGAAGTGCGTCACCCGGACGACTTCCTGCTCGACCAGATTGACCTCTACGAGGACGCCACCCGTTCGGCCCTTCTCGGGATCGTGGCGGCCTACACGAACCCGCCATTCACGGCCAACCAGGTCCTCGATGCGCTGGGCACCCAGGTGCCGAAGTTCGCCGCTGAAGCGCGTCGGCTAATCCCGTCTTCATCGGTATCAATGCCGAAGCGAGGCGGCTGATCGCCAGAGATTCTTAGGCACGGTGGTGGCCGCCGCGTCGCTGCCGCGAGTTACCAGACAGTAACCAACTACTAACCAGGAAAATCCGGTGGCAGGAAATCGCAAGCCCACTAGACCACGCCGAACACCGCCGGCTTCCCGACCCGCGGCATTCCCAGGCCCCAGTGCAAATGCGCTAGGGCAGCCCGGCCAGGCCGGACGGCCGTATGTCACGCAGGGCGTTTACTACACGGTCGTTCCGATACTGCCGGGAGGTCGTGAGCCTGACCCGGCCGGATCACCGGGTAAATACCGATTGACGTTCGTGCTCGCGATACCAGGCCGCGCAGTCGTTCTGGATGAGGTTAACTTCGCCAAGCTGATCGCGGCAGGTGACAGTCTGCTAGAGGTTGCGTCGGATGTTCACAGGCTGCGAATGGACGGCCATGATGACGCCGGTAATAAGCACGCGCTGACCGTTAATGTGAACGGACAGCACCGGCTACGTGATATCGAGCTTGAGGTCGACGCCGACAGTTTCATGCACGCGGCAAGCCGCGGCCACGATCTCATTGCGCCGGCATTGAGCCGCTGGGCATATCTGCACGACGCACCCATCACGACATCTGGGTTCCAGATCATCGAGCTCGCCACCGGAACTCAACTGTTCTGGGTTAATCGGATGCTGGGCGCCGTAAAGGCATTCGCCGACACTGGTGGCGCAAGCCATCAAGATCACCGGATTCTGCTATCGGCATACCGCGATGGCATCAGCTCGACCGAACCACTCTGGCAAGCCCTTTCACTATTCCGCGTGATCGAAGGCGCATTCAAGATGCAAGGCGAGAGGCGTGCTGCCCTAATCGCAGCTGGTCGGCAACAACCGCAAGTCGAGTGCGTCCCAGCCGATGTAACCACGATCGGCCAAGAGAATGACTTCGGGTTGCGTGACTCGTTAAAGCCTTACGCCGGCCAAAAGTTCACGCAGGTCCGCGACACAATCCGTGGCAAGCTCCGGAATGCGATCGCCCACCTCGACATCGACAGCGACATCCTCATCCAAGACCGCTGGGAGGATGTCCAGAAGGTCGAGCAGGTTTTGCCCTGCCTCCGCTGGATGGCCCGTCAACTACTCGACGCAGAGTTGCAGCAGACACCGCTGCAGTAGAGGCCCATGGACGGGTTTCGGTACGGCAGTTCGCGGCTTCTTGGCCAGAATGAAGCATCCCGGGTTCGATGCACACCTCATTTCGTGTGACCGGTGTGTTTCGGGATCCGGTCGTGAGCGTAGTCCGTGATGGCAACGCTTTGGTTGATTTCATGTAGACATGTCGAGACGCTGGCGCGGTCAGCGGTCCGCGGCAAGGGCTCCGCCGCGCCGCCCGTAAGGGGATCCCCTTGCAGGCCTTCGAAAACAATCACTTTCGTTCGGTTGCTGATACCACGATGCCCTGCTGATCTGCGACACCAAAGAGCTGGCCGATGCGCTTAACCGGCGTATCCACGATGACACCATCAGCAGCGGAGCGCCCACGGTGACCGCCGGGCGCGGCCACCGCATCGCCAAGGGCGATGTGATCATCAGCCGGCGCAACGAGGCGGACATCGCGGTGTATGACGCCGCCGACAGCAACACACCCGCAGCAGATCCGGTGCGCAACGGACAACGCTGGCACGTTTCCGCGTGAAACACATTTTGTCACAGTAGCTTTAGCGGTTCGTCGATATGAGTCGCTTTGCTAGACCCGGCGGCTTTGGGAGCCCAGGGGGCGCTTGGGTTGGGGCCACCAGCTGGCTTCGCGCAGCATTGTGGCGATGGTGGGGACGGTGAGGGTGCGGACGAGGAATGTGTCGAGCAGTAGTCCGCATCCGACGATGAATCCGACTTGGATCATGATGGCCACTGAGCCGGTGAGGAGTCCGAACATGCTGGCGGCGAAGATGAGTCCGGCTGAGGTGATGACCGAGCCGGTGTTGGCGACGGTGCGTAGGACCCCGACGCGGATGTTGTGGGCGGATTCTTCGCGTAGGCGTGAGACGAGCAGCATGTTGTAGTCGGCGCCGACGGCGACGAGGATGATGAACGCCAGAAGTGGTACGGGCCAGGCGATGTCGTGCCCGAGGCCGTATTGGAACACCAACACTCCTACTCCCAGGGCAGCGAAGTAGTTCAGTACGACGGTACCAAGCAGGTAAAGCGGGGCGAGGACGGCGCGCAGCAGCAGGATCAGGATGATGCCGACGATGATGAGGGTGGCAATGGCCAGTAGCTTGAAGTCGGCGGAGAGCAGTCGCTGGATGTCGGAGTTGACGGCGGGGAATCCGGCGATGGAGATGTGGGTGTGGGCCAGTGAGGTGTTGGGGCGGGCGGCGTCGGCGACGTCGGTGATCTTGCGGGCCAACGTCATGGCATCGACGGTGTACGGGTCGTAGCTGGATTCGATGGCGAAGCGCGCGGTTTTCCCGTCGGGAGAAAGGAATTGGCGTGCGACATCACTGAATTGGCGGTTCTCGAACGTGTTCGGCGGCAGGTAGAACCCGCTTGCGGCGTCGGATCCTGAACTGGCGCGCGCGGAGTTTTGTAGTTGGGTGGCAATTTGGCTCATTCCGGTCAACTGTTGGACGTTGTTGTCGACCAGGGTGTGAACGCCGGTGGCCAGTGCTTGGGCGCCGGAGGCCAGCTGACTGACGCCGTCTTGCAGTAGCCGGATCTTTGCGGTCAGATCGGTGGGGCTGCCGATTGCGCCGAACGCTTTGTCCATGGTGCCGACGGCGTTTTGCAGGTTAGTCAGTGTGGCTGCCACGGGGGTGTTGTGGCTGAATTGGTCGCCGAGGTCGGCGACTTGGTCGAAAAAGCCGCCGTCGCGCAGGATGACCAGGACTCGGACCTGATCGCGGATCTGCGCGCATTCAGGGGTGGCCGCACACCACGGCGAGTTGTCCAGGCCCGCGGCCAGGGGGTCGATCATGGCGATCGCCGCGGAGGCTTGTTCGGCCAGCGGGCGCAGGCCGGGCCCGGATCGCAGCGCCTGGTCGACGGCGGGTGCGGCGGCGTTGAGCTGTTGCAGCAGCGGCCGATACTGCTGGAGTTGCTGGCCTGCGGTTTGGGCTTGATTCAGCAGCCCCGTCAACGGTGCTAGTGCGGTGCGCAGCATGGTGTTGAGCTGTCCGAGCCCGCCTGCTAGTTGGTCAGCACCGTCGGTGAGTTTAGCCAGATCGTCCTTGTGGGCTTGCCCCTCAGCGACCGCGTCGGCCATCTTGTCGCCCATTTGACGGTTCTGCCATGACAAGGTGGCTTGATCGAGGCGCTGCCCGGTGGGCCGGGTCACGCCCGAGACTTTGGTGACCCCGGGGATCTGGGAGACCCGGAAGGCCATTTCATCCAGGTCGGCAAGGCCTTTGCCGGTGCGCATGTCGGTGGGTGATTCCACCACGAGAAACTCGCTGATGACGAGGTCTTTGCGGAAATGGCGGTCCAGCAATGCATATCCGAGGTTGCTTTGGGTGGTGGTGGGTTGGTTTTTGCGGTCGTCGTAGCTGATCCGCATCGTCGCTCCGACCGCTGCTAGCGCCACCAAGATGATCAGGCTGGCTACCAGCAGCCGCACCGGACGGCGCACCACGGTCACCGCGACGCGGTTCCAATAGCGGCGGGTCAAGTCTGGGCGGGGGTCGCCGATGCCGCGTTTGGCCGCCAGCGCCAGCACCGGCGGCAGCAGGGTGACGGCCGCCAAGAATCCGATGAGCACACCCACCGCGCAGGCCGGTCCCAGCCCGGCAAACGCGCTGAGCCGCGCGAACACCATGGCCGCGAAGGCCAGCGCGACGGTGCCGGCCGAGGCCATAATGACCCGCCCGATGCTGCCGGTGGCGTGCGCCACGGCGGTGTCGGCCGGCACGTGTTGGCGGCGCTGTTCGTGGTAGCGGCTGATCAGAAACACGGTGTAGTCGGTGCCGGCGCCGAGCAGGATCACGGTCATGAACGCGACGGTGAACTGCGATACCGGCAAGCCCACCAGCCCCAGCGCGGAAAGTACCCCGCGAGCAACCGCCAGGCTCAACCCGATCACCAGCAGCGGCAGCAACGCGGTGAACACCGCCCGATAGACAACCAGCAGAATAACCGCGATTAACGCCGCGGTGGCAATCGAGATAAACACCAGATCGTGTTCAGCCGTGTTGATCTGATCCTGGAACGTGGCCGGCGGGCCGGTCACATACACGGTGGTCGACGAGCCACCGAAGGTTGTCGTTGCGATATCGCGGACCGCTTGTATCGATTCGGAGGCGGTGGGATCGCCCAGTGTCCCGGCCACCCCGACCGGCAGATACCAGGCCTTGCCGTCTTTGCTTAGCGCTTGGGCTGCGGTGACCGGATCGGCGAGCAGGTCGCGCACCAGCAACACGTGCGTGGTGTCGGCGCGCAGCCGTGACACCATCGTGTCGTAACGCCGCCGTGTCTGCGGGGTGAGCCCGGCGGGGTCTTCCATCGCGACGAACACCGACGTTTTGGCTCCCTGTTCGCCGAATGCCGCGCTCATGCGATCCAGCGTCTGAAACGCGGCCACATTGCTGGGGATTAGCTGCACCGACTGCTGGCGGACCACCGCCTCCAGCTGCGGAAACAGCAGTGCTAGCACCACTGCGACACCGATCCAGCCCCCAATGACCAGCACCTTATGCCGGACCGTGAATCGGCCCAGCGCGGCCAGCCGCTCGCTGTACTCCCTTGTGGGGGCCGCCGGCTTAGCCGTGCGGGCGGGCACCGTTGAGTGCCCGTTCACCGTGGCCGTCGATCCAGGCTGGCCGTCTGTCATCGCATCTCCCACCAGGGAAACTAAAAGAAAACTATCGGTATCGCTACGCTACTAGGAGTTCCCTTTTGTAGGAATATCAGGTGGGCAGTTCGCGGACGCGATGTACCTGAGCCGGTTGGCATTACCGGGCTTAATCAGACCGGTGGGCCGACAAGAAATCGTCGACGATGCGGACACGGTCGTGGGCCGTCAGCGTTTTCATCCCGCTCAGCTTGGCGAACACGATCGGTGCTACCAGTTGGATGATGGCCAGCGTGGTGTCGAAGTCGTCGAGTTCGGCGCGAGCCGCCGGCCCGGCCAACAGCTCGTCGAAGGGTCGCCGGTACTGCTCGATAACGCGAGCACTTAGACCAGCCAGGGGTTGGCGCGCATCGCTGTTCGGATCAGGCCCGAGCGCCAGCCAGGCCAACGCGGTCAGATGTAGCGGCGCCTCGTCGATCAATGCGGCCTGCCGATGCACCAGCTCGATCAGTTGATCACGAAGATCCCCCGATGCTGGCGGCGAGGTCACCTGGGGCAGTAGCAGCTCAAAGGCCGCTGCCAGCAGATGGGTAGTGCTCCCGAAGTGCCGATACAGCGTGGTGCGCGCCACCTTAGACACCCGCGTTACCGCGTCTACGGTGACCGCCTCCACCCCGCCGCTGCTCAAGAGCGATGTGGCGGCATCCAGCAGCCTGGCGCGTGAACGAAGCCGGCGCGGGTCGACCTCGTCATCGTCGACCGCGTCATCTGACCCGCGTACCGGCGGTTCAGCCGGATCAACTGCGGTCATCGGCGGACTGGCTCCTAGCTAGCTAACGGTCCTCCGCCGCAGCGTGGCGCTATCTCGCCACCGCCGCGGTGCTTTCGTACTCATCGAGTACATCGTGGCGCACCACGCGCACCCTACCCCGGGGCAGGCAGGCCATATAACCGTGGTATTTGCCGTACAACTCCCATGCGGTCAAATGCTCGCCGCTCGCAACCTCGATCCGGTGACCACTGGAAAACTCAAGATGCAGGTGGCCATCTTCGTCGTAGCACGCCCGCGTGCACGTCGATCCCGAAAAATCCAGCAAGGGACGCTGCAAAACGGGCACATTGTTCGGATCGATGACCACCTGCTCGGCCGTGTATGCACCGGCCGCAGGCAAGGTCAAGCGCATCACTCCCCAAATGACCAGCTCGTTGTACTCGTCGAGGTCAAGCACGAGGCCACCCGTCAGCGCAACACGCTGCACAACGCACCCCTCGATCCACTGGCTGAACATGGGTTTCCCTTCACTCAACGGCGAGCCCAAGAAAGAGGATACCATCGGTAGCGCTACGCTACTAGTAGTTTCGCTGTGCTCGCGGTTGTCGACTGATTGTGCCGGACTCTGAATGGACCGGGAAAAGCACGGGCTGGACGATCTAGATTTTCGAGTGCTCGTCGTCGCCGACCAGCAGGCGCATCGCGTGGTCGAGTCGCTGGCAGACCTCGGCCGCCGGCACCCGTCGGGTGAGCCAAACCGTGAGGTTTGCAAGCCAGACATCGCAGATCACTCGCGCAATGTCGTGCTGTTCCTCGCGAGGTTCGCCGCCGCTAAGGGCGCGCGCCAGCATGCCCTCGAAGACGTTGGCGGCGTGAGCAACTTCCTCCGCCGCACTGGTATCAGCGAACACGAACGCTCGCGTCATCGCTTCGGTCAACGCGAGGTTGCGTTGCCATTCGTCGTTGATGCGGTCAACCACCCGACGGAGCCGCTGGTGAGGCGTGGCGCCGGTCACCGCCCAGTTGTGGCTGGCGTCGAAGCGTTCGAACTGGCGGCCGAGCACCGACACCAACAGATGCACCTTGGATGGGAAGTAGCGGTAGAGCGTTCCGACGGCGATGTTGGCTCGCTCGGCGACCTTCCTCATCTGGACCGCGTCGTAGCCGCCCTCCGACCCGATCACCAGAGCGGCATCGAGGATCATCGCGCGACGCTGCCGCTTCTGCGGGGCAGCGGGCTGCACGTCAGCGAGCGCCGTCGCGTTCATGACGCCCCGCGTAAGGGTTGAGCTTCCGGCCCACCGTCTGGTGATCCGGGAAACACCAAGCACCTCTCGCACTTGCTCGACGTCCTAACAACGGTGTCAAGGGCCCCCGGATCTCCTGCAGGTATTTGTGCCCCCTTTAACGCGTGAGCGTCCTCCGTCATCGACGGTACTACTAGTAGCGGTTCGCTACTAGTAGTAGCTTTCGTTTCGGGAACCGGGCCCGGCCCAGTAGATGCCCAACGGGCACATACCGTTTACACCGCGACGTGTGCTTGCTTCGATACGCAATCTTCAGCCGCCAAAGCTCTTGCGGGCGCAGGGATTCAGCCCACACAGGTTCGCAACCGGGTGCGGTCGAGCTGGGGTTTATGTGAGCCTGATGGATAGTCGACGTCGGGCGAGAGCCGGCTTTTCCTCGCCGTGGCTACTCAGACAGGTCGGGTTTTCGGGTGGTGCCATAGGTAGCGATAGACCTTGGAGCGGCCGGCGCCGAGGATCTCGGCGATCTCGATCCCAGTAAGGAAAGTTCTCACCCGGCGATGTCTTGACCCTGTTTGCGCTGGTCAACAGGGATACCAGGTAGGTCCGTGGCGGCGGACGGGAGCGCTGAGCGGACGGGAGCCGCCACGGCGCTGCTGATTGGTGGCGTTGATGGTGTGCACATGCGCGGCAGGTCGGAGTATCGCGGCGTTTGGCACTTATCCGTAGAGGCGTTGGCGGAGTTCGCGCAGGCCTGGCAGGCGAGGGCGCCTGTTCAGCGCTTCGATGTCGTCGATGAGTTCGGCGACGCGGGGTGATTCGGCGAGTTCCTCAGGGGCGATTTGTTCGGCTTTGACCAGGGCTAGCAGGGCGTGGCGGCCGGAGCGGGTCAGCAGATGAGCGCGGGCAACGTCGATGAGGTAGCGGGCTTGCCGTTCGGCTGATAGTTGTTCGGGGTGGCGGACATAGGCGGCGCGGTCGACGGCTTGTTGTCCGTTGCCCAGTTCGACCGCGACACCTACGGCGTGCATGGCCACGTTGGTCGGGCCGAATTCGGTGTCGTGATAGTTGCGGTCGGCGCCCAGGACGGCCGCGAGCCGGCGTGCCACGGCGAGGGACTGTTCGGCGGCTTCGGTGTTGGCGTCACGCGCGTGCAGGATCGCCAGCAGCAGCGCGCTGGAGCCAATGAGCGAGATCATGCCGAGGTCGCCGCCGGTGATGATGGCCTCGTGGCGTCGGGTTGCTTGGGTCAAAACGTGGCGGGCAAGTGCTTGCTCGCTGGAGTCGAGCAGGGTACGGGCCATCCGCAGTTGACCGGCCAAGATCAGGGCGGGGTCTTGGCTTCGTTCGGCAGCGGCGATGGCGCGGTCGGCGGCGACCCATCCAGCGCCACGGTCGCCGACTTTGACCAGCATTGCTGCGGCGGCTTGATAGGTCTGAGCGAGCAGCGGAAGTATTTCGGGGCGTTGGGTTTTGGCGGCGGTGCGACTCGCTTGTTCCAGTTCGCTGATCAGCGCGGCAATGTTGCGTCCAGGGAAGTGGTGTACGGGGGGCTTCGGCCAGCGTGTCGTAGCCGGGTAGAAGGCGGTCATCGCGTGA
>NZ_LQOM01000026.1 GCF_002101595.1 Mycobacterium celatum
ATGTTCTGCGAGGACGCCCACATCTTGCGGGCTTCGTCTTCGACGGTTTGGGCGTGCACGTCAAAACGGCCCGCCATGTCGCGCATGGCGTGCGGGTCGGTCATAAACCGGGTAGTCATCAAAGTCTCCTTCGTGGTTGACAGGTCAGTGGTGTACTGGTCGCCTGGGTTACAGAGTACGACCTGCGTTTTAACAGCCGGCTTCAAACATGTGACGAGTTGTGTCCATTCTCCGCCTAACCGGCCACCACCGGCCGGCCCATCACGGTGGGCTTGAAGCCGTACCGCGGGGCGCCGAAGCCGAAGCCACGGTTGGCGCCCGCATTGCCGATTGGCATGCCCGGCATGCCGGGGCTGCCCGGCGCGGCCTCCGGGGCGGCTGCCCAGCCGCTGGCCTGCAAGGCAGTGCTGCCGGTGCTTGCCGGGGTGGCCGAGGCCCAACTGGCCGGTACCGATAGCGCACCCACCGTCGAGGCCTGGCCCATGGTGCCGGTGACCGCCGACGCGGCGCCGGCCGCGCCCGAGCTGGCGCCGCCTGCTATGCCGCCGCCCAGTGCACCGAGGTTGCCCAGCGGACCGCCGGGAGCCAGCAGGGACCCCAGGCCACTGCCGACCGTACCGCCGCCCGCGGCGTTGAAACCGGGACCGGCGAAATAACCGATCATGCTCGGAATCAACGTCGACGGGATATACATCACTGCCGTAGCACCGCCGGAGGAGATGCCGTTCAGAATCACCGACAGATAGTCGGTCCCCGAACCCGCGCCCAGCGCATTGGTGATTCCGCTCAGCGCCGACGACGCCGACGCGGTCGACCCTAGCGGCGACGACATGCTCTGCAGCGCGCCGGGCAGCACCGACGTCAGCTGTGACAGCGTCGTCTGGGCACCGCTACCGCCCGCAGTCCCGGCGGCGTTGGTGACGGCCGCGGCTTGCGCCGCCAGTCCGCCCTCGTTGGTGTTTTTCGTCGGCGGGTTGAACGGCGCCAGTTGCGCGGCGACCGCCGAGGAGCCGGCATACCCGTACATCGCCGCTGCGTCCTGGGCCCACATCTCGGCGTAGTGCGCTTCGGTGGCCATGATCGCCGGCGTGTTCTGCCCCAGCACGTTGGTCGCCACCAGCGCCGCGAGCTGAGCGCGGTTGGCCGCGATCACCGGCGGCGGCACGGTCATCGCAAAAGCCGCCTCGTAGGCGGCCGCGGCCGCCTGGGCCTGGCTGGCCGCCTGCTGCGCCTGCGCGGCGGTGGTGCTCATCCACTCCACGTGGGGTGCCGCGGCGGCCGCCATCGACGCCGACGCCGGGCCCAGCCACTCCTCGCTGGTCAGTCCCGTGATCACCGACTCATAGGCGGCGGCCGTCGAGCTCAACTCGGCGGCCAACGCGTTCCACGCCGACGCGGCGGCCATCATCGGTCCCGATCCGGCACCGGCGTACATGCGCGCCGAGTTAACCTCCGGCGGTAACAGTCCGAAATCCAGCATGATCCGACCCCCTAACCGGCCGCGATCGCGTTGGCGGCCTCGGTGGCCGCATACGATCCGGCGCTGGTGCCCAGTGTGTTGACGAACATTTCGTGGATTGCCTCGGCCTGGGCGCTGACGGCCTGATACAAGGCGGCGTGTGCGGCGAATTGGGTTGCCGTGAGCGCCGAAACCTCGTCGGCGGCCGCGGGTACCACACCGGTGGTGGGTGCCGCCGCGGCGGCGTTTTGGGATGCCATCGCCGAGCCGATGCCTTGCAGGCTGGCGGCCGCAGCGGTCAACGCTTCGGGTTGAGTGGTCACGTAAGACATGACTTCTCCTGGTGTCGCACTACCGATTCCACGCATCCACAGTTGCTCAGAAACGCGTTGAAGTGATAGCTCGTTTACGGCTTCTTAACTGTTAGGCCGGAAGTCTTAACACGATGCCGCTGCCCGATACACAGATGTCACGTGGCGAGCTCGCCATAGTGGTTTCGGCACCGACTGAACCGGGCGCAACGTCGTCGCGCTACATTCGCCGCCGGGGCCCCCATAGCCCAATTGGCAGAGGCAGCGGACTTAAAATCCGTCCAGTGTCGGTTCGAGTCCGACTGGGGGCACTAGAAGGAGCTGCGCTATTGCGTTGCAGCCGAAAAGCATTCGGCGTGTGTGCCGATCAGAGGTGTTCGGGGCAGTAAGCACTCGCCGCTGTGATCGCGAACCTCGCGGCGTGCTCGACGTTGAATCCCGGGTTGGTGGTGCGTACCGCGTTGACCGTGTCCATCGGGGAAAGTCCCTCGTCCATCAACTGGCACACCGATTTACCGGCGGCGATGGCCTGGCTGGCGCCGCGGTGGGTAATGCCCTGCTGGTCGAGCGCGGCAAGGAAGCTTGCATCAGTGCCGGACGCTTCGGCGTGCGCAGGCGCGGCGAGGCCGATGACGGCGGCGGCGCCCGCCAGCGCGAGTACCAACTTCGGCGCGGTCACGAATGACATGGCCTCTCCTTCGCTCCGTGCGGGTTCCACGGATTCCAGCGTTACTCAACGCAGTTGAGAGGCCCAGCTCGTTAACGGCTTCTTTACGCCGGCACCCGAACTCTTAACACTGTTGCGCCCGTTGACCGGTCGAAACATCGAGCCACCGCACGTGACCGGGGCAGACAACGGCATCGACACGCCGTAACACCGATTTAACATTGTGTCGGGCGACGCTAAAAAGTCGGTAACACGTTCGTAACGGGTGCTGGGCAGCATAAGAGCCATGAAGCGGCTGCTCCTGCTGTTGGGTTTCGCCACCATGGTCGGTCTCGCTGCGCCCGCCCACGCCGACGAGACCAGTGGTGACGCGGCTTTTCTGGCCGCCCTCGACCAGCAGGGCATCACTCATCGCGGCGCCAGCCAGGCCATCGCGGCCGGCAGGGCGGTGTGCGAGTTGATGGACGGCGGTCTTTCGCCCTTGGACACCGTCAACGCGGTGCGCAGCACCAACCCGGGATTCACCCCCGAGCACGCGGCAAGGTTCGCGGTGACAGCGGCCTCGGCGTACTGCCCTCAACACCTCTGACCAGCGATAGCTAGCGCTTCCGCCGATCTGGCGCGATTCACCAAGGTGCGCAAGCAGTTCGGTTCGGTCGACACGCGCCGAGCGGAAATTATGTGATGTTGACCGCTTTTGGCCGCCGAACGCTAAGAAATTCTTATTTTCGACCGCGCTTGGAATTCGGGACAGCGCGTTAGCGACTCCCGGAAAACCGCTGGACACCTGAACCAATCCGTTCGCTGCCGCGGGTGGCGTCCAGAACGGGGCGATTCTTGCCTAAGGGCAACCTGAGTTATTGACGTTATGTGCGTGGGTAGTTGGCGAAAGACACACCTTCGGGTGGGAATCCCGCCACTAGACTCAGCCGGAAGCGCGCCCTAGAGCGCCGAATCCGATGATGTCGGGCTTGTGCTGCCACAGCAGGCCAACCGGCGTCCAGGTCCGGTCACGGTCGGACGAACGAGCAAAGGCAGGTGCCACTGTGGGCAGTGTCAACTACGTCGACGGCGAGGTCGGCGTCGTGCCCGGCTTCGCGGTCGTCGCCGAAATCGGCGTCCACCAGGGCGGTGTCAGCGGCATCGCGGCCAGCTCCGACGCCAACCGGCTGATCGTGACGAATTGCGGAAGCGACAGTGTCTCGTCGATCGACACCCGCTCCGGTGCGCTCGTGCGCACCGTCGTGGGCATCCCGGAGCCGTTCGCCATAGCGATTGCCGCAAACCGGGCCTATGTCAGTACCGTGTCGACGGCTTATGACGCGATTGTGGCCCTCGACGTGGACACCAACAGGATTGTCGCAGTGCATCCGATGGCCGAGAGCGTCCGCGATCTGGCTGTGAGCCCCGACGGCCGGCGGGTGTATGCCGCCCGCACGGCGGCGGGCGGCGCCGACGTCGCAGTGCTGGACATTAGGACCGGCCAGGTCGACGAGATCACCATCGCCGCCACGCGGGGCACCGCCGCGGAATGTGTGCGCGCCCACGCTGATGGCGGCCGGCTCTACGTCGGGGCCAACAGCGCCGCCGGCGGAACGCTTGCCGTCGTCGACGTCGAGCAGCGTCGTGTCGTCGGCAACGTCGAGATCGCCTCGCCGATCAGGGATATCGCGCTCAGTCCGAATGGCGACAGAGCGTATATCGCTAGCTGCGGCCCCGACTTCGGCACCATTTTGGACGTGGTGGACATCCGCACCAATGCGGTGGTCAGCACCCACAAGATCGCCGAGATCGGCGGTCTGGTGACCCAGCTGACATTGAGCCGTGACGGTCAGCGCGCCTACCTCGTCGGCGACGACAGCGTCACCGTGCTGCGCACGGCGACCCACGAGGTCGTCGGAGCAATCAGCGTGGGCGGTCAGCCGTCGTGCGTGGTCGAAAGCCCGCATGGCGACTCGCTCTACATCGGTGACTACGCCGGTACCGTCAGCGTCTTCTCGGTGGACGCGGCGGACGACCAGCCCACCGCCCGGCACGAGTGGACCATGCCTGAGCTGCTTCGGCTCGAGCCGGCTTTGACCTGAGCTGAACGCGGGGCGTCGCTGCGCCCGGAACCATAAGCTGTACGTCGATGTACAGCACAATGCAGAACTTTCCGCTGACGATCACCGCCATCCTGCGGCACGCCACCGGCGTGCACGGAGCCCGCCGGGTCACTACCGCCACCGGCAACGGTTACCGACATTGCAGCTACGCCGAACTGGGCCGACAAGCCGCGCAGCTGGCCCACACCCTGCGCAAGTTCGGCATCACCGCAGACCAGCGGGTCGGCACGTTCATGTGGAACAACGCCGAACACCTCGCCGCCTACATGGCGGTCCCGTCGATGGGCGCGGTGCTGCACACGCTGAACATCCGGCTTTTCCCAGAGCAGATCGTCTTTGTGGCCAACGAAGCCGAAGACCAGGTGGTGCTGGTCGATACGTCGCTGGCCAAGCTGCTCGCGCCGGTCCTGAGCCGCCTGGACACTGTGCACACGCTGATCGCGGTGGGCGAGGGGGACACGGCGCCGCTGGCGGAGTCCGGCAAGACGGTGTTGAGTTACGCCGACGTGCTCGCCGGCGAGCCGACCGAATTCGACTGGCCGGACATCGACGAGAACTCGGCGGCCGCGATGTGCTACACCAGCGGCACCACCGGAAACCCCAAAGGCGTTGTCTACAGCCATCGTTCGAGCTTTTTGCACACGATGGCGGCCTGCACCAGCAACGGTATCGGGGTCGGGTCGAGCGATTGTGTGCTGCCGATCGTGCCGATGTTCCACGCCAACGCGTGGGGATTGCCGTACGCCGCGTTGATGGCGGGCGCCGACTTGGTGCTGCCCGACCGTCACCTGGACGCCAAGTCGCTGGTCGACATGGTCGAGAAGCTGCGCCCGACCGTGGCCGGCGCGGTCCCGACCATCTGGAACGACGTCCTGCACTACCTGGAGCGCGACCCCGACCACGACATGTCGTCGCTGCGGCTGGTCGCCTGCGGCGGTTCCGCCGTGCCGGTGTCGCTGATGCGTACCTTCGAAGAAAAACACGGCGTGCAGATCCGTCAGCTGTGGGGAATGACCGAGACATCGCCGATGGCCACCATGGCGTGGCCGCCGCCGGGAACGCCGGACGATCAGCATTGGCCGCTGCGTGCGACCCAGGGCCAGCCGGTGTGCGGTGTGGAAGCCCGAATCGTCGACGACGACAACAACGTGTTGCCCAACGACGGCCAGGCGGTGGGCGAACTGGAAGTCCGCGGCCCGTGGATCACCGGCTCCTACTACCGCGGCGCCGACCAGTCGAAGTTCGAGTCGGGCTGGTTGCGCACCGGCGACGTGGGTCGCATCGACGAGCGCGGCTTCATCACGCTGACCGACCGTGCCAAGGACGTCATCAAGTCCGGCGGGGAGTGGATCTCGTCGGTGGAACTGGAGAACTGTCTGATCGCGCACCCCGACGTGGTGGAGGCCGCGGTCGTCGGAGTGCCCGACGAGCGGTGGCAGGAACGACCGCTGGCTGTGGTCGTCCGCAAAGAAGGCGCGTCCGTCGCTGCGGGTGAGTTGCGGAAGTTCTTGGCCGACAAGGTGGCTCGCTGGTGGCTGCCCGAACGCTGGACATTCGTCGACGAGATTCCGCGGACCAGCGTCGGCAAGTACGACAAGAAAACCATTCGCTCGCGATACGGCGACGGTGACTACGAGGTTTGCGAGGTGCGCGACTGATGGCTTTGCGGGTCGTGCAGTGGGCGACCGGGTCGGTGGGGGTGGCCGCGATCAAAGGTGTGCTCGAACATCCCGAACTCGAGCTCGCCGGTTGCTGGGTGCACTCGGAAGCCAAGAGCGGCAAGGACGTCGGCGAGATCATCGGGACACCGCCGCTGGGCGTGATCGCCACCGACAGCATCGACGACATCCTCGCCCTCGACGCAGACGCGGTGATCTACGCGCCGCTGCTGCCCAACGTCGAGGAGGTGGCCGCGCTGCTGCGCTCCGGCAAGAACGTCGTCACCCCGCTCGGCTGGTTTTATCCGAGCGAAAAAGAAGCTGCGCCGCTGGAGGTCGCCGCGCAAGCCGGCAACGCGACGCTGCACGGCGCCGGCATCGGGCCGGGTGCGGCCACCGAACTGTTTCCGCTGTTGCTGTCGGTGATGTCGACCGGGGTGACTTTCGTTCGCTCCGAGGAGTTTTCCGACCTTCGGACCTACGGAGCGCCCGACGTGCTGCGTTATGTGATGGGGTTCGGCGGCACACCGGACAACGCGCTGTCGGGGCCGATGCAGAAACTTCTCGACGGCGGCTTCGTCCAGTCGGTTCGGCTGTGTGTCGACCGGTTGGGATTCGCCGCCGATCCCGAGATCCGGGCCTGGCAAGAGGTGGCGGTGGCCACCGCGCCGATCGACTCGCCTATCGGCGTGATCGAGCCGGGCCAGGTCGCCGGGCGCCGCTTCCACTGGGAGGCGACGGCGGACGACACGCCCGTCGTCCGCATCACCGTCAACTGGCTGATGGGCGAGGAAAACCTTGACCCACCATGGTCTTTCGGGCCGGCCGGAGAGCGCTACGAGATCGAGGTGCGGGGCAATCCGGACACCTTTGTCACCGTCAAGGGCTGGCAGCCCGAAACCGTGGAAGAAGGTTTGAAGAGCAATCCGGGCATCGTCGCGACCGCGGCGCATTGCGTGAACGCGGTCCCGGCGACCTGTGCGGCGCCGGCCGGCATCCAGAGCTTCTTCGACCTGCCGCTGATCACCGCGCGCGCCGCACCCCGGCTGAGCCGGTAACGTCGCACTCGATGTGTCGACTCTTTGCGCTGCACGCCGGGACCAACGTCGTTACCGCCACTTTCTGGCTGCTGGACGCCCCCGACAACCTGGAGGCGCAGAGCCGCCGAAACCCGGACGGCACGGGGCTCGGCGTGTTCGACGGGCAGGGTAGGCCGGAGGTGCGCAAGCAACCGATCGCGGCGTGGCAGGACAAGGACTTCGCCATCGAAGCCCATGAAATGACCGGCACGACGTTCGTCGCGCACGTCCGCTACGCGACCACCGGGTCGCACGACATCGTCAACACCCATCCGTTCCTGCAGGACGGCCGGATCTTCGCCCACAACGGCGTGCTCGAGGGTTTAGATGAGCTCGACGAGCGGTTGCGTGAGGTCGGCACCGCCGATTTGGTGGGCGGCCAGACCGATTCCGAGCGGGCGTTCGCGTTGATCACGGCCTCGATCCGGGCGTGCGGCGGCGACGTGTCGGCCGGGCTGGTCGACGCCCTGCGGTGGCTGGCCGCCAACGTGCCGATCTACGCGGTCAACGTGTTGTTGAGCACAGCCACCGACGTCTGGGCGCTGCGCTACCCCGAGTCGCACGAGCTCTACATGCTGGATCGCCGTGACGGCGCACCGGTTCATTTGCGCACCAATCGGATTCGGGCGCATGCCGAGCAGCTGCGGTCCCGGCCCGCGGTGGTGTTCGCCAGCGAGCCGATGGACGACGACCCGCGATGGCAGCTGATCGCGCCGGGCGAGTTGGTCCACGTCGACGCCCAGCTAAGGGTAGATCGGGACGTGGTGCTGCCCGATCCGCCGCGGCACCCGCTGCACCGCGAAGAGTTGAGCTCGGCGGTCCAGGCCGCGCAGCACTCGTGACAGCCAAGCGCGCGCTGGTGCTGGCCGGCGGGGGAGTGGTCGGGATCGCTTGGGAGACAGGGATTCTGCGCGGCATCGCCGACGAGTCGCCGTCGCTGGCGCAGGCGCTGCTGGATTCCGATGTCCTGGTCGGCACCTCGGCCGGTTCGACCGTCGCCGCGCAGATCAGCAGCGGGTGCGGCCTCGAGGACCTGTTCGCTGCTCAGGTCGCCGAGACGTCCACCGAGATCGATCCCGGTGTCGGCGTCGACGACATCACCGACCTGTTCCTGGCCGCGATGGCCGAACCGGACATAGCGCGCAAGCGGCAACGGATCGGGGCGGCCGCACTGCTGGCCGACACCGTGCCCGAGCCGGTGCGGCGCAAGGTGATCGCCAAGCGGCTTCCGTCGCACGACTGGCCGGCGCGGGACATGCGAATCACCGCCATCGACATAACCACCGGGAAACGTGTTGTCTTCGACCGGGATTCGGGTGTGGGCCTGGTCGACGCGGTAGCGGCCAGCTGCGCGGTGCCCGGCGCGTGGCCGCCGGTCAGTATCAAAGAGCGGCGTTACATGGATGGCGGGATCGGCAGCACGATCAACCTCGAGGTGGCCGACGACTGCGACACCGCGGTGGTTTTGGTGCCCTCCGGCGTGTCGGCCCCGTCGCCGTTCGGCGACGGGCCCGCCGCCGAGATCGCGGCCTTCGGCGGCGCGGCGCACGGCATATTCGCCGACGGCGAGTCGCTCGCGGCGTTCGGGTCCAACCCGCTGGACCCGCGCTGCCGCGCCGCGTCGGCGATGGCCGGGCGTGCGCAGGGGCGACGCGAGGCGCTGGCGGTCGCGGCCTTCCTCAGCTCCGCCTGACTCAGCTGCCGACGGCCTGCAGCAGGAGCCGCAATGTCTTCAGCTGCTGCTCATAGGGCCCGTCGAGCTTCGCCAGTATGGTGTCGATACCGGCGTTGCGGTACAACGTGATTCGCTGGGCTATGGCGTCCGGGGTCCCGAGCAAGTTGGTCCGGCTGCCCAGCTCGATCGGCACCTCGCGGCGGGCGCCGTCCCGATCACCTGACCGCCACAGTTCGGCAACCCGGCGAACCGCTTCGCCGAAGCCGAGCCGTGCGAAGGCGTCGTTGTAGAAGTTGCGGGATCCGGAGCCCATCGACCCGATGGTGAACGCGTACCCGTCGGCATGACGCCGTGCGGCGCCGTCGGCGTCGTCGGTGAACTCGACGGCCACCGGCGCCACCAGGGACAGGTCGGCAAGCGAGCGTCCGGCGCGCTCGGCCCCCTCGCGCAGGGGGCCGAGAAAGACATCGGCCACCTCCGGAATGAATGCATTGCCGAGCCAGCCGTCGGCAACCGCCCCGGTCAATCGCAGGTTTGCCGGGCCCATCGCGGCCACATACACCGGCACGTGCTGCGGGGCGACCATCGGCACCAGTGCAGCGCCCGCGCTGTCCGGCAGCGGCAGCGGGTAGATGTCGCCGTCGTGCTCCAAACGTTCGCCGCGGCTGACGATTCGGATGATCTCGATGGTTTCCCGGGTGGTTTGCACCGGCTTGCGAAACCGCACACCATGCCAGCCCTCCATCACCCGCGGACCGGAAACGCCGATGCCCAGCGTGAACCGTCCGTGCGAGAGCTGTTGCAGGCTCAACGCGGACGTGGCGAGCAGGGCGGGCGAGCGCGACCCGAGCTGGACGACAAAGGTTCCCAACTCGATCGTGGACGTCTGCGCCGCCAGGTAGGCCAGCCCGGTGAGCGCGTCGTACCCCCAGACCTCCGGAACCCACAACGAGGCGACACCGAGTCGTTCGGCCTCCCGCGCGAATTCGGCGGCGCCCGGCAACCGTGGCTCGATGACAACACCGACGCGCATGACCGTCTACTATGCCCTATACATCACTCCTTCAGGAGATGCCCAGTGCGTTATCGGGACTGCCCCACTGTCGAGGTGTCAGAGCGCATCGTCGGCGATCCTGCCGAGATCTGGGCCGTCATCACCGACGTCACCCTGCCGGCGCGGTTCTCCACCGAGCTGCAGAAGGTCGAATGGCTCGATGGCGCCGACCATGTGACGGTCGGCGCGCGATTCCGCGGTTACAGCAGCCATCCTTCGTTCGGCCAATGGCACACGGATTGTCGAGTGGTGGAGGTCGAGGACCACACCCGATGGGTGTGGGAAGTGGAGGGTGACGGCCAGGCCTCGGCCACTTGGGGTTTCGAGTTGGATCCGACCCGCGACGGCGCGATCGTGCGGCAATGGGCACGGATGGGGCCGGGCCCGTCCGGTCTGAGTCCGGCGATCGCCGCGATGCCCGAAAAAGAGGGACGCATCGTGGCGCGACGGCTGGCGGAGTGGGAAGCCGGCATCCGCGCCAACCTGGCGGGGATCAAGGCGCTGTTCGAGCACTGACCTCGCGGCACCCCGCCTGGCACCGGTTCGCGTCGTCCGTAGCACGCCGTGGCACAAGCACGTGCCGGCCCGCATCGAGGCAATTGCGTAGCGTGCGAAGCCGTTTCGGTTAATCGTCCACGTCGGCCGGCGGATCGACCTCGAGAGTGTCCAACGTGCGACTGGCCAGCGCGCGGCCGATGTCGATCACCTCTGCGGCGCGGTGGAATTCCAAACTACGGCAGGCCGAACGCGGCACCTCGATCAGCAGGTCGGGCGGATACGCGGCGAGGGTGTGCCGCGCCAGCGCGGCCTGGGCGATGTCGATGGTGCGGTTCATCACCTCGAACCGGCCGCCGAGTTTGGGCTCTTCGGGTATCTCCTCGACTTCCTCGGTTTCGGCTGCGGCGTCGGGAGTGGCTGCGCCGAACCGGCTGAGCACCGCGCGTGCTGCCGGCCGCTCGAAAAGCGCCGAAGTATTCCGCACCATGCGGTTCAGCCACTCGGCCGCTGGCCGCGACTCGGTCTCACGCTCGGCTTCGGTTTCGTTGCCGCTCAAGCTCACTGCGATGGTCAGGTCGGCGTTGACCGCCGCGATCGGCGCCATCGGCAGTGGGTCGAGGATGCCGCCGTCGGCCAGCAGCCGTCCGTCGACGACGTGGGGCGCAATCACGCCGGGGATCGCGATCGATGCCCGGATGGCCTCGTCGACCGGGCCGCGCTGCAGCCACACCGACTTTCCGGCGATCAGATCGGTCGCCACCGCGGTATACGGGATCGACAGCTCCTCGATGGCGACTGGCCCCAGAATTTCTCGCACCGCGTCGAGGATCTTCTCGGCCCGCAGCACTCCGGCCGCGGTGATGGACGGGTCGAGCAGCCGCAACATCGCGCGCTGCGTCAGGGCCCGGGCCCAGTCGGCGAAGTCGTCGAGCCGCCCGGCCGCATGCAGGCCGCCGACCAGCGCGCCCATCGACGAGCCCGCGATCCCGACGATCTCGTAACCGCGGTCGCGCAGCTCGTTGATCACCCCGATGTGCGCATATCCGCGCGCGCTGCCGCTGCCCAGCGCCAGCGCCACCCGGGTCGGCGACGAACCGCTTGCGCGATGCGCGTCGGCCGGCCCGGAGCCCGGCGCCCGCAGCGCATCGGCGTGAGTCATTCCCTCATTGTCCCGCCGCACCCGGCCCTTTATTACAGCGTGATCAGAATCAACCGCACTCGTCGTTGGCGGCCGCCCGGACAGCGACGATCACCGCGGCCTGCCGAGCCGGGCTCAGCTTCGCCCACGGCGTATTCCAGGTGCCGCTGCCGTCCGCGCCGGGCCGCTGCAGCGTCGCCAGATACGGCTCGATCAGCGACTGCGGGTCGCCATGCTGGCCCTGCATCCACAGCTTGGCGGCGTGACAGGCCTGGAAGTACTCCTCCTCGGTGGACGCCGCCGGGGCGTCGACCCTGGTCGTCACACCGGCCGGCGAAACCCCGCTGGTTCCCGGCGGCGCGGTCGGCTGGGGGGTCCGGCCGTCGGCCGAGCAACCCGCCACGGCCGCTGCGGCAACAGCACCGAACACCAGCAGACCACACCAGCGCACCCCGACAATCTATGCAACACTGGCCGGCGTGATGGAGCGAACCGGATTTCAGGGGTGTTGTCGGCGCTGACACGCCGCCCCCCAATTCGCCTATCCGTTCTGGAGTTCCTCCATGGTTATCGCCAACCCTGTTCTGCCGCGCCCGTCGGTCTCCGGCCCCACCCGGCTGCGGCTGCCCGATCTGTTGCACGCCACCGATCGAACCGCCGACGACGTGCTCGACGGGCGCTACGACCACCTGCTGCCGCCCGGCGGTGTGCCGGCCGACCGGCGCTGGTTCGTTCGGCTGCACGGCGACGAGGAGCTCGACGTCTGGCTGATCAGCTGGGTGCCCGGGCAGCCCACCGAGTTGCACGACCACGGCGGATCGATGGGCGCCCTGACATTGCTGTCCGGCTCAGTCGACGAGTTCCGCTGGGACGGCAAGCAATTGCGCCGACGGCGTCTCGACGCCGGTGACCAGGCCGGGTTTCCGCTGGGCTGGGTGCACGACGTGGTGTGGGCGCCGAGCAGTGTTCCGGCCGGGCCGACGCTGAGCGTGCACGCGTATTCGCCGCCGCTGACCGTGATGTCGTATTACGAGGTCACCGGTCGCAACACGCTGCGCCGCAGGCGCACCGAGCTGACCGACCAACCGGAGGCGCCGTCCGGCGACGATGCAGAGCGCGCAGCGCGATGAGGAGAAGCCGGACAATCAGACCAATGAGTCGCATCGACCGGATGCTCGCTGCTGCCCGGGCCCGGTTGCACCGCCTGCCCGCCGACGACGTGCCCGCCGCGCTGCGGCAGGGTGCGGTGCTCGTCGACATCCGCCCGCAGGCCCAGCGTGCGCAGGAAGGCGAGGTGCCCGGAGCGCTGCTGATCGAGCGCAACGTGCTGGAATGGCGCTGCGACCCCACCAGCGACGCCCGGCTGCCGCAAGCCGTGGACGACGACGTCCAGTGGGTGATCCTGTGCTCGGAGGGCTACACCTCGAGCCTGGCGGCGGCCGCGCTGCAGGATCTGGGCCTGCACCGCGCCACCGACGTCATCGGCGGCTATCACGCGCTGGTGAGCGCGGGCGTACTCAGCGGTGCGTGAAGTTCGGGGGCCGTTTCTCGATGAACGCGGCCATGCCCTCTGACTGGTCGTCGGTGGCGAAAGCCGAATGGAACAGCCGTCTTTCGTAGAGCAGCCCTTCTGTCAGCGTGGATTCGAAGGCGCGGTTGACCGCCTCCTTGGCCATCCGGGTCGCCGACCGCGACATCCCCGCGATGGTGCTGGCGACGGCCTTGGCCTCGGAGAGCAGGTCGTCGGCCGGGACTACCCGCGACACCAGGCCGCTGCGCTCGGCCTCGGCGGCGTCGATGCTGCGGCCGGTCAGGATCAGATCCATCGCCTTGGCTTTGCCGATGGCCCGGGTCAGCCGCTGCGAGCCGCCCATCCCGGGCAGCACGCCCAATTTGATCTCGGGCTGGCCGAATTTCGCTGTGTCCGCGGCGATCAGCAGATCGCACATCATCGCCAGCTCGCAGCCGCCGCCCAGTGCATGCCCGGCCACCGCGGCGATCGTCGGGGTGCGCACGGCGGCCAGCTTGGCCCACGGCGCGAAAAAGTCGGCGTCGAAGACGTCGGCGAACGTCAGGTTCGACATCTCCTTGATGTCGGCGCCGGCGGCGAACGCCTTGGCGTTGCCGGTGATGATGATCGCGCCGATGCCTGGATCATTGTCGAATTCGATTGCGGCGCTGGTGACTTCGGTCATCATCTGGCTGTTGAGCGCGTTGAGTGCCTTCGGCCGGTTCAGCGTGATGGTGCCGACTCGGCCGTCGCGGTCCACCAGGATGGTCTCGTAACTCATGCCTTCTCCTCGAAGCTCAGATCGGGGTCTGCGGGGGCGAAATACGCCTCGACGTCGGCCGCGCTGACCTGCCCCAGCGACGCCGGCGACCACTGCGGGTTGCGGTCTTTGTCGACCAGTTGAGCGCGGATACCCTCCACGAGGTCGTGCGAGCGCAGCGACCCACAGGACACCCGATATTCCTGTCGCAGAACATCTTCCAGCGTGTCCAGCTTCGCGGCCCGGCGCACCGACTCCAGCGTCACCGACAACGCAATGGGGGAGCGGGTGGCAATCACGTCGGCGGCGTCGTGGGCCGGTTTTGCGTCGTGTCCGCGCAGCGTGGCGACAATGTCGGCGATGGTGTCGCCCGCATAGCACTCGTCGATCCAGCCCCGTTGTGGCACAAGGTCACTGGGTGGCGCGTCGACGGCATGGGCCGCCAGCGCGCGCTCGACGCCGTCGGCGACGATCGCGCGCGCAAACTTGTCCAGTTGGTCGTGCGGCACGTAATGGTCGGCGAACCCCAGCGCGATCGCGTCGGCGCCGGAAAACGGCGTACCGGTAAGCGCCACATGCAATCCCAGCGACCCGGGCGCGCGCGAGAGCAGGTACGTGCCGCCGACGTCGGGAATGAACCCGATGCCTACTTCGGGCATCGCCATTTTGGTGGTGTCGGTGACTACCCGGATATTGGCATGCGCGCCGACACCGACGCCACCGCCCATCACAATCCCGTCCATCAACGACACATACGGCTTGGAAAACCGGCCGATCTGGGCGTTGAGCAGGTACTCGTCGTACCAGAACCGCCGCGCCGCCGCCCCGTCCGCGCGGGCGCTGTGGTAAATCGCCACCACATCGCCGCCGGCACACAAACCACGCTCCCCGGCACCGGAAAGCACCACAGCGCGCACCGCGTCGTCGCGCTCCCATTCGGTGAGGACTGTGCTGAGCACATTGACCATGTTCTGGTTCAACGAGTTGATCGCCTTGGGGCGGTTCAGGGTCACGAAGCCGACGCCGTCGTCGACGCGGGTCAGGATCTCGTCGGATTCGCCTGTCACGTGCGTGGGTCTCCCCTCGTCGGAAGCTGGACAGCACTCGACGAGCAATCTAGATCGTTACCCGCAACACAGCGCCTGCGGGTAAGGTTTAGCTGCAGAGCGACCCTGCGCTGGGAACCCAGCCGGGACCCAAGACGTTGACCAGGTGTTCGCAGAGCTCGAACCAAAAGCAAGAGAGGATCCGACGGTGCGGGAGACTAGCAACCCGGTATTTCGCTCGCTGCCCAAGCAGCGAGGCGGATATGCCCAGTTCGGCGCGGGCGTGGCCGGCGCCGCGACCCAGTACGGGCATCAGACCGATCCGTATGCGCCGTACGTCGACCAGCGGGCCGGTGTTGCCCGGCCGCTGACCATCGACGACGTCGTCACCAAGACCGGAATCACGCTGGCGGTGCTGTCGGCTGTCGCCGCCGTCTCCTACTTCCTGGTGGCCGGCAACGTGGCGCTGGCCGCCCCGTTCACGTTCGTCGGTGCCTTCGGTGGCCTGGCGCTGGTGCTGATCGCCACGTTCGGACGCAAGCAGGACAGCCCGGCGATCGTGCTGAGCTACGCCGCGCTGGAGGGCCTATTCCTCGGCGCCATCTCGTTCATCCTGGCCAACATCACGGTGTCGTCCACGAACGCCGGCGCGCTGATCGGGCAGGCGATTCTGGGCACCCTCGGGGTGTTCTTCGGCATGCTCGTCGTCTACAAGACCGGCGCCATCCGCGTCACCCCGAAGTTCTCCCGGATGGTCGTGGCCGGCCTGTTCGGTGTGCTGGCGCTGATGATCGGCAACCTCGTGATCGGGTTCTTCAACCACGGCGAGGGCATGGGCCTGCGCAACGGCGGCCCACTGGCGATCATCTTCTCGCTGGTGTGCATCGCGCTGGCCGCGTTCAGCTTCCTCATCGACTTCGACGCCGCCGACCAGATGATCCGCGCAGGCGCGCCCGAGAAGGCGGCCTGGGGTATCGCGTTGGGCCTGACCGTGACGCTGGTCTGGCTCTACATCGAGATCCTGCGTCTGCTCAGTTACCTGCAAAACGACTGACGACTTTTGCGTTGACTCTGCGCTGACCAGGCACGCTACTCGCACTTTTGCCTGGTAGCCGCAGAGTCAACAAGCATGTCGGTGTGGGTTGGCAGCATGCCGGCATGGGGGGATCGGGAAAGCAGCCGTTCATTGGCTCCGAAGCGCTCGCGGCGGGCGTCGTCAGCTGGGATGAGCTGGGCAGGTACTACCGGGCGATCATGCCGAACGTCTACCTGGAGAACCGGCTTCAGCCGTCGTTGCGGCAACGCATTCTCGCGGCGTGGCTGTGGTCGCACCGCGGCGCCGTCATCGCCGGCGCCGCCGCGTCGGCGTTGCATGGCGCCAAGTGGGTGGACGACGACACCGTCGTGGAGTTGATCTGGCGCAACGCCAGAGCGCCCAAGGGAGTGAAGACCCGGGACGAGCTTTTGTTGGACGGGGAAACCCAGCAGCTTGGCAGCCTTTGGGTGACGACTCCGCAGCGCACCGCCTTTGATCTGGCCAGACGCGGAACCCTCAGGCAGGCCGTCGCAAGACTCGACGCGCTTGCCGCCGCCACCGACTTCAAGGTGGACGATGTCCGGGAGCTGGCGGCCAACCATCGGCATACCCGCGGCCTGCGTCAACTCGAGGTCGCGCTGGATCTCGTGGACGCGGGCGCGCAGTCACCGAAGGAAACCTGGCTGCGGCTATTGCTGATAGACGCTGGCTTTCCGAGGCCGCAGACCCAGATTCCCATCCTCGGCCCCGACGGCTATCCGAAGTACTTCCTCGATATGGGCTGGGAAGACGTCATGCTGGCGGTCGAATACGACGGCGACCAACATCGCACCAGCCGGCCGCAGTATGTCTGGGACACCGCGCGGCTGGAATACATAACCGCGATCGGTTGGACCCACATCCGGGTGCTGGCCGAGCACCGCGGCTGCGATGTCATCCGCCGCGTCGAGCGCGCCTGGGACGCGTTGACTCTGCGCTGACCAGGCACGCTACTCGCACTTTTGCCTGGTAGCCGCAGAGTCAACGCTGAAGAGGTGCTGGAGCGGCTCGCTACGCGAGTCGCTCCAGCACCATCGCCATGCCCTGCCCGCCGCCGACACACATGGTTTCCAGGCCGAACGTCTTGTCGTAGGTCTGCAGGTTGTTCAGCAGGGTCGCCGTGATACGCGCACCGGTCATCCCGAACGGGTGACCCAGCGCGATCGCGCCGCCAGAGACGTTCAGCTTGTCCTCGTCGATGCCCAGCTCGCGGGCCGAGCCGAGCACCTGCACCGCGAACGCCTCGTTGATCTCGAACAAGTCGATGTCGCGGATCGACATGCCCGCGTTCGCCAGCGCCTTCTTGGTCGCCTCGATCGGGCCCAGTCCCATGATCTCGGGGGACAGGCCGGTTACCCCGGTCGACACGATGCGGGCCAGCGGCGTGAGCCCGAGTTCCTTGGCCTTGGTGTCGCTGGTGATGATCACGGCCGCGGCGCCGTCGTTGAGCGGGCAGGCATTGCCGGCGGTCACCGTGCCATTGGGCCGAAACACCGGTTTGAGCTGGCTGACCTTCTCATACGTGGTGCCCGGCCGCGGGCCGTCGTCGACGCTGACCGTGGAGCCGTCGGGCAGCGTGACCGGCGAGATCTCCCGTTCGAAGAAGCCGCTCTTGATCGCCTCCTCGGCGCGGTTCTGGCTGCGCACCCCCCAGTGGTCCTGGTCTTCGCGGCTGATCCCGGTCAGCAGCGCCACGTTCTCGGCGGTCTGGCCCATCGCGATGTAGATGTCGGGCAGCGCCTCGTCCTTGCGGGGGTCATGCCATTCGTCGGCGCCGGCTGCCGCCGCCTCCGTGCGCCGCTGAGCCTCGTCGAACAGCGGGTTTTTGGTGTCGGGCATGCCGTCGGCACTGCCTTTGGCGAAGCGGGACACCGTCTCGACGCCGGCGGAGATGAACGCGTTGCCCTCGCCGGCCTTGATCGCGTGGAAGGCCATCCGGGTGGTCTGCAGCGACGACGAACAGTACCGGTTGACCGTGGTGCCCGGCAGGAAGTCATAGCCGAGTTCGACGGCGACGACCCGGGCGATGTTGTAGCCGGACTCGCCGCCCGGCTGGCCGCAGCCCATGATCAGGTCGTCGATCTGGTGGGGGTTGAGCGCGGGCACCTTGTCGAGCGCGGCGCGCACCATTTGCGCGGCCAGGTCGTCCGGCCGCATGTTGACCAAGGATCCCTTGCCGGCGCGGCCAATTGGCGAGCGGGCAGTTGAGACGATGACGGCTTCCGGCACGATCGGCTCCCTCTATCGGTTCGGTTAGACCGAATCTAGCCCGCCGACGATGCGGGCCACCGCGTGGCCCGAGGAGAACGCGGGCAATCGACTTGAGCCGTTACGCACCCGCCGTCATGACGACGGGGGCCGGCACCCCGGTGGTGTGCCGTCGCAGCAGCCGCGACACGACGTCTCGTGCGCGTCCCCGCCGGGATTCGCTGCCCGTGTTAGCCGTCAGCAGCGCCGGCGTCAGGTCGCGGCTGGATTCGCCCAGCGCATTGCACAACGCGGGCAGCAGCTGATCGGCCACCAGCGCATAGCCGGCCGCCGAGGGGTGGTACTGGTCGTCGGACAACAACAGGGCTGGCGAGTGGCGGAAGTTCGGCGCCAGCAGATCGGCGAGCGGTACCGGCACGCCGCCGGCTGCCCGTACCGCGGCGGCCTGGGCACGGGCCAGTCGCAGACCGCGGGTGTGTGCCGCCCAGCGCAGCGGCTGGGGGATCGCGGTGATCACGCCGAAGTCGGGGCAGGTGGCGACGACGACCACCGCGCCGCTGGCGCACAGCCGCCGCACCGCCGCGCCGAGCCGCCGCGCCGACGGCCCGATGCCGTTGAGCGCGGTGACGTCGTTGGCGCCGATCATGATCACCGCCGCATCCGGTGGCGGACCGGCCACGAACATCGCGTCGACCTGGCCCGACAACCCTTTCGACGTCGCCCCGACGATCGCCTTGGTGCTCAACCGGACGCTTTTGCCGGTCTGTTCGGCGAGACCGCGGGCCAGCAACACGCCGGGGACTTCGTCGGCGTTGCGGCAGCCGTACCCGGTGGCCGTGGAGTCGCCGAAGACCATCAGGTGCAGGTCCACGGGTGTTCCGCGCTGCCAGCGCTGCACGGGTCCGCCGCCGCGGGTGTAGATGCCGTCTGCTCGGGGCGGGATGTCCCAGGCTTTGGGGATCACACTGCGGGCATGCTGCGCCTGGCTGATCAGCAGGCTGCGCGCGCCCAGATAGGCCGTGCCCGTCGACGCCAGCGCACCCGCCGCAGCCAAAGCAACCATTGATCGCCGCGGCACGCGAATGTCCACCCCACCAGTTTAAGTCGGCATCGGCGGATGGTCTGGCACCGCCGACACGGCTCGGTTACAGAGCGGACCAAAACTGGTATCGAATGAGACTCTTTGATTGTTGAAACTTTTATAGGTGCCAAGCTAAGTTTGCGAGGTTGGCTGAGTGCCTGGGCGGGTACTCCCTTGTAAGGCAAGGGCTGAACCGGATGCTCTGCTACTTCGTCGACTGACTACAACGACGTAGGAAGTGGTGAGCATGACCGCACCGACCAAGGTTCCCGGCCTTTCCGGTAATCGTCTCCGCGTCCGCGATCCGTTGCGGGCGCGCAGGTTTTCCGTCAGCGACGGCTCGCCCGTCGAGGTCTTCGAGAGCGGTCCCAGCGTCCCCGCCCGGTTGATGTCGGTGGCGTCTCATCTGACCATCCGGCCAGTTCTGGCCGTCGGCAGCCATGTCCCGCACATGCCGTGGCCGTTCGGTCTGGTCGACTTCGCGTCCCGGGTGCTGCTGCCGGCTCCGGGCACCATCCGGGCCACGGTGGGCCTGCCGAATGCCACTGCTCAGCTGGTTCGCGCCCCTGGGGTGTTGCCCGCCGACGGGACGCGCCGGGTGGTGCTCTATCTGCACGGCGGAGCCTTCCTCACCTGCGGGGTGCACTCGCACAGCAGGATCGTCAATGCGCTGTCGCGGTTCGCCGACTCCCCGGTGCTGGTGGTCAACTACCGGCTGATTCCCAAGCACTCGGTCGGCATGGCGCTCGACGACTGCTACGACGCCTACCGCTGGCTGCGGCTGCGCGGTTACGAGCCGGACCAGATCGTGCTGGCCGGCGACTCTGCAGGCGGCTACCTTGCGCTGGCGCTCGCGCAGCGGCTGCAGGAGGAGAACGAGGAACCCGCTGCGCTGGTGGCGATTTCGCCGTTGATGCAGCTGGCCAAGGAGCCCAAGCAGTCCCATCCCAACATCAAGACCGACGCGATGTTCCCCGCAAAGGCGTTCGACGCGTTGGTTGCATTGGTCGCCAGCGCCGCCGCCAAGAGCATTGTCGACGGCAAGCCCGAAGCGCTGTACGAGCCGCTGGACCACATCGAACCGGGCCTGCCGCGGACGTTGATCCACGTGTCCGGCTCCGAAGTTCTGCTGTACGACGCGCAGCTGGCAGCCGCCAAGCTGGCTGCCGCGGGTGTGCCGGCCGAGGTGCGGATCTGGCCCGGTCAGATTCACGACTTCCAGCTGGCCGCGCCGCTGGTGCCGGAGGCCACGCGCTCGCTGCGACAGATCGGCGAGTACATCCGCGAGGCCACCGGCTAATACCCAACTGCGCACCTGAGACCATGAAGGTATGCGGATCGCGCGGCACATCAGTGAACTCATCGGCAATACCCCGCTGGTCCAGCTGAACTCGGTGGTGCCGCCGGGCGCCGGTCGCGTCGTCGCCAAGATCGAATACCTCAACCCCGGGTTGAGCAGCAAGGACCGCATCGCCGAGAAGATGATCGACGCCGCCGAGGCCAGCGGGCAGCTCAAGCCGGGCGGCACCATCGTCGAACCCACCTCCGGCAACACCGGCGTCGGGTTGGCGCTCGTCGCCCAGCCCCGCGGCTACAAATGCATTTTCGTCTGCCCGGACAAGGTCAGCGAGGACAAGCAGAACGTGCTGCGCGCCTACGGCGCCGAGGTCGTGGTGTGCCCGACGGCGGTGCCGCCCGACCACCCGGACAGCTACTACAGCGTGTCCGACCGGCTAGTCGCCGAGATCGACGGCGCGTGGAAACCCGACCAGTACTCCAACCCGGAGGGCCCGGCCAGCCACTACGAGACGACCGGACCCGAGATCTGGGCCGACACCGACGGCAAGGTCACCCACTTCGTGGCCGGCATCGGCACCGGCGGGACCATCACCGGCGCCGGCCGCTACCTCAAGGAGGTCTCCGGCGGCGCGGTACGCGTCATCGGCGCCGACCCGGAGGGCTCGGTGTACTCCGGCGGCAGCGGCCGACCGTATTTGGTCGAGGGGGTCGGCGAGGACTTCTGGCCGCAGGCCTACGACCCCGAAGTGCCCGACCAGATCATCGCGGTGTCCGACTCCGACTCGTTCAACATGACCCGGCGGCTGGCCCGCGAGGAGGCCATGCTGGTCGGCGGCTCGTGCGGGATGGCGGTGGTGGCCGCGTTGAAGGTCGCCGAGGACGCCGGGCCCGACGCGCTGGTCGTCGTGCTGCTGCCCGACGGCGGCCGCGGCTACATGTCGAAGATCTTCAACGACGCCTGGATGTCGTCCTACGGTTTTCTGCGCACCCCGCTCGACGGGTCGCTCGAACAACCCACGGTCGGCGACGTGCTGCGCGGGAAATCCGGAAAGCTGCCCGACCTGGTGCACACCCACCCGTCGGAAACCGTGCGCGACGCGATCGGCATCCTGCGCGAGTACGGGGTGTCGCAGATGCCCGTCGTCGGTGCCGAGCCGCCGGTGATGGCCGGCGAGGTGGCCGGCAGTGTCTCGGAGCGCGAACTGCTCTCCGCGGTCTTCGAGGGGCGCGCCAAACTGGCCGACGCCGTCGCGCTGCACATGAGTCCCGCGCTGCCGATGATCGGGGCCGGCGAGTTGGTCAGCGCGCTGGCCAAGGCGCTGCGGGATTGGGACGCCGTGATGGTGGTCGAAGAAGGCAAACCGGTGGGCGTGATCACCCGCCACGACCTGTTGGGGTTTCTGTCCGAGGGACCGCGGCGAAAGTAGCGGGACACCATCCCAGCAAATTACTTCGGGAAGAGAACCATCACTGTCAGCTGGATGATGGTCGCGCCAGGCACGTTACAGCATCACAGTGCATCGTAACGAAGCTTTCTTGCGGCGCGTCACGTCGGCAGGTTCTCGGGTGCCCCTCGGGTAGCCTGGTCCCGCCCCGTCCAGCTAACCCCGCATAAGGGAGAGGCGATGACCGATCAACCGCCCCCACCGCCACCACCGCCGGGTGGCTATACT